>NZ_BAUS01000001.1:0-369723 GCF_000576615.1 Methylophilus sp. OH31 | reverse complement strand
ACTCTTCGTATGCGAAAGTAGGTCATCCCCAAGCTCCTATTCTAAAAAGGCCTCAACACTCGCGTGTTGAGGCCTTTTTTATTGCTTCAAAATACACGAGAATGGGGTTGGACATTAGAAATGCCTCCTTAAATATACAAAAAAGCCTCTTAACAAGAGGCTTTTTTGCTTAGAGGATCGTTTAATTGATGGTTTGCCATTGGCCTTGTTCTGCGAGGCAAGCGCGATTGCTGGCTTGCTGACGTTTTCCATGTTCTATCCATTCAAGCCGGTAGGATTTACATTTTTGATTACCTTGCATGAAGTCTGCGGTTGGCGTGAGGTTGTATTCAATACGGCTATCAGGATTTACCCAATGAACCCGTTGCCCTATGCGTCCGAGTTCGAGGGCGTGGCCTATACAGCCCCTGTCATTATTATCAATAGCTTTGCCGATCTGGTTGCCAATGACTGCGCCGATAACAGAACCGAGAATAATTGCAATCGGCTTATTTGAGCCTTCACCGACGCTGGCGCCCACTGCGCCGCCGATGACGCCACCAGTCACTGTGCCGACGGTTTGCCACTGACATTCTCCGCTGATGACGCCATAGTCACGCTGCCACTGGTAGCCTGAATAGCCACGATAGTAAGGGTCGTGTTTCTTCCTCCAGCCATGTGCTGGCGCGTGGGCAGGCGGGTCCGCGTAGCTGGTGCCTAATGTTGCGCACAGGGAGAATAAGACGCTGCTAATGATTACCTTGGTATTGTTCATGATTCGCTCCCGAGGATCTATTGTTATGATGGGTACCGTTGCTTGATTATAGAATGACTTTTTAACAAGTGTTTAAGTGGTCTTAAAGAAAAGCAGGTAAGCAGTCATGAGAATGGCGTTTTGTTGCAATATCAGCCGCTTGATTTCAGGTGTGCCAAAGAAGTGCATGGCTGCATGATAAAATAACAGGATGACTCAATATCATGTCCTGATTCCCAGTGCTGGTAGTGGCTCGCGTATGCAGAGTGTCGCACCCAAGCAATATTTACCGCTCAACGGGAAACCAATCTTGCGTCACGCTATCGATACCTTTGAGGCAATACCTGCCATCAGCCGTATTTTTATTGTAACTGCATCTGAAGATGCTTATTGGTCGGATGACTTGTTGCAAGGCTGTTATAAAACTCAGGTATTGTCTTGCGGTGGCGATAGTCGCGCGGCTTCTGTCGATCAAGGTTTGCAGGCCATGGCGTCATATATTGATCGCGACGATTGGGTATTGGTACATGATGCGGCACGCCCTGGTATCGATGCTGAGATGGTGCAGCGTTTAATTGACGCCATTAGACCGACAGACGTTGGTGGTCTGCTGGCTTTGCCGCTGGCAGACACTTTGAAGCGTGCTGATACAACTCAGCATGCCGTTGAGACTGTGCCGCGTGAAGCATTGTGGCAGGCACAAACGCCGCAAATGTTTAAAGCCGGCATGTTACAGCAGGCACTGGCCACACATTTACACCGCCAGCCGACTGACGAAGCGCAGGCAATGGAGTGGGCAGGCCATGTACCCAAGCTGGTGCTGGGTGATTTGAAAAATTTAAAAATTACGTATCCGCATGATGTTGCCGTTGTTTCGGCACTGATGCAGGCTACGCAGAGCGAACAGGATGCAGAATGATCCCTTTTAGAATTGGCCACGGCTTTGATGTACACGCTCTGGTGACTGGCCGTGACTGTATTATCGGCGGCGTGCATATTCCTCATAGTCATGGCCTGGATGGACATTCTGATGCGGATGTATTGCTGCATGCGATTTGTGATGCTTTGTTAGGCGCGGCTGCTTTGGGCGATATCGGCAAGCATTTTCCACCGACAGATATGCAATTTAAAGGAATCGATTCCCGCACGTTGTTGCGGCATGTGGTGGTTTTGCTGAATGACAAAGGCTATCAGGTCGGCAATATTGATGCGACGGTGATTTGTGAAGCCCCCAGGTTAAGCAGGCATACAGCACAGATGTGCAGCAATATTGCGGCTGATTGTCACGTTGTCGTTGACCAGGTGAATGTGAAAGCAACCACCACAGAAAAACTCGGCTTTACTGGCCGCAGTGAAGGCATCGCTGCCGAAGCCGTTTGTACCATTTATTCCAAGTAGTGATCATGCGATTATTCAGCCGTTTTGAAGCATTGGTGTCCCCATTTCCGCGCGAGATACTGCATCAGCTCCCCACCCGTTTCTGGCCTTTTATGTGGGCATGTTCGTATGGCATGCGCCGCTATATCCTGGCGATGACGATACTCACTGCCTGTATTGGTTCTTTTGAAGCGTTATTGTTTGCACTGATGGGCAAAGTGGTCGATAAATTGACTGCGATTGCACCTAGTCAGCTATGGACAACTCATCATGACACTTTGTGGCTGGTGGCCTCGATTTTAATGGGTAGTACGCTGGTTATTGTGTTACAGACATTGATCAAGCACCAGACGCTAGCAGGTAATTTCCCCATGCGTTTGCGCTGGCAGTTTCATCAGCATATGCTCAACCAGAGCATGGGTTTTTACCAGGATGAGTTTGCTGGCCGCGTCTCGGCCAAAGTCATGCAAACCGCGCTTGCCGTGCGCGAAGTCTGGTTTATCCTCGCTGATATCATGGTCTATGTGCTGTTGTATTTCACCACGATTGTGACTGTCGTCGGCAGCTTTCACCCATGGATGGTGCTGCCTTTCCTCGGCTGGCTTTTGCTCTATGCTTGCGCCCTGGTCTATTTTATTCCACGTCTGGCCAAGGTGTCACAGCATCAGGCTGACGCGCGCGCGCTGATGACTGGCCGTATTACTGATGCCTATACCAATATTTCTACCGTGAAATTATTTTCGCATGCAGGACGCGAGGCGAGCTATGCGCAATCGGCCATGCAAGAGTTTCTCGACACTGTCCATGGGCAAATGCGCATGGTGAGTTGTGTCGAAAGCATTAATCATTTTTTGAATATGTGCCTGATTATTGCCAGCGGCAGCATGGTGTTGTGGTTGTGGTCACAAAGTCTGGTCGCCGCCGGGGCGGTGGCAGCTGTGATGGCCATGGGCTTGCGCCTGAACGGGATTTCGCACTGGGTGATGTGGGAGCTGACTTCGCTGTATGAACAAATCGGCACGGTGCAAGACGGCATGAATACCTTGTCGGTGGAGAACCGCGTGGTGGATGTGCCAGACGCGTTGACGCTGAGTGTACCCAAAGGGGAGGTCTTGTTCCAGCAAGTGGATTTCGCCTATGACAAACAGGCGCCATTACTGCAGGATTTTGACCTGCATATCCAACCAGGCGAGCGTGTTGGACTGGTGGGACGTTCCGGAGCTGGTAAATCGTCTATTGTTAATTTGCTTATGCGTTTTTACGATATTCAGGCCGGGCATATCCGCATAGATGGGCAGGCGATTGATAGCGTTAAACAGGATTCTTTACGTCAGCAAATCGGTATGGTGACACAAGATACTTCTTTGTTGCATCGCTCGGTGCGCGAGAATATTTTGTACGGCCGCCCGGATGCGACGGATGATGAGATGATCATGGCCGCCAAGCGTGCCGAGGCGCATGATTTCATTCTGAGCCTGCGCGATGCCAAGGGACGTACCGGCTACGATGCACATGTCGGTGAGCGTGGTGTGAAGTTATCAGGCGGTCAACGCCAGCGTATTGCCATTGCCCGTGTCATGCTGAAAAACGCACCAATACTGGTGTTGGACGAAGCGACCAGCGCGCTGGACTCCGAGGTGGAATTAGCCATTCAACATCATCTCGCACAATTGATGGAAGGCAAAACCGTGATTGCCATTGCCCATCGATTGTCTACCATTGCTGCCATGGACAGGCTGATTGTGCTTGATCAAGGCCGTATTGTTGAAACAGGTACACACCATCAATTGCTGGCACACGATGGCATCTACGCCAAATTGTGGACGCACCAAAGCGGCGGTTTTTTGGGCGAATAAGCGTTCACGCTTGCCACGGCTTTTCTTTGCTGATCTTTTAATCCATTTAAAAACATTTCAATAAATGTTATCCTCTGCTGGGTGTTGACCGCCCAGGCAGAGCGCTCACCTCATTGTCTGGCAGCCTGGTGATGTTAATCCAACATTACAACTGTGACAGATTGTCATATTGCCGCCACTTTTCTGCAATCTAATCTGCTTAGTATTGTCATCAAATTTTCATGGAGTGTTAGCGATGCCTTGTCGTTCTGTCCGGAACAGTCGCGGTTTTACCTTACTAGAATTATTAGTGGTGATGGTTATTATTGGCCTGCTTGCTGGTTATGTTGGGCCGAAGTATTTCCAGCAGATAGGCAAGTCAGAAGTGAAGACGGCGAAGGCACAGATTGCGGCGCTGGAGCAGGCACTGGATCAGTATCGATTGGATGTTGGTCACTATCCGGCCACTGAGCAGGGGTTGCAGGCATTGATGACCAATGCCGATAACAACACGCACTGGAGCGGCCCTTATTTAAAAAAAGAAGTACCGAATGACCCGTGGGGCAAAGCGTACCAGTACCGTATGCCGGGCCAACATGGCGAGTACGATTTGTTCAGCCTGGGCAAGGACGGCCAGGTAGGCGGTAGTGACGAAGCACAGGATATTACCAACTGGTAAACTGCCATGCATTATCAGGCAAAAGTGCTCAATGGTTCTACGCTCACGATGGTGGAGCTGCAGGCTGACGATGAGCAGGACGCGTACGCGCAACTGAAATCCAAAGGCTTGATGCCCGTGTCATTGCATGCGCAAAAGGCAGCCAAAGTATCCCGGCGCGAAGCGTTTCCCCTGGCATTGTTCAGCCAGGAGTTACTGGCTTTGCTGGAGTCAGGCCTCAACCTGGTGGAAGCGATTGATGCGCTGTCTTTGCGCCAGGACCACACGCGTAGCGTATTACAAAGCATTCTGCAGTCCTTGCAGCAAGGCAAGTCATTCTCTGCCGCACTTGAGCGCCAGCCTGCTGTATTCCCACCACTGTATATCGCCACCGTCAAAGCCGCCGAGCGCACCGGTGACCTGGGCAATGCCTTGTCGCGCTATATTGCTTACGACAACCAGGTCTCACTGCTTAAAAAGAAAATCATCAGTGCCTCTATCTACCCCCTGCTGCTGATTGTGGTGGGTGGCCTGGTGATTGCGTTTCTGATGGGCTTTGTCGTGCCCAAGTTCAGCAGTGTCTATGAAGGCACCGGGGCTGACTTGCCGTGGATGTCGAAAATGATGTTGCAGTGGGGCACGCTGATTTCACAGCATGGCGAGACCATGCTGGTGATACTGGCAGGCATGATGATTGGCCTGGTATTGCTATTCAAAACGCCTGCCATGCGCCAGTCCATGTTGCGGACGCTGTGGCGTATCCCCGCCATTGGTGACAAGTTGCATCTCTATCAACTGGCCCGTTTTTACCGCACCCTGGGCATGCTGCTGGCCGGCGGTACACCGATTATGACCGCAATTGATTCGCTGGGCGGCTTGCTCGACAGCAGCCTGGCCCTGAGCCTGCAACAGGCACAAACCATGATCAGCGAGGGCCAGCCACTGTCACAGGCCTTTCAAACTGCGGGCATGACCACACCGATCGGAGAGCGCATGCTGCTGGTCGGCGAACGTGGCGGTAACGTCGCGCAGATGATGGATAGAATCGCCAGCTTTTATGATGAGGAACTGGCACGCTGGATAGACTGGTTTACCAAATTGTTTGAGCCTTTGTTAATGCTGTTTATCGGCCTGGTGATTGGGGTCGTGGTGCTACTGCTCTATATGCCTATCTTTGAACTGGCGGGACAAATCCAATGAACCAGCCTGTGCCCAACCACGCCTTATCCGCCTTGCCGGCAGACCTGTTTGCCCAGGCGCAAACACTGGCGCAACAACAGCAACGCCGTGTGATTGAAGTGCTGGAAGAATTGCTTTCTTTAGAGAACGAAGCGCTGATCACACAATTGGGTAGCCTGTTGCATTACCCGGTGGCTACCATGCGTGAGATGCGCGAATGGCAGGTTGCCTTTGATGTCATCAGCTATAACACCGCCCAGCAGAAAGAATGCCTGGCGTTTTATGATGCGCAACAAACCCTGATTCTGGTGTTTGCTGACCCGTTTAACCGCCAGTTGCCGCTATGGGTGCAGCATGCGGTACAAGTGCCGTTTGAATGGCGGCTGGCGCACAGGTTGGAAATCAGTGCTTACCTGGCCGGTGAAGAAGAAACCATGCGTGCCATGGATGGCGTCGGCTTGTCTAGCGAACAGGCGCAAGAGGGTGACGAAGAAGTCGTCATGCAGTTATCGCTCAAGTCTATCCATGAAGACGCCAACCCCATCGTCAAGCTGATCAATTCCACCTTATATGACGCGCTTAAAACCGGCGCCAGTGATATCCACCTGGAAACGCATCCTGGCGGCCTGGCCGTGAAATACCGCATTGACGGCGTCATGGCCAGCATTGCCAACAGCCCGGGGCTGGACAGCGCAGAGCAGGCCATTTCACGTATCAAGGTCATGGCGCAGCTGGATATTGCCGAACGACGGATTCCACAGGATGGCCGCTTTAAAGTGCATGCCATGGGGCGGCTGATCGATTTCCGTGTCTCCATCATGCCCAGTGCTTTTGGTGAAGATGCCGTCTTGCGCGTATTGGACCGTAAGGCATTGACCGAGCAGGCGCAGGGCCTAAGCCTCAAGGCCCTGGGCTTTGATCTGCAGGTCATTGCCGGCTTCAGGAAACTGGCCAGTGAGCCGTATGGCATGGTACTGGTGACCGGCCCGACCGGCAGTGGCAAAACGACGTCCCTCTATGCGGCCATTTCTGAAGTGAATACCGGCTTTGACAAAATCATCACCATTGAAGACCCGGTGGAGTATCAGTTACCAGGCGTGCTGCAAATCCCCGTCAATGAGAAAAAAGGCCTGACCTTTGCGCGCGGCCTGCGCTCCATCCTGCGCCACGACCCCGATAAAATCATGGTCGGTGAAATCCGTGATGCCGAAACGGCGCAAATTGCCGTGCAGGCGGCATTGACTGGTCACCTGGTGTTCTCCACCGTGCACGCCAACAGTGTGCTGGATGTGATCGGCCGCTTTATGCATATGGGGGTAGATCCCTATCACTTTGTATCTGCGGTGAATGGCATTATTGCCCAGCGCCTGGTGCGTGCCTTGTGCCCACATTGTGCCGAGCCTTTTGTGCCGGATGAGGACATGTTAAAGGCTTCCGGGCTGACATCCGCGCAGGCGGCAGGCATGCAGTTCAAACACGCACAAGGGTGCGGCCATTGCCGTGGTACTGGTTATAAAGGGCGTAAGGCCGTGGCAGAAATGCTGGTGCTCAATGATGAGCTGCGCGAGATGATTATCGCCAGGCAACCGATCCGGCAACTTAAGGAGGCTGCAGCCAGAAATGGCATGCGCACCATCAGGGAAGCCGCGATCACTGCGGTGGCAGAAGGCATGACCAGTTTACAGGAGATCAACCGTGTCACGTTTATTGCCTGATTTCCGTTGGTTAGGTTTAACGCGGGTGCTGATCACCGCAGACCGTTTACTGGCTGAGCACAGGCCTGCAGGCTTGCACACACGCAGGCTGACGGCACAAAGCAGCTGGACCGGAACAGACTTGCAAACTGCGCTGCCGGCATTGCTGGCACAACTGCCCGCCACCCGCTGGCAGCGTATTGAAATTTACCTTGCTGACAAGCATGTGCATCTGTTGCGCCTGCCTGCCATGACACAATCCCTGCAAACGCTGGATGTATCCGGGCAGGAACAGCAGGCCTATGCGCGGGCGGTATTGATGCAAACCTATGGCGAAGCCGCACGGGCATGGCCGTTCCGGTTAGCCGATATCCAGCAGCCACAAGACAGCTTGCTGGTGGCGATGCCTGCTTTGCAAACGTTGAATTTAAATGCGCTGTTGGCAAGCAAGGCCATGCAATGGTCGGTGCAACCCTATGTGTGCGCCTTATGGGCGCAGACGCGTCTGCCTGCGAGCGGCACGGTGCTGACTGCGGAACCGCATATGCTAAGGCTATTGCAGCTGGAGCAAGGCCAGGTGACCCATGTTGCCAGCCTGACAACAGACATGACTGAGGTGAAAGCCATGGCTGCCTGGTTGTTGCGTGAACGTACCTTGCTGGGTGTGCAGGCGAGTCCGTGCTATTGGGTGAGTGAACCGGCCTGCGCGCCTGTGGCTGCCACCGGGCGTCGGCTGTCACAGCAACTGGCAGTGCAGTTGCCATGGCAACTGCTCTATGCTGCGAATCCGGTAACTTCGCTGTGGCCGGAGGTCGTGCATGTGGCCTAATCCTAACTATCAATTTGAATTTGCGCAGCCACCGTTTGCCTGGCAGGCATTGCGCTGGCCAGGTGGATTGCTGGTTGTGCTATTGGGTGTGTTAGTCGCCGTGCAGTATACGGGACTGACAGAGACCGAGGCGCAGTTACAGCGCCTTGCGCAACGCCAGCAGCAGTTGACGCAACAACAGGCCGGTGCGACAACCACAGAACATCAGCCAGCCACTAAAGTGGCAGCCAAACAGCCTGTCGCGGTATTAAGCCAGCCACAGCAGAAGGTCGCTGAAAAAATTGTGCAGCAGTTAAATGTGCGCTGGTTTGATCTGTTGCAAGCCTTGGAATCGCGCCAGGTGCCAGACATCGCCTTATTGCAATTATTGCCAGATGCTAATCGCGGCCAGTTTGTGCTGTCTGGCGAAGCCAAGAGTTACCAGGACTTGCTTAAATATGTGAGCCAGTTACAGGCTGTGCCAACGCTCAACCAGGTGCATCTGCAAAAGCACCAGGTGAACGAAAGTCATCCGCAACGCCCGGTCAGTTTCGAGATACAGGGTGGATGGCAACCATGACTGCATTGCGTCTTGTGACACCCATGACCGTGATATGGCTGCTGCGCCGTTGTGCCTGGTATTTAGGCTGGGTGCCCATGGTGTCGTCTGTGGCATTGCTGGTGATGTGGCTAGTCTTGTCGCAGCAGCAATCTGGTCAGCTGGCACAGCTGGGTGCACTGGAACAGGAGATTCGGCAGCTGGCAGTTCGGCCTGTGCATCAAGACCGGGTGACGCCAGCCAAGCCTGAAAAAACATTGGCAATCGATGTTAAAACGGCGCCAGACGAGCCAGTGGAGTTGGCGGCACTTTGGCGGCAATTGCCTGCATTTGCTGACTTGTCTCCGCGCATGATGCATATCGCCAGCTTGGCGCAAAAGCGGCAGATTGCATTGAATGTGGGGGATTACCAATGGCAGGCACATCAAGCTACTAGCGCAACCCAGGCTAGCAGCGCGACACAAGACATTCAGCAGTTTGATATGCGCTTTACGATACAGGCGGACTACGCGACCTGCCGCCAATTTATGATGGATGTGTTGAAACAATATCCGTCGATGGCGTTGACCGGGCTGGAGTTACGTAAAAATGAAACGGTACAGCCAGTCGTCGATGCCACGCTGACATTCTCGGTGTTTATCCGTGGAGGGCGTGCACATGGCGCTTGAGTCTAAAGCGGCACCACAGCCTTTGTTATGGCTGGCCTTGCTGCTCACGCTAGGCTTGGTCTACTGGCAGTGGTCGCAAGAAGAAACGGCTGATGTGACGGTGGTAGCTGCAAATACGAATGGCGCACGATCTGCGTCAGAAACGCCAGCAAACCCTGTACCACAAGCGCCAGTCAGCCAGACGTTGGCGCCGCCGGTGGTCACATCATCGTCCATTAGCCCATTAGCATCTACGCCCGACAATACGTACTTCACGAGACAACTGCCAGCCGCAAAACTGAGTCATGCCTTGTTTGCTGCGCATGAATGGTTACCGCCACCGCCAAAGCCACAACCGCCACCGCCGCCCGAGGTGCCACCCTTGCCTTATACCTATGTTGGCAGCATGCAGGATGTGCCGGGTGGCGATACAGTGATTTTAATGCAGCAGAAAAAGATGTTGTTACCGAAGCTGGGAAGCAATATCAATGCGCAATGGCGTCTGGACCGGGAGGATGCGCAGTCTGTTTATTTCACTTATGTACCACTCAATAAAGTGGTGGTGTTGAGTAAAACGAAAACAACGTCAGGTGCTGGCCAACGTCAGGCGCTCACCGATAATAATCAAGATGAAATGTTAAACCAATGAATGTCTTTAACTTGAGATCCTCTTTACAGACGGCGATGCCGCGCTTTGTGGCGATTAGCTTGTCGGCATGGGTGTTGTCTTCTTGCGGACTGTTCCCACCCAAGCTGACCGCTACCACCCCAGAAGGTAAAGTGCATGAGCTGGCACAGCAAGTGGCCGAACATCCATCTGATGCCGTGCTGCGTAATCGCTGGTTCCGCGAGCGTGAGCAGGCAATTAATGCGCTGTCTGCCGAGGCAGAAGCCGCCGATGCCAGAGGGGATATTACGACGGCCAAGCAGGTATATGCACGTATTCTGACCCTGGATCCGCACCATATTAAAGCATTGGCCTATGAGAATGCCAGTGCGCGTGAAATCGCCTTGCGCAAGCAGCTCGAAGCCGTCAAGCAGCATATGGATAATCCTAAGCAGGCCTTAAAAGAGGTGCGCGATATATTGCTGGAACAGCCGACCAATGCCGAAGCACAGGCGCTGGAAAAACAGCTGATTGCGATGGAGCCGCGTGCGCGTGCGGCCTTGCCACAATTGCAAACCGGACTCAGCAAGCCAGTGACGCTGGAGCTACGCGATGCCAATATCAAGGTGGTATTTGAGGCCTTGTCCCGTGCCACCGGCGTGAACTTTGTATTGGATAAAGACATCAAGCCGGAAACCAAGGCCTCGGTATTCGTCAAAAAAATGCCGATTGAAGAGGCCATAGACATGGTGCTGGCCAGCAACGGTTTGCAGAAAAAAGTGTTATCGCCGACCAGTATGCTGGTTTATCCGGCCACGCAGCAAAAGAACAAAGATTATCAGGATTTACTCATCCGCAATTTTTACTTTGCCAACACCAGCGCCAAGCAATGCGCCGATATGTTGCGCACCATTTTGAAGGTCCGTGATGTCTATGTGGATGAGCGTTTGAACATGCTGGTACTCAGGGATAGACCGGAAGTGCTGGCGCTGGCGGAAAAAATGATCAAGGCACAGGATATTGCCGACCCGGAAGTGATGCTGGAAATAGAGGTGATGGAAATCACGCGCGGCAAAATGAACCAGTTGGGCATCGTTTATCCTTCGTCACTCACCGTTCTCGACAGTCAATTGACGCTGGAAGCGCTCAAGCGTATCAAGTCTTCTGATATCGGTGTCAGCCCTAACCCCAGTCTGCAATTCAAGACCACAGACAGTGATCTGAACCTGTTGTCCAACCCGCGTATCCGCGTTAAAAATAACGAGAAAGCCAAAGTGCTGGTGGGTAACAAGGTGCCGGTGATTACTACCAATACCACTGCGAATGTAGGGACGTCCGAGAGCGTATCTTATGTTGATGTTGGCCTCAAACTAGAGGTTGAACCACGGGTGATGCTGGACGATTTTGTCAGTATTAAAATTAACCTGGAAGTGAGTTCACTGGGCGAAGCGATTACGCTGAGCAATAACTCCAAGGTCTATAACATCGGTACCCGCAACGCGACTACCATGCTGCGCCTGAAGCACGGGGAAACCCAGATTCTGGCGGGTCTGATTCAGGATTCAGAGCGTAAGAATGCCGACAAATTGCCGGGCTTGGGTGAAATCCCGATTTTGGGCCGCTTGTTCTCACGTCATATTGACGAGAAAAATAAAACTGAAATTGTGCTGGCGATTACGCCAAAAGTGATCAGCAATGTGACTTTGCCGGAGGCGACCTTCTCTGAGTACTGGAGTGGTACTGATACCGTGATTTCTGACAAACCCTTGTTAAACAGTACGCCGAGCAATGCACCGGCGCGTGGCCAGCAGGCACGTGAACAGCAGTTGCAACGTCAGCGCGAGTTGAATGATGCCACAGATGTGCCAGTCAATGACACGCCTGAATCCGCACCGGCGCCTGAACCTGCTGCATTACCTGCGCCAGATGCGCAACCGGCCAATACTGAGTCTATGCAGCCTGCGCCAGCCATGCCGGGCTTGTCTAATAACGTCAATGGTATTTCCGAGCAGGGCACGACCACCTTACCGGCACCCAAGGTCATTCCTTGATGGTCTATATAGTGAAACGCACGGCCGGATTTACCTTGATTGAACTGATGGTGTCGCTGGCGATTATCGCCATCATGGCCAGTGTGGCCACGCCCATGATACAACTGACGGTGCAGCGGCAAAAAGAGCAGCAATTACGTGAGCATTTGCGCGAGATGCGGCGCGCGATTGATGCCTACAAAAAGGCCGCCGATGAGGGCAGGGTGAAAAAGAGTGCCGATGCCAGTGGTTATCCACCCAATTTGCAGGTGTTGGTAGATGGCGTGGAAGATGCCAAAAGTCCCAAGCATGAACGTTTGCGTTTTTTACGGCGTATCCCGACAGACCCCATGCTGAATGGCCAGGCGAACAAGGGATTGACGCAGTCCGTCAGCCAATGGGGACTGCGCAGTTATGATAGCCCGCCGGAGCAGCCACGTTATAGCCAGGATGTCTACGATGTGTATTCATTAAGCACGCAGGCCGGTATCAATGGAGTCGCTTATGCGCAATGGTAAGCAACGCGGTTTTACGCTGGTAGAACTGCTGGTGGTGTTGTCGATTCTAGCCTTGCTGTTATCGCTGGCGGTGCCGCGTTATTTTTATGGCGTACAGCGTGCCAAGGAACAGGCCCTCAAGCAGCAACTGGCAACTACCCGCAAAGCGCTGGACGAATATTATGCCGATCAGGGCCAGTATCCAGACACCTTGCAGGAGTTGGTCGACAAACACTATCTCGACAAATTACCCTGGGACCCGATTGCCGAGCGTAATGATGTCTGGGTGATTACGCCGCCGGAGTTGCCTGTGGTAGGTGCGGTGTATACCTTGCACAGCAGTGCAGTCGGGCAGGCTGCCGATGGCTCTGCCTATACCGACTGGTAAACGACGGGTATGTTCAGGCAATATGGATTTTCTTACATAGGCGTGATGGTGACGCTGGTGATTGCGGCTATAGGCATGCAGGGGGCGGCGGTCATATGGCAGCAGCAATCCCAGCGCAGCCATGAGGCTCAATTGCTGGAGACCGGTGAAGCCTACCGGCTGGCCATTGGGCGCTATTATGAGTCTACACCGCAGCCGGTCAAGCAATACCCGATACGCTTGGATGAGTTGATAGAAGACAAACGCTTTCCGGTGCCCAAGCGGCATTTACGCAAATTGTATGCAGACCCGTTTGCGGTCAAACAGGGTATGACCCTAGTTATCAGGGATGGCCGTATTGTTGGCGTGCACAGCCAGTCGCTGTTGGCTCCCATACGCAGCAGTGGCTATCAGGAATCTCAATCAGGCTTTCATGGCGCCAAGCATTATCGCGAGTGGTTGTTTGTGTATGAGCCTAATACCCTGGCTGACCTGGAGCAGGCCTGGGTAAATCGTTAGAGCGGATCAGTTACTGAGCTGGCTGGCGTAACCTGGTGGTGCGAGTCGGGTTTTAAACGCCTGATAGTAGCCAAGCACCTTGGGAATATATTGCCTGGTTTCGGCAAAAGGCGGCACGGCGTGCTGGTGGGTTTTTACCGCTTGTGGCCCGGCATTATAAGCGGCTAGTGCCAGCGGAACATTGCCTTCAAACATATCCAGCATGCGTCTTAAATAATGCGAACCCCATAATATTTGCTGCGGCACCGACCATTGTTTGACAGGAATGGCGGTCATGGTTTGTGCCGTGGCTGGTAGCACTTGCATCAGGCCGTAAGCGCCTTTACGTGACAGCGCTTTGGGGTTGTAGCCGGATTCGGTGGCAATCACGGCATGGATCAGCGCCGGATCTATCTGCGTCGCCTCAGCTGCGGCTTGCACCTCGGCTTGATAAGGGACTGCACCGCTTTTCCATTTGGACGGCTGGCTGGCGGGGGATGGCGCGAAAGGCTCGTTTTCTGTCTCCGACGCGTCAATATTACTGATCACTAACTCCATGTCGCTGGAGTTATCCAGCAGGATATGCTCGGCTAATGTCTGCGTCGTTGAGACTGAGCCAACAGGGAGCGCCTCCGCATGCGCTACGCCACACACGATCAAAATCGCCAGCAACGATGCCAGTCTGATTTGACGCAAGCGGGAAGCGGACGCATTCATGATAAGACTGATTGTGCCACAACCATGTGACACGGCAAAGACAATCGGTCCTGCGCTGTCAGGCATGCTTTACCTGGTCATTCATGTGATTGTCATGTGGGTACAGAGCTGTGCCAATAAAACCGGCCGTTGGTAAAGTGCCGATTTCCCTTTCTAGTCATGCCGCTAATCCGCTGTCATCAATTTATCAATCAACTGACACGTGCCAATCATTTTTCTGTCACAAATTCTGAGCAAACTTGCTGCATTTATATAAATGTGGTTAACACATGGATACAACAATAACAGGGATGGATCAGGCCAGCGACCAGTGGACGTTGGCACTGAATGAAGAGCAACGCGCGCTATTTATGGAGGTGATTGAGGAGTCGTTGCGTCTGCAGCATCGCTCACACCTTTTTAACTGGCTACAGCGAGGGTTTCAGTGTTTGTTGGCGCATGAGGTGGTGATTATTGGTGTGCGTAGCTTGGAGCGTGCCAGTTATGACTATGAGTATCTGACCTCCAGCCGCTATTTTGGCGACACCCAGTTTGACCAGGTGCTCAACGATGAAGATGGCCTGGTCAGCGAAGCCTTTACGCGCTGGAGCAAGCTGGGTATGCCGGTGTTTTACCATACTGAGCTCGCCGCGCAGCAATATAACCATTATGCCGTTGAGCATGTCGATGCTGAGCGCATGTTGTCGTCTGAGCTGAAGCGCTTTGTCGTGCATGGCTTTGGCAACGAGCACAGCCGCATTGCCACCATGGTCATGTTTGGCCGTTTAAGCTCACCGGCCAATGCGCAAACTGCCCATTTGCTCGAGTTGCTGATGCCGCACCTGCATTGCGCGATCGTTAAAGTCACTGCCAATAAATGTCCTTCCGTGTTATCCACCACCGCGCGCAATGGCCGTATCAAGCCTTTAAGCAAGCGGGAGCTGGAAGTGCTGGAATGGCTGCAAGCGGGCAAAACCAACTGGGAGATTGGCAACATCATGCAAGTCAGCCCGCTCACCATTAAAAACCACGTGCAAAATATCCTGCGCAAACTGGATGTAGAGAATCGCGGTCAGGCGGCCAGTAAAGCACTCAAATTGGGCCTGATTACCCGCAAGCAATAAAGATTACCCACCGCATTTTTAGCGCTTTCATGCAATGACTCAAACTAGTCCGAACGGACTAGTTTTTACTTTAAGCCTGTCATGTTGAGTTTCTAAACTACTTAGGATTTTTATGCGGCTATTTTGCGCGGCCAGACTAGTCCACATGGACTAGGTTTACAAAGTAAGGCTGTCATGTAGCGACTGCATAATTTTTTGGGATGAGTTTCATCGTATTCGCTCAGGTATTAGTAGTTTGCTCTTTCTATTCGGTTTGCTCAAAAAATTAAGGAGAAGTTTATGAAATTTCAAGTAAAAGCATTGGTTGCTGTATTGGCTTTAACAGTGTCTGGCGTTGCTAGCGCGACAAGCGTTCCAGCAAGTGGTAATGGTTCTTTGTTCTTGACCATTTTTGATCGTTCTACCAGCACGGCTTTGGTGATTGATACTGGTTCTTTCTACAGCACTTTGAATGAAATCGGTACTGATGTTGCTGATTCAGGTTTTGATGGCGCAAGCGCGACATTGACATTTGACCTGAGCTCAAACTTAGCTTTCCAGTCATTCATTGGCGGTGCCAACCTGAGCACGACTTACTACAACGTGTTTGCTGGTGACACCTTGGGCGCTGGCGCTGCTGCTGGTGCTCGTGGCATGATTTCTTCATACGACAAGACTCTTTTCGATCCTACCAATGATCAGGCGCTTGCCATTTCCAAGTCACCACTGATTACTGCAGTTGGTAACTTCAACCAAATTGTTTACCAAAACAACGACCCATTCACATATTTTGCGAATGATAACAACGCTTTCCAAGGCCCAACATCTATCGCTTTGGTGGGCAGTGAAATGAGTCTGTACCAAACCGTGCAAAAAGCAACTAACGGTGCTGGCACTAACTTCCTCTATGACAACACCAAAGTAACATTCTCTCAAGCTGGTTTGTTGACTATCTCTTCTGTAGTAGTTGCTACTCCAGTACCAGAACCAGAAAACTTTGCTTTGCTGGCGTTGGGTATGGGTGTTGTAGCTGCTGCTGCACGTCGTCGTAAATCTGCAAAATAATTAAAAAGAGGCTCTTTGGGGCCTCTCTGCTCTTTCACGCTATTTGATGCAGCAAATTTAAGGGAACTATGATGAAAATCAAACAAATCGCATTTGCACTGGCAGCATTGTCTGTGAGTACATTTGCTTCAGCAGGTGTTACACCGGCTCAAATTGAAACTGCTCGTGGTGCTGGTACTTTGGATCAGGCCTGGGTTGCTGGTGCTTCTGCACCAACCAAATCCATCTATGAAGGCTGGGTAAAGGGTTGCCAGGCTGGTACAGGTTCTATTTTTACATCTCAAGCCACTTCAAGCACAGCTGTTACACCAGGTTCACTGGGTAACTTCTTTGCTTATGCTTGTGTGCGTGGTACACGTACTTCTGTGTTGTATCACACTGTAGACGGCGGTTCATTGAATGCCTATACACCATTCACTAACGGTACCAAATTGGCTCGTGTTTCTTACGTAGGCAATGCTTCCTGTACTAAACTGGCAACTGGTTACGCTGACGCTACTAACACTGCCAATAACGCTGATGTATACAAAGGCTGCGCACAATCAGGTGCTGCGGTTGCTCTGGATGCAAACGGTGTACAAACAGCTGCAAACAACGCTGTTAACGCCGCAGCATTAACTGCTAACCCATTGGCACCACAACAAATCGTTGGTGGTTTCTCTGATGTTGAGCCAGCCTTGTTCTCTGCTACTATCGGTGGCGGTAATGTTTCCAGCTTCGGTACGGTTAGCAATGCGTTCCTGGGCCAGGCGTTTGGTGTTGCTGTGTCTACACCGCTGTACCGCAAACTGCAAGAAGTGCAAGGTATCTCTGAGTCAGGTACAAGCTATGCAGCAGCATTGGCACCATCTCTGACTAAAGGTCAAATCGCTTCTATCCTGGCTGAAGGTGGTGCTGTACAGACTGCTGAATCCTGGTTGCCTATTATCGGTGACGACAATGGCGAAAAAGTGATTATCCAACGCCGTGTAGATACATCCGGTTCACAAGCTTCTTCAAATGCTTTCTTCCTGGGTAACCCATGCCTGGGCGGTAGCCAACTGTTACCAGCAAACGCTTCTACTGGTAACTACCAAGTGGTATTGAACTCCGGTTCAGGTAACGTAAAAACCAACATCACAACAGCGTCTAACGCTGCTGCTGGTTCACGTTATGCCATCGGTGTATTGTCCCTGGAAAATGATCCAACGGTAGAAAATGCAGCTAACAGCGGCTATCGCTACATCAAAGTTGATGGTTCACACCCAGAAACTGGTGATGCTGCAAATGCACGTGCAGCTGCAGCTGCTGGTACTTATCCATTCCATATGGAAATGAAAGCATTCGTGGCTAACACAGCACCAGCTGGCTTCCAGAGAAACATTGTTGGTACTATCGTTAACGCTTTGAAAAACCCATCAGCGGCTGCTTGTGCAACATTGCCACGTGGTTTGACATTGAACCCAGACGGTGGCAACACAACTTGTGAAGCAGGCGTTGTAAAAGCCAAGTTTACAAACTTCGGCAACAACTGCGCACCAGCAGTATTGTATGAATAATAAAAAGTTAAACATCTACGCTTAACAAGGGTAGACACTCCATAAACGCACTCCTCAAAAGGGGGTGCGTTTTTCTTTTGATGGAGGGTGTTTGTGGACTAGTCCGTTTCATGTGCATGACATAAAAGTTTAAGAAAATGCAGGTCTGTTGAAATTGCCAAACGTTTGATTTTACAAAGGTCTTTAACTTGAATTCGAAATCTCCACTGCTATGGATGTCTGTGCTGGCATGTGCTATGTCTCACACCGTCTTTGCTGAAGAACAAGCTGGTTTAGTCATGACGGAGGTTGCGCCTGCAAACACCGCTGCGGATGAACTCACGTTTAATGTGTTTGAATTCCAGGTGGATGGCAACACCGTGTTAAATAGTGCCGCGATTGAACAAACAGTCTATCCCTATATGGGGGAAAAAAAGACCATACAGGATGTTGAGCAGGCGAGGTCTGCACTGGAAAAAGCCTACCAGGAAGCTGGCTATTTAACGGTGTCAGTCAGCATTCCACAGCAAGACGTGGATCAAGGCATTGTGCGTTTGCTGGTGACTGAGGGCAAGGTTGACCGCTTGCAGGTGGTGGATGCCCAGTATCACACATTGAGTGAGATCAAATCGCGCGCACCGCAGTTCGCTGAGGGCTCGGTGCCTCATTTTCCGACTGCACAAAGAGAGCTCGGCACGCTTAACCGCAACCAGAATCGCCAGGTGACGCCAGTACTGCGTCCTGGCAAGTCGCCGGGTACGGTTGAAATCGACTTGCAGGTCAAAGACAAATTGCCTTTACACGCTAACCTGGAATTGAATGACCGCTACTCCCCCAACACCACAGAGCTGCGTCTTAACGCCGGGGTGAAATACGAAAACCTGTTTCAGAAAGACCACAGCCTGGGGCTGAACTTGCAGGTTTCCCCTGAAGACACCAATGAAGTCAAAGTGTTTTCCGGAACCTATGTCATTCCACGCCTGAATGGCGATTACTTTGCTGCGTATGCCGTGGTGTCGGACAGCAATATTGCTGCCGTGGGCGACATCAACGTCATTGGTAAAGGTTATATCCTGGGCGGGAGATACATTCATCCGCTGCCATTGTCCGATGGTTTCTACCATAGCCTGACGTTTGGTATGGACTATAAAGAGTTCAAAGAAACTCTGTTTTTGCCAAGTACCGACCCGGCAGCACCAGGCCCTTTGACCTCGAAAACGCCGATTAGTTATTGGGCAACCTCTGTCGGGTATGACACCAATATCCAGTCAGCCTATGGCCAGACCCAAACCAGCATGGTGCTGAATATGGCCCCCAGGTTGATGGGCAACAGCAACGCTGAGTTTGATCTTAAACGAGATAAAGCCAAAGCCAATTTTTTCTATTTACGTGCAGATGCCAAGCATCTCTATACCTTTACTTCCGGCTGGGCATTGCAAGCCAAGGTGGCGGCACAGTTGGCCAGCGATCCCTTGATTTCGACCGAGCAATTCAGCATCGGCGGTGTGGAATCGGTGCGTGGTTATCTGGAGTCTAGCCGTTTGGGAGATAGCGGTATTTCCGGTTCTGTTGAGTTACGGACCCCGCCACTGGCGAGGGCATTCAAGCAATCCCCGTTTGCGGACTATATCAAGGAAATGTACGCCTATACCTTTATAGATGCCGGCCGTGTGCAGGTGAAGAATGCGGCGGGGCTGGAGCCTTTTTATGAGTTGTATTCTGCCGGCCTGGGTTTCAAATTAAAGACCACGGCGGGCTGGTTCTCTTATCTTGATTATGCACAGGCCATGAATGATGCGCCGCAGGTCGAGCATGGAGATTACAGGCTGCACTTCCGTGTTGGCTATGAGTGGTAACCGCGAGCGAGTGAATGGAGTAAAGAAATGAATCAGGGATTGTATAAACTGGTATTTAGCAAAGTTCACCATGCACTGGTGGTGGTTGCTGAAATTGCCTCCTCATGCTCAGGTGACGGGCGCAGTCGTACGCGTCGTACCGCTGCGATCTGGTTGTCTTTAAGCATGCTCCCCGGGCCATGGGCCGTGATGAGCGCCTGGGCTGATATGCCTGCCGGGATCAATATTCGCGATATCGTTAATGATTCTACGCGTGTGATCAGTTCCGATATCAATAACATTACTTTCCAGCAGTTGAAGCCACAGGCGATTGTCAACTATAACCAGTTAGACTTGGGCAAAGGGCAAAACTTCAATGTGAATATGCAGGCTGGCTGGTCTATGCTCAATCGAGTGCATAGTGTAGATCCCAGCATACTGAACGGCAACGTCAATGCAGCAGGCAATATCTATTTTATTAATGCCAATGGCGTGATTATTGGTAAAGACGCCGTTTTCAACGTCGGCTCACTGTTTGCCGGGACCTTGAATATTACCGATGCCCTATTTCAATCCGGCTTTGTGAATGAGGCGGGCTATAACAGTGTGTTTGAGTTGGTGGATACCATTAACCTGACGCCAGATCAGGCCACGAAAGTGAATAATGCCGAGGTTCGCGTAGAAAGCGGTGCGCAGATTAATGCCGCCAGGGGCGGCAAGGTGATGTTGTTTGCGCCTAACGTCAAAGTCGAAAAAGACGCCGTGATCAAAACGCCGGATGGCCAGACCATTCTAGCCGCGGGTAAAAAAATCTATCTCAAAAGCAGCCAGGACCCAGCCGGTATGCTGGTCGAGGTGGCTTCCGGCGGCACCGCCACCAACCTGGGTAAAATTGTGGCTGAGCGCGGCAACATCACCATGATGGGCCTGGCCGTGAATCAGATGGGTACTCTCTCGGCAACCACCTCTGTGCGAGCTAACGGCTCTATCAAGCTGGTTGCGCAGTCTAATGCCACGGTTGTCAATGGAGAGTCTGATCAGCGATACGACGGTATTGTGACTTTAGGTACTGGCAGCGTGACGGAAGTCAAACCTGAAGTGAATGATAAAGAAGAGGTGCTCGCGTCATTAGCATTCAAAACCTCAGATATCAGTATCGCAGGCAGCCTGGTCAATATTGACGGCCTGGTCAGTGCCAAAGGTGGTAACGTCACGGTGAGCAGTGTGTTTGATGCGGCTTCTGTACTTAATAGCCAGGTTGCGCAGCGTATTTACCTGGGTGAGCATGCAACCATAGATGTATCTGGCGTTGATGCGGTGGCGTCGATGTCACGTTTCCAGCTTGAGGTGCAACTGAACTCAGACGCACTGAAAGACAATCCTATTTTGCGTGGCTCTAACCTGTTTGGCAAAAAAGTCTATGTAGATGCCCGCAAAGGCACCGACCTGTTTGACCTGCAGCCGTATATTGATTCGACGCGCATGGCGACGGTGTCTGAAAAGATGACTAATGCCGGTACAGTGACTTTGTCAAACCCGAATGAAATCATCGCCGCAAAAGGCTCAACCATTAATGTTTCAGGTGGTTCAACCACTTACACCGGAGGCTCACTGAAAGAGTCTCAACTTTTGTTTAATGGCAAGCTGGTGCCGATTTCCCAGGCCCAGGTTGGGGTGGCCTATAGCGGGCTGGGTGATAGCAAGACTGTTTACGACGCCAAATGGGGCACGTCAGAAACATTTACCTTGGGTAACCTGAGCTACCAGGTCAAAAGCTTTTTTGAGGGAGGGAATGCCGGCGCAGTCAAGTTGACCACTCCGGTGTCAGGTGGATTTGTACAAAAGCTGGTGTTAGACGGTACCTTGCTGGGTAATACCAAAGTGAGCCAGCAGCAGTTACTTTCACAACATATTCCATTGGGGGCGTCCCTGGAGGCCAGTGCCCGCAATCTTGACCTGGTACGCTCAATACAGCGCCTGCCTAGCAGCTTTGCTTTTGATGATGTCATTGCCGGTGACGATAACTTTGTTTCCAGCATAGGCACCGGTTTTCTGGCGCAGGGGTTTAACCAGATTGATTTTCATGATGTACAAACGTTGAATGTGAATACGGCGCTTAATCTCGATGCTAATGGCTCACTGAGGCTCAGCCGTAGCGGCTTGACCGCTGTAAATATTAACCAAAATATTACGGCCAACGGCGCCGATGTGTATTTGGATGCCGGCCTGACCAAGATTGCAAACAATGTGACAATCTCGACAGCAGGCAATTTCATCAATAACAAGATCGGCATGAAAGGGGCATTAACGCAGCAGACGGCTGAAAGTGCCGGTAGCATTCAGGCGGGTATTATAGAGTTTGGCCAGAATGTGACGCTGGATGCCTCTGCTGGTGCTTATGTTGATCGCAATGGTACTGTGCACACAGGCGCCGCGGGCAATATCGGTTTTACCACTGAAAACCAATTGCCTGCGAACCTGGCCCTGCGCGCGTATGGTTTCGATCATGGCGGTGAGCTGAATATCCAGTTCGGTCAGGGTAATCCAACCAATTTATATATTGGGGTAGATGGTATTGCCACCGATGCGTTGAACTTCAGCCTGAACAACAGCTTTTTCAGCCAGGGTGGTTTTTCCAAATATCATCTGGGTGCGTTTAATGTACACATTGGTGCCGATAATGTAGGCACCACCAGCCTGGTCTATGGCGTGGCACAAACCCTGCAGATGAAGTCAGGATACTCTACTGCCGCCAGTAGCAATAACCTGTTGAGTGTGACGCGTTTAACCACACTGCCTGACTATTTAAGGCAGGCGGTTTCTTTTGATTTTGCCAGCCATCGGGAAGGTGATGTACTAGGTGTGCTCACTGTGCATGAAAATGCCCATATCAAGACAGATGCAGGAGGCAGCGTGCAGCTGTCGGCAGGCAAGCAGGTGAATGTCTTAGGCGATATTACCGCCAAAGGGGGCAATATCACCCTGAGAATCAATGATAACGATCCTACAATGCCTGAAGATGCCAGCCAAATGGTCTTTGTTGGCAGCCACGCGACACTGGATGTGTCAGGCACCAGCTTCCGCTTGCCAAACTCGCGTGCTGGCCTGGAGCAGAATCAAATCGTGAATGCTGGCACCATTACGATAAATAGTGCTGACAACGGACAAAAAGGGGCGGTGGTCATTAAGCAGGGTGCATTGTTAAATGTCTCTGCGACCAATGTTGCGACCAATACGCTGACTAATCGTGGCTATCTTGCCGAAACGCTCTACGGCGATGCCGGTGAGATTAATTTATATGGATATGGCAGCCTGTTGGTCGATGGCACACTCTCCGGCCATGCGCAAGGCACCGGGCGCGGTGGTAGCCTGAATATGCGCTTTGAGTCTGTAGACTATGATGCCAGCAACCCTTATGTCAATGACAGTGGCCGTTTTCATGTCACCAATGATCAGCAATTGCTGACCGCCAATATCCAAGTGGGTGATGCCCTGAAAGATACTACGACGGCCGTGACGACAGCCACCGGGCAATTGCAACGGGCACAAATTTCTGCCGCTCAAATTGAGTCGGGTGGATTTGATAATGTGCGTTTGGGCAGTTTTATCACCAGTGAGGTTGATACGAATAACCGCTTGGTGCTTGCGTCAGACCTGAACTTGTCGGTTGCCGGTAATTTGCGCCTGGATAGTCCGGTGTTGCAAGTGCTGGATAATGGTCATGCACAATTAAGTGCAGGCCATTTACAACTTTATAGCCGCAAAAATGATGTAGACGCGCAAGTATTGGGCGGCAATGGTGAGCTTACCATGAATGCCAACCAGATTTATATTGATGGCTTAGTTGCCACCAGTGGTGTGAACCGCACTAACCTGAATGCCTTACGGGATATCCATGGCCAAGGAGCGAGCACTTATGTGCAGTTTGGCTTGAATGCCACACCGGCAGGATTAACGACCCAAGGTGAACTCAATCTTACCGCCAGGCAAATCTATCCTGATTCTGGTGCGCAGCTGACGTTTGTTGCCGAAGGCGCGAATAGCCAGATTAATGTGCGCTCCAGCGGTTTGGCACCTTCTAATGTGCTCTCCGGTGGCGGCATACTCACTTTGCAGGCCAGCCATATTCAACAAGATGGCGTATTGAAAGCACCGTTTGGCCAGATTCACCTCATAGGCAGCGAAAGTGTCACTTTGGGCGCGGGCAGCCTGACGTCCGTTTCCGGTACTGGCCAGAATATTCCTTTTGGCGTCACCGTGTCTTCTGGGCAGGTATTCAACCCGAGTAACGGCGAAACGCGTGGCCTGATTGACAAGGAAATTTCAATTGAAGCGCCAGATACCAAGTTGAGTGAAGGCGCCACTGTAGACCTGTCAGGCGGTGGCGAGCTGTTTGCTTACGAATGGGTGAGTGGCGGCGTTGGAGGCACCAAGGATATCTTGGCACAACCAAACACATACGCCCTGATTCCGACTATGGCGTCTGATTACTCTGCTACCGATCGTACTTATAGCGGCAGTTCAGCGGGTGTCGATGTTGGTCAGAGTATTTACATTACTGGCGTCGCCGGTATACCAACAGGCACTTATACATTAATGCCTGCCAGATACGCACTGGTACCTGGCGCATTTATTGTACAACGTAGCGATGCTTCTTTAGTTCGCGGCCAGACCGCTGCCATGCAGGATGGCAGTATGTTGACGACTGGTTATATGGCTGATTTGAATACAGGTGCTAAAGACGCGCAGTGGTCCACCTTCCGTGTGATTGACGGCAGTGTGTTGCGACCTGCTGAAGGTGCGGTTTCAAAAGCACCGTCACAATATGTGGTTACCAATGCCAGCACTTATTTTTCTGACCCGTTGCATACCGGTGGCTCAGATGTCAAAAATACACAGGATGCAGGCAAGCTGACCTTGCAGGCACAGCAGTTAGCATTAGAGGGAACTGTGACTGCCCGCAAAATCACGGGTGCAGATGGCCTGATGGTCGATATCAGTGCCAATAATATTCGTGTTGTCAGCCATGTAGATAGCAGCGATCAGAGTAGCCTGCAGTTGCAGGCCAGTCAGTTAAATGCACTCAATGCTGACAGTATTCTGCTTGGAGGGATACGTAGCCAGAACAATAACACCACTAACATCAATACGATTGCCAGCACGGTGAGCATCGAAAACGATGCCAGCCAAGTCTTGCATACGGTGGAATTTATGGCCACTGCACGTGACAGTGTGAATATGGCCTCTGGTGCGCAAATCGATACCGGTGCCCGCAATACCAGTGCTAAAACGGTCAATATCAACACCAGTGGCGATGGCGCATTTTTCGGCGTGTCTTCTGTTAACCAGTTGCAATATACCCGCACGGGGACATCGATAAACGCACAGAGCGGAGCATTGAATATTGCACAAAATGCGCAGATTTCCGCAGGGAATACCCTGGTGATGGATGGCAGCCAGAATGTCAGCTTTGCCGGTAATATTACGTTGGCCGATGGTGCCAGTGCCACATTGGGCTCTAACCGCATCCTGATCGGTGATGCACCCGACGGGGAGTCAGGTTTGCATGTCAATGACCAAACCCTGTCACAACTAGATAATGTGGCTAACCTGACCCTAAATAGTTACAGCACCGTTGATACCTATGGTGATGTGACCTTCGGTAATGACAAATTGAATCTCACAGTGAATGCGGCTGGTATCGCAGGCCATTTGGCAGACGGTGAAACAGCCGCTCCTGCCGGTAGTACCGTGACATTCAATACCAAGACTTTTACCTTGAAAAATACGGTTGATGCAAGTTACGCTGGTGTTGCCGATCCATCAGGTAGGACCTTGCAAATCAATGCTGGGTCTGTACGACTGGAAGGCGATCCATCCGGTGTGCTTGAAAACAATGCGATTGCCAGCGTTGATAAAAATACCATAGGCGGGTTTGATGGTGTACAGATCAATGCCAAGACATTAACCGTGGCAGAACGTGGCGCGCTTGATTTGCAAGTGAACCAAACGCAGCTGAATGTAGGCAGAATCACTACTGAGAGTTCGGCCAGCTATACCGTGGCCACAGCTGGTACATTGACCACTACGCAAGGCGATACGACGGGTCTCGCCGCTAATACCAATATTGGCGGGTCGCTGACCTTGCAAGCCGATCAACTGAATGTGAACAGTCGTATTGAGGCTTTGTCTGGCCAGATCAATCTGCAAGGGGGCAGCCAGTTACAGTTAGGCAGCCAGGCGGTAGTGGTAGCATCGTCATCCAGCAAAACCTATGCGGATAAAACCACCTATATAGACGCAGGTAAAGTGCAACTGGGCAGCGGCGGTAATATTGTCGTCGATAGCGGGGCCGTGGTGAATGTCAGCGCACAAGGTGATGCGGATGCAGGCAAAGTCAGCTTGTCAGCGACATCGGGCAATATCCAGTTGCACGGGCAGTTAGATGGCCGTGCGCTGGGCACCGGGCAGGGGGGGGCATTGGAGGTGGATGCCGGGGCACTACCCTCTATTGTTGCCGTTGATCAGCAGGCACAAGGATTTAGTCAAAGCCGTAGCTATCGTGTGCGTACCGGTGATGTCAATATTGATGGCACTGGCGCACAAGCACTCACAGCCAAGCAAATTACGGTGACGGCAGACCAGGGCGCTATTAATGTGTCTGGCACAGTGAATGCCAACAGTGACAAGCAGGGCAGTATTGGCTTGTATGCTGCGGGCGACTTAACGTTGGAAAGCACTGCGCAACTGACTGCAAACTCTTCTACAGCGGGTGCAGAGGGCGGCAAGGTGGCGTTAGCGACCAGTAATGGGGCGCTCAACCTGAATCAAGGGTCTACCATACAAGTCGCTGGCGGTAGCAATGGTGCTGGAGGCACTGTGAACTTGCGTGCACCTCGTACAGGTGCCGGCTCAGGCACGGGTGTGGCGGTAAATAGTCTGGATACGACCATTACCGGTGCACAGTCTGTGGTGCTGGAAGCATTCAGAGTCTTCAATAATGTGACGACATTGACTACAGGTAGTGGCAATGGCGCTACTTTGGGCTATACCACTCTGGCAAACGACGTCAGCAGTTTTATGGGCAACCAGGCCAGCATTCTGGCCAGCCTTGGAAAAACGGGGGATAGCAGTTTCCATCTGCGCGCCGGTCAGGAAATTCGTTCTAACGGTAATTTGACGGTCAGTACTGACTGGAACCTATACTCGGACACACGTACTGGTAATGAGCCTGGCGTACTTACTTTACGTGCTGCCAACAATCTTAATCTGAACGGTTCGCTCAGTGACGGCTTTGCCAGTGCGGCGACCACTGCAACCATTGGTACGGGTAACTCCTGGAGCTACCGTTTGGTGGCAGGTGCCGATATGACATCGGCCAATGTGATGAATACCACGCCATCTACCATCGGTGTTGATGGTAATAGTGAGTCAGGTAATTTGACGCTGGCCAGTAACAAGCTGGTGAGAACTGGCACTGGTGATATTGAGATCGCCACCGGTGGCGATCTCGTGATGGGCAATGCGAGCTCTGTGATTTACACAGCTGGGGTTGAAGCGGCTGCGTTGCCCGGTTTCACGCCGCCAGTTGTCGCACAACGTCCGTTGTACCTCGACAATGGGGGAGATATTACGCTGAATGTACGCGGGAATATCAATGGCTCAGAAAATGATAGCCATCAGGTAATTAATCAGTGGTTGTTCCGTCAGGCAGGCAACACTCAATTGAAAGATGCCTCCTGGTGGATACGCAATGATCAATTCAAGCAAAGCCTGGGTGCACTGGGCGGTGGTAATGTGACCATCAACGCAGGCGGTAACATTGCAAACTTCTCAGCTTCTGTGCCCACTTCTGCCCGTTACGACAATTTTGGTGATGGCGCTACAGGCAATAGTGTGGTGAATGGCGGCGGCGATTTGCACATCACGGCAGGGGGGGATTTATATAGCGGTGTCTACTTTATTGGCAAGGGTGAGGGGACAATCAAGGTTGGAGGCAGTATTACTGCGCAGGCAGATAAACTCTATGGCACTGTGCTGGCGATGATGGATGGCAAGTTTGATGTGAGTGCGGGTAAAGATGTGCGCATTGAAGCGACTTTAAATCCAACCTTGATGCCGCAGTCGACGACCAACTCGCCCAACGGTGACAGTACTCTCCATAGTAGCTACTTTAATACTTACAGTGAATCCGCTGCTGTGAGCCTGAATGCACTCACTGGTGATATTACCTATGCGACTCAATTAGACAGTTTGTTAACCAGCTCTGCTGGTTTACGTAGTGTCTATGGGGGCATCAGGTTGAATCCTGGTACCGTATCAATGGCTGCGCATAACGGTAGTATCACGTTGGATAAGGCATATCTGGTGCCCGCTAGCCAGGGCAATGTGTCATTGCTGGCTGACAAAAGCATACAGATTGATCGGTTGATGATGTCTGATGCCAATCTCACCGACCTGCCAACGGTCAATACCCCGATGAGGTCTTCGGACTTTAATGACGACACCACCAAGTTGCTGGCTAATGATTTGCCATATTTTAATAATCACGCCAACAGTCTGTTACATGCGAACGATTTGCAATCTGCATTCATTGTGACTAAGTCAGGGGATATTAGCAGTTATGACAGCTTGGTCCCTGGTTTGATCTACTTGCCAAAAGCGACCCAGATTCTCGCTGGCCAAGATGTGACTCGTTTGAATATTGCACTACAAAATAACCGTAGCAGTGATATCAGTGTGATTGCCGCTGGCCGTGATGTGAATACCAAAAATGTGGTGATTGCGGGGCCTGGTGAGTTACTGGTACAAGCTGGTAGAAATGTGGACCTGGTTTACAATGATGTGAGCACCATCCAGGCGGTCGGCAGCACGGGCACCAGCAATGGCGACTTTGAGTTTACCCCAGCTTACCGTGCCAATACCTTGCTGCCGACAACAGGGTCGTCTATCAGCCTGTTAGCGGGGGTAGGGGCGGGTGGCAAAGTGCAAGACTACATTGATCGCTATATCGCACCTGCAGGCGCAGGGCCAGAAGTGATTGAGGATGATGCTAGCGCCTTGGCAACTTATAAAGAAAAAACGGCAGCGTATTTGCTGGCGTTTATGAAGAAACTCACTGGTAATAATGACTTGACGCAAGCGCAGGCTTACATGCAGTTTAATGCGCAGTCTACAGCGATAAAAACTGTGTTCGTGAATCGCCACCTGACGACCGAGTTAATTAACTCAGCTCAAAACTTCGCCAAGACAGATAGTCATCAGCGTGGTTATGATGCCCTGAATACCTTGTATCCGACTAAGTTTGCCGGGGATATTTTGCTGTTCAACTCCAAAATTTCAACCAATAGTGGTGGCAGTATTGACCTGATCGCGCCTGGCGGATTGATTAATGTGGGTGTGCCAGGACAGGGTGGTGACGATATCGGTATCATTACGGAAAAGGGTGGTGAGATACGAGCGATTGCCAATGGTGATTTCTCGGTGAACCAGTCCAAGGTAATTACGCAGTTTGGTAGCGACATTGCCATCTGGTCAACGAACGGTACGATTGATGCAGGTCGCGGCTCTAAAACAGCGACCTCGGTACCTGAGCGTATTGTGCAGACCGATGTGTATGGTAATACGCGGGTAGAAGTGCGTGGGGTCGCCGCTGGCAGTGGTATTCGTGCCCAGACTTATGACCCGGATGGTCCGAATGGTCCAGAGAAGGCCCCGACACAAGGCAATGTCTATCTGACAGCGCCGATTGTCGATGCGGGTGAGGCAGGTATTCAAGGCATCATTCAAATTGTTTCGCCAGTGGTGCTGAATGCTGGCAATATCCAGGCTGGTAGTGGTTCAACAGGCATTCCGGTTGCCGCCACCACAGCCATTGCAGGGATTGGTACAACCACTAACCCGGATAGCGTGAATGCAGCGAGCCAGGCGGTTGCCCAAAATGTTGCCAACTCGGCAGCTAGCAGTGCGCTGGTCAAACCAGTGCTGCCGTCCATTATTTCTGTCGATGTGATTGGTTTTGGTCGATAGTTCTCAATGCTATCAATCGCTTTTCCTCAACGCCCACCAACCGGTGGGCGTTTTTATTTCTGTGTCATTAATGTATTTTCCCGTTGCCAGCAAAGGCCTTGCGTAACTCACCAATCGCAAACACTTGTGCTTCCCTGGCTTTGGCGACGACATCGGCCATGCCAAAAAACTCATGGGTGACGCCATCAAAATGGCGATAACTCACAGGCACACCATCTTGTTGTAGCCGTTCGGCAAATGCGCGTCCCTCCGCATATAAAGGATCGATTTCCGCCGTGATGAGGGTGGTGGGTGGGAGTGCTTTGAGGGATGTTGCCTTGTCTGGTAACGCATAAGCGCTATCAGCCTCTGTGGCTTGGCTGTCGTGTTGAAAAAACCACTGCATCATGGCGGCATTCAGCGGTTTGGCATGGGCATTGTCCGTATAGGACGCATTCTGCGTATCGTTATTGACCAGCGGATAAATCAGTAATTGATGGATCGGCAGGGGTACATCCTTGTCGCGCGCCATCAGTGACGTCACCACGGCAAGATTGCCGCCAGCACTTTCCCCGGCGACGGCGATGCGCTGGTGGTCGCCATTCAATTCTCCTGCATGCTGTCGCAGCCATTGGTAGGCTGCGAATGCCTCATTGGGCTGGGTCGGGAATGGGTGCTCGGGTGCCAGGTGATAATCGACCGCGACCACGATGGCGCGTACACCTTGTGCGAGCGCAAGAATCGACGCTTCATAAGTTTTGCTGTCGGCAAGCACAAAACCACCGCCGTGAAAGTAGAGGATGACCGGAAACGGTCCTTCGCCTGCCGGGGTATAGACATGGGCAGGAATGTTATCTAGCGGTCCGCCGGGCAGGCTGATTTCTTTGCTGGATACCTGTGCGGTGGCTGGGAATTGACCTCGTTCTTGCAACACGCGCTTGACGGCATCTGCCGGTGTCGGTTGCTCGCGTGCTTCAGCAGGCGACAGGGTTTCAATCGGTTTGCCACCCAGCGCGGTCAATGCATCCAGTACCAATTGCATGTCCGGGTCGGCTTGGGGTGGTTCAGGGAGAGGGGGCATCATTTCCGCCAAAGGAGCTGCACCTTCAATGCTTGGCACGAGGGCGACGACCTTGTCGAGTAAAGATTCATGTGTGTTTGCCATTGGCGTCCTTTCTTGCATACATGGTTCGAAAGCTCACACTGTAAGCGGCTCACTTTTTTGTCGGTATCAGGTATTGCGCAATCTCATGTAGGACAAGCCATCCGGCACGCTTTTGGTGCATGTGACTAGTAGGCAGGGCTGGTCATTGACCAAAAACTGTACCAATTGCCGCTGATTTAAGGTGGTTTTCTAGTCCGACCTGCCTAGCGTGTTGGTATGAAACTTAACATTGACAGCAATATAGATTGCTAAAGTATTCAGGATTTTATCGAGTCATAAAAACTTCGGAGTCCTGAATGAAATTTAAAAAAATGCATTGGGCGCTAGCCTGGCTAGGCCTGTCTTCCCTGAGTCTTCCTGTATATGCCGAGGTGGTCATTAGCCAGATTTATGGCGGCCAGGGCAGTATCTATAACCAGGACTTTGTTGAATTATTCAATGCTGGTGCAGCCGCGGTGAATATCAATGGCTGGTCCGTGCAGTATGCCAGCGCGACTGGCAACGGTAATTTTTCTGCCAACGGTGTGACTGCGCTGTCTGGCGTGTTACAGCCTGGTCAATATTACCTGGTGGGCTTGCGCAGTGCGGCCAATGGCCTGGCATTACCTACGCCTGATGTGGGCAATAATGCTACCGACATGAGTGGCACGAATGGCAAAGTCGTGCTGGTGAATAGCAGCACTGGCCTGGCCTGTAACGGTGGTTCTGTGGTGTGTAGCCCGGCTCAGCTGGCACAGATTGTGGACCTGGTCGGCTACGGCACGGCCAATTTCTTTGAAGGGGCTGTTGCTTCGGCAATCAACAGCAGCACCGCTTTGTTACGCAAAAATAATGGCTGCCAGGATACCAATCAGAACGGCAGCGATTTTGTGACAGGGGCACCTGCGCCACGTAACAGCAGCAGTGCGGTGAACGTGTGTGGCGGTGGTACGGGCACCAATCAGCCGATTGTGACTTCTTGCCCGGCAGTGGCTTTGCAAGTGGGCGAAGCGGGCTCGGTATTGCTGCAAGCGTCTGATGCTGACAGCGTCGTCAATGCGGCAATCTTGTCAGCCTCTGCGCCAGCCGGCGTCACATTAAGCAACTTTGTCGCCGCGGGCAGTGATGGTCAGTCTGCCAGTGCGAGCTTGCAACTGGATGGCAGCCTGCCAGCGGGTAACTATGCTGTTGACGTGCAGTTTGCCAACAACGAAGCGCAAACGGCCACTTGCAGCGTGAGCATCAATGTACAAAGCAGCAGCATTACCCGTATTTTCCAGATTCAGGGCAGCGCCTTAGGCGTGGACTCAGTGAGTCCGCTCAATGGGCAGACCGTGACCACTGAAGGTGTCGTGACAGCCCTGTTCCCAGGTTTGAATGGTTTTTACATGCAAGATGCCAGCGGCGATGGCAATCCACAGACTTCTGACGGTATTTTTGTTTACCTGGGTTCGGGCGTGACACCGACTGTGAGCAAAGGCCAGAAAGTCCGCATGACCGCCAGCGTGACAGAATTCAACACCATCACCGAGCTGATCAATATCAGCGGCTTGCAAGTGTTGAGCAGCAACAATCTGATTCTGCCAACAGACATCACATTGCCGGAAGTGACCGAAGGCGATCTGGAGGCCTATGAGGGCATGCTGGTGCGCATCACCACGCCAATGACAGCTTCACAGAATTACTTTCAGGGACGTTATGGCCAGGTGACCTTGTCTGCAGATGGCCGCATGATCAAGCCTAGCAATATTTATCCGGCCAACTCTGCGGCTGCCGCACAATTGGCAGATGAAAACGCACGCCGCCGCCTGGTGCTGGATGATGGCAGCAGTGTACAAAACCCCAACCCGATCCCGTTTATCGGCGAAGACGATACCTTGCGCGCTGGCGACATTGTCGAGAACCTGACCGGGGTGATTGATCATGGCTTGATCACTGCATCCAATCCGGGGCCGCGTGACTACAAGTTGCATCCGACAGAAGCGGTGCAGTTTAGCCGTGAAAATGCGCGTACAGCGGCGCCTGCCAGTGTAGGCGGTAACGTCAAGGTGGCCAGCTTCAATGTACTCAATTACTTCACTACCTTCACCAACGGTGCCACGGCCAGTGGTCAAAGCGGTCAGGGATGCAGCCTGGGTAATAGCGTATCGGCCTCTAATTGCCGCGGCGCCAATAACCTGGTGGAGTTTAACCGCCAGCGTCAAAAAATTATCCGTGCCTTGACGGCGATCAATGCCGATGTCGTCGGCTTGATGGAAATCCAGAATAACGGCACAACTGCGGCACAAAACCTGGTCGATGGCCTGAATGGTGTGTTGGGTGCCAATACGTATGCCGTGATTGCTGATCCAGCCAGTGGCACCGGTACGGATGCGATCAAGGTGGCCATGATTTATAAACCGGCCAGATTGACGCCAGCAGGGGCTGCATTGTCTGATGCCAACAGCGTCAATAACCGCCCTACGCTGGCGCAAACTTTCCAGGCAGCCAACGGTGAGAGGTTCTCGGTATTGGTGAATCACCTCAAATCCAAGAGCTGCTCGGATGCTAGTGGCGCAAACCAGGATCAGGGCGATGGCCAGGGTTGCTATAACCCACAACGTCTGGCACAAGCCAATCAGCTAACTCAATTTATTCAGACCGTTAAAAACCAGGCCAACGATCCCGATGTGTTGGTGATTGGTGACCTGAATGCCTATGGTAAAGAAGACCCGGTGCTGGTGCTGGAAAACGCTGGCTTGCAGGATCAGATTGCACGCTTTAATCAGCAGGCCGGATATTCCTATGTGTTCGATGGTGAATCTGGCTATCTGGACCATGCTCTGGCCAATACCGATTTGGCCGCACAAGTCACGGGTACGGTGCACTGGCATATCAACGCAGACGAACCATTTGTGATTGATTACAACACCGAGTTCAAACCGCAAGACCTCTATAGCGACAGCCCTTACCGTTCTTCTGACCACGACCCGGTCATTGTGGGCTTGCAACTGGTGAAATCTGTGCAGGGTAGCGCGCAGCGTGACACGCTGGTAGGCACACCAGGTGACGATGTCATCACGGGTGGCGTGGGTGCGGACACTATCACAGGCCTCGCCGGACGCGACACCTTTGTCTATCAAAGCATGCGTGATGCGACTGACACCATCACCGACTTTACGCCAGGTGAAGATCAATTGCAGATCAGCGAATTGCTGCAAAGCATAGGCTATACCGGTAGCCAGCCATTTACTGATGGCGTGGCGCGCTGGGTGAGCGTGGCAGGTGGTGTGCAATTGCAAATCGACACCGACGGCACTGCCGGTGCGGCGACTGCCAAACCGCTGGTGACCTTGAAAGGATTAGCCGTGAACCAGCTGGACGCACAAAGGGATGTGCGCTGGTAGTTAAATCATCAATAAAACCCTAATCAATCAATACCTTGTTTTTTAAATATCTAGTGAGAGGATAGTTTTATGAAAAAAATCAGTTTAATCGCAGCTTTGTTGCTGTCCAGCCAAGCAAACGCGGCCCTGAATGCCGGTGACATCATGTTCACCGCCTTCAACGCCGATGAAGATGGTCTGTCTTTCGTGACTTTTGTCGATATCGCCGCCAATACCACCATCTACTTCAGCGATAACGAGTGGACAGGCAGTGCTTTCAATACAGGTGAAAGCTACAACCAGTGGGTATCCAGTGACGTTGTGAGTGCAGGGTCTGTGGTGCGTTTCTCCGCTTACGACAAAGCCACCCTGTCTGCCTCTACCGGCGTGTTGTCCCGTGTCACTGTCAGCGGCAGCAGCAACTGGGGGATTTCCAATTCTGGCGAAACTGTTTACGCCTACCTGGGTACTGGCGCCACCACGCCAACGACTTTCCTGAGCGCGATTACTAACGGCAAATTTACAACAGATGGCTCTTTGACCAACACAGGTCTGACTGCAGGGGTGAACGCCATTGAACTGACTGCCAAAGCCGGTGCTTCCAGCGAGCCAGACTACGCTGAATACAACGGTGTGCGTGACGGCTTGAGCAACTTTGCTGATTACAAAGCGCAAGTGGCTAATGTCAACAACTGGAACGTAGACACCGTGAATAACAGTGCTTCTGCAGCGTTGATCCCTAACACCACGGCTTTTACTGTCGCAGCGGTGACACCGGTGCCAGAAGCTGACAGCGTAGGCATGTTGCTGGCTGGCCTGGGTGTATTGGCCCTGGTACGTCGTCGTCAATCACGTTAATACTTGAATGAGTGCATGCCGTGATGCGTCACGGCATGTATGGAGAGAGCAATGTTTAAACTGAAACAATTAACGGCTTGCGTGGCGTTGGCATTGACTGCCAGTGCTGCCTGGGCCGAGGGTGTGACTGTGTTACACGTGGGTGACCAGGAAAGCTGGTTGCTGTCTGCGCAAGGCAATTTGCGCGATAACGCTGGTCAGGCGATTTCTTTTTACGGCGGTATCGACCGCCTGGCGTCTGTGATTAAAAATGCAGAAACCGCGGCGACCAGCCAGGGCCGCACTGTGCTGAAGTTGAATGCTGGTGATGCATTCTTGCCAGGCCCGCGTTTCACCGCCAGCCTGAACAATCTAGCCAATAGCTACACCGATGGCGGCCAGGATTTTTACGATGCGATTGCCTTGCGCCAAATCGGTTTTGACGCCATGGTGTTCGGTAATCACGAGTTCGACCTGGGCCCGCAAGTGGCTGCACGTTTTGCCAAAGTATCCGGCAGCACTTACCTTTCCAGCAACCTGAACTTTAATGCCACCGCCGAATTCAGCGCCTTAAAAGCCAGCGGTAAGGTTGCCCCTTCCAAAGTGATCACGACCGCCGCCGGTCATAAAATCGGTCTGGTGGGTGCAACGACACCTTTGTTGCCGAATATCTCCTCGCCGGGTGCCGTGAATGTGATTGGTTACGATGCGGGTAATACTGAAGCGCAAAACCTGCAAGCATTGATCCCGCTGATTCAGGCAGAAGTGAACCGTCTGCGCAGCGAACAAGGCGTGACGACCGTTATCCTGATGAGCCATTTGCAAAATGCCGCGAATGAAATCGGTGTGGTGATCCCAGCCCTCACCGGCGTGGATCTGGTGTTGTCCGGTGGTGGTCATGAGTTGATGGTGGACCCTGATGATGCCCTGATCAATGGTGGCGTGGCAGCGACTTATACGTCACATCCAGTGAATGCCGTCGATGCACATGGCCGTACCGTGCCGGTACTCACCAGTCATTTCGGTAACCGTTATGTCGGCCAGGTCAATTTCACCATTGATGATGCCCATGGTACTTTTGTTGGCATTGAGTCGAGCAAAATGATGCGCGTGACTGGTGCAACGGCCGATGCTGACCGTGTAAGTGGCGATGCGACGATCCAGGCGCAAGTGGTGACGCCTGTGCTGAACTATATTTCTGCATTGAACGCACAAATCATCGGTACCACTGCGGTGAAGTTGAACGGCCCGACTCACACTACGTGTGCTGCATTGCCTTGTACCTTTGTGGCAGGCGTACGTAATGCTGAAACCGGCCTGGGTAACCTGGTGGCCGACGCCATGCGTTTTGCCGGTAAAACTGAAGTAGCGATCCAGAATGGCGGCGGTATTCGTACCAATATCGCCACGGTCGGGAACGTTTCTATCGGTGATACCTTCAATGTACTGCCATTCACCAACCTGGTGAAACGTGCGCCAGCCGTCAATGCCACGCAACTGAAAGATTTGCTGGAACATGGTTATGGCGACACCAGCCCGACTGGTCGTGCCAATGGCCGTTACCCACAAATCTCCGGCATGCAAGTAGTGTATGACAGTCGCAACACCGCCAGAACCACCCAGGGCACGGGCAACCGTATTCAACGCGTGGTGCTGGATGATGGCACTGTGCTGATTGATGGTGGCGTGGTGGTCAATAACAGCCGCGCATTCTCTTTCACCACGATTGACTTTACTGCTGCAGGCGGCGATGGCTTCCCATTCGCAGCCAATGCCGTGGTATTTGAAGATAGCCCGTTCACCATTACCTACCAGGAAGCCCTGGCCAACTATATCCAGTCACCTAAAGCCGAAGGTGGCCTGGGTCGTCTGAGCAATGCCGATGGCGATGAAATCACCGGCAACTTGTACGGCCTGGAAAACCAGTATGACAAAGGCGGTCGCCTGATTGACCTGGCCATTGCAACGACCACGCCTGGCGTGACACGCAACGGCACTGCCAGCCGCGACGTACTGGTAGGTACTGCCGGTGATGACATCATCAACGGTGGCCTGGGTGTGGATACGCTGACCGGTGGTGCTGGCAATGATGTGTTTGTGTACAGCAGCATGCGCGACGCTGGTGACACCATCACTGATTTCACGCCTTATGCCGACAAGTTACAACTGACGGCTTTGCTGTCTTCACTGGGGATTTCTGCCAATACAGCACTCACTGGCGGTTACCTGAACTTAGTTGATGTAACGGGTGGCGTACAGGTGATGGTCGATACTGACGGTGCCGCAGGCCCGGCAGCCGCCAAATCATTAGTGACTCTCAAAGGCTTGACCGCGAAACAAGTGTCACCCGCCAGAGATTTCATACTTTAATGTTTACTAAAGGAATTTTGCAATGAATTATTTAATGAAAAAAATCACGCTGGCAGCTGTGTTGGCGATGTCTGTGAGTATGGTGATGCCAGCCCAGGCGGCCATTCAATCCCTGCAGTTTGCAGGCCAGGTCGAGTCCGGTTATTACAATGGCACCAGCTACCAGGGCCAGTTCAGCTTTGATGATGCCGGTTTGCTGGCATCAGGCACTGAGTTGCTCAACCTGAGCAGCCTGAACTTCAATTTCGGTGGCAGTCTGTTTAACCTGGGTACACCAGCATTGGCCGATGCCACTGCCGTATTCCAGGACGGCGTGTTTACTGGCCTGGAGTGGTCTGTGGACTCAAACAGCCCGGCCATTGGCTTTAGCCTGGTGGCTGGTTATGCCGATACTTCAGATGCTTTCTTTGCCTATGACACCGCGTTGGGTTTGTCCGGTACCGGTAGTCTGGCCTATGCTGCCACTGTGCCAGAACCGACACAATCCGGCATGATTCTGGCTGGTTTGGGCCTGATTGGCTTGATCGCTGCCCGCCGTCAATCTTAAGACTATCCACGTCTGCAATGCACGACAAAGCCCGGTTCGCCGGGCTTTTTTTATGCCCGAAAAAAAGGATATCAGGCAGGCATAGTCCGACTAGTCCGATCTTAATGTGTCTGCAACATTCGCTCTATAGACTTGCCACTCGAATTAACTCGTCAGCGAAGCTATGAAGAAAAAACTTGGTTTATTGCTTGGATTATTAGGGCTCAGCCTGTCCACATCCGTATTTGCCGCCTGGAATGCAGATTGGGCTGCACAACAAAAAATTACGATAGAGACCGCCAATATTAAAGAGGCCGTGAATCAGGCACCGGTACTGGTTCGCCTGCATTCTGGCAATTTTGATTTTACCGGCGCCAATGTAGATGGCGCAGACCTGCGTTTTATCGCTGCAGATGATAAAACGGAACTCAAATTCTCGTTGGAAAAGTATGACGCAGTCAATGAGCTGGCTGTGGCCTGGGTGGTGTTGCCGCAAGTGTCTGCCGCTAATAAAGACTTGGCGATCAGCTTATATACCGGTAACGAAAGTGCCAAGGCAGCCAGCGATGCGCAAGCGCTCAATGACCCGGCCCTGCTGGCGCGGTTTGCTTTTTCAGACAATGCCTTGCTCAAAGATAGCGGCCCTAGCCAGCTGGCTGCGAGTGGCAATGCAACGATGCAAAAGGCCGGTCTGATTGCCGAAAGTGCCACGCTGAACAATAGCCCGCTGACCATCACTTTGCCAACTGCACCAGTGTTGGCCAATGGCAGCACCTGGTCTGTGTGGTTAAAACCGGCCAACCTGCCGCAAACCGCTGAAATCTTTAAAAGCGGTAACGTCACATTGAAGCTGGAAGGCAGCGCTTTGGCATTGCAGGCAGGGACTGCCAGCACGCAAGCGGGCGAATTAAAGCCTGGCCAGTGGCAGCATATTGCGCTGGTGTTCCAGGGTGGCCAGGCTATTATTTATGTCAATGGCCAAGTCGCAGGCCAGGTAGCGGCCAGCGATGCACAGGCCGCAGCTGGCTTCACGCTGGGTCAGAATCTGAATGCCGAAGTGGACGAGTTGCAACTGGCTGTCACTGCACGTAGCGCGGCCTGGTTGGCACTGGTAGCGCAATCACAAGGGGCAGATGCCAGTATCGTCAAAGTCACGGCAGCCGACGCTGAAGAAGAGGGCGAGGGTGGCGAAGCCAACTACATGGGTATCCTGATTGATAGCCTGACCGTCGATGCCAAGGTGGTGATTGGCATTCTGGCGGTGATGTTCGCCATCAGCGTCTGGGTCATGATCAGCAAAGCCCGTCTGGTGGTGCGCACCGATAAAGATAATGCCTTATTCCTCAAACGCTTCCAGCAAGCGTCTGCCAAGGACTTGCTGGACTTGGACAAGACCGGCACTTATGCCAATTCCAATCTGTTTGGCTTGTATAAAGCCGGTTTGCGTGAAATTAAAAAACGTGAGCATGACGGCAAAGTACAGTTAAGCGGCGCGTCGATTGATGCCATCAAGGCTGCGGTGGATGCCGACCAGGTACGTGAAACCCAACGCCTGAACAGCATGATGGTATTACTCACCATCGCGATTTCCGGGGGGCCTTTCCTCGGCCTGCTGGGTACCGTCGTCGGTGTGATGATCACCTTTGCTGCGATTGCGGCGGCGGGTGACGTCAACGTCAACGCGATTGCGCCAGGTATTGCCGCTGCGTTGCTGGCAACGGTTGCCGGTCTGGGTGTCGCGATTCCAGCCTTGTTTGGGTACAACTACCTGGCCAGCCGCGTCAAAAACATCACCATCGCCATGCAGATTTTTGTCGATGAGTTCATTACCCGTACCGCTGAACTGTACGGTAAGGAATAAGGCCGCGAGATGTCAGAAGGCGTCAAGGAAGAGAACCAGCTCTACGATGAAATCAATATTACGCCCATGCTGGATCTGGCGTACGTATTGCTGGTGATTTTTATCATCATGACTACCGCATCCGTGCAAGGCGTCAAAGTCGACATGCCACACACCGTGAACTCGGCCGCACTGGCTAAGCCGCAAATGCGCGCGATCACGGTGACCAGTGACGGCAGTGTCTACCTGGATGCATTTCCGGTAGATATGGCGCAACTGGAGCAGCGCCTGGCTGAATATAAAAGCAGCAACCCTGAATTGCCAGTAGTGCTTAAAGGCGATGCTGCGGCGCATTATGAAAAGGTGTCCGAAGTGCTGGAAATCTGTAAGCGGCTGGATATCACCGAAGTTGGCCTGGTGACGAAGAAAGTGGTGGAGTAAACCATGCAGGTACAAAACGACGCCCAACCTTACGACACCATCAATATTACGCCGATGCTGGATCTCGCCTATGTGTTACTGGTGATTTTTATCCTGATGACTACTGCTGGCGTGCAAGGCCTGACCATGAATCTGCCCAAGCCGTCTAACAAACCGAGTACCGAAAAACACGATATCAAAATCGTGCAGGTGCAGCAGGGCGGCACGCTGACGATTAATGGTGTTGGTGTGAGCATGGCCGAGCTGGAAACGCAACTCAACCAGGCTAAGTCCATGGACCCCAAATTCAACGTCATGATTAAAGGCCAGGCGCAAGCACCTTATGCCGGCGTGATTGGTGTGATTGACCTGGTCAATCGCCTGCAAATTGAAAATGTCGGCCTGGTCACCGGCAAGATCGGGACATAACCATGGCATTGCATGAAATGGATGCCGTGGCAGAAGAAACACCAGTGCCTACCGCGCGTTTATGGACAACACGCATCGTGATTGCATTGCTGGTGCTGGCTGTGTTGGCGGGCGCTGCTTATGGCATCAAAAAATTATTTTCAGGTGGCGCTACGCATAAAAAGCAAATCACTACAGTGAAGTTGTTGCCGGATACGCCGCCCCCTCCACCGCCACCACCGCCAAAAGAGCCCCCCAAGGAAACGCCGAAAGAGCAGCCTAAGGAAATCAAGGCGCCTGAGCCTAAACCGGCAGAAGCCCCGCCTGCTGAAAATCTGAAAATGGAAGGGGCGGCTGGCGATGGCCCTAGCCCGTTCCAGGCCGGAGCGGTCAATAACGAATACAAAGGCGGTGCGGTCGCCACCATAGGCTCGGATGGCGGCGTCAAGTTCCGCTGGTATGCGGGGCTGGTGAAGTCGCAGATTGAGCGTGCAATAGAACGTGACAAGAAGCTGACACAAGGGCAGTACAAAATCGTGGTCAGTGTCTGGTTAAAACCCAACGGGCAATTTGAGAGATTGTCGGTTGAGCAGTCAGATTCCACGCCTGAAATCGAACAAGGGATACGGGAAGCCTTAAATGACTTGCCGGCGATGCAGGAAGGTCCACCTGAAAATATGCCTATGCCTATCCGCTTGCGGATCACGGCAAAGAAAATGGGCTAATTCATTAATACACATCATCAATGTGACAAACTATAAATACTGTGAGTGAGGATATGCAGACTCTCAAACCATCATTGAAAAAAACGACGCTGGCGGTATGGCTGTTGCCGTTACTGGCTTCGGGAACGATACAGGCCGGAGAGCGCGAGTCGCTGGAACAATTGCGTGCCACGACGACCAACCTGATTGAACTGCTTGTGCAGGAAGGTGTGTTGTCCAAGCAAAAAGCCGATGCTTTATTACAACAGGCAAGTGCTGGTGCGAAACAACATAGTCAGCAAGCTGACCTGCAAGACGATGTGAAGTCTGAAGTGAACAAGGCACTGGATGAGAAAACTGTGCGTGTGCAATATATTCCGCAACACGTGAAACAGGCCATGCGCGAGGAAATTGAGCATGATGTGATGGAGAAACTCAACTACAAAGCCGGCGAGCGCCTGGGTGTGCCTGAGTGGATAGACCGGATCAGCTTCCATGGTGATATCCGTTTGCGAGGCCAGGCGGATGAGTTCCCTGGGGATAATGCCGACTTCCAGGCATTGAGTGATGACCCAACCCGCGCCATGAACCTGAATAACTCCAGTGAAGAGCGTCGTCGGTCCAGGATACGTGCGCGCCTGGCTGCGGATGTGCATATTAACGACTGGTTGACCGGTGGCTTGCAATTTGTCACTGGCCAGCAAAATACGCCAGTGACCCCAAATCAGACTGAAGGCATTGCCCAGGGTAAGTACCTGTTCACGTTGGATCGTGCTTTCTTGCAGGCGAAGCTGACGGACTGGGCGACAGTGACCGGTGGTCGTTTTGGCAATCCGTTTATGTTCACTGATATGTTGTGGGATCCTGACCTGGCGTTTGATGGTTTTGCGGCGACGTTTACGCCAAAAATCAATGAGCGTTGGTCTTCATTTACGACGGTAGGTGCTTTCCCGATTGAGGAAGTAGAGTCCTCTTCAATCAACAAGGCAAAAGACAAATGGTTATATTCAGCACAAACCGGGGTGAAATGGACTGCCGAGAATAAGTCATCGGCGAAGATTGCGGTGGCCTACCATGATTTCACCAATGTCGAAGGACGGCCTAACCCGGTGACTGGGGAAAACTATTACGATGCGACCGCCCCGATTTGGCGTCAACGTGGTAACAATACCTTTGATCTGAATGAGTTCAATGGCGGTACAACCATTATTGGCCTGGCTTCCAAATTCGAACTGGTCAATCTGATGGCGCAAGTGGATTTAATGAACTTTGACCCGGTGCATGTCACGTTGACAGGTGACTACGTACGCAATATCGGTTTTGATCAACAGGAAATCCTGAAACGAACAGGTCATCTCTATAAAAAAGAGAATGAAGGTTATAACTTCAGGATTGATGTTGGTAACAATAGTTTTATGGGCCCGTATGTGCAGAACGTGATGCCGCATGAGTGGCAAGTGTCGCTGGGGTATAAGCGCCTGGAGGCTGATGCCGTGATGGACGGCTTTACCGATTCCAACTTCAGGTTGGGCGGTACCAATGCCAAGGGCTGGTATGTATATGGTAACTATGCCATTGATAAAAACGCCTGGATCAGTGGCCGCTATATGAGTGCAGACTCCATTAGTGGGTTGCCTTTCTCGGTAGATGTGCTGTTATTAGATCTGAATGCGCGATTCTAGGAGGCATGATGAAACAGAGTCTTGTGATCATGATGAGTATCCTGCTATTAGGCATGCAGCTGAATGCTGTCGCCGCCGAAAAGCAGGATAAAGCCGCCAAGCGCGCGGCCATATTGATGCAGAAAATGAAGCAGGATCTGGAAACCGAGAAATCGGCCATGCAGACCCAGTTTGAGCAGGAGAAAAAAGGCCTGTCACAAGCACTGGGTGAGGCACAGAGTTCGCAGAAAGCACATTCGGCCAAACTGCAGGGCCAGGTCAGGCGTAACCAGCAGCTAGAGTCCGATAAGCAGAAGTTAGGTCAGGAAAAAGACGCATTGTCGGCGCAGGTGCAGCAATTGCAGGCGCAGTTGGCCGAGCAGGCGCAACGCCTGGAAACCACCGAGCAACAACTCAAGGTCGCGAAAGCCGATCTGGCTACCAATGACGGCCAACGTAAGGGTCTGGTGACCAAAGTGAGTGCCACTCACCAGCAACTGGTGGCGTGTGAAGAAAAAAATAGCCGCTTGTATAGCTACGGCCATGACCTGGTCAATTTGTACGCGGATGCCGGGGCTTATCAGCGCTTCTTGCGCGCAGAGCCATTTTTTCAGCTCAAACGGGTAGAACTGGAAAATATTGTGCAGGGTAAGCAGACGCAGCTACTGGAAAATAAAGTTGATACAATAGCAACGCCTTGACCACTTTTTAGGCGAGGCCTGTGCTTTTTGATGATCGGCTGGCGCAATGACTGCTTTACTTGATTCTTGGTTTACCCGGCATGAGCGTGCCCGTATTTACCCGTTTGCCGGGTTTATCTTATTACTGGCGGCCGAGCCATGGCTGGCAATGGCGTTGTCCTGGTTAGGCATCGGCGCAGAACCCACCTATTTGCTGCGCAGTCTATCGGCCTTGTGCCTGCTGTTATATTTCCGCCGCGATTACCTCGAACTGCGTGTGACACCCACGTTTAACCAAGCCTTAATCGCGCTGCTGGCTGGTTGGCTGGTCTTCTTACTGTGGATTGCGCCTTATCCCGCCTGGCTGGGTGGACATGGAGCGAGCCATACGGTTGCCATGCCGATGCAGAGCAGCGCCGATATTTTCTGGTTAATTTGTCGCTGGAGTGGTTCGGCATTGGTAGTGCCGGTGATTGAAGAGCTGTTCTGGCGGTCATATGTAATGCGCAGGCTGGATAGTGCCGACTTTATGTCGGTCTCTCCTGCGCGCGTGACGGCTTATGCAATTGCAGTAAGTAGCGTATTATTTGCAGTGGAACATCAGCTCTGGTTAGCCGGGCTGTTGGCAGGACTGGTATATGCCTGGTTATACCGTCGTTTCCAGGTGCTCTGGGTATCAATCCTTGCCCATGTGACCACCAATGCCGTACTCGGTGTTTGGGTGGTATACACTGGTCACTGGCAATATTGGTAACAAGAGTGTGTTAGCATGTGTTTTGAAAATTTTGACAATGACCGCTAAAGACAGGCCTGAGGGAGGCCGTAATTAGTTTGGCGAACTGTCGCAACAGAACACAAAAAATACCAAAATATTAAAGGGTGATGATGAAAAAAATCGCATTAATTGTGCCAGCACTGATGCTGGTGATGGCCGGGTGCAGTAAACATGATGACGCGGCCAAAGCCGGGTCACAAGTCGTGGCCAAAGTGAACGGCAGTGAAATTACCGTGCATCAATTGAATTTTGCCTTATCCAAACTGGGTAAGCTGGATCAGTCACAAGTCAAGGCTGCTTCTGAAAAAGTATTGCAACAAATGGTCGATCTGGAGTTGCTCAAGCAGAAGTCTGTGGACGAAAAACTGGACCGTGATCCGAATGTACTGCAAGTGCTGGAAGCGACCAAACAACAGGTGCTGGCACAGGCTTACATGCAAAAGGTAGCGGCCAAACAAGCAGCGCCGGCTGCGGATGACATCAAGAAGTTTTACGACACACATCCTGAATTATTCAGCGAGCGTAATGTGTATGTGATCCAGGAGTTTGCAGTCAAAGATGGCAATGAACATGCCAGCGACATTGAGGCCGGGATTAGCGCCGCGAAAACGGCAGATGACTTGGCCAAATGGTTAAAAGACAATAACTATGTGTTTAGTGCCAATGCCAGCCGTAAAGCGGCTGAACAACTGCCTTTGGAACTGCTGAAAAAACTGAACACCTTGAAAGCGGGCGATACGCTGGTGGTGAAAAGCCCTCAGGCCTTGGTGCTGCTATTTTTGGCCAAAGTTGACCGCCAACCGGTAGATCTGGAAAAAGCCAAACCTGTGATCCAGCAATTCCTGGTGAACTCTAATCAGCAAACGGTGATCAAGAATGAAGTGTCTGCCTTGCGCAAAGACGCTAAAGTGGAGTTCTACGGTGACTTTTCCAAATTGACCCTGGATAGTGGTGCGACGACTGCGCCGGCAGTGCCTGTGGCACCTGCTGAGGCAAAACCGGAATCAGCCGTGGCTTCGCCAGTGTCTGAGACGACTGAGCAGCCAGCACATCATAATCAAGCGATTGAAAAAGGATTGTCTGGCCTGTAATTCAGCGAGTAACCTTGCGAAAACCCCGGCTTGCCGGGGTTTTTTATTGGGTGCGAGTTGTTCCCAAATCCGCGCAAAATGGGACGGCGATGGTTTTAATGTTGCTGTTTTCTGCGCCAGCGCAACCAGCCTGCCCACAGTAACAGGGCTGGCAAGCCAAACTGAAAGCTGTTAAATAACAAGATCAGCCAGGTCTGTGTCGATGGCAGGGCAATCACGCTATCTCTTAATGGGGTGACCGGCAAACTGATGCTAGGCTGATTATTGACCACCCATTGCAGGCTTTGCATGCTGAGCGCCAGATTGCCACCACGCTGTAACTGACTGTTGCTAAAAAACTGTCGGCTGCCGATGACCAGAATACGTTGATGCTCGCCCGTGGCCCGTTCTTTTTCTAAGGCCAGCATCACCGTGGCAGGCCCCTGCATATCTGTGTCGGCATTAAACGCAGGCAGCGCTGTTGACTGCCCAGGGCGATAACTTGCGCTGACCCAGCCATGCTCTGCCGCTGCAACTAGTGGTAGCGTACGCCATGTATCATTTGGCTGGCGCATGCGCTGGATGGCATGTACCTCCTCAAAAAAGGTGCGCAGGGCAAACTCCTGGGTCGGGCCTTGTGCGGCATAGCGCTGTGTACTCAAGGCATGCAACGGAATATCGAACTGGCGATTGGCCGGGTCGATGACCATGCCGGGGCTGATATCGAGGCTTAACCCTTCAGCCAGCGCTTGCAGGCCTTGTGTGTGTGCTGAGTCGACCAGCCAGACCAGGTTACCACCCTGGGTAAGATGGGCTTTGATGGCGGCTGCCTGGGCGGGTGTATAAGCCTGTGTGGCGCCTGCCAGCACCAGGGTGGGTAATGGTTTGCTTTTACTCGCGACATAAGTCAGCGATGTGCTCGCCATTACCTGTAAACCGGCTGCTTGTATGGCTTGTGCTAGCTGGCTGCCACCACTGGCAGAGGTGTTGTCCAGTGCGGGTTCACCCTGTCCGCTGGCAAATAATAGTGGCGCGCGTTCACCATGCTGTAGTTGTAGCAATACATTGGTAAACGCTTCTTCGGTGTATGGCAAATACATGCGCTTTTCTTGGCCGCGATAGCGGATGATCATTTCGCCTTCTTTTTTGATCTGCTGCTCGCGGGCCAGGGTCGGTGAGGTGGCTGGGTCAATAAATTGCACACGTAAGTCTGCATGCAGGTATTGATAACGCTGCAGCAGCGAGGTGATCGACTTTCTGAAATAACGCCCTTTGTAAGGGCTATTACTGCAAAAAGCGGTGATTTCGATGGTGCCTGGTAAATGTTGTAGCACCTGGATACTGGCTGCAGATAAGGTGTTGCGGTGATTGTGCGTCGTATCCGCCATGATATGGAACTGCCAGGCGAGCACGCCCAGTGCTAGCGTGAGCAGCAGCAAGGCAGGCACCGCCAGGCGGTGTTGCCACCAGTGTGCTGCACTCGCCAGCCAGTGTTTGATTGAGGCGTGTTGCCGGAGGTTATCCATAAAGTCGGTCAGCATGTAAGCGGCGGATAGAAAGCAGCACAAAAAACAGCGCGAACAGCACGAAAAACAATATGTCGTAGCTGTTGAGTATGCCCAATGAGAATTGGCGGTAGTGCTGCATCAGGGATAGGTCATGAAACAGCGCCTGGCGATTGTCACTAAAAAACTTGTCCAGTAGCAAACAGACGGAGAGGGCTGTCATGCTGCAAAATGCCGCCAGGATTGGATTCGCCGTCAGGCAGGACACATATAGTCCCAATGCACTGCTGGCTACCACCAGCAACCACAGTCCCAAGGCATGTGTGAGCAGGTAAGGCAGGTCAATTTCTGCCCAGGGTAACAGCATGGCAATCATGAGCACCATACTGATAATCAGTATGCTGAGGTAGGTGACGATACCCAGCAGCTTGCCTAAAATAAGCTCACTCATGCTCAACGGCGCGCTCATCAGCAAGGCCATGGTCTGGTTTTTGCGTTCTTCGCTAATCAGTTTCATCGATACCAGTGGCACCACAAACAGCATTAATATTGCGGCGACGCCAAACACACCTTCTGCCATAAACTGGGTGATGCCGATGCGCTGCACCTGCCATTGTGCACTGCGCATGATTTCAAAATACTGGTTAAAACTCAGGCTGTAATAGGTGCCGACAATGGCCTGGAAAATGGCCAGAATCAGCCAGCCCATGGGGGTGGCAAACAGGCTGCGGAGTTCTTTGCGGGCAATAATCAGAATCATGGCGAATGACCTGATTACAGGCCTTTGATAATGCCGAAGCGCACGGCGATATGCACCACCTGGCCGGTGGTTTCCACGCCCAGTTTTTGCCGCACGCTGGTCTGGATATTGGCCACTGTTTTATAGCCGATATGCATGCCTTTGGCGATGGCTGCCAGCGCCTCGCCCTGGGCGATGCGACGAAAGACTTCAAATTCGCGTGGGGATAATTTCTGGATCGGATTTTCCTGACTTTCCAGGTGATACATGGACAAACTCTGCGCTAGCTCGTTATTGATATAACGTCCGCCTTTGAGAATCTTCTGTACCGCTTCCAGAACGACTTCCGGCGGTTCTGTTTTGGTCACGTAACCGCGTGCACCCGCTTGAATGGCGCGCGTGGCGTAGATGCAGTCATCATGCATGCTGAAAATCAGCACCCGCATTTGCGGTTTGCGATGCAAAATGCGCTTCAGGGTTTCCAGGCCACCGATGCCTGGCATATCCAGGTCCAGGATCAGCAGGTCAGGGTGATTTTTCTCTACCAGCAGGCAGGCCTCTTCACCACTTAGCGCATCCGCAGAAACCTGGTGGTTTGCCTGTTCCAGCATGGTGCGCAAGCCCTGCCTGAGCATGGCATGGTCATCCGCGATCATTACTTTTGCCATGGGTCTGCGTGCGCCTTATTTTTTATTGGCAAAGGTGATGTTCACACATTTGTCGTTGGCAAAGGTGAGCTCGGCAGTATTGAAAAACTTGTTTGGCGCATATTGAATCTTGCCGCGGTAATACCACATCTCAATCTGTTCGCCAGCACCAGGGGCTGCTTGCTGTTGTTGTTGCAAAATCTGGTCTGCGTTGTGTGGTTTCACTGCCATTTCTTTTTTGACCGGTTTGCCTAGTTGCTCTTCTACAAACTGGCGCGACTGGCCACTATAGGCCTGCAAAAAAGGTTGTTCTTCTGTTTGCAGATCTTTTGCAGACAATGCCAGCGGCATCATCAGTGCAATCAGGCTTAGCCATTTAAGGGGTTGCATAGTCGTTTACTCCCGGGTTTGACAATAAGGATGCAGCAGGGCGTACCTGCTTGCTGGTGTTGAGTGGCAGCAGGCCGGTAATCAGGGTGCCAGCCTGCAAGCCGCTCATGAGTTTGAAGCTGCCTTGCAGCGACTCGATACGCTCGCGCATGCCGACCAGGCCGACGCCTTCGGTTGCCTGCGTGGTATCCATGCCTTTGCCGTTATCACGGATTTCGATTTGCAGCATGGCTTTGTCCTGGCGCTTGATGATATGGATATCTATCCACACTTCGCTGGCATGAGCGTGGCGTGCAATATTGGTCAGCGCTTCCTGCACAACGCGAAAAGCAACAATATTGGTGTCTTCGTTCAATGTCTGTTCGCTGGTATCCAGTGTGAGGTGGCAGTCGATGGACGGATTGAGTTTCTTCCAGTCATTGACCAGGCGCTCAACGGCGCCAATCAGGCCTAACGAATCAAGTGCCGGTGGCCGTAGATGCTTAATCAGCGCACGTATGGACTGCTGCACATGCTGGGTGTTGGAGGCAATCCTCACTGCAATCACATGGGCCTGATCAGGATTACTTTTTTGCAAGGTCAGTGCATCCATACGAATCGCCGTCAAATATTGACCCGTTTCGTCATGAATCTCGCTGGCGATATATTTACGCTCCTGCTCTTGCATCTGCATGGCATGGCGCGCCAGCACACGGTTTTCTTTCAAGGTGCGTTCAAGGTCAAGTTCCACCAGGCATTGCTCGGTCATGTCGACCAGGTAACCGTGAATTTGTGCCGGTTTGCGCTCTGCTGCCGGCACATAGACAAAGCGCGCGCCCACATAGCAGGGCAGACCATCTGGTCGCCGGATTTGCAGCTTGTTGAAATTGAGCTCCTGGTGGTATTGCAGTTGCGATACAAAGGTTGGCCAATCAAATGAAAACAGTACGCAGGCGTTTTTGTCATCATTCAGCGGGCGGCAGATACGGTCAAATGCACGATTGTGCATGCCGATATTGCCATCAATATCCAGCACCACATTACCGGTCAGGTCGCCATCGAACAGCGTTTTATACAGTTGCTGGCTGCTGCTTAATTGGGCTTCTGTGTGTTTTCTGCGCTGGATTTCAGCATGAATTTCCCGCATGCGGCGCTGGCTGAACCAGACGCTCAATAACACAAACACAAACAAGGTGAGCGGGACCTCGTCCAGTTGCGCATATTCATAGGTCAGTAACCAGGTGTTGACGCGCTCGGCCAGGTCGAATTCAGATGCACAGACAAACGTCAGCAGCACGCCCGTCATCACAATGAGCGTGTCCTGGCTGGCCCGGCTTAATTTGCCGAGTTTGTGTAGAGCAGTAATAACTGGCATAGATCGTTGATAAGAATGCATGACTGAGTGACCAAACGCTGTGAAGCTATATGGCGGCAGCCAACTTGCTCCCGCCTTGTGTGAATCTGCGCCACTATAGACCACATCTCAATCAACTGCCCCGTGAAAAATTCCCTTATATGACCGGTCTGCATGAATGAATTGTTGAAGCAATGATAGGGAATCATTCATCTATTGCCTTTGTTACAAATTATTAACAATTCAGGTCGTGCAGTGCGGCATTCGGGGGGATGTCGCAACACCACGTGAAACTCATTCTTGAGAGATTAGGAGATAGTATGAAAGTAACATCATCTAGCGCCATTCTTGGCGCTTTGGTCGGGGGCTTGTTTGCAAGCTTTTCTGGCCTGGCCATGGCAGATGCAGAGCTGGACAAGCAGGTTAACACACCTGGTGCCTGGCCAATCGCAACTGGTGGCTATTATAGCCAGCACAACAGCCCATTGGCTCAAATCAACAAATCCAACGTAAAAAATGTGAAAGCTGCGTGGTCATTCTCCACCGGTGTACTGAATGGTCACGAAGGTGCGCCACTGGTCATTGGTGACATGATGTACATCCACTCTGCTTTCCCAAACAATACATACGCCCTGAACCTGAACGATCCAGGCAAAATTGTTTGGCAGCACAAGCCTAAGCAAGATGCTTCAACCAAAGCAGTGATGTGCTGTGATGTGGTTGACCGCGGGTTGGCATACGGCGCTGGTCAAATCATCAAGAAACAAGCCAATGGTCATTTGCTGGCGTTGGATGCAAAAACCGGTAAAACCAACTGGGAAGTGGAAGTATGTGATCCAAAAGTGGGTTCTACACTGACACAGGCACCTTTCGTGGCTAAAGACACTATCCTGATGGGTTGTTCAGGTGCTGAGCTGGGTGTACGTGGCGCGGTTAACGCCTTCGACCTGAAAACAGGTGAGTTGAAATGGCGTGCATTCGCAACCGGTTCTGATGACTCTGTGCGTCTGGCTAAAGACTTCAACAAAGACAATCCACACTACGGTCAATTCGGCCTGGGTACAAAAACCTGGGAAGGCGATGCCTGGAAAATCGGTGGCGGTACAAACTGGGGCTGGTATGCCTATGACCCTAAATTGAACCTGTTCTACTACGGTTCAGGCAACCCGGCACCATGGAACGAAACCATGCGTCCTGGTGACAACAAGTGGACCATGACGATCTGGGGTCGCGACCTTGACACCGGTATGGCTAAATGGGGTTACCAGAAAACGCCTCACGATGAGTGGGATTTTGCTGGTGTTAACCAGATGGTGCTGACTGACCAGCCAGTCAACGGCAAAGTGACGCCGCTGCTGAGCCACATCGACCGTAACGGTATCCTGTACACACTGAACCGTGAAAACGGCAGCCTGATCGTCGCTGAAAAAGTCGACCCTGCTGTAAACGTGTTCAAGAAAGTGGACCTGAAAACCGGTACACCAGTACGTGATCCTGAGTTTGCAACGCGTATGGACCACAAAGGTACCAACATTTGTCCATCAGCGATGGGCTTCCACAACCAGGGTGTTGACTCTTACGATCCAGAAAGTCGTACCTTGTACGCTGGCCTGAACCACATTTGTATGGATTGGGAGCCGTTCATGCTGCCATACCGTGCAGGTCAGTTCTTCGTTGGTGCAACGCTGGCGATGTACCCTGGTCCTAACGGCCCAACCAAGAAAGAAATGGGTCAGATCCGTGCGTTTGACTTGACCACTGGTAAAGCAAAATGGACCAAGTGGGAGAAATTCGCAGCTTGGGGCGGTACTTTGTATACCAAAGGCGGTTTGGTTTGGTACGCAACGCTTGATGGTTACCTGAAAGCCTTGGATAACAAAGACGGTAAAGAGTTGTGGAACTTCAAGATGCCATCCGGTGGTATCGGATCTCCTATGACTTACTCCTTCAAGGGTAAACAGTACGTTGGCAGCATGTACGGTGTAGGCGGCTGGCCAGGTGTTGGTCTGGTGTTTGACCTGACAGACCCTAGCGCTGGTTTGGGTGCGGTTGGTGCGTTCAAAGAACTGCAAAACCACACACAAATGGGCGGTGGCCTGATGGTGTTTAGCCTGTAATTCATACAGTAAACCTGTTGATGTAGTGTGCAGGATGGCCGTCAGACGCAAGGATGGCCGGTCATCCTGTTCTCTCTAATGGAGAAGAGAACAAATGTTTGCTGAAGTTAAAAAGAATAGTCGTACCTGGTTGAGCGTCTGCTTGTCCTTGACCCTGAGTGTGTTTGCATTGCCCACACTCGCTGCCGAAGCACTGAATATTTGTGCCGGTAAATCCGAATTACCTTTTTCCAATGACCAGAAACAAGGCTTTGAAAATAAGATCGCTGCTGTCATTGGCAAAACACTGAATGTCCCCGTCAATTATTTCTGGTGGACCAACCCGTTAACCCTGCAAAAGGACATGGAAGAAGGCAAATGTGATGTGCTGATAGGCACTGACCCTAACGATCCGCGTGTGCTGGTCACCAAGCCTTATTACCGTTCTTCTTACGTGTTTGTCACCCGTGTAGATCGCGAAATCGACGTCACTTCCTGGGATCATCCTTACCTCAAGGAAAAGAATTTCCGTATCGGCGTCATGCCGGATAGCCCGGGTAAAAACATGTTGCTGCAGATTAACCGCTTTGATGACATGTTTGATTACTTCACCGAGATCCAGAATTTCCAGTCAACACGTAATCGCTATGTGCATGTTGAACCTTCCCGCCTGGTGAATGATGTCGCCAACATGCATCTGCATATGGCCATGCTGTGGGCGCCGGAAGCCGCGCGCTATGTACGTGCCTCTGAAGTGCCATTGAAAATGGTGATGGTGGAAGACAACGCCAAAAAAACCAACGGTGAAAAAATCCCCATGCATTACGACGTGGTCATGGGCGTGAGCAAGAAACGCCCTGAGCTGGTACAGGCCCTGAATGGCGTCATTGAAAAACACGGGACGGAAATCACCGCCATTCTCAAAGAGGAAGGTATTCCTCTGCTGAACCTTCAGTAAATCACAATCTAGATTAATTAGTTTTTGGAGTTTGAATTGAAAGAATCTCAACAATCTCAATCGCAGGCCATGCCGTTGCGCCGCGTGAAACAACAGCTGGCGATGGCGTTCGGCATCTCTGGCCTGGTCATGGCGACTTTTTTTACCGTGGCGTGCGCCAAAGATGACACCTCTGCGCAAACCCAGGGTGCCAGCAAAACTGCGCCAGCGAAAGTGGTACTGAAGGATGGCCCGGCGATCGAGTTCCGCGGCACGCTGTCCGGCGATGTGCTGGACCTTGCGCCGATGGAAGATGAAACCTTCACGCCTGAAGCCAAGCATTTCATGGCAACCGGTGAAAACCCATATCGCGGCAATGAGGAAGAGATTAAAAAAGGCTACACCATTTTCTCTACCGCCTGTTCCGGCTGCCACGGTCACCTGGCTGAAGGCAAGTTGGGACCAGCACTGGCTGACGATTACTGGACTTATCCTAAAAATGAAACCGACAAAGGCATCTTTGAAACCATTTATGGTGGCGCTGCCGGCATGATGGGGCCACAACAGGGCCGTATGACGGTTGATGAGATCCTGCATGTGATTGCCTGGATCCGTCACCAGGCCGAAGAAAACCTTAAAAACGGTGGCGCTGCGCCACACGGTTAAGCCCATTATCGGATTGTTAGGCTGGTGGGCAATCCGTTAATCGAAAACAATACACCAGCTAATTTATGATTAAGGAGAAAGTGATGAAACACGTATTGGCATTACTGGCTGTTGCCAGTGTGTTTGCGGTGTCAAATCAGGCGCTGGCTTACGACGGTCAAAGTTGTAAAGAGCCAGGAAACTGCTGGGAAGCCAAACCTGGCTATCCGGAAAAAATTGCGGGTTCCAAATATGACCCGAAACATGATCCGGTAGAACTCAACAAGCAAGAGGAATCCATCAAAGCCATGGACGCACGCAACGCAAAACGCATTGCGAATGCCAAATCCAGCGGCAATTTCGTGTTTGACGTGAAGTAATCTTAATTCCCCCCTAGGAAACTGGCATCGTTTCCGGTGTCAGTTTCGCCCCCTCAATGCATGTGGCAAACCGGTGTCGATTGTATGCAGTCGACAGTGGCCTGTTTCATTCTGAATCATGGATGGTGTATGGAAAATAAAATTGAATTAGCCGCCTGGCGTGAGCGCGCCCTAGCATTTGAACAGGCCATTAACACTGTGGTGCTGGGCATGCCGGAGCAAACGCGCGCACTGACTATTGCGATTTTTTCACGTGGGCACGTGTTGCTGGAAGGCGATGTCGGCGTAGGTAAAACCACGCTGTTACGCGCAGCAGCCCAACTATTGGGCGGCGGTTATCAGCGGATAGAAGGCGCCATTGATTTGATGCCTAGCGATTTTCTTTACCATGCTTATATCAATGAGCAAGGTCAGGCGGCGGTTAAACCTGGCCCATTATTACAGCACGATGAAGCCCTGGCGGTATTTTTCTTTAACGAAATCAACCGCGCCCGTCCGCAGGCACATGCCCTGTTTTTACGCTTGATGGCTGAACGTTCAGTCAATGCATTCAACCGCGAATACCGTTTCCCACACCTGACGGTGTTTGCTGACCGCAACCGCCTGGAGCGTGAAGAAACCTTTGAAATCCCGGCTGCCGCGCGTGATCGCTTCTTGATGGAAATCTCGGTGCAGGCGCCGGATGCGCATGACCTGCAGCGGGCATTGATGTTTGATACTCGTTTTTATGATGTGGATGCGCTGATTGCGACACTGCCCGCCGGATTAACGCCTTACGACCAGTTAAACCTGGTCGCGGAAACCATACAGAATTCAGTCCGGGCCGAAATTGGATTGCAGGAGTATGCCGTTGATTTATGGCGTGCGCTAAAAGACCCGGCAGCAGCCGGCATCCAGTTACCCGATGTCGATATGTCACGCTTGCTGGCTGGCGGTGCCAGCCCGCGCGGTACCGCCATGCTCATGCGCAGTGCGCGTACCCGTGCCTGGATAGAAGGCCGTGATTATTTAACGCCGGACGATATCCGTGCCGTGTGGCCATTTGTCATGACGCATCGCGTATTCTTCAATGGCGCTTATGCCCTGCAACACGCACGACTGGCGCCACTGTTATTGCAAGCGGTTCTGGACAAGGTGTCTGCCCCTTAAGTCTGGTGGCAGTCTGTTTTTATCTTTATGACTATCCTGTCAGTACCCACGGCGAATGCTTCTGAGATGAGTTCATCATCGTCGCAGCTGCAGGCTGCGTTTGAGCCAAGCCAGTTTTTTTACAATATCAACTGGCGCTCCAAGTCATACCACGCCGGGGCAACGCTCACTACGCACCATGGCAATGGCAGTGACTTTGCCGGGTTTGCCTCGTTGCTGGCGTGCCCTGACCCGAAACGCATCGATATCCGCGCCAGCGTGCGCACTGTACCCAGGCAATGGCTGGTGAGAACCTATCTGGAACGCGCTGCTGTAAGGGTCTATGCGATTATCGATGTCTCCAGCTCCATGTTTTTCCAGGGCGAGGCCAATATGCGCCAGCAGGTGACAGAGTTTGTCTCTTCACTGGCCTGGTCTGCCAACCGGCAAGGCGACGCGTTTGGCATGCGCGCGGCAGATGATCACGAACAACTGGCATTGCAAGTATTGCCCAGTTTTCAACCAGGCACAGCACAGGCCGTGGCACAACAGATCACACGTTACTGGCAGCAGGCAGAAACAATGAGTCGTGCTGATGGCCGCAGTGCCAACGCTATCCCGGAAACGCTCATGTCGCTAGGTTCGCAACGCGCGCTGGTTTTCCTGTTGTCTGACTTTTACTGGCCGGATGTCTTGTTGCAACAGACCCTGCAAGCTGGACAGCATCACGATGTGATTCCGGTTGTTCTACGCGACCGTACCGCGACAGCGGGTTTACCCAGCTTTGGCTGGGCACGCCTGCGCGATATGGAAACCGGTGAAGAACGCAGCTGGATGTTGAGGCGTAAGTTGCACCAGCAGATCGCCGACCATGCAAAACAGCAAAAAAAGTCACTCAATGCACGATTTTTAACAGCTGGTACGCGCGCTCCCTTGTGGTTAAAGCCGGGCTGGCGAGCAGAAGAAGTGAGTCGTCATTTGATGGAGAGCATGTCATGACTATGGGATTGCATGCAATGCATGGGCAAAAACATAAAAGGTTGTTGAAACTGGTAGGTAGCCTGCTGTGGCTGGCTGTGATGCAATCATCATATGCGAACGATGCTAATTTTAAGCCACGCGCCGAAAGCCATACTCGTGAAGCCGATTACACCCTGGGCAGTATTGCTCGGCAACATATTAAGCTGCATGTGCCGCCAGGCTTTGAACTGGATCCTGCCAGTCTACCAGCGCCAGCACAAAATGAAGCCATAGAACTCAGGAAAGCACACTGGACTAACAGTGACAGCAAAGCTGAACGCCTGATCCAACTCGATATCGACTGGCAGATATTTGTGGCAGGTGACACGGTGAAAACCTTGCCGCTGAAAAGCCTGCACCTGCAATTTAAACGTGACCAGCAACGCCTGACGATAGATATCCCTGCTGACAAAGTCATTGTTTCCAGCCTGCTGCCAGCGCGTATTGATGCCGAGCACGTCAAACTTTACCCGGATGCGCCATTGCCCGAGTGGCCGCTCTCCACTCAACTGTGGCAACTGGCTGCTTGGTTTCTTCTGTTGGGTTCAGGCCTGGTTTACTTTGCCTGGTATCTGGGCTGGATCCAGTTTCCGCAGGAAAAACGCATGCCGTTCAGGCAGGCGTGGCATGGTATCCGTCGCTTCAAGCAAGACCAAGATGAAACGCGTATGCAGGCCATGCGCCTGATCAGTCGCGCAGTCGATCAATTTGCCGGTTACGCCGTCACCGCAGAAAATTTGCCCAGGCTGCTGGCCAGCCAATCAGCCATCACACCTTATCGCGACAAGTTGCAGGATTTTTACCACAATGTTCAGCAAACTTTTTTTGCCGGTCAACCAGTGTCTTTGTCACTGAGTGAGTTGAAACAGCTCGCCAAAACCTTAAGCCAGGTGGAGATTTCCTGAGCATGTGGGAAGAAGGCGCGCAAACCGTATTACTGGCTTCAGGCTTTAATGAGCACTGGGGGCTGACGGATTTCTGGCCATTGCTATTGTTACCTTTGGCCGTATTGCCATGGGTATTGCGCGGGCAAATGAATTTCCCGCATCCGGCGTTACAAGGGTTACCCGCAGATCCGCTATCTGCCTGGCTGGATCGCCTGTGGAAGATGGCATTAAGTCTATTGATACTGGCCTTGAGTCTGGCGCTCACCGGCCCTTACCTGAAATCGCAATATGTCGAAAAGATAGGACGTGGTGCGCATGTCATGATCGTGCTGGACCGCAGTGCCAGCATGAATGAGCCATTTGTGAAAAAAGGTGACGATGCACAAGCACGCGTGCCCAAGATGGAAGTCGCCCGCAAGGTCCTTAAAACGCTGGTCGCACAAGGGCATGATGATTTAATGGGCATGGTGACTTTCAGTACTTCCCCAATTCTGGCGGCACCACTGGGCAATGACCGTGAGTTTGTGCAGGCGGCACTGGATGCCACCGAAGCCGGTGGCATGGGCTTTACCGCCGTGGCGCGTGGCTTGGGTATGGCACTGGATTACTTTGCGGACCAGCCAGTCACCGGCGCACGCGCCATGGTGCTGGTGTCGGACGGTGGCGCGCATCTGGATGGTAAAACGCAGGATATGTTACGCGCCATGTTTATGCGCCAGAAGGCTTCGCTGTACTGGATTTATCTACGCTCAGAGAGTGGCGTCAGCCTTAAGCAAAGCCTGGCAGAAGGCGAAAATATTGATGCCTACCCTGAGTATGCCCTGCATGAATATTTCCAGACCCTAAATGTGCCTTACCGCGTGTATGAAGCTGAAAACCCGCAAGCGGTGATGGCCGCGGTGCGCGATATCTCTACACTGAAAAATAAACCGACCAGATATCTTGAGCCTGTGTCGCGACAAGATTTAAGCCAGTATGCCTATGGCATGGCGTGGCTGGCGGCGGTGTGTTTGATGTGTTTGTATGCATTGGAATTGAAACGGTGGCAGGCATGAATAAAAAACTGGCAGGCGTCCTGCGGCGTGGCGTGTTATGGGCAGGGCTATTGATATTAATTTCAGTGGTGATGCTGATCAGGCAAGCGATAGATATCTATCAGGCTGAAGTCTATCGTCGCAGCCTGCAACCGCATGTGTTGATTGAAAATACCTTGCTTGGTGCAAACCAGACGCCGCAGGCCTTGTTTGCCAATGCGGTGTTTTATGACAACCAGGTTAAGCCCGAACAGGCATTATCGGAATTCGCCGCGCTGATTAGCAAGGTGCCTGAAGGTGACCCGCTACGTCAACAAGCCTATTTTAATTCGGGCAATATTTACCTGCGCACAGCGATCCGCTTGCTGGAACAACGTGGATTACCGGCCTGGGATGAGGCTGGCCCGCTGGTGGCACTGGCCAAGGAAAGCTACCAGAAAGCACTACGGGCGGAGCCGGACTGGTCTGAGGTGAAATATAACTATCACCTGGCCTTGCGCCTTGCGCCGACTACGCATGGCATGTCCGGGCCGCAGCAATATGAAGATGAGCAGATCAAGGCCGAAGAAGAGCCAAGTGGCTGGCCAGCCATGCCGGGTAATCCTAGAGGCATGCCCTGATGCAATTGTGGTCTTTTACGGCATGGCGAGCGAGTTTAAACACGTTGGCGGGTGGCTGGTCTGGTGAAGGGTCCAGGCTGCAAGCCTGGCGCAAGGTGTGTTTGATTGTGACGTTTGTATTACTTACCACGATCTTATTCCGGCCACATCTAATGCTACCCAATCGCGTTTATGACTGGTATTTCGTGGTGGATATCACGCAAAGCATGAATGTGCCTGATTACCAGGTGGCTGGTAAAAGTGTCAGTCGCTTGCAAATAGCCAAGCAAAGTATACGCAAAACCTTATCGGCCTTGCCTTGTGGTTCACGGGTGGCGCTGGGGATGTTTACCGAACGCAATGTGGTGAATGTGGTGGAGCCAGTTGAGGTCTGCGCCCATTTCGCCGCGCTGGACCAAACGGTTGCCAGCATGGACTGGCGCATGGCCTGGGCTGCGGATTCGTTTATCGCGCATGGTTTGTACAACGCCCTGGAGCAGGCACCGGAATTAGGCAAGCAGATACGCGTGATGTTTTTCACTGATGGCCAGCAGGCGCCACCTGCTAACCCCAAATATATGCCCAGCTATGCCGGTAAACCAGGCGATGTGCAGGGATACCTGGTCGGCATGGGCAAGCCAGTCGCCAGCAAAATCCCCAAGCTGGATGAAAAGAATGCGGTTTCCGGCTATTGGGAACAGGAAGAAGTGCAGCGTTTCGGCAACTTTGGCATGGCTGAGACTTTGTCGGTACTGGCGATGGAGCAGGGCCAGCATGACCGCAATGCCGGTCACGGCCCGGGGACTGATTTGCTGAATAATGCGCACCTCTCGGCACTGGATGAACAGAACCTGCAACGCCTGGCTAACACCACTGGCCTGAATTATGTGCGTCTGGAGCAGTCAGCGCAAAGCAGCAGTTGGGCGACTGGCTTGGGCATGACTGCCTGGCGCTGGGCCGATACCGACCTCAGGCCTTGGCTGGCCGTGCCGGCGATAGTTTGCTGGCTGCTGTACCTGCTGCTGACATTTTCCGGTAGTCGCTGGGTCAAGTGGTTGGCGCGACGCTGGTCTGGCATCAGGCTGCGCAGTCACTAAAAGTTTTCAGTGAACAACAGATTTTAAGTAAACAACACGTTTAGTTTTTTAGAGAAGGAGCAACAATGAAGTGGTCTTTATTACTGATTGGATTAATGAGTGCAAATGCCTGGGCGCATGGCCCGACACCACAGAAAACCGATGAATCCATTCAGGTGAATGCGGCAGCCGATGCCGTATGGAAGCGTATCAGCGCGCCTTGTGCACTGGCGCAATGGCATCCACAAGTGACGGCCTGCGAGGCAGTCAACGACAAGCAGCAAAAAATTACCCTCAAAAACGGCAAGCATTTATTACAGGAAATCGATGAGGTTTCTGCCGCAGACATGACGGTGGCTTATCGCCTGTCGGGCGACATTGACCTGGAAGCGCTACCTGTCAGCTCCTTGAATGGCAAAATCAAGGTGGTGGCCGATGGCAGCAATGCCAAGGTGGTCTGGACAGCACGCTATTACCGCGCCTTTACCGGCAATGAACCGCCAGCCGGGCAGGATGATGAGTCAGCCAAAAGTGCGGTCGACAGTTTTGTCAAAGACGGCTTGCAAGGCCTGAAAGATGGTCGCCAGAATGCAGCGGTCAATAGCAGTGGCTGGCGCAACAAGATCTGCGCACATTTGCGTCCTTTGTTTAAACGCATGGGTACAAGCGTGTGCGCCTGAATCAGTTAGCCAGCATGATGACTCGCATACGCTTGCTGGTTGCTGTCAGTGCCTGGATATTCCTGGCCACTACCCCGGCCATGGCTGCCAGTGAAAACAGTGAGGTCACGCTGGTCGAAACCGATGACAGTCTATGTCTGGCACATGGCGGTCAACTGGTGTCGCTGCAACTGTCCGCTGTCAGCATTGAACAGGACGCCTCAGCACAGGTTGAGGTGTGGGTGGATCGCTGGTTTATGCAAGTGCAAACGGCAGACCATACCCGCCATGTGTTGAGTGCGCAGGTGCCGGTCGCAGAGCTCGGCTGTTCGCAAAGCATAGCCGGGCCGCAACACTGGACGCTGAGTGTAATCAGACGTCTACCATCAGTCGTTAATTCTTTCAGAGAACCCTTATGAATACAAAGAATATTTGCGCATTAAACAGCCAGGCTGCCTTTAATCAGCAGGTGGCTAATCATGATTTTATGGTGGTGCTATTTACTGCTAGCTGGTGTGACCCTTGCCAGGTGTTTACCCCGGTATTTGCTGAGGTAGCTGCGCAAACGCCCTCTGTTCTATTCGCAACGGCCGATGTGGATGTGGCGACAGATCTGGCCGCCAACTTTCAGGTGACGCAGGTGCCCGCACTTATGGTGATCCGTGAGCGTGTCGTGATCGATATGATGCATGGCGCCATGCATGCCCACGAGCTGCAACATCATCTGCATATGTGGCAAGCGCTGGATATGGCGGCGATTAATGCCCATTTTGCGCAAAGAGTATCTGCTTCCTAGCCTCACTGCCGTGAAAAAATCCCTGCCAGTTGCAGGATACTGTCTGACGTTTTAAGACAGATAAACACCTATAGTTGAACATCGCTCAAAGACCATACGCGAGGAGAAGTATGTTTTTTCGGAAGGCGTCCAGCATGGCGTCTGCACGCCCATACTTTCAAATATTTGCCGGGTTATGGTTGGCCTGTATGGTTCTGCATGGGCAAGCAGCAGAGCTTGCTTATATCACCAACCAGGGTGATCACACGGTGTCGGTGGTCGATATGCAGCAGCGCACCGTGCTGCATACCCTGGCAGTGGGCAAGTCGCCGGTTGGCGTGGCGGTCGATCAGCAACAGCAAAAAGTATATGTAAGCAATGTTGAAGGCCACTCATTGTCGGTCATCGATATGCAGCATCAGCAAGTGATACGTACGATTGATTTACCGATTGCGCCAGTCGGGTTGGCCGTGAGTAAAACGAGTGACCGTTTGTATGTGGCTGACTGGTATCACGACACTTTGCTGGTCGTGGCTGCAGATAGCGGGCAGGTACTGGCAAATATTCCGGTCGGGCAAGCACCTGGCGGCCTGCAATTGAGTCTGGATGGTAGCACTTTGTATGTTGCCAATCGCGACAGTGACGATATCAGTGTGATTGATACCCACAGCAACAAAGCGCGTCATCGGGTCAACGTTGGCAAGCATCCATTTGGATTGAGTTTAAGTCCGGATGGCCAGCAATTATTTGTGGTGAATGTGTATTCAAATACGGTCAGCGTGATGGATACGCGCACTCAACAGGTACTGGCGACGCTGAATACGGGCGATCACCCGTATTGCGCCACACCGGACCATCGCGGGCAACGCTTGTTTGTCAGTAATACGGGTGACGATAGCGTGAGCGTGATTGATCTGGCAACGCGGCAAACCATTCGCAAGATTCGTGTGCCGGGCACGCCGGAAGGCATTGCTTTTGATGCTGAGCACCAGCAGGTGTTGGTGGCCAGCTGGATGGATAACGTTATTGCCATCATCGACAGTGAACGCCTGCTTATTAAAGCAACGGTTGCCGTCGGTTCACAGCCGCGGGCGTTTGGTCAGTTCATCGGGAGTAAATCCCGATGAAATCGGGAAGGCTGCCGCTATTGGGGCAGTCGCAGCATGCTTAATATGCAATTATCAATTTAAATGACTTAATTTAATTGATTTGCATAAAGTATATCTCCATGTTCAGGCCAGTTGTTGCAGCAACTGGTCGATTTTTTTGAAGGACACTCTATGCAAAAAATACTGCAACAGCTTCTATTGACAACGGCCTTGGCCACTACGTCTTTCTCAGTTTTCTCCCAAGCTTTCGCCTATGTGCCCAATGAAAAAGATGGCACGGTGTCGGTCATTGATACCAGTACCGATGAGGTGGTGAAGCGCCTGCCAGCCAAGGGCCAGTTCGGTAAAAAAGTTCAGGCCGCCGCCGTACACCCTGGCAATCAAAATTTGTATGTCGTGGTGCGCGATAAAAATGCGGTAGCTGTGGTGGATACCCAACAAGGCAGGCAAGTCGCCTTGATCAAGGTCGGCGACGAACCTGAGGGCATCGATATTTCGCCGGATGGCAAGCTGCTGGCGGCCTGCCTGGAAGAGGAAAATGCGGTGGCGCTGGTAGACCTGCAGACCAACAAGGTCAAACACACTATTCATACCCAGGGCAGAAACCCTGAGCACTGTGTATTTTCGCCTGATCAGCGGTGGTTATTGGCGAGCAATGAAGAAAGCAATGATGTGGATGTGATCAATCTGACATCACTCAAATCCGAACATTTGATTGCTGCCACCAAGCATCCGCGCGGCGTGGGCTTCAGCCTGGACAGCAAATGGGCTTATGTCGCCAACGAAGCGGCAAATTTGCTGGAAATTGTCTCCACCAGTGACTGGAAAGTGCATGCCAATATCAAAGTCGGCTTGCGCTCTAATGGTGTCAAGGTTAATGCCGATGGCAGCCGCATTTATGTCAGCAACGGCGGCGACCATAATATTAGCGTGATTGATACGGCCAGCCGTCAGGTGATTGCCACTATCGCGGTGGGGCAACGGCCGTGGAATATGGCACTGACGCCAGATGGCAAAAAACTGTATGTCGCCAATGGCCGCAGTCATAGCGTGTCTGTCATTGATACGCAAACGAATCAGCGCTTAAAGGATATTCCGGTGGGCACCTTGCCTTGGGGTGTGGTGATTCGCTAGTCCGCCTATAATGCGTGGTATCCCTGCATGCCAGGGGTATGAATCGGGAAAAATTCCCGATAGTTTTTGGGCGATCGACTTTAAAATCCACACAGCATGATGAAATCTCTCAGCCTTCAGTTCAAACTTAACCTGATCATTACCTTGTTATTGCTCGGCTTATTGCTGACCTGGGCAGTGTCCGTGGTGAAAAATGCGCGCGAAGACGTATTGGCTGAGGTGGACTCAAGCACCAACCTGGTGATTCATTTGCTGGATGCGGAAATTGCGCATTACATGACAGATTTTGGCTGGTTGAATCACAGTGAAAATGGTCAAACCAATCTGTTCAGGCTGGATGAGTTGACCAATATCCGCCATTTAAAAGTGGATTTTTTTGATATGAATGGCCGCTTGCGTGAGTCTAACCGCTCGACACGATTGGTCCCTACCGGTGAAGAGCCCCCCGCGTGGTTTGTACGCCTGCTGGATATTTCCAGCGTGCTCAATGAACCCAAACGCAAGAATATTATTTTAAACGGGCGCTTTATCGGCGAGCTGGTCATTACACCAGACCCGAGTTTTGAGTTGCGCGAAATTTGGGATGACACCTCTGGTTTGCTGGCAATTGTCGGCCTGTTTGGTCTCAGCGTATTGTTGTTTGTTTATTGGACGGTGCGCGCGACATTTAAGCCAGTGAAACAGATTATTCATGGTTTGAACCAGATTGAGCGCGGTGAATATCAAAGTCGCTTGCCTGGGTTTGAGCAGATTGAGCTGAGTGAGATCAGTGACAAGTTCAACAGCATGGCCAGCACGCTGGAGCAAAGTATCCGCAACAACCATCGTTTAACGCAGCAGATTATCCACTTGCAGGAAGAAGAACGTAAAAAGCTGGCGCGTGACCTGCATGATGAAATCGGCCAATACCTGACCGCGGTGCATGTGGATGCCAGTGCGCTGGTGGCGGCGAAAAAACTCAGTGTGGCACGCGAAAGCGCGCAGGCGATTGCACAGATCACACGGCAAATGATGGTGACCATACAGGATATCCTGGCGCGCTTGCGCCCGCGTGTGCTGGATGAGTTGGGGTTGAGCCTGGCGCTGGCCGAGTTGATTCATCACTGGCATGACCGTAACCGCGGCATCATGGTGGTGAATGCGATTTCCAACCACCTGAGCCAACATGATGAATCGGTGTCGGTGACGATCTACCGAATTTTGCAGGAATGCCTGACCAACATCAGCAAGCATGCCGCTGCGACACGCGTGACGATAGAGGTGACTGAAAGTGAGCAGGGCCTGTATCTGCTGGTGGAGGATGACGGACGCGGGTTTGATACCAGTGTGCAAAGTCGCGGTTATGGTCTGGCGGGTATGCAGGAGCGGGTAGAGGGCTTGATGGGTAGCATGAACATTACGAGTGCGCCAGGGCAGGGCACGCGTATTGAGGTCCGTTTTCACACAACAGAAGGTTTTCAGGAAGCAGTGACATGACAGTTAAGGTAGTGTTGGTGGATGACCACAGCGTGGTGCGTTCAGGGTTGCGTCGTTTGCTCGAAAGCCATAAGTCGATTGAAATCGTGGCCGAGGCAGATACCGGGGAATCAGCGTACCAAGTCTATGGCGAGATCTTGCCTGATGTCATGCTGATGGATATTTCCATGCCTGGCATGGGCGGCCTGGAGGCCGCTAAACGTATTTTGCAGCGCTATCCGCAAGCCAGAATCGTGATTTTCTCCATGCACGAGGCGGTGTCGTTTGCCGCGCAGGCACTTAAAACTGGTGTGAAGGGCTATGTGACTAAAACCGGTGTGGCAGAGGATTTGGTGCAGGCGGTGCTGGATGTGGCCAAAGGCCGCACGTTTTTAAGCCAGGATGTAGCGCAGAAAGTCGCCTTGCAAACCTTGATTGGCGAAAGCAATCCCTTGCAGCAATTGACGTCACGCGAGTTCGAAGTATTCCGCCTGTTGGCCGAAGGCAAGCGCGTGGAAGAGGTGGCCGATATGCTTAAAATCAGCCAGAAGACCGTGGCTAACTATTACACTTTGATCAAGCAGAAACTGTCGGTGAACAGCCCGGTGGAAATGGTGCGGCTGGCCATGAAGCATGGCCTGATTGATGCCGCCTAGCCATTGTTAGAGCGTACGTGCCACTTCTTCAATTAATGACCGTAGCCAGCGATGCACGGGATCATGCCGGTATCTGACATGCCAGGCGATATCCACCGGGAAAGTGCCCAGGTCAACTGGCGTTGGCAATATTTTTAAGCGCGTATCATTGGCCAGGCGGCGGCAAATCTGGATCGGCAGTGTGGTGCAATAATCGGTGACGGAGATCACTTCTGGTACCGAAAGAAAATGCGTGACCGACACCGCCACTTCACGTTTTAAGCCCTGCCGGTCCAACGCCTGAAACAATCCTGCGCGCATGCGCCCTGGTGGTAGCACATTCACGTGTTTCAATTGTTCATATTGCGTTTTGCTGATCTCATTGCCTATGGTCGGGTGGTCGGCGCGCACCACACAAGCCAGCCTGTCATCCATCAGGTGCTGCACAATCAGGTTGTCTGGCGGGTCGACGAAACGCCCCATGACCAGCGCCGTGCTACCTGAAATCACCCCGGTTTCAGCAAGGTCATTGCCGTAAGGAATAATGCGCAGCTTGATGCCTGGGGCCAGTACGCGCAGCTTGGCCACGACTGCCGGAATCAGCACATACTCCACATAGCTATTAGGGGCGATCGTGAATAACAGATTGGCACTGGCCGGGTCAAAGGCCTGCTGTTCGAGGACGATTTCATCCAGTTGCCCAATCGCCTCCATAATTACTGGCGCCAATGCCTCCGCTTTCTGTGTCGGCTGCATGCCATAACGTTCACGGATAAATAATGGATCCTGGAGTATTTCCCGCAGGCGGTTCAATGCATTCGACAATGCAGGCTGCGTGATGCCCAGCCGGTCAGCCGCGCGCGTCACACTGCGCTCTTCCATTAAGGCGATAAATACTCGTAATAGATTCAGGTCGTAGCGCATTTAAATATTCATATTGTGAATAACTGAAATATACATAATAAATTTCAAAAATGGAATCAAAGCGTTCATGATGGACTCACCTGATCACTTAATCACTAAGGAGCTTTAAATGAACATCCTGATCGTCCTCACCTCGCATGACACCCTGGGTAATACCGGCCTCAAAACTGGTTTCTGGCTCGAAGAGCTGGCTGCGCCTTATTACGCGTTTAAGGCTGCGGGTGCGCAATTGACATTGGCATCGCCTAAAGGCGGCCAGCCGCCGCTGGATCCTAAAAGTAATGATCCCGCTTTTCAAACGGCGGACACCAAACGTTTTGAAGCCGATGCAGAAGCAGGCAAAGCCCTGGCGACGACCGTGCCCTTAAGTTCGGTGTCACATAATGGTTTTGATGCGGTGTTTTATCCAGGCGGGCACGGACCATTGTGGGACCTGGCAGAGGACCGCGACTCCATTAGCTTGATCGAGTCGACATTGAATGCAGGTAAACCTGTCGCGCTGGTTTGTCATGCGCCTGGCGTATTGCGCCATGCCAAACAGCCAGATGGTCGCCCGCTGGTGGCGGGCAAGAAAGTCACAGGTTTCACTAATACTGAAGAAGAAGCCGTTGGCTTAACCAATGTCGTCCCTTTCCTGGTCGAAGATATGCTGGCCAATCATGGCGGTATTTTTTCAAAAGGCGCTGACTGGCAACCGTATGTGGTCGAGGATGGTTTGTTGATTACCGGGCAAAATCCGGCGTCGTCTGCCTTAGCCGCACAGTCTCTTGTACAACGTCTACAAGGTGCGCAAACATCATGAGTGCCTACGTGGTCATGATACGTGAGCAGACCACGGATCAGGCCGCCATGGATACTTATGCCAGCCTGGCCCCTCTCGCCCGGGAGGGGCATGCGGTCACGCCGCTGGTGAAATATGGCGCGCTCAATATCCTCGAAGGCCCGTCCTTTGAGGGGTGTTTAATCCATCGCTTTCCCACCGTCAAAGCAGCCGAAGCCTGGTACCACAGTCCGCAATATCAGCAGGCCGTTAAGCATAGGCACCAGGGCGCGCAATATCGGGTGTTTATTGTGGAAGGGATTGACGGCTGAAGCAGACACAGGCTATAAGGATTTGTTGCGGCATTGAAATGCGGCCACTTTTAAAAAATCGAACGGTATATAAAATTAAATGAATCACTTCAAAACCTATTTAATGGCCACCATGGCAGCGATTTTCTGGGGCGCTAATTTCAACCTGGCGCGCCCGGTCATTGCTGAAATGGGGCCTTATGTCGCGGGCGCAAGTCGCTATGTGCTGGCTGCGGCTGTCATGGTCTTGATTGCACAAATGCGAAAAGAGGCGATTCCTGCGCAGCATTGGAAAGCATATCTGACGCTAGGAGTGGTTGGCGTATTTGGCTTTAACCTGTTTTTCTTTCTGGGCATGGAAACGTCCTCTGCCATCAATGGCGCCCTGATTATGGCCTTGAATCCCTTGCTGACGGCTGTGCTGGGCTATGTGATTTTGCGCGACAGGCCAAGCACACAGCAACTGGTGGCCTTCCCGATTGGTATTGCGGGTGTGGCAATCGTGGTGCTGGGTGCGGGCGCGCAACTGACGATTGCGGTTGGCGATATCTACATCCTGATTGCCTCGCTAAATTGGGCGCTCTATAACGTATTGGTCAAAAAAATGATGCCTAAACAGGTGGGCGGTATTGCGAATACTGCGGGCATCATGACCGTCGGGGCGATGGCGTTGAGCATTGCTGCCATCATGCATGGCGATCATGTTGTGGTGCCAACCATACATGCCGGGGCTGCACTGCTGACGATGTCGCTAGGCGGCGGAGTGCTGGCTTATCTGTTCTGGAATGCCAGCATTTCGAATCTTGGGCCCTCAAAAGCGGCGATCTTTATGAACCTCGTGCCAGTCACCACCATGGTGATTGCGGCGTTTGAGCATGTGCCGCCTAATCATGCGCAGTTGCTTGGTGCCATGCTGGTCATCAGTGCGGTCACTTTTAGCTCGGTGTCTGTATCTAAAACGGCTTAAGGTTTGGCGACTGATTAGTCCACTCTTAATAGCGCGTCCCAACTGGTGGTGTAAGCAGGACTTTTAAGCGCCTGCTTCATGCGCCAGGGTTGCTGGCGCTGTACTCCTTCGCTCGCCAGTTTGAGGGTGGCTCTGCCCATTTTTTGATTGATAGTGTCCAAGGCATGCATCAAGCGGCCTGTTTTCTCGTGCGAGGCCGTGGACTGGAATAAATCTTGTTGCTGCGCCTCCGCTGTCACCAATTCGCCTAGTGATACACCTGCTTTCATATAGTCATAGCCTGGCTGGTAAATCTGCCGTAAGGCCAGCAGGGCTGCCTGTACCAGTTGCAAGGTGTCGTTGGTGGCGATATGGAGCGGCAGGCGCAGGCTATTATCGTATTGCTGTTGTGCATTGCGAAAAGGGCTGGTGCGGATATAGACGTAGACACTGCCTGCATACAGTCGGCGCTTGCGCAGCTTTTCGCCAGCGCGGGTTGTATATAGCGTGACGGCTTCTGCCAGGCTTTGCAAGTCACGCACCGGACGGCCAAAGCTGCGCGTGCTCAGAATCTGCTGCTGTGGGCCGCGTATTTGTTCTAACTCAAGGCAAGTCGTGCCATTCAATTCGCGCACGGTTTTCTCCATCACCACGTTAAACCGCTGGCGCATAGTCGCCGCATCGCTGACCTTGAGGTCATAGGCCGTATGAATGTCTGCATCATGCATGTGCTTGCTCAAATGGCGGCCTATGCCCCAAACGTGGCTGACGTCGATATCGCGCAAGGTATCGTCTACCGATGTGATTGGCAGGGTGTTGAAGTTACAGACGCCATTCAACGTGATGTGTTGTTTGGCACAATGATTCGCCAGTTTTGCCAGCGTTTTGCTGCTGGCAATGCCGACACACACTGGCAAGCCCGTCGATTGCAGCACTGTTTGCCTGAGTTGCTGTGCATAGGCGGTCAGGTCACGCCTGGAAAACGCAGTCAAGTCGAGAAATGACTCGTCAATTGAGTACACCTCCTGTGACGGGCTAAACTGCCGCAGCACCGACATCACACGATTGCTCATGTCTGCGTACAAAGCATAATTTGACGAATAGGCAATCACCCCCTCTTGCTCGGCATATTTGCGTACCTTGAACCACGGCGCACCCATGGGGATGTCCAGCGCTTTGGCTTCTGCGCTACGGGAGATAATGCAACCATCGTTATTGCTGAGCACCACCACCGGGCGGCCACGCAGTTTGGGGTTAAACACACGTTCGCAGCTGACGTAAAAATCATTGACATCGACAAGCGCCATCGCCCTGATGGCAGGCTGATTGAATGCTGGCATATTCATTTGCATGAGGGGTGTTTCATGAAATTCCCTAAACGCTGTTCATGATCCGCAATAGCAGGATTGTTGCGGCATGGGCCGATAATACATTCACACGAGCCAGACATGGGGTCGGTTCGGGGAATCAAAAAAGGAGATCATTATGTGGACTAAACCAGCTGCTACCGAAATGCGTTTCGGCTTCGAAGTAACCATGTACGTGATGAACAAATAAGTTCATCTGCGTTCATGAAACCCGGTTGCCCATGATCAATAGGCGCCGGGTTTTTTATTGCCTGCAGCACTGTTTTTGTTACCTGAATCGCCTGAATGAGCCTATCACTACGCCCCAGACTTCAAACTGCATGGGCGCTTGAATCAGGATAGGCATATAGCGGCCAGACGAGTTTGCCGGCAACAATTTTGGTGTGCCATCTTGTTGTTTGGCCAGCGTTTTAATGGTGAACTCACCATCTATCATTGCCAGCACAATATCGCCGACCACGGCTGATTTACCTTTATCTACGACCGCCTTATCGCCCGGCATCAAACCGGCCTCTATCATCGACTCACCTTGTATGGTGACAAAAAAAGTGGTGTCGGCCTGATCAATCAAATATGCGCTAGGATCCAGGCGCTGCTCAACATGGTCATCGGCCGGGGAGGGAAATCCGGCGGGTACCTTGGATGCATAGAGCGGCACTGCCATCGGTTGTGCTGCACTGTCAGGAAACGCGAAAACTTGCGGACTGTTCAGACTCTCCCTGTTTTGCCGTTGTTGCTGTTGTTTGGCATAGGCCGCCAGCAAGTCACCAATCACGGTTTTCTGGCTGACAGGCACGCGCATCACGGTGGTGCTTTCCTGGTATAAACCAGAGCCCGGTTTACGGCCCGCGCCCGCCCGTCTGCCACCTGCTTTTTTCACATATTGATCACTCATTTGATTATTGTAACAAAAATTATTACAGGTCAGCGTAAAGAAAAATATGCAAATGGTGCTGAGTCAGCCGTTATACTGTTGCGCTTTCAACGGATGAGTGTCGCATGGACTGGATACAACTTTTTATTGAGCAATATGCGCTGTTTTGCCTGATCGGCGTGGTGGTTGGTGTGCTGTCTGGTTTGCTGGGAATAGGCGGCGGCATTGTGTTGGTGCCTATGTTACATGCCATGCTGGTGGCCAAGGGCTTTTCGGCTGATGCGGCTTTCCATATGGCGCTGGCGACCTCAATGGCCTGCATTGTGTTTACCTCGCTGTCCAGCATTCTGGCGCATCATAAAAACCAGAATATCGTCTGGCCGTATGTCTGGGCCATGGTGCCGATGGCGTTTATTGGTTCCTTGCTGGCAACCCTGGTGGCGATTCACCTTGATGCGTTTTACTTGACGCTGTTTTTTGCTACCTTTACTTTTTTTGCGGCGATTCAGTTATTCCTGGATCGCAAACCCACCCAGCACAAAATACCGGGCAAGGTGGAAATCAGCCTGGTGTCATTGTTGATCGGTGTGATCTCTGCGCTGGTGTCGATCGGTGGCGGCACGTTGACGGTGCCTTATCTGGCCATGCGTAATGTGTCTGTGAAACAGGCGATTGGTACGTCGGCGGTACTGGGCTTCCCGATTGCATTGGCGAGCACGGTGAGTTATCTGCAAGACGCTGCCCGACAGGCGACACATGCGCCAGATACATTTGGCCTGCTCTATTTGCCCGCTATTATGCTGATTACACCGCTTAGCGTGTTATTTGCCCCGGCAGGCGTGGCGTTGACCAAGCGCTTACCGGTCAAGGTGTTAAAACGTATCTTTGCTGTTTTCTTGATGGCAGTGAGTATCAACCTGTTGTGGTCACAGCTTGCCTAAGCTCACAGCGGCAGACAATAAAAAAACCGCCGTATTCCGGCGGTTTTTTTGTTCAGCGCAATCTTGATACTTAAGATTAAGTGCTGATTATTTGTTCATAACGTACATCGTCACTTCAAAGCCAAAACGCATTTCAGTAGCAGCTGGTTTAGTCCACATGATAGTCTCCTTTGGTTGTTTGGTAGTACATCGTGCTTGATGTACTTGTATGACTGTGACTATACGCCGGTGTTTCAAAACTACCCTGAAGCGAATCCGTAAAAGCGGCTCATGATTTTACGTAGTTTGCAGGGACGGGAAATGATAAAAAGTGTGAGGAAATCGTCTGTGTAGCAAAAAAACTGACATGAATCTGTAATACAATCAAAGCAGTCCATTAATAAAAAAGAGTGTGCTTGCATGTCGATTCAAACTGTCGCAACTAATCCTTTTTCTGACCAGAAACCTGGTACTTCCGGCTTGCGCAAAAAAGTACGTGTATTTCAGCAACCGCACTACCTGCAAAACTTTGTGCAGAGTATTTTTGATACGCTGGAGATTCCTGCCAATGCGACCTTAACGCTTGGTGGTGACGGCCGCTTCTATAATAAAGAGGCCATTCAGGTCATTATTAAAATGGCGGCCGCCAACGGTTTTGCCAAGGTACTGGTCGGCCAGCACGGCATCCTGTCCACCCCGGCTGCGTCCAACATCATCCGTAAATACCAAACTTTTGGTGGCATCATCCTCTCGGCCAGCCACAATCCGGCCGGGCCAGATGACGATTTCGGGATCAAATACAACACCAGCAATGGCGGCCCGGCACCGGAAAAAATCACCGATGCCATTTTTGCCAATAGCAAACACATTACACAATACAAACTGATCGATTTACCTGAAGTGGATTTGTCGAGCATAGGCGTGACCACGCTGGATGGCTTTGAGGTCGAAGTGATTGACTCAGTGGCTGATTACGCGGACCTCATGCAAAGCATGTTTGACTTCGCTGCCATCAAGCGCTGGTTGGCGGCAGGCCATCGCTTGCAGTTTGATGCCATGCATGCGGTGACCGGGCCGTATGCCAAGGAGATTTTCACTCATCGCTTGGGCGCCTCGGCGGATAGCCTGATCAATTGCGAAGTGTCGGAAAACTTTGGTGGTGGTCACCCGGACCCGAACCTGACGTATGCAGAAGACCTGGTCAAAATAGCCTATGGCGAACAAGCGCCAGATTTTGCGGCAGCGTCTGACGGCGATGGCGACCGCAATATGATTCTGGGTAACCATTTTTTTGTCACGCCGTCTGATAGCCTGGCGCTGATTGCAGCGAATGCCAAACTGATTCCTGCTTACGCCAAAGGCTTGTCTGGCGTGGCGCGCTCCATGCCGACCAGTGGTGCAGTGGATAGGGTGGCTGCCAAACTCGGCATTGCCTGCTACGAAACACCTACCGGCTGGAAATTTTTTGGTAACCTGATGGATGCTGGCCGCGTGACCCTGTGTGGTGAAGAAAGCTTTGGCACCGGTAGCGACCACGTGCGTGAAAAAGATGGTTTGTGGGCGGTGTTGTGCTGGCTGAATTTGCTGGCCGCGACGGGCGAGAGCGTTGAGTCGCTGGTGCGCAAACACTGGCAAGTGTATGGCCGCAATGTCTATTCGCGCCATGATTACGAAGGCGTCCCGACCGAGCAGGCCAATGCCGTCATCACTCACATCAAGGCGCAATTTGCCAACCTGCCAGGCCAGGCGTTTGGCAGCTATACCGTGAAAGCAGTGGATGATTTTAGCTATACCGATCCGGTTGACGCCTCAGTCAGCACTGGCCAGGGTTTACGTATCCTGTTTGCTTGCGGCTCACGTGTGGTCATTCGTTTGTCTGGCACCGGCACTGAAGGCGCCACTATTCGCGTTTACCTCGAAGCCTTTACTGAGGATGCTGCACAGCAGCAGCTGGATGCACAAGAGGCATTGGCGGAGCTGATCAGCGTATCACACCAGATTTCGCAGTTGCCGCAACTCACCGGCAGACAGCAGCCAACGGTTATTACTTAAGGCCGAATGGCTGCGGCTGGATGGGGAAACAGCAGAATGACAATGATTAAAAAAAGTATTTTTTGCCCGGTGCTGCTCTCTGTGGGCCTACTGGCCTGCGGCGTCAATCCGGTGACCAAAGAGCGCGAGTTCCAGTTTGTCTCGCAGGATAAAGAGATTCAGCTGGGTCAGCAAAACTATAGTCCTGCCCGTCAGTCACAAGGTGGTGATTACACGCTGGATGCCGAACTGACGCGCTATGTGCAGCAGGTGGGACAAAAGCTGGCGGCCGTATCAGACCGTCCCGATTTGCCCTATGAGTTTGTAGTGCTCAATGACTCGGTGCCTAATGCCTGGGCGATGCCGGGCGGCAAAATCGCGTTTAACCGTGGCTTGCTTTATGAACTGCATAGCGAAGCCGAACTGGCTGCCGTGTTGGGCCATGAGATTGTGCATGCAGCGGCGCGGCATGGTGCCAAAGGCATGGAGCGTGGCATGTTTATGCAAGGGGCCATGCTGGCAGTCGGCCTGGCCACGAGAGACTCTAATTACGCCAACCTGGTTGTCGGCGGCGCACAACTGGGTGGTCAGCTGATTACCAGCAAATATGGCCGCGATGCTGAATCAGAGTCTGACCACTATGGCATGAAGTACATGAAACTGGCAGGCTATGATCCGGCCGCAGCCGTGACTTTGCAAGAGACGTTTGTGCGCCTGAGTGAAGGCAAACGGCAGGACTTTATCAGCGGCTTGTTTGCCAGCCATCCGCCTTCACAAGAGCGGGTGGATGACAACAAAAAAACGCTGACGGAGCTGGGCGCAGGCGGTGACATGGGTAAAGACGTCTATGCACAAAAGGTCGCCAAGTTGATGGCCACGCGTGAGGCCTATAAAGCTTATGACGAAGGCAAAGAGGCACTGCAAAAAGGCGATGCCGAGAAAGCCAAAACCCTGGCCAAAAAAGCCATTAGTATTGAGCCGCACGAAGCACGCTTTCAGGAGCTGTTGGGCGATATTGCCCTGACTAAGAAAAACACCACGGAAGCGCTGGCGTTTTACGACAAGGCGATCCAAATGCAGCCGGATTATTTCAAGCCCTATGTGCAAAGCGGTATTGCCTTGTTTAATGATGGCAAAAAAGCGCAAGCCGAACCTTTTTTGAAAAAAGCCAATGCCTTGCTGCCGACCGCACCTGGCTATGCCTTGCTCGGCCAGATTGCCGAAGGGCGTGGTGAAACTGCACTTGCCTTGCAACATTACCAGTTAGCCGCCAGTTCAGACTCCGAAATCGGCAAAGAAGCCGCTGGCCGCGCCATGCGCATAGACTTGCCGCGCAACCCGGCGCGCTACCTGCCTTCTGGCCCGCTGGCAGATAACACCGGCATGGTCTACGCTGCGGTACAAAATAATAGCAGCGTGCCAGTTGGGCGTGTTCAAGTGCGCATGCTGCAATACGACAACCGTGGACGTTTGGTGGACCAGACGCGCTCTATGCTGATTACCGGCGGCATTGCGCCAGGCAAGCGCGGTTCGGTAGCAACTGGTATCCGGATTCAAGACCAGGCTGCGTTACAGTTTTTCCGCGTCGTGGTTGAGGGCGCAGAGCTGGCGAATTAATTTTAAACAATAATAATCACGTTATGGCCACCCAAGATACCTGCTGCTCAGTTTCCCCTTACTTCGAAATCCATGCTGGCAAAACTGCCGCTTTTCGCGCCATCTGTGAAAAGTATGTCGAGTGGTCATCGCGTGAGCCTGGCTGTTTGTATTATGGCTTTAGTTTTGACGGTGACCTCGCACATTGCCGGGAAGGCTTTGAGAACGCGGAGGCACTGCTGGCTCACCTCGACAATCTGCGCCCGATTCTGCATGAAATGGGCGAAGTTTCTACACTGGTGCGTATTGAAGTGCATGGCCCGGACGCTGAGTTGGCCAAGCTGCGCGTGCCGCTGGCTGGGCTCAATCCGCAGTATTTTGTACTGGAATATGGTGTGAGAAAGTAGATGTGTGCGCAACATGGCTTTGCTGCTTGAAATCTGCTAATGTTTCGCCGGATTGGATTAACCGATCTTTACTTAATCACTTGGAAGAATAAAAATGAATATCACAAGAAAAATCGCCAGCACCACCTTGGTGGCATTAGCGATTGCTGTTTCTGGTTGCTCGACCATGCAAGATGTTGTCAAAGTTAAACAAAGTGGTGCAGAGGGTACGACGAAGAATTATGCAGTCACCGAAGCACAAGCCTGGGAAATTGCTAAAACAGTATTCAGATGGGAAGGGGCCGACGCAATTGAGGAGCATAGAGATCAGCACTATATGCTCACGAGTAGTGGCGTCAATTTGGTTTCATGGGGTGCTGTGATGGGCGCGTGGGTTGAGCCTGTGAAAGATGACGACACCAAAGTCACCGTGGTGACCAAACGCCGTGTAACGGTGAACGTGGCAACGACCTTAACTGAAACGACCTTTCATAAGCGCTTTGCACAGGCCGTGAATATCGTCAAACAAGGCAAGCCACTCCCTGCTGAAGCACCCTAAGTATTTATTTTGCGTGGGCAAGTGGCTTGTCCGCGCAAATGATTCAAGTTTATTGTGTTGCCTCACCATCCCGTATCGTCATCACTCCCCGATACAACCTGACATCCATTCTCCCCAGAAAACTCATGCCGAGCAGGGCGTCTCCTTCCAGTCCAGGTGAAATCGTCGCCGCCACATCATGCGCGATCACGCCGCCTAATTGCACGGTTTTCAAACGCACCAGGTAAGACACGGCATTGCCGTTGGCAGTGTGTGTATTAATCGCATCCCGACTGGCTAGCCCCAAACGGTCTGCAACATGTTGTGAGATGGCGACGCCGGTGGCGCCGGTATCCACCAGCACGCGCACACGTTCGCCGTTAATCAGGGCTTCGGCACTGTAGTGACCGTCAGGGCCGCGTTTAAGGCTGACGACTTCTGGCTGGCCGATCTGCTCCAGGGTGTTGGGGTGTTGTACGCGATCGACTAACACCCACACCAGTGCGGCGAGTGCCAGCCAGGTGAGGGTGTAGAGCAGGCCGCGCCCGCGTGAATAACGTTTTTGAGTGGCATTGTGCATGCTCATTCAATGGTGGCTTAAAACGGGATTTTCAAGTCTGGCCTGGTATTGCTTAACACCTGTTTGAACGCCTGTTGAATGCGAGTCAGCGCGGTTTCATCCTCAGCTTCAAAGCGTAGCGTGAGGACGGGCGTCGTGTTGGAAGCGCGAATCAGGCCAAAACCGTCGGCATATTCCACCCGCAGGCCATCAATCGTGATCACCTCAAGTGCATCTGGAAATGGTGCGGACTGTTGCAGGCTGGCAATAAAAGCATGTGGCTCTCCTTCTTTCATGGCGATTTGCAGTTCGGGGGTGTTGACGCTATCGGGCAGGGCTTCTAGCACCGCGCTGGCATCAGGGCTGCGGCTGACGATTTCGAGTAATCTGGCGGCGCTGTAGAGGCCGTCATCAAAGCCAAACCAGCGTGGCTTGCCTGCTTTGGCATCGTTAAAAAACAGGTGGCCTGAGAGCTCGCCGCCCATGGCGGCACCGGTTTCCTTGATTTTGGCTTTCATCAGTGAGTGGCCGGTTTTCCAGATCACCGGTTTGCCGCCATGCTCGCGTATAAAAGGGGATAAGTGGCGCGTCGATTTGACGTCAAATACGACTTTGCTGCCCGGCTGCTCTATCAGCACCTCTTCAACAAATAGCATGAGCTGGCGGTCGCTACGTATGATTTGGCCGGATTTGGTGACTACGCCCAGGCGGTCGCCATCGCCATCAAAGGCAATACCGACTTCAGCCTCACTAGTCTGTAATGTGCGTATCACATCTTGCAGGTTTTTCGCTTCGACCGGGTCCGGGTGGTGATTGGGAAAATGTCCATCCACGTCGCAAAACAAGGGCTCGACCTCGCAGCCAAGGGCTTTAAACAAGGCCGGTGCATAAGCGCCGGCGACGCCATTGCCGCAGTCGATGACCACCCGCATCGGGCGTGCCAGCTGAATATCAGACACAATCGCCGCCTGGTAAGCCGGATAAATATCATAAAACGATTGTTTGCCGGGCTGTGGTGGCTGGGCAAACTGCTGCTGGAGAATGCGTTGCTTGAGTGCCTGAATGGCTTCGCTACTGAGCGTTTCACCTGCAATCACCATTTTAAGGCCATTATAGGGTGGAGGATTGTGGCTGCCTGTGATCATGACGCCGCTACTGGTCTGGGCCAGGTAGTGCGCCGCAAAATACAGCATGGGGGTGGTGACCATGCCCAGAGCAATCACGTTGGTGCCTGTGTCTGCGATGCCCGCCGTTAATGCTGCGGCCAGGGTTGGGCTCGACAAGCGTCCATCGTAGCCCACGCAGAGGCTGTGCTCGCCGCGCTCTTGTGCCAGTGTGCCCAGCGCCAGTCCGATCTGGCGCACGATGTCTTCCGTCAGCGACTCACCGACAATGCCGCGAATATCATAGGCTTTGAAAATGGACGCTGGCAGGAAGGTGGTCATTTACTCAGCTTCTTCTATCCAGGCCAGTTGAATGGCTTCGAGGATTTTTTCGCCACAATGGGCAGGCTCATCATCAAAGCCGTCCAACGCCAGTACCCATTGCATCAGATCCGTGAAACGGATGGTTTTAGGGTCTATTTCAGGATGTTTGTCATAGAGTTCTTCAGCGATCCGCTGGCTGTCGGTCCATTTCATTACAATCGGCTCCAGTGTTTAAGTTGAGGATATCTTTACCCTCATTATAACTGACAGCTTGCATCCGGTTTGACAGAATCGGCCTACACGCGTGTCAGCCATGCAGGACTAGCCAGTCCAGCCTATCATTGTCATCATAACAAGCTATGAATGAAACCGAGATAACAACAAAAAAATCTGCACCTATCATCAGGTGGCTAATTGGAAGCTTGCTTGCGCTGGTGTTGGCCGTAATCGTGTGTGAAGTCGCCGGCTGGCCGTTTTTGCGTCAACCGTTACAACAATTGCTGCAAGATAAGTTGCACCGATCTGTCGAGATTGAGCGCCCGTTTCGCTTGCAATTACTGGGCGGCATCCGCCTGCAAGTGGGCGGCTTAAAGCTCGCGGCGCCAGAAGGCTTTGATGCGCCTTACTTTGTCGATGCACACGGGCTGGACCTGGCGTTGCGGTATCGTGATTTATGGTCGCTCAAGGAAACCGATCCTTACCGTATTGAAGCCATTCGTGCGGATCAACTGAATGCCTATCTGCTTCGCCGTGCAGACAGGCATGCGAGTTGGGAGTTTGAGCTGGATGACAGCGGCCCGCCACGGCCTTTTCCACTGATTGAGCAACTGGCGGTGAATCAGGGCCAGGCAAAAGTCGCCGATGCCGTGACTAATGCACAACTGGCCGTGACATTTTTTACCGAGGAGGGCGAGCATCTGGCCACGCCGGAATCCCGGGTTAAAGTGAATGGCCAATTTCGCAAGCTGCCCATACAGGGGGAGCTGGTGACACAAGGTTTTTTGCCAGTGGCGACCCAGGGGAGTAAGTCTCCACCTATTAATTCTCAAGGCTGGTTGAAATATGGCGCGGTTAACGCACAATTTCGTGGCGCGGTGTATGACTTGTTCGGTACGCAACGCGTGAAAGGCAACGTTGAAGTCAAAGGCGCGTCGTTGGCTGACGTAGGCGATTTGCTTGACCTGACGTTTCCACGGACCGCTTCTTTTAAAGTCAGTGCCGATATTGAAAAAGGCATAGACCAATGGCAGGTGAATATTCCCTCGGCACATATTGGGCATAGCCGTTTATCCGGGCAGTTTGTCTATGACTTTGCGCCTGAAACGCCCATGCTGCGTGGCAAGTTGCAAGGCTCGCTACTCATGCTGGCCGATTTGGCCCCCGCATTTGGGGCGACACAAGATAATCCGGCCGCCAACGCGCATCCCGGCAAGCTGTTCCCGGATGAGTCACTGGATTTTACGACTTACGGGCGGATGAATGCAGATATTGATGTGCATCTGGATGCGGTTGATTTAGGTCATGCATTTAAGCAACGGATTTCACCTTTGAAATTGCGTTTGACCTTGATTAAACACAAATTAAGCCTGGCTGAACTGGAGGCCAGTACCGCACAAGGCACACTGACAGGTGCACTGAGTATCGATGCACATGATTCCAGCAATGCCGATTTATCGCCACCGCCTGCGCCTGAATGGGATATACAGTTGGCTGTGCGTGATATCCGTCTGGAGCAATGGCTAAAAGTGACGCCTGCCGATAACAAGGCGCCAGGTAAGCAAGTGCCGTCAGCCAAACAGTCGTCGAGTCCGTCACCAGCCTATATCTCGGGTAAGTTAAACGGCAAAGCCAAGTTGCAAGGCCGTGGCCGTTCTACGGCCGCGTTACTTAAATCGCTGGATGGTCAGCTGGCGCTAATGGTGCGCCAGGGTGAAATCTCACACCTAGTGGTGGAGGCTGCCGGCCTGGATATTGCGCAAGCCGTGGGCGTGCTGATCAAGGGTGATCAACCCTTACCCATGCAATGTGCGGCCATGGGGTGGCATGCCAAGCAGGGCGTGCTAACGCCAGAAGCCGCCATCATAGATACACCGGTGACCACCGTGAACATTCTTGGCGATATTAATCTGGGCCAGGAACAACTCAACCTCAAGTTGCAAGCCAGCCCGAAAAACTTCTCACCGTTGACGGTGCGTTCCCCTATCCTCGTCACCGGGCCGTTTGTCGACCCGAAAGTATCACTCAGTCCCGGGCCGATTGCTGCACGCGTTGCGGGAGGTGTGCTATTGGCGCTGATCAATCCATTTGCGGCGATTCTGCCTTTTCTTGACCCGGGCAGTACGCCGGAAGTGACTGATGCAGGTTGCGAGCAGACGCTGCAACAACTTAAAGCACGCAAGCATTAATGGGCGGTTGCGGGCGACCACAAAAAAAGAACCCAACCGAAGTTGGGTTTAGGGAGCGATTTTGGAGATATACGCTTACGGTTACTACTAAGCATAAGCTGTGCCAGGTTTGATAATTACATTTAAATCAATAAGATAGTCTCATTTTAGGATTTTATTGCCTGCTGCACGATCAGCAACTGTTTGATTGTGTGCACTGATTTGGTGCAGTGCGTGCAATGCTGGCGCATCCATCCCTGACATAAATACCAGTTGCCTTCTTGCATTGGCCCTATGCACATCTAACACACGTATCAGCCCAGAAAAACAGGCCGACTTGGCGAGTCTGACGCTAAAGGTGCATGCCATGGTCGCCTCATGGTAAAATTACGCTTTATTGTTATTGATACGGAAACTTGATCGTCATGTTTAGCTTTTCAAGAAACTTAAGCGTTGCAGACCCGGCATTAGCCACAATGATTTCTTCCGAAGTCGAACGTCAACATCAGCATATTGAGCTGATTGCCTCAGAGAATTACACCAGCCCGGCCGTGATGGAAGCGCAGGGCTCGCAACTGACTAACAAGTATGCGGAAGGTTATCCGGGCAAGCGTTTTTACGGTGGCTGTGAGTTTGTTGATCAAGTGGAACAATTGGCGATTGACCGCCTGAAAGCACTGTACGGCGCTGAGTATGCTAACGTGCAACCGCACTCCGGTTCACAGGCCAATCAGGCGGTGTATTTCTCCATCCTGAAACCAGGCGATACCGTGATGGGGATGAATCTGGGCCACGGTGGCCACCTGACCCACGGTTCACCAGCCAACTTGTCCGGTAAATTGTTCAACATCGTGCCTTATGGCTTGAACGATAAAGAAGAAATTGACTACGACGAGATGGAGCGCATTGCCATTGAGTGCAAACCAAAACTGCTGATTGGCGGTGCCTCTGCTTACGCCCTGCGTTTTGACTGGGCACGCATGGCCGAAATCGCTAAAAAAGTCGGTGCTTATTTCATGGTCGATATGGCGCATTACTCTGGCCTGATCGCGGCCGGTGTGTACCCGAACCCGGTGCCGCATGCTGATTTCGTGACTTCTACAACGCACAAAACATTGCGTGGTCCACGTGGCGGCATCATCATGGCCAAGGCCGAGTTTGAAAAATCAATTAACTCCAACGTATTCCCAAGCTTGCAAGGTGGTCCGTTGATGCATGTCATCGCTGGTAAAGCGACCGCTTTCCTGGAAGCCGCACAACCGGAGTTCAAGGTGTATCAGGAGCAAGTGTTGAAAAACGCCAGTGCCATGGCTAAAACCCTGGCGGCACGCGGCTTGCGCATTATTTCTGGCCGGACTGAGTCACACGTGTTCCTGGTAGACCTGCGTCCTAAAGGCTTGACCGGTAAAGCCGCTGACGCCTTCCTGGGCCAGGCGCACATTACCGTGAACAAAAATGCGATTCCTAACGATCCTGAGAGCCCATTCGTGACCTCCGGTATCCGTATCGGTTCGCCAGCGATTACCACCCGTGGCTTTAAAGAGGCTGAAGCCGAGCAAGTGGCCAACCTGATCGCTGACGTACTGGATAATCCGGAAAATGCAGAAGTGATTGCAGCAGTCAAAGCCAAAGTACATGCTTTGGCCGACAAATTCCCGGTCTACGGCAAATAATCTTTACGGCCATTTTTAGCCATGAAATGTCCTTTTTGCGGTGCTGACGATACGCAGGTGGTGGATTCCCGACTCAATGAGGAGGGAAATTCTATCCGCAGGCGTCGTCGCTGCCAGGCTTGCGATAAGCGTTTTACGACCTATGAAACGGCCGAGTTGCATCTGCCGCAGGTGGTGAAGCAAAATGGTAACCGCGAAGAGTTCAAGCGTGAAAAACTGCGCGTGTCTTTCACACGTGCGTTACACAAGCGTCCGGTGCCGACTGAGTATGTCGATAAGGCGCTGGACCGCATTATTCAAAAAGTGCTTGGTTTAGGCGTGCGTGAAGTGCCTGCGCGCCTGCTGGGCGAAACCGTGATGCAAGAGTTGAAACAAATGGATCAGGTGGCGTATATCCGTTTTGCTTCTGTGTATAGAAGCTTTTCGGATGTGGATGATTTCCATAACGCCATCCGTGACCTGGATAATTAACAGAAGCGGCTAAGCGGATGAATGACACTTCATCCGGCGCGCTCGTTTCTCATATGTTGTTTGCATTTGAAGGCGGGGGCGTATGAAACTGATCAAGTTGTCTGCAATTGCGTTAGCGGTATTTACGGTCATTCTCACCATTGTGTTTTTTACCTGGTGGGCATTTAAAGACCAGGCGGTGTTTGGCAGCGACAAGTTTGACCAGACGCGCTGGATGGAGCTGGCCAACACAGTACAAAAAGAGTGTAGACGTGGTGACATGGCCTACGACCTGAAAAACCATATCCTCATTCGTGGCGCCAAAAAAGAAGCGGTGATGGCCTTGCTGGGTCGTCCCAGTTTAGAAGATGCCAATGCGCTGGAGTACGACCTTGGTAAGTGCATGCATGTTTACCATGCCTTGCGCATTTATTTTGACCAGGATGGGCGCTTAACCCATAGCCAGATTTCTTCCCACTAAACGTCCGCTCTGTTAAGCGTAAGCAGGCGACAGGACTGTAGTTTGTGTTGTCGCTTTATAACGCTTACGGAATGTCTGCATAAAGTCAGCCAGCTGTTCAGCGGCGGCCATCTCCAGGCCGTTATAAATTGATGCACGGATGCCGCCTATACTACGATGGCCATTCAACCCTGAAAAGCCTGCCAGTTGTGCGGCCTGTAAAAAGGCTTGCTCAATCTCTGCGTTGGGTAAGTTAAACACCACATTCATCTTCGAGCGGTCTGCAACGGCGGCACGACCGCGGTAAAAGTCGGCGTGGTCATCCAACACTTGATACAAACAGTCCGCTTTTTGCTGGTTGCGTTTGGCGATGTTGGGCAAGCCACCGATTTCGTCCCGTAACCAGCGCGTGACCAGCAAGACGCTATAAATCGCAAACACGGGGGGCGTGTTGTAGATCGAGTGCGCATCGGCTTGCGCGTGATAGTTGATAAAGCCAGGCAGGTCATCTGGCAGGCTATTCATAAAGTCATCCCGCAAAATCACCATGGTGACCCCGGCCGGGCCGATGTTTTTCTGTGCATGGGCGTAGATCATGGCGTAGCGGTTAAAGTCCCCAGGTGTCGATAACAGGTCTGAGGACATATCACAGATGCGAGGCACATCGTCACGGCCAGGCACGCGATGAAATTGCAGGCCCTCTACCGTTTCGTTGGAAATGTAGTGAAAATACGCAGCGTCTTTAGATAACTGTAATTCGGCATCGCTGGGCAGGCGGCTAAACTGGTCCGCTTTACCACTCCAGGCCAGTTGTAACTGGCCGGATTTCTCCGCCTCATGAATGGCCTTGCCGCTCCAGTAACCGCTGTGAATATAATCGGCAGATTGCCCATTGCGCAGCAAATTCATTGGCAACATGGAGAATTGCTGCGTGGCACCGCCTTGCATCATCAGTACGCGTGTGGATGCTGGCAAGCCCATGAGTTGGCGCATATTATCTTCCAACTCATGCACCACTTGCGCAAACCATTCAGAGCGGTGGCTGATACCCAGAATCGACAGGCCGACTTCTGGTACACAGAGCATGGCAGTATGCAGTTGTTGCAATACGCTCTCGGGTAACGCCCCCGGGCCGCCAGAAAAATTCAGTTGATTGGCACTCAGTTTCATCATGCGCTCTCCAGTAAAGGTTGCGGCTGTAATGCATATAAATATTGCTCAAAGGCCTGTTGTAGCTTGGCGATTTGCCCCGCTTTAAACGGGAACAGGCTGGCGGAGTCCATGGCATGGACTGCCATGATGTGGTCAATCTCGAATACCAGCAATTTGCCGTCTTTGGTTTCTGCGCAATCGATACACAGATAGTCGAGTTGCAGGCGCTGGTAAATTGCGGCCAGTGCTGACTGGTGGCGGGCAGCAAAGCTGGCAAAGTTCTGCATAAACGCGCCTTCTTCGGCACGTTTGTCGGCAGAGTCATACATGCCTGCATTCACGTAATGCACCATCCAGTCGCTGGAGATTGCCATATGGCAGATAAACGGCTGGCCGCGCAGCATGGCAACGCGGTATTTGCGGAACTGGCCATCCTGGCTGCTGTAATCGACAAAGCGCGATACAAAAAACGCCGTGCTTTGCACCTGTTTTAAATAATCCGCCAGCTCGGCTGCCTGTGCAATTCTCGCCAGGTCGTTACCGGCTTGTGAGCCGACCGGGCGAATAATCAAGGGCAAGCTGGGCAGCACATCGTGGTCGGTTGCCTCTGCGGGACGTTGCATGCTTAAACGCGTAACGACCTGGCTACGGGTCAATCGGTGCGTGCGTGGCATATCCAGGCCGGAGATGCCTTGTAGCAGTTCACTTAACTGGTCACGGTTGACGTTGGGCAGCAGGTGTGGCGGATTAATCACTGGCTGTGCATGAGCAAGCAGGCTGGCTTGTACCGCCAGCAGCAAGGCACGGTTCGTCTGGCTATCTGAGAGTGCAACCATTACCGCATCGTGTTCAGGCATGGGGGATGGCAAAGGTTGCTCGACGGATGCGTAGTAATACAGGAGTTCTACCGGGCTGTTTTCGAGCAGGCAATCAATCGGTGTGTTTTCAGATAAATCGCCTGGGGTCATGATCATGAGCAGGCGGAAGCGTGGCGGCTGACAGTTTGCCGGGCGGCGATAGAGCCGTTGCAAGGACAAAGCCTGTTCCTGGATCGCCAGGCCCATGTCACGCATTTTCAGGCATAAAAAGCCGGTGGCCAGGTTCATCCACAGAATGGCATTTTCCTGGTCCTGATTGGCCTGCACCAATAGTGATTGCGCATGCGACCGTAAATCTGCACCGCTCAGGCTCATGCGCAGAAAAGGTGCCAGCCCCTGGAAAGTATGGCTGGCGTTATTGTGGGCTAATGCTTCAAGCAGATTGCGCATATAACGCTTTTTTTCGCTGGCACGGGCCGATGCCCAGAAGTCATCACTGTGATAGGCCTGTTTGCCGTCTATCGTCACCTGCATGTGGTAAGGCTGTCCCAGTAATTCTGTATGCACATAGGTGGCGAAGCACTCGGCAAAGTCTTCTTGTACATCCATGCTGGCGTATAAGGTGGGAAACGATGTTCTCGCCAGGTCACGGTACAAGTCTAATGCCTGGCTGGCATGTAGGGTCGGCTGGCAATAGAAGCTGATCTTCTCACGATGAGGGAAGTTCTGTTCTGGCCGGATCGCCTTGCTACCACTGGTTTGCCAGCTCAGTTTGCTAAAGTGGCCCGCCAGCTTAGGTAATGAGAATGACCAGTCCTGAGGACAGAGGTCGGTCATGGTGGCCAATATGTGGCCGAATTCATGCAATAGCAGAAAACGCAGTGCCTGTATGCGATGGTCGTTTTCCGGCGTTGCGATTTCTACGCTGATTTGCACCTGCGGGTCTGCAATGAACGCTGAATTTTCTTTCCAGCTGGCCCAGGCGTTGGCCGATGGTTGGCTAAATGCCTGGCTGTCGAGCACAATCACAAAGCCGATATTGGTACTGCCATCCCCCAGTGCGACCATATCAGTAAAACCGGAGGCATCCAGGCCTGTTGCAAAGAAAATACCCATTATGGATTTACCCAGCGTATCCAGCAGGCTCTCAGGGAGCGGCGCCAGTGCCTGCGCGAGGGTATCCTGCCAGTCTATGCTTGCGTCCAGGCGCACAGTCTCTGGTAATCCGTGCGTCAGGCCATACTCTGACAGAAAGTCCTGCAAGTCTGCGGTGGGCGGGGTCAGGCGTGTATGCAGTGGTTGTGCATACAGGGCCAGCCATGGATTGGGATCGGCGATATAAATCATAGCTCAGTGTAGCGCCCTTACGCGCGCGGGCTAACCTTAAAAAAACTGGCAAATACCACTGTATTCGGCAGTTCGCACTTGGGCGTGATATCCCGTGCTGGAAAGGAGGCTTATGTACAAAAAAACCGCAAGCACGGGATTTTTTGTATCATGGCAGTCTATGCAAGTGACCTCACAAGATATTGAATGGATGACGCGTGCGCTGCGGCTGGCTGCGCGCGGATTATATACAACGACCCCTAATCCGCGTGTAGGCTGCGTGATCGTCAACAACGGCCAGGTGGTCGGTGAGGGGGCGCATCTCAAAGCGGGTGAGCCGCATGCCGAAGTACATGCCTTGCGCGCGGCTGGTGAGCAGGCGCGTGGCGCGACGGCCTATGTGACGCTGGAGCCGTGCAGTCACTTTGGTCGTACGCCGCCTTGTGCCGATGCGCTGGTCAATGCTGGCGTCAGTCGGGTGGTGGTGGCGATGCAGGATCCTAATCCGCTAGTGGCAGGCAATGGCATTGCCCGCTTGCAGGCGCAAGGGATTGCGGTGACTGTTGGGGTGTGCGAAGCGCAAGCGCTCGCACTCAATCCCGGCTTTATCCTGCGCATGACCCAGCAACGGCCTTATGTTCGTCTCAAGGTGGCGGCCAGCCTGGACGGCCGGACCGCACTGGCCAATGGCGACAGCCAATGGATTACTTCGCCTGCTGCCCGCCGCGACGTGCATCATTGGCGCGCGCAAAGTTGCGCCATTATCACCGGTATTGCCAGCATTTTAAAAGACGATTCCTCCTTGACTGTGCGCGAGGTCAAAACCCCAAGGCAACCTTTGCGCGTCATTGTCGATAGCCAGTTACGGATCCCGATTGATGCCAAGGTGTTGCAGGACGGCAATGCGCTGGTGGCTTATGCACAAGGTGATGCGGCCAAAATGGAAATGTTGCAGGTGATGGGCGTTCGCACCTTGCAGGCGCCGAATGCGCAAGGTCAGGTTGATCTTGCGGTGTTGATGCAGGCTTTGACGGCATTGCCGTGCAATGAGGTGTTGATTGAGGCCGGGGCAACCTTGAGTGGTGCGTTTTTGCAAAGCGGCCTGGTGGATGAATTATTGCTGTATTACGCGCCTAAGTTGATGGGTCATACTGCCCGTGGCATGTTTGCCTTGCCTGAGCTCACGCAGATGTCCGCGGTGCGGGATTTGCAGATTCTCGATGTGCGCCAGTTTGGCCAGGATCTGCGTATCCAGGCCAAACTGCAGCCTTAATCTTTTATGTTGATAGACACCCATTGTCATCTTGATGCCAGCGAGTTCGATGCGGATCGCGACCAAGTGTGGCAAGAGGCACAAGCACAAGGCGTGCGTGCGGTGGTGATTCCCGCCGTCACGCAGGCAACGTTTCAGCCGATCATGCAGTGGTGCGCACAACACCCGCAGGCTGGCTTTGCGCTGGGCTGGCATCCCATGTATGTGGCGCAAGCGCCGGATGACGCCTTGCAGCAATTGCAGGAGATCGTGGCGACGGTACTGGCCGGGCCGCAGGCGCATCAATTACTGGCGATTGGCGAGATCGGCCTTGATTTTTACCTAACGCGAGACAATGAGGCCAAGCAGATTGCTTTGTTTGAAGGACAGCTACAGATTGCCAAACAATTTGAGTTACCCGTCATCCTGCATGTGCGTAGCGCGATAGATAGCATACTCAAATACCTGCGCAAGCATCGCGTACATGGCGGCATTGCCCATGCGTTTAACGGCAGCATGCAGCAAGCGGCGATTTTTGGACAGTTAGGATTCAAGTTAGGCTTTGGTGGCGCCATGACTTGGCCGCGCGCATTAAAAATCCGGCAACTGGCTGCCGAATTGCCACTGGAGCTGCTGGTTTTGGAGACGGATGCCCCCGATATTCCCCCGGTTTGGATCGGTCACCAGGGACGAAACAGCCCTGTTCAATTAAAAAGAATAGCGGAGGAATTGTGCCTAATTCGTGGCTTGGAAACTTCGCAACTCATTGAAATGATAGGCAAAAATTCTACGCAAGTTTTACCGAAATTAGCCCATTTATGCACATGACTTAAAGTGACACATTAAGAATGTGTCGAAAGTGTTTCAATTATAGTGATGCATCGTAAGTTATTGATTTTATTGAATAAAAAAATAGATTAAAAAATGAACTTTTGGAAAAAGTCCTTTTAAATTGGTAAGTTACGGAATTAAGACACAGCAATCCACAAAGTTATCCACAGATTTTGTGGATGGAAAAATACGGTGTTTGTCCTACAGGAAAAGCAAGGCCTTTTACAACTTTTACAATTAATGACTACTCGTCAGCAGATTCCTTTTTATGCGTATCAAACAACAACATTTTCGTACCATCTGGCAACAAAGTGGTGCCGTCTGCCTGATTGATCAGACCCGCTTACCATTTGAGTTTGTGACGGTGAATGTGACGACCCTGGCGCAAATGTGTCATGCCATTCGCAGTATGCAAGTGCGGGGTGCACCTTTGATTGGTGCTGCCGCTGCTTACGGCGTCGCGCTGGGCGTTCAGCAAACCGCCAGTGATGCGCAGGTGCAGGATGTGGTCACGCAATTGTGTGCTACCCGGCCAACGGCAGTGAATCTGGCGTGGGCGGCGCAACGCATGCAGCAAGCCTTGCTGGCCTTATCTGAGTCTGCCCGCGCGATGGCGGCCTGGCAGCTGGCGCAAGCGATTGCCGATGAAGATGTGGCACAAAACCTGGCACTGGGCCAGCATGGCAAGGCGCTTATTGCCGCCAAGAGCACAGTCAATCCGCAACAGGTCGTGAATATTCTCACCCATTGCAATGCTGGCTGGCTGGCCACTGTGGATGGTGGCACCGCGCTGGCGCCGATTTATGCGGCACATGATGCGGGCCTGAAGGTGCATGTCTGGGTAGATGAAACGCGACCGCGTAACCAGGGGGCGAGTTTAACTGCCTGGGAACTGGCGCAACATGGCGTGCCGCATACGGTGATTGCTGATAATGCCGGCGGGCATTTAATGCAGCATGGCCAGGTGGATATGGTGATTGTGGGCGCGGACCGTGTGACACGTGAGGGTGACGTGTGCAACAAGATTGGTACTTATTTAAAGGCACTGGCTGCTTTTGACCAAAACGTGCCTTTTTATGCAGCCGTGCCTACGCCGACTATCGATTGGCAACTGGCGCGAGGTGCGGACATTGAAATTGAAATGCGCGACGCAGACGAGGTGGCTTATATGCAAGGGCAGGGCGCAGACGGCCAGGTGCAACGCATACGCGTGATTCCACACGAAAGCACGGCGCTCAATCCTGCATTTGATGTGACGCCCGCCAGGCTGGTCACGGGGATTATTACTGAGCACGGCGTATTGACGCCTGCGCAGCTACATACACTGGCAGCTTAAAATGACGACTCCAACAATGACCACACCTCCACCCGCACAGCAATTATTACAGGCTGCCCAGCAGATGGCGCTAGCCGGACTCAACAAAGGCAGTTCTGGCAATGCCAGCATACGGCTGGATGACGGCTTTTTAATTACACCTTCAGGCGTGCCTGCCGAACAGCTCAGCACACAGAGCATGGTGTATATGGATTGGACGGGACAGGCCGAGGCTGGTAAAAAGCCTTCTAGTGAGTGGTTTTTTCACCGCGACATTTTGCAGGCACGGCCGGAGGTAAATGCGGTGGTGCATTGCCATAGCATGTTTGCGACCACCATTGCCTGCATGGCACGCGATGTGCCGCCGTTTCATTATATGATCGCCACTGTGGGCGGTGACGATATCCGCTGCGCGCCTTATGCCTTGTTTGGCACCCAGGCGCTATCTGATGTCGCCGTGAGCGCCTTACAAGAGCGTAAAGCCTGTTTGCTGGCGCACCATGGCATGATTGCTTTAGGTAAAAACTTGCCGCAGGCGCTGGCTATCGCGGTTGAGGTAGAGAATTTGTGCGAGCAGTATTGGCGCTTATTGCAACTTGGGGAGCCTGCGCTGTTAACGCCAGAGCAGATGCGTGAAGTGCACGCCCAGTTTAAAGGCTATGGCCAGTGGGACAAGTAGGCCTACAACTTGGGAAACAACGCCAAGGCGCTCAAACGCAATAAGTATGTTGGGTCACATATAAACACATTGTTTTCTATGGCCAGAATGGCCTCCGGTGGCGCATAGCACTTGAGCAGCACGCCACCAGACTCTACTGCATTAAGGCCTTTGGCATAAGTGGTTGCAATGTCTTCAGAGGTGGTCCAGCAAAAGCCGATCTGGTCGTTGTCAAATAAAAGCCAGCTTTCTCCACGGTACAAAGTAAAGCCCTCGCCGTGGTAACCAGAGAGTGCCTTTTTGAGTACTTTTAGCACCAGGGCGTCGTCTTTTATTTTGGCACGCAGGTCACCGCCGTATTGCGCCCACAGTGTTGCAATCTGACTTTTTTGAAACACAGAGTCATCTTTGAGTCTGGCTATATAGTCGAAGGTGTCACGCCAGAGCATGGCATCTACCGCATTGACATACACCCCCAGACAAAACTGCTTGGCGAGCGATTGTGGGGTATATTTCATATTATGGCTGCGGGCGGGCTATCCACTCGCCATCCACCAGTTTTTCCTGCGGCTGGAACTGCTGTTTATAGGCCATTTTCTGGCTGTCGGCGATCCAGTAGCCCAGATACAAATAGGGCAGGCCCAGCTGTTTGGCCCAGGCAATTTGCCACAGGATGCTATACGTGCCGTAGCTGGCTTTATCCATGGCATCGTAAAACGTATAGACCGCAGACAAGCCATCCATCACGATGTCGATCACGCTGACCATTTTGAGGGCGCCATAAGCATCGCGGAACTCAACCATAATGCTTTCTACATTGCTCTGACACAAAAACTGCTGGTACTGCGCGGCCTCGTCCTCAAGGTCTGCAATATGGTCCGGGCCGTGGTGATGGCGTTGTTGCTGGTAAGCCTGGTAAAGCGCGAAATGTTCAGCATCGTAGCTGGCTTCGACGATCGTTACTTGTAGGTCAGCATGTTTTTTAAAAGCGCGTTGCTGGCTACGCGTGATTTGAAAGGCGTTGACTGGCAAACGCACTGAAATGCAGGCGTTGCAGTGTTCGCAGTGCGGACGGTAGGCAAATTTACCGCTGCGTCTGAACCCTTGCTGGATCAGGCCGCTGTATACCGTGCCATCGACCAGATTTTGCGGGGTGGCAATCAGGCTTTGTGCCAGCTTTTTTGGCAGGTAGCCACACGGATAAGCCGTGGTGACATAAAACTGCAGTTTTTGCAGCGGAGCATCGTTAGGTAGCGTCATATTGCACCAGCGCGTTCAATTGCGCGATAAATCGGTCTCGGGGAATCTCATATGCACCAAAGCTTGCCAGCAGCGGTGTATGCATCTGACAATCAATCATACTGACTTGTTGCGCGTTTAACCATTGCACTAGATGGGCAAACGCGACTTTAGAAGCATTGCTGGCATGATGAAACATGCTTTCTCCATAAAACATGCGGCCAATTTTCACACCATAGCAGCCACCCACGAGCTGCTCATCTTGCCAGGCTTCTACGCTATGCGCATACCCCATCAGGTGTAGTTGATGATAGGCGGCGATCATATCGTCGGTAATCCAGGTGCCTGGCTGACCTGGGCGAGGGGTGGCCGCACATGCTTGTATCACGCGCTTGAAATCAGTATTAAAACGGATATCAAAAGGCTGTTGTTGTATGACCTTGCGTAAGGAACGGCTGATATTCAGTGCCTCGGGAAACAACACCATACGTGGGTCAGGACTCCACCAGAGGATAGGCTCGCCTGGGCTGAACCAGGGGAAAATCCCTTGCCGGTAGGCCGCTAGCAATCGCTCTGCGGTCAAATCGCCGCCAATGGCAATCAGCCCATTGGGCTCGGTCAATGCCTGCTGCAATGGCGGAAAAGGCGTTTTTGTGTCCAGAATGAGTACTGGCCCGCCCGGCAGCGGGTAGTAGTGTTCGTGCATAAACGTCAGTTAAATTGGTAAGGGTCGTGCTTGCCTGCCCATTCTATAACCTTGTTGCCCGGCATGCCACGCGAAATGCCAAAGCCTTGTGCATAATCGCAACCTAATGCCGCCAGGATCTGGGCCTGCTCCGCTTTTTCCACGCCTTCTGCCACCACTTTGCGCCCGAACTCGCGGCATAGTGTGACTACGCCTCGAATCACTGCCAGGTCCTCCTGGTTGCTGAGCATATTGTGGATAAAGGACTGGTCGATTTTGATGATATCTACCGGCAACCGGCGCAAGTAAATCAGTGACGAGTAGCCGGAGCCAAAGTCATCAATCGAAAAAGCCACGCCCAGCGATTGGCACTGTTGAATGACACGGTTGACGCGGGCGAAGTCACTGATGGCCGCGCTTTCGGTGATCTCGATATGCAGCTGCTGCGGTTTGATGCTTGGATACTTTTTAAACAGGCTGCTAAGGTGGTCGCTAAATTGTTTATGCATCAAATGTTGCGCTGCAATATTGACCGAGACCTGGGTGTGCAGGCCATGCTCTTGCCATTCTGTCAGTTGTCGCAGGCTTTCTTCAATCACCCAGTTGCCAATATCAATAATCAGGCTGGTATGTTCCACCGCGTTGAGGAAGTCATTCGGGTAAAGCAGGCCACGCAGTGGGTGTTGCCAGCGCAATAAGGCCTCAAAGCAAAACAGTTTGCCTGATTGCATGCACACTTGCGGCTGGTAAACCAGTTTGATGTGGCTGTTTTGAATGCCGTTCAGCAAGTCTCGCAACAGTAGTTGCTGTTGTTGCGACTGCTGCGCGGAGGCCAGGTCAAACAGGTGGAACTGGTGCCCGCCATGCGTTTTTGCATGGTACATGGCATGGTCCGCATGGCGCAGCAGCGTGTCGGGCGGGTTGTGGTCAATCGGATAGAGCGTGTAACCAATACTGGCTGAAATCGAGAATTTGAATTTATCAATCGCAAACGGCTTTTCAATCGCCGCCAGCAGTTTTTTGAGTAAACGCGTGTATTCGGTTTGTGTACGGCCGCCGCACAAGAGCATGGCAAATTCATCGCCGCCCAGGCGCGCCAGCGTATCTTGCGGTTTAAGAATGTTGGTCAGCCGGCTGGCCAGTTGCATCAGTAATTTGTCACCAAACTCGTGACCATACTGGTCATTCACAATTTTAAAATCATCCAGGTCTATGTAACAGATCGCGACCAGTGACTGCTGGCGTTCGGCTTCCAGCAAGGCTTGCTGCAAACGGCTGGAAAACAGCACGCGGTTGGGCAACTGCGTTAATACATCATGGTAAGCCAGGTGTTCCAGCATGTTTTGCTGTTCTTTGGCGCGGGTGATATCCGAGAATAAACCGACATAATGCTGGAATTCGCCCGCCTGGTTCATCACCGGCGACAGTTCCAGCTCAACCAGGTAATCGTGGCCTTGATGATGGCGGTTCCACACTTCGCCTTGCCACTCTTGAAACGCCTGTGCACCTTCATACAGGTCTTGAAAGAAGTCTGGCTGCAGGCAGGCAATACCTAAGGCGGCAGGCGACTGCCCAATCGCTTCGGCCTGCGCATAGCCGGTGACCACGCTAAACGAGGGGTTGCATTGCACAATCAGGCCACGTTCGTCGGTAATAAAAATAGCGTCATGTGCATGGTCAAACACGCTCGCAGAGACTTTGAGCCGGTTGGCGCTGGCCTGTATCTGGCTCACCATTTCACGTAAGCGGCGCCGCATTTTGACCATGTTGGCGATCAAGGTATCTGGTGTGGCTGCAATATGGTCTTCGGCGAAATCGCCGCTTTCAATGCGCATTAGCAGCAGTTTTGCGGTTTCCGGCTCCCCGCCCAAGGGGTTCAACACAAAGCGCTGCAAGCCGCTGATCACAGCCATTAACACCACCAGGGTCAGAATCAAGGCGATAATCATGACAGGTGAAAGCGCGCCCAGCGCAGACCAGTAAGCTTCGTTAACGGGGTACAGGATATTGATCTGGAAGTCCCATTCAGGCACTTCTTTGCTGACTCTTTTCCAGCGGTGCTGGCTGTCTTCCATCGCCTCTAGCGCTTGCTGTTTGCTGATGCCGCCGGTAAGAAAGCGAATCTTGCCGTGGCCATCGGTGATGGCGACGAAGCCTTTTTCTAAAAATCCCCATTGGCGGATCGCCTGATCAATGGCATTGAAGTCCAGTTTATAACCGACATACCAGGCACCAATCAAACGATTCTGGTTGTCATGCATGGGCTCGTAACGTGAAAGATAGGCTTCGCCCAGAATATCAACCACGCCATAGAATGTTTCATTTTTCTGCAGTTTTTCAATGACCTTGCCATACGGGTTCAGCTCGGTGCCAAAGGCGTTGCTGCCATCGGCTTTTTTCACATTGGTGGCAATCCGCAAAAACTGCTGGCCACGTTTGACAAAAATAGTGGCAGTGCCGCTGCCAATGCGGGTGACAGAGTCGACCATAATGGTCCTGCCGGTTTGCGGGCTATCGCCAAAGCGCAGGTTGGGTACCTGCGTGCCCAGCATGTCGGTGACGCCATGAATATTGGGCGGACCTTCAACCGAGGCATATTGTTTCAGCAAAGCCATGCTGGAAAGCACATGTTCACTGACCAGTGTTCTGGCCGTGACTAACAGGTTGGCGAGTTTTTGTGTTTCTTCGTTGGCCTTGGCTTCAATATTATTCAGGTGATGGTTGAAAATAAAGGCAAATGAAATGAACCCGATCAGCAGGCCAAAGGCTGCCAAAGGTAATAGAATTTTCTTGAATAGCGTGTAATGCTTCATTGTTAATTTAATAATTATTATGTAAAAAAATACCCCACTCTTGAGAGTGGTTATACAGGGCTTTAACAGCCGCCGCAATCATAAATACACCTGTTAACGGCGAATGCCCGTCTTTTAGTGTTGGGCGTCTGATTCAGCACACAGTTTGTTTTGCGCGTGGTGTTTTCTCCGGACGAGACCTAATTCAGTCGTTCGCGTGATTGTGACGGCAAAAACACTTCATTTTTTTAAGAAAAATGATTTCAAATCAATCAATTAACGCGTAAAATGCGCAACTCTCAAGCATTGCTGGTCACCCGCGTGGAAATCTACACCTCCCTTATAGCCAAACCTGTTAACAGCTATCGTCCGTATTGGGCCAAACGCTTTGGCACGGCGCCTGTGCTGCCGATGAGCCGCGCCGAAATGGATGCGCTGGGCTGGGATAGTTGCGACATTATTCTGGTGAGCGGGGATGCCTATATTGACCACCCCAGTTTTGGTGCAGCGTTGATTGGTCGTTTGCTCGAGGCGCAAGGCTTTCGCGTTGGCATTATTGCGCAGCCTGACTGGCAGTCAGCGGCGGCCTTTAAAGTGTTGGGTAAGCCCAATCTGTATTTTGGCGTGACGGCGGGCAATATGGATAGCATGGTCAACCGTTACACGGCGGACCGTAAAATTCGCTCTGATGATGCCTATACGCCGAATGCTGAAGCCAACAAACGCCCGGACCGCGCGGTGCTGGTATATTCGCAGCGCTGTAAAGAGGCTTATGCAGATGTGCCGCTGGTGATTGGCAGTATCGAAGCCAGCCTGCGCCGTATTGCGCATTACGATTACTGGTCGGACAAAGTACGTCGTTCTATCCTCATCGATTCTAAAGCCGATATTTTGCTCTATGGCAATGCTGAGCGTGCCATTGTTGAGCTGTCGCATCGTATTGCGCGCGGTGAGCCTGTGCATGAGATCCAAGATATCCGTGGCACGGCGTTTATCCGCAAACAGGTGCCGGATGACTTTTTAGAAGTGCCTTCCACCCGTTTGGACAGGCCTGGCGTGGTTGAAAAACACGAAGACCCTTATGCCATGAAAATGGGCAAGGGCGATGCCAGCTGCGCGACCGATGAAAAAGGCGCTGAAGCGAGTACGGCCGCGCCAACCATCAGCCTGCCCTTACCGCTGAAAGCCAGCAAAGTGCCGCGTGACCGCCAGGTTATCCGCATGCCATCGTATGAAGAGGTGGTGAGTGACCCGGTGATGTATGCGCACGCTTCGCGCGTGCTGCATCTGGAAGCTAACCCAGGCAATGCGCGGGCGCTGGTGCAAAGACACGGCAACCGCGAAGTGTGGCTGAATGCGCCGCCGATTCCACTCACAACCAAAGAGATGGATTACGTTTACGATTTGCCTTATGCGCGTAAGCCACATCCAGCTTACAACGGTGCCAATATTCCGGCTTGGGAAATGATCCGTTTCTCGGTCAATATCATGCGTGGTTGTTTTGGTGGCTGTACTTTCTGCTCGATCACCGAGCACGAAGGCCGTATTATCCAGAGCCGGTCCGAAGACTCTGTTTTGCGCGAAATTGAAGAAATTCGCGACAAAGTGGATGGCTTTACCGGCGTAATTTCTGACCTCGGCGGGCCAACGGCCAATATGTACCGCTTGTCTTGCAAGTCTGAAGAGATCGAGAAAAACTGCCGCAAGTTGTCTTGCGTCTATCCTGGCGTGTGCGAAAACCTCAATACTGACCATTCGGCGCTGATCCAGCTTTACCGCAAGGCGCGTAACTTGCGTGGCGTGAAAAAAATCCTCATTGGTTCAGGCTTGCGTTATGACCTCGCCGTGAAATCGCCGGAATATGTCAAGGAACTGGTGCAGCATCATGTGGGCGGCTATTTGAAAATTGCGCCTGAGCACTCAGAAGAAAACGTGCTGAGCAAAATGATGAAGCCAGGCATGGGCGCTTATGATGAATTCAAGCGCATGTTTGAAAAGTTCAGTGCCGAGGCGGGCAAGAAACAGTATTTGATTCCATACTTTATTGCTGCGCATCCTGGCACCACAGATGACGATATGATTAACCTGGCATTGTGGCTCAAGCGCAATGATTTCCGCCTTGATCAGGTGCAGACGTTTACGCCGACACCGATGGCGATGGCCACCGCCATGTATCACAGTGGCAAAAACCCCTTACGCAAAGTCACCCCTGACTCTGAGAACGTGCCAGTCGCCAAAACTGGTACCATCCGCAAATTGCAAAAAGCGTTTATCCGCTACCATGACCCGCAAAACTGGCCCATGCTGCGTGAAGCGCTCAAGAAAATGGGCCGTGCCGATTTAATTGGTAATGGTAAAAAGCATTTGGTGCCGGCATATCAGCCCGCGGTATTGCAGCAAATTGTGCAGTCCGACGGCAGCCGTTTCCAGGCCAAGGCCATGCCTAAAGGCTTTAACCAGACCAAGAATCCTGCTTATAAGCACAAAGCCAGAAAACCTGGCGCAGGCCGCTAATAAGGCAGCCCTAACACTTGATAGCCCAGGATCGGGCTGGCCAGTTTCTGTGCACGGGCGGTCAGGTCGTTCGCATTCGGGAAATCTATGGTTTCATAATGCCAGTTGACCCACACCTTGTGGTCGCTGCCTTCATGCATGCAGGCATAGTTGCGATGGAATAAAAAGCGATTGCCGGCGGCGTCTTTGCGTAGCGTGGCTGACAATACGCAACCGCCGCCGAGGTCAATATCCGGCTGTGTGACGCTAGAGGCCAGCCGGATCACTGATTGCTCCATGCTCAATGGCGGCGGATGCACAATGCCTGAGGAAATCAATTGCACGATGTTGCCTAGACCAGCTTGGTTGCCCTGACCTGGCTGGTTGTTAGGCCCAGGTTGCTCGCGATAGGTGCCGCTGGCAGCGACATGCACATCTCCAGAAATAATAAATACTTTGGTCTGGGCTTGAGTTTGCAGCTCGGCTTGAAACTGCAGCAGGCGTTGCAGAATGCTGCACATTTCATCGTAATGCGTACTGAAGCGCCAGTGATCCGCCATATCGTCATAGGCATCAAACTGGATGCTGAGGCGGATATTGTGATCGCTTTCGGAAAAGTGCCGGTAAAGAAAAGGCACACCACTCAGTATCAGCAACTTTTGGCCAGCTTGCCAGTCTGCCTGTAAATCGGCCAAGCCCTGAATAAAGTCTTGTTTGCCACTACCCATAATGTTGTGCAAAGTGCGCTGGCTACGGTTATCCATGACCAGCAAGCCGTAGTCACGGAAGTTTAGGGTCATGCCAAAATGCGCAGGTGCGGCAGTGCGTTGCTGCAAGGCGCGGTTGTTGGTCCCTCGCAATTGAAAAAGCGTGAAATACTTTTTTGCACTATCAAACATGGCCTGGTAGGTCGGGCTGGTTTCCAGGCGATAGGGTTGTGAGCCCCAACCATCAATAATGTCATGGTCATCCCACATCATGACGCTGGGAATACTGGCCAGGCAGTAGCGTAAGGCCGCCGATTGCGTCCAGCTTCTGATATACGTGTCGAAGTAGAAATTATCGATACGCTGTCTGAGCGTGTCAGATACTGGTGCGGTCAATTGATCTTTCAATGGCTTTTGTGACCAGGCATACAAAGGCTGTTTTTCATTGAAGATAGCGTCGGCATAAATCTGGTCGCCACCCATGATCAGGGCCGCATAAGGCGCATTGACGACTTCTGTATAAGGCATAGTCGCCATATGTGCGGCCTGCTGTTGCTGCATACGTTGCCACAGATAGTCGATCGGCGCCGGATGTTGTGTGCGCACCTTGTCTGATGAAAATCCATTGCATGACGCAAATGCCAGTTGTACCTGCTGCTTGGCTGCCGGGCAGAAAAATGACCAGTCAGTGACCAGGTTGTTGCGCGTTTGTGTGTAACTGGCCGGTTGCGCATCAATTAAAATTTGGTAATCACAGACTTGGTCTAGCGGTGTCAGCGGGATAGCGATTTCTGCACGCCAGAACTTGCCGCGCCCCAGGCTGCTGATCAAGGTGAATTCACTACGCAAGCTTTGCTTGGCGATGCGATAAGCAAGGGTAGCGGCATTGACGTCGTTTTCGGAGAGAAAGCAAACAGTGTAGATGGTGGCTTTTTCGTGCTCACCTTCCAGCCCCAGCAAGGGCCCTAATACAATATTGTGTGATGACATGCGTGCTCCGTATGTTTGTATGGCTTAAGTCGCAGTATCCAGCAGGCCTGGTAATAGCGTTTGTATCTGCTCGGCCACTATTTTATCCGGATGACTGGCAGGCAGTTTAAGGTTTTGCGCAATATGCTCGCCCAGCCGGCGATAACTTTCAAACTGTGACTCACTGAAAAACTGGTCTACCGTACTGTGGTGCGGAAAACTGGGTTCCTGCAATTTGAAGTTAATCAAATCACTGGGTTCATCACCAGTCAGCGAGCTTTTGATATACACCAGGTAGCCCATATGTGCCGGATCGCCATCGCCCAGGTAGTCAATGCTGCCAATCGCAAAATGGCGGGCGCCGCATTTAAATAAGCCATATTTACAATCATTCACTGGCAACAACGGGTTGATATCCAGCTTGATGGTGATGCCGAAATCGACTTTGCATTTACGGATGGCATTGCCCAGGTCTTCAAATTCATAGCAGCCATCAGCACCGGCATCGATGGCAACGATCAATTTGCAGCGGCGGCGTACCAGTTCGTAAATGCCCAGGTTCTCAAAGTGACCGCCATCAGATAGATACAAATAGCCAGAGGTAGGGCCAGTGTTGGTGATCAGTTCTTTGATCAGGTAAAACAGGTTCCAGAACGGTGATTGCCGCTGTGGCGGGTTGCGCAGCCTCAATTTGCAGTTAAATTGCATGAGCAGCCTGTTAAAGTAATTCTCATGCAAGGGATTGCCAAACCAGCGCCCAAGACGCGCATTGAAAATGGTCATGATAAAGCCCATGACCGGGTTGGTGTGATAGCCCATATTCGGGCTGGCAGCTGCACCACTGGTAGACACCAGGCTGCCCAGCTCTGGCCCGCCTTCACCGGTGTAATGGTGGGTGTCATACCAGATTTCGGTATCGGGTAATTTAAAGCCGCAGTAATAGGGGCTGAACATAAACGAAGCGGCCTGACGCTGTTGCCAGGCCAGTTGCGAGCCGTCGCTGATATTGACCGCCGTGTTCACAATATGGGTAGGGCGTTGTCCGCGCAAAGCAGACATGGTGACATCATCGTTATTATCAAAACCGGTAAAACTGTTGGGTTTGCGATGGTTGTTGGTGGCGCCCAGATAGCAACGCGTCAGGCGGTTGCGATAAAAGTTGTGCAGGGAAAACACATTGATATCGATGCGCCAACTGCCTAAAACGACGACGAACAAGGCTGCAGCAAACCACAGGCCGCGATGCGGTGAAAGATATAGGCTGAAACTCAGGTAGCCGGATACCAGCAGGATCAGCGCGACCACAATATAGGGCAGTGCGGTGGTGAATGTGCCTTTCAGGCTATTGGGTGACTCTGTCCCCGTGACGCGGCTTTTACCTAGCCTGGCGGTGAAAAAAGCCAGCAACCAGGAGCCAATCCCGGTCAGGCTTTTCTCGGCGGTCCCCAGGCTACCCAGCCAGTGGTGAATGAGCGCCGGGATGTACAGCGCGCAACCAAACAGCGCCAGCCAGATGACACAAAAACCAATATTGATGCCGCCAATGCGGTGCCACCATTCACGCGTACTCACATCTATTACGCGCCCACCTATACCCATGGCGGCCACCAGTCCTGCAGAAATCAGCAGTGAAATCACCGGGACGCCCAGGCCTATCCAATAGTTGGGCTGGAGATGACTGGCCTCATGATCGACTGCACAGGTTGTGAATAATTGTTGCCAGCTTGACTGGGGAATTCCCCACAACAGCAAGATGAATCCTGCCACCCCGCATAAGAATGCCAGCACAGGGTAAAGCGCATGGGCTGTGCTGAGGCAGTCGCGACGACTGAAGTAGAATGAGCTGGCCAAGCTGATTAGCGCCAGGGCCATGCCTGCTTTGCCGGGGACGGTTTGTCCTGCATTTTCAAGCAGTTGCCGCAACAGGTCGCTATCCAGAGTGAATGCGGGCAACAGAGTGCCATGGATTTCCGAGTGACTGAAAAAGATCACTGACATCATCAACACAATTAACACGCAGAGCAGGAGTACCTGGTTAAGTAAGGTGTTGGCCATCCATTGTGCCAGTGCCGCCAGGGTGTCGCCGGTGAATAAACCGGTTTTGGGCGTCAGGTAATTGCTATAACTGCGTAACCAGAGAATGGCTTTTTCAGTGGCAGTGAGCTGACGGGCAGCGGGGCTTTGCGGCTGTGTGGATAACACCAGTTCGGCCTGCACGGTATTGACGTGATTGCTGTGTTTGACCAGGCTGGAAAACCAGGCACCGATATAACCACCGCCAGACACTGTCGACAAATAGTCAAATTGATTAAGCAGGCCTTTCTTTGCCAAGCCTTGCAGGATACCCAGGTTGAGGGTGGCACTACGGATACCGCCACCAGAGAAGGCCAGGCCGATCAGGTTTTCACGATGAATGTCCTGGCGTAAATGCGCCATGCCACGGATTTCCGCATCCAGTACCGCGTCAAAAGAATGCGTTTTATATGGGTCGGTATCTTCAGTCTGGTTGGTCGGGTGCATGGCAGTCTCCCTGAGCATGTTGTTGATATTATTTAACACATGGTAGCGCTGTATCATATAAGTGACAACCTTTGGGCGCATACCATACGGCGCAGGCGCGCAAAAATGGCATGCGATGTGTCATTCTATGAGAGGATGTCGGCTGGCGGGCAATAGGGATTGTCTGTGCAAGCAATGGGCAGTGACCAATGTGGATGACTAAAAATATGAAGAATGTGGTGCAAGGGTTATGGTTGTGGACGGCGGTATTTTTATTGTTAGGCCAGCCGGTCAATGCCGCTGAAAAAAGCCTGTTTTGGCAGCTGGAATCCCCAGGTGGGCAAGTAAGTTACCTGTTTGGAACTATGCACACGGATGACAATCGCGTCACTGATTTTTCCCCTGCGGTGTTGCAGGCACTGAAACAGGTGGATGCATTTATGCTGGAGGTGGCAGACGCACCGCCCGCATCTTTGTTGCAATTGCCACAAGGTAGCCTGACACAGTATTTGTCTGAAGCCGAGCTGGATAAGGTGGCGAGCCTGGCCGATATGCATGTGATGCCGATGGATAGGGTGCTTAAAATGAAACCGTGGTTGCTGGCGGTGATATTTGACCTGCCCAAGCCACAAACACCGTTCGCGCAGGATTTTCTACTTAAAGCCAAAGCGGAGGAACTGGATAAGCAGGTACTGGGTCTGGAAAGCCCGCAGGAACATTTTGGCGTCATGGATGGCATGACGCAGGACGAGCAATTGTTGATGTTGCGGGCTGTGCTCAAACGTAGCCAGAAGCAAAAAGAGGGCGATTTTGAAAGGCTGATGAAGGCTTACCTGGCCGGGGATGCCGAGCAGGTGGCTAATATGGATGACGCCATGACGCGCGGGATCTTGCCTGCCGCCTTGTGGCAGCGCATGCGGGTAAAGTTATTGGATGAGCGCAATGTGCTAATGGCTGCACGCAGTATTGATCAGGCCAGGCAGCGCCCGGTATTTATTGCGGTTGGCGCCGCACATCTGGCGGGGCAAAGTGGATTGTTACAAGCGTTTAAACAGGCCGGGTTTAAGCTGACACCGCTAAAGAAATAGGCGTGTTTTAATCGTAGGTAGCGTTAAGCTTGGTTTGAGCGGGTCTCTTGTGCAATACGCGAAATATGGGCGACGAAATCCGCATCTTCACCGACCAGCAACCTGGGCAAGTGCTGGCGAAAGTCTTCACGCAGGCACCACTCGCGCATATAGTCTTCCCATGACATCCAGCGCCGCAAGCGCTTGCCACGCATATCGGGGTCATAGGTCAGCAAATAAGCGCGTTCAAACAGTGAAATCAGGATTTCGAATAGCACCAGTTTGCGTTCTTCCTGCTCGGCTGTCATCACTAAAGGCTCGCTATGCGAGCGCAGTTGCAGGTCAGGATGCGCCATCACCAGCTTTAAAAAGTCGGTATAGTTGTCTGCCAGTAACTGGTAGACCTCTTCGTCTTCGTTCTCACGCTCTTTGCGTTGCTCAAGCATAAAGGTCACAATCGCCAGCGGCAAGCCGACCACGGTGACGACATAACTCAGTAATTCCCAGGTGTCCTTGTCTATCATGTCAGTGTCTTTATCCGTTTACAGGATACCTTCAAAAATACGCGATGACTGCTGTTTGAATTTTTGCCAGAGCGGGCGTTGTTGCCACTGTTCCAGTTCAATTTTTTCAGCATTCTTCAAATCTTGCTGAAAACGGCGTTCAAGCATACTGGCCGTTTCATTGCCCAAAATCACTACATCAATCTCGGCATTGATGCCCGCACTGCGATAGTCCAGATTGGAGCTGCCAATCACTGACCAGACACTATCAATAGACACCATTTTGGCATGTAATACCTGATCCTGCATCTCGTAAATCTCGACGCCATGTTTGAGCAAGTGGCTGTAATGCGAGCGTTGCACATTCATGGAGAGTGTAGAGTCACTGAAACTGGGCACCAGTAGCGATACTTTGACGCCACGGTCAGCCGCGTTGACCAGGGCCTCTTCCTGCGCGCTGGTTGGTACAAAGTAGGCAGAATTCAGGATGATGTGGTGTTCTGCATGCTGTATTGCGGCGATCAGGGTTAGATAGTATGGCGAATCAGTATTTTTGCGTTTGCTGGCAGGCGTGGTGATCACGCGTACGAACTGTCCTCCCTGTTTGGCCAGCGGTGGGAAGAAACTGCTTGTATCTAATGGCTGCGCAACATCCCAGTGGTCGAGAAACGCTTGCTGGATATTGGCCACCACCGGGCCAGTGATCATGACATCAGTATCTCGCCAGTCCGCCTGATTGAGGTCCGGCAGTTTTTGTTTGCTAAAGAATCTGAGCGAGCCTTTGCTTTGATAGGTTTTGCTTAAATTGACGCCGCCGACGATGGCCAGTTTGCCATCAACGATCATGATTTTACGATGGTCGCGCTGATTGATTCGTGCCAGTGTGCTGGCTTGTAGCGGATGAAAAACCGTGATTCTGGCGCCTGCTTTTTTCAAAGTCTCAAACAGTGCAGGGGGCGTATCGCCTGAGCCAATTGCGTCGTAGATCAAGTGAACGCTGACTCCTTGTGACAGTTTTTGCAATAGCAGTGCCTGTAAGGTGATGCCGCCGAGGTCGACATCCTCAAACGTAAAGTATTCCAGATGAATATATTGTTGTGCCCCTGCCAGGGCCTGACGCATATTGCTAAAGGTGAGTTCACCATTAAACAGTAAGGTGACTTTGTTATCGGCATACAAGCTATTGCCCGCAATCGCCTGTTCCACCTGAAGGTGTGCAGCCAGTGCTGCACGAATGCTTTCGTCGGGCGATAGTTTCTTTAAGGCCTGCTCGACTTTGCCCGGTGGCAAGGCCTGTTTGGCTGTGACGACTGTAATGGGCTGTGTTTGCGTATTGATCTCAGTGAGGGCCAGCTTGGCATCGGGAATTGATGCACAACCAGACAGCCACAGGCCTAGCAGGTATAAGCAAGCGCGTGACCAGCGCTGGCAAAGATCTTTAGTAAAACGGCTGTGATGAAGACAGCCAAGGCCTGGGCGTGTGCGGATTGTTGTGGGCATGGCGTCCACCATCACCATTAGGATGAGATGATTTAGGAAACGTGGCTGGCGTGCTGCTGGATGACGTCCATGCACTCGTCAAATTGCAGGGATTTATCGAAAAAGTACTCAACGCCCATATTGTGCGCCAGGTTACGGTAATAGCTGTTGCCGTGATTGGTCAGCATGACGATATCAGGCGCTTTAAACGGATAGCCTTGCTGGCGTGTGTGGCGTACCACATCAAAACCGGTGCCTTTGGCTAACTCAATATCCAGCACGATCATGTCGTACTGCCTGGCATTGAGCAAATCAATGGCTTCGTCGCTGGTGGTAGCGATGTCCCTGACGTCGAGCTGGTCACAGTCGTGCAACATCTCGACGATCACATCGCGAATCAGGGCAGAGTCTTCAACTAACAATAATCTATACATGACGGTTTAACCAGTGACTGATGTCAAATAAGGGGTTAACACAGGCTGCTTGGCGATGCTATTCATGCGTACATTCAATTGTATTGGCTTAATTAAGCAAACCGTATTTGATGGCATAGTAGGTCAAGTCAGCATTCGATTTCATGGCCATTTTTTCCAGGATACGGCTGCGGTAAGTACTGACCGTTTTGATACTGATAAATAACTCATCCGCAATGGCGGTAGGCGTTTGGCCGGTTGCCAGTTTAACGAATACCTGGAATTCACGGTCAGACAAGGTTTCGTGCAACTGCTTTTCTGAGGGATGACTGAGTTCGTTGGTCATCAGCTCAGCCAGTTCGGCCGAAATGTAACGCTTGCCTGCAGATACGGTGCGAATGGCCAGGATGATTTCATCTGAATCCGCATTTTTGGATAAATAGCCTTTGCAGCCATTACGCATTAAGTTCAACGCGTATTGATCCTCTGCATAACCACTGAGCACCAGTACCGGTAAGTCTGGCGACACATGTTTGAGTTCATGCAAGGTATCCACCCCGTTTTTGTCAGGCATCGAAATATCAAGCACCATGGCATCATATTCATTTTTGCGCACCAGCTGGATCGCCTCTGCCCCTGACGAGGCTTCCCCGGTCACTTGCAGATCATTTTCCAGTTCGATCAGGTTACGCAAACCATCACGCACAATGCTGTGATCATCTACCAAAAGAATTCTTTTCATGCGGTTCTCTTAAATTCGTTAGTCAGGGTTTATGTCTCAGCTTGCAGATTTTTCGCCATCATTGTCTGGCGCAGCTGCCGGGTCTGTTTGCGCATCTGGCGCCATTTCTTTTCTAAACAAGCGCCAGTCCTGGCTGATCATGGCCAGCGAGTCAGCAAACAATGGTTTCTTATGCCAAATGGCGCGTACAGCAATAAAAGCAATAATACCGATAATTGTGGGCACCAGCATTGCCAGGCCAAGAATTAAAGAGCGGTTTGGATGTTGCCACAATAGTGAAAACAGCCACATCAAGCCGAGTAAACCGGTAAAAATGAACATGCTAAACACCACCAGCATGCCTACCATGCTGGTGGCCAGGCGTTCAGTTTCCTCCAGAAAATCCTGTTTCAATTGTTGTGCACGGTCTTCTGTGTAATCGGCGACGTGATGACGCAAATTGAAAAAACTACCTTTCAATGCGCTCACTTTGCGATTTAAAAACAAAACAGCGACAAATTTCAAGAGGTTTACCCACATAGCTTTCCTTGCTTATTCACGACGTTTGGTGCCTAACAGGTATCCTATCAGCAAACCGACACCAGCGGCTACCAGCACGGTGCCCAATGGATGTTCCTGCACAGTATCGGCGGTCTTGTCTTTGATCGAGTGGTAAGTGTCGCTCACTTCGCGTTGCACTTGCTCTTTGACACGGCCCGCTTTTGAGCTCAGGTTGGAGGCAAGGGCTGCCGCATTTTCTTCGCTGGTTAAACGGTCAATATTACTTTTCAGGGTATGAATCAGCTCTTTTGCCTTGTCCTGCGTAGTGTCCGCAGTATCATTGACGGCATCCAGCAGCTCATTGGCAGTCGATTTCACCTGCGCAGCGATTTGTTCAATGGCCTGGTCAGAGTGTTTGGCCAAGCGATCAGTCGTGTTCTCAACATTGTCTTTTGAAAAATTAAACATTTTGAAACTCCTTTTTAAATCGTGGTTTTACATACGTAGTTCAGTGTCTTACTCACATAACAAATAAACCGTTATGACTGATTGGACAGTTGATTAAACGAAAAGTGTTTTCAACATGTGGCCATCTTATCCAACTGCCATGCAATCTACCTATCGGCCAGCCACCGATATCAAAGTCAGAATTCTCTGACAGTGCATTAATTCACAAGGCAACACATCTTTACGTTGCTGTTAGTTCGCAACACCGCTATGATGCGTTTGATATATTGTGAACAATACACGCAAAAAACGTTACGCCGGATTGCCTGATTTTTCAATCTCTTCACTCAACCGCCATGCAAAAATTCAGAACCTACCTTATCGCCTTGCTTGATCGGCTGGAAAAAATCAGTGATACCTTTGGCGGTAACACGGTGGCTTTGCTCACTGTCAGTCTGATGCTGGCGGCCGCCATGCTGGTGGTGAATGACCGCTTTATTGTCACCACCCGCGAAAAAACCGACGTATTAGCCATGCTGGACCAGTTGCTGCTCGAAACCTGGAAAACCCAGTCCAACCTGGCCGTTGCCGAAAGTGCGCAGCGCGGGTATTTGCTCACGCGTTCAGAAAACTACTTTAAACCCTATGATGATGCGACCAAGCAAATGAGTCAGCATCTACGCAACATCAATAAATTGCTCAACCATACCAACCTGGTCAAGCATCCGGTGATACAAACCACCATGAGCGAGCTGGTGAACAGTATTGTGAAGAAGTCTGCTGAAATGAGCGTGACCATTGATTTTGCTAAAAAGCGCCAGTTTGATAAAGCGTTGGCGGTCGTCAAGCTGGATTCCGGGATCAAGGAAAGCCGTAATATTGAAGTATTGTCGCGCCAGTTTGAAAAGCTGGTGCTGGATTACCGTGACGAAGTGGCCGATACGCGGGATACGACACGCAAGCTGATGCGCTGGTTTGTCATGGCCTGCCCGCTGATCTTTGTATCATTGGTGGTGCTGGTGATACGCCGCTTGTTACGCGAACTGGCGGAGAAGGCTAATTTATATGTACGCCTGACCGATGAGAACGCGGAGTATGAGCGCAATATTCAGCGCCTGACCACTGCTGTGCAGGGCCAGGCCTTGCAGGCACAAACCAATATTGAACATGAGCGCTATCAATTATCCCGAGAGTTACATGATGAACTGGGTTCTTTGCTGACTGCGATCAAGATGGATATTTCCTGGGCGATCAAGCATGTGAAGGATCAGTTGCCGCAGGTGACCGAGAAGCTCAAAAAGACCAATCAGTACCTGGATCGCAGTATTAATTTTAAACGCGAAATCGTACAAAACCTGCACCCGGCCATGATTAAGAGTTTTGGCCTGATTGCGTCGTTGCAGAACCTGATTGATGAAGCCAGGTCACGTAACCAGTGGCAAATGGATATTATTATGCCAGAGCAGGAAATGGCGATTAACGAGACCGTCAGCCTGATTGTTTACCGTTTGGTGCAAGAGAGTTTAAATAACTGTAGCAAATATGCCAAGGCGACCGAAGTCTCTGTACATTTAATGCATGACGATCAGCATATCAAATTAGAGATCGTGGACAACGGTATCGGCTTTGACCCGGAAAAACTCACCAATAGCACCCATGGTATCAGCGGTATGTGTAACCGTGTGGAGTCGATTGGCGGGCATTATGAAATCACCAGCGCTCCGCAACAAGGCGCCAGCACGCGCGTACTGTTGCCGTATCTCAAGAGTGACCCTTCTGCTGCCTGAGTGCAGCCCCAGCCTCACTGTAGGCCTATTCTGACATGACATTCAGTCGTTGGACGACTGACCTGACACGCGCACCTCATTAATATGGCCACACAAGACAGCAGAACTGTTTTGTGTAACGCGTGAAAAAGGAGACGCTCATGTTAATGTCAAAATACACACAAGCAACAATCTTTGGCGGCCTGTTGGCGACAACCATCACATTAAATGCTTTCGCATTCGATCTACAGGAAGTCCAGAACGGTGAAAAACCCTATCTGGAAGAATTTAACACCCTGGACAAGAATGCCAATAACTCACTGAACTGGTCCGAGTTGCAACAGGACAAAGGGGTTAAGCAACAAGATTTCAAAGCGTTTGACCATGATAAGGATGGTAGTTTGAGCTACGACGAATATGCAGAGCTCAAAACACAAACTGGTCAAAAAGCGATCAAAGGCGCCATGTCTGATAGCTGGATTACCACCAAAGTGAAAGCCCGCTTGCTGGAAGAGGAGTCATTGAAGTCCCTCAAAATCAGCGTGGAAACACACAAAGGTGAAGTGCTGATTAGTGGCTTTGTGTCTGAGGCTGCGCTGAAATCCAAGGCAGAGCAACTGGTGGCCAGCGTTGAAGGCGTGAAGTCTGTGAAAAACGCTATTGTGGTTAAAGGTTAATAAACACCCCCTCGCAAGCTACATATTCTCTCCCAAGTGCGTAGCTTGCTTTTTTCTTGCGGCGGGTTGTTCTTCATGTGTTGACTGATTCATCCTCTGTACAACTTGAACAACTCGCCACCTTATGCAACAGAAAGGAAACATCATGAATAAGATGAACCGATATCTGGCGATGAGTACGATGATTGCTTTATTAGTGGGTGGCAGCGCCAATGCGCTGGCTGCGGGTGTGCTTGCCAAAGCTGAGCCCATGTATAACTTTTTGCCTAGTGACACCGTGGTTGATAATGTGAAAAATACGTTGCAAACACATGGTGTAGATGTGTCGAGCATTCAGGTCGATGCCGATGCGCAAGGCGTGGTGCAGCTGAGTGGTGAAGTGGCCTCCAAGCAGGATGTGGAGACCGTAACCCAACTGGCCAAGCAGGCGGATGGTGTTTACGCGGTGTTAGGTGCATTACGTTACAGCACCGGTGAAGTCGTGCCAGCGCCCGTGCCTGCAGGTCTGGATCCGGTGATGGATGCGCCGGCGGCGGGCCCTGAAAGCGGTCGGCCCGAAAGCGAGCAGATTGACGCGCAATGAACAGAGCGGGAGGGGCAGCCCTCCCGCGCGTTAATCTCCAGTGGATTGACGCGGCAGGAGTTAGTGATGCTGGGGCATCACATGTCGACCGGATTCGTACTCAACCTGGTTGGACTGGCGGATGAACAATAGCTGGTCAGTGGCAAATCCCAGTTCTTTGGCTTTGGCCATCAGGTGTTGTTTGATCGGGTAAGTGAGTTGTGGGGTGCGCGACAGTATCCATAAATAGTCACGACCGCTACTCACCAGTGCATAGTTGTAGTAGGGCTGGTCTACTTCGAGGATGTTGTAATCCCCATAAAATGGCCCGAAGAAAGACACTTTAAGGCGGCCAGTCCGGCTGCCATCTGCATTGGCGGGGTCGACGAACTTGGCTTTGCCTATGGCTTCACTCCAGTCGTTTTTCTCGGGACTAAATCCACGGTTAACCACTTTGAGCGTGCCATCTGCTTCCAGGCTATAGCTGGCGGTCACCTGTTCCAGCCCTTTTTCAAATGTGTTGTCCAGCCTGGCAATTTCATACCAGGTACCCACATATTGGGTCGGGTCAAAACGGCGCACAATGGCCTGTTCAGCTTGCGGTGGCAAAGGCGCTGAGCAAGCGATTAAGGTGAGTGCAAGCAGCGGTGAACAGAGTAGTGATAAACGGGTAGCTAACATGATGTGAGTGTGTAGATGAAGGATATAAAGCCCGTCATGACTGACAAGACAGTTTAAAATAACATAAATTCAATCAAGGCAACATTCAAGCAAGTAGTTAATTCAAATAAGGGAAGATGATGAAGTTTTTAAAGATGTGCAAGGTATGGGGCGTGTTGGCATTGTTATCGACGACTGCGATGGCAGATAATCTGGAAACCGGTCTCGGTGGCGGTGTCGGCGCAGCTGCAGGCACTGCGGTTGGTAGCGTACTCGGTGGCAGTACGGGTGAAGTCATTGGCGGTGCCGTAGGCGGTGGCCTGGGTGGGGCAGCGACAACTGGCCGCGCTGGTCGTACAGGGGCCATTCTGGGCGGTGCCGCTGGCGGCGCAACGGGTGCCATGGTTGGCCGTAAAGTCAGCGGCACCACGACTGGCGCCGTGGTCGGTGCAGGAGTTGGTGGTGCCGGTGGTGCGGTGGTCGGTAAGGTGATTGATGAACCTGATCCATACCAGAGAAGTTACCGTGGTAAAAAAGGCAAAAAACATGGCCACCATCATGGCCGCGGTCATCATCATGATTAAACCCCTGTCATCCCGCGTGAAGCGTTAATCCTGGAGTCACTGCCATGAGAATCTGGATATTATCAGTCGGCCTGTTATGCATGAGTCATGTCGTGCAGGCACAAAGTTGCAACAATCAAGCCGTCGGCGCCAGTGGTGTCGGTGGTTTGGCTGGTTCGGCCATTGGCGCAGTGATGCTGGGCCCCGCCGGGGAAGTATTAGGCGGGGCGGTGGGCGGTGCCGTTGGCAGCGTGGTCGCCAATGGCGGCAAGACTCAACCTCATACCATGCTGGGTGGCGCGGTGGGCGGTGCTGGCGGTGCGATTCTTGGGCGTGGATTAGGTGGCGGCCGTTTATTGGCCGTGCTTGGTGCAGGGGTGGGTAGTGCAGGCGGCGCGTGTGTGGCACAACAGGCCGGGACCGGTAAAACTCACCATGCAGCCAGCGCAAAGAAACGTTCGGCCAATAACGCAACAGCCAAAGCGCAAAAGTTGCTGGGCAGTTAATTCACCATCGCCTGCGACCAGCTTGCTTGATCGCAGGTTATTTTCCCATCAGCGCAGCACTGGCTTTTTTCAGTTGGTACATCATGGTGTCCCCTTCAAGCAGCAGTTGATCCACGGATTTTGGTTGCTGGGGATCAAACTCGACGATGCCTTGTGAGAATGATATTTTATAAGGTTGTCGCAGTTGCTGCCGGATCATGTCTAAATGATGGCATAGCCTTTGCGTCACAATATGTGCTTCTTGTTCACGGGTGCAGGCGAGCAAGATCACAAACTCATCGCCACCCAGTCGCGCAAAAATATCCGAGCTGCGGCCCATTTCTTTCAGTGCTTTGCCAAACGTTTGCAAGGCACGATCGCCTTCATCATGGCCATAGGTGTCGTTGATGATCTTAAAGTCATTCAGGTCTAAAAACACCAGTGAGGCATGCAATTGGTGACGGCTAAAATAATTGAGGTATTTTTCCGTCAGCATGATAAAGCCGCGTCGATTACTGAGGTCGGTCAGTTCATCCATGGTCGCCAGTTCAATCGCCGCCAGCTCGCTCTCTACCATGGTTGCCAGGTCATCGAGGTCTTCTATATCCCGGGCTGGAAACTCCCGTGGTTGCGAGTCAATTAGGCATAACGTGCCGACTTTAAACCCATGGGTGGTGCGTATTGGCCTGCCAGCATAAAAGCGAATATGTGGTGCAGCCGTCACCAGTGGGTTATCAAGAAACCTGGGGTCTTTGGAGGCATCATTAATGACGAAGGTGTCATTACCTAAGATCGCATGACCACAAAAGGAGATGTCGCGTGAGGTTTCTGAGACTTGCAGTCCCATACAGGACTTGAACCATTGGCGATTGGTATCGACCAGGCTGACCAGCGCAATCGGTACATTAAACATGCGCGTCGCAATTCTGGTTAAACGGTCAAAACGTTCTTCTGCCTGCGTATCAAGGATGGCGAGCGCGCGTAATACATGCAAGCGCTCTATTTCATTGGCAGGAATAGCTGGTATTTGCAAAGCACTCGATCCTTTGACAGGGATGTTGTAACGATCATACCGCGTTTTTTATGATTTATACAAAAAAATACAACTGTTTTTCCAGGTGAGTTTTTGACAGGCAGAAGGCTGCGCTTATGCTTGTGTGGTCGCGAGTTTTAAACCGATAATGCCCGCCATAATCAAGCCCAGGCTAATGATACGCAAGGCAGATACCGGCTCCCTAAACAGCCAGATACCGCCAATCACCGTCCCCACAGCACCGATGCCCACCCAGACGGCATAAGCCGTGCCGACTGGCAACGATTTGACGCAGAGGCCCAGTAACCAGACACTGATAATCATGGCGAGAATGGTCCAGAATGACGGCCAGAAGCGGGTGAAGCCATCCGTATATTTCAATCCTATGGCCCAGGCCGTTTCAAACAAGCCAGCAATAACCAGGGTTAGCCACGTCATAAAGTTTCCTTTTTAAGTAATGCGATTCAAGGCTGCCGCGTAAATCAAGACTGGACAGCGATTAAGTCCTCGGCGGACAGCCAGCGCCACTCGCCAGCCGCCAATGTTTCAGGCAATACCAGTTGACCGATTTTGATCCGTTTCAATGCCTCGACACGGTTGCCAATCGCGGCAATCATGCGTTTGACCTGGTGGTATTTTCCCTCCGCCAGGGTCATGTGTAGCACCGTTGCAGAAATGCTGGTCACCGCCAGTGCTGCAATGGTTTCTTCCTCATCAATCAGTTTGACACCAGCCAGCAAATGTTCAAGGTCGGCGGCACTCAAGGCGTGCTTGCAAGTGACTTCATACACTTTAGGCACATGGTGCTTGGGAGAGCTGACTTTATGGATAAACTGCCCATCATCCGACAGCAGAATCAGCCCCGTGGTGTCTTCATCCAGGCGGCCTATGCATTGAATGCCGCGCTCCACCAGCGGCTCAGGCAGCAGCGTGTAAATGGTTGGGTGGAACTGGGTTTTGTGCGTGCATTCATAATGCGCAGGCTTGTGCATCAGCAGGTAGCTATGTTCGCGATACTGCCAGGCCTCGCCATTGACGGTGAAGTGTAGGGTATCGTCGAGGGCAAATTTGGCGTCCGGGTCATCGCACAGTTCACCGTTGACGGTGACTTCTTCGTTGATGATTAAAATACGGCACATCTTGCGCGTGCCAAAGCCCTGACGGTGCAGGATACGTTCTAGATCTAATGTTTTTGCCATGATGGGATTATACGTGAATTGGATGTGGGCTTTGGTGTGACTGGGTTTCTTAATGTGCTAGAAGGTCATTCTTACGTGGGGTGACTACTTGTAGGGATTTTTTTGCTCGCGATTGTATTGGATTGGAAGGTTTCTTTTCGCCTTTTTGGCGAGTTACTTTTCTTTGCTTGCCCAAAGCGAAGACTATTCTATGATTGATCTATTTCGCCCTTTCGGCGACCGTTCTTTCTTATGCTTGTCCATAAGAAAGAAGGCAAAGAACAAGACACCCCAGCTTCCGCTTTTATCCTGCGCTACTCGGCTTGCCGGGCGTCCATCGAAACTCGCCCTGACAAGCCACACAGAACGTGGCTTGTTGCGGAGCTCAGACAGCCGATGGCCGAGAACTCCCGCCAAGCCTGCGTTGCTCGGCGCGGCAGATGGGGACCCCGAACACCAATCGAATGCCACCGAATGTAGTTTTAATCAACGAATCTGGTTTTCTAACCTCCCAAGTTACTGCGTTGCTAGTTTGGCGAGATAAATCCCATTCCATCACGCTGAGTAGCGGAGACAAAATAAGAGTAGAGGGAGCGACTGTCCGAATCCCGCGGTGGGCTGCGTAGTGTGCAGCCCGCTAGGTTGAGTTTCGTGACCGGCTTATTTTGTTGAGCAACGCAAGGAAGCCGAAGGCCGTGATGGCTGGGTGCCCTCTTTTTGGTTACTTTTTTGGGGCAAGCAAAAAAAGTAACTCGCCAATAAGGCGAAAAGAACTTTGGCGGTGTGCAAGTGGTGAATGCCTAAAGAATAACCTTTCTTCCCAATCCCAAAATCAGCCACCCAAGCAATTCACGTATAATCCCACTCATGGCCTTCAAACACATCACTTCCCGCGATAATCCCGTTTTTAAACAGCTACGCAAACTGCTCGATCAGTCTCGCGAGCGCAGGAAAACAGCGTCAACGCTGCTCGAGGGCGTGCATTTAATCGAGGCATATTGCCAGACCTATGGTGAGCCGCGTTTGCTGATTATCCCGGAAGGGCATAGCACGGTGGAAGCGACTGGTTTGATTCAGCAGTTGTCTGATGTCGATACCATGCTGCTGCCGACTTTGATGTTTGCTGAACTGGCGCCTGTGGCGTCTAGCAGTGGGGTGATGGCGCTGGTGGATATTCCTGAACCCGTGCTGCCTGAAAAGGTTGATTTTGCCTTGTTGATTGAAGATATTCAGGATCCCGGTAATTTGGGCAGTATATTACGCACCGCAGCTGCGGCCGGGGTGCAAGTGGCTTACCTGAGCAAGGGCTGTACCGATGCCTGGTCGCCTAAGGCTTTACGCGGCGGGCAGGGTGCACAGTTTGTATTGCCGGTGGTAGAAGGCGTGGATGCTGTTGAAGTGGTGCACAGTTTTGATGGCCGCACGCTGGCGCTGACCATGCAGGGCGACAGTCTGTATGAGCAAGCCTTGCGTGAGCGGGTGTTGTTTGCGGTGGGTAATGAAGGCGCGGGGATTTCTGCCGCCTTGCAATCTGCCGTCAGTACCTGCATCACCATTCCGATGGCGCATCAGGGAACATTGGCGCTGGAATCACTGAATGCCGCAGCCGCGACCGCAGTGGCGCTGTTTGAGTGTCAGCGCCAACGCTTGCTCGCTGGGTAATGGTTTAAATGGTATTAGTGCGTGACCTCGTGGTCATCGTCTTCGTCAAATAGGGCCAGCGCTTCCTGCTCGTCGACCACGTAGTGCTTGTTGCAGAAGTCACATTGAATCTGCACGCTGCCTTGTTCTTCAATGATGCTGCGTACTTCGGCCATACCCAGCATTTGCAGCATATTGGTGACGCTGGTTTGTGAGCAACTACAAAATGCTTGCACTTCACGGCCGCTGAACAAGCGCACATCTTCTTCTGCAAACAGGCGCTGCAGCAGGGTGACCGTGTCCAGGTCTAATAACTCCTGCTCGGTGACCGTGCCTGCCAGGTGCTGCACACGGTTCCAGCAATCGAGGTCACTTTCTTGTTGCTGCGGCAATTTTTGCAGCAGCAGGCCTGAGGCGCGCTCGCCATCTGAGGCCAACCATAAACGGGTATCGATTTGCTGTGAGCGCAACATGTAGTTCTCCAGCATGCTGGCGATATTGTCACCTTCTAGCGGCACAATGCCTTGATAAGGCTCACCTTCTTCTGGCATCAGCGTAATCACTAATTGCCCTTGTTTGAGCCAGGCGGTCAAGTTGTCGCCATGTAGTTCGGCGCCGACTTTGGCCGTAGCGCGGATATTCAGCCCGGAGGTGCACTCCACCACCAGCAGTTGTAGTGCGCCCTGGCTTTGCAATTGCAAAATCAGTTTGCCCTGCATTTTGAGCGTCGCGGTGAGCAGTACGCTGGCGGCAGTGAATTCGCCTATGGCTTTTTTCAGGGCGGGCGGTAATGACTGATGCTCAAGCGCGGTCGACAGGCTTTGGTCAAGCTGGACACAGTTGCCACGCACGGCAGACTGCTCAAAAATAAACGGGTGTAATTGGTCTTGGTTACGATCTTGGTTCATGCCGGCATTTTACCATTTGCAGGCAAAACTGATTGTTAAGCGCTGGTAATTTTTGGCAACTGCCAGTGCGTTATCGCCCATTGCCATAGATTTGCCAGCGATAGCGATTGTGCATTTTCCGGCAAGGCTTGTTGCAGAAAAGTGAGTGCGGCGACCAGTGTGTCCACGAGATTGTCTTCAGGTAATGCCGTGGCCAATGTCTGTTTACTCAATTTTTGTCCGTCGGCATTTAATACCAATGGAAGATGGGTGTAGATTGGCGTGGGGTAGCCGAGTAATTGTTGCAGGTAAATTTGCCGCGTTGTGGAATTGAGTAAATCAGCGCCACGTACGACATGCGTCACGCCTTGCAAGGCGTCATCTATCACCACCGCCAATTGATAGCTAAACAGTCCATCAGCGCGTTTAACGACAAAGTCACCAATGTCACTCGCCATATGGTGTTGCTGGTGGCCCTGAATGAGGTCCTGAAAGCTGATGGTCTGGGCGTCCGTTTTAATGCGCCAGGCAGCGGCTGCACCTGGTTTGGTTGGATGCTGCAAACAAGTGCCGGGATAAATGGCCCCTTCTATGCCGAGCAGCGTGCTGGAGTCGGTAATCTCTTTGCGCGAGCAGGTGCAGGGATAGGCCAGGCCGCGCTGGCGCAGTTGCTGCAATGCCGATTGGTAGTATTCACTGCGTTGGCTTTGATAAACAATCTCTCCATCCCACACAAAGCCGTAGTGTTGCAGGGTATGAATAATCGCTTCACTGGCACCCGCCACGTGCCTGGTTTGATCAACGTCCTCAATGCGCAACAGCCATTGCCCGCCACGACTTTTAGCATCGCAATAGCTGGCAACGGCGGCCACCAGTGAACCAAAGTGCAGTGGCCCGGTAGGCGAGGGAGCAAAGCGGCCAACCACCATGTTGATTACTGTGCAGCGTAGGGTGGAATATGCCAGGCCACCAGCTGCGCGCCGCGTAACTGCAAGTGGCAGGCCATGCGCTCAACGCCCTGGCTGGAGACGTCAAAAGTATAAGTGCGCTGCAATTGCATGCGGCCATTGCCATCCCGGGCAAAGCCCACGCGCGAGCAGGCAACGGTTTCGTCTAAAAACTGCAAATGGCAACGCTCTGCCAGTTGACGTCCAATCTTTAAAGCCGCCTCGCGTTTGGCCACAGAGTCCATCCAAAACCATGCACCTGCAATTAAAATGGCCAATAAAGCCCATTCAGCCATTGTTGTTCTCCCGTAAAGCGATCATATGTTTCAGTGTATGATGTTTCAAGTTCATATTCCTATATCAGTGCAACCTGTCATGAGTTCAAGTCGCGAAGCAGACGCTATTCAAGCCTATTATAATTTATTGCATGGCAAGGGGGCGGATGCCGCCATTATGGCGCAACGCGATGCCTTGCTGGCCGAGTTAAGTCCTTTGCTGGCAGATCAGGAGTGTACCAGCACGGCCTATCGCCAGGCGGTTGATGATTGCCTGAACGATAAACCGGCACAACGCTGGCCTGAGTTGCTCACCATTATCCGTGAGTTTTACCCATTCTGGCGTGGCGATGTGAAAGCCGTGATGCAATATGCAGAGTCGGTTGGCTTTGAGTTGCATCCTATCGGCTGGCAGCCGGCCGTGATCGATTTACAGTCAGTCTGGCCAGCGTTGCAGTCGGAAAAATTTGAGACTTCAGAGCTGTGGGCGCTCAATGGCTATGTCAAAGCGCTCAAGTCTATGGAGCACAAGCAGGAAATGGATATTGAACTGCGCACGCGGATGGCGAAACTGATGTTGTTACGCCTGCGAGAAGCCCCCTTGTCTGAAAAGAATGCTTTTCGTATCACTGCTGATGCAACCTTACCGTTGTTTAACCTCAAAAATACCCGTCACCTGTTTTTAAATGCTGTGCGTGAGTTTTATTATTTTTGGGCGGCACATCCTGATGCGGTTGAAATGCTCAAACAGTTGCAGCCACCAGAAATTATGTAAAATTGCACTAAAATTGTGCAATGCACTTTTGTTGGTTCTATTTTGGTGCAATTTCTCGTAGTCCTCAAAGCAAGTGCCTTTAAAATCAATCACATAAAAATGGTCTGATATTTGCTTTAGCCATGCGCATTAAATTGGTGCGCATTTTAATAGTGCGTATTCAATATAAGGCGTGCCATCAGGCAAAACGCCAACTTTCACCACTATTAGTCGGAGAGCGAAATGGAAGCATTAGTGTCAGCGAATGACGTCTTGTTTGTATTGCTTGGAGCCATTATGGTGCTGGCAATGCATGCCGGATTTGCCTTTTTGGAGGTCGGCACTGTACGTCAAAAAAACCAGGTCAATGCCTTGGTCAAAATCATGGTGGATTTTTGTGTGTCTACCATCGCCTATTTTTTCATTGGTTACAGCATTGCCTATGGCATCAATTTTTTCAGCGGCGCCGATGTATTGGCCGCGAAAAGTGGCTATGACCTGGTCAAGTTCTTTTTCCTGTTAACCTTTGCCGCGGCTATCCCGGCGATTGTCTCTGGCGGCATTGCCGAACGCGCCAAATTCAATCCGCAAATGGCCGCCACTTTTCTCATCGTTGGTTTTGTCTACCCGTTTTTTGAGGGCATCGCCTGGAATAATCATTTCGGTTTTCAAGACTGGTTAAAAGCCAGTTTTGGCGCAGGTTTTCATGACTTTGCCGGTTCAGTCGTGGTGCATGCCATGGGCGGCTGGATTGCACTGGCGGCGGTTATCCTGCTCGGTGCGCGTAATGGACGCTATACCAAAGATGGCCGTTTGCATGCCTATCCGCCTTCCAATATTCCTTTCCTCGCTTTAGGTGCCTGGATACTTACGGTTGGCTGGTTTGGTTTTAACGTCATGTCTGCGCAGTCGATACAAAACATCTCAGGCCTGGTGGCCGTCAATTCGCTGATGGCCCTGGTTGGCGGCACGCTGGCCGCCCTGGTGCTAGGTAAAAATGACCCCGGTTTCGTACATAACGGACCTCTGGCAGGGTTGGTGGCCGTATGTGCTGGCTCTGACGTGATGCATCCGCTAGGCGCATTAGTCACCGGCGCCGTTGCTGGCACATTGTTTGTGTGGGCATTTACCATGACTCAAAACCGCCTGAAGATTGATGATGTACTGGGTGTCTGGCCGCTGCACGGCCTATGCGGCGCCTGGGGCGGTTTGGCGGCCGGTATTTTTGGCTGTTCTGCTTTAGGCGGCATGGGCGGTGTCAGCTTTATCAGTCAACTTATCGGCACACTCACAGGCGTCGTCATTGCACTGGTCGGCGGCGCCATTGTGTATGGCCTGATCAAAAAAACGGTAGGTATTCGACTGGATGCCGAGTCAGAATTTGACGGCGCAGATTTGAGTATTCATAAGATTCCGTCAGTGTCTGGGGATTGATCAGTCACACATCATTGTGCTGCCTGATTCTCTGTGCGCCTGAGCAAACAAAAAGGCCTGCCACTTTTGGTGACAGGCCTTTTGTTTGCAGCGTCTGGGGGGCTGTGAGTGATATTTGTGATACCAATCACAACCTACTGCAAAACGATGTACATTCACGCGTTTGGCTACAAATGATCAGAGTAGCAGTGCCAGCGAGAGAAATTTCAATATTGCACTTAACGCACCAGACCCTTGCTTTTTGGCTGGTTGCGCATCGACGATGACCACTTCATCTGCTGGTGCAGCGGGCTGACTGCTTTGATACGCCAGACCGTATAAATATTTACCTTTCTGCTGCAAAGTGGCTGGTGGCGGTTGGCTGGCGGCAGACGCTTGTGCGATGACCTGCGGCTCATTTTTACCGGCGGCCACCGACATTTCTAATAACGCCAGGTTATTTTGGGCTTTGAGGTACTGACCATCCACAGCGATTCCGTCATGCAGGGCCTTTTCTGCATGGGCATAATCCTGTTTCTGCATATAGGCAAAGCCGAGGTTGTTATAATTTTTGGCGCTGGGCTCAACGCTGACCAGCTGTTCCAGCGCTGCAATCGCTTCATCGGTGCGATTGTGGCGCATGAGCAAGGCACTCAGGTGTTGCAGGCTGGCAATATGTTGCGGCTCAAGATGCAAGGCTTTTTGATAGGCGACCACCGCCATGTCGGTATTGTTGAGTCGTTCGTAATTCAAGCCTATCTGGTCGTAGTCAGCGGCTGAGCTGGCGGAGACCAGTTCGATATTTGTCGTGGGCTTGATTTGGAACGAGGCCTGCTTTTCATCACGGATCTGGTGGGTGCATCCCAGTGCCAGCAGTGAAGAGAAAATCACTATATAGGTTAAATGCATCGCAGCTTCCTCCTTATATGCTAGGGGCCAAGATGGATCGCGCTGAATATTTCCATGATTGCGGGACCCGCCAGAATAAAAAGCAAGGTTGGCAGCATAAAGAAAGCCACAGGGAACAGTAACTTGACTGGAATCTTTGCCGCTCTTTCTTCTGCGCGTTGCTTTCTTTTTAAGCGCAACTCTTCAGAGCTGACCTTGAGTGACTCACTGACACTGGTGCCATAGCGCTCGGCTTGAATAATCATGGAGGCAAAACTGTTGATGTCTTCAATGCCGACACGCAGGACAAAATGCCTGAGTGCGCGCTCACGGCTTTTACCGGAGCGTACTTCTAGCAAAATCAGTTCCATTTCATCGTGCAGGATTTTTGATTTGATTTTTATTTCATGTGACACGCGTGTGAGTGCCTGATCAAAACTGAGGCCTGCATCCATACAGATCACCAGTAAGTCCAGCGCATCTGGAAACGCGCCCAGAATCTCTTCTTTGCGCTGGCTGATGACAAAGTCCAGGTATATTTTTGGCAGCACCAGGCCCATGGCCGCGCCTGAAAACAGGATGACGGCCAGGCTGAGTGAGTTGTCACGTGACAGTTGCTCTTTAAACAGCAGGTAAAACAAGAGCGGGATGGCAAAAGTCAGTATGGTCTTGATGCCGAAGAACAAACTTGGCGCATATTCGCCGCGCCAGCCGGCCTGCAAGAACTGCACTTTGAGCGGCGAAGTTTCCCAACCATCTTTAGGCAAGGTGAGTTTGGCAAACGGCTCGACCAGCTTGACCACTTTAAAGGCGAACTCCTCATCCGCGTCTGATTTGAGTTGCGCGCTTTGTTGCGTGGTTTGTAGCGACTTTAACCTTCGCGCATATTTGTCATGCGAGAACAGTGAAAACATAAACATTGCCAGGGCAAAAACTGCAACGAAGACACAGATATAAACAATGATTTCGTTCATGATAGACCGCCAATCACACTTTGATTTGAATAATCTTGCGCATACATAAACCTGCAAATATCATCAAGACAAAACCGATTTTCAATAATGTCAGTCCCACTTCTGTGCCGAACAAGAGCTTGGCGTAATAAGGCGTAATAGCACTCATTAGCGGCACAATCATCACCGGCATCAGCCACATGACCCAGGCCGAGGTCCTGCCTTCGGCACTGAGTGTGTCGATGTCACGCATTAACTGGAATCGGTCACGGATAATCTTGCTCATAGAGGTCAATACATGGGCAAGGTTGCCGCCTGATTCGCGCTGAATCAGAATGGCAATCACAAAAAACTTGAGGTCGGTAATGGGTACGCGCCGACTGAGGTTTAACATCGCCTCGCTTAGTGGCACACCAAGATTGGTTTCCTCAAGGGAGATGCGGAATTCTCCGGCCAGTGGTTCGGCGAACTCGTCACTGACAATCTTGAAGGCACTTTGGAAGGAGTGGCCTGCTTTCAGCGAGCGCGCCATGGAGTCGATGGCATCCGGCAATTGTTGCTCAACCTGTTTGAGTCGTTTGCTGCGCTCTATGTAGATATGCATTAAAGGTAGCAAGCTCGCACCGGCACCCAATAGTGTGCACCACATCCAGTTAACGCCAAGCAGCAGGCCGATTAAAAAGCCTGACACAAAGAACAGGAAAATATAACGGGTAAACTGCTCGACTGACCATAGCTTGCCAGATTGCATCAACAGGATATCCAGCTCCCGGATATCAAAGAACCAGCCTATCATTTTGATCAGTTGGCTTTGGCTGTCTTGAATGCGGCTACGTAAAATACTGATTTCATGGCGGTAAACATTGTCGCTGGCGACGCCTTTGAGGCGGCTGGCAAGCTTTCTGGCTTCTGCGCTATGTTTTTCTTTCCATACCAGCAGAATCGCTTCAAAAAATAGAAAACAGGCGAAGAAGCCAAGCACTGCAAATAACATAAGTTGTGTATTGATTTTCATATGCTACACCTCGTACCTGACTGTCGGGTCGAAGTCGGACTCTAACAGTGCAGCCCCATAGGATTTAAGCCGTTGCATAAAGGTAGGGACAACGCCGGTGGCATAAAAATAGCCCCTGACTTTGCCTTGTTCATCGACGCCGGTTTGCCTGAAGCCATAAATCTCCTGCATGGCAATCGTTTCACCTTCCATGCCGGTGATTTCCTGGATACTGACGATTTTGCGGGTGCCATCCACCAGGCGGGAGACCTGGATAATCACATTGATCGCGGCCGCGATTTGTTGCCGGGTCGCCAGCAAGGTTAAATTAGCACCTGCCATGCCCACCATGTTTTCCATCCTGGCCAGGGCATCGCGCGGGCTGTTGGCATGGATAGTGGCAAACGAGCCTTCATGGCCGGTATTCATTGCCTGCAACATATCCAGCGCTTCGGCACCGCGCACTTCGCCCAAAATGATCCGGTCTGGCCGCATGCGCAAGGCATTGCGCACCAGGGCGGTTTGTGTCACTTCGCCCTTGTTTTCAATATTGGGCGGCCGGGTTTCCAGCCTCACCACGTGCGGTTGTTGCATTCTTAATTCGGCGGCATCTTCAATGGTGACAATACGTTCTTCTTTGGGGATAAAGCCGGAAACCAGATTCAGCATGGTGGTTTTGCCGCTGCCGGTACCACCCGAAATCACCGCATTCATTTTGGATTTTGAGAAGGCGCTGATCAAGTTCGCCATTTGTGGCGTCATGGTTTTGAGTTTGATCAGATCGTCGGTCAGCAGCGGGCTCACCGAAAAGCGGCGAATCGACATCACTGGGCCATCCAGCGCCAGCGGCGGGATAATGGCGTTTACTCGCGAGCCGTCAGCAAGGCGGGCATCCACCATCGGGCTGGATTCGTCGACCCGCCTGCCGACCTGGCTGACAATGCGTTCAATGATGTTGAGCAAGTGCTGGTTATCCTGGAATTGCACCTGCGTTAATTCCAGCATGCCTTTGCGTTCTATATAGACCTGGTTGTAGCCATTGACCAGGATGTCCGAGATTGCCGGGTCGCTCAGCAGCGGCTCCAATGGCCCCAGGCCAAACATTTCATATTGAATATCCCTGGCCAGTGAACCTCTTTCAGCCGTGTTGAGGGCGATACTTTGTTCGTCGACGATGACGCTGACCAGCTCATTGATCTGTTTTTTAATTTGCTCATCCGATAAGGTCGCCAGTTTTTCCAGGTTGATGCGATCGAGAATCTGGGTATGTATCTGCCTTTTCAGCGCAGAATATCCGCTGGCATCCTGGCCGCCCTCAACCAGCGAATGATGGTGAGTGTTAAAGGTGCTATTGGTAGATTGCAATTTTTCACGAAGGGACATGATGCAGCCTCCGGCTATTTAAAAAGGTTAGAAAAAAATCCGGCACAGGCCACTTTTTCACCGGTGAACTTTTCAGCCAGTTGTTTAAGTTTTTTTGCCATGTCTGATTTTGGATTCAGTTTGTAAACGGCCTCACCCTGATTAATGCAGTGATTCACCAGGGCATATTCGTTGGGCAAGGTGTCACTGACTTTTAAGCCCAGCGCTTGCTCAAAATCTGAAATTTTTAACTTGTCATTCTTGTCGTAGCGATTGACCAGGAAATAGATTTTTTCCTTGGCGTAGCCCAGGGAGCTGAAAATCCGGTACAAATAATTGGCATCGCGGATATAGGGCAGCACTAACTGCACCACTGGCAGTATCTGATGGCTTAGGTCCATCGCCTTGACCGTCAATGCATCAATGTGGCGGCCCAAATCCAGGATGATCAAATCGTAATAATTACCCGCTACCTCAATGATCTTTTCTAGATGCTCAGGTTTGACATCTGAGGCATGCGCAGGATTGTCCGATGCTGCCAGTACTTTCAGGCGTGGCGTGATTTCGATCAGTGAGGAATCAAGAAAGGCATAATCCAGCCGGTGAATTTGCTGGCAAAGTTCGGCCAGGGAGGCGCTGGCTTGTTCATCTGACAAATACATGCAGGCGTCACCAAAATAAGGGTTGGCATCAATCAGCAAGACGCGCTTGTTGGTATATTCGGCTATGACGTAAGCCAGATTTGTCGCTACGAAAGTCGCGCCGGCACCGCCTTTGCAGGAGATCACGCTAATGACTTTGGTTGAGACACCCCGTGTGGCGCGTGACCTGGCCATATAACGTTCCAGTGCTGCAATCAGGCTTTGCTCAGACAGTGGCAGCGCCAGCACTTCAGAGAAACCGGCCCGAATCCCTTTGAGTAGCATTTCTGAGGTGACCTCCTCAGATAACAACATGAAGGTCATCTGGCTGTATTGTGTTTTGTAGCGCTCAATCAGGTCAAACTCGGCGACGTCTGACTGGCTGACATCAATCATCAGCACGTCGGGCCGCTCGGTGGCGATTTTCTGGTTGGCGCTCACCAGATTGGTTTGATAGGCAACACATTCAAAGCCCCGCTGGTAAAGCGTCTGGAAGCCGGACAGGCTTTGAATGACTTGGTTGTTTTCACTTATTATTAGTATTTTCATATCAACACCTAACTACACTTAGCGTTATATTGACTATCCAGGCTTTCTCTGGGGAGCGTGGTGGTAAAGCTTGGCATGGTCACGTTAAAACCAAACACTGCCGAGGTATAAACGGCCTGGCTCAGGGCCACGGTAATGGTCTTGCAATCGGCCACCGTGCAGCCGCCAGGTAAGTAAGTCACGACTACATTGCTACTGCTGACAAAGGGCAGGCGGCTGGTGACTTGTGTTTTGATGGCATTGCTATTCTGGGCACAGACCGTGCCCAGGCGGGCGGCCGCACGCGTGGCCTGCGAGGCCGCATCGTAGTAGTGCAGCACCTTGCCCAGTTCGACAATTGAAAACAGCAACAGAAACAGAAACCCCGAGACCAGTACAAACTCGATGGCATAGACCCCTTGTTGTGATTTGCGTGTGTTCATGTCAATTGATTACAGCTCGTACTGACTGTATCCAGTTGTGGTTGATAAAAAGTGCTGGAGATATTGCCCAGCGCCAGTGAGCCGGAAAACAGCTTGGTGATATAAGAAAGACTCATGCTGTTGATGCCCACTTTGACCATGGTCACGCTGCCGACCATCAGGTATTGCACTTGCACTTTGCTGGTGGATAGCCCCGAGACCGAGGCTTTTGAACAACTGGTGAGCGAACCACAGACGGCCAGGTTTTTGCTCTCGGTGATGACCGTTTTGTAAGCCAGGACCTCGGGGTCGGTGGTAGAGGCGCAATTCATCGGCCGTGTATGCCCGGCCAGGTATTTGCCCGCGTCACGCACATTTTTGACCAGCTCGTTATACTGGAACATGGTTTTTGCCAGGTCGACACCGGCCAGCATGACAATAATCAGGAAAGGCAGCACCACTGCCAACTCGATGGCTGCGATTCCGGAATGTGTTGTGCGATTGTTCATGATCACTCCACCAAGGCAGCCACTTTTGGCCCCAGCACTGAACCCCCGCCCACCAGGCCGCCAGATTTGCTGCAAGGCGTGACAGAAGTGCTGGCGTTGCCCAGGTACTCAAGATACATATTGAAATTGGCCCCACTGGTGGTCGGCATCGGGTGTAGCAAAAAGATACAGACAAATGACTTGAGCTTCATGGTGGTGCAATCGACCACTGGCGCGATGGCTACGCGCCGGTTAGTGCCATAGGCTTTCAGGTCTGTGCTTGGCATATAGGCAAACGCGTTGCTGATTGATATTCCCGAAATATCACTGTAGGGCGTATTGTTCGGCACAGCGTTTGGTGAAAAATCAGCTGCATAACGATTGGTTTGGGCCGGGTTGTAATAGCCCTTGCCGCTGGTATCCGGAAAATATCCGGAAGAGGCTGTATTTTTTTTCTTAATACCAAAGCGGGTATTGAAATCATCCCGCAAAGAGGCTTTGTACCCAGGCGTGCCGATATATTGATCTGCGGATGCTTTTACCGAACAGTCGGTAGACTGTTGGCCACTTAGCGTATCCGCCAGTTCATTGGCACCGCCACCGCCACTGGTAAAGTCCACCCAGCGGAAATGGCCGGACAGCGTGGTATCTTTATTGCCGTTATTCGGCGAAGCCACGCCCGCCAGCCAGTCTCCAGGGTTTTTACCTGCTACGTCAGGCTGGCAAATGCCGATCGGAATCGCACAGGCCGTTTGTGAGGGCAGGGTGGTGGCGGTGGCTACTGCCGTGACTGATTCAGCGGCATTCACACTGCCGCCTATGCGGTTCAATAGTGGCGTAATCCAGTTGCTGATACCGCTGCGCGTAATGCTGCAGCGCAGGTATTTGCCATTGACGCCATTGGATGTACTCGGAAAGGTAATGGTTACCTCGCCAGTGGCAATCGCATTTTTCTGAAAATAGGCACGGTTATTTTGCGCCACGGTCAGCCCGGCACCAGAGGCCCTGGTTTGTTCATTGGTCAGGCCATCAAATTGTGCCGCGCCAGCCAGTGCACAGGCATCTGCTGCATTTTGCAGCTCGGATTTAGTCACATACAGTTTGCCTAAGTCCGCGCCCAGGCCGCCCATCACCAGCAACAATGGCAAAAACAGCAATACCATGAGTGCAATCGAACCTGACTGCTTACTTTGTTTGCAATGTCTGGTCATTAACATATCGATCTCCATAGGCAGACAATGATGCGGATACGCTGCCTGGGTACGCCTACTGGTTGCCTGTGCCGTTATTCGACCCCGTGCCGCCTACCCCGAAATTAAATACACTGGGTTGCGGCACGGGTTTGGAGAACGACTTCTGGTAACTATTAATCGAGTCACGCGCGGCACGGCCATCCAGCCCATTGACGGGATCCGGATTATTGGCAGCAGCCGGGTGTATGATCTGCGCCTGCAAGGTATTGCGGACGCTTTCACCAAACTCGCGTTCATATCGTGGCATGGTGCTTTGACATGCTGACACACCGACGGCCACCCCCAACAACATATATAGATTTAGCGGTTTCATTTTGGCATCCTATTTAAGATCGTATCCAGTCGCATTGTCTGCGCTTGGTTCATCAGTTTTTTTTGCAGGTTGTTTTTCGTCAGCGTTGGTCTTGGCTGGCGCATCTCCGTCCGGTTTACCTTCCAGTTTGCCGCCCAGGAAAAACTCTTTGCGGCTAGGATCTGTATGGCGGCCGGTAGGCAGGTCAATGTCTGCCGGGTTCACCGGTTTCACCAGGTGCGGTGTCACTACAAATACCAGCTCGGTTTTATCGTTCTGAAAGTCCGAGCTTCTGAATAACGCGCCAATGATCGGAATCTCCCCCAGAATCGGGAAAGCCTTGATATTGGCTGTGGTATTGTTTTTGATTAAGCCGCCAATAGCGAAGCTTTGTCCGTCGAATAGTTGCACGGTGGTAGAAGCTTTTCTGGTAGTAAAGGCCGGTAAAATGGCCGTACCGCTAAACCCGGTAGCAGTCACGCCTATGCCTTCCCGGTTAAGCTCCGAGACTTCTGGCGCTACACGTAAATTGATGCGCCCGCCCGCCAGTACGGTGGGGGTAAATTTCACACCCACCCCAAACTCTTTTTCTTCCAATGTGATGGTGTTGCCCGCGCCGGCATTTTGCGCCACCGGGATGAAAATGCGGCCACCTGCCAGAAAGCTACCTTCCTGGCCGCTGATGGCCATAATGGTTGGCTCAGCCAGCACTTTGATTAAGCCATCGCGTTTTTCAGCATCCAGGGTGAAATTTTTGTTGGCTGACTTAAAGCCGCCAATCGAGCCGCCAGTGGCGCTGCCCGATGTCGATAGGAAATTACCTAATAGCGTGTAAGTCCAACTGCCAGAGGTTTTACTGAGGGCGATACTGGCGCCTAATTTATCGAGCAGGGTTTTAGACACTTCGGCCACTTTCACCTCTAGCATGACCTGTTGCTGGGCTGAGACCGTGAGCATATTCACAATGCGGGGGTTCACAAACTCCTGTAGTAGCGGATTATTCAGCTGCTGCTGTGATTGTTGCTGTTGTTGCATCTGCATCTGCATTTGCATCTGTGCGTTGTCGCCACTGGCAAATACCGGCATGGTTCTTCTTCTGACAAAGGTCTGTGCAATATCAATCACCCGGTTGGCCGTCAGCGCATCCTCCACCGAGCCCCAGACGATGAGCGAATCTGCGGCGGCAGTGACCTTGATGTTTTTTTCCTCTGGCAGCAGTTCTGATAATGTTTGCAGCAATCCTTCTGCATCCATATTGACGACCACATCGACAAAGGTACATTTGCCACTCTTGCCTTTGATGATCATATTGGTCGTGCCTATATTCACCCCAAGCAGATACAGGGTTTTTAATGACACCAGCTTGGTTTGCAGCACACTCGCATCACCCACACTGCGCGTCGCCAGCGGCTCCGGCAGGCTCATTAAGGTAGACTTGCCCAGCGGCAGGTGCATGGTGGTGGGATGGGCAATCTCGCCGTCACAGTTGGCATCGCCATTGCCAATGTAATCATTGGTTTCAATGACTGCCGCTTTGGTTTTTTCAGCAGAAATCAACAGGGAAGGCAACGTGGCAGTGATGAACGCCGCGGCCAGGAGAGACAACTTCAACGCATATTTTGACTTGTGATCAAATGCGATATGCGTTCTCTTCAATGAGAAGAAATCCATGATCGACCCCCTCTGAAAACCTAAGGTTTTCAATATTGTTTGAGTTATTGTTCACTTACTTTTTGAGTCAAAAACACTCAAGTGACTCAGTCGTCCCTGTGAATACCTTGGTACATTTCTTAGTCACCACTATTGGCGCCGCTGCCGCAACAATCATTTTTTTCGCCTTGGGTTTGCTGATCACGGGCATCACTGGCCCTGTATTTTTCGGGACCAAAGATAACAAGGCTTCTTTAGTGATACCCTGGGTAGCAACATCGCCGGGGTCGGCCTGATTGCGTAATACCAGGGAGAGATTGCCGACACTGCGTGCCAGGTCTATCATTTCTGCCTGCTCTGGGGTGACTTCGAGGGTGACGGCATTGACGACTTTGGGTTTGTCGGCATTGGCATTGACGTCATCACCAACAGCTAGCACGAGGATGTGCTTGAGGACGATCTTGGAAATATTGTCTTCGTCGCCGTTGCGTTCGGCCTGATTGGTATTGACGATCATGTCAACATAATTGCCTGGTAGCGCGAAACCAGCCACGCCCACCACTTCGTTGACTTTGACAGTAATTGCGCGCTTGCCTTCGGCAATCACGGCAGACAAGCCGCCTTTAGAGCCAACCGGTGCCAGTTTGGACTCCAGCACGGGCTCGCCATTTTGCAGGCTATATTTGACCACCCGACCATCAAGCTTCTCGACCTCGCCAAAGAAGCCCTCGGGTAAACTGGTTTTGGGCCAATCGATGCGTTTCAGCATGCCCACATTGATTTTTTCACCCATATTGAGTGGGCTGACCATCACCACTACTTTTTCAGTTTGCATCGAACGTGTTTGCAACCATTTGGAAGCCGCTACCACCGCTCCAATCGCTGCTAACAAGGCAAACAACAGCATCGTCATTGCACGCATATTCATTTTTATTCTCTTTTTCGAAAAAAACTTGCAAATGAAATGGTCACGAATGCCAGACTACATATGTTGTGTGTACACCCCCATCAAAGTACCTATCGCAATCGCCAGTGCATAAGGCATTCTGCCTACACTGTTGATGCCATCTGTCCCATCCTCCATACCTAGCTGGATATGCGTATGGTGTAACCTGAAAAAGAGGATTGCATTCACATTTCTGATGAGTTGCATGCCCCGTTTTTGCATTAACACCACTCCCATCGCCAATACTCCACCAACTAGATAGATACACACCGCAACTGGCATCCATGCCGCCGAACCTAAAATGCCACCGACCACCATGGCCAGCTTGACATCGCCTGCTGCCATGCCTTTCAGCAAATAAAGTGGCATAAAACACATGAACGCTAAGCCCACGCCTTGTAACCATTGCACACCGCCTGGCCCGCTGGCATTTAATAGCCACAATCCCAAGCTGCTTATCAGGCCAAATACAATCAGTGTGTTATATACTTTGCGAAATCTAAGGTCGGTGTAACAGGCGTAGATCAATACCCCGGCCAGTAACCATAATCCAAGTGCTGCGTAAGTCGTCATGTTCAGAAACAAAAAAACCTCTCACCGTTGGGGTAAGAGGTTTTAATGGATATCATAGGCTGAAACCCGATACGCTACATTGTTTCTAGGTGGTGATACCGTTCACAATGGCCTGAAGCTTGGTGGTCAGAGTGGTACCCATCCCAGAAAAAACGGCAGCCAATACACCGACCAGTGCCGCAGCAATAATGACATACTCGATGGCGACAACGCCATCTTCATCCTTCATAAATTTAACGATTGCGCTCATCATCATCTCCCGAAAAGATATTTTTTTGTCACATGAAATACAAGTTTAATTGCGTATTTCATGACTGTATTTTACGTATTGTTTTTAGGTTTCCAAGTACCCGTTTGGGCTATCGTGAAAATAATTACCTAGGTAACTATTAACGAAAATACAATGATTACAGTATCTAACTTGCAAAATTAAAAGCAATAGATACCCATTAAAACACCTGGTATTTAACTAACATTTACCATGTTTGGCGTAAATGTAATTGTTGATGCCATTAAATTGTGATAATGATTTTCATTAACGGCGGTCGGGAGGGGTTGTCATGACATATGGCGGTCAAGCGTCGCGCGAAAAATGCAGCTTATTCTCAGGCATGTGAGGGGGTGCTGTATCGCAATAGTAGCGACTTAAATACAATTTTTGCGCGGCTAATGACGATGCATTATTCAAGTAATACATCGTTTAAGTGAATGTTTGCTCAAGAGCCAGGCCTGGCAGGCGGCGACACGGTCAGTGCCGCTTCCCGCCGGGCAAGCTTAGTCTAGTGTCGGGCTTCTATATCTGGCTAGCCAATGTGCATAAGGCGCAGGCAATACCCAGGCGGCATCGTCTTTACCCAATTGCTTGGCGGCGAAATAGGGCCAGTGCGGGTTTTCCAGATGCGCGCGGCCTATCATGGCTAAGTCCAATTCTTGTTTGCGGATAGCGTTATCTGCCAATGATGGTGCGCCGAAGCCCCAGGCGGATGAAACCGGGATGCCCGCTTCATTGCGCACGCGTTGTGCAATCGGGCCTAAAAACGCCGGGCCCCAGGGAATATTGGTTTCCGGAATGGTGAACCCGACACTGACACTTAACATGTCCAGCCCGCGTTCACGCCAGGCTTTGACCAGCTGAATCGATTCACTCAGGGTTTCTTCATCTTTGCCATCATATTCAATGACGCCGAACCTGGCGGTGAGTGGCAGGTTTTCCGGCCACACTGCGCGGATGGCTTCCAGCGTTTCGATGGTAAAACGCGAGCGGTTTTCAAAGCTGCCGCCATAAGCATCGGTACGCTGGTTAGAGTGTGCTGAGGTAAAACTTTGTCCCAGGTAACCGTGGGCAAAGTGGATTTCCAACCACTCGAAACCTGCATCAAGCGCGCGTTTTGCCGCAGCGACAAAATCCTGTTTGACGCGCTGGATGTCATCAATCGACATGGCGTTAGGCACGCGTGGCAAATCACCGCCAAAGGCAATGGCAGATGGCGCAATCGTTTGCCAGGCGCGTGGGTCATTTTCTGCAATATGGTCATCGCCTTCCCACGGTTTGTTGGCACTGGCTTTACGCCCGGCATGGGCAATCTGGATGCCGGGGACTGCGCCTGCTGCCTTGATAGAAGCAGCAATTTCACGTAGTTGTGCTGTTTGCGTATCGTTCCATAATCCCAGGCAGCCAGGCGTGATGCGGCCTTCTGGCGCGACGCCGGTGGCTTCGACAATCACCAGCCCGCTGCCCCCACGCGCCAGCGTGGCGTAATGGGCTTTGTGCCAGTCATTGGCAACGCCGTCTTCTGCCATATATTGGCACATAGGCGGAATCGCAATGCGGTTTCTGAGGGTGACGTCTTTTAATTGATAGCTAGAAAATAAATCGGCCATGATGATCCTTTTACTAAGTTTTCCTATTGATTAATTGTCGACAGATGCCAGTGTTGAATTGGCGTTATTGGAAAGGAGCTGCATTTCTATGATTGCCAATGCCAGCCCTACGCATACGATGCAACCGGCAATCCAGCCAATGGCGGTCAGGCCCAGGCCATGCGTAATCACCAATCCACCCACCCATGCGCCTGCCGCATTGCCGATATTGAAGGCGCCAATATTCATGGCTGAGGCCAATGTCGGTGCGCCGCTGGCCTTTTCCAGAATTTTGATCTGCAATGAAGGCACCGCAGTAAAACCGGCAATGCCGAGCAGCCCGACCAGCGCGACGACGGCTATTTGCTGATGGGCAAAGAAGGAGAACGAGACCAGGATGGCAATAATGAACATCAATGCCCCGATCAGGGTTTTATCCAGGTGGATATCGGCGAGTTTAGCGCCGATGATATTGCCAATGACCATGCCGACACCAAACAATAAAAATACCGGTGAAATGGCGGCGGGTGAAAAATGTGCGACATCGGTTAGTATTGGCGCGACGTAGGTAAGCACCGCGAACAGGCCCGTATCTACAATAATGGTCAGCAGCAATCCGGCAATCACTTGTGGTTGCAACAGGGTACTGATTTCAGCACGCACATTGACCTTTTCCGCATGATGATCGTTTGGCACCAGCCAGTAGAGCGCCGCTAGCGCAATCGGACCTATCATGGTCACCGCCCAAAAGGTGGACCGCCAGCCTAGCATCTGGCCTAACCAGGTCCCCGCAGGCACGCCAATCACATTGGCCACGGTCAGGCCGGTAAACATTAATGCAATCGCCAGTGCGCGCTTGTCTTTAGGCACCAGGCTAGTGGCGACCACCGCGCCTATGCCAAAAAAAGTACCGTGTGCAAACGAAGTCACCACGCGCGCGATCATGAGGGTGGTGTAGTCAGGTGCCACCGCGCAGATTAAATTACCCAGCGTGAAAATGGCCATGAGCCACAGCAACGAGCTTTTGCGCGAAAACTTGGCCATCAGGATAGACATGATAGGCGCACCCACGGCCACCCCCAGTGCATAGCCGCTGATCAATAAACCAGCCATGGGGATGCTGACGTGCAGGTCACGGCTCACTTCCGGCAACAAACCCATAATGACAAACTCAGTGGTGCCGATGCCAAAAGCGCCGGCCATCAATGCATATAAGGCGAGGGGGATGCCTTGTGAAGATGGTTCTTTTTTCATTGCAGCTTAAACACTTTTATTAAATTCCATAGTTCGAATATAATCGAACTATGGAATAATATCAAGCGTTGTGATAAATTTTACATATGCGGCAAATTAAACATCCCAATATGGATCAGGTGGAGCTCACAGACATTATGTATGCGCTGTCAGACCCTACGCGCCTGGAGATTGTCGGCCGACTGGCCAATGCAGGCCGTAAACTGACCTGTGGTGAACTCGACTTGAATCGCCCCAAATCCAGCATGTCGCATCATTTCAAAATTCTGCGCGCCGCCGGACTGGTGGAAACCCTGATTGAAGGCACTGAGCATATGAATGCGCTCAGGGTAGCAGAGATTGAGCAGAAGTTTCCTGGCGTGCTGCAATCGGTGCTGCGCGCACTTGCTTAATTGCAAGAGATTAATGCTCAAGGATATGAGCATGCGCTTTTAGTAGCGCTTCATCGCTCAATACAAATTCTTGACTGTTTGCCAGTCTTTCAATTACCAGATCAATAAAACAGCGTACTCGGGCCGGTTGCGCAGTACGGCTACCGTAATAAATATACAAGCCCAGGTTATCCACGATATGTTCCAGTAACAAGGGCACCAGGCGCCCTTGGCGAATATAGCTTGCAGCCGTGGGTACGGCCAGTTGACCAATCACTTCACCGGCCAACACAGCCCTGAGTTCGAAGCCTTCATCATTGGTGCAAAAGGCCGGGCGTACATGTTGCTCAATAATATTTTCGCCGACCTTCACGTGCCAGGGAACCACGCGACCATCGCTGGGGCGGCGAAATGCGCTGCAGCGATGTGTTTCCAATTGGCTGAGCGTATGTGGAATGCCGTATTTTCGCAGGTAGCTTGGCGCTGCACAGATGGCGAGTTGCATGGGAAAAAGCCTGCGCATGACCAAGCCATCTTGCGGCGGGTTGCCCAGGCGAAATCCGACATCGACACGATCGTCGACCCAATTGCCGATGCGGTCATCCAGCTGTATGTCGGGTTGTACTTCGGGATACAAGCGAGAGTATTCATCTAACACCGGGCCAAGTACTGATAGTAAAACCGTACGCGGTCCGACGATACGCAACGGGCCTGCGAGTCCTTCCCTGGTTTGGCGTGTGGATTCCAGCGCCTGTTCCAACCCGATTAATGAGGGTTTTGCCGATTCATATAGCCGTTGTCCTTCTTCGGTGAGTGACATGCTACGTGTGGTGCGATGAAACAGCCTGACACCAAGGTGTGCCTCCAGCTGGCCTAGGGCCTTACTGGCTGCCTGCGGGGTAATCTGCTGCGCAGCGGCCGCTTTACTGAGACTTCCTAGTTCGACAGTCCGCACAAAGGTGGTCATTGATCGTAAGGTATCCAGGGCCATGAGGGATTACTCTTTCTGCTATTTACATTATTTAGTTGTAAATAATTAAACTAATAATGCGCTAGTTTAATGCATATCCGGCGCGTAAAGTGCGACTCATCACATGGATAGATGAAAGGAACGCGCGTGGATCATTTTACTTATTACAATCCAACCAAAGTCGAGTTTGGTGTCGGTAAAGAGTCCCTGATTGGTCAGCACCTGGCCGAAGCCAGGGTCAAAAAAGTATTACTCTGTTATGGCAGTGACCGTATCAAACGTGATGGCTTGTTTGATGTGGTGACCAAAAGCCTGGCCGAGAAGAACATTCAATTTGTGCTGTGTGGTGGCATTGTCAGCAACCCCGTCATCTCTAAAGTACGTGAAGCGATCGGCCTGGCGCGCCTGCATCAGGTCGATGCCATTTTAAGTGTGGGTGGCGGTTCAGTGTTGGATAGTGCCAAAGCGATTGCCGCGGGTGTGCCTTATACAGGCGACGTTTGGGATTTGTTTATCGGCAAAGCCAGCATTGATAGCGCGTTGCCCGTGTTTGATATTTTGACGCTGGCGGCCACCGGCAGTGAAATGAATAGTGGTGCCGTTATCACCAATGAAGACACCAAAGAAAAATTTGCGATTCAATCACCACTGACATTCCCGAAAGTGTCTATCGTGAATCCCGTACTTATGAAAACCGTGTCGCGCGATTACCTGGTGTACTCTGCTGCAGACATTATTGCGCACGCAATTGAGGGCTATTTTACTGCTGTTGACCAGCCTCGGTTTCACTCACGGTTGGTCGAGGCCATCATCAATACCGTGATTGAAAACACGGAAATTCTGCTGGTGAATCCGGATAACTATGCAGCCAGAGCAGAGTTTGCCTGGGCATCGACACAGGCGCTGAATGGTTTGATTTATTCCGGGACGGCTGGTTACAGTTATCCCAACCACATGATTGAGCATGCACTGTCTGCCTTGTTCAATGTGCCGCATGGCGCTGGGCTGTCTGTGGTGATACCAGCCTGGATGAAGTGGTACCAGGACCGTAACCCTTTGCAGTTTGAACGGTTTGCGCAAAATATCTTTGGTTTGAAAACCGCTGAGCAAGGGATTGCTGCGCTGGAAAGCTGGTTTAACAAAATCGGCACGCCAACACGCTTAGCACAACTGGGCATTACCGAAGCCGACTTGCCAGCCACTATAGACATCGTACTCACCAATGCCAAGTGGTTTGGTCTCGCCGATATTTACACCAAAGAAGTGGCGACCACCATTTTGAAAAACGCACTTTAATCACTGACGAATAAGAAAGGCACAATATGCAAACACGCACATTAGGAAATAATGGCCTGGAAGTCTCCGCGCTAGGTTTGGGTTGTATGGGCCTTAGTTTTGGATACGGCGCCGCTGTCGATAAAAAAGACGGCATTGCGTTGATCCGGGCCGCTTACAGAAAAGGCTTTAACTTTTTTGATACCGCCGAGGTATATGGCCCTTTTGACAATGAAGAACTGCTTGGCGAGGCGCTGGCGCCATTTAAAAATGAGGTAGTCATCGCCACCAAATTTGGTTTCAAAATTGAAGATGGCAAACAAGTGGGATTGGATAGCCGCCCGGAAACCATCAGGAAAGTGGCCGAAGCCTCTTTAAGACGTCTCAAGATCGATGCGATTGATTTGTTTTATCAGCATCGGGTGGATGACACGGTGCCGATTGAAGAGGTGGCTGGTGCGGTCAAAGACTTGATTCAGCAAGGTAAAGTGAAACATTTTGGCTTGTCTGAGGCGGGCGTGAATACCATACGTCGGGCGCATGCCGTGCAGCCGGTTGCTGCCTTGCAGAGTGAGTACTCCTTATTCTGGCGCGAACCGGAAAAGGAGATTATGCCGACCCTGGAGGAACTGGGAATTGGTTTTGTGCCTTTTAGTCCGTTGGGGAAAGGATTTCTCACCGGCAAAATTAATGAACGTACCCAGTTTAGCGAGGGTGATTTCCGCAATGTGGTGCCGCGATTCTCAAAGGAAAATCGCAAAGCTAATATTTTGGTGGTTGAGTTGCTGTCTTATCTGGCGGAATTGAAAAATGTCACCCCTGCGCAGATTGCCCTGGCCTGGTTATTGGCGCAAAAGCCCTGGATAGTGCCGATTCCCGGCACCACTAAAGCGCATCGACTGAATGAGAATATTGGTTCAGTCGATGTCGAGTTGAGTGGCGATGAACTGCAAAGAATCAATGAAGTGGTGTCTGCCATGCAGTTTAAAGGCGAGCGCTATCCTGAGCATTTGCAAAAACTAGTCGGCCGATAGTCTTTTATACATGGCAATACTGCGTTGGCGCAGTCCTGTAAGCGGGGCGTTTAATACACATCCCGCACATAGCGTTTGTCCTGTGCCATCTTTGATACGTAGTCTGCAGCCGCTTCGGCACTCATCTTGCCATGGGTCTGGACAATGGTTTTCAAGGCGGCATCGACATCTTTTGCCATGCGGCTGGCATCGCCACAGACGCAGAAATGCGCGCCTGCTTGCAGCCATTGCCATAACATTTCGCCTTGTTCCAGCATGCGCTGTTGCACGTAGATCTTTTCTGACTGGTCTCTCGAGAAGGCCGTATCTAAACGATGCAAGACTTTGGCCTCTTGTAAGGCTGTCAGTTCTTCACGATAGTAAAAATCTGAAGCGGCGTGCTGTTCACCAAAGAACAGCCAGTTTTTACCTTGCGCGCCAGTGGCCTGGCGTTCCTGTAAAAAAGCGATAAATGGTGCAATGCCGGTGCCTGGACCGACCATAATCAACGGCGCATCCGGATTTTTTGGCGGGCGGAAGTGGGTAGAGCGTTGTAGAAATATAGGTACGCTGATTTCGCCAGCGCGGTCGGCCATAAAGGTTGAACACACCCCGCCACGCGCCTTATCTTTACCGTAACGCACGGTAGAAACCGTCAGGTGTACCTGGTTGGGGTAGGTTTTTGGACTGGAAGAAATAGAGTAAAGGCGTGGTTGCAGGCGTTTTAGGACGCTGAGCCATTCGCCCGCCTCGACTTTGATCGGATACGCCAGCAGCAAGTCTATGATCTGTTTACCCCACAGCCAGTCTTTGAGTGCTTTGTCATCGGCCATTAGTGCTGCCAGTGCGGCACTGTGACTGCGATCTTGCACAAACTTGAGCATGTCAGGGGTGATGCGGGCAATCTCATAGTGGTGTGAGAGGGCATCTACCAACGCCACTTCGCCATGATCTTTCACGGTCACCATGGTAGAGGGTGACAGTTTGAGTGCACTCAGCATATCGCCCACCAGTTCCGGGCAGTTGGTCGGCCAGACGCCGAGCGCATCCCCTGCTTCGTAGCTGAATCCGCTATTGCTGAGGTCAAAACCAAACTGGCGGATCTCTTTCTCTGCACCTTCGGCATTCAGTCGCTGATTGATGATCAATGGGGCTTGCAGCGGCTGCTGGCGCGTATAGCCTGAGGATGTTGCCACTGCCGTTTCTGCAAGTGCTTCATCGCTATCGCCTGCCAGTGCCATGGCGGGTTGTGTCACGCTGGCGGCATGATTAGCCAAAGCGGAAACCACTTTGCCCAGCCACTCGTTGGCAGCTTGCTCAAAGTCCGGCTCACAATCCACACGTGGCGTCAGGCGCTGCGCGCCCAAGGCTTCCAGGCGTGCATCAAGCTTGCGGCCAAAGCCACAGAACTGGTCATAATTGGAGTCACCGAATGCCAGCACGGAAAAACGGGTTTTTTCCAGCTTGGGTGCGGTATCCGCCTGGAGGGCGTTCCAGAAATGACTGCCGTTATCAGGCGGGTCACCATCGCCAAATGTACTGGTGAGCAGGAGCACCTGGCTGCTCGTGGCCAGGTCTGCCACCGTTATGCTGTCCAGTTGTTTTACTGTGGCTTGCAGCCCGCTGGCGTTGATACGCTCAGCACATTTTTCGGCAAAGCCTTCAGCATTACCGGTTTGTGAGGCCCACAGAATCATCACTGGTGGGGTGGCTGGTGTGGTCGAAAAATCCAGCAGGCCTGCAGGCACGTTGCTGTTGTCAGGCAGCCAGCTACGTGCAAACAGCCCAGCCAGGATGCCGTTAATCAGCACATGTTTGGCCGGCGCCAGCGGGGCGCCTTCTGGCAGCGTGGGCACGCCACCCAGCTGGCGCGACTCTTCGGTACGCAAGCCGGTGATAAAGCCTTGCAAGTAGAGTTGTTCGTGCGCATCCAGAATAATGTCCGCTTGCTTATCAAGCCCCAGCAACCTGGCTAAAGCATCGATATCTTTCATAGGAAGTTCCTTGTGATTCTTGACCGAGTCAGCTGCGTCGGTGATTGTGATGAGCACATCTTCTTCCGCAGGCGGCTGGGTCGCGGTGACGCGTGTCATCGCCACGGCGCAGAATTTGAATTCGGGTTGTTGTGAGATGGCGTCTATCGCATCACTGGTGACGGCATTAATCGTCAGGTCGTCGCCAAATACATCGTTCCAGTGAAAAGGCGCAAAGCAGTTGCCAGCACGCACGCGATCCGTCACCACTGCAGGTAATACTGCGCGGCCACGCCGCGAGCGAATTTCGACTGAGTCTTTATCTTGTATGCCCAGTGCGGCTGCATCTTCTGGATGCAGCTCTACAAACGGGCCCGGGTTGAGTTTGTTTAAGGTAGGAATCTTGCCGGTTTTGGTCATGGTGTGCCATTGGTGCTGCAGGCGACCGGTGTTCAGCACAAATGGATAGTCCGGATCGGGTAACTCTGCCGGATCCATGTGCGGACGGGCAAAAAACACGCCTTTGCCACTGGCAGTTGCAAAGGCAATACGCGGCTGGCTACCATCTTCACGGATGGTCAGTTTCTGGCTGATGCCATTATTAAGATAGCGAATCGGATGGCGATCTTCTATGCTGTCTGGTGCGCATGGCCATTGCAGGGATTGCTGGCGTAATTTTTCATGACTGACACCGCGGATGTCATAACCGGTTTTCAGGTTAGAGGCCTGGGTGATTTCCGCAAATACTTCAGCGGCTGACTGGTAGCTGAAGCCTTCACTAAAGCCCATTTCGCAAGCCACTTTGGCAATGATCTGCCAGTCTGCCATGGCTTCACCCGGCGGGTTCACCGCATGCTGCATCAGCGTCATATTGCGTTCTGAGTTAATCATCACGCCTTCTGCTTCGGCCCACAAGGCACCCGGCAGCAAAATATCGGCATAGCGATTGGTTTCAGTATCGAGGAACGCATCCTGAGCAATCACCAGCTCGGCCTTTTCCAGTCCGGCGATGACGTTTTTGCGGTTGGCCATGCTGGCGACCGGGTTGGTACAAATCACCCAGCAGGCTTTGATGTCGCCGGCCATCATTTGCTCAAACATGGCGACGGTACCGCCACCCAGGCGTGTATGCAGCGTGCCTTCCGGCACTTTCCACAGCTGTTCGATGAATTGTCTATCCTGCTCGACCAAGACTGAGCGCTGGCCTGGTAGCCCTGGGCCCATATAGCCCATTTCACGGCCACCCATGGCATTCGGTTGGCCGGTCAGTGAGAACGGGCCGCTGCCTGGGCGACAAATCGCGCCGGTCGCCAGGTGCAGGTTACATATGGCATTGGTGTTCCAGGTGCCATGGGTGCTTTGGTTGAGGCCCATGGTCCAGCAACTGATCCAGTTTTTGCTGCTACCTATCCACTCAGCCGCCTGGCGGATGGCGTGTTCATTAATGCCTGTGATTTCGGCCACTTTTTCTGGCGAATAGGCTTCGAGGAAGTCGGGCATGACCTCCCAGCCTTCGGTAAATTCGGCAATAAACGCGGTATCGGTGTGGCCGTTTTTGACCAGCAAGTGCAATAAACCATTGAGTAAAGCGAGATCAGTGCCGGGCTTGATCTGCATAAACAAATTTGCTTTATCTGCGGTAGTGTTGCGGCGCGGATCAACCACGACCAATTTGGCACCGGCTTTGACTCTATCCATCATGCGCAGGAATAAAATCGGGTGGCAATCGGCCATATTGGCGCCAATGACAAAGAACAAGTCCGTCTGGTCGAAGTCCTGGTAGGAGCCTGGCGGGCCATCTGCGCCCAGCGATAATTTATAGCCACTACCTGCGCTGGCCATACACAGGCGCGAGTTAGACTCAATGTTGTTGCTACCGAGATAACCCTTTACCAGTTTGTTGGCGAGGTATTGCGACTCAATCGACATCTGGCCGGAGACATACAAGGCAATCGCATCCGGGCCGTGTTCGTCGAGAATGGCACGCAGGCGGCGTGCGGTTTCCTTGATGGCCTCGTCCATGCCTGTTCGCACGGATTCCTGTCCACGCGCCGGGCGTACATAGGCATAGTCCAGCCGACCAGAATCGGCAATGGCCTGAATGCAGGTATTGCCTTTGGTGCACAGGCGGCCAAAATTGGTCGGGTGCTGCTTGTCACCGTAGACCTTGATGATGCGCCGGGTCTGGGTTTCGCCGTGCTCCTCTACCTCCATGACAATGCCGCAACCGACACCGCAATAGGGACAGACTGATTTTACCTGTGTGACCATCGTGCCGAATCCCGAGGCAAGCTAGACCTGCACCCAGACTGCGCCGTCACGCAGTTCCACCGCATAGGTATTCAAGCGCACACTGTCATCTTCGACGCAGACACCGGTACGCAACTGGTAATGATGTTTGTAGATCGGTGAGGCGACGACACGCTCGCCGCCTAAGTCACCGACGATGCCGCGTGATAGCACGTTGGCGTCGCTGTGCGGGTCGTGATTGTCGATGGCGTACAGCAGGTTATCCTGCAGGCGGAAAATCGCGATCTGTCGACCCTCGACCAAGGCACATACGCCCATATTGGGCCAGATGTCTTCCAGTGCACACACCGGGTGCCACGCGCCTGCATTGTCAGGGATTTGATTGATTGCATCATCCAATGACGCTGCTTGTTGTAATTGACTCATGGGGTACTCCGTTGATTACTCTGTGGTCGCGAGGATGGGAATCACCTTCGCTTGTTGCTTTTCTTCTACCGTCGCCGGGCGCATCTGCTCGCGTTCCTTGACGAAGACAATGTTGTTGTCGCCAGCCACGCTGTTCACAAAACTGCGGAAGCGTTTGCGCACTTCAGGATCGTTGACGGCGGTTTTCCATTCGTCCTGGTAGTTATCTACCACGTGTTGCATTTGCGCTTCCAGCTCGGCGCCCAGGCCCAAGGAGTCATTGATCACCACGTCTCTGAGGTAGTCCAGGCCACCTTCCAGGTTGTCGCGCCAGGTGCTGGTGCGTTGCAGGCGATCAGCAGTGCGGATATAGAACATCAGGAAGCGGTCTATCATGCGGATGGCTTCTTCTTTACTGAGGTCGCTGGCGATCAGTTCAGCGTGACGTGGCTTCATGCCACCGTTACCGCATACATACAGGTTCCAGCCATTTTCTGTGGCGATTAAACCCACATCTTTGCCTTGGGCTTCGGCGCACTCACGCGTACAACCCGAAACACCGAACTTGATTTTGTGCGGTGCGCGCAGGCCTTTGTAGCGGTTCTCCAGTTGTACGGCCAGGCCGACGCTGTCGTCCACGCCATAACGGCACCAGGTCGAGCCAACGCAACTTTTCACGGTACGTAATGATTTACCATAAGCATGACCGGACTCGAAACCAGCAGCGATCAACTCTTCCCAGATATTCGGTAATTGTTCGACGCGGGCGCCGAACATATCGACACGGGCACCGCCGGTGACCTTGGTATACAAGTTGTATTTTTTGGCAATCTGGCCGATGGCGATCAGGCCATCAGGGGTGACTTCACCGCCCGGCATACGTGGCACGACGGAGTAGCTGCCATCTTTCTGGATATTGCCCAGGAAGTAGTCGTTCGAATCTTGCAGCGAAGCCAGGTCTTTCTTCAGGATAAAATCGTTCCAGCAAGAGGCGAGGATGCTGGCCGCGGTCGGTTTGCAGATATCACAACCCATGCCTTTACCATGCTTGTGCAACAGTTCGCCGAAGGTTTTGATTTGCTCCACGCGCACCAGGTGGTACAACTCTTGGCGTGAGTAGGGGAAGTGTTCGCACAGGTGATTGTTGACAGTCATGCCCAGCTTGACCATCTGCGCTTTCATCACTTGTGTCACCAAAGGCACGCAACCGCCGCAAGCAGTGCCCGCTTTGGTGCAAGACTTGATTTCGCCTATGCTGCAAGCACCCGCGGCCACGGCTTCACCGATGGCGCCTTTGCTGACGTTGTTGCAAGAGCACAGCACCGCGCTGTCTGGCAGCGCATCTACGCCCAGGCCAGGTTTTTCTTTGCCATCACTGGCAGGCAAAATCAGGAATTCCGGGTTTTCCGGCAAAGCCATGGCATTGACCGTCATCTGTTGCAGCGTGCCGTATTCATCGGCATTGCCAATCAGCACCGCCCCCAGCAGTTTTTTACCATCTTCGCTGACGACAATTTTTTTGTAGATATTGCGCACTTCATCGGTGTACTGGTAGCTGCGGCAACCATGCGTTTTGCCATGCGCATCACCGACGCTGGCCACATCGACGCCCATCAGCTTGAGTTTGGTGCTCATGTCCGCGCCCTGGAAGGTGGATGTCGTTTCACCTGACAAATGTGCGCAAGCCGTGCGGGCCATGTCGTAGCCTGGTGCCACCAGGCCGTACATTTCATCGTTCCAGCTGGCACATTCGCCGATCGCGTAAATATCGTGGTCGCTGGAGCGGGAGAAGTCGTCGATGGCGATACCGCCACGCGCACCTATGGCCAGCCCGGAGTCGCGTGCCAGTTCGTCGCGCGGACGGATACCGGCGGAAAAGACGATCATGTCGGTTTCCAGCCAGGTTTCATCAAAGAACACCATGCGATGACGCGCTGTCGCACCATCCACGATCGCGGTGGTATTGCGGCTGGTATGTACGTGCACACCGAGTTCTTCAATCTTGCTGCGCAGCACTTTGCCGCCAGCCTCGTCCACTTGCACTGCCATCAGGCGCGGCGCGAATTCCACTACGTGGGTGTCCAGGCCCATGTCGCGCAAAGCTTTGGCGCATTCCAGGCCGAGCAGGCCGCCGCCGACCACTACGCCACTCTTGGCGGATTTACCTGCGGCCGTCATGGCCTCCAGGTCTTCAATGGTGCGGTAAACAAAGCAGTTTTCGCGATCACGGCCAGCGACAGACGGCACGAATGGGAAAGAGCCAGTTGCCAATACCAGCTTGTCATATGACAGGACCGTGTTATCGCTTAGCGTGATGGTATGCTGGTGGCGGTCAATCTGGCTGACGCGCGCGTTCAGGCGCAGTTCCAGGCCTGGGCGGTCATAAAAGCCAGGTTCGACTAATGATAAATCTTCAGCGGTGCTGCCCGAGAAAAAACTGGACAGGTGCACACGATCATAAGCCGGGCGTGGTTCTTCGCCTAATACGGTGACTTGCAGGTTGGCGGCTGCCAGATCCGGGTGGCGTTTCACCAGTTCCTGCATAAAATAATGTCCCACCATGCCGTTGCCGACAACTACTACGCGGGTAAGTTGATTCATCGTGTGTTCCCCATCAGATGCAAGCATGACGATGGCAGTTGTTTTTCCATAGGCATGCGTTGCGATTTACTAAACTTAAAAACGAAAAAAGGCGCCCACAGCTTATCTAGCGACCACCTTTGGCAGCATTTAAATAAGCTATGGACGCCGTTGTCCATAAAGGGATTTCCTGACTGAGAAAATGCCCTTATTGCAAATACTCATCGTTAATAAACGAGATTTATTGCCAAATAAGCAATTGGCATGCCAAGAGGCAGGGGAGGTGTCACTGCAAGCGATTGAAATGCTTTAAGTGATTGTTATATAGCGGTTTATATCTTTCCTGGTGTGCGTTTTATGCATTCAGTAGAGATCAAGGCAGTGGGGTGAAATAAGTATGATGCACGATAATGATGCATATCAGGGGGATTGCACCAGAATCGATCTCAAGGGGCGATCTAGATCAATTTCGACTGTGTGATGACATCGTTTCCTTATCAGGCGTGTACTTTGCCATGCAATTTAACCAGGCGTTTAAGCTCCGGCACGCATGAACCACAACTGGTCCCGCATTTGAGTTTATTCTGCAAGGTGGGCAGATCTGCACCCATTTCCAGCGTTTCCATGATTTCGTTTTCCGATACATCCAGGCAGTTGCAGATGATTTTGCCGCGGCTATGCTGGCCGGCAGGCGGTGCACTGAGTGGCGCCAGGGCCCAGCGTCGCAGTTCGTCTGTCAGGGTGCCCTGGCTCATGACTTCACGCAGCCAATCCGCGGCCAGTGTTTCCCCAATCAGTCGCACGCCAGTGACCTGGTTATGCTGCACTAATATATGTTTGCTAATGCCACGTTTGGCATCGTTATAAGTCAGCATGGGCGCATCTTCTGCCATATCCAGCAGGGTGTCCAGTTGGGCAATCAGTGCCGCGTCTGGCGCGGCATGGTGTGAGGCGCGCAACATGACCATACCGGCATCGCGGCCATATAGACCGCAACTGGCGTAGTCAAACGACTTCAGCAGCTTGCGTACTTTGCTGATGAGCTGCGCATCGTCGCAATTGCGCATCACCACCATTTGCCAGGGCAGGTCCAGCTTCTCAATTTTGACTGCAGTGTGCTTGAGCTCTGGCTGCTTGGAAAATTTATCAACAGCGGGCGGCATCAACGCATTGACGCCCAGACCGTGCATAAACTGGCTGCTCCAGTGCATGGGCATAAAAATCTGCGCCGGTTGCACTTCGTCAGAAGCCTGCACACGTACCACCAGGCTGCCACGCTTGTTGCTGACTTTAACGATATCGCCATGCTTGAATGCGCGGCGCTGCATATCGTCTGCATGCATCCAGATCACAGGCTGCTCTTCATGGTTAAACAGTTGCGGCACGATGCCGGTGCGGCTCATGCCATGCCACTGGTCACGCAGGCGGCCAGTCAACAGATGGAAAGGATGGCGCGCATCCGGCTTGTCTGCGGTGCCTTTGTAGACGGCACTCATAAAATGCGCCTTACCGTCAGGTTTCTGGAATACGCCGTCGGTATATAAACGCGCTTCGCCCTGGGTGGCGCCAGATTTAAACGGCCATTGTTGCGGACCTTGCGTTTCCAGGATGCTGTAGCTCAGGCCGGTAATGTCGAGGTCACGGCCACGTGTGCTTTCACGGTGCTCGTTAAAAATGGTTTCGGTATCCGGGTAGTTAAACAGCGCCTGGGTTTTGCCTAGCTTTTGCTCTAGACGCTGGGCAAAGTCGACCACAGCTTCCCAGTCATGCCGCGCTTCGCCCGGTTTGGGTGCAGCAGGGCGCACACGCGTAATGCGGCGCTCGGAGTTGGTCACGGTGCCTTCTTTTTCACCCCAGGTGGTGGCAGGTAAAAACACATCGGCGTACTGGTTGCTGTCGGTGTTGTTAAATGCATCTTGCAATACCACCAGCTCGGCGTTTTGCAGTGCAGCCAGCACATTATTCAAATCTGGCATGGAGTGGGCCGGGTTGGTGCAGGCAATCCAGATTGCTTTGATTTCACCATTTTTCACCGCGTCGAACATCTCTACGGCAGTTTTGCCCGGGGTCGCTGGCACCTCAGGCACGCCCCATAAACGGGCAACTTCTGCACGATGTTCGGCATTGCCCAGATCACGGTGACCAGACAATAAATTAGCCATGCCGCCCACTTCGCGGCCACCCATGGCATTGGGCTGGCCGGTAAGTGAGAACGGGCCAGCGCCTGGTTTGCCGATCTGGCCAGTGGCCAGGTGCAGGTTAATCAGGGCGGCATTTTTTTCTGTACCGTGGATGGACTGGTTGAGCCCCATGCAGTACATGGACAGGGTAGGGCCAGCGCCAAACCATTTGGCGGCCTGGATAATATCTTTTTCGCTGATGCCGCAAATATCTGCCACCATTTTTGGCGTGTATTCGCGTACGGTTTCCTTCAGCGCTTCAAAACCTTCGGTATGGTCGCGGATATATTGCATATCCAGCAAGCCTTCCCACAGCATGACATGCAGCAGGCCGTTGAATAATGCAACGTCGGTGCCGGGCAAAATCGCCAGGTGCAAGTCTGCCAGTTGGGCAGTATCGGTGCGGCGTGGGTCCACCACGACAATTTTCATGTCCGGGTTATTCGCCTTGGCATCTTCAATGCGGCGGAACACAATCGGGTGCGCAAACGCCGTGTTGGAGCCAGCAATAAACAGGCACTGTGTATGGTCGATATCTTCATAACAGGCTGGTGGCGCATCGGCGCCCAGCGTGACTTTGTAACCGGCGACGGCTGAACTCATACACAGGCGCGAGTTGGTATCGACGTTGTTAGTGCCTATCAGGCCTTTGGCCAGCTTGTTGAACACATAATAATCTTCGGTGAGTAACTGGCCGGAGATATAAAACGCCACCGCATCCGGGCCGTGCGTTTGTATGATGTCAGCAAAGCGGTCGACCACGTGATCAAGTGCGCTATCCCAGCTTACTTTTTCTCTGGCGTCATCGCGAGACAAACGCATTTCCGGATACAAGGCACGTGCATCCAGTTTGGTCGTCAGGTGTAGCGTGGAGCCTTTGGTACACAAGCGGCCAAAGTTGGCCGGATGCTCGGGGTCGCCTTTGACGTCGACAATCTGTTTGCCTTCCGTGGTAATAATGACGCCACAACCCACCCCGCAATAGCAGCAAGTGCTGCGTGTTTCACGCCGTTGCGGATAAAACTGTACTGGCTCCGCGGTCAACGTGCTGTGTGTGTTCTGGAGTTGTTGCTGTTGCGTCATAAATTGCCTGTGCTACTAAAAACTACTTACTCAATTGCAGATAGACGTCGCCGTCTTCTACTTTCACTGCATAGCAGGCGGTGTGGCCGACATCAGGCTCTTCTGCCTTGCCATCGACCAGGCTGATTTTCCAGCTATGTAATGGGCAGGCGACTTTGTCACCATAGACGATGCCTTGCGACAACGGGCCGCCCTTGTGTGGGCAGCTGTTATTCAGCGCAAACACGCGGTCATCTTCAGTGCGGAACACACCAATATCCACTTCGCCATGGCGCACAACGCGTGCACCCAGGGCAGGAATGTCGTTAACCGGGCAAATTTTTGTCCAACTCATTATTTCCTCTTTTCCAATTGGAGTCTGGTTTTCACAGCGCAAAAGCTTAAGAGACCAGTAACAAATAAATCAATAACAGGTTAATACACAGTGAAATCACGGCCAGCCATTGCCATTTGACCAGGCGTGCACGGGCGATCAGCGGCGTGCGCGGGATGACAATCGGTTTCAGTTCGCCATGTTCCAGCGCCAGTAGCATTTCTTCCGCCGTCTCAAAGCGGTCAGCCGGTTTTCTGGCAATAGCCTTGAGAATAATGTTTTCCAGCCAGGCCGGGATCTCCGGGCGGTAGCGGCTAGGGCGGATAGGCTCGCCAAAACGTGGTGACTGGAATGGCTCGATCTCGCCATAAGGATATTTGCGGGTCAGCAAGTGATACAACGTGACACCAGCGGCATAAATATCTGCCTGGCGGTCAGCGACTTTGCCATCAAACAGTTCAGGCGACATAAAACTTGGTGTGCCGGGATTCTCCATTTGCTCGGGCATTGGTAACGTGCTGCTCAGTGCCACCCCCAGGTCGAGGATGCGCAGGCGCTTGTCACTACCAATATGAATATTGGCTGGTTTGATATCGCGGTGCACGATATTCAAACGGTGCAGCATGCTCAGGCCGCGTAATAAATCCTGGCCGATATTGGCAACGCCATTCATGGTGAAGTGGTGCCCGGCCTCAAGGCGTTGCTGCAGTGTCGCGCCTTCATGCCAGGTCATGACGTAATACAGCGCACTGCGTTGTTCGCGTGTCAGTGGCAGGATTTGCGGCACGCATTGTGATACTACGCGTTTGGCCAGCCATTCTTCGTTGAGCAGGGCTTCACAGCTGGTTTTATCGTCTGCCCTGGCTGGTTGCAGTGTTTTTAGCACAAACAGTTGGCCTGCCGCATTTTTGACCTGGTACAGCAGGCTGACGCGCGAATCATGGATGATTTGCGTGATGGTAAAGCCATTCAGCTGGTCGCCAATCGCCAACTTGCGCGGCACGGGCAGGCTCAGGGCATCGGCCAGCATATCGGTCAGGTGATCCTGGCCGACCTGGTCAATGCGCACCACCACGGCAGAAGCATTGTCCTGCCCGCCTTGTTCCAGCGCCTGGCTGGTCAGGTGTTCTGCCATCAGTTGTGGTGTGTGATACAGCATCAACACTTTGTGTATATCGGCATCGCCGAGGGCGGCCCACACGCCATCACTGACAATGGCATAGACATCACCGGTTTGCAGCAAGCCTTCGGCGTAATCGACGCTGAGCTGATCATCCAGCCCCACTGCACGCTTGAGCACGTGGCGCATGTCTGGTCTGTCCCAGACATGGTCAGTGGTCAGGCATTGCAGCGATTGCTCTCGCAAGCGGTAGATACGTGTATCACCGACATGCGCCAGCACATAGCGTTGCCCGCGCAATACCAGTAACGATAAGGTCGTTGCCATGCCTGCCATCTGGCTATGCTTGCGCGCCTGTGACAGCACCCAGCGATTGGCGGCCTGAATCACCTTGTCCAGTGCATGCTGTATGGTCCAGGTGTCAGGCGTGGCATAGTAGTCAGCCGACAGTGTGCGCACCGTCATTTCAGCCGCTTCAGCGCCACCGGCGCCACCACTGATGCCATCCGCCACGGCCAGCAAGGCGCCTTTGATCCCCAGTTGGGCGTCGGCAGGGGTGACCAGGCCAATATAGTCCTCATTACGAGGTCTGGGCCCGGTGACACTGCTTTCGCCTACACTGAAGTTCAATTTCATCTTGGTATCCGTGGATGGTTGCGCAAATACGTTTAAATTTTTGCACTGGTGACGGTGGCGGCACCCCAGGTCGTACGCCAGCGGTTTTTCACGCTAGAGAGTCCAACCAGTGCCACAATCGCCAGGCCTGCAAAAATGGTCAGGCCAATCTGGTAGCTGCCAGTGATCTGTTTAGAATACCCCAGGCTGGACGCCAGGTAAAAACCACCCACCCCGCCAGCCATGCCAACCAGACCAGTCATCACGCCGATTTCCTTACGGAAACGCTGTGGCACCAGTTGAAACACGGCGCCGTTGCCCATGCCCAGGGATGCCATGGCCAACACCACTGCCGCCAGGCCAGCCGCTTGTGTTTGCATGCCAAAGCTTAAAATGAACAGGAAAATGGCAGCCAACACATACATGGTGCTCAAGGAACGGATGCCACCGATACGGTCAGCCAGCAAACCGCCGAATGGGCGTACCAGCGAACCAGCAAACACACAAGCCGCAGTAAAGTAACCGGCGTGCACAGGGTCCAGGCCATACTGGTCATGGAAGTAAATGGTCAGTGAAGAAGCCATACCAACAAAACCGCCAAAGGTCACGCTGTAGAAAAACATAAACCACCAGGCATCTTTGTCTTTTAACACCGCCAGGTATTGTGACAATGACTTGGCCGCAGGCGCATCTGGTGCATCTTTAGCAAACACGGAATACACGACCAGCGCGAGCAGTAGTGGAATCAGTGCCAGGCCAAATACATTGCTCCAGCCAAATGCCACGGCGAGGCCAGGCGCAAATAAAGCGGCCAAAGCCGTGCCTGAGTTACCGGCACCGGCAATGCCCAGGGCCGTGCCCTGGTGCTCTGGCGGATACCAGCGTGAGGCCAATGGCAAGGCCACGGCAAAGGCGGCCCCGGCAAAGCCGAGGAACATGCCTAGCAGCAAGGCTTGCTGATAAGTGTGAATGCCATGCAACCAGGCGGTGAGCAGGGCCGCGATCACAATCACCTGGCCAATCAGGCCAGCTTTTTTCGGCTTGAGCTGATCAACTAATACGCCCATGACGATGCGCAGGATAGCGCCGGTGAGTACTGGTGTGGCCACCATCAGGCCTTTTTGTGCCGGGTTTAACTGCAGGTCAGCAGCGATTTGCACCGCCAATGGCCCCAGCATGACCCAGACCATAAAGCTCAGGTCAAAATAAAAGAAGGCTGAAAATAATGTCGGTTTATGGCCGACTTCCCAAAAGCTTTTTTGCATGTTGTTTCTCCCGGGCGTGTGTTAACGATTGTCGCACGCCACATATTAATTAAACAGTAATCGTATCGAATTCTTTGTGTTCATCACGCTTGTTGACGCGCTCTGCCCACGGGTCGACGGACCCTTGTAATGCATACAGCAAGCGCTCGTAGGCAGCAGTGCGGCCTTCGGCATCTTCCAGGATGCGTTTTTTGACATAGTCGAGGCCGACGCGCTCAATCCAGTGCACGGTACGATCCAGATAACGCGCTTCTTCGCGGTAGATCTGGATAAACGCTCCCGAGTACTCAATGACCTCTTCGGCAGTTTTGACCTTGCACAAGAAATGCGCCACTTCGGTTTTAATGCCGCCGTTACCGCCGACATAAATTTCCCAGCCGGAGTCGACGCCAATGACGCCGACATCCTTGATACCTGATTCGGCGCAGTTACGCGGACAACCAGACACGGCGAATTTCACCTTGTGCGGCGCCCACATATGGTCAAAGGCTTTTTCGATATCAATGCCGAGCTGGGTAGAGTTTTGCGTACCAAACCGGCAGAACTCGGAACCGACGCAGGTTTTCACCGTGCGGATAGACTTGCCATAAGCGTAACCGGATGGCATATCCAGATCGGCCCACATATTGGTCAGGTCTTCTTTTTTCACGCCGAGCAAGTCAATACGCTGGCCGCCGGTGACCTTCACCATCGGCACCTTGTACTTGTCAGCGACATCGGCAATTTTGCGTAACTGGTCTGATGACGTCACGCCGCCATACATACGCGGAATCACCGAGTAAGTGCCATCTTTCTGGATATTGGCGTGTACGCGCTCATTGATGAAACGAGATTGCGGATCATCCTTGGCTTCATGCGGCCAGGTGGAAATCAGGTAGTAGTTCATTGCCGGACGGCAAGTCGCACAACCGTTAGGGGTTTTCCAGCCCATGCCTTTCATGGCACTCGGGATGCTCAGGTATTTATGTTTGCGGATTTCATCACGCACTTCTTCGTGGTTAAAGTCAGTACATCCGCATACCGCTTTGCTTGTAGAAGGCGGCGCATAGCCACCGCCCAGCGTAGAAGCCAGAATCTGTTCGACCAGACCGGTACAACTACCGCAGCTGGAACCGGCTTTGGTTTGTTTCTTCACATCGTCTATGGTGAACAGGCCTTTTTCCTGGATCGCCTTGACGATGGTGCCTTTGCAGACACCGTTGCAACCACACACTTCCATTTCGTTGGTCATGGTGGAGACTTTGTCCTGACCCTGGTGGCCGGTATTGCCCAGACTGTCCTGCCCGAACATGAGGTGATCACGAATTTCGTGTATCGGCTTCCTGTCGCGCAGCAGCTGGAAATACCAGGCCCCATCCGTCGTATCGCCATACAGCACGGCACCGATGATTGTGTCATCTTTGATCACGAGTTTTTTGTAAACCCCGCCGACCGCGTCGTGCAGCAAAATTTCTTCGGCATCGTCACTGCCCATGAAATCACCGGCCGAAAACAAATCAATGCCGGTCACTTTCAGTTTTGTCGAAGTGACCGAGCCTTTGTATAGACCGATGCCGAAGTTGGCCAAATGTGTGGCGCACACTTTGGCCATTTCAAATAAAGGCGCCACCAGGCCGTAGGCAATGCCACGGTGGCTCACACATTCACCCACTGCATAGACGCGTGGGTCATAGGTTTGCATGGTGTCATTAACGACAATACCGCGGTTGCAATGGATACCTGCCGATTCCGCCAGGGCATAGTTGGGGCGGATACCTACCGCCATCACCACCAAATCAGCCGGGATTTCCTGGCCGTCTGTAAAGCGTACCGCAACGACGCGGCCATCTTTGCCTATCAGTTGCTCAGTATTTTTTTGCAGTAAAAAGTTGAGGCCGCGCGCTTCTAGCGATTTTTGCAGCATCTTGCCGGAAACTTTGTCCAGCTGACGTTCGAGCAACCACTCGTTTTTATGTACCACGGTGACGTCCATGCCTTGCACTTTCAGGCCGTTCGCTGCTTCCAGTCCCAGCAAGCCACCACCGATCACCACGGCATGCTTGTGCGTCTTGGCCGCGGCAATCATATCATTGGTGTCTTTGATATCGCGGTAGCCCAGCACACCGTCGAGATCCGCGCCAGGAATCGGCAAAATGAATGGCTTGGAGCCTGTCGCCAGCAATAAACGGTCATAGGCCACCGTGGTGCCATTGTCGGCAGTGACCGTACGCGCTTTACGGTCAATCTTGTTGATACGGGCGCTGGTGTGCAAAGCAATATCATTTTCCGCATACCACTCGCGTGTATTCAGGATAATGTCATCAATGGTCTGCTCATTGGCCAGCACCGGCGACAGCATGATGCGGTTATAGTTAGGGTAGGGCTCATCGCCAAACACCGTAATGTCATACATGTCTGGCGCAATTTTGAGCAGTTCTTCCACTGCCCGCATGCCGGCCATGCCGTTACCAACGACCACCAGTTTCTGTTTTATCATCAACATCGCTCCTTTTATAGTTATGCTGCATTGGCTACGCTGAGCCAGGTTTGCACGTTTTCTTGCCAGTCTTGTTCTTGCTGGCTGTTTCTTGCTAATTTCACTACTTCGCCGACGACAATAATCGCCGGGCTTTTCAGGCCTTCGGTATGGGCCAGGTAGGGAATGGCCTGTAATGACGAAGTCACTGCCCGTTGGTGATGACGGGTGCCGTTCTCTACCACCATGCAAGGCATATCGGCGGACATGCCGGCATTGATTAAGCCACGGGTGATTTCAGGCAAGTGCTGCATGCCCATATAAATCACCAGTGTGGTATTGGTTTCTACCAGCGCTTGCCAGGGCAGCGGTTCGCCGTCCTGGGTATGGCCGGTGATCAGGGTCACGCCGTGGTTGAAACCACGGTGCGTCACCGGTACTTCCATGCTGGCACAAGCGCCCAGGCCACTGGTCATGCCTGGGATAATTTCGTAAGGAATATTCGCTGCACGCAATGCCAGCATTTCTTCGCCGCCACGCCCAAACACAAACGGGTCGCCGCCTTTCAGGCGAACGACCACTTGTCCTTGCTCGGCCAGGGCGACCAGCATGCGGTTAATAAAGTGCTGCGGTGTAGACTTGCAGCCGCCGCGTTTGCCTACTGGCACGATGCGTGCCTGCGGGCAATGCGCGAGCAGGGCCGGATTGACCAGGTCATCGACCAGCACCACCTCAGCTTGCTGCAAAGCCTTGACGGCTTTGAGCGTAATGAGGTCTGGGTCGCCGGGTCCGGCGCCGACTAAATAAACTTTTGCGGCTGAAGTCATAGGCAATTCCTTATAGAGTTAAAACGTATACATGGCAGTCAGCCATAATTTTTCGGTGTCGCGAACACGGCCACGGTTACCCGCGACGCTATCTGGGACGTTGGCGGTGAGGGCATAACGGTCACCTTCAGTAAAACGGCCGTACTCCAGTTTGGTCATCCAGTTTTTATCCACATTCCAGGTCACGGCAGCATTCCACTCTTTACCGTAACGCGAACCTTTGCTGCTGGTGCCACCACCGACAGTATGGAAGTCTTCATCTGAATCAATCAGGTGATAGTCGGCAAAGAACAAGAAATCGCCATAGCGGTAAGTCGCGGTAACAAAGGTATCTTTAATGCCTTCAAGCGGTGTTGCCAAGAATTTGTCTACCCAGCCCTGAAACAGGTGGTTGGTGCCCAATGGCGTCTGGAAGGCATACTTGCCGTTATTGCTGGACAGCAGCTCCTGATCAAGTCGCATATTGAAGTTATCGATACCAAAGCCGCCACCCAGTTTGTAGTAGTGCGCATCAATACGGGTGTCGCCATTGCTGTAGTCGGATTGTTTGGCGTATTCGGCAGTGTAGTGCGCACGGTAGTTAGGTGTGAACGGATGGGTGCCGTCCAGACGTACGCCAATAATTTTGTTGCCTTGATCGGCTGTCTGGTTAGCTGCGCCACCTTTGCCTGCAGCAATCGCTGCGCCTGTGGTGCCGTTACCGAACCAGGCACGGCCCATGCCTAAATCCTGGAAACCATCCAGATAAGCATAGCCGACCAGAAACTCAGTGGGTGAAATACGGTAACGTGCATTCACGATATCCAGTGCGCCATCTGAACGGTGCTTGGCTGTGATTTGCTCCAGGCTTTCAAAGTGGGCAACAAAAATTTCGGTATCAGGAATGGTTTTGTTGAACACCGATACGCCATCAAACACTTGCATGACCTGGCGGAAAGCAATGTCACCAATAAAACGCACGTTATCCAAGTTCACTTGCTGGCGGCCCGCACGTACGCGGGTGTTTTTAATGCCGGTCCATTCGACAAATAACTGGTTGAGGCCGGTGTAGTCAGGGTCCACTACCTTTGCGTATTCGATATTACGAGCCTGGTTGGAAACACTATTTGTCAGCGTGCTGTTGGTGCTATCGTTAAAGTTATCAGCCAATTTGGATACATTGATCAACTGGGCAGCAAAGCTAAAGTTATGGTAGGGCGCAGTTTGCCAGCCAATCAGGCTGCGCAAGGTCAGGGCATTAGCATCTTTTAGTTCTTTCGTTGCGGTTGGGTTAGCCGTGCCATTCGGCAAGGTTGGCGGTTGCAAGCCATCCTGGTCTACATTCTCATAACGCAGTCTAAAGCTGGTCATATTTTTGCCGGTTTTAATGGCATCCATAAAAGTGTATTCAGGGATGATCTCTTCTTCAGCCATCGCCTGCATGCTAAAAGCCGCCAGCAATAGCGCGACTGAAACTTGACGTAAGCGTGGGTGTGAGTTAGCGTTCATGTGTTGCTCCTTTTTCTATGTGGGGTAACCATACTTCGATGAGGTATGCAGTGCTGGCGGGTGACCGCCCGTCAGCACTACTTATATCTATGCTGCCTTTTTAGCGTGGCGCTCATACAAAAACTTCAATACTTCGCTGCGCAGATGCGTATACGCCGGGTCTTCTACCAGCTCCAGACGTTTACGCGGACGAGGCAAATCGACGTCCAGGATTTCGCCTATGGTCGCTGCCGGGCCGTTGGTCATCATGACGATGCGGTCTGACAGCAACACGGCTTCGTCTACATCGTGCGTGACCATCACGGCAGTGCAACCGGAACGCGCCATAATGCCCATCAGCTCATCTTGCAAACCAGCACGGGTGAGGGCGTCCAGCGCGCCGAATGGCTCGTCCAGCAGTAATACCTTAGGCTCCATGGCCAGTGCGCGCGCAATACCGACGCGTTGCTTCATGCCACCGGAAATTTCGTTCGGGCGTTTTTCAATGGCGTGGCTTAAACCCACCAGCTCCAGTGCTGCGCGGGTGCGCTCTGCCAGTTGTGCCGGACCTTCTTTATCGCCAAATACGCGTTCTACAGCCAGGTAGACATTCTCAAAACAGGTCAGCCATGGCAGCAGAGAGTGGTTTTGAAACACCACGGCACGCTCAGGGCCAGGCTTGGAGATTTCACGGCCGGCACAAAACAGGTAGCCTTCACTGGGTTGCAGCAACCCGGCAATCAGGTTGAGTACCGTAGACTTGCCACAGCCAGAGTGGCCGATGATGGAAATAAACTCGCCTTCACGGATATTCAGGTTGATATCTTTCAGCGCCTGAAAACTGCCTTTTTTGGTGTGAAACGTCATGTTGACGTTTTCAATCAGGACATAACGGTCTTGCATTACATTGGTCGTCATAATAAGAATCCTTTTCCTGCGGGTTATTCGTAGCTGTAGCGTTTTGCCACCAGCACCAGCAACTGTTCGAGTAACAAACCGACAATGCCGACAATAAAAATGGCGATGATGATGTGCTCTACATTGAGGTTGTTCCACTCATCCCACACCCAGAAGCCGATGCCCATGCCGCCAGTCAACATTTCTGCCGCCACAATCACCAGCCAGGCTGCGCCAATCGACAGGCGGACACCGGTCATCATGTAAGGCATGACATAAGGCAGCAGAATTTTGGTCACGACTTTCCATTCGGACAGGTTGAGCACTTTGGCCACATTCATATAGTCTTGCGGCACTTTGCTCACGCCGACGGCGGTGTTGATAATCATTGGCCACACGGCGGTGATGAAGATCACCCAGATCGCAGCCGGGTTGGCCGCCTTGAATACCAGCAGGCCAATGGGCAGCCAGGCCAGCGGTGACACCGGTTTGAGCAGGCTGATAATCGGTGCTGCCATTCTGGACATAAAGGCATAGCGGCCAATCACAAAGCCCATCGGGATACCGACAATCGCTGCCAGGCCAAAACCCGTCGCCACACGTTGCAGTGAGCTCAGAATGTTCCAGCCTATGCCCATGTCATTTGGGTTGTTGATATAAAACGGGTCGCTGAACAGCTCGACAGCCGATTGCCAGGTCTTGACCGGGCCTGGCAAGCCTTGTGTCAGGGCAGCTACCGTGGCCCAGATGGCGGCGAATACCATCAAGCCAATCACAGGCGGCAACAGCCATTCAAATCCTCGTTTAGCCGTTGCCACCCATGCCCCGCGCTTGGGCGCGGTGGCTTTTGCCGCTGTGGTTGAGAGAGGGGTAACCACAGCAACAACTGGTTGCGCAGGTGCTGTGGTGACAGCTTCCTCGCTTTTTTGCATGATGTTTTCTTTCTTCAAGCTGACGACATTCATGGTGATTCTCCTTTAAAGATTAGGCTTTCACCTTGAAGCTGCTGGCATAGGCTTTCGGGTCCTTGCCATCCCAGACCACGCCATCGATCAGCTTGCTGCTACGCATGGCATCTGGCACCGCAATGCCCAGTGATTTGGCTGCTTCGGTATAAATGTCGATACGGTTGACCTTTTTCGCGATACCCAGGTAGTCAGGGTCAGACTTCAACAAGCCCCAGCGTTTGTGCTGTGTGAGGAACCACATGCCATCAGACAGGTAAGGGAAGTTGACCTTGCCGTCATTGAAGAACTTCATGTAGTTCGGGTCTTCCCATTTTTTGCCGATACCATTGTCGTAGTGGCCGAGGAAGCGACCTTCAATGACTTCCTCAGGCGCGTTGACGTAGGCTTTGCCCGCGATTAGTTTGGCCACTTCTTGGCGGTTTTTAGTCGCATCGATATAGCGGCAAGCTTCCAGAATCGCTTTGGTCAGTGCCAGTGCGGTATTTGGATTTTTAGCCACAAACTCAGCGGTGGTGCCCAGTACTTTTTCCGGATGATCGGTCCAGATATCTTGCGAAGTGGCAACAGAGAAGCCTACCTTGTCGTAAATGGCACGTGCGTTCCATGGTTCACCTACACAGTAGCCATCCATATTGCCGATGCGCATATTGGCCACCATTTGTGGCGGTGGTACCACAATGGTTTTTACGTCCTGCATCGGGTTGATGCCGTAACTGGCCAGCCAGTAGTACAACCACATGGCGTGGGTGCCGGTCGGGAAAGTCTGGGCAAAGGTAAAGTCGCGGTTTTCATTATCCAGCAGGCGTTTCAGTGTCGCGCCGCTGGTCACGCCTTTTTCTTTGAGTTGGTTGGATAGTGTGATGCCCTGACCATTGTTGTTCAGCGCCATCAGAATATTCATGTCTTTTTGCTGGCCACCAATGCCTAGTTGCACACCGTAAATCAGGCCATACAGTACATGGGCAGCATGCAGCTCACCATTGGCTAGCTTGTCACGTACGCCTGCCCACGAAGCTTCTTTAGAAGGCACGATTTTGATACCGTATTTTTTATCGAAGCCCATTTGTGAGGCGACAATAATCGGCGCACAGTCCGTCAGCGGGATAAAGCCCACTTTCACCTCAGTGATTTCAGGGGCATCTGAGCCTGCTGCCCAAGCCTGGCTGCGAATCGCAGAGGGCACCATGTTCATCATGGCAGCCGCGCCAAATGCACCTGCCAAGGTGTTCATGAAAAAGTGACGGCGCTGCTGGTCTACTTGCTCGGTGGTGGATACTTCGGTGACCGTTGAAGTGGGTGTCACATTATTTTTGTCAGAACTGCTCATTGCTGCTCCTTAATCATCAATCAATTGGGAAAGTTAAAAAACAAAAAGGCGTCCTGAACGCAGACTGTTTTTTGTCTACACTCAGGACGCCTTTGTCCTTTTACTGCACAAGTCATTCGACTTGTTTACTGCCCAGCCACGCTACATCCCAGGCTGGTATCACACGAGATTTTCAACCGCCGTTAGCTGAAGCCTCAAGCCAAATTAGCAATTGCCGTGCCAGCTGAAGCGTTATTTTTAAGTGATTGTTCTATATTGGTTTTTTTGGATGGTTGCATTTTTATGCAACCTTTTCAGCGCGGTGCTGTCCGCACCATACGTGTGCGGATGCACCAATTTGACGGGCGTTTAGCCCGGTTGTGCGTGATGCGCCAGAATGTTTTCAGCGACATCAATAATCTTGCGGTTTTGCTCCATGGCAATGCTGCGCATGGTTTTATACGCTTCCATTTCATTCAGCCCGCGCGTGCTCATTAACAGGCCTTTGGCACGTTCGATCAGCTTGCGTTCGGCGAGCGCCTTTTTGGTATCAGACAACTCACTTTCCATCTCGGCAATTTGCCGCGACTGCTGTTGCAGCAGTGTAATCATGGAGGCCATCGGATACGCCTGCGACGTATCATGCGTCTGAAAATTCAAGGCATTCTCAACTGGAATTGCCAGGTTGAAAAAGGTGCTGTTGAGCGCAGCGGCTGGTGTTGCCTGAATGGCATCCAAATATTGCCGGGTTTGCTCAAAGTCGCTCTTGGCTTTGCTAGCCAGCCCGGCCAACAACTCATGCATGGTTTGGATGAGCTGACATTGAATCTGCCACATAGCGCTTAAACGCTGGCTGCACAATTCAAACCAGACATCTGCGCTACTGGGGTTGAGCGTCTGCTGGTCTTTGGCTGCGCTCAGTTTGGTGCGGTATTTTTGATGTTGCTGGTGCCAGCTGGTTGCCTGCAGCGCCAGCCATGACTGGCGTACCTCTTCACTGCCAAACTGGCAGAATAAATCAAAATGGCGGTCTTGCTGGGCGATGAGTTCAAACAGCTTTTGCTGATGCGGTAGTTGCAGGCTGCCTGAACCAAACATATAGGCACCCACTGCACGCTCTTGCCCGGCAAATTCCTTGCCCTGGATCAGGTTGTAAAGCGTCAGCAAACAGGTGGAAATCTTGCTATTGACCGAGCTGTCGGTGATCTCAAAGATCAGTGCAATCAGGCTGCCGATCAAGCGGCTAAAAGATTCAATACAGTCCGCAAAGCTGATCTTTTGCAAAGTGATCTGATGCCGCAAAGAAGTCAGTTGGTCCAGGCCTAGCAAGATCCACGAGGTCAGTGTCAATTGTTTGGCATCTGCCAGCGCGTTTCTATGCAAGTGCTGTTGCAGCGCCTCTCTAAAACTGGCTTCCATGGCCTGGTTTTGCGTAATAATGTCAGCGCGCTCAGGTGCAAAGCGTCGCCCATTGGAGGCAATATAGAGGCAGCTAGCACCACGTTCGGCCTGGATCAGGTGGATCAACTGGCCAATTTTTTCGACAAATGCGATACAGCTATCGAGTCGCTCCAGCTCCTCGATATGTCTGATTTTGGCCAAGGTAATGGTTTGGGCAGGGGATATTTCTGTGTTCATCACTAGGCACCAAGCAAGAAGTGTGCGCGACTTGGTGGTTATCTTTATCTTTAATGTTTAAAACGATGATGTTCATGCATGCACTCACTAATGCCAGCCGCCGCCCATGACCTTATACAAGGTCAGCTGGCTAGCGGCGTCACTTAATTGCAACGTGACCAGCGATTGCTCTGCAGTATAAAGCGTGCGTTGTGCATCCAGTACCACCAGGTAATTGTCGACCCCATTTTTAAAGCGGGCATCAGCCAGTTGGAATGCCGCATTCGCAGCAGCGGTGAGTGACTGCTGGGCGTCCAGTTGTGCTTGCAAACCTTCACGCTGCACCAACACGTCTGCCACTTCGCGGAACGCAGTTTGCACGGTTTTTTCGTATTGTGCGAGCAGAATATCGCGGTTTTTCTCTGCGGAGGTCAAATTGGCACGGTTACGCCCCGCGTTAAACAGCGGTACGCTGATTTGCGGCACAAAGGTCCAGATGCCGGAATTTTTGGCAAACAGGCCGGATAATTCGGTACTGGCTGAACCTACCGTGGTGGTCAGGCTGATGGTGGGGAAGAAAGCCGCGCGTAATGCGCCGATATTGGCATTGGCGCCTTCCAGCAAGTGTTCTGCTGCACGGACATCCGGCCGTTGCTGTAAGGTTTGCGAGCTGACTCCGGCAGGTAAGGCTGTGGTCGCGACCACGCTGGACAAGTTGCCTGCTGGCAACCACTGATCAGGCACCATGCTGCCCGCTAGCAGGTTGAGGGAGTTGATGTCCTGCTTGATTTGCATATTGTAGGTGGCCACTGCCACGCGTGCACTGTCGACACTGGTTTGCAGCTGCTTTAAGGTCAGTGCATTGGCAACGCCCAGTTCAAACATTTTCTGGTTGATATCGTAAGTGGCTTGCTGGCTTTGCTGGGTTTGCTCGGCAATCGCGAGTCGCTTTTTGTCTGCCGCCAGGGTTAGCCAGGCGGTCGCCACTTCGGCAATCAGGCTGATCTGTGTGCTGTGGCGATTATCTTCATTGGCATAAAACGTTTGCAAGGCCTGCTGGTTCAGGTTGCGTATGCGGCCGAACAGATCCAGCTCATATGCACTAAAGCCTACGGTTGCACGGTAAATATGCGAGATATTGCCACTGCTATTGCTGCTGCCCGCAGTGCCAGTGGTCGCCCCTGAGGTATTGCCTGCAGTATTGTTGGCAGCACTGGCCATGCCTTTGGAGGCGGTTTCAGTGACGCTCGCGGCGATGGTTGGAAACAGGTCGGCACGTTGCACCTGGTAGAGGGCGCGTGACCGTTCTATGGTCAGCGCAGCCACCTGCAGGTCGCGGTTATTTTTTAAGGCGAGGTCAACCACCTGGCGCAGCTTTTCATCACTGATAAAGGATTGCCACGGCAGATCAGTAAAGGCTTTGGGATCGCTTTCTACCGTGCCTAGCGTTGCCGGAACCGGTGAGGCTGGCCGTGTATAAAACGGCGCCAGGTCAATACAACTGCTCAGGCCAAGTGACAGCGTCATTAGGGCCAGTAATTTGATTGGTAATTTTGCAGTGCCAAGTAATGTCTGTGTGCTTGGTTTCATCATAAGGTTATCCATGTGCGATGGCATCTGGATCAGGCTGGTAAGGGAACAGCGAACGTATCAGCACATAAAACAGCGGCACAAAAAAGATGCCGAGGAAGGTGGCCATCAACATGCCGCCGAGTACGCCGGTGCCAATCGCCTGGCGGCTTACCGCACCTGCACCTTCACTGAAAGCCAGTGGCAGCACACCAAAGACAAAGGCGAGCGAGGTCATGAGGATGGGCCGCAAGCGCAGTTTTACGGCCTCCAGGGTGGCAGTCAGTAAAGGCTGGCCACGCTCTTGCAGATGCTTGGCGAACTCTACAATCAGAATGGCGTTTTTCGCTGACAGGCCGATGGTCGTCAACAGGCCGACCTGGAAGTAAACGTCGGCCGTCATGCCACGCAAACTGGTTGCCAGCACAGCGCCCAGAATCCCCAGAGGCACGACCATAATGACGGAGAAAGGCACCGCCCAGCTTTCATATAACGCGGCCAGGCACAAAAACACAAACACCACAGACACCGCATACAAAAGGGGCGCCTGTGAGCCTGACAGTCTTTCCTGGTAGGACTGCGCACTCCACTCATAGCCGATGCCTGCCGGTAGTTGCTTGATAATGCCTTCAGCAATACGCATGGCTTCGCCGGTGCTGGTGCCTTTGGCTGCTTCGCCGACGATTTCCACGGAAGAAATACCGTTATAGCGTTCGAGCAAGGGCGAGCCCGATACCCAACGGGTATTGGAAAAGGCAGAGAACGGCACCATGTCGTTGGTGCTATTGCGTACATACCAGCGATCAATGTCTTCAGGCTGCATGCGGTAAGGCGCATCCCCCTGCAAATAGACTTTTTTGACGCGGCCCTTGTTAATAAAATCGTTGACATAGGTGCCGCCCATGGCGATAGACAGTGTGGAGTTGATATTGGCGGTGGTCAGATTATAAATGCCGGTTTTCTGGTCATCAATATTGAGCCTGAACATTGGCGTATCATCCAGGCCACTTGGCCGTACCCGGTTCAGTTTGGGATTGTCTGCGGCCAGTTGCACAAATTGGTTTCTGGCCTCCATCAGTGCCTGGTGCCCGAGGCCGCCGACATCCTTGAGCTCGAGTGTAAAGCCGGAGCCCTGGCCCAGGCCGCGTACGGGCGCTGGCTGGTTCACAAACAGCTTGGCATCACGGATCTTGGACAAGGCTTTGGTCATCTTATCTGCGAGTGACGCGGCGTCCTGGCCTTCGCCACGCAGTGACCAGTCTTTGAGGCGGATAAAGGCACGGCCGGTGTTTTGGCTGCCGCCACCGCCCTGGCCGAGGCCGGCAATAGTTAAATATTCATCAATGACTGCTTCCTGACCATCCAGGTAATGCTCGATTTGTCGCAGTACACGCTGCATCCTGCTATCGGTGGCACCGACCGGCAATTGAATCTGCGCCATCAGGATGCCCTGGTCTTCTGTCGGCAGGAAGGAGCTGGGTAAGCGCAGGAACAGGAAAGCCAGCAAGGCCAGAATGCCGGCATACAGCACCATGGTGAATAGCTTCTGGCGCAGGATTTTCTCGACGATGGCCTGGTAGCCATTGGCAAATGCTTCAAACGCCGGGTTGAACCAGCGGAAAAACCAGCCAAACAGGCCACCTGTTGCCGCATGGCCATGGTTTGATGGTGTGAGCATGGTCGCACACAGGGCTGGGGTCAATGTCAGCGCGACCAGCACAGATAACAACATGGCAGAGACAATGGTGATAGAGAACTGGCGGTAAATCACGCCGGTGGCGCCACCAAAAAAGGCCATGGGAATAAACACGGCGGATAGCACCAGTGAAATACCGACCAGTGCGCTGGTAATTTCGCCCATGGATTTACGCGTGGCTTCTTTCGGGCTCAGGCCTTCTTCACGCATCACACGTTCGACGTTTTCCACCACCACAATGGCATCATCAACCAGCAGGCCAATCGCCAGTACCAGGCCAAACATGGTCAGTGTGTTAATCGAAAAGCCAAACGCGGCGAGCACGCCAAAGGTGCCGAGCAGCACCACCGGCACCGCAATCGCCGGAATCAGCGTCGCACGTAGGTTCTGCAAAAACACATACATAATGATCACGACCAGCAGGATGGCCTCTACCAGCGACTTGACGACTTCCTTGATGGAAATACGCACAAATGGCGTGGTGTCATAAGGGATATGGATGCTGAGTTTCAGTTCAGGCGGAAAATACGGCTCCAGTGCAGCGAGTTTGTCTTTTACGGCCTGCGCGGTGGCCAGTGCATTGGCACCGGACGCGAGCTTGACCCCAAAGGCTGCTGAGGTCTTACCGTTGAGGTTGGCGACCGGTGTGTAGCTCTCGGCGCCTAATTCAACGCGGGCCACATCCGACAAATGCACGACATAACCATCTGCGCCGGATTTAACGATAATCTGGTTGAATTGCTCTACGGTTTGCAGTTTGCTGCGGGCGGTAATTGGCGCATTCAGGCCTTGGCCCTTTACCGAAGGCAGGGCGCCTAACTGGCCAGAGGAGACTTCGGTATTCTGCGCTTGTACGGCCGCTGAAATATCGGAAGGGATCAGGTTGTATTTTTGCAGCCGGGCCGGATCCAGCCAGATGCGCATGGCATAGCCTGCGCTCAGGGTCTGTACATCGCCCACACCATCGAGTCGGCTGATCTGGTCAATCAGGTTGCTCGAAATGTAATCACCGATATCAATGGCGCGCACTGTAGGGCTGTCAGACATGAGTGAAATCATCATCAGGAAGTCGATGCCGGTTTTGGCGACGGTCACGCCCTGGCTTTGTACAATCTGCGGCAGCCTGGGCATGGCCTGCTGCAGTTTATTCTGCACCTGCATTTGTGCCACATCGGGGTTGGTGCCGGCATCAAAGGTGAGGCTGATATTGGCCGTGCCTGACGACGTACTGCTGGCAGACATATAGGTCAGGTTATCAATGCCCTTCATGTATTGCTCAATCACCTGCGTCACCGAGTTTTCAATGGTGTCGGCCGCAGCGCCGGTATAGGTAGCGTTGATAGAGACGCGTGGTGGCGCAATATCCGGGTATTGCTCCAGCGGCAGCCACTCAATCGCGCCTATGCCAGCCAGCATGATGACAATTGCAATCACCCAGGCAAAGATAGGGCGTTGGATAAAAAAAGACGCCATAGTTAAATTCTCTTCTGGTTAGCGGGCAGGGTTCACGGTAGACGGTTTTGTTGCCGCAGCTGGTGTTGCTGCATCTGGATGACTGGTCGCCACAAAGGGCACCGCCTTCACTTCGCTGCCTACGCTGATACCTTGTAGCCCATCCATAATCACGCGGTCACCCGCTTGCAGGCCTTGTGTGACACGCCAGTTGTCACCTTGTGCGCCACTGGTTTCCAGGGTTTGCTGAATCACTTTTTGCGTATTGTCCACCAGTAGCACCGTTGGCTCACCACGTGTATTTCTGGTCACAGCACGTTGCGGCACCAGAATAGCTGCCTTTTCTTCGGCGACATCAATCAGGGCATGCACATACATGCCGGGCAGCAAAATGCCTTCCGGGTTAGGCACCACCGCACGCAGTGTAACCGCCCCTGAAGTGGTATTGACACTAATGCCGTTGAATTTGAGTTTTCCGGCGTGGGCGTATGTGGAGCCATCTTCGAGTACGACACGGACAGGGATTTCTTTTTGCGATGTGCTGCTCAGTTTGCCGCTGGCAATATCACGTTTGAGTTTGAGCAAGTCACTGCTTGACTGAATCACATCGACATAAATCGGGTCCAGTTGCTGTACGGTGGTGAGTGCGGTGTCCTGGCTCGCCGTGACCAGCGCGCCAGGGGTGACGGTAGAAGTAGATACAAAACCAGTGATTGGCGAGACCACGCGTGTGAAATCCAGGTTGATTTTTGCGGTGGACAGCGCTGCCCTGGCGGCAGCCACATCGGCTTCACCTTGTTGCAAGGCGGCTTGCGCGTCATCGTTATCCTGCCTGCTGACGGCATTGATTTTGACCAGTTCTTTATAACGATCCGCTTTGAGTTTGAGCGTGGTCAGCGAGGCTTCTGTTTTTTGTAGCGCGGCGGCCGCACTTTGGGCACTGGCCTGGTAAGGCGCAGGCTCAATTTGATAAAGTAGTTGGCCTGCTTTGACCAGTGCGCCTTCGGTAAACGCGCGCTGGCGGATAATGCCGCCAACTTGTGGGCGGACTTCCGAAATCATAAACGGATTGGTGCGCCCTGGCAGGTCGGCCACAATCGGCTGGCTGGCCGGTTGTACGGTGATTACGCCGACTTCAGGCGTTTTTTTGGGCGGTTTGTTATCCGGTTTGCCGGATGAGCAGGCGGCCAGCATCAGACTGGCAAAGCCCAGCAGCCATACACCGGATTTAGCGTAAAGGCCAGATTTACGGTCAAGGGGAGTGGTGTTCATAGGTACCAATATTGATATCGTTATTCTTGTCTGACAAGATTGTACTGCGTTTGATTGGGCGTGAATGTAACGATACGTATCGACAGCCTATACAATTGACATCATAGCGTTAGGTGAGTCAGTCGTGTAAAAAATAAGGGCTGCCAAAGCAGCCCTTATTGCCGTTTTGAGGCTGTTAGAGCACGTGCCGTTCAAAACGCTGTAACACATGGGCAGACATGCCTTTTGCCAGTTCTTCCTCGCCAAAAAACACCGCTTGGCCCAGGTCTTTTTGCAGGCGCTGGTATTCATCTTCGTGGTGAGTACGAATCACCACTTCTATGTCCGGCTTGAGCTGTTTGGCAATGTCGACTATTTTACGGATATCCATGGCGTCCGGTGTGGCAATAATCAGCATGGCCGCATTGGCGATGTGTGCCTGTATCAATACCATGGGGTCAGCAGCATTGCCTGACACGGCGGGCTGGCCTTGCTTGCGCAGTTTTTCCACCAGTTCGCGATTTTGCTCGGCCACCACAAATGGAATCGCAGAGTCTGTCAGCGATTGTGCAATGCGCTTGCCAACACGGCCATAGCCGACCAATACCACCTGGCCTTCAAGAAACTTGCGTTCCGTGGACATCGGCAACTCACTGTAGGGATCCATGCGCAAAGACAGGCGTCGCGCCACATCTGATTTATTGACCACCCAGTTTGCCAAGGGTTTGATCGAGGCAAATACCAGCGGATTCAAGGCAATTGAAATCAGTGCGCCCGCCAACACCAGGCTCATGCCATCTGCTGACAATAGGTTGAGCGACACGCCAAGCCCGGCCAGGATAAATGAGAACTCGCCAATTTGCCCCAGGCTGGCGGCGACGGTGAGTGCTGTATTCAATGGATAGCGCAGCGCCAGTACGATCGCAACCGCTGCCAGTGATTTGCCCAAGATAATAATAGCGACCACAGAGAGGACCTGTACCGGTTGCTTGATCAGGATACTAGGGTCAAACAGCATGCCGACGGCGACAAAAAACAGCACGGCAAATGCATCGCGGAAAGGCAGGGAATCTTCCGCCGCACGATGGCTATATTCTGATTCGCGCATGATCATCCCGGCAAAAAAGGCGCCTAGTGCAAACGACACATGAAACAGGGATGAGGCGAAAAAGGCCACGCCAATCGCTACGGCAATCACGGTGAGGGTAAACAGTTCGCGCGAGCCGGTGCCAGCCACATACCACAGCAGCCAGGGTAATACGCGTTTGCCTATCACCAGCATTACCACTACAAAACCGGTGATTTCAAGCAAGGTAACGCCTATGGTCTCCCAAATGGCACTGGCGTTGGTGGCTTCGCCCTGGCCACCCAAAACGCCAGCCAGGGCTGGCATCAGCACCAGCACCAGTACGGTCACCATGTCTTCTACTACCAGCCAGCCGACAGCAATTTTGCCGTTCATGCTTTCCAGGATGCGCCTGGACTCCAGCGCTTTCAGTAATACCACGGTACTGGCGCAAGACAGCGACAGGCCAAAGACCAACCCATGGCCCATGCTCCAGCCCCAGGTGTGTGCTACCAGCATGCCGAGCAGGGTGGCCAGCGTCATTTGCGCCAGTGCGCCGGGCAGGGCAATGCGTTTGACCGACATTAAATCTTGCACTGAAAAGTGCAGGCCAACGCCGAACATCAGCAGCATGACGCCGATTTCAGACAGTTGTGAGGCGATTTCTATGTCCGCCACAAAGCCGGGTGTGGCCGGGCCGATGATAATGCCAGCAAACAGATAACCAATCAGCGCTGGCAATTTGAGTTTTTCAGCGATCAGGCCAAACACCAGCGCCAGCGCAAATGCGGCAGCAATGGTGGTAATAAGAGACAGGTTATGATCCATAGCAATATTTTTTCTTAAGTTATTTTTATAGGGGTGTGTATCGGGGTGATGCGTTTAAAAATGAACGTGCGTGGTCATACTGACCTTGTTCAGACAAAAAAGTTGAACAATTTTATTGTCATCAATGTATCCGGCCCTTATCTTGCCGGAAGGCGGGCGTGCTCGTCAATGCTAGCAGAATAGCTTGACGTTTAAATTACGGCTGGAAAAGTGGCATAGACAGCCGTTGCAGTCCATATTCACAGAGTTGTTCCGCACGTTGCCAGCGTTGTGATTCACTGAGGCTGCCAAAATAAATAATGCTGAACACACCCTCAATAATGGACTGGCAATACAGGCTGATCAGGTCGAAATCGACTTCGGCAGAGAGTTCTGTTTGCGCAATCGCCTGTTTGAGCAGGCAATCTATTTGTGTAATGCGCTTTTTCTCCCAGGCAAAACGTAATTGCAATAATTCAGGCGAATCATCAATGCCGATATACAAAAAAAATAATACGCGCTGAATCGAGCTGGGTTCAATATAGCTGCGGATTTCCTGCAAGCAGTATTGTTTGAGGTTGCTTAAGGCACTGAGGGTGGGTTGGCTTTGAAACGGCGAGGCTTGTTGAATCACGCGTTCTGCCATGGCGGTGGCCACTTCCAGTTTGCCTTTGTAATGGCCGTAGACCGCACCACGTGACAGCGTGGCTGCTTCGGCAATATCTGCCATGGTGGTCAGGGTAAAGCCTTTGCGGTAAAACACGTGTTCAGCCGCATCCAGAATCTGGTCGCGGGTTTTTTGCGCATCTTCTTTGGTTTTTCTGGCCATGATCTCTAGGCTTATCATTCCTCAAACAATGGCGAGGATTATACCAAAAAATAATTAATCAGTCATGATTGATTAATTATTAAAGGACGGATAGAATATTGACGTCTATATAGTAAGAAGGCATGTTCATGTCCCGTTTTTCTCTCAGCACGGCCTCTGTTGCCACATTCTTGTTATTGCAACTCTCCGCTTGTAGCAAACCGCAGGAAGCCGCTCAGGCAGCGGCTGGCGCACCTGAGGTCGAAGTGGTGACCGTGCAAACCGCCGAAATCCCCGCTGAGGTTGAATTACCTGGCCGTGTAGAGGCCTATCGCATTGCAGAAGTGCGTGCGCGCGTTTCCGGTATTGTCTCTAAACGGCTGTATCAGGAAGGGCAAACAGTGAAGGCGGGCACACCGTTATTTGCCCTGAATCCGGAGCAATTGCAGGCCAGTAAATTGGAAGCAGATGCTGAACTGGCCAGAACCGAAGCCAATCTGGTGAATGCCAATGACAAATTGCAGCGCTACCAGGCCCTGGTGGGTGACCAGTCAGTGAGTCAGCGCGACTACCGCGCGGCACAGGCTGAGGCGCAACTGGCCAAAGCCGAAGTGGCTGCCGCACAAGCTAAACTCAACCGCGCCAAACTGGATGTGGCTTATGCCAATGTGACGGCGCCGATTGATGGCGTGGCGCGCCGCGCGCTGGTGACAGAAGGTGCGCTGGTGGGTAAAGACGAGGCCACGCACATGACGACGGTGGAGCAAATCAACCCAGTGTATGTCAATTTCGCGCAGTCTTCTTCTGAGGTGTTCGCGCTGCGTAAAGCCTTGCGCGACGGCCAGTTAAAAGGCAGCAATGGTCAGTTGCAGATTGCCCTGATGTTGCCGGATGGTTCAACTTATCCTAGTGCAGGCAAACTGTCATTTTCTGATGTGTCTGTGAACCAGACGACAGATTCTGTCGTGATGCGCGCCATTTTCGATAACCCGCAACAGGAACTAATGCCAGGCGCCTATGTGCGCCTAAAAATCCGCCAGGCGACCAATCCACATGCCATCCTGATTCCGCGCGATGCGCTGATCCGTGACCAGTTCTCCAGCCGGGTATGGGTGGTCAATACCAAACAGGAGCTGGAGTCACGCGAAGTACAAACCGGCGCTGTGATCGATAAACAGTGGGTGATTGAGCACGGCCTGCAAGCAGGCGAGCAGGTGGTGGTCACCAATGCTGCCACGCAAACGGCGGGCGCAAAAGTGACGCCCAAGCAGGTAAGCGCCACAGACAAAATCACCCAAGCCGTCGCACCTTAAAATTAAGAGCCTTAAAGTCAGGCAGCATAAAAAAGCATAAAGAAGAAAGTAAAGTCATGAGTCGTTTTTTTATTGATAGGCCGATTTTTGCCTGGGTGATTGCCATCCTGATTGTGTTGGCGGGTTTAATTGCCATCAAGCAGTTACCGATTGCGCAGTATCCCGATATTGCGCCGCCAGTGGTTAATATCGCCGCAACTTATCCTGGCGCATCGGCCAAAGTGGTCGAAGAAACCGTGACCTCGATTATCGAGCGCGAGATGAATGGTATGCCAGGCCTGATGTATGTGTCTGCCACCAGCAACCAGGGCATGGCTTCTATTAGCGTGACTTTCCGCCAGGGCACCAACCCTGATCTGGCGGCCGTGGATGTGCAAAACCGCCTCAAAAGCGTAGAAGTGCGTTTGCCGGAAATTGTGCGTCGTAGCGGCATCATGGTGGAAAAATCGGCGGATAGCTTTCAGCTGATTGTGTCACTGACCTCAGAAGATAACCGTTACAGCGAAATTGACCTTGGCGAGTTGTCCTCTGCCACGGTCATGCCTACGCTTAAGCGCGTGCAGGGTGTGGGTAAGGTGCAGTCATTCAGCCCGGAGTACGCCATGCGTATCTGGCCGGATCCGCAGAAAATGGCGGGCTTGAATGTCAGCGTCAGCGAAATTTCCAATGCCTTGCGTAGCTACAATACACGCCTGACCTTGGGCCAGGTCGGTGCCAGTGGTGTGCCGGATGGCGCGCCATTGAGTGTGACGCTCGAAGCCGAAGCCACGCTGAAAACGGTAGAAGACTTTGCCAATGTGCCACTGCGCAGCCAGGCGGATGGCTCGGCCTTGTTGGTGAAGGATGTGGCTCGGGTGGAAATGGGCAGCAGTGACTATACCTATAGCTCTAAAGTCAATGGCAAGAATGCCGCCGGCATGGCGATCAAACTGTCGCCGGGCTCTAATGCAGTAGAAACCATCAAGCGCGTCAAGGTCGCGATGGAACAAATGCAGCCATATTTTCCACCGAATGTCGTGTTTCAACTGTCATATGACTCCTCGGCATTCGTGTCTATCTCGATTAAAAAAGTGATTCAAACGCTGGTTGAGGCGGTGCTGCTGGTATTCGTGGTCATGTACCTGTTTATGCAGAACTTGCGCGCGACCCTGATTCCGACCATTGTGGTGCCGATTGCCCTGATGGGGACGTTTGCCGTCATGTACTGGCTGGGTTATTCCATTAATGTGCTGACCATGTTTGGCGTGGTGCTGGCGATTGGTATCCTGGTTGATGATGCCATCGTGGTGGTGGAAAACGTCGAACGCCTGATTGTCGATGAAGGCTTGTCTGCGCGCGAAGCGACTATTAAAGCCATGTCGCAAATCAGTGGTGCAGTGGTGGGTATCACCGCTGTGCTGGTGTCGGTATTTATCCCGATGGCCTTTTTCAGTGGCGCCGTGGGCAATATCTACCGCCAGTTTTCATTGGCATTGTCGGTGTCGATCAGCTTCTCGGCCTTTCTGGCGCTGTCGCTGACACCTGCCTTGTGTGTCACGCTGTTGCGCCATGAAACCAGCCCGAAAGCGCGCTTTTTTGTCTGGTTTAACCGTAGCTTTAAGTGTATGACCGAGCGTTACACGCGCCTGACCGGCGGTTTGCTCAACAAGCCATTGCGCTGGCTGGGCGTGTTTGCACTCATTGTGACCTTGGTCGGCTGGCTGTTTATGCGTTTGCCAAGTGCATTCTTGCCAGAAGAGGACCAGGGTAACTTTATGGTCATGGTGTCGTTGCCACAAGGCGCGACGCTGGCGGAAACCGCCGAAGTGCTGGGCGATATGAGTCGTTATATCCAGCAACACGAGCCGGTCGATATTATTTTTGAAGTCAGCGGTTTTAGTTTTTACGGCACCAGCACCAATAGTGGCATGCTGTTTATTACGCTCAAAGATTGGGCAGAGCGACCCAAGGCCGAGCAGCAGGTGCAGGCGATTGTCAATCGCGTTAACCAGCAATTTTATGGCCGACCCAATTTAAGTATTTTCGCCATGAATGCGCCACCGCTGCCAGAGTTGGGTAGCGTGGGTGGTTTTGACATGAAACTGGTAGACCGTGCCAGCGTTGGCATAGAAACCCTGATGAAGGCACGCGACCAGCTGATTGCCGAATCGGCCAAACATCCCGAGTTGGCGAATGTCTTGTTTGCCGGTTTGTACGATACACCGGTAGTCAATATGCAGCTTAACCGCAGCAAAGCCAATGCGCTGGGCATCTCGCTGGATGAAATCAACGACTCACTGGCGACTTTACTTGGTTCTAATTATCTCGGTGATTTTGTCTATGGCAACCAGGTGCGCCGCGTGCTGATTCAAGCTGATGGCAAACAACGGCAGACGCTGGAAGATATCAAGAAAATCCGCCTCAAAGCTGCCGATGGCAGCCTGGTGCCGCTGTCTTCCATCATGAAGCTGGACTGGGCCATGGGTACCCCGCAACGCACGCGTTTTAATGGTTTCCCCTCATTTAATATCAATGGCGGCGCTGGGCCTGGCTATAGCAGCGGCGAAGCCATGCAGAAGATCGAAAAACTGGTACAAGGGTTGGGCAAGGGCATAGGCTTCGAATGGGCCGGGCAGTCACTCGAAGAAAAGCAATCCGGCAGTCAGGCCATTATGCTGTTTGGTTTGTCTATCCTGATTGTGTTCCTGGTGCTGGCCGCCTTGTATGAAAGCTGGGCCATTCCGTTCGCCGTGATGCTGGTGGTGCCATTAGGCGTCTTGGGCGCGTTGCTTGGTGTCACTATCCGTGGTTTGCCCAATGATATTTATTTCAAGGTGGGCCTGATTGCAACGATTGGTTTATCCGCCAAAAATGCCATCCTGATCGTGGAGTTTGCGCGAGAACACGTGTTGCAAGGTATGCCTTTGCTTGAAGCCAGTTTATTAGCGGCTAAAGAGCGCCTGCGGCCGATTGTCATGACCTCACTGGCCTTTGGTGTCGGTGTGATTCCATTGGCATTCTCGACCGGCGCTGCGTCGGGCGCGCAAGTTGCGATCGGCACCAGCGTGCTGGGTGGCATTATCACCGCAACTTTGCTGGCGATCTTTTTTGTACCGTTATTTTTTATTGTCGTGGGACGCTGGATGAAAAAGCCAGCTGCACCGCAAAGGGTGTCACATGAAGTTTAGCCGTATTCCCCTCATTGTCGCACTGGCATTTGCGATAAACGCTTGCTCGCTGATGCCCGAGTATTTCCGGCCAGCTGCGCCAGTGCCTGAGGCTTACCCAGGCCAGCCAGCGAATGACACGGTGACTGAAGCGCCTCCGCTCACCTGGCAAACTTATTTCCCTGATACCGATTTGCAGCAACTGATACAAGTGGGGTTGGCGCATAACCGTGACCTGAAAACAGCCGTGCTTCGCATGGACGAAGCCAAGGCCACTTACGGCATACAAAAAGCCGACCGCCTGCCGACCATACAGGGCAACCTGACGTACGACCGCAGCCGCACCGTGTTCAGCTCCAGCCAGGCATTTGAGGCCGAGTTGTACCGCGTTGGCGTCGGTATTTCTGACTACGAGATTGACGTGTTTGGCCGCGTCAAAAGCCTGACGCAATCCGCGTTGGAGCAATACCTGGCAGTAGCCGAAAACCGGCAAGCGGTGCAAGCTACCCTGATCACTGAGATCGCCACGCAGTATGTCAATCTGTTGACCTTACACGCACAACTCAAGCTGGCGCAGCAAACGCTGGACGACCGCAAACAGACCTTGCATCGGACTCAGCGTCGCTTTGAGGCCGGTTTGGATCAGGTGCTGGATGTCAAAGCCGCCCAAATCCAGGTCGAGCAAGTGCAGGCACAATATGCACAATGGCAGCGGCAACTGGCAACCACGCAAAATGCTTTGTATTTACTGCTCGGCGAATCGTCACAGCACACACCGTTAGTCATCAAACCTCTGGCGGATTTAAAATTGGCTGACGTTACGCCAGGCCTGCCTTCCGGCTTATTGACCAGGCGCGCTGATATTCGTGCTGCCGAGCATCAGCTCAAAGCTGCCAATGCCAATATCGGTGCTGCACGGGCTGCGTTCTATCCACGTTTGCAGCTCACCACCAACGTCGGCCTAGTCAATTCGGAGTTTTCCAAACTGTTTTCTGATACCGGCAGCAACTACTGGTCTTTCAGCCCGCAACTGACCATCCCGATCTTTAATTATGGCCGCAACAAGGCCAACCTCAACCTTGCGCAAACCCGTGAGCGTATCGAAGTGGTTAATTACGAAAAAACCATCCAGACCGCGTTTAAAGAAGTGATGGATGTACTAAGCACACGCTCAGCGATTGCCGAAGAGTCTGCTGCCAGAGCGCGTTTAAGTGAATTGGAAAGCAGCCGTTTGCAACTGGTTAAGCGTAAGCTCGACCAAGGTTTGGTGACTTATCTCGAGTTGCTGGATTCTCAGCGCAGTGTACTGGATGCACAGTCGCAGGCGTTACAAATACAGCAGCAAGCTTTGCAGAATCAGGTGGGATTGTATAAAGCACTGGGTGGGAGTTAAGCTTTCACCAAAACGTAGTTGACGTGTTTAGATTTGTATTTTAGGATGGCGTAAAATTTAATAATAGTTTGAAGATGTTAAATAAATTCCGTAAATACTCCCCCCAAAAAAAATCACTGACGCATATTTTTGCGTCATTTAGGATGACTACTTTACGTTATAAATTTCATCTGTGCATCTCATGACAGGTTATTCATGGCCGAAACCGCGAAACTGATTGCATTGCTTTCGAACCCACAGGTAAGAGAGCTCATCGATTTCAGAAAACTAAAAGCCTCCGATACGTTGAAGGATATTGCGGAGTTCGCAGCCGAACATGCGCTAGCGTCAGGAGACCGCACCTATATAAGTAGGGTGCTGGACATATTCAAGAACACCAAGGACTTCGACAGATTACTCAAGTGGTTCTGCCTTCGAACCGCCCTTGAAACGACACTTATCGATGGAAATTTGAAATTCAATAAGTCAGATAATGCGCCAAACAGAGAAATTGCGTTACGTCCATTTCTTAACCCCATTCCAACAAAACCGCAAGTTCATAAAAAATCATCGAATCGCGTTGTGAAACCCATAGTCGAAAACCCCGCCAAAAAGAAAAAGAAGAAACACAAGAGGATAGACCTTTTGGATTCTTGGGCGATGCTTCCAGGCAGTTATGGAACGGGGAAACGTCGGTGAGCAAACAAATTTCTAACATGGCGCTCAACCTCGCTCCCTTCGGTCGCTGGACTCGCCAAAGCTGCGCTTTGACGAGTCAGTTAGCTCTACGTTAAAAGATGCTTGCCATAGTTTCAGCCACATCTCTTTGATTAACTTAAAGGTTTAAACGTGTTTGGATTTTCTAAGAAAAAACAGCCGCCGATCAACGACTTGACGCATCAGGTTGCCAACTCGGTTTCCTCTTTATTGAGCGTTCAATTAATGATGTGCCAGTCATCCAATAAAATTGGTGACAACTGGACCATTGGTTATATTGGCGGATTTATTGACCAAGTAAACATTAGAAAGGGAATTAAGCATGATGAGCGAGGAATTGGTGTCATGCTCCTAGTTTTAGGAAGTGTGTTTGGAGATAAAAACCGTGTCGCCTATTTGAATCAATATGAAGCACTAATTTTGTCTGAAGACGCCAAAGCATTGGAAGGCGACAAAATTGCCCGCAATGAAGTTGTAGCACTTCTGAATGGTTCTGCTCAACGAGCAATTGGATTGTCATCTTACTGCTTGGACATTTTGGATAACTACATTGAAATGCTTGACCCAAATTAGTGGCTTACGCAAATCTAAAATATGTCATTAACTGTTATCGCCATTTCAATTTATGTTGGGTTGCTGGTTTTGAATTTTGCCACAGCAAGCATAAGTTATCACATTAAAGCACTAGCTCCTTTATGGGGAGTTATTAATATGCTAAACAAGCTGTCTTCATTGTGCGTGATCCCCGCAATAATTATAGACATCATTCGTTATACATTTTAGTTTTCTCAGTATTGCTGATGTCAAACTCGCAGGGTTCCCGACAAAGGCTTCTAACAATTCCGGGCAAGGCGCGGCCTTTGGCCGCTTGGATGTCCCGCAAGCGGGGCGCCCCTTATCTATCGTTATGCATAAATAATTAGGATAAACCATGGGCATTTTTAGCGGGATTAAGAATACATACAAAAAAAGTGAAGCAGCGGTGGTTGTGCAGAATTTGCTTGAGCATCAGGCAAGGGCGGGACTATTTGATCAAGATCCTGCAGCAACTGCAACTCAGATGATTGAATGTGCTTGGAAGGAATTTCCTGACATTTTTAATGGGAAGTTTGGCCAGCGCCCTCACAAAATAAGTGTTGCAGCTTTTGCATTTGCTAATCTCATCGTACGGTTTAATGATAATGAAATTACAAATGTAAGGGCTGCAGTTATTTTTTCACTCGGAAATATTTTATCTGAGTTAGAGGTCAATAGTAGGCTTTATCCTCTAAACAGCCTAGATCATTACCTTATAGAAAACTCGACAGATGTTTATTTAAAAAGTACAGAAGGGTTATGAGGTCAATCCTATAAAATTTGAGGGGTCTGGTCTTGCAATCACGCATGTTCATCCTTTTTATGGCATCTCCTTTCATGGTGTGAGGATCAAGTACAATATGTCATTGGGGGGCAGAGTAAGAAGGCCCAGAAGGTTTTGGCTAGTGCTTTTCGCTTGCCTTTCGCTAGTTGCGGCCCACTTTGGGCTTTACTTAACCGTTGCGAAGTTTATGCCAGCACCTGAAGTTTGGTCTATGCTTCTATCCGTAGATTTTCTAACTGGAATTGCTCCCTTGAGTATTCTAGCGTTTATTTGTACTGGCCTCGTCGTCTCTTGCATATGGCCAACGCGTGCCCGAGCTTTTTCCCTTATCTTGGCAACCATTCTTTTTAACTTGTTTGTTTTGTTGTTTACGGGACCACTCGTTATATATGGTCCAGGCCACATTTTAGCCACGGTAATATGGGTCACTGTTGCTTTACGTTACATAAAGGCACTTCCTTGTGTCGCATCTTTAGCCTAATCCTTCGGTCAATCGGGTCAAAGGAGGTAGACTCTATTGATTCTTATCAGAACACTAAGGCCTCTATCTTGCGAAGCTATGTCATCATAATTGCTTGCGTATCTTGCCTGTCTGGTTGCTATTCGCTTAGTCAAGAGAAGTTTGAAACCTACGTTTCCAAAAATGTGTCGGCGGGTATGAGTCTCTCCAGTGTCTCGAATCGCCTGCGTATTGATGGCTTTATTTGCGATAGCCAAAGTTATAGGCCGATGACATCTTGTACACGATCCTTTAACAATCTTCCTACGCTACAAAACTGTCTTGAGCGCATCAATCTTTATCCGTCTCAAGATAATATCAACGTCGAAAGAGTGGAAACTTTACAAATTACATGCGTTGGCTTCTGATTCCTAACACATCAGTCAAGCGGGACTGGCGAAAAAGTGCTTCTATGAATGTTTATTATTAATAATGAGGGTTGAGCAAAGCTTGTCGCCAGTCCCTGATCTCAAAGTGAGGTATCTATACATCGGGAGGCTGTGAAATTTGAGGGGTCTGGTCTTGCAATCACGCATGTTCATCCTTTTTATGGCATCTCCTTTCATGGTGTGAGGATCAAGTACAGAATCATGTACTTGCATTTTATTTAATAAAGGTATATTTTTTATACCATGATCACTTTTGAGTTTGACGCGGCAAAAAGTCAGGCCAATCTTCAGAAACATGGCATTAATTTTATAGATGCTCAGGCGTTATGGGATGATTCCCGATTGCTGGAAATCCCCGCAAAAACTGAAGATGAACAGCGATATCTGATGATCGGGCTGATCAACGACAAGCATTGGTCTGCCGTGATTACCTACAGAGGTTTAAATGTCAGGCTTATTTCCGTTCGTCGCTCACGTACCGAGGAGGTAGCACTTTATGAAAGCTAAGGATTTTGAACAGCAGTTTGAGGAAGGTGTTGATATCACTGCTGCGCTGGATTTATCAAAAGCAACACGCACTATGCAAGCGCAAAAACGGGTGAATGTCGATTTTCCCACATGGATGATTGAGTCTCTTGACCGGGAAGCTGTGCGCTTGGGTGTGACCAGGCAATCAATCATAAAAGTGTGGCTTGCTGAGCGTCTTGAAAAGTCTGCCTAAATACCTTTATCTGAAATATTAACCATTTAGCTGCGCTAGCGCATGTCAAATCTTAACCGTAATCAGCTGGCTCTTGGCATAAGTATTTTTGCACTGTCAGTAGCTATGGTTGTTTGGGTTGAACTGTTCACCTTTTCAAAGGTAGTTCATTTGCCGCAGTGGGCCGATGCGCTTCCATGGCCCATATTGGCACCTTCTTTTCTTGTCCTTCTCTGTCTTATCCCCGCAGCATTTGGCACTCACACTTTTGCAAATGCATGCAAGGCAATCATCTTTTCGCTATTAGTGTGCCCACTCGTAGCAGTAGTCGCTTACGCACTTAATCCGCTCTATCAAACCCGATTTCTCCCTGCAAATGCGTTATTTAACTATTTCTGGGTGATCGGGTTTCATTGCCTCGTTCCAGCAATGCTACTTTTGGCGGTTCGGGCAATTGTCTACTTCACGCGTAAACGGTTCAACCAAGACAATTAATGGGGGGCTGGCTCCACTAGTTACTATCTAGGCACTAACTTCTTTGGTTATCTACACCGCTCTATCATAACTACTCAACTCATTTATCTCGCCGCACATAGTGGTGGTTTTTGCATTTGCAGGTACTATCTGCCCTCTATCATTCAAGAAGTGTCGTTCCCTCATGCAAAGTGAAGTCAAAGAGCCCGTCAGCCATGCCGTTGTGGCGGCCGTGCAACTGCCAAATGTCAGCGATATGGAGTTTGAAGCTTCGCTGAATGAGCTACGCGAACTGGCAAAAACACTGGGCTACAAGATCGTTCACACCTTTGTGCAGAAGCGCGCTGGCTTTGATATCACCGGCTATCTCGGAGTGGGTAAGCGCGAAGAGATTCGTGATTATGTACGCAGTATGGCCGGAGATCCTGATGCGCTGGAATTTAATCCCGATACGCTGAATATTGAGGCGCTGCTAGTTGACCATGAAATTTCCCCGTCGCAGGCGCGCAATCTGGAGTTAGAAGTCGGTTGCGAGGTGATGGACCGTACTATGGTGATTCTGGAGATTTTTCACCGCAATGCCCGCTCGCGTGCGGCACGTGCGCAGGTGGAGATTGCGCGGCTTGGGTATATGGCACCACGTTTGCGCGAAGCGGCGAAACTGGCGGGTCCGCAGGGGCGGCAGCGTAGCGGGGCGGGTGGCCGTGGGGCAGGTGAATCGCATACCGAGCTGGATAGACGCAAGATTCGCGACCGGATAGCCGAACTGCAACAAGAAATTGTGATTATGGATGGCGAGCGCCGGACGCAACGTGCGCGACGTCAGGAGCGGCAGACGATGGCGAGTGTGGCGCTGGTTGGTTATACCAATGCCGGTAAATCTACCTTGATGCGCGCGCTCACTGGCAGCGAGGTGTTGGTGGCGAACAAATTATTTGCCACACTGGATACCACGGTGCGCGCCTTGTACCCGGAAAGCGTGCCGCGCGTGCTGGTCAGCGATACCGTGGGTTTTATCAAGAACCTGCCGCATGGCCTGGTGGCTTCTTTTAAATCCACGCTGGATGAGGCGCTGGATGCTGCGCTGTTGTTGCACGTGATCGATGCCAGCGACCCTGGGTTTGAGCGTCAGCTTGAAGTCACGGATAAAGTGCTTGAGGAAATCGATGCCGATGTAGTGCCGCGTATTCGTGTGTTTAACAAAATAGATTATGTCGGCGATGCCACCGCGCAAGCCGAGTGTGAAGCCGCGCTGCGCCTCAAATACCCGGATTGCATTGTGATGAGTGCACGTCGCCCGGATGAAGTGGCGATGCTGCGGCAGAAAATCGTCGACTTTTTTCAGCAGGATTTGGTGGAAGCCGAGCTGTTTTTACCTTGGTCAGCCCAACAACTCCGAGGCAAAATCTACGGTACCTGCCAGGTCTTGGGCGAGCGGTCTGAGGATGAAGGCGCTTTCTTTACTGTGCGCGGCGAACCCAATGACATCAATAGCCTGCGTGAACAGTTATTGTTGGTGCAATAAATACAGCTTAGATCTCTGCCAATCACTGTTAGTGAGTCAATGTGACAGCATGATAAACCACGTATTGAAGAAACGCTGGATAAATTAAACGATAATCGTTATCATTTTGATGATTGTTTTGATTCCCTATGATTGGCCATTCCCCGTTGTCGCACCAGCCCAAGTATCCTTCTTTGCTTCATGCCTTAACCACCCATTACGATGACTTGATCGATTATGTCAGGCGCAAATTTGGTGGGCGTGAGTTTGCGCAGGATGTGGTACATGATCTGTGTGTCAAGTTGATTGAACGCCCTATCTTATTAGAGATTCAGCAGCCACTGGCCTATCTGCGCAAAGCATCTGCCAATGGCGCGCTCAATCGTATCCGTGGCGAAAACCTCCGTGCTGAATTTATTGATGTGGTCGAAGAGTTACCTGATTATGCGCATACTGAGTCAGGTGAATATCTGCTTGCCCTCAAGCAAAATGTGATTAGCTTGCATGCGGTGATTGAAGGATTGCCACCACGAGCCCGTCAGGTGTTTCTGCTGCACAGGCTGTATGACTTTAGCCAGCAGGAAATCGCAAAGGAGCTGGAGATTTCCAGAACCATGGTCACTCAGCACTACCGCCGTGCGATACGCGAAATTGCCGAAAAGTGGCCACCATTACAGCAATACTATGAATCACGTTGGGGGAGTAAATTGTGAGCAAACGTGCAAATCATTCGGCATCCCCACAAGTATCCGCAGTGCGCAAGGATGTTTTTTCATCCTACGAAGATGAGTTGCGGACCTTGTATCCTTCCAGCGAAGATATCTTGCGGGAAGCCAAACAGCTTAGCCAGCGTCGTAAAAAGGTGAAGAAACGTACCATTAGCATGGCTGTGTTATTACTGGCCGTTGGTACTGTGGTGATCGATCCGGCCTGGCAGGTAGAAACCCTGTCCACCAGTATTGGCAAGCAAGCCACGTATGCGCTGCCAGATGGCAGCAGTGTGGTGCTGAATACTAGCAGCGACCTCAAGGTGGAGCATCACATACGCACACGGCAACTACAGCTTGTCCAGGGTGAAGCGGCTTTTACCGTGAACCATGGATGGCGTCCTTTCAGCGTGATGGCCCAGGATGTACGCGTGACAGATATAGGAACCCGTTTTAACATCCGTTTAAAAGCCAACAGCGTGCGCGTGGCCGTGCTGGAAGGAGCGGTTGAGGTGGCGACAGGAGACCTGTATCAGATTCTCACGACAGGGCAGGCTATAGAATCACAACTGGGTAGCTTGAGCCATTTGAATCATATCAACCTGGATCACGAAGCGGCCTGGCAACAAGGCAAGCTGGTCTTCAATGGTGCGCCATTGAGCCAGGTGGTCAATGAAATTCAGCGCTATAGTGCCATGACGATTCATGTCGATCAGGCTGCAGCAGGCATGCGGGTATCTGGTGTGTATGATATTGAGGCAGTGGAAACATTGATTCAGGATTTATCACAGAGCCTGCCGGTTGAAATAGCACGGACAGCCAATGGTGAGGTGCTTATCAGGAAAAGTCACAGGCTGCCCTCATAAGCGCTGAATAAAAAATTTCTTTCACGACCTTCACATTTTTTTGTTTCAAGTGCCAACCCTAATGAAACCTTCATTTAGAAGGTGAATTAATAGGGGAGTTTCATGTTTTCTATGCATCAACATGTCCGGCAAAACAATCTGGCCGGATTTAAGTTAACCTTGGCAAGCCTGCTTCTGTCGGCGGCCATGCATACCCAGGCGGCACCCCTGGAGTTGGACATCCCGAGCCAGTCACTGGATCAAGCCCTCAATGCACTGGCATTAAAATCAGGAGAAAGAATTTCTTTCTCTACTGACCTGACTGAAAAGCACACTGCGCCTGCGCTTAAGGGTAAATATGAATTACGCCGGGCGCTGGAAAAGTTACTGGAAGGTTCTGGCCTGATAATCAAAGACACTGGTAACAACAGTTTTACTGTCGTCGGGGCCACTGACCAGCAAGTCAGCACCTTGCCAGAAGTGTTGGTGCAAGATATTGCCCAGAATGAATCCTTAACTGAAGGGACGCAGTCCTACACGACGCAGTCCATGAGTACGGCGACTCGCCTGCCACTTTCCATCCGTGAGACGCCACAGGCTGTCACCGTCATTACACGCCAGCGCATGGATGATCAGGGCATGCTGAATATTACGGATGTGGTCAAAAGTACGCCTGGGGTTTTTCTCAGTAATGCCGATGGTACCGGGCGTCCCAATTTTGAAGCGCGCGGGTTTGGTGTCAGTAATATTATGTATGACGGTTCACTGGTGCCATGGTCTTCTTATATCCCCAGTGCCCAGGCCAACCTTGCGATGTATGACCGGGTAGAAGTAGTGCGTGGTGCGACCGGTTTGATGCAGGGGGCAGGTAATCCTTCCGCGGCCATTAACTTGGTGCGTAAGCGACCAACCAGCGAATTTAAGGGCTCTGTTACGGCCTATGCCGGCAGCTGGGATAATTATGGCAGCATCCTTGATCTGGGCGGTGCGATGAATGAGGCAGCGTCGGTACGCGGGCGTGTGGTCGCTTCTGTACAAGATTCAGGCAGTTTCCGTGATGGTCAAGGTTATGAAAATCATCTGCTTTATGGCATTAGCGAGATAGACCTTGCTGATAGAACCACACTGACAGTGGGTGCCTTTACCCAGAAAGACAGTACAAACGGGTCATGGTGGGGTGGCCTGCCAGTCAATCCGGATGGTAGCCATGTCAAACTGAATCGTTCTGTCAGCCTGGCAAATAACTGGGAGTATCTGGATCAGGACAATAAAAGTCTTTTTGCCATTCTTGAGCACAGCTTTAATCAAGACTGGAAGCTGAAGTTGAGCACTACGTATATGTGGAACCATACCGATGGCCTGGGTACTTTTATGCGTAGCACAATCACTGGCGGTACAGTGAGTCGTGATTTAATGGCCTGGCGCGGCGATCAGGAAAACAAGGCATCCAGCTATGACCTGGTTGTAAATGGCAAATACGAACTGTTTGGACGTCAGCATGAATTGGCGTTTGGCGCTAATCGTAACCAGTTTGACGCCAGTCCCCATAATTACCGGACGACATACATCGGCGCGAATACCGATATCTACAACTGGAGTGGCAGTACATTGGCCAAACCAGTGTTGCCTTATACAAGCACAGGTCATACACGTACACGCCAGGATGGTGTTTATGTGACTTCCCGCCTGAATCTCGCAGATCAATGGAAATTGATATTGGGTGGTCGACTGGACTGGTATGACTACGATAACTATCGTAATAACTCGGATTATGAGGTCGTGCGCAATGTGACGCGTTATGCCGGGTTGATTTACGATCTCAATGATCACCACTCACTCTATGCCAGTTTTACTGATATTTTCAGCCCACAAAGCAGTATCGGGCGCGATGGCAATGTGATCCGCCCGATTGATGGTGAGAACTACGAATTTGGATTGAAGAGTGAATATCTGAATGGTGCGCTGAATACTAGTATTGCCGTGTTTCAGGTCAATCAGAATAACCGGTCGCGCGCCGTCAGGGATGTCAGCCAGTGTACGGTAGGTACCAGTTGTGCCGAAGCTTCGGGCGAAGTGCGTAGCCGTGGGGTAGATATGGAAATACAGGGTGCATTGCAGCCAAACTGGCAGGTTGGGGCTGGCTATACGTATACCAATACAGAGTACATCAAGGATGACAGCTATGATAAAGGTGACCGTTTTAATACCTTATCGCCTGAGCACATGTTCAAGTTGACAACGGTGTATCGCTTACTTGGCGATTGGTCGAACTGGAGAGTGGGTGCGAACGTATATCGTCAAAGCCGGATTTACATGACAGCTTCAGAGGCCGGGACGACAGATGATGTTGAACAGAAAGCTTATACGCTGGTGGATATGATCGTCGGCTACAAAGCCAGCAAGAATCTCGATTTACAGCTCAATATCAATAACCTGCTGGATAAAACCTATTATCGGGGTGTTTCCTCTGCCAATTGGGCTTGGGAAAGCTACGGTGAACCTAGAAGTGCCAGAATCACAGCCAAGTATACTTTTTAGTCGCATCTGTATGTAGTGTGCCTTCCTGGATGCAATCGGGAAGGCATTTTTATTGAAGATGACCAATCAATCATTTCAGTTAAGTGTATTTTTTGCCGGTTTGGATATTCTTTACCGATGGTAGGGGGCTGCCAGGTATTGAGTGATCGCTCTGAGGATGAGAATTCATGTGATGGTTCATCGCCTCGACTAGAAACAAGATAAGTATTGCTTTGCGCAACAAGTGTTGGGTATCATTGATAATGATTCTTATTAGCAAATAAATTATGTCAATGCCTGACCCCGGGGTGCAACAGCAATTGCATCATTTATACAGCCATCATTATGGCTGGTTGAAAGCCTGGTTACGAAAAAAGCTCTCTTGTCAGCACACCGCGGCTGATTTGGCACAAGACACGTTTGTGCGGCTGATCGTTTCGGACAAAAAGCCATTGCCGGAACAATCACGCGCTTATTTAACGCAAATTGCCAAAGGTTTGATGATTGATCTGTATCGACGTCAACGCCTAGAGCTGGCTTATCAGGAATGGCTGTTGCAATTGCCGCCGGTCGAGACACCTTCGCCCGAGCAGCAGGCGATCGCATTGCAAAGCCTGATACAGCTCGACAAGGTATTGGACCAATTGCCTGCCAAAGTGCGCGAGACATTTATCCTGTCACGGTTTGAGCAACTGACTTATAGCCAAATTGCCGACCAGCTTGGTATTTCTGTGGCGGCGGTGCGCAAGTATATGCTCAAAGCCACGCAAGCCTGCATGGAGTTGTTATGAACCAGTATTCAACCATCAACGTAGTTACAGACTATAGCCGACTACAGCAGGAAGCATTAGAGTGGCAGGTGATGTTATGGTCAGGAGAGGTCACTGCCGATCAGCAGCATGCATTTGAGGTCTGGCTGAGCCGCAGTGATGCGCATCAGCAGGCATGGTCTGAAATAGAAGTCATGCAGCAGAAGTTACAACTGGTCCCGCATGCGACCATCGGCCTGGTAAAAAATAGATTGCCGTCTGCCAAACGGCGGCGCGTATTACAAATGCTGGGGCTGGCTGCCGTGACTGGTGGCGCCGTGCCTGTTGTGCGTCAAAGTGATGGTTGGCAAGCGCTGGCTGCAGATTATCGCACCCATACAGGGCAGCAGGAAAAGGTTGTGCTGGCTGATGGCAGCGAGTTAATCATGAATACTTCGACGTCGGTTGATATTGCCTACAGCGCGCGTGAACGTAGGCTCGTTTTGCATGAGGGAGAGATTTATATCAGCACGGTAGCTGATCATGGATCTAACCGGCCATTGCTAGTGCAAACACGACACGGTACCGCCACAGCCTTAGGCACAAAATTCAATGTGCGTTTAAAGCATCATGAAACCAGAGTGTCCGTTGATGAGGGGGCCGTCAAATTGCGCTCAAGCAATGGTTTACATGACCTCACTATTGCCAGTGGAATGCAGGCCGGCTTGTTGACTGGAGCCCTGTCAAAAGTGACGGCCAATGGCAGTGAAAATGCCTGGCTAGATGGCAAGTTAGTGGCAGAGCAACTGCGTCTGGGCGACTTTCTGGATGAACTCAGCCGCTACCGCATGGGGGTGATCCGCTACGACCAAACGGTTGCCAATATGCTGGTGTCAGGTGTCTTCCCGTTACTGGATACTGATCGAGTGTTGCAGTCCTTATTACAGGCGCTGCCTTTGCGCATTGATTACTTTTCAAAATATTGGGTGACTGTGCATGCTTCCTGATGAGTGTGAGATTAGGTAAAAAACGCTTTAAGCGTAGCACTTTTATTTTTTCATTCGGGATAGGAGTGAAGACTACTTTTCAATGAGGAAATAATCATGTCACACCCCGCTCATGCCCAGGCAATATTGCCAGCATTCCGTATCAATCAAATCGCCGGCTTGTTATTACTCGCGGGTATTAGCTCAATGGCTTATATGCCGCGTGCCTATGCCGACGCTGTGCAAGAGAGTAATGCCTCTTTGCCTGCATTCAATATTGCTGCCGGCGCTATGGATCAGGTGCTCAATGCATATGCCAGGCAAACCGGGATCTTGCTGGTCATTGATGCCAATCTGACTCAGGGCAAGCAAAGTCGTGGTCTACGTGGGCAGTATGATGTGTTGCCGGGGTTGAATGCCATTCTGTCCGGTAGTGGTTTACAGGCAGTCATGCAAGATAATGGCAGCTATAAATTGCAGAAGTCATCCCAGCCGCTGCCTGCCAGTTCTGATGCGGTTGATACTTTGCCGGAAGTGCTTGTTTCAGATGTGAAACTGACAGAATCCAGCCCGGCATATGCGGGTTCTCAGGTCGCGCGCGCTGGTCGCGCCGGTATCCTGGGGCAGCGTAATTTTATGGATATTCCGTTCAATGCGACCAACTATACCGCTGAACTGATCACAAATCAGCAGGCGCGCAGTATTGGCGATGTATTGCAAAATGATCCATCGGTACGACAAACCAGTGCCCGTACCAACATCAACGAAGACTTTTCGATTCGTGGCTTTACTGTTGCCAGCCAGGATATTGCCTTAAATGGCATGTATGGCTTGATGCCATATTTTCGCGTGCCGGTAGAAATGGCCGAGCGTGTGGAAGTCCTTAAAGGCCCGAGCGCATTGCTCAACGGCATGCCGCCCAGCGGTAATGTCGGTGGCAGTATCAATATTGTGCCCAAGCGTGCAGGTGACCAGGCATTAAGCCGATTTGGCGTCACTTATATGAGTGATTCCGTATATGGCGGCACGGCAGATCTGGGTCGCCGGTTTGGTGAAAATAACGAGTTTGGTGTCCGCCTCAATGGCATGTATCGCAAAGGGGATACCGCGCTCGACCAACAAAAGCTGGAAGAGTTTATGGGTAGCCTAGCGCTAGATTATCGTGGGGAGCGTTTACGGGTGACGGCTGATTTCATCAACCAACAAGAAACCATTAATAAAGTGGTCCGCCAATTTACCGTGGGCGCAGGCCTCACCAAAATGCCTGGCGCACCAGACAGTCAGCTTAATTATCCCGGTTATGGTCACTCGCAAATGAAAGACCGCTCCATGGTATTGCGTGGCGAATATGACGTGACCGATGCCGTCATGGTGTATGCAGGAGTTGGTAGCCGTAACAGCCAGATGGATGCGGTGGCAGGTAACCCGAGTTTGACCAGTGCGAATGGTGATTATAGTTCTATGGCCATGTGGCAGCTGTTTGAAGTCAAGTCTGAATCGTTTGAAGCAGGCAGCCGTATTAAGTTCGACACAGGCCCGGTTGGCCATCAGGTGAGCCTGGGCGCGACCAAAGTCAGACAGAATACCGATATTTACTTCGCTGCGGTGTCGGGCACGATTAACGGTAACATTTATGCACCAGTGTATATTGATACGCCAAGTACAGCAGGCTTGCCTGGTAATAAGGAGAAATATGGCGCAATGACGCTGACGAGTTATGCGCTGGCAGATACGCTATCCTTCTTAGATGAGAAAGTGCAGGTTACGCTTGGTGCTAGGCATCAACGAGTAGAGCAACAATCTTATTTATTTGCGACTACCGATCCCTACGATAAAACTGCACTCACACCCGTTGCAGGCGTGGTGTTCAAGCCACAGGAGAATATCTCCTTGTATGCCAATTATATCGAAGGCTTAAGCCAAGGCCCGCAAGCACCTTTAATTATGGGCAGCCGAATATTCCCACCTTATAAAACCAAGCAAAAAGAAGTTGGGGTTAAAGTGGACTGGGGCAAGATTGCCACCAGCGTAAGTGTGTTTGAGATAGAACGGCCTAGTGCGATTAGTACCAGTACTACGTTTAACGTGAACGGCGAACAGCGTAACCGGGGCGTGGAGTTTAATGTGTTTGGTGAAGTTGCTGACGGTCTACGTGTACTGGGCGGTGGTGCTTATACCCAGGGCGAGTTGGTCAAGAATCAAGATAGTGCTTTAAATGGCAATACCGCAGTGGGCGTGCCCGACTGGCAAGTCAGCCTGGGTGGTGAGTGGGATCCGGTGCCTGTGCCCGGCCTGACATTGACCTCCAGAGTGATTTATACCAGCAAGCAATATGTAGATCAGGCCAATAACCTGTCTATTCCAAGCATTACCCGCTTTGACATTGGCGCCCGTTACAAAACTGTATTGAATGCGACGCCTGTCACTTTGCGCGCCAATATCGAAAACCTGTTTAACCGCGACTATTGGAATACCTCTAACGAAGGCTATATCTACCTGGGCATGCCGCGTACCCTGTTATTATCAGCAACCGCTGATTTTTAAGCTGGCAAAGCGTGAGGGTTAAGGCGACATGAGCATTCGTAAGTGGTATTTGACACATAAATGGAGTAGCCTGGTTTGCACAGCTTTTTTGCTGATGCTGTGCATCACCGGTTTGCCATTGATCTTTCATGAAGAAATCGAGCAACTGTCCGGCGTGGTCGAAGCGCCTGCCATGGCAGAGGGAACGCCCAATGCCAGTATGGATGCCGTCGCTGAGGCTGCCCGTCAACAGCGGCCCCAGGATGTGATTCGCTTTATGTTCTGGGAGCAAGATGAGCACCCGAATGTCACGCTGGTTTCGATGGCAAAGTCTATGGATGCGTCGCCGGATGATTCGAATATCGTGCTGATTGACTCACGCACCGCCAAAGTCCTGGATGAACCGCCGCCAGACCATGGCTTTATGTATGTCATGCTCAAGTTGCATATTGATATGTTTGCCGGCTTGCCCGGCATGCTGTTTCTTGGCTTGATGGGTTTGCTGTTCGCTGTGGCCATCATTTCGGGCATTGTGCTGTATCACCCCTTTATGCGGCGACTGGATTTCGGCACCGTCAGGCGCGAGAAGCAGGCCAGGTTAAAGTGGCTGGATATCCATAACTTGCTGGGTGTGGCGACGCTGGTCTGGGCGTTGGTTGTCGGCATCACCGGTACCATCAACACCTTGAGCCAGATTGTGATTATGGTCTGGCAAGCCGATCAAATGGCGGAGATGATTGCGCCGTATAAAGGCTTGCCACCACCGGTCAAGCTGGGCTCTTTGCAAGACTCGATTGACACTGCCAAGCAGGCCGTGCCGGATATGCATGTAAGCTTTGTGGCCTTTCCGGGCAGTATGTTCTCCAGCCCGCACCATTACACGGTATTTCTGAAAGGCAATACGCCGGTCACTTCCCGTTTGTTGCGCCCGGCCTTGATTGATGCGCAGACTGCAAAGTTAACCGATACACGTGAGATGCCCTGGTATGTCAAAACGCTCTTGTTATCACAACCGCTGCATTTTGGCGATTATGGCGGGTTGCCGCTAAAGATTATTTGGGCCTTGCTTGATTTAGTGACGATTGTGGTGCTGGTGAGCGGCTTGTATCTCTGGATCAAGCGTCGTCAGCATACCGAGCAGCGTATTGCCGATCTTGAGCATAAGCATGCAGCAACGGCGAGAGGAGGTGTGCGATGAATAAACGGTTTATCGATATCTGGGGCTGGCCTATTGTGCTTTCGTTACTGACGGTCTTTGGTTTGTTGTCAGCCCTGCTTGGAACAGGCATCTGGCATTGGCTATCATGGGTCGCCATGGCTCTGCCACTTGTAGTGATGGGATATTATTGGCGAAAAGCCAAGGTGATGGAGTCATCGTCAAGGCGGCGATGAGTGCTTGTTTAGCGTTGAAAAGACGCGTTTTTTGTTGATCGCTTTGGCGTAATCTCACCGCGACTTTAAGCATCCGTGCTTTTGAGCATGCATGAATCTATTGCAAGGGAGTGCTTGTACCGTTTAATATGAGAATGATTATCAGTTAATATTGTATAAGCATCTCTTATGCTGCCTTTCGACGCCACGCTAGATCATACTGTTACCCGGCTCTATCGCGACCACCATCATTGGCTGAGTGCTTGGTTACGGCGCAAACTAGGCAATAGTTTCGATGCGGCTGATATTGCGCAGGATACCTTTGTGCGTATTCTCGCCGCGCCAGATCATTTGGTGGAAAAAAAGACCAATTGGCAATTGCATGAGCCACGTGCTTACCTGACTGTGATTGCCAAGCGGCTATTGGCTAACCTGTATCGGCGACGATCATTGGAGCAGGCTTATTTAGATTCGCTGGCATCACTCCCGGAATCCCTGACGCCGTCACCAGAGCAAAGGCTATTAATTTTAGAAACCTTGCATGAACTGGATGCCATGCTGGATGGTTTGCCAGCCAAAGTGCGTATGACCTTTTTACTGGCACAACTTGAAGGGCTAAGTTATGCCGAAATCGCTATGCGGCTCTCCCTGAGTGAGCGCACCATTAAGCGCTATATGGTACAAGCCATGGCACGTTGTATTCTGGTTGCGCTTTAAATGTCTAAGCTCGAGACCAGCACCCAAACAAGCACGGGTGCAGAACAGTTGTCTGTAAGCGCTGAAGCCGATTTGGTGACTGGGAGCATTGCTCAGCAGGCGGCTGAATGGTTTTTCCGCTTGCAAGCGCCAGATGTGTCTCCAATGGAGCGTAAAGAATGGGAACACTGGTGTGCTGCTGATACCAGGCATGCACTCGCCTGGCAACGTGCCATGCGCATTGGCGCCAAGTTGGATAGCTTGCCGCCGCAGTTGGCCATCACGACGCTCACACGTCACCCTGATGCAAATCGCCGCCTGGCACTGAAGACGTTCGCCTTATTGATCGTGAGTGGATCTGCCGGGTTGCAGGCATGGCGTAGTGAGCCGGTGCGGCGCGTCATGGCCGCATACCACACGGCTACTGGCGAACGGCGCAGCATTATATTGGCAGACGGTACACGTGTTCAGCTAAATACCGCGAGTGCCATTGATATTGTGTTTGATGATAAGAAAAGGCTGCTAAAGCTGCAGGCCGGTGAGATTCTTATTGAGACAGCACCTGATGCGGTTCGTAGCGATCATGCTGCCTATCGTCCATTTATGGTGGAAACCGCCCAAGGCGTATTGCGTGCATTAGGCACGCGCTTCGTGGTGCGGCAGGAGAGCGAACACACACGCCTGGCAGTATTGGAGGGGGCGGTCGAAGTGCGTCCATCCAGCGCAGCCGAGTCACCCTTTATCGTTCAGGCCGGATGGCAAACGCGCTTTACAAGTGGGCGTGTCGCTCAGGTAGATGTGCTGGATCGCCATGTTGATGGCTGGTCGCACGGTGTGCTGTATGCCAATGCTATGCGTCTTGACCAATTCATCGCTGAACTCGGCCGTTATCGTCCGGGCATATTACGTTGTGATTCTGCTGTGGCTGACCTACGCATTTCAGGTGTGTTCCAGTTAGATAATACTGACCCGGTGCTCAATAGTCTCTCTGAGGCACTACCGGTCAGGCTTATTTACCGCACGCGTTACTGGGTCACTATTTTGGCCAATTAAATTCGCCGTGATTTTAACGAATGAGATGCTGTAAGCGTTGTAATCAATCCGTCTGTTGATATGCAATAAAAAAATTCCAAATTTGTGTCACTTTTTATTTTCTTGCGTGTGAAGTGAGTGTAGACCGCATTTTTTACATTCAAGCAAAGGAAGTTAAATGACACAACCGTATTACTCGCCTCCCCAGAAAAAGATGATTGATGTTAGCTGTTCCAGCAGGCTTTTAGCACGTGCCGTGCACGGCGCACTAGTGATGATGGCAACCTTGTCTATAAACGGAATGGCTGCTGTAGCAGTGTTTGCTGCAGATAGTGCCCCCTCGATCGCTAGCCAAAAAAATTACCGTATACCAGCAGGCGCCCTGTATGAGGCACTGGTTGAATTTGCGAGTGCCTCCGGCGTCAGCCTTGTGGTGCCACCAGACTTAGTACAAGGGAAAGTCTCGGAAGGCCTCAATGGTAGCTATAGCATACAACAAGGTTTTGATAAGTTACTCAGTGGCTCTGGGTTGGGTGTGAGCGATCAAGGAAAGGGTGCTTTTGTGTTGCACAAGATCACGCCGGCAACACCAGCCAAAGCCGCGGCTGATCAAACGTTGCCCGAGGTGCAGGTGTATTCAGCGGCAGAGAAACCGCTCACGCAGCTTATTCAGCAAGAAGGTAAGGCCGAAGCAGGTTACCTGGTTAAAACAGTTTCTTCACTCGGCGCTTTGGGCGCGACTAATCTGCAAGATACACCATTTTCAATGAGCGTGGTGCCACAAGAACTCATCCAAAATATCCAGGCGCAATCACCGGATGATATTTACAAAATCAACCCGTTTTCGCGCACTGCAACGCCACAAATTACAAGCTGGTCACCAGCAACGACCATCCGTGGCTTTACTGCCTACAATACTGCGGAGGATGGTTTGCGGCGCCCATATAATCATGCAGCCGTGATTGAAGACAAAGAGCGTGTAGAGGTATTTAACGGGCCAGCTGGCTTTTTATATGGCGCGGCTGCACCAGGCGGTATGATCAATTCTGTTTATAAACGTCCGACTATGGAGCGTTTGAACAGTGTCACGGTTGGTAATTACGGCGGGAGTCAATATTACGCGCACGGCGATTTCGGCGGGCGTATTGATGAGGACGGGCGTGCCGGTTATCGTCTGAACATTGTCAGGCAGGACGGTGATACCGCTATCGATCACCAGAGTATAGATCGTGTATTAGTCAGTGGCGCTGTCGATTGGCAGGTGTCAGACAAGTTGTTGCTTGAGCTGAATGCCAGTTATAACGACTACAAAACAAAGGGCACTTCTGCGTATTGGTTCTACAGTGTTAATCGTGGCAAGGCGCCTGATGCCAGCAAATTGTGGTCGCAGCCTTGGGCGCGCGACGAGTTTGAAAATACCAAGTTGATGGGTAAGCTGACTTACCGTCTGAATGACAACATTACTCTGCGTGGCGCATATATGCGCGATTATGTTGATCGTCCGTTGACCGTACATACCTTAAATAGTGTGAGTTCGAGTACGGCATACGAACAGATACGTACCTTCTCAGGTAAAACAAAAGATATCTATGATGCAGCACAAGCCATGGCCGATATTCGTTTCGATACGGGCGCTGTTGAGCACAAGCTCACGCTGGGCTATTACATGTTTTCGGATAAGTTTTATCAAACGCCATCTAATAGTAATACTGGCTGGTTAGGTCCATATCCCCTGGATAATCCGACGTATGTTGCAAATCCTGGCTTTGCCGGAGATAGCTCAACCTATTATGCCGGCTACGACCTGAATGAGAATTATCTGATAGGTGATGCCATTAAGCTGAATGAGCAATGGTCGGTGTTAGTCGGGATTAATCACAGCAGAATACTCAGCCAAAGTTACGAGCAGTCTGGTGCAAAAAGCCAATCGGATTACAATAAAAGTCGCAACTCACCTTCCGCTTCGCTCCTGTTCAAACCTGTGTCCTGGCTGACTACTTATGCCAGCTACATTGAAGGTCTGGAGATGGGCGGGCGGGCGGGAACTGATGCGACTAACTTCGATCAGATCATGCCGCCCATGGTGAGTACACAAAAAGAAATAGGCATGAAAGCGACTGTAGGCGGTATGTTGCTGACGTCTGCATTGTTTGAGATTGAAAAGGCTTACGAATATAAGGATGCTGATAATATCTATAAACAAAATGGCCGCCAGAATCACAAGGGCTTAGAGTTTAGTGCTACCGGCAGGGCTACTGAGCGGTTAACGATTGTGAGTGGGTTGACCTTGTTGGATGCGAAAGTCAGTCATTCAGAGTTAGATGGCAAGGAGCCGATGAATGTCGCTAGGCAATATGCAAAAATTTATGCTGAGTACGATCTTTTCGGCGCCATGGCCGGGCTTAGTTTAACTGGCGGCTTACAATATACCGGTAAGCAACAGGCAAATGATGCCAATACGGATACCTTGCCCGCTTACGTGACTGCTGATATTGGCATGCGTTACCGAACTACCCTGTCACAGCGGCCACTGACCTTACGCCTGAATATCAATAACCTTATGGATAAAGACTATTGGCTAAATGCATACTATGTGGGCGCACCGCGTAGCGTTGCATTCTCGGCGCAAATGCAGTTCTAACTTGCTGTTGATTATGGAGCAGTGCTTGTGGCTGTAGAACGGTTGGCTAGCTGCCTGGATTGCTTCTGAATCATGGCAGTCATGGGCTAATTGCTATAGCTTCGGCATGCACATGATTGTTTGAAAAAAGACGCGTTGATGGCGCGTCTTTTTTTATTGGTATGATCAACCGACGCCCTGGCATTTGATGCGTATTAGCATGCTAAAGATCACTTGCTTGTGCCAGTCTAATAAATGCTTGTACATAATCAATTTCTACATCTGTTTCGCGGATACCCAGGTAAATCTGCTTAGCAATGCCTTGCTCGCCTAACTTGACCGGCACCACATCGAAACGGCTTTGATATTCCTCCACCAGCCAGCGCGGTAAGGCCGCGACGCCGCGGCCACTGGCGACCATTTGCAGCATGATGTCAGTGGTTTCTATCGGTTTGTGTACCTGCGGGCTGATGCCTGCCGGTTGCAGAAACTGGTTGTAAATATCGAGTCGATCAATATCTACCGGGTAGGTGATCAAGGTTTCACCGCTGAGTTGTTCGGGGCGCACATACGCCAGTGGGGCCAGTGCATGCTGGTGATGTACCACCAGCACCTGCTCGTAATCAAATACCGGTTGAAACATCAGCCCGGGTTTATACAAGGGGTCAGGCGTGACCAGCATATCGATCTCATAGCCAAACAAGGCGCCTATGCCGCCAAACTGGAACTTCTGTTTTACGTCTACATCGACATCCGGCCATGCGGCCAGGTAGGGTGACACCACTTTGAGCAGCCACTGGTAGCACGGGTGACACTCCATGCCGATGCGCAAGGTGCCACGCTCGCCTTGCGCAAACTGGCGCAAGCGCTCTTCTGCTAACGATAGTTGCGGTAGCAGCCGGTTGGCCACTGCCAGCAAGTATTGTCCGGCCTGGGTCAGGCGCAGGCTGCGGCCTTCACGTAACCAGATATCAGTACCCAGTTGCTGTTCCAGTTTTTTTATCGAGTGACTCAGCGCCGACTGCGTAAGAAATAGATGTTCAGCGGCGGCGGTCAGTGAGCCTTGCCGTTCGACTTCGCGAATAATCGCTAGATGGATGCGTTCAATCATGTTTTTATATATGAATAAAATTAATTGATTGTTGAAATAATACCATTTTACTTCATGATTTGCCTTTTTTAGAATGCGTGTTCTGAAACGATTATTGACGAGGCTAGCATGGTCACCACACACAATCTTGGATTTCCGCGCATAGGCGCAAAACGCGAACTGAAATTTGCTTTAGAGGCTTATTGGAAAGGACAGTCTTCATTAGACGCATTAAAGCAAGTGGGCAAAGACTTGCGCCAGGGCAACTGGGCGTTGCAATCGCATCTGGATCTGGCGCCGGTGGGTGACTTTGCGTTTTATGACCAGGTGCTGGATATGAGCTTTACGCTCGGTCACTTGCCCGCCCGTGTACAGGGTTTTCATGGCGACCCACTGGATAATTATTTCCGTGTGGCCCGTGGACGTTCCGCAGAATCTGGCGAGGAGCATGCGCAGTGTTGTGGCGGCGTGGCGGCGGGGGAGATGACCAAATGGTTTGATACCAATTACCACTATATCGTGCCGGAATTCACCGCCGAGACACGGTTCAAGCTGGATACGACACGCTTGCTGGCGCAGTTGGCAGAAGCGCAGGCGCAACATGTCAAAGCTAAACCAGTCATTGTCGGGCCGGTGACTTACCTGGCGATTGGTAAGGCCAAGGATGCTTCAGACCGCCTGGCCTTGCTGCCGCAATTGCTGGTGGTGTATAGCGAGTTGCTCGAGGCGTTGGCGGCGCAGGGCGTGGAGTGGGTACAAATAGACGAGCCTATTCTGGTGACTGAACTGGAGGCTGAATGGCAGCATGCATTCAACCTGGCTTATCACCAACTCAAGAGTAGTCGCATCAAGATTCTGCTCGCGACTTATTTTGGCCCATTGGTTGATAACCAGTATCTGGTGGCGAATTTGCCGGTGGCGGGTTTGCATATCGATGCCATCAACGCGCGCCACGAGATTGTGCCTTTGCTGGCGATGTTGCCGGCGCACAAAGTGCTTTCATTGGGCGTGATTAATGGCCGCAATATCTGGAAAACTGATTTGAATGGCACCCTGGACTGGCTGGAGCCCATCGCTGAACGCCTGGGTGACCGTTTATGGCTGGCGCCTTCTTGTTCACTGTTGCATGTGCCGGTGGACCTTGATAATGAGGTGAAATTGGATAGTGAGGTCAAGTCCTGGCTGGCATTTGCCAAGCAGAAGCTGGAGGAGTTACAGGTGTTGGCGACGGCATTGAATCATGGTCGTGCCGCGGTGAAAGTGGCTTTGGCTGTGAATCAGGTGGTGATTGATGCACGCCGTACCTCGAAGCGCGTCCATCAGCCGCAGGTGAAAGCCGCGCTGGAAACACTGACACCGCAACTGGGGCAGCGGCAAAATCATTATGTACAACGTGCCGCCAAACAGGCCGCCTTGCTTGGTTTGCCCAGGTATCCGACCACCACCATCGGCTCTTTCCCGCAGACGGCAGAAATCCGCCATGCCCGCAGCCAGTTCAAGGCCGGGGCGTTGAATCAGGCAGCTTACCAGCAGGCGATGAAAGCCGAAATTGAGCGTAGCGTACGTGAACAGGAAGCCTTAGGGCTGGATGTGCTGGTGCACGGTGAAGCCGAGCGTAACGATATGGTGGAATATTTTGGTGAGCAGTTGGAGGGATATGCCTTCAGCCAGTTTGGATGGGTGCAGTCGTATGGCTCGCGTTGTGTCAAACCGCCTATCCTGTTTGGGGATATCAGCCGTCCACAAGCCATGACGGTAGCGTGGATCAAGTATGCGCAATCACTGACCAGCAAGCCGATGAAAGGCATGTTGACCGGTCCAGTGACGATACTCAACTGGTCTTTTGTGCGTGATGACCAGCCACGTTCAGTCAGCTGCTACCAGTTGGCACTGGCAATTCGTGAAGAAGTGCTGGACCTGGAAAAAGCCGGTATCAATGTGATCCAGATTGATGAAGCCGCCTTGCGTGAAGGTTTGCCATTGCGCAAGTCACAGTGGAAAGAGTACTTGCAGTGGGCAGTAGAGTCATTCCGCATCACCGCCAATGGTGTTGCCGATGAAACGCAAATCCACACGCATATGTGCTATTCGGAGTTTAATGACATCATCGCTTCGATTGCTGACATGGATGCTGACGTGATTACCATTGAAACCTCACGTTCAGACATGGAGTTGCTGGATGCGTTTGATGATTTCAACTACCCGAACGAGATCGGGCCGGGCGTCTATGACATTCACTCGCCGAATATCCCGACCCAGGCGCATATTGTGCAGTTGATGCAAAAGGCTGCCGAGCGTATCCCTGCCGAGCGTTTGTGGGTGAACCCGGATTGTGGCCTGAAAACCCGTCAATGGGCCGAAGTGTTGCCCGCGTTGACTAATATGGTGGCCGCAGCAAAAACCTTGCGCGCCCAGGCTTAGGTCACGATACAGCTTGCTGGCATCCGGCGTCGGGTGCCAGCAAATCTTGCCTTCTCTTTGCGTTTTTTAATCTAGTTGATAATGATTTTCATTTGTATTTTTTCATCGAGGCCGCTAAGATGTCCGTTTAAATAATTGTCTGCCTTATTGCTGTGTTGCTCCATCCCGAAAACTCCAAACTTGTGGTGACCCTGGTGTATCACTACGATGAATTGGTCAATTATGTGAAGCGTCACTTTGGTGACCAGCATTTCGCACAGGATGTGGTGCATGACGTCTGCATAGAGATCATGGAGCGGCCACTGGGCCAGCCGGTGAATACCCCCATGGCCTTTTTGCGTCAGCTTTCCAGAAACCGGGCCATAGACCGTTACCGCCAGCAGCAGACGCAGCAGTCTCACGTGCACAGCATGCAGGACACGCTGGCGCAGACACATGAGGTGGATGGCGAGCGGGTATTGCACTTTGTGCAGCGATTAGAGGCGTTAAAACGCATTATCGAAGCATTACCGCCGCGTCAGCAGCAGGTGTTTCTACTGCACCGATTGCATGAAATGCCACAGCAGGAAATTGCGGATGCGCTAGGTATTTCGCGCAATATGGTGACACAGCATTTCACCAAGGCGATGGCGACCATCCAGCGGGCGTGGGGAGCGCAGGCATGAAGATCAGTTGCCATGAAGCTCGCCCGTTGCCGGAGCAGGGTAATGTACCGGATGTGCTCAGCCCTTATACGCAGGCATTACGCAACCACTTTCCTTCGCGGGAAGACATTCTGCGCGCAGCCCAACAGCAGACCCGGCAACAGCGCCGTTTGAAAAAAATCACTGCTGGTATTGCCGCCATCAGCGTCATTGCACTCAGCTGGTATGTAGACCCGGTATTGCAGCGAGAAGACCTGCATACCATGGTCGGGCAGCAAGCCAGTTATATGTTGAAAGATGGCAGCCGCGTCTCGCTTAACACCAATAGTGTATTGCTGGTTGAGCAGCGTCTTTACTCCCGGCAATTACGTTTGCAGCAAGGGGAGGCTTTGTTCAGTGTCGCGCATGCATGGCGACCTTTCACTGTCTATGCACATCAGACCGCTATCCGGGATATTGGCACGGTGTTTAATGTGCGTCATCATGGACAAGGTGCCGTGGTGACGGTGGTTGAGGGTGCGGTAGAAGTACGTACGGCCTCCGCGCAACGCCAGATTTTCCAGAACCAGTCTGTGAGCACGCATGCGGCTGACATGTCGACAACACGCCATGCTTCAGCGGCTGCTGCGACTGTCTGGCAGCAAGGGCGGCTGATGTTTGACGGCGATACCCTGGCAGAGGTTGTCAGCGAGTTGCAGCGTTACCATCACGGGCAGATTGAAATTGCAGATGCACGCATCGCCCATTACCGCATGTCAGGCGAGTACGATATCAATGGCATCGATGCATTGATCGATACCTTGCCAGAAATTTTACCGGTACGCATCGCACGGCACGAGGGTGGAACCATCGTGATCCGGCAGCGCTAATCATGGTTGAATCATTTGCCATTTCTGCCAGAAAGTGCCTACCATGGCCTTGCTGAATGTACGCTGGCAGCAATTGCACGATGTTTACCGCCAGCATCATGACTGGCTGCAGGGCTGGTTACGCAAAAAAACCGGCAATAGCTGGGATGCGGCAGATATTGCGCACGACACGTTTGTGCGCATCATGCACCACAACAAGCTGGCCCAGCTCGGTACAGAGCCCAGGGCCTTGCTGGTGCATATCGCCAAAGGGTTGGTGATTGACCACTGGCGCCACCAGCAAATCGAACGCGCGTATCAGGAAACACTAGCACAATTGCCTCCCGGTTCGTGGCCGTCGGCTGAAGAGCAGCACCTGATTCTGGAGTCGCTGCGGCAAATTGATCGCCTGCTGCAAACCATGCCCGCGCAAACGCGCGCTATCTTCCTGCTGGCGCAACTGGATGGGCTGACTTACCAGCAAATTGCGGATCAACTGGATATGTCACTCATCACTGTCAAACGGCATATGCGTAAAGCCTATCTGGCGTGTTTAAGCCTATGATTTCAAACACCCCCCAAACGCTGGATCCACAGGTGCTGACCCAGGCCGTGGACTGGCTGCTTAAATTACAGGCGGAGGCGGCAAATCCGGCGACACAGGCGGCGTTTGAACATTGGCAAAGCAGCCATCCACAGCATGCAGAAGCCTGGTCACGACTCACGCAGATAGAGCACACATTTGGACAAGTGCAGCGCAAAGCTCTGGCCAAACAGGTGCTCACGCGCATGGATCATGTGTCACGCAGGCATGCACTCAAAAAGCTGGGCACGCTGGGGCTGATATTACCCAGTGCCTGGCTGGGATATCGCGCCTTGCCTTTAACACGCTGGCAGGCTGAATATCAGACGGCTGTCGGTGAACAAAAGCACCTGCATTTGCGAGATGGCACGCATCTGGTATTGAATACAGACTCTGCCGTGGATATTCAGTATCACCAGCAGCGGCAGATTGTGTTGCATCAAGGTGAGGTTTGGCTGGAAACCGGGCATCAGGACAAGCGTAAATTGGTCGTCATCACGCCGCATGGTGAGCTGGTGCCATTGGGCACACGCTTTAATGTCAAGTTGACTGCTGAGCGTACCATATTGGCGGTGACCGAAGGCGAGGTGCGTATTCAACTCGACAATGGCCAGAGCAGCGTGGTACAGGCCGGGCAGCAACGTGCATTCAATCGCCATGGCTTAGAGCAAATACGCCGTGCTGAGCAACACGTGGGGTATTGGCAGCAGGGCATGTTGCTGGCACAGGACATGCCCTTAGAAACGTTGCTCAAAGAACTGGCACGCTATCGTCATGGCGTCATTCGTTGTCACCCTGACCTCAGGCAAATGGTTGTGTCTGGTGCGTTTCCTTTAAACGATACTGATGCTGCGCTCGATTTATTACAAAAAACCTTACCGGTACGCGTGCTTATCCCCAGCCGTTACTGGATCATGGTTGAGCCTGCCAATACGGCAGGATAAAAAATGTTGCTCACCCTGATACTTTTTTAGTCCTCATCCGGTGTACATGATGAAGGCCATGACCTGGCCATTTCGTTATTTATACTTAGGGAGCAATCAGGATCATGTCATCCTCAACATTTCAATTCACTCCACTTCAGCGTGCGCTGCGTATTGCGCTCTGTGGCTGGAGCCTTATGCTTGCCGCCAGCCCGACGCCGGCCCTGGCAGACAACGCGAAAGTGACTTCGGAAAAACAACGCTATCAACTGGCGCCAGGCCCATTGGGACATGTGCTGGCAGAGTTTGCCGCATTGACTGGCACCCGTTTATCTTTTGACCCGGCACTGGTAGCCAATATCAAAAGTGACGGCCTGCAAGGCTATTACAGCGTGAATGAAGGCTTTGATACTTTGCTTAAAGGCAGCGAGTTTACGCTGGAGGACAAGGGCGGACAGCAATATTCGTTGAAAAGAACGGCCAAAGTCAGTGGCCGAACAGCGCCAACCATCGTCAACACGGCATCGATCGATACCTTAAGTGAGGTGGTGGTCAAAGGTGAAAAAATCGAACGCAAACTGAGCGAAACATTCTCCAGCGTGGCGGTGGCAACCGCGCAAGATATACGCACTCATTCTGATCAGTCATTGGCAGATATCATGGCGCGTACGCCTGGGGTGTATACGCAATCGCGTAATGAAACCTGGGGTATCCGTGGTGTGCCAGTCACCGGTTTTGATGACCAGGGGCCACTCTCGCTTAATAATGCGGTATCGGTGTTTGTCGATGGTGCCTTGCAAACCAGCAGTATGGTGACCATGAGCCCGCTCTCGACCTGGGATATGAAACAGGTTGAAGTGTACCGTGGCGCACAATCCACCGTGCAAGGCCGCAACGCATTGGCGGGCGCTGTCATTATGCAAACCAATGATCCCGAGTTCAAAAATGCACTGACATTGCAGGGTAATCTTGGTAATTACTACCAGCAGGGTGGGGCATTGACGGCGAACGCCGAGCTGGTGCCGGATGTGCTGGCGGGCCGTTTTACATTGAATGTGCAAAATGAAGATGGCTATATCAAAAACCGTGTTCTGGATAACAACGCCGACCCGCGCCGGTCTATCAATGCCCGTGGCAAATTGCTGTTACTGGCGGGTGAAAAAACAGAAGCGTTGTTGACGCTATCGCATACGGATTATCACGCCGGTAGCAATGGCGTAACGCAAGTCAATAACCAGCCACAGTACTACCGGCTGGTTCAGAATACAGATGCGTTTGATGCTATACAGCAAAATGAGGCAACCCTGAAGCTGACTTACCAGTTAAGCCAGCCATGGCTATTGACCAGCATCACCTCAGGTACCAATGCCAATTATCAAAGCTTGCTGGACTTTGATCAGGGCGCAGTAGACAGTGAGGAAGCCAATCGTCACCATCAAACCAGGTTATTTAGCCAGGAGTTCCGTGCCACTTACCAAGGGGAAACACTGAAGGCTCATGCAGGTTTCTATTACGGTTCTTCCAGAATCAAGTTTAATGATACCTTGGGTATTGTGGGCTTGGGATCGGTATTGATGGCAGATGGCAGAAGCCAGATACGTAATAAGGCCATTTTTGGTGAGGTCAATTGGGATTTTGACCCGCACTGGCAGGCCATTGCCGGTTTGCGTTATGACCGTGAGAAGAATGAGGCCAAGGTAGACTATGTGCTGGATACCTTCTCGCTATCACCAGTCACAGAAGCCGATGACAAAAAGACTTTTGGCGCCTTACTGCCAAAAGCGGGCATCAACTATATCTGGTCGCCTACCCAGCGAACCGGGTTTATGGTGCAACGTGGTTATCGGGGCGGTGGTATTAATATGCGGGTGCCATCCGATCACCGGCCATATGATGCCGAATTTACTACCACCTATGAATTTTCTTATCGGGGTAGCTGGCCTGAATACGGCCTGAAAACGTTTGCCAACGTGTATTACACCGATTGGAAGGACCAGCAGGTGCGTCAGCGCGATGCATTGAATCGTTTGTATATTTCTAATGCTGCCAGAAGCCGTATGCGCGGCCTGGAGGTCTCCGCTGAGTATGCGATTAATAGTGACTGGCAAATGATTGCTGGCGCCGCCTACAACCACACTGAGTACCTGGACTTTATCAACAGTGATGGCCTCAATATGCGCGGCAAGCAGTTCATTATGGCGCCGAGAACCAAGGTGAATCTTGGGCTGAATTACCATTTGGGCAATCAGTGGTTGTTCAATGTCGATACGGTATACCAGGACAGCAGTCCGTCGGTCTATCTGCTGACGGAAACCCGGCGTAACGACAGTGTGGTGCTGGTCAATGCCAACGCCTCTTGTCGCCTGAACCCGCGTACCACAGTCAATGCCTTTGTACGTAACTTGTTTGGTCGCGAATATATCACCAACAATAGTAGTGGCGATGTCATTGATGTCGGCGCACCACGTTTGTTCGGTGTGGCGCTCAAACTGGAGATTTAATGATCCCTATCTGATCTTCAAGCACCGGCTCGCATACGCCGGTGCTTTTTTATCGGGGGCTTATTATTTTTTAGAAAAATATTAAAACAGACCTCAACATCTTTCATCGCTCAAACGACATGCCAGTATTACTGATTAATTTAACTGTACTGGATTACACATGCCTCGTTCCCGTTGTTCTGCTTTTATGGCGTTGTTGCTCGCGCAACTGACTTTTCCTGCTCTGGCTGTTGAGCTGAATATTCCATCCCAGCCCCTCGATAAAGCACTGAATGCACTTGCGCACCAGACTGGGGAACGTATTATTTTTTCGACCGGTATTACCGATAAGAAAACCTCATCGACCCTGAAAGGGGATTACACCACGCGCCAGGCATTGGAAAAATTGCTGGCCGGCAGTGGGTTGATGATCAAGCCAACCTCCACTGGCGGCTATGCCATTACCGAGGTGCCGCCAAAGTCTGAAAGTAAAGCGGACCCACAAACGTTGCCTGAGGTGAATGTGTCAAGCCAGCGTGTTGAGGAAACCGCTTATGGACCAGTTAAGGGCTATGTGGCTAAGCGCAGCGCGACAGGTAGCAAAACGGACACGCCATTGGCCGAAGTTCCACAATCGATCTCAGTGGTCACCCGCGATGAAATGAATGCCAGAAACGTGCAGACCTTAACCGAGGCTGTGGCATATACCCCGGGTGTGCGGGTCGGTGCGTTTGGTTTTGACCCGCGCTTTGATTCCTTTAGTATTCGCGGTTTTGATATGACGTATACCGGGGTGTATCGCGACGGGCTGCGTCAGCTCAGCAGCAATTTTGCGCTGTATAAAGAAGAACCTTATTCTGCGGAGCGGATTGATATCCTCAAAGGCCCGAGTTCTGTGTTATATGGCCAGGCCGAGCCCAGCGGGCTGGTGAATATTGTGAGCAAACGTCCGCAGTTTGAAGCCAGGCACCAGGCTGATATCCAGTTAGGCAACTATGACAGGCAACAGGTGCGCTTTGATACGACTGGCGCGTTGGATGCTGACAATACTCTGGCTTATCGCCTGACCGGTTTGTATCGTGATAGCGATAGCCCGGTCAAAGGCGGGCATGATGACCGGACGTATATCGCACCGGCTTTCACCTGGCAGCCCAATGAGAAAACTACATTGACGATATTGACGCATTACCAGAAAGATACGACGGTTGGTAACTCGTCCTATTTTAATGACACTAACGGGCGTGTGGTGAGAAGCTTGCCAAGCGGCGATCCGGCGTTTCAGGATTTCACTCAGGAGCAATACCAGATAGGCTATTTATTTGAGCACTTGCTGAATGAACATTGGACCTTGCGCCAGAATGTGCGTACCGGGCGGGTGGATGCGGATGCCCGCTATACGCAGATTGACAGTGTCAGTGGCAATGTCGCCAGCCGCAGTACCGGGCGGTTGGTCGAGCGCTTGCATACTTATGCCATTGATAACCAGGCACAGTGGCAAGGCAATACCGGCAGTGTGCAGCATACGGTCTTGTTTGGCCTGGATTGGACCAAGTCTCTCAACAACGGCAAGATGGGGTTTGGTGCAGCACCTGATCTTGATGTCAGCACACACAACTATGGTGCACAGCCTATCAGTAGCCCAGTGCTGGATCAGCCTTATGAATATGGCATGCAACAGACCGGCATATACGCTCAGGAGCAACTCAAGTGGCAGCAATGGATATTGACCATAGGTGGTCGCCGCGACTGGGCAGAAACCGCACAGAAAACACTGACAGACGATGATGATGGCAACTTTAAGAAGTTTACCGGCCGGGTTGGCCTGAGCTATCAGCTGGAGCATGGCGTGATGCCGTATATCAGTTATGCGACCTCTTTTGTACCAGTGGTGGGCCGCAACGCTGCCGGGGGCTTTTTCAAGCCAACGACGGGCAAGCAGGTCGAGGCCGGGGTGAAGTTCAAGCCAGAAGACCTCAACCTGATGTTGACGGCATCGGTGTTTCAAATTACCCAGCAAAATGTGGTGATTGCCAGCGGGCCAGCCAGCCAGACCCAGGCGGGAGAAGTCCGTTCACGCGGCTTTGAAGTGGAAGCGAAAGCCAGCCTGGATTCTGGTGTCAACGTGACAGCTGCTTATACCTATTTGATGCCTAAACTGACCAGCCGCCAGGACGAGAACTATGACAACCTGCTGTCTGGTCAGCCTAAAAATAACCTGTCATTGTGGGCGGACTATACCTTGCCTTCGGGTAGCCTGCAGGGCTTAGGTATTGGCGCAGGTGTGCGTCATATGGGGGGTAGCTATGGGGATGATGCCAACAGCTTTAGCAATAATAGTGCGACCGTGTTTGATATGACCACGCACTACCAAATTGACCAGCACTGGCGCTTAGCAGTCAATGCCACCAACCTGGCAGATAACCGCTATACGATTTGTACCCAGGGCTATTGCTATCTGGCACAACCACGGACAGTCATTGGCACCCTGGGCTATACCTGGTAGTCGATGCATGAGTGAAAGCGGGCACGTGCCACTTTCACTCGTCCGCGGCTATTGAAATCCCTCATCAGCCGCCCGCTGAGTTGCGTGAATAAAGTGATAAATGTTAAGATGAGAATAGTTATCATTACCTTCTTGCAATTTGTCACCTCCAATGGCGCCTGTTTCTGGTCAAAATTCAAATACGCATTTACTGAGCGCGCCAACGGGCGATGTGCCAAATCAGTCTTTGCTGACGTTGGCATTAGTCAAGCATTACGACCATTTGGTTGAGTATGTACGCCGCCGTTTTGGCAACCATGGTTTTGCCCAAGATGTGGTACAGGATGTATGTGTACATGTGATGGAACGCACGCCAAAAGAGCCGGTGCGTATTCCCTTGGCGTTATTAAAACGTATTTCGCACGACATTGCCGTTGATCGTTGCCGTGCAGAAGACTCCCGCCATGCTTATGTGCAATCGCAAGAGGTGCTGCCAGAGGTTGCTTCAAATGCGCCCTGTGCCTCACGTATTTTAAGTGCAAAGCAAGAGCTGCAACTACTGGCGGAGGCGATCAATGCCTTGCCAGAACGCTGTAGACTGGTGTTTATCATGCATAAGATTCACGAATTGCCGCAAGCTGAAGTCGCAAGCCGGCTCAATATTTCCACTAAAATGGTTGAGAAGCATTTGCGTGCTGGCATGCTTGCCTGCCGCACCAGACTTAGTCGCTTCAACGTGTTGTAAGGCTCAACTGCATGCAAAAGAAAACGTCCACACCTGCAGAGTTTTTGAATGAAGATGACGCGATTGCAGCCAATCGTGCGCAATTACAGCAGTTATTCCCGTTGCCCGACGAGGCCCTTTATCAGGCCGAGAAAAACACTTCGGCCCTCAAGCGGAATGTGAAAAAGGCCTTGCCAGTGTTAGGCTTTGTCTTCGCGGTATTCTCTCTACTGCTCTGGCTAAACCCTGCCTATAAAACTGAAACAATCGCCTCTGCCATTGGCGAGCAAAAAACGCTGACATTGGTGGACCATAGCCATTTAACGCTGGATACCAATACGCAATTGCAAGTGCATTGGCATTTGCGGTCAAGACAAGTTGTTTTAACGTCTGGTCGCGTGATGTTTCATGTGGCGCATCAGGCGTATCGCCCTTTTTACGTAAAGGCTGGTGCGACACGCATCAAGGTGATCGGCACTATTTTTGATGTCTTACTGCAAGGCGACCAGGCGACCGTGACGGTGTTGCGCGGTAAGGTGCAGGTGCGCAGATATCACAATGCCTACACGCAATACCAGGAAGTCTATCTGACAAAAGACCAGCAAACGCAATCTTACCCAGCCCGCCCTCTGTTTGTCCAAACGGTGGATACTAAAACGCAGACAGCCTGGAAAGACGGAAAAATCATATTTGAACGCACGCCATTGCATCAGGCGCTGGCAGAAATGCAGCGCTATGAAACCAGGCCGGTGGTACTGGCGGATGCGCAATTAGCCAATTTGAAAATCTCTGGTACGTTTAATACAAAGTCTACCGATGATGTGATCAAGCTGCTGCCGCAGATCTTGCCGGTGAAGGTTATTCACCATGCCGATGGCGCCATTTATATTCATACGAAATAATTTTTAATTTATTTTTGAAAATGAAGGTAGGGTTGGAGCCCTGCTGATACGGCTACTCTTTGAAGCAATTTCATACTGAAATATTTTTCTAAAAGAGAGCTAAATTGAACACCGCGTTATTACATCGTCCACAAGAACATTCAACATTATCGACGCTTAAGCGTTTACGCATTCCCGCACTGATTGCCTGCATGTGCCTGGCGTTCTCAGCACAAGCAGAATCCAAACGCGCAATAGAGATCAAACGTGCACCGCTAGACAAAGCGCTGAATAGCCTGGCGAGCCAGGCTGGCGTACAAATACTGTTCGCCAGTGATGTGGTGGCCAATCATCAATCCACCGCGTTGAAAGGCAACCTGAGTGCAAAACAGGCCTTGAGTCAGATGCTGGAAGGCACCCATCTGGTGGCTAAAGAGCAGGCGGATGGCACATTTATCATTGTGAAAGCGCCTGAAGTCAAAACGCAAGTGTCGCCGGAACAGACGTTGCCAGAAGTCGTGGTCATGTCGGAAACGGAAAAAGAAACCGCTACCAGTCATGTGAATGGCTATGTGGCAAAACGTAGTGCGACCAGTTCGAAAATGGATTTGCCTATCCTTGAAACGGCGAGGTCGATTTCCGTGGTGACTTCAGATCAGGTGGAAGCACAGCAACCACGTTCGATTACTGAAGCGCTATCCTATACCGCAGGTGTCACCACGCCAGGTTCGGCCTTTTCTGTGACAGACGCCAATATTTTCCTGCGCGGTTTTTCGCTATATACCAACGGTACGATTTATGCCGATGGTTCGCTGATGGGCTCACGGTCTAACTACAACAGAACTGCGGCGGAGCCCTATGGTCTGGAGCGTATTGAAGTGTTGCGTGGCCCGGCCTCTGTTACCTATGGTAGAAACGAACCTGGCGGTATGGTGAACCTGGTCAGCAAGATGCCTTCGGTCACGCCGATACATGAAGTACAGGTACAAGCTGGTAGCTTTGACCGTAAACAATTCGCGCTTGACCTTAGCGACAGGATTGACGATGAAGGGGTGTGGAGTTATCGCCTTACGGCACTTGAGCGTAAAAGTGACTCGCAGGTAGAGCATGCTCAGGATAATCGTACGTATATTGCCCCGGCACTGACCTGGCAGCCATCGGACAAGACCAAGGTCACACTATTAAGCAAATATCAAAAAAATGAGGGTTTATCTAATAACACGCTGCCCGCCGTGGGGACGGTGTTTAACAACCCTAACGGCAATATCCCCGTCAGCCGTAACTCAGGCAATCTCAAGCAAAACCACGAAAGTTATGAAAGTACCTCCATTGGTTATATCTGGGATCAACAACTCGCGGATAACTGGGGCTTCCGCCAGAATACGCGCTATACCGACTTTGATGGTTCTAGATACTCCATCCGTGTAGATGGTTATGTGCCCGGGCAGTTACGTGTGATTGAGCGTCGCCAATGGCAGATTCCCGTCATCACCGGCAGCCTGTTCACGATGGATAATCAGGTGCATGGCAAGTTTGCCCTGGCTGGGATGGAACATACCTTGTTGCTGGGCACAGACTACCACACGGGCAATGCCACCATTAAACGTTTAAACAGCACCACCACAGACCTGGATTTATATGATCCTGTGTACGGTTCGCTGGCGGTGGGCCCATATACCGGTGTGACTAAAGATACGGATAGCCAGACCGGTATTTACTTGCAAGACAGTATCAAAATCACGCCGAAGTGGATTGCCTCTGCAGGCATACGCCGTGACCACGCAAAAGTGAGCAGCAAGGATTATCTGGCAGACACCTCGCAATCTAATCAATATCATGCGACGACGGGCTCCGCAGGCTTGTTGTATCTCACCGATATGGGCGTGGCACCGTATGTGAGTTATGCCGAGTCATTCGCCCCTGAAGGCGGCGCTAATTTTGCCGGTGAGTTATTTAAGCCACAAGAAGGCAAGCAGGTTGAAGTCGGTGTGAAATATGAACCCAAAGGCTATAACGCCTTATTTACCGCTGCCGTGTATGACTTGAAGAAGTCCAATGTGCCGACGACGGATGTTGCGCATCCGGACTTCAGTATTGCGCGTGGTGAAATTGCATCACGCGGACTGGAACTGGAAGCCAGGGCAGGTATTACTTCAAATCTCAACCTGATTGCCAGCTATACCTATACTGATATTAAAGTGACCAAGAGTAATGATGCTGACCGTGGCATGCATATCCCTGGCGTACCAAGAAATATGGCTTCTGTCTGGGCGGATTACAAAATGACTGGGGCGTTCTCAGGCCTGAAACTGGCCGGTGGTTTGCGTATGCTGGGTGAAACCTACGGTGATTATGTCGAGTCGTTCAAAGTGCCTGGCTACACCTTGGTCGATATGAGTGCACGTTATGACTTGTCTAAAGCGAACGCTTCGCTCAAGGGGGCAGAGCTGGCTGTGAGCGCCAAAAACTTAATGGATAAGCGTTATGCCATCTGTGACGACATCACTTCTTGTGAATACGGTTCACGCAGGACGGTATTGGGCACGATGACTTACCGCTGGTAATTGGTCGCTGTTGAAACTGCACACCATGCCACTCAGGTAAGTGGCATGGTGCCTGTTTTTGTGAACTGGATATGCTTGATGGGGCGTGCTTAATGCGTCAAACATTTGTTGTGCTGCATCGTTATGTTGGCTTGGTGATGGCGCTGTTCCTGGTTGTGGCTGGCTTTACCGGGATATTTATCGCTTTTTACGATGAACTGGATGCGTGTATTCATCCGGAGGTGATGCGCGTCGTACCGCCCGCCAACCAGGCCATGCTAAGCCCGGTCGCATTAACGGCATTAGTGCTCAGGCAATATCCTGACGCAATGATTACCAGGATAGATTTAAATCAGGTCGCGGATCAATCCAGGCGTTTTCGTTTACAGCCACGCCCAGGCCTGCCTGAGAGTAGCGTCCTCAACAACGAAGTATTCGTGAATCCTTATACCGGTCAAATCCTCGGTGAGCGTAAATGGGGCGATATTACGCAGGGCACGATTAATTTATTGCCTTTTATTTACCGCCTGCATTTTTCACTGGCGTTAGGCAGTGTGGGCGATTATCTATTTGGGATTGTGGCGTTATTGTGGACGCTGGATTGTTTTGTCGGCGCGTACTTAACGTTCCCAGCACCACAGCGTACATCCACCATCAGGATCAAAACAAAAGAGCAGCATTGGCTCAGTCGCTGGTGGAAAGCATGGAAAATTCGCTGGCATGGTGGCTCCGCCAAGCGGAATTTTGACCTGCACCGGGCAGGTGGTTTATGGGTATGGGCCATGTTGTTTGTATTTGCCTGGTCCAGCGTGGCGTTTAATTTACGTGAGGTGTACACGCCGGTGATGGACACTCTGTTTGCCCGGCAAAGTTTTGATGAAAAAATCCCTACACTGGCGCAACCTTTGACCAGTCCCCAGCTGGATGTGAGTGCCGCCCTGGGTACAGGCCGCCAGTTGATACAACAAGCCAGTCACGATGATGCATTCACGATTCATCATGAAGCCAAAATTTATTATGATGCCAGCAAAGGTACTTATACCTATGTCGTGAATTCAAGCCGGGATCTTTCTGAAAAAACCGCAGATACCGCGGTGATATTCAACGCCAACAGTGGCGAGCAATTGGCTATTTATCTACCGACCGGTGAAGCGGCGGGCGATACCATCACGCAATGGCTGCTGGCGTTGCATACTGCACAAGTATGGGGCCTGCCCATGCAGATATTTGTCTGTGCCATGGGCTTTGGCGTGGTTGGTTTAACCGTGACGGGAGTGCTCATTTGGCTGAAAAAACGACGCTCCCGCAAACTTGCTCATCAGCTTAAGGGTTCCCGTCGCTAGCAAATGACTCAGCTTTATACAGGTTGTTTTTTGTCTCCGGCGCAGAGGCTTATGCAAACCCATTGTTAATGATAAAATAAGAATCATTATCATTAAAAATCTAGAGTCTGGCCTGTATGTCGGCAAACGAATATCCTTTGCAACAAACATTGACTGCACTGTATACAGAACACCATTCCTGGTTACGCGGCTGGCTGCGGGGTAAGTTGGGTTGCAGCGAGAAAGCGGCGGATCTGGCACAGGATACCTTTCTACGTATCCTGGCTGCTCGCCGTGCCCTGAGCGCGCTGGAACAACCCAGAGCCTATCTGACCTCCATTGCCAAGCATTTGCTGATTGACCACTGGCGCCGGCAAGATATTGAACGTGCCTGGCTGGAAACACTGTCCACCTTGCCCGAGTCTTACGTGCCTTCTCCCGAAGAGCATGTCCTGGTATTGGAAGCCCTGTTCCGGGTGGATCTTTTACTGGACAAACTCAAGCCCAAGGTACGTGAAGCTTTTCTGCTGTCGCAACTGGATGGGCTGACTTATTGCCAGATTGGCGAGCAATTGGGCGTCGGCGAGCGTATGGTTAAAAAATATATGGCACAGGCCATGGTGGCGTGCCTGCAGGTAGAGTATGAGTAGTCTGGCACCCGAATCACAGGATGAACAAGCCGTTATTGCGCAGGCCGCGGAATGGTTTGCGCTGTTGCAAGATGAACACAGCAACGAGCAGGATCGTCAGCGCTGGCAGATCTGGCTGGCGGCGCATCCTGCGCACGCACGGGTATGGCAGCGGGTGGAGGCGATTAGCCAGCCATTCCGGCAACTGGTGGAATCACTGCCTGTTCAGGCTGGCCATGACACGCTGGCGCAAGCACGCTTAGCCAGCCGGCGCCGGGCGTTGCGCCTGCTGGGCATGGGTGCCGTGTTGGTGGGGACTGGCGGGCTGTTACGGCAGATGTTGCCGTGGCAGGCGTGGCAGTATGAATATGCCATTGCACATGCTGGTTATCGTACCGGGGTCGGGCAACGTCAACGGTTCACTCTCGCCGACGGAACCGTACTGATCCTGAATACCAATACCGCTGTTGATGTTGTGTATGGACAGCAGTTACGCCGCATCGTCCTGCATCGGGGGGAGATTCTGGTGACATCTGCCCATGATCAATACGCCCGGCCATTGGTGGTGGATACTTCAACGGCTCGCGTAACGGCGCTGGGCACACGGTTTACTGTCCGCAGTGATTTACACGGCGGACACGTGGCCGTATTTGAAGGCGCGGTGCAGGTAGCGCCACATGCCGCAGTGGCCGTACGCGTTGCAGCGGGCCAGCAAGCTCGGTTTAATGCTAATACCGTGGTGGCGGATGGTGCTGCTGACCTGGCACGTGAAGCCTGGTCACAAGGCAAGATTGTTGCCGATAACATCGCGCTGAGTGATTTTGTCAATGAACTGGTGCGCTATACTACCGTAAACATCAGTGTGAGTCCGCAGGTCGCTGCTTTGCGGCTGGTGGGTGTGTACTCGATAACCACGCCTGCGCGCGATATCCCCCTGATTCTGGCTAACCTTGAAAATGCACTGCCTGTACGTGTGCAGCAAACCGCAGGCGCAAACATGGTCATTATTTCTCGTTAAAAACAGTTCCCCTTTTTGCAAGTTGTTCGGCATACCAGTTGAAACTATCTGATATGACTTGAATCTGGAGCCTGATTTTATGCAGAACCCCCTTTTATTCCCGCGTCGCATGATGATCACGGCAGTGCACTTTGCATTGCTGGCGACGGCCGGCAGCCTCACTATTGCTACGCCTGTGGCACACGCCCAAACGCTAGAAGCGCAATACAATCTTGATATCGCGGCAGGCCCGCTGTCTACGGCATTGACCCAAATTGCGTTGCAAACCGGGGCAAATCTGACAGCCAATGCTGCGTTGACCAATGGTAAAAAGATTGCCGCGCTCAAAGGAAACATGACACTGAGCCATGCGCTGGAAAAAATATTGTCAGGCACTGGCCTGCAGGCGGTGCAACTGGGTAATGGCTATGTGTTACGTGCGACACCGGCGGCCTCACCTGTGGTCAAAGAAGAGACGGATGTCTTGCCTGAAGTTAATGTGACAGCGCTGGGCTATAAAGAAAATGCATATGGACCCGTGAACGGGTATGTGGCCAAACGTACGGCCACGGCGACCAAAACCGATACTCCTATTATCGAAACGCCGCAGTCTATCTCAGTGATTACTGCGGACCAAATCACTGATCAAAAAGTGATGTCCATTCAGGAAGCCCTGCGCTATAGCACCGGTGTTGCTGCCGATCAGTATGGGATGGATTCGCGTTCGGATGGATATGCCATTCGTGGGATGGAGGCTGTGCAGTACCTGGATGGCCTGCGCCAGATTAATACTTATTATTCAGAAACGATCCGGCCAGACCCGTTCATGATGGAGCGCGTTGAGGTGTTGCGCGGTCCGGCATCAACTTTATACGGTCAAGGCGGTGTCGGCGGCATTGTCAACCTGGTCAGTAAACGGCCACTGACTGAAGCGCGCCGCGAAATTGGCGTCTCTTTGGGTAACTATGATTTCAAGCAAATCCAGGCAGATTTTACTGGGCCGGTTGCCGATAGCGATACGCTGTTTTACCGCTTGGTCATGGTTGGCAAGGACACGGATACGCAAGTCGATCATGCTTATCAAAAACGTACATTGTTTGCGCCATCTTTGACCTGGAAGCCTAGCGATAAAACGAGCCTGACTTTAATTGCCCGCTATCAGCTGGATGACTCACTGCCCACGCCGCAGTTCCTGCCTGTGTATGGCGTCCTCAAACCTAACCCCAATGGCCGCATTCCTTACGATAACTACCTGGGGGAGCCTGGTTTCGACAAGTACATCAGTGAATCTACCCATCTTGGCTGGATTTTTGATCATCAGTTGAATGATACCTGGTCGGTGCGGCAGAACTTCCGCTGGACCAAAAGCCGTAATAATTACAGCTCACTGTATGTGAATTCATTTACGTTTGATCCAAGTGTGAATCCATTCCCAACAGCAGGCCAGAATGTTTTGCCTCGCTATTACGATGTATCAAAAACGCATTCCTTTACATTGAATGTCGATACCAATGCCAAAGCACACTTTGATCTGGGGAGTACGCTGCATACCGTGTTAATTGGCCTGGATTATGCGCGATTCCGCAAAACGGGCGTGGCAGGCTATGACGATGGTACTGGTAATCTGATTGATATTTACAACCCTGTCTACGGCAATATTGATTCGGTGGCGACATTGTCGGCATTACCAGAAACACGTGTGATGCAAACAGGCTTGTATTTGCAGGATCAAATCAAGTTTGACCAGCACTGGGTGCTGACGGCCGGTATCCGTCGTGACAAAGCTGAAAACCGCAGTGAAGGTTCTGTCCCGCAGGAAAGCTACAAAACCACGCAGCGTTATGGCCTGAACTACCTGTTTGATAATGGCTGGTCGCCTTATGTGAGTTATGCTGAGTCCTTCCTGCCACTGACTAATTTGTCAGTGAATGGCGGTTATTTAAAACCACAGGAAGGCAAACAGTGGGAGGCCGGCTTGAAATACATGCCTGCAAACTCGCCGACGCGTTTCACTATTGCCGCCTATCATTTGGCTGACGAGAACCGCCCGATTTATGTCATGAGTAATCTCTATACGCAAAAGGGCAGGATTGTGTCGCGCGGTATCGAAATGGAAGGCGCAACCAGCTTTGGTGACCGTTGGGACGTCCTGGCTTCCTGGAGCTACACAGATGCCAAGTATGACGTCACTGATAATCCGGCAGAAAAAGGGCAGCAGGTTGAAACCATTCCTAAATACCTGGCTTCCGGCTGGCTGACAAAACGCTTTTCTATCGGGGATGTGAGTGGGTTCCGTGCCGGTTTTGGGGTGCGCTATATTGGTGAGTCCTGGAACTCTACCCATATTGTTAAAACGCCAGACGTGACTTTGTTTGATGCCATGATAGGCCTGGATTATGGCAATTGGCGCTATGCACTGAATGCCAGCAATCTTGCAGATAAAGAGTATGTGTCTACTTGTATTACACGTGGCGATTGCTGGATTGGTGCTCGCCGTGCGGCCATTGCCAGTGCAACTTATAGCTGGTAATTGCTGGTTTGATGAGTGAATATTGTTTGGCAGACATATCATGGCAAACAATATTCGCGACTAGCACAGACAGGCATTGCTGCCACAGTGAGCGGATGGGGGGTATTTGCCAGTCAGCGTCTTAAGCGGGCGTGCAAAATGAATTTTACATGATAGAATGAGAATTATTATCATTTGAATCATGAAGTTCGACCGTCACTATGTCTGCAAACGAGCATGCATTCCAACACACACTACATAGCTTGTATAGTGACCATCGCAGCTGGTTGCAACATTGGCTAAGGCGTAAATTGGGATGCCGTGAGCAGGCAGCAGATATGGTGCAGGAAACATTCTGCCGTTTGCTATCGCTTTCCGATGCCGATCTTAAAGCATTGCAGACCCCGCGCGCTTATCTGACGACCACTGCCACACGTTTGCTGATTGATCAGGCGCGGCGGCAGAAAATAGAGCAGGCCTATCTGGAAGCATTGGCACTGACCCATGCGGAAAACTATGTGAGTTCGCCCGAGCAGCATCTGGAAGTGATCGAAACCCTGACCTTGATTGCCGCCATGCTGGACAGTATGGCGGATAAGCCGCGGCAAGCTTTTATGTTGAGCCGGCTTGAAAACATGACGTATGCCGAAATTGGCGTAGTGCTGGGTGTTTCTGTCAGTATGGTCAAACAATATATTGCCAAAGCCATGGTGCATTGCCATCGTATTGTTTATGGTGAAGTGGTTTAGCCTGATGCAACACACCACATCTTCTCCCGATATTATTTTACAGGCCGCAGAATGGCATACACATTTGCATGCCGACCATGTCAGTGAGGCTGACCGGATAGCATTTGCGCAGTGGTTAGCGTCGGATGCACGTCATGCCACCGCATTTACACAAATGGAAAAACTGTGGAGCCGTTTTGATGCGGCACAGGAGACTTCGAGCAAACGTGCCCTGAATGCGGTGCTGAAGCCGTCCAAACACAAACGGAACAAAGTGTTCACGACCGGGTTGTGTTTGCTGGCCGTCATGCTGGTTGGCAGCATGGTGGTAAATAGCCTGCCTGCCCGTGTCATGCTGGCGGATTACCATACCGGCATTGGTGAGCAACGCACGATTGAGTTGGCTGATCATAGCCAGATGACCCTGGATACGCATAGTGCTGTGAACATCCACTTTAATGCAGGCCAGCGCCGCGTCGAGTTGCTGCAAGGCAAGATCCTGCTGCAGGTGGCCAAAGATGCGCAGCGGCCATTTGTGGTCGAGACTGCCGAAGGGACGGCGCGTGCGCTAGGCACGCAATACACGGTGGGGCGCCAGCATCACGTCACGCAGGTCATGGTGATTGAGTCTAGCGTCGAAGCTTGTACTGTACAGCGCTCGTGTGTGACTTTATCTCCCGGCGAGGCTACGCTGCTGCAAAACGATCTGCCAGCCAGTAAAACCAACGCCGATATCCAGAATGAAACTGCCTGGATATCATCCAGGCTGGTGGCAGATGATCTGCCACTCTCCTTGCTGCTCAGCGAATTACAACGCTATCATCAGGGGCATCTTTACTATGATGCTGCTGCGTTAGCGCATGTACATGTGTCAGGCGTGTTTGCGCTGAATGATACGGCCCGTACGTTGAAGGTGTTGGCCGATACGACGCCAGTCACCATGACGCATTACACGCCCTGGCTGACGTCGATTCAGCCAGCACATTAAACCGGCCAATTAAAAAATATTGCATTCCACTGTCTACCTCTCTGGGTTGTACGTCATCAATAGTACATACAACAAATAATCAGGGAGTTTTATTTCTATGCAGTTGCTTCATCTCAAGCAAAAGCCACTTGCAGTGGCGTTGCACTTATTGCTAACTTGCTCAGCGTTCACATTGCTGCAATCACCCTCTGCCCATGCTGACAGCGGAAGCCAGGCTGAAAGTACACATGTTTACGATGTGCCTGCCGGTTCGCTCACCAGTGCGTTGAATAGCTTTGCGCGCACGGCAAATGTCATCCTTTCCTTTGATCCTGCCTTGGCCTCGGGCAAACAAAGTGCTGGCCTCAAAGGGCGGCATACCCTGAAACAGGGCTTTGATGCCTTGTTGCGCGATACCGGCTTACAGGCAGTCCCGGCCGATGATGGTGGCTATACCTTGAAAAAATCAGTCGTTGGTAGCGAGTCTTCAGTGGTCGATGTGTTACCTGAAGTCTTTGTTCGTGCCAAAAAAGAGCAAACGGCCGTGACTGAGAATAGTGGTTCTTATACCTCGAATACGGTCACCATCGGCAAAGGGGAACAAAAATTACGCGATATCCCGCAATCCATTTCGATTGTGACACGCCAGCGCATTGAGGACCAGAACCTGACCACGGTGGCCGAAGCAATGCAACAGACCACCGGCATTACGGTGGTGAGTTATGGCAGTAATACAGCGGGTATTTCCATGCGTGGTTACGGTCTGGATACTATTCAGATTGATGGCATTCCTGTACAGGATAGCCAGGGCGCATGGGGTACCAGCTCACAGGACCTGACTACCTATGACCGCATTGAGGTGCTACGCGGAGCAGCTGCTTTATTGCAGGGCACTGGTGAGCCCGGTGGTACGGTCAACCTGGTCAGAAAACGCGCCCTGGCAGATTTTGCGGTGAAGACACGTCTGCAAACCGGCTCCTGGGATAATTACCGTGGCGAAGTGGATGTGACAGGCGCGCTTGATAGTGAGGGTAAAGTGCGTGGCCGGGTAGTCGCAATGTACCAGGATAAAAACTCTTTTATTGATGGCGATTACATGCGCAAGCCATTGCTGTACGGTACGCTGGAGGTGGATGTCAGTTCCAAAACCACATTGTCTGTTGGTGCAACCATTACCAGTATGGACTCGCGCCCAACGTTTGGTTTACCGACCTATGCTGATGGTAGGGTGGCAGATATCAAGCGTTCAACCTTTATTGGCTCTGGCTGGGATAACAAACACGAAAACAACAATCAATATTTTGTTGAACTGGAGCATCATCTTGACCAGGGCGGCGAATTCAAATTACGCGCCAGTGCCATTGAACGTAGATTTGGCCTGGAAAGCAGCGCTTTTGGCGACTCCTATATCGATGCCGCAGGTAACTTTGACCGCATTCTGCTGGGTAGTAAGGGCAAAACCAGTGATTACGGCGTAGATGCTTATCTGAGCCAGCCGTTTAATGCTTTTGATAAACAGCATCATTTGCTGGTGGGTTTTAATACGCGGGTATTTAACTCCAGTACCGCATACGCCCAGGTATTTGGTGCGACGCAAAATATTTTTTCACCGGTGCATAGCATTGCCAAGCCCGATTTTGTTTATGACCCGGCGGATGAATATCAAACCCGGCAAAGTGGTTTATACGGTCAGACCCGATTGCAACTGCTGGAAAATACCAGGTTGATATTGGGCGGGCGTCTTAGCAACTGGAAAACTTCGGTGAAAGGCAATCCTGACGGTAGTGACGAATTTACCAACCAGTTCACCCCGTATGTCGGGCTGGTGCAGAACCTGAATGACACCTATGCGGTATATGCCAGCTATAGTGATATCTTCCAGCCGCAACAATATAGCTTGAGTGCGAACAATAAAATGCTCAAGCCGCGTACTGGCAGGCAGTATGAAGTGGGCGTCAAGGGCGAACTGGAAGGCGGCAAGTTAAATATGCATGCGGCCTTGTTCCGCATCAATGACGAGAACCGCGCCATGACCGATCCGGCGAATCCACTTTATTCGATCGCGGTGGGCGAGGTGCGCAGCCAGGGGGCTGAGGCTGAGATCAGCGGCCGCTTGAATGACCAGTGGGAATTGATCGCTGGTTACGCTTATACCGAAACCAAATACCTCAAGGCTGAGGACAGTTTGAAGGGCCTGGTATTTGCAACTTCCACACCCAAACACAGTTTTAAACTGTGGAACAAATACCGTTTGTCAGACGCATGGGCGATTGGTGGTGGGCTGGATATGAGCAGCGGTGTATATGCTTATGATGGGACCAATAAGTGGGAGCAAGGCGCTTACACCCTGGCCTCGGCGCAAGTGAGCTACCGCATTAACCCGAAATGGAACCTGAGCCTGACGGGCAGCAATCTATTTGACAAGAAGTATTACTCTCGTTTGGAAGGCTGGTCGCGCCAGACTTATTTTGGTGAGCCGCGTAATTTCATGATGACGTTGAGTGGTAGTTTCTAAGTAACTGCTATTCACTCTCTATCATCATCATTCACGGCATGTATCGCATTGATGCATGCCGTGTGTGCGATCAATATATTTTCATCAAGCCTTCGTAAAGGCTTTCTTTGTTTCAGATGTTTGAGCATGGCAGTGTCGCGATCATCGTCAAAACTTTACAATTGTTTTTAAACTATTAATCAACCGACTTCCTGCCGTTGTTTCCGCGTGAATGGCTCATGATAGAATTAAGAATCATTATCATTAATGGGCGTGATAGGCTGGTATGTCAGCAAACGAGTTTGCATTACAGCAATCGGTTGAGAGTCTTTATCTGAATCATCAATCCTGGTTGAAGAGTTGGCTGCGTCGACAGTTGTATTGCAGTGAAAATGCTGCCGATTTGGCACACGATACGTTTATTCGCGTGATTGCTGCACGCAATGCCAGCCAGATATTAGAGCCTCGTGTTTATCTGGCAACGGTTGCGCGGCGGGTGATGGTCGATTATTTTCGCCGCAGTACCCTGGAGCGCGCTTACCTGGAAGCGCTGGCCGCAATGCCGGAACCTGTACAAATTTCTGCTGAAGAGCGTGCCATCGTCATTGAAACCTTGTGTGAAATTGACGCCATGCTGGACGCATTAGGTGAAAAAACCCGTCAGGTTTTTTTGTTGTCGCAACTCGATGGCATGACTTATCCCGACATTGCTGAGCAGATGAATCTTTCAGTCAGTTCGATCAAAAAATATATGGCACGTGCAATCGAACACTGCCTGCTGTTTTCTTTATCATGAGTCACATATCACCAGACCCGAGAACGGCGCGTCGTTTGATTCGCGAAGCCGCAGGCTGGTATAGCCAGTTATGTTCTGGCGTCGCCAGTGCCGAGGATAAGCTTGCCTGGCAGCATTGGCTAGCCCAAGGCTGGGAGCAGCAATGGGCCTGGTCGCGTGTCGAGCATTTGCAACAGCAACTGACCCTGGCGCCTGCGCAAATCACGCACACTGCATTAGAGGCAAGTAGCGAGGTCGTGCATGCCCGTCGCCGTGCGCTGCTGAAAGGGCTGGGGATATTTGCATTCACCATGCCATTGGCCTGGGTGGGCTGGCGCACGCAACCCTGGCAACCCATACTGGCCGATTACAGCACGGCAACTGGTGAGCGGCGGGAGTGGATGCTGGCAGATGGTACGCGGCTGGTGTTGAATACCAACAGTCTGGTGAATGTCTCTTTCGATGCATCTGCACGTACGCTGCATCTGATCAGGGGCGAAATTTATATTGAAACCGGTCATGCAGATCCTCAGCAGCGACCATTGATCATACGTACAGCCCAGGCCAGTTTGCGCGCGTTGGGCACACAATTTATTGTCAGGCAGTATGCAGCCTCCACCTGGCTGGGCGTGATACAGCATGCGGTCGAAGTGACGTCTGCGGCGGGGCATCCCATCTTCCAGGTGCCTGCCGGGCAGCAGTTAATGCTCACTGCGCAAGGTGTCACTTCGCGTCAGGCTTTGACTGGGTACGAAGCCAGCTGGCTGCGCGGCATGCTGGTGGTGACCGATTGGCGGTTGGCCGACTTGGTTACTGAGTTAAACCGTTATCGCCGAGGCGTTCTGCGCTGTGATCCGCAGCTGGCCGATCAGCGCATCTCGGGGGCATTCCCGCTGGACCAGCCAGATATTGCAATTGACGCGATTCAAACCGCGTTGCCACAAGTACATGTCGACTATTTCACACGCTACTGGGTCAGTTTGCGTCTTGCAACGTAGGTATTTTTGGCAAAATTATAAAAAAAGCCTGTTTGCATTGTCCCTTTTTAAATTTCGTTCGACCAATGCTATGAAAACATTCATTGCACAGGGACACGAAATGAACATTCAAAAACAAACCGGCCATGGCCGAACGTATTTGCAGCAACGTGCGTTGGGCAGCTTGCTCGCCGCAGCCTTAGGCCTGGCGGTATTACCTTTTTCCGCTAGTCTGTCATCTGCTATCGCGGCAGAAAATATCTTGCTACGCAGTTACGATATCCCCGCCGGGGCTTTGGATAGCGCTTTAGGGCATTTTGCCGCTGAGGCAGGCGTCGTGCTTTCATTTGAGGCTGAGCAGGCAAAGCACCTGGTCAGTAAAGGCCTCAAAGGCAACTACACCATTAAGCAAGGCTTTGATAGCCTGTTACACAACTCAGGTTTGCAGGCGGTAGAGGTACAACCAGGCCGATATACACTTAAAAAAATAGTCGTCAGCTCAACACCAAGTGCTGCGGTCGATACATTGCCTGAAGTCACTGTCACGGCACACGCGGAGTCGGGTAAAAATGAACTCATGCCTGCCTATGCAGGTGACCAGGTGGCACGCGGCAGCCGGGTAGGCTTACTGGGCAACAAAGAGGTGATAGACACACCGTTTAATATCACCAGCTATACGTCACAGCTTATAGAAAACCAGCAGGCCATCACAGTGGCGGATGTGCTGGCGAATGATCCTTCCGTACGCACGATTTCCTATGGCTTAACCAATGCGGCGGGAGCGGGCGACTCTTTCATGATCCGCGGCTTTCCCATCCAGAGCGCTGTGCTGTTTGATGGAATTTATGGCATCGCCCCCAGTCGTACATTGCCTGTTGAAACAGCTGAGCGTATAGAAGTGCTTAAAGGCCCGAATGCCTTACTGAATGGCATGGCACCTAATGACGCCGCGGGCGGGGCGATCAATATGGTTCCGAAACGAGCGGGTGATACACCCTTGACCAGATTGACGGCGACTTATATGTCGAAAGGCGTGCTGGGTGGGCATCTGGATGTCGGTCGTCGTTTTGGCGAAGATAAGCAATGGGGGCTACGCTTCAATGGTATTTACCATCATGGCAACACTGCGACAGATGGGCAGTCGATCGAGTTAGGCGCTGCCACCGTTGGTGTTGATTATAGAGGCAGCAGATTACGTGGGTCGCTGGATGCCGGGTATCAGTCCATGAATAATGAGGCGCCGCAGGGCGCAGGAGGTCTCGGTATTTCCGACGCCATCAGCATTCCACGTCCACCCAGTGCACGTAAACAAATTGCCCAGGATTGGGAATATGCAAAAACACGTAGTGACTATGTGCTTTCCAAGCTGGAGTTTGATATCACGCCTGATTGGACAGTCTACGGTGCAATAGGTGAAAGTAATAATCGCTTTCGCTACTTATCGACCGATATCTATGTGACAGATACACAGGGTAATGCGCAAGCGACGGTGTATTACTGGCCTGACTTCTGGAACTACAAAACGATGCAAGCAGGCTTACGAGGTATGGCTTGGACCGGGGCGATCAAACATCAACTCAACCTGAATGCTTCTTATGTCAAGCAAACGCATGGCTATACCGATGACTACTATGGTTTTAGCAGTTTTAATACAAATATTTATGATACGCCAACGATTAACGCACCATCATTGGCCGGGTTTTCATCCAATCCGCCCAAAACAGATGCTTTGCAGCTACCTTCGATCGCTGTCTCCGACACCATTTCGTTCTTTGATGATCAGGTGGCGTTTACGCTGGGCGTACGTCACCAGCGTGTAAAAGTCATTACCTATGATCCAGCCACAGGTAGCGGTCAAACAGACTACGATAAAAGTGCCGTGACGCCCATGTTGGCAGTATTGTTTAAACCATTGGCAAATTTTTCTATTTACGGCAACTACATTGAGGGCTTAAGTAAAGGCGATACCGCACCAATGGACACAATCAATAAGGAAAAAATCTTTGCACCATATAAAACGAAGCAATACGAAGTCGGGGCAAAGTATGATTTTGGCCGTTTTACTACTACCATCAGCCTATTTCAGATTGAGAAACCCAGCGGTTTCAGTGTTGTAAATCCAGATGGCACGAAAACCTATAAAGTCGATGGTGAGCAGCGTAATCGTGGGGTGGAGCTCAACATCTTTGGCGAAGTGTTACCGGATGTCAGGCTACTAGGCGGTCTTGCCTATATTGATGCACGTCTGGCAAGCACAGAAAACGCGATCAATAATGGCAACTATGCGCCTAATGTGTCCCGCTGGCAGGTCAATCTGGGCAGCGAGTACGACGTTAAAACCGTGTCTGGCTTAACGGTCACTGCCCGCATGATTTCAAGCAGTGAGCAATATGTCGACGGTGCCAATATGCACAGCATTCCAGGCTGGACGCGCTGGGATATTGGTAGCCGCTACAAAACCCAAGCCTGGGATCGACCTGTGATTTTTCGGGCTGGCCTGGAAAACTTGTTCGGACGCGATTATTGGGTGAGTGGTTCAGGCAGCTGGCTCTACCTTGGCAAGCCGCGTATGTTGACATTGTCGGCGACCATGGATTTTTAGCATACAGATTGCCATTGCTGCAGTTTTCTAGCGCACTCTATTTTCAGCCTTTCATATCAGTGACTCAGGCAGTTTTTTGCTGAAGTCACTGATTCCATCGTTTAATCAATTTATTTTTTTCAATATTGTGGTGCCCTTTTTCCATTCTCGCGTGTCATTACAAATAAGAGGCTTTTTTATTCATTGCATAGTGTTGTTCAAGGTGATGAATATCAACATAAAGCATGTGACGGTTGAAAGGTTAGTTTGTGAAGTTATCTCATATACGTTTGGCGTTGGTGACTGTGCACCGCTGGGCGGGATTATTAATGGCAGTATTTCTGTTCATTGCTGGCCTCACAGGTGCGGTGATTTCATGGGATCACGAATTAGATGCATTGCTTAATCCCCAATTATTTGCCGCCCGCAGCGGGGAGACTTCAAAAAATTTGACACCACTAGCACTGGCGCGCCAGGTTGAATTGGCCAATCCGCAATTGCAGGTTGGTTATCTACCTTTATCCATTGACGCTGGCCATACCTTAATGATGGGGGTAAGTGGTCGTGTCAATCAGGAGACCGGTAAACGCATTGAGCTCGGCTTCAATCAAGTGGCTGTTGATCCGGCAACCGCGACCATTCAGGGCACACGACAATGGGGGGCTGTGTCCATGACACGTGAAAACCTGTTGCCGTTTCTGTACAAACTGCATTACAGCCTGCACCTGCCCAAGATTGGTGAGGATTTTTATTTAGGCTTGTGGGTGATGGGCGTGATTGCCATCGTCTGGGTACTGGATTGTTTCCTGGCGCTGTGGATATCTTTTCCGAATGTGTCTAGCTGGCGTAAATCGTTTGCATTCCGGCTTGGCCAGGGGTGGCCCAAAATGAATTTTGATTTGCATCGCTCGGGTGGTGTTTGGACTTGGCTGTTGCTACTCATGCTGGCGATTACCTCTGTCTCCATGAACCTGGGTGAGTCGGTGATGCAGCCCTTGGTGTCGGTATTTTCACCGCTAACTCCCAGTCCGTTTGATGCGCGAAAACCGACTCCCGACAATGCGCCAATTACCCCGCTATTTAGTCGTGAAGAGATACTGGTACTGGCACGCATTGAGGCTGACAAGCGAGGCTGGCACATCCCCGCGGGAGGAATTGCCTATGCTGATCGATATGGGACTTATCAAATCGGATTTTTTGAAAGTGAAAAGTCACATGGTGATGGTGGGCTAGGCAATCCATGGCTTTTCTTTGATGCCAGGACAGGTCATCTGCTGGGGAGTGAGGTGCCTGGTACCGGTACGGCGGGTGATATTTTTATGCAGGCACAATTTCCGCTGCATTCTGGACGCATTATAGGATTAACGGGGCGTATTCTCATTTCCCTCATGGGCTTGGTCGTCGCCATACTGAGCGTCACTGGCATCATTATCTGGTGGAGGAAGCGTCGCTCCGCTGCCAAAAATGGTCATTCCAGGCATAAGCGTGCAGCACACTTTTCTGCAAATCGATCGCTTCTCTAAACAGGCCGTTTCTTGAAAAATGCAGACATGAGAATCGTCCATTTTTCTGACAATAATTAAAATTTTAAGGAGCTATTTCACATGAATAGATTAATGCGCAGTACCTGTTTGCAGGTGATGGTGCTTGCATGCTTATCGGCGAGTCTGGGTGTCAAGGCCGATTATGTCTGGCTGGAGCCAGGCCGGGATGGTGCAAATGCTTTTCTCGGATTGCATGACGCGGCTATCAAGGCCGATATTGCCGTGCTGAATAGTAGCCGTGCTTTTGTGGTCGATGACAAAGAGCTGGCATTGCAAAAAGAAAACAATCATTTTGTGATTGCGCCAGCAGAAGGAGATATCCGATTGACCGCACAGGCTGTGACTCAGGGAGAGGTGCTCAATTTTTATCAGGCAAAGCTGGGGCGAAGTGAGACCAAGGCCGTCAATGATCTTGAACTGGTGCCTATAGCATCCAATGGCAATACTTTTAAGCTTGTATGGAAAGGGAGTGCGGTAGCCGCCTCACAAGTAAATGTGAGTACCAGCGAAGGCTGGATACGCTCACTCAAGCCGGCTGAAGATGGCACGGTGACTTTGAAAACATCCTTCCCGGGACTGTATGTGCTTGAGGTCACTGCCCGCATCAATGGCAGTACGACTTATCAAGGAAAAAAATATGAAGATGTACGCCATACGGCCACATTGAGTTTTGAGGTTCCGCAATAAATGACACTCCGTCGATACAAGTGGCCAGTATTGCTGGTGCTGATGATTCTTTTGATCTTTGCCTGGCGCTGGTGGCAGGCACGGACACAACTACCGTTTGAGACAGAAATGGTTCAGCGTGGCGATATAGAACAGAACGTGACGGCGATCGGCACCTTGCAGCCGCGTAGTTATGTTGATGTCGGTGCGCAGGTGTCAGGGCAGATACTGGCTTTGCATGTGCAACCGGGCGATGTGGTTGAAAAAGGCAAACTATTGTCAGAGATTGACCCGCGCGTGCCACAGGCCACGGTTGATGCCGGTCAGGCAGCCTTGGCCGGCCTGCAGGCACAACTCGAAGAGCAGGAGGCGCAATACGCCTTTGCACAGCAGCAGGAGGCAAGGCAGCAACGCATGCATGTAGAAGGGTCGACCCGTGCCGAGGATGTACAACAGGCGGAAGCGACCATGAAGACTGCCGCCGCGCGGATCAAAAACCTCAAGGCGCAGATTGTGCAAACACAATCGACGCTGCAGGGCAACGAAGCACTGTTGGGCTTCACCCGGATTTATGCGCCGATGTCAGGCACGGTGGTGTCTATCGAGGCGAAAGCAGGCCAGACATTGAATGCGACTTACCAGACGCCTACGTTATTACGTATCGCCGACCTGTCATCCATGACGGTGTGGACAGATGTATCCGAAGCCGACGTGCGCTATGTCAAACCGGGCATGCCGGTATATTTCAAAACCCTGGGGGGGGATGCGCGCCGCTGGGCTGGCACAGTTCGCCAGGTATTACCTGCACCCCCCAAGCCTGAAAGCACCAGTAACACCGCCGCCACTCAGGCAACAAGCAACAACAAGGTTGTGTTGTACACGGTGTTGTTTGATGTCGACAATCCTGATGGCGAGTTGATGCCACAAATGACGGCACAGGTCTCATTCGTGGTCGCGCAGGCCAATCAGGTCATTCTTGCACCAACGAATGCACTGGCGGCGGTAGAGGGCAAGCCCGGCCAATATAAAGTAAGGGTGCTGACCAAAGAGGGTAAGGTGGACTGGCATGAGGTCGTGACTGGCGTACGTACGCGCTTGCGCGCTGAGATTGTTTCTGGCCTGGCAGAAGGTGAGCAATTAATTATCGCTGATAAAGCAGCGCCGCCCAGTGCGTGGAAGTTTCAGTTTTGACGATGCACCAGCCATTGATCTCGTTGCGTGATATTCGCAAGCATTACGGTGGCGGTGACAAACCGCACGTGGAAATCCTGCATGGTATTTCCATGGATATTCATGCAGGTGAATTTGTCGCGATTGTGGGTGCCTCTGGCTCGGGTAAGTCCACGTTGATGAATATTCTGGGATGCCTGGATAAACCCAGTAGCGGACATTACAACTTTGCCGGGCGCGATGTTGCCTATATGGACACCGATGAACTGGCGTGGTTGCGGCGCGAGGCGTTTGGCTTCGTGTTTCAGGGCTATCACCTGATTACCACTGAAACTGCGCAAGAGAACGTTGAAATGCCTGCCTTGTATGCAGGCATGAGCGAATCTGCACGGGCTGAACGTGCCAAGGCGTTGCTGACCCGGCTGGGACTGGCCGAGCGCTTGCAATACCGTCCGCAGCAACTATCCGGCGGTCAACAGCAGCGGGTCTCCATCGCGCGTGCGCTGATGAATGGCGGTCATATTATCCTGGCGGATGAACCGACTGGCGCGTTGGACTCGCGTAGCGGCGAAGAGGTGATACGCCTGCTGAATGAGCTTGCCGACGCAGGGCATACGATCATCCTGATCACGCATGACCGGAATGTTGCGGCGCGCGCGCGTCGTATCATTGAGATACGTGATGGTCATGTGATCAGCGATACCGGTTTTGCCAATACCGCCGCAGACGACAGGGCTAAGACCTCTCATATGCCTGCCCTGAAATTTGCTGCCAGTGATACAGGCATCCAATGGCGTGGTGACATGCTGGAGGCTTGCCGTGCCGCCTGGCGCGTGATGTGGGTAAACCGTTTTCGTACTGGCTTGACGTTGCTCGGCATCATTATTGGTGTTGCCTCGGTGATTGTTATGCTGGCTGTCGGCATGGGGACGAAAGAGCGCGTGGTTGCAGAGTTGGGCGCGTTTGGTACCAACCATATCTATGTTTACCCTAAACGCGAGAGCTCAAGTATTCCGGGGCGCGGCATCAATGCAGCCGATATGGAGGCATTGGGCGATTTACCGCAGATCAGTTATGTATTGCCAAATTTTTCCGGTAGTAAAGTGGTGCGATTTGGTAATCAGGATGCACAAACCCGCATTAAAGGATCGCGTGCAGCCATGTCACGCATGTTGTCCTGGCCGGTGATCAAAGGTTCTTTTTTTACCGAAGAGGATGATGAGCGCATGACTACGGTCGCGGTCGTCGGCCAGCGGCTGGTGCAAAACCTGATGCCGGATGTCGGGAACCCGATTGGCGAAACGATCCTGATCGGCAATGTGCCCTTTCAGGTGATCGGTGTACTGGCTTCCAAAGGGGCAGTCACCGGCGACCAGAGTGACGATGATATTGTTGTTATTCCATATTCTACGGCTAGCTTGCGTGTGTTTGGTGAGCGTGAGCCCAGCTATGTCACGTTAGAGGTGAAGGACATGGCATCGATAGATGCAGCAGCAGAGAGTATTGATGCTTTGCTTTTTAGCCGTCACAGCGTGCGTGACTTTCAAATTGAAAATGCGGCTGCCTGGATTGCGGCACAAGCCAAAACCCAGGACAGTATGGGTTTTATGCTCGCCCTGATTGCAGTGGTGTCATTGGGGGTTGGTGGTATAGGCGTGATGAATGTGATGTTGATGACCGTACGTGAGCGCACGCGCGAAATCGGTATCCGTATGGCTACTGGCGCCCGTCAGCGTGACATCCTGCAACAGTTCTTGACCGAGGCGGTATTAGTGACGACGGTTGGTGGTGTGACGGGGGTCGTCATCGGCTTGTCGATAGGTATTGCCCTGGTTTTATTTGGTATGCCGGTCATTTTTTCACTCAGTGCAATTCTGGGTGCTTTTTTCTGTTCAGTGGTGACCGGGCTGATCTTTGGCTTTATGCCTGCGCGTAAGGCCGCCAGCCTGGATCCTGTGGTGGCGCTTGCCAATGAGTAATATGAAATTTACTGTGTGTATTCCCTTGATTGCCCTGCTGGCGGCTTGCAGTCCATTAAAACCGCTGCAACTCAAGCATGATGACGGCCTGGCTGGCATGCCATCGCAATGGCGGCATCAGGCTGACTCCGCTGATGCGCAAATAGAGCGTGACTGGTGGCAGGCGTTTGCTAATCCAGAGCTGGATAGCCTGGTGCAGCGAGCGCAGAGGGCCAATTACGATATTGCTGCTGCTGTGGCACGTGTGACACAAGCGCAGAAGTTGGCCGTAGTCGCCGGTGCGCCATTGTTGCCAGAAGTCTCGGCCACGGCCAATGCAGGCCGCCAACACAGGCTGGGCGGTGGTAGTGATGCGGCTAATGCCAATCATTATGCTGGAAGCTTGGTGGCGAGTTACGAGGTCGATTTTTGGGGCAAGAACCGCTCAGCGTATCAGGGGGCACTGGCGCGCGTTGAGGCTAGCCAGTTTGACCGTGACAGTGTGCGATTGTCGATCACGGCCAGTGTGGCGAATACCTGGATGGAATTGACTGGTTTACGCGAGCGAGCCTTAATCGCGCAGCAAAATCTTGATAATGCTGAGAAAGTGTTGCGGTTAGTGCAATCGCGTTATCGTGCCGGTGCAGCCAATCAGCTAGCATTGGCACAACAGCAAGGCCTGGTCGCGACGCAACGTCGTACGGTGGTATTGCTCAAACAACAGCAAGGCAATACTGAAGCGGTGCTGGCGACACTGCTGTCCCAGCCGCTGGCTGAATTGCAATTCGGCAATAGTCTGCTCAGGGATTTGCAACTACCGCAAACCAGTGTGAGCCTGCCAAGCAGTTTGCTGACACGTAGGCCGGATATTGCCAGTGCCGAAGCTGCATTATTGGCAGCGCAGGCAGATATCCAGGTCGCGCGAGCCGTCATGTTGCCTAGCATTACCCTGAATGGTGGCATGTTAAGTAGTAGCAATCATTTGGCCAGTGTGCTTGATCATCCGCTTTATAGCCTGGCAGCCGGTTTGACGGCGCCTATCTTCAATGCAGGCCGGCTTGCTGCGCAACGTGATATAGCCATCGCCCGCAGGGAAGAGCTATTGGCAAATTATCGCCAGACTATCATTGCCGCCTTTGCCGATGTTGAAGCCGCCTTAAACCGTATCCAGGGGCTGGACCAGCAGGCTGTGGCACAGGCCGAAGCACTGGAAAATGCAGAGCGAGCATTCAATTTTGCCCAGTCACGCTATCAGGCAGGAGCAGAAACCATGCTGAATTTGCTGGATACCGAACGTACGCTGTTCACCGCGCAGGATGTCAATCTGCAAATACGTCAGCAACGATTACAGGCTGCTATCGATCTCTATCGCGCATTGGGCGGAGGCTGGGCTCGTTCGGTTTCCTGAACCTGAAGACAGGCATCAAGATTACGCAATGTGATATAATGATAATCATTATCATTTGTAGTTTTTTGGAACTTGTCCCTACATGCCGGCAAACGAGCGTGCACTGCAACAAACCCTGCATAGTCTTTACAGCGAACATCACGGTTGGTTATTTTCCTGGCTAAGAAAAAAACTCGGCTGCCCGCATGCAGCTGCTGACCTCATGCAAGATACGTTTACCCGCATTCTGGTGTCCAGGGATGCCTTGCTGACTATGCGGGAACCACGTGCGTATCTGACCACGACAGCCAAGCACTTGTTGCTGAATCAGGCTAGGCGACGCGTCATTGAGGAAACTTATCTTGCCGGTGTAATGGCGATGGGGGAGGTATATGCACCGTCAGCCGAACAGGTGGCGTCGGCAGTGGAGGCGCTGGAACATATCAGCCACATGTTGCAAGGTCTTGCGCATAAACCACGCGAGGCATTTTTGATGCGTTATCTGGATGGGATGTCCCATGCAGAAATTGCCGACAACCTGCAGGTATCCGTCAGAATGGTACAAAAGTATCTGATGAGTGTGCTGGTGCATTGCCATACCGCGCTTGGTGAATCCGGGAGCCAGGCATGACAACGATTGCCGAGCAGGCCGCTGAATGGTTGCTGCGCCTTGAAGAGGATGCGCAAGATCCAGCTGTCAACGCTGAGTTCCAGCAATGGCTGGCGCTTGATCCAGCCCACGCAAAAGCGGTGCAGCTAATGCAAGGGATGATTGCTAGCCTGGAGGGATTCCGTCCGCAATCCGGTGTAGCACACCAGGCCATCCAGGCCGGTATCCAGCAGGATAAGCGTCGTAAACAGTTTAAACGTGGTGCCAGTCTTTTGGCTTTGCTATTCGTGCTGGCATTGCCAGCCAGGCTGATGCTGGAAGGGTATCCACTTTCTTACTGGCTATCGGATATACACACCGCGACTGCCGAGTGGCAGTCGTCGGTATTGCCAGATCAAAGCCAAATTACGCTGAATGGTCATACGGCGGTAGATGTCGATTTCACCACACATCGCCGCGTACTCACCTTGCTGCAGGGCGAAATCCTGATTGATGTTGCCAAAGATGCCAGCCGCCCTTTCGTGGTCAAGACCGAGCATGGCAGTATCACTGCCCTGGGTACGCGTTTTGTGGTGAGCCGCCATCGGCATTCGACAGAAGTCCTCATGCTTGAATCTAAAGTAAACATCAAATCGGAAGCCCCGTCCGCTAGGCAAGCCGTGGTGAAACAAGGCGAGGGCGTTAATGTGACCTCACAGGGTGTTGAAGGCTTACATGCCATTGACCCTGACAGCATTAATGATGCCTGGAAACTGCATCAGCTGGTGGTGCAAAGTCAGCCATTGTCAGATGTACTGGCGACGTTGGCACGTCACCATAAAGGCTATTTGCGTTATGACGAGGCTGCATTGTCGCAATATCAGGTCAGTGCGGTGTTACCACTCGACGAGCCTGAGCGAGCATTGGCTTTGCTGGCAGAGAGTTTTCCGATTAAGGTGCAACAATTCACGCCCTGGATGGTGTCAGTGAATCTCAAACCGTAAAAATGCATTAAATGTTTACTTTCCGGTTCCGGTTTTTGATGGCCGGTTGTCTTGGTGATAGTAACAGTTCACTAAGGGAGTAACACATTACATGCAATTACTAAAACAACAATGCCAGGGGCAAACACCTGGCTTCAGGCTGGCACCTGTTGTGCTGGCCTTGCAACTGGTCTGTTTGCCACTGCTGGCCAGTAGTCCGTTAATCGCTTATGCAGAGCCTGCGGTTGCGAGCAAAGCCTATGATATTCCTGCCGGGCCGCTGGCAAGCACGCTCACCCGGTTTGCGCAGCAATCCGGGGTGGCTATTTCCCTGGATGCTGCGGATATCCAGCATCTGCGCAGTGCAGGCTTAAAAGGGGCGTATACGGTTGAAGAAGGCTTTGCCAAACTGCTGGCAGAGACTGGCTACAGTGCTGATAAAACAGCGGCCGGTTATTCGTTGCGCAAGTCACCAGCACCGCGGGATGATGCCAGCCAGTCTACTTTGCCTGAGGTCAAAGTCACGGCGGAGAAAGACCGCGAGATGCATTCCGTTAGCGAAGGGACAAAGTCCTACGCTGCACGTGCAGTAACGATAGGTAAGGGGATTCAGTCGTTGAGGGAGCTTCCACAATCAGTGAGTGTGGTGACACGCCAGCGTATGGATGACCAGAACCTGACCACGCTGGACAGTGTGTTGATGCAAACCACAGGGGTGACCAAACAGCTACGTGGCTACGGCCATTCGACTTATTACTCGCGCGGTTTCGAAATCAGTAACTATATGGTTGATGGCGTGCCGATGGGAGATTACGGGGGTATCGGCACTCCACCGGACACCATCATGCTGGATCGTGTTGAGGTCATGCGTGGAGCACCTGGCTTGTTGATCGGTAATGGTGACCCCGGCGGCACTGTGAATATGGTACGCAAGCGCCCTATGGCGGAGCAACAGTTACAGTTAACCGGGCGTGCAGGTAGCTGGGACTACTATCGCATGGATGCCGATTTGACTGGAGCACTCAATGCAGCCGGCACCTTGCGTGGGCGTATTATCGCCGGTTATGAAGACCGCCAGTACTTCTATGATGAGGCTGCAAGCAAGCTGCCCTTGCTTTACGGTATTATTGAAGCAGATCTGGGCGAGAAGACCGTGGCTGCAATTGGCATGCGTTATCAGGATTTCCGTCAGTATGGTGGCCGCTGGCGTGGTGGTTTGCCGATGTCTACCGATGGTAGCAACCTGCATCTGCCGCGGTCTACCTCGTTAGGCCCAGATTGGACTGGTTATCAGAGTCAGACGCAGGAAGTGTTCGCCGATCTCACACATGCCTTCAATGACGACTGGAAGTTCAAGGTCAGTGCCATGTATCAGCGTAACGACAGAAAAGATGCAATCATCCGCCCGACAGCTACCAATGTGAATCCGGCAACGATGACCGGTCCAAGTTATATGCGTGCCGAGTTTTCCAGGGTATTGTACGAAACCTCCGCACTGGATGCGCAAGTAATCGGTCAATTCAATGCACTGGGGCAGACGCATGAGGTGTTCGTCGGTGCTAACTGGCAACTGGCCGAAATGCCATCCAGCAGAACTGCTCGGACAGCTTATTCGCCACAATATCCTATCGACTTTAACAATTTGGATTTGTCGCAGGTGCCACAGGTGTATCCAGGGGTGTATGGCGCAGCGTTAAGTTCCAAAGAAATCCGGCAAGGTCTGTATGGAAATGTCAGGTTGCAACTGGCTGATCCACTCAAGCTGATACTGGGTGGCCGGGTAAGCTGGTACGACTATGAAAGTTCATTTAACGGTGCCTATAAGCAAGCGCATGAAGTCACATCATATGCTGCATTAATCTATCGATTGAATGACAACTGGTCACTCTATGGCAGTTATACTGATATCTTCAAGCCGCAAAGTAATAGCTTCACTGCGAGTGGTGGTTCGCTAGATCCGGCAGTTGGTAAAAATTACGAAGCTGGTCTCAAGGGCGAGTTTTATGGCGGCAAGCTCAATACATCGCTGACTGTGTTTAGCATTAAGCAGACTAATGGTGCCATCATCGATCCGCTGAACTCTCTTACATGTTCTGGTTCTCCTACCGGTGGGTCTTGCTATATCAACGCTGGCAAGCAGGAGAGTAAAGGCTTCGACGGTGAGGTCAGTGGTGAAGTATTGCCAGGTTGGCAAGTATACGCTGGCTACACCTTTAATGATGCCAAATACGTGACAGCTGAAGATGCTAGTCTGAACGGGGTGCGCCTGAATGGCGATCATAATCCACGTCACCTGCTGCGTGCCTGGAATACGTATCGGTTGTCTGGTGAGTTGGATCGTTTCACCATAGGCGGTGGCGTTGTCATGCAAAGTGGCACTGCTTATACCACGGCTGATAGCGTTAAGCGCGAGCAGAGCGGCTATGCTATCTGGAGTGCGCAAGCCAGCTACAAAATTGATAACCACTGGACGGCTGCATTAAACATCAATAATGTGTTTGACAAGCATTATTATCTTGATGCGTTGCAGACATTCTACGGTGATCCGCAAAACTTTATGCTAACCATACGTGGCACTTTATAACCATGCCTGTATCAAGCCCCGCTGTCTGGCGGGGCTTTTTTATTGCAGCAACCAATCTCTGGATTGATGGCATGACCGGTAACGTTTTGCGCGAAGATTATCCAGGGCATGGCTTGCCAGGAGGCATTATCAGTAAATGGCTAAGAGTGTTGCACACCGGTGCAGTTTTCGGTCTGGCTTGCCGGGTGCTCATTGTGATGATCGGCATTGTCGTGGCAATACTCAGTATCACGGGTGTGGTGCTATGGTGGAAAAAACGGCAGGGTCGACGTTTTGTTCAATCACGACGCAAGCCTCTTGATCAGGATGCCACAATTTAAACCTACCAGCGGCGGCTCAGCATGAAGTGAAGCACAATGGCTTCATTGCGGATTTCAGACTCGCCAAATAATTGGCTGTTGTATTTAACGCTGACAGGTAGCATCCATTCGACACCGCCAGTCATCAGCCAGTGCGGGTCGATCTTACGTGCGGCACCAAAGGTGAGGTGATGTTCAAGGGTCCCTGCCAATAAAGGACTGGAGTTCTGGCGCGGAATCGGGTTTTTGCCGTAATTGTGGCCCGCATAAAGCGTGGTACGGTCATCCCAGTTGTAAGCGACGCCTGTCGCGACCACCCATTGGTCTTTCCAGTCGGCACCCATCGAGCTGCCATATATAGATTGCGCTGAGGCATTGTTTGGTTTGGTGGCGCGCAGGGTCACGTCATTGATCGCATCGCCCCAGTTAAGCCAGTTCAACTTGAATGACAGTAGCCAGTCATCTGTTGGTTTGAACGCCATCCCGACAGCGACTTCGCGCGGCAGGGCGAAGCCTTTGATTGAAGCATCGGCATACTTCACCTTGCCTAAGCCTGCGTCTGTGAAGTCAGCTGTCAGTGTACCGCCGGTCATCGGCAGCTCGGTTTTTTCGGTATAAGAGGCAGCCAATGTCAGCGCCGGGGTCACACGATATTGCATGCCCAGCTTGAAGCCAGTACGCACTGCGGAGGCACCCTCTAATTTGTAACCTGCAAAGGGCACTGCACTCACTGAAGTGTTCGCAAAAAAGTCCTGCTCTATGCTCGCATAAACAATATTCAGGCTGGCCCCCAAAGAGAGCTTATCCGTCACTTCACAGCCGATACCGGGGATGATCTTGGCGATCCCAAACAGCGAGGACAAATCATCGCGATTGCCAAACGGCGTACGCAGGTTGTCGAACACGCCGCCGGCGCCGCCTTGCGCGAACAAGCCTATACCGGCCGTACAGGGCATATTCTCCAGCGGCCGCGCATAGCCACCACCACCAAGCAAAGTGTAGCGGTTGGACGCATGCTCTTCGTTGCGGGGGTCTTTGTGCACCAGGTCAGTGGTACGCAGCACAGAGCCAAACATATCCAGCAGCGGCGCCTTGATCTGCGTTAGTCCGGCCGGGTTGGTATTCAGCGCACTGGTATCACGCGCCACTGCGACGTCAGCACCGCCCATCAGGGTCGATTCGGCCCCGAAGCCGATCAGGTTGATGCCATTGGTGGCATGCGCGGCGCTGCCGGTTGTTACCAGGGCGAGGGCGGTTGCAATGCGTAGGGTAGAAACATTTAAGGCAGTCATAGCAGGTTTGTTCTTGTTCGTTAGACTTACTGTCGCATAATTCGACAATCTTGTGTTGCGATAACAGCGCTCCAATCACATGGCTTTTTGGCATTTTCGGCTATGCGAGAAACATTCACATGGTAGCTAAATTATTGATCAATGTGTTGTAAAAATATTCTTTAATAAAAACAATCAGTTGCTGCCTGTCAATCAAAATATATCAATATATTGTGTTTTGGATAATTGAAAAGCCATAGATATTGTTTTATAGTCGCATCCATACGGTACGCAGAAGAGACTCTTCTGCTGCGTTTAATAGGGAACCTGGTGCGTGAAGCCGCGCAGGAGTCATTAAGCCAGGGCTGCCCCCGCAACTGTGATTAGCGAGTTGTTTGCTGCCATCTAAGCCACTGAAGAGATTCGGGAAGGCGAAAGCAAATAATGACGACCTGAGAGCCAGGAGACCTGCCGTGAAATTTTTTCTTGTTAACGTTTGAGGCGGGGTGTCCTCGGCAGATGCAGTTGGTCCATGTTCAACATTGATTGTTCAATACTGATTGCTAGTCTGGCCTTTGAGCGGGTACATTTTTCATCGTCATGATGGTCTGGGTATTGCCCGGTTAAATGTGTCTGTTTCGGGACCCCTCGCTTCCTGTACTGGGAGCCATCAATGTCAAAATACGAATCCATGCAGGCCACGAAAAGGGATGGCCGCAAGGAACCTATCAATCTCGATAAAATTCATCGGGTGATTGATTGGGCATCACAAGGCCTGAATAATGTGTCGGTCTCCCAGGTGGAGCTACGTTCGCATATTCAGTTTTATGATGGCATCCGTACTGACGACATTCATGAAACAATTATCAAATCCGCAGCCGACCTGATTTCTGAAGAAACACCGGATTACCAGTATCTGGCGGCGCGTTTGTCTATTTTTCACCTGCGCAAAATTGCCTATGGCCAGTTTGAGCCACCGCATTTGTTTGACCATGTGACCAACCTGACCGCGCTGGGTAAATATGACCAGCACCTGTTGCAGGATTACAGCCGCGAAGAGTTCGACGTACTGAATGCCACGATTGACCACTGGCGCGATATGAACTTCTCCTATGCTGCGGTCAAGCAACTGGAAGGCAAATATCTGGTCCAGAACCGCGTCACCAAAAAGATCTACGAGAGCCCACAGTTCTTGTACATTTTGGTCGCCATGTGCCTGTTTGCCAACTACAAAGGCCAGGCACGTCTGGATTACATCAAGCGTTTTTATGATGCGGTCTCTACCTTCAAAATTTCTTTGCCTACGCCGATTATGTCCGGCGTGCGTACGCCGACCCGCCAGTTCAGCTCTTGCGTGCTGATTGAGTGTGGCGACAGCCTGGACAGCATCAACGCTACCACCAGCGCGATTGTGAAATATGTATCGCAGCGTGCCGGCATTGGCGTCAATGCGGGCCGTATCCGCGCCCTGGGCAGTGAAATCCGTGGCGGCGAAGCGCAGCATACTGGCTGCCTGCCATTCTACAAATTGTTCCAGTCTGCAGTGAAGTCCTGCTCGCAGGGCGGTGTACGCGGCGGCGCGGCCACCTTGTTCTACCCGATCTGGCACCTCGAAGTCGAATCATTGCTGGTGCTCAAAAACAACCGTGGCGTGGAAGAAAACCGTGTGCGTCACCTCGACTACGGCGTGCAACTGAACCGCCTGATGTACCAGCGCCTGATCAAGAGCCAGAACATCACCTTGTTTTCACCGCACGACACACCAGGGCTGTATGACGCCTTCTTTGCTGACCAGGATGAGTTCGAGCGCCTGTATACGCAATATGAAGCCGATGACAGCATCCGCAAACGCACGATACCAGCGGTCGACCTGTTCTCACTGATGATGCAAGAGCGTGCCGGTACTGGCCGTATCTACATCCAGAACGTTGACCATTGCAACACGCATAGCCCGTTTGACCCGGCCGTGGCGCCTGTGCGCCAGTCTAACCTGTGCATGGAAATCGCGCTGCCGACCAATCCACTCAACGACATCAATGACACCGAAGGCGAAATCGCCCTGTGTACCTTGTCTGCGTTTAACCTCGGCGCACTGGAGTCTCTGGACGAACTGGAAGGCCTGGCTGACCTGGTGGTACGCGCACTGGATGCTTTGCTGGAATACCAGGATTACCCGGTGAAAGCGGCCTTGAATGCGACTAACAAGCGCCGTTCATTGGGCGTGGGCGTCATCAACTACGCCTATTACCTGGCCAAAAATGGCACCAATTACACCAGCGAGTCTGCACTGGGCCTGACCCACCGCACTTTTGAGGCGATTCAGTTTTACCTGTTGAAAGCTTCTGTGCAGTTGGCGCGCGAATTTGGCCCATGCGGTGCGTTTAATGAAACCACCTACGCCAAAGGTATTTTGCCGATTGATAGCTACAAGTCTGACCTCGATGCCGTATGCAGCGAGCCACTGTTGCTGGATTGGGAAAGCCTGCGTCAAGAAATCCAGAAAGATGGCTTGCGCAACTCAACACTGACAGCATTGATGCCATCAGAAACCTCCAGCCAGATTGCCAACGCCACTAACGGTATTGAGCCACCGCGCGGCCTGGTGTCTGTGAAGCAATCCAAAGACGGCATCCTGCGCCAGGTAGTGCCAGAGATCGACCGCCTGCGTGACCAGTATCAGTTGTTGTGGAAAATGCCTAACAACGAGGGTTACCTCAAGCTGGTGGGCATCATGCAGAAGTTTGTTGACCAGTCTATTTCTGCCAACACCAACTACGACCCAACCCGTTTTGAAGGTGGCCGTGTGCCGATGAAGCAATTGTTGAAAGACTTGTTACAAGTCTACAAACTGGGCATCAAAACGCTGTACTACCATAACACGCGCGATGGTGCGACTGAAGGTGGCACAGAGGCAGAAGACGATGGATGCGCGAGTGGTGCCTGCAAAATTTAAAGAAACACTGACTCAGTGGCTACGCGGGTAAATTGCCAAGTTTAGAAGTTAATAGGTTGTGCGGTACTCGGAATCCTCATGTACTCACGTGTACATTCCGGTTTCTGCGTGCCGTACGCCTTGCACTTTATCCCGCTCGCTCACTGATTCAATATTTCTTGCAGTGGGGTAATGAATATATTTTAAAAACAGTTTGAGAATAAATACTTAAACATTAGGAACACGGCCATGGCCTATAGCATCTTCACCAAAATCGACAACGAACAGTTAAAAGAACCCATGTTCTTTGGTCAGCCCGTTAACGTGGCGCGTTATGACCAGCAGAAATACCCGGTATTCGAGCGGCTGATCGAGAAGCAACTGTCTTTCTTCTGGCGTCCGGAAGAGGTTGATGTGTCGCAGGATCGCGCCGATTACCAAGGTTTGCCTGAGCACGAAAAGCACATTTTTATTAGTAACCTCAAATACCAGACTTTGCTCGATTCGATTCAGGGCCGGAGTCCGAACGTGGCGTTGCTGCCACTGGTGTCCTTGCCAGAGATTGAGACCTGGATTGAAACCTGGGCGTTTTCCGAGACCATCCACTCGCGCTCGTATACCCATATCATCCGTAACATCGTCAATGATCCCTCCGTGATGTTTGATGACATCGTGCGTAATGAAAACATTACCGCGCGCGCCACCGATATTGCCCACTATTACGATGAGCTGATCCATCAGACCATGCTGTATTCACAGCTGGGCGAGGGCGAGCACATCATCAATGGCGAGCTCAAGTCAGTCAAACGGCGTGAGCTGAAAAAGCTGCTCTACCGCTGCCTGATGAGCGTCAATATCCTTGAAGCGATTCGTTTTTACGTCAGCTTTGCCTGCTCATTTGCCTTTGCCGAGCGCAAGGTGATGGAAGGCAACGCCAAGATTATTCGCCTGATTGCCCGTGATGAAGCCTTGCACCTCACCGGCACCCAGCACATGCTCAACATCATGCGCTCCGGTCAGGACGATCCGGAATTCGCTGAGATTGCGACTGAATTGCATCAAGAATGCTTCGAGATGTTTAAAACTGCCGCCGAGCAGGAAAAACAATGGGCAGAATACCTGTTTAAAGATGGCTCCATGATTGGCCTCAATAAAGACATCCTTTGCCAATACGTGGAATACATCACCAATAGCCGCATGGCGTCGGTCGGTTTGCCACCGGCATTCCCCAATGCCAAAAACAATCCGATTCCGTGGATCAACACCTGGCTGGCCTCAGACACGGTGCAGGTCGCGCCACAAGAGGTGGAATTAAGCTCTTACCTCATTGGTCAAATTGACTCCGAAGTATCAGCAGACGACCTGAATGGTTTTGAACTGTAAATGAAACAATGATTAGCGTACGCAGCCAGCACAGCCGCTTTAGCCTGCTCCCGCAAGAAACCCTGCTCGAAGGCCTGGAACGCACTGGCCACGAAGTAGAGTACCAATGCCGGAGTGGTTATTGTGGTGCCTGCCGCGTACGCATGCTCGATGGCGAAGTCGATTACGTTGAACTGCCATTGGCCTTTATCGCCGCCGATGAAATCCTGCCATGCTGCTGCGTGCCCAAGTCTGATTTATGGTTAGACTGCGAACTCAGGTTCGATTTGCAAAGCTCGCAATTGCAAGATGATATGTTCCCGGCACAGCAATCGCTGTTCGACGAAGCCTTGCCGTTTGCTGATACGCCAGTGAAAAAACTGCTGCGAAGAAGAGTGGTGAGAAACAACGTGCAGGCCAGCAACCTGCCATTGTTCTAATAAAAAAGGCGCTTGAAACCAAGCGCCTTTTTTCAATCATGTAATTTACGCCGCAGCGTTAGGCCGCAACCATTGCATTTTCAGATTCGGTGCCCGCGCACTCGAATCCGCCACCAGGCTGCAACTCAAAATCTCGCACCGCCAATACATCTGCCTAATTTTGGCGTCTGCCTCGTTACGCGACTTGCCAAAAATCTGCAAATTTTCCACCAGCACCCCATTCGCACTGCGAATGGTATATAAATATTTTCCAGACATATCCATCATTTTCAATGTCACCCCGATGATTTTTGATGCAAACGCATCATATTTATTATGATATATCGGTAACATATCAAAGTTTTTTAGGGTTGTATACATTGTAAAGATAGTATTTATATCGTTAATTCAATAATTTAAGCGGTTTTTTGCATAAAACACCTATAATTAACCTGCTAAGTTCACTTCCAAATAGCCGGATTGAAGGTCAGTGATTGACGATCCCGGCGCCAGATGACCTCATGTTGGCCGACCGCCAACCACCAGGTTTGTGTTTCAGGCCTGGGTTTATTCTCGGCGAATGCTTCTGGTGTTAAGACTGCCACACACCACGCCGTTTCTGGATGACGTACGGATTGATACAGAATGCAACCCAACGCAATTTCTCTCGCTACTTGTGCAAAGGCTTGTGTAGGGCCGTAATCGGTTTTATCTAACCAACTCGCATCTGCATCAAAGGGCGGTTTGCGTAAATCCACCACTTGCGCTTTGAGCGCCACCTGAAACGCGGTATGTGCCACAGGTTCAATATGCGTCAGGGCGGGTGCATCCATTAAAAACCGCCAGCGCCAGTAACCGAGTTCAGCAGCTGCGGTTGCTACCGATTCCGCGCCATAAAACACCCCCGGGTCATTTGCACCCCTAAATCGAGAGCCGCCTTTGCGCGTTGGGTAACGAAATGGGGTTGCCAGCAGATAGTCCAGCTTTGCCGTCGTGTCAGGGTAAGCTGGCTTGCTGTTATCGAGCAATGCTTCAAGAATATTCTGCTCAGCGGCGGTATCGACTACCTTCATAGTAGAAGCCACATGCTGTGCCTCCACCATACGCCAAGCCAAGCCCCGCCAGGCAAATGCCTCAGACGAGACCGCGTGAGGTGTCCAGGTAGTGTACGACACGCACCAAACCTTCCGTTTGAGAAATCAGGTCAATCGGGCGTGCATTCAGCGCCAGGTTATGGTTGTTCAACCACACCCGCGCCGTTTCATCATTGTTTACTATCGAATCCAGTGAGCGAAATACGCGCACAAACAACAACGCAAAATCCCACTCTTTACGCTTCTGGTCAAGAATGTATTTGCCATCATACAACCGTGTAATCGTCGCCGGACTCAAACCAAGAATCGTCGCCAACATCGCGCGTGAGAGTTGTAAACGCTCGGCAGCCCGACTTACCGCTTTGCTTAATACATGCGCAGCATCGGGCTTAGTTGCTGTTTCCATGATTTTTATCCTTTCTTAAGAAATTATATTATTAAAATATTTCTTTGGGAAGTTTATTGTGTTGTGCTGGAGAGGCCGTTATTGACTATCTCTATACTTATAGATTTAAGAGTATCGTCGTAAATGACGTCTTTTACGAGTTTAAAGACTACAATTGTTGCTGTTAGGGCTTTAAATTAGGAGTTTTTAGATGACTAAACTTGACCAAGAAATGGAACAGTTCAAAGCCGACTTACTGGCCTCAGTTAAAGAGCTAAAGTCTGGAGAAGTTGCATGTAGCACTCAGGTAGATGTTTCCTACGTTGTCTCAGAGCGCAATCATATGAGATTGTCAGGAAACTCAGCAGATTAATGCGTGTGTTGTTTTGCAAGACCCAACCCTGTTAGTTTCGCTTATAGTTTAAGGGGGGAATACCTCTAAATCTAGTGCCAGCTAGCCGTTTTAAAGTGTAATAAACTAGTTATTGAGATAGCTTAGTAGATCACTTTATTGTTATGCCATGTATTTCTTTAATGGGTTTAGGGGACTGAATTTGCAAAGTTAATAAATTTAGGAAAGCATCTGATTTGAGCTTTTCCTTACCTTTTAAAGAACATTCCCAAACTATAATAATTGACCATCCTAATTGTTGAAGTCTCTTAATTGCTAGGTCATCGTTCAATCGATTTTTAGAGATTTTTTCACTCCAAAATTCTGTTTTAGTTTGAGGCATTTTAAACAAGTGGCAGTTATGTCCATGCCAAAAACATCCATTAATGAAAATAACAGTTTTATATTTAGGTAAAACAACATCTGGTTTACCTGGTAAAGCTTTTACATGTAAACGATATCGAAAACCTAGGGCATATAAGCCTTTTCTAACTTGCATTTCTGGACGAGTATTTTTATTTCTTATACCAGCCATCATTTCGCTTCTTTTAATGCTACTAACGATATCCATAATAAACTTGACTGGTAATAATAAAGGGCGTAATGTCCGGTTTTATTCCCAGTTTTTAAAAGGGTTGGTATGGAGTTCTCTACTTTTAATGAAGAAAACGCCGCTTGGCAATATCTTGTGCAGGCCAGAAAGTATTTCACTCAAGATGAAATTGCAGTAAAACTCGATATGAGTGAACGGCAGGTTCGTCGCTGGGAATTAAAACAATCCACTATCAAACCATATATTATCCCTGCGTTACAAGCTATGTTACCTTTTGAAGAAACTACAAACCCATTAGCGAAGTTTAAATTTATTGACCTTTTTGCCGGGATTGGTGGCATTCGTACAGCGTTTGAGAGTGTAGGTGGGCAGTGTGTGTTTACTAGTGAATGGGACCGGTTCGCGCAAAAAACATATTTGCAGAATTTTGGAGCGTCACACCTTGTTCATGGGGACATTACAAAAATAACTACTGATGAAATCCCAGATCATGATTTGTTACTGGCGGGTTTCCCTTGTCAGCCATTTTCAATAGCTGGCGTAAGTAAAAAAAACGCTTTAGGTCGAGCACACGGTTTCAAAGATGAAACGCAGGGTACATTGTTTTTTGATGTGGCAAGAATTATAGAAGCTAAAAAACCAAAGGCTTTTGTATTAGAAAACGTTAAGAATTTAATTTCGCACGATAAGGGGCGTACTTTTGATGTAATTAAACGTACTCTTAAGGAGGAGCTTGGTTACCACATTGCACATCGTGTTATTGATGGGGCGCATTTTACCCCACAGCATCGTGAGCGAATCATTATTGTTGGTTTCAAGGATGCTGTAAATTTTGATTTCGATGGAATTCCTTTTCCTGAAAAAGGTGCTCGGAAGCTAAAAGAGATTCTGCATAAAACTGATGGGACAGAGCCTGTATTGCCATGGGATGAAGGCAAGTTTTTTGATGCCGAGTCTAATACAGTACATACTAAATACACACTTACAGATCACCTTTGGGGATATTTGCAGAATTATGCCGAGAAACATCGCGCCAAGGGGAATGGATTTGGATTTGGCTTAGTTACTGGGGATAGTGTTACACGCACACTCAGTGCTCGTTATCATAAGGATGGTTCTGAAATTCTTATATATCAGGGCGAACGTAAAAATCCAAGAAGATTGACACCAAGAGAATGCGCAAGGCTGATGGGCTTTCCAGACTCATTTAGAATTACTGTTTCAGATACTCAAGCATATCGACAGTTTGGAAATTCAGTTGTTGTGCCTGTAATTGGTCATGTAGCAAAGTTGATGCTTCCAATCCTGCAGGCGGAATTTATTGAGCCTGAGTTACCTTTATTCAAAACTGCTTAAAAATTTATGTTCGAAAAGCTTGAGAACCTATTGCAAAGACTTGCAGACTTAGGGGCAATCAGTGTTTACTGTAAACGACTTGCCGAAAACGATAATAGCAAGCAGCAAATATATCTTGGTGGCAATTTTGATGTAGTACAAATTTTCCCATTTCATGACATTGAAACTAACGAAAATGGCAAAGATAGCACCTATAAAGCAAAGCTTGATTTTAAATGGATAAATGATTCATCTGTTGAAACAGCCCAAGGAGCTCAGTTAATTTTGTACCCGCAGTATCCTGAAGTGCGTTTGTCAGGTTTTCTTAAAGGCTGCAAAATCTCCCCCAGTATTTTCTTAAGACCTGTTCAGAAAGGCCAAAGAAAGTTCAATAACGGTCACGATGGACGAATTCTATTTCTGGCAGTAACGCAAAACAGAGAAACATTGGCCTATCTAGCACCAGCTAGCAGCCAATTATCACTCGAGACCATTTCCAAATTAAAAGAGTTTGAGCAAAAGGGGCTTTTATTCAAAATTCCTTTAGCTGATGCTAATTCAAGAATAATCCTATTGGATAGATTGAAATTAATTCGTGATGCTGGCTGGCACAACTCTGTGAAGTTATCTAATGACGGTATCCTAAAAGCATATAAGGCAAAGAATGGGGGTGGGTACACTCTTGAAGGTTTGTTAGGGATATCTCCAAACGGAAGATCAGAGCCTGATTTTATGGGTTGGGAAATAAAAGGTTATAGTGGTGATCGCGTCACGCTCATGACACCAGAGCCTACAGGTGGTTTTTATGGTGAAAACGGCGTTGAAAAGTTTGTTAGGAAATTTGGAAGGCCCACTACGAATGATACGCTTTATTTCACTGGCCTTCACCGTTCAGGGATACGTAATGCCTCAACTAAATTAACACTTCATGTAAATGGATTTGATAAAAATAAGAGTCAAATTGAAGATGTTAATGGTGCGGTTCAGTTATTAACAGACTCCGGGGAAATCGCTGCATCTTGGTCTTTTGAAGGCTTACTAATGAAGTGGAATAAAAAACATGCTCAAGCTGCGTATATTCCATACCAAAAGAGTTTAAACGATCCACCCACATATCAATATAATAGTCCCGCTCTTATGGGTGAAGGAACAAACTTTAATCTTTATCTTCATGCATTATCTTCTGGGCTGGTGTTTTATGACCCAGCTTCGAAGGTTACGAGTGCTGATAGTTTAAACTCTAAGGTTAAAGCACGAAGTCAATTCAGAATGCCTATTAAAAAATTAGCCACTCTGTATCAAAAATTCGAGATTGTCGAATTTTAACGTTCTGAATATTTGCTTCAAAACGCTTATGGCTATGACTTAATAGACTTCTCTAACTATAAGCTGTGAAGGCGCAGGATCTCGCTTTACTCAAGCAGTATTCGGATATTTCAAAGAGTTACTTAATGTTCGCACTATCCGCATGCAAAGCAGAATTCTGGAGATATATGATTACTTTGTGGGTAATTCTCATGCGAGATTTTGATATAAACGATTCTGCTGAATGTAGTTGAATACCTGCTGCGGTATTTCAGTGATCACGGTTTCGTCATCGCGAATTAACTTTTCACGAATGCGCGTAGAGGAAATATCTGGTGGGGTAATCGGCAGAAAACTGATCAGGCCGTTCGCTTTTGCGGTAAAGGCTTCTGGCGCTGCTGCGATATCTATTAACTTACCCTCATGTTCTGGATGTAAGAATAAGGTTTTTTCACGATCTGCGCGGTGTACGACCAATATATGGCAATAGTCTAGTAACTCTAACCAGCGGCGCCAGGTAGGTAGTTTCTGGTAACTGTCTTGGCCCATGATCAGGCATAAGGCTTGGTCTGGAAAATGGAGCCGCAATAGGTGCAGGGTTTCTATGGTGTACGAAGTGCCCTGGCGGTCTAGCTCGCAGGTATCGAGCACGAATTGCGGGCGGTCTTGTATCGCCAATTGCACCATCGCGGCGCGGTGTTGTGCGGTGACGGCGGGTGTTGCTTTATGCGGTGGAACAGCTGCCGGAATAAAGCGGATTTGCGTGCAGTGCAGGGTGTCGAGCACGGTTTGCGCCAGCGCTAAATGCCCGTTGTGGATAGGATTGAAAGTCCCGCCAAAAATGCCTATGATTTCCATCGTAGTGATTCTTTCAAAGCATCGCGGTCAGACTGTATCAATCGGGCATCACCACTATGCGTGATGCGCCCAATTCATGCGTTAGGCCCTGACGTGGCCGTCACCTAGCACCACATATTTCAACGATGTTAATCCCTCCAAACCGACTGGGCCGCGTGCATGCAGCTTGTCGGTAGAAATGCCGATTTCTGCGCCAAAGCCGTATTCAAAGCCATCCGCAAAGCGGGTAGAGGCGTTGACCATGACGCTGCTGGAGTCGACTTCGCGCAGGAACTGGCGGGCTTTGGTGTAGTTTTCGGTGACAATCGCTTCGGTGTGCTGGCTGGAGTATTTGTTAATGTGCTCAATCGCTTCGTCGACGCCACTGACCACCTTGCACGAAATAATCGAAGCCAGGTATTCGGTGTAATAGTCTTCTTCAGTTGCGGCTATGGCTTGTGGCACGATGGCGCGTGTTTCTTCGCAGCCGCGGATTTCCACGCCTTTGCTAATCAGCATCTCGGCCAGTTTAGGCAGCGCGGTTTTGGCTATGCTGCGTGCGACCAATAGTGATTCGGCCGTATTGCAGGTGCCCAGGCGCTGGGTTTTGGAATTCTCCAGAATACGCACGGCTTTGTCTAAGTCTGCTTCGTCGTCCACATACACGTGGCAGTTGCCATCCAGGTGTTTGATGACTGGAATGCGTGCATCGTTGCTGATGCGCTCGATGAGGCCTTTGCCGCCACGTGGCACGATGACATCGACATATTGTTTCATGGTGATGAGTTCACCCACGGCCGCGCGGTCTGTGGTTTCAACCACCAGCACGGCAGCTTGTGGCAAACCTGCTTGTTGCAGGCCTTGATGCACGAGCTTGGCCAGCGCCTGGTTGCAATGGATGGCCTCAGAGCCACCACGCAGAATGCAGGCGTTGCCGGATTTGATGCACAAGCCAGCGGCATCGACGGTCACATTTGGACGTGCTTCGTAAATAATGCCGATGACGCCCAATGGCACGCGCATCTGACCGATCTGGATGCCGGAAGGACGATATTTGAAGTTGCTCATTTCGCCAATCGGGTCTGGCAGGCTGGCGATTTGCTCCAGGCCTTCGGCCATGGTCGCGACTGATTTCTCACTCAAGGCCAGGCGGTCCAGCATGGCTGCTTCCATGCCGTTGGCTTTGGCTGCATCCAGATCTTGCTGGTTGGCGGCCAGTAGCGCTTTTTCGTGCTGGCGGATCAGGGCGGCGATATTACGCAGGGCCTGATTCTTGGTGTTGGTGTCGGCTTTTGCCATCAAACGGGAAGCGGCACGTGCCTGCTCACCCAGTTGTTTCATGTAATTTTGAATGTTCATAACCATCATTCTATCTTAAAACCTTAACGAGACCGTGCTGAGGCCGATCTGGCGGATTTATTCGCCGCCATACGCGCAATGCCACTACATAACCGGGAAAGCTCCAGCCAGGCATCGCCATCCCCTACGCCTTTTGCCATGCGGTCTATGTCTGACAATTTCTGCAAAGCAGCTTCGATATGTTTTTGCGGTAAAAATTCCAATGCGCGTTTAACCAGTGTCTGGCGGTCACCAAATAACCTGGCCTGGCTTAAGGCAGCCTGCACGGCCTGGCCGTTTTGCATGGCGAGCCGCACTTGCAATAAGGGGCGGAATAACCACACCAGCGGGTTCATCACGGCGACGGCAGTTTCGCCTTCTTCACGCAAGCCTTCAATAATGCGTAACACACGGCTCTGGTCACCTTGCAGCATGGCTTCGCCGAGTTGCGAGACATCAAAGCGTGCCACGTTTAGCACACATTGCCGGATGGCATCTTCAGAGACTGGGCCGGGCGGATGGAGCAAGCCCAGCTTCTGGATTTCCTGGTGCGCAGCCAATAAATTACCTTCGACTTGCTCGGCAATAAACCGGCGTGAGGTTTCATCCGCGGTTTGCTGCTGTATGGCCAGGCGTTGTGCAATCCATTCTGGCAGTTGTGGCAGTGGCACCTGGTTGAGCACCAGCAATACGCCGTGTTGTAATAAGGCTTCATACCAGGCGCTGCTGGTCATGTCGCGATCAGGCGCGGGCAGGGTGATGATAATGGTGGTATCAGCCGCGGGCAATTCAGCCACTTGCTGCAAGGCCTTGGCGCCTTCGACACCAGGTTTGCCGGTAGGAATGTTGATTTCGAGAATGCGTTGTTCGGCAAACAGCGAGAAACTTTGCAAAAACTGGCTGACTTGCGCCCAGTTGAAATAACGCTCTACGGTAAAGCTGGCACGTTCTTGCGCCCCGTGCTGGCGGGCAGCCGCACGAATCTGGTCGATGGCTTCAGTGATTGAGAGTGGCTCGTCACCCGCCAACACAAACAAATGCTGTTTTGGCGGCAGGTGTTGAGCCAGTTGCGCAGCCTGTATGCGCATGTTTATTGCGCTTTTTTCAGGGCAGACAAGCGGCGCATGATGCCGTTAAGCACGTCCGTGCGCATGGTCTGGGTCAAGCGCTTTTCTTCGGCCAGTTTAGCTAGCAAGTTCGAGTCGTTGTAGGTGTAGTCGCGTCTGCTTTCCATGACTAGTGGCAATCCCCATGTTGGCTCATCGCTGGCCTTGGTGCGGTATTGCACGCGATAGTAAAGCTCGTACTCTCGCACCACACCGGTACCACTCAGGGATAAAATGCGTTTTTCGTTTTCTTCATGCATCAGCTCCACCTGTAGTTCGGCTTCTTCGGCTGTCTCCACTAACTGGATATTTTGCTCTTTTAAACTCTTTTTAAGGGCCGATGTAATCTGCGTGTTGCCTGAGAGTTGGACTGTTTTAAATGACACAGGGTTAGGCTGCCTGAGCTGGAAGCCGCATGAGGATAACGCTGCAATCAATAGCATCAAGCCACTATTTTGCCAAAAGCGCTGTGGCAAAAATGGTGTCAGGTGTGAAAGCAGCATAGTCATCCTTTCTTTAAGCAACCACAATATTAATCAGTTTGTTAGGCACCACAATGATTTTTTTCACGCTGCCCTCATTGAGGAATTTTTGTACAAAGTCCTGATTAACGGCAGTCGCTTCAATTTGCTCTTTGGCCATACTTTTGGGGATGCTGATGCTGCCGCGCAATTTACCGTTCACTTGCACCACATACTCGACCTCGTCTTGCACCAACGCTGCATTAGCTGGCTCAGGCCATTTTGCCGTGAGGATATCTGCACCCAGTTTCAGGCTTTGCCACATGACTTGTGTCACGTGTGGCGCAATCGGCGATAGCACGCGCAACAGGATGCTATAACCTTCAAACGCGACGGCTTGCCAGTCTTTCTCGGCTTCTTTTTGCACTTTTTCCAGCGTGTTGAGGATTTTCATGCAGGCAGATGCCACGGTGTTGAATTGCAGTTTTGCCAGGTCAACATTGGCTTGTTTCAACACAGTGTGGATTTCACGTCTGTGGTTGGCAAGTTCACCTGTCAGTTTGTTTGGCAAGTCGGCTGGCTGGATTTGCGCTAAGGCATAGCCAAAGTTCCACACACGCTTCAAGAAACGATGTGAGCCTTCAACACCGCTATCTGACCATTCCAGCGTCTGTTCCGGTGGCGCGGCAAACATCATAAAGAAGCGTGCAGTATCGGCGCCGTATTGTTCGATCAGCGATTGCGGGTCGACGCCGTTGCGCTTGGATTTTGACATGGTGCCTATGCCTTGATAGTCAATGGCAGAGCCATCTTTAATCAATTTGGCACCGGTCACTTTGCCGTTGGCGTCTTGTACCAGTTCGATTTCTTCTGGAGCGAAGTACTCAATGCCGCCTTTGGCCGTGCGACGCGAGAAAATATGGTTAAGCACCATGCCTTGTGTCAGCAGGTTGGCAAAAGGCTCGTCATAGTTAACCAGGCCTAGGTCACGCATGACCTTGCTCCAGAAACGTGAATACAGCAGGTGCAGAATCGCATGCTCAATGCCGCCAATATATTGGTCGACTGGCATCCAGTGGTTAGTCTGCGCATCCACCATGGCATCATTGCTAAAGCCTGACGCATAACGCGCGTAATACCAGCTGGAGTCGACAAAGGTATCCATAGTGTCGGTTTCGCGCTTGGCTGGCTGGCCGCATTTAGGGCAAGCGCAGTTCAGAAAGTCTTCGCGTTTATTGAGCGGATTGCCTGAGCCATCCGGCACACAGTCTTCCGGAAGTTTGACCGGTAGCTGGTCATCCGGCACTGGTACATCGCCACAACTGTCGCAGTGCACGATTGGAATCGGGCAACCCCAGTAGCGCTGACGGGAGACACCCCAGTCGCGCAGGCGCCAGTTGGTTTGTTTGCCGCCCAGGTTTTTCTCGGCCAGGTCAGCGGCTACAGCATCCACGGCTTGGGTATAACCCAGGTCGTTGTATTTGCCTGAATGGATGCATACGCCTTTGGCTTTGTCGCCGTACCATTCTTGCCAGGCACTCAAATCAAAACTTTGGTCGATCACACTGATCACTTGTTTGATCGGCAGGCTATATTTTTTGGCAAAGCCAAAATCACGTTCGTCATGCGCTGGCACTGCCATCACGGCGCCTTCGCCGTAGGTCATCAGCACATAATTACCAACCCACACTGGCACCTGTTCGCCGGTAATCGGGTGCGCAACGGTCAGGCCGGTGTCCATGCCTTCTTTTTCCATGGTGGCCATGTCGGCTTCCATCACTGAGCCTTGCTTGCATTTTTCAATGAAAGCTTGCAATGCCGCATTGTTTTGCGCGGCATGCGTTGCCAATGGATGCTCGGCTGCGACGGCGCAGAAAGTCACGCCCATAATGGTGTCGGCACGGGTGGTGAATACCCACAGTTTGCCGTCATCAATCAGCTGGTCATCATTATTTTTGATGGTATGCGTAAAGGCAAAACGCACGCCTACGCTCTTGCCTATCCAGTTGGCTTGCATGGTTTTGACACGCTCTGGCCAGCCTGGCAGTTTGTCCAGGTCATCGAGCAATTGCTGGGCATAACCCGTGATGTGCAGGTAGTAGCCGGGGATTTCACGTTTTTCAACAAGCGCACCCGTGCGCCAGCCGCGGCCATCAATCACTTGCTCGTTAGCCAGTACCGTCTGGTCGACCGGGTCCCAGTTCACCACCTGGGTTTTTTTGTACGCAATGCCTTTTTCCAGCATACGCAGGAACAGCCATTGGTTCCACTTGTAATAATCCGGCTGGCAAGTCGCCAGCTCACGCCCCCAGTCAATGGCAAATCCCAGTGATTTCAACTGCTTGCGCATATAGGCAATGTTGTCGTAGGTCCATTGCGCAGGCGGCACATTGTTTTGAATCGCCGCATTTTCAGCGGGCAAGCCAAACGCATCCCAACCCATAGGCTGCAAGACGTTAAACCCTTTCATGTGGTGATAACGGCTTAAGACGTCACCAATGGTGTAGTTGCGCACATGCCCCATATGCAATTTGCCACTGGGGTAGGGGAACATCGACAAGCAGTAGTATTTGGGCTTATTGCTATCCGCCTTGGCCTGAAAGCTCAGGTTGGACTCCCAATGTTGTTGTGCCTGTTGTTCGACTTCTTTGAATGGATACTGCTGTTGCATGTGCGTGGCTTGAAAGTAACTAAACGAAGCGACAATTATACCCGAGAACTGATAGGCATGTTTTGCGTTGGCAGGTGTTGCCAGTAGGATGCGAACTCTATTTGGCTGATATCAGCCATGGTCGTTTAAAGTGGGTTGATATAAACCTATTGTGTGTCTGGCCAATGCCTTGGAAATGGCATTATTATTTATATAAATATAATTTACGTAATAAAAACATGGGGATAACTTTTATCGTCGTGATGCTGGTATCAATATTGCAGCCCTTTCACCTGTTTTTATAACAACAGAAACAGAAGAGGGTGTGACACATGAAGAAAAAAAGTTTGTTGATGGCCACGGTGCTGGCGTTTAACCCGGCCATGGAAGTGTTTGCCGAAGAAAAAGAACGGCAGGATGAAACACTGAATATTTCACCAGTTGTGGTGAAAGGGATTTTGCCAGACCGCCTGGAATCGGTGCCAGGTTCTTATTTCCTGGTTGATGAAAAAGCCCTGCAAGAACGGCGACCATTTTCGGTTCAGGAGGCATTAAGCAATGTGCCGGGGGTACATGTTGTGGGGGAGAACAGTTTTGGCCTGGGCGTTAATATCGGCGTGCGGGGCTTGGATCCGAGAAGAACGGCGCGCACCCTGCTGATGGAGGACGGCATGCCTTTGTTTCTGGCGCCCTATGGTGATCCAGCCGCACATTACACCACGCCATTGGAGCGTGTGCAGCGCATCGAGGTGGTTAAAGGCTCAGGCCAGATTCTATATGGCCCGCAAACGGTGGGTGGCATGATTAATTTTGTGACACGCCCGGTACCCAGTGACGGCCAGGTGCATGGCAATGTCACTGCCACCTTGGGTAACAATGACTTTACCAGCCTCTATGGCAACATCGGGGCCGGTGATGAGCGCGGTGGTTTGATGATTGATGCCTTGCACAAAAAAGGCGATGGTATTCGTGACAATCATGATTTCGAGATTCAGGAATACACGGCAAAAGGGCAGTTGAATTTATCTGACCGGCATACCTTGATTGCCAAGGCCAGTTATTTCCGTGAGAGCTCGCATGTGACAGAAACTGGGTTGGGACTGGTGGAATACCGTGAAGATAAATATCAGGCGCCTACTGGCAAAAATGATGTATTTGAGCACGAGCGTACCACGTTTCAACTACAGCACCTGTTCCAGATCAACCATCAGTTAAAGCTATCTACACAAGCCTACTATGCAAAATCTGAGCGGGCTTCGTTCCGACAGATTAATGATCCAGGAGGCCTTGGCGGACGCTCTGTGATGGATCGTTGTACAGGACTGGGTGTTGCGACCGAAGCCAATGCCGAACTTTGTGGTGGACGCTGGCGTCCGCGCGAGTTTGAATATTGGGGCATTGAGCCACGGCTGGATGTGCAGCATAGCCTGTTCGGCGTGGAAAGTAATGCAGTCCTTGGTTTCCGTTACCACCGTGAAGATATCCAGCGCAACCAGTTCCGTGGTGGGGATCCCCGTATCCAGAACCAGGAATACGCAGAGGCGTTTGGCGACCATCGCGAGCAGATTCATACCAATGTCGAGGCCAAATCCTATTACGCACAAAATACTTTTTATGTGGGCGAGTGGACGTTTACACCAGGTTTACGTATAGAAGATTTGCGTATCAGGACCGATATCCTGCGCGCCGAAGGTGCAGTGCAAAATAATGCTGAGTCAAAAGATACCAATCACCAGAGCAAAGTGTTGCCAGGATTCGGTTTAACCTGGAATGGCATTGCAAAAACCACTTTGTTTGCCGGTGTGCACAAAGGGTTTGCGCCGCCGCGCCCTGATCGTGATATCCATGCGCCAGGAGGCGCCAATACCGCCGTGGTGGTCAATACCAAGCCGGAAGAAAGCACCAATTGGGAGTTGGGCGCGCGCTCTAACTATATCAAAGGCGTCACCTTTGAAACCACATTGTTCCATACGATTTTTGACGATATTGTGGTGGCGGGCCCAACCTCTGGTTCATTTATCAATGGCGGACAATCGCAACAAACCGGGGTGGAGCTGGCTGGGCGTATTAACTTTGGTCACATATATGACTCGGCACATAATATCTACCTGGCCGGGTCTTATACCAATCTGATCACGGCCAAGTTCAAGAAAACCAATGCGGCAGCAGATGTGTTTAGTGGTGATCGTTTACCGTATGCGCCAAAACACTTGGCATCACTGAGCCTGGGCTATGAGCATCCGGTCGGCTTCGATGCGCGCATTGGTGTTGATTATGTAAGTGAGCAGCAAGAGGATGTTTCTTATCGTGCAGGCCGTTCTGAGGCCGATGTGTTATCAGGCCGTACCGGGCGCATTCCGGCCTATGCGTTGCTGAATGCAACGGCGAATTACCGGCCTGTAGGTAGTCGTGTCTCGTACTTTGTCAGTGCCTATAACCTGGCAGATAAAGAGTACCTGACCAGCCGTGTGGATGGCATGGTGGCGGGGCGTCAACGCCAGGTTTTTGGTGGCATCCGTTACGATTTTTAGTCTGTTGTACCGTCAATAAAAAAGCCCGCATCATGCGGGCTTTTTGCTTTGGCGCAGTTATTTCAATGCGCTAAGAATGTCTTCTTTAATCGCATTCAATTCGCCCAGGCCGTTGACCTTGACGTATTGTGGCGCACCGCTGACACCGGATTTTGCCCAGTCAGAATAGTAACCAATCAGTTGCTCAGTCTGGTCGTGATAGACCTGCAAACGCTTCAGAACGACTTCTTCTTTGTCATCATCACGCTGCACCAGTTCTTCACCGGTAACGTCGTCTTTGCCAGCCACTTTGGGCGCGTTGAATTTTATATGGTAAGTGCGGCCAGAAGCCGGGTGGCTGCGGCGGCCGCTCATGCGCTCAACAATGGCTTCATCCGGCACGTCGATTTCCACCACGTAATCAATGGCGACGCCTGCGTTTTTCATCGCCTCGGCTTGTGGAATGGTGCGAGGGAATCCGTCAAACAGGAAACCATTGGCACAATCTGCATCTTTAATACGTTCTTTGACCAGGCCGATAATCACTTCATCTGGCACCAGGCCACCTGCGTCCATGAATTTTTTGGCTTCCAGACCTAATTGAGTGCCTGCTTTGACTGCTGCGCGCAACATATCGCCAGTGGAAATTTGCGGAATATTGAATTTTTCTTTAATAAAGGTGGCTTGTGTCCCTTTACCGGCACCGGGGGCGCCCAGCAGAATCAAACGCATAACATGCTCCAAAAGTTTGGGTTTTAGTAAAAACAGAATTATATCAGGCTAAACTTTAAATCAGGTTAAGCCAGTGCTGCTTTGCACAAGTTGTGCTTAAGCCTGGTCTAGCAGATGCTGGTCCGCCAGGTAATTGCTGATGGCGACAAACTCGGCCACGCTCAGGTTCTCGGCACGTAGCTGCGAATCGATATTCAATGCGGTAAATCCATCATCATCCAGCAAGCCTTTGAGTGTATTGCGCAAGGTTTTGCGGCGTTGACCAAACGCCGCCGTGACCACTTTAGCGAATAAGGCTTCGTCACTGGCAGGATAGGGCAAGGTGTCATAAGGAATGCAGCGCACAAAAGCAGATTCGACTTTAGGCGCCGGGTCAAAGGCCTCGGGCGGCACGGTGACCATGTATTCCATCTGTAAGCGGTATTGCAGCATGACAGACAAGCGGCCGTATTCTGAGTTGGAAGGCTCGGCCACCATGCGCTCAACCACTTCTTTTTGCAACATAAAGTGCATATCGATGATTTGAGCAGTGTTTTCCAGCAGCTTGAACAGGATAGGGCTGGAGATGTTATATGGCAAATTGCCAACCACCCGGATGCGCTCGCCTATGTTTGCGAAGTCAAACTTCAATACATCTGAATTATGGATGGTGATTTTCTTCGGCGGGTAGAAGCCTTGCATCCACTGAATAATGTCGCGGTCGATTTCAACCACGTGCAAGTGATTCAGGTGCTTGATCAGGGGCTGCGTCATCGCGCCCAGGCCGGGGCCAATTTCGACCATCAGGTCATCCGCTTGCGGATGAATGGCGTTAATCAGGCTTTGGATAATGGCTTGGTCAATTAAAAAATTCTGACCAAATTTCTTCTTGGCAATATGTTTCATGTATTTGAGGTGTGACGTGTGTGTGACAGCGTGATGGCTAACTGTATGGCACTTAGCATACTGCCGAGATCGGCTTTGCCGCTGCCTGCAATATCCAGCGCGGTACCGTGATCGACAGAGGTGCGGATAATGGGTAGCCCCAGGGTCACATTGACCCCTTCGCCAAAGCTGGCGTGTTTGAGTACAGCGAGGCCCTGGTCATGGTACATGGCCAAGAACGCATCGGCTTGCGACAGATTTTTTTGTGAAAACATAGTGTCGGCCGGTAAGGCGCCGATGAGTTGCATACCTTCGGCACGCAAATTTTCCAGCACCGGGTTGATGGTGTCGATTTCTTCCATGCCCAGATAACCATCTTCGCCGGCATGCGGGTTTAGCCCGGCAACAAAGATGCGCGGTTGCGCAATGCCGAACTTATGCACCAGGTCGTGATGCAGAATGCGGATGGTGGTGGTGAGTGCTTCGGCGGTAATGGCAGCGCTGACCTGGGTAAGTGGTAAATGCGTGGTTGCCAGTGCGACGCGCATGCCACCACCGACCAGCATCATGACGACCTGTTCGGTATTGGTTTTTTCTGCCAGGTATTCGGTATGGCCAGTAAATGCAATACCTGCATCATTAATCACGCCTTTATGTACGGGCGCAGTGACCATGGCATCAAATTCGCCTGTTTGGCAGCCTGCCAGCGCGCGGTCCAGCATGCTTAATACTGCCGCACTGTTGGCCGGGTCGAGTTCGCCAGCAACGACGGGTGCAGCCGTTTGCACCGGCAGTACATACAGGCTGCCATCGCCCGCATGTGGCGGCAACGTTTCGGTATATGTATGCAATGTTAAGGGCGTCGCTAATTGCGCTGCTCTCGCCTGTAGTGCGACGGGGTCTGCCAACACCACCAGTGCGGCAGGCATGGCTGTGTGGGCGAGTTTGACGCAGATATCGAGCCCGATACCAGCAGGTTCGCCAGCGGTGATCGCAATACGTGGCAAGTTGTTCATGCGTTTAGAATTTATCTTCTAGGCGCATTTCAACAAAGGCTTTGTCACGTAGTTCGTGGATCCAGTCGTTATAAGATTCTTCCGCTTTACGCGCGCGGATTTCCTGGCGTGCTTTTAAACGTTTGGATTCTTTGGACATATCCTGTTTGCGGCGTTCCAGTACCTGGATGATGTGCCAGCCAAACTGGCTGCGGATTGGTGCACTGACTTCGTTCACTGCCAGCTCGGCCATGGTTTTTTCAAACACAGGCACGGTGTCACCCGGACTGATCCAGCCCAGGTCGCCGCCACTGGAAGCACTGCCATCGTCTGAGTATTGGCGTGCCATGTCCTGGAACGGTGTACCATGGTCTATACGCTCCTTGATGCCGTCAATTTTTTGCTTGGCTTCTTTGTCAGACAAAACTTCATTGGGCTTTAGCAGAATGTGGCGCACATGGGTTTGCTCAACAATCAGGGTGCTGGCACCTGCGCGTCTGTCATTCAGTTTAAGAATATGTACGCCGGTACCACTGCGGATTGGACGTGAGACGCCACCCGCTTGCAATGTTTTAACCAGTTCCAGAAACTGGGCTGGCATTTGCTGACCGCTGCGCCAGCCTAAACTACCACCATCCAGCGCGTTAGGCGCATCTGAAAAATTGGCAGAAGCTTTTTCAAAGCTCATGCCTTCAGCCAGCGCTTTGGTAATTTGTTCCGTGCGTGCTCTGGCTTTTTGAATGTCTTCTGGCGAACTGTCTTCCGGCAGGCGAACCAGGATTTGCGAGATGTTGAACTCATCCAGATCGCCTTCTTTCTCTTGTGTCGTTAAATAGTTGTCAATTTCGGCTTCGGAAATATTCACCTTGTTGTCTACATCGCGCTCGCGCAGGCGGGCAAGAATAATGTCATTGCGGATATCTTCACGAAACTTGTAGAACTGGGTCCCGTCTTCCTCCAGTGCTTTTTTAAAGGCAGGCAAGGTCAGGTTGTTTTGTTCGGCAATCCGCTCAATTGTTTTGTCCAGTTGTGCATCTTCGACTTTAATACCGGTTTGGGCGGCCAGTTGCAGTTGCAGGCTATCGACGATCAGGCGTTCCAGAATCTGCTTTTGCAGTACCTCATCAGGCGGCACTTCAACGCCTTTTTTAATCATTTGTGTCTTGACTGATTCCATGCGGTTCAGCATTTCCCGTTCCGTAATGACGGATTGGTCGACTACCGCAATGATGCGATCCATTTTTTCAATCGGACGTTTTTCTGCGGCAAATAGTGTTGTTGATTGCGATGCGTACAGCGCAAACACCATCGTGGAGATAAGGAAATTAGATAAACGTTTCATCATTGCGCGTTCTGGTCTCTGTAAATTGCCGGGATATCATAAGTGCGCATATAGGTCGGAATATTGCGCTTGATCACATTTAACGGGTTGGCACCAATTGAGGTCAACCCACCGAGTTCGAGTTGGAAAAACATGGCATAGTTCGCATCGGCAGTCGCTGTTTGTACGCGTTGCATGACCGCGCGGGCTTGCCAGCAACCGGCATCATATTCCAGCCCGCCCAGGAATTGCACGATGTTGCCATCACGGATGGAGTAATTCAGCCTGCTGATACCATACCAGCCTGCACCCAATGGCCATTGGGCTGAAGTGTCGATTTGTTCGAGCGTGTTAGCCGTGTAACGATAGCCAAAACTGAATGATTTGCCTGGTTCTGGGTTATACCGCAATAAATAGTTATTACGTTCCATATTGCCGCGGTCAGGATCATATTGCCAGAAGGTGTCCAGGTTCAGGCGGCTGGAAAGGCGTGCCGTAAAGCCAGCCAAAATGTCTGAGGATTTACGTGTACTAACGGAGGTATTCGGGAGCGAGACTTTTTGATCTTCGAAATAAAAGCGTTGCCCCAATGTAGCACTGAGTCGCTCAATACCCGTTTCAGCGTCAATCAGGCGACTGGTGATCGCCAGCGTGGTTTGATTGGCATTGTTGACCCGGTCACCGCCAATAAACTGGTTTTCGGTAAAAATAGAGTCCTGATTCAGGGTCGCGAGCGCCGTGTCAAAAATCGGGATTTTGCTTTGATCTCGATACGGAATATAAACATAGTACGCTCTTGGTTCCAGAGTGTGAGTATAGTTTGTACCGAAAATACTTGATTCACGATCAAAATACAGTCCTGAGTCCAGGCTGAAAATAGGCAGCGTTCGACTCAACTGGTTGTAGTCTTGCGAATAACCAGAAGGGATATTGTTACTCAGGCTATATTGCGTGGTATTGACCCCGAACTTGGGCGTGATAAAGCCATATGAACTTTTGATCGGATAGGAGAGCGATGGATAGAAATTTAATCTAGAGCCGGTTGCTACCTTGCCCATCTCCTGCATGCTGTCAAAAAAGACATATTGCGCCGCCGTTTGCGTTGTGATGCCATGCCAGCTGTTGTCGTAATTCAACGTCAGTTGAGGCAGGCGCTGATAGACAAATGATTTGTTATCCAGGTTTTGATAGCGCTGTACCGAGCCATTAAATGTCCAGTTGTCGTCTTGGTAATCAACAAAAGCGGTTTGTTGCAAGTTGACGCGTGACGTGACCTGGATCCTGGTCGCCATTTCGGAAAAGTACTTGTCGTCTGATACTTTTTCCAAGTTGTAACCGCCGGACCAGTGTTCACTGAAGCGTTGTGCATGTGATAATTTGGCATAAAACCGGGTTTGATCGGTCAAGCTGTCTTTATCCAGATACTCCAGGTTATTAATGCCTGAATAGTCCTCACCGAGGTAGCGGAATTCGCCCTGCAATTGCACCCCGCGCTTACTTAAGAAACGGGTAGCAATGGTGGCGTCCATGTCCGGCCGGATATTAATATAGTATGGCGTGAGTAACTCAAAGCCGCTTCTGGACGTGGTTCCCCAAAGTGGGGCCAATAAGCCACTTTTACGCTGGTTGTTATAAGAAAAACTCATCCAGGGCGTGTAGAGGATGGGTACGCCCTTAAACTCAACGAATGCGTTAGTGGCTTCGCCAGTACGTGTATAGTCGTTGAGTTCCAGGTTGTTGGTTTTGATATACCAGTCATCCACATCGGCAGCACAGGAGGTATAGCTGGCACTCTTCAGGCGCTTGATATTCTGGCCTTCAAATAACACCTGTTTGGCCGAGGCGCGGATGTTCTCAAAAGAGGTATTGTCTTTTTGCGTGCTATAAGACTCGTTATCTTCGAGATACCTTTTCGGGTCACTCAGCAAAATGGCTTCATCATTGAGTAATGCGCTGCTGTCCTGATTGCTGGGTGGCGGCGGGCTACTTTTGAACTCAATGGTGACGTCGCGCATTTCACCAATGTTCTCGCTCATGCGCATCCGCAGCATCGGGCCTTTGATGGTTGTTTGCCCGGCCGTAATCACCGCGTTACCATCCACTTGCAGTTCGTCATTCTGGATGTCGTAACGGATATCATCCCCGGTGACTTGCTGGCCTTCTTTGCGGATCACTGCGTTGCCTATGGCGCGCATTTGGCGGTCCATGCGCAGTTGCAAGGTGTCGCCTTCAATTTCAATCGCACCGGGCAAGGTGGTGTTTTCTGCCACTATTATGGTAGATGCTTCAGCCTGATCATCCGCGCACGCATGCACAGGCGCCAGCGTGCCGATAGCAGTGAGCGCCAAAATCAGACGGATGCCGCGTTCCTGAAAGGTGGATGAGTGAGCTTGCAAATTATTCAAAGAGTGATCGTTTCGGTAAGGCCTGCTAATGGCCGACGTTTGTATGCACGCATCCCGGACCATACGGCCAGATGTCCCGTTTCAATTGGGCTATATTATTCATGAAAATGCTTAAAAAGTCATTTTTCACTTAAAATGACAGCCGCATTTTAACAGTAATGCCCGGTAGTATGGGCCGATTCATTATTTGGGAACATTTGTGGATAGAACACAGCAACTTCAACAATGGCTACAGCAGGTGCTCGATCAGCCTTTTACACTCACTACCGCTTCGGCAGACGCCAGTTTCAGGCGTTATTTCCGCGTGCATTTGCCGACGCAAACCCTGATTGCCATGGATGCGCCATCGCCGCAGGAAGACTGTCGCCCGTTTGTGCGCGTGGCTGAGCAATTGCTGGCAGCCGGGCTCAATGTGCCCAAGATCGTGGCGCAAGACGTTACACAAGGTTTTTTGTTGTTAAGCGATTTAGGCAACGATACCTATCTGTCGCAACTGAATCGTGACAACGCCAAGGATTTATATGGCGATGCTTGCCAGGCCCTGATCAAGATGCAACTGGCAACACAGCCAGAAGCGTTGCCAGCATATGATGCAGCCTTGCTGATGCGCGAATTGCAATTGTTCCCGGAGTGGTATGTGAGCAAGCATTTGGGTAAAACGCTGACGGCAGAGCAGCAGGCCGTGATGGATAAGACGTTTGGCTTGCTGATCGACAATATTTTGCAGCAACCGCAAGTGACGGTGCACAGGGATTATCACTCGCGCAACCTGATGGTGACCACGGATAATAACCCGGGAGTGCTGGACTTTCAGGATGCCGTCATCGGGGCCATTACCTACGACCTGGCGTCTTTGTTCAAAGATGCCTATATCCGCTGGGACGAAGAAGATCTGATGGACTGGGTAGTACGTTACTGGCAGTCTGCTAAAAAAGCTGGCTTACCAGTTACTGCCGATTTTGGCGAGTTTTATAAAGATTTTGAGTGGATGGGCGTACAGCGCCATATCAAGGTGCTGGGTATTTTTGCCCGTTTGTATCATCGTGATGGTAAAGATGGCTATCTCAAGGATATGCCGCTAGTGATGCAGTATTTGCAGGCAGCCTGCGAACGTTATGTCGAACTGCGGCCATTTTTAAGGTTGCTGTTGGCCTTGGAAAAGGCAGCATAAATCATGCGGGCAATGATCCTGGCGGCAGGGCGTGGCGAACGGATGCGACCACTGACCGACCATACGCCCAAACCGTTGCTGATGGTCGGTGGCAAACCACTGATTGTGTGGCATATCGAGCGCTTGGCGCGGGCCGGTTTTACCGAGCTGGTGATTAATCATGCACATTTGGGGCAGCAGATTGAAGCCGCATTGCGCGATGGTGCGCAATGGCTGGTACATATCCGTTATAGCGCTGAGCCGCAGGCTCTGGAGACGGCAGGCGGCATTGCGAATGCCTTGCCTTTGTTGGGTGACGAGCCGTTCCTGGTGGTGAATGGAGACGTGTTTACCGATATTGATTATGCCAGCCTGCATTTGCCAGCCGGTAAATTGGCGCACCTGGTCATGGTGGATAATCCACCGCAGCATGCGAGTGGTGACTTTGGCCTGGAAAACGGACTGGTGATTGAGTCTGCCGGGCATCGTCTCACTTTTTCGGGCGTAGGTGTCTATCATCCTGCGCTATTCGAGAGTGTGCCCCCTGGGCAGGCAGCCAAATTGGCCCCGTTGTTAAAAGCTGCGATGCAACAGCAACGCGTGACTGGACAACATCACCTGGGTTTGTGGCATGATATCGGCACACCGGAGCGTTTAGAGCAGCTCGATCATTGGCTATATAAAAAAACAAATCAGGGGGAATAATGAAGCCACCTTATGAACATCGTACCGATAAAATCGCCCATCAGGCGTTGATGTGGATAGAGCGGTTGGGACTAGGATTAGTGACTATCGCTACTTTTTTCTCGCTGGCGCACGAATTGGCGCGCATGTGGGACGCAGGTATGGTCGGTCTCGGTGATTTGCTGCAGCTGTTTTTATATCTGGAAGTGTTCTCCATGATTAACAGCTATTTTGGCACCGGTAAACTGCCCATGCGTTATCCGATTTATATCGCCATGGTGGCTTTGGCTCGCTATTTATTGCTGGATATGAAGGAAATGACAGAGACACATATGTTAGCAGTGTCTGCTGCCATTCTGATATTGGCGATTTCCGTATTGGTGATGCGCTTTGGGCATTCGCGTTATCCCTATGAGGATATCCCTGAACAGAAACGCGATTTGCTTTAAAACCATCAGGCGGCGGCAAGTTCCCCGTTTAACAGGGTGACCTGGTTACGGCCTTGTGCTTTTGAGGTATATAAAGCCTGGTCAGCCCGTGTAATAAAGCTGTCAGCAGATTCCCCCGGATGGTAAGCGGTGACACCCATGGAAATGGTAATGTTGGAAATCAGCCGCTGGGTGACATTGTTTTTAATGGTGATGGCGGCGACCTGGCGACGAATATTCTCTGCAATTTCGTGTGCAATATCCATACTGGTGTGCGGCAGCAACAGCACAAATTCTTCACCACCGTAGCGGGCAGCGGTATATAAATTGCCCGACACGGTTTTTAATATCCTGGCCACGGCTTGAATGACTTTGTCGCCGAATAAATGCCCGTAGCTGTCATTCACTTTTTTAAAAAAATCAATATCGGCAATCATCAGGCATGTTTCTTCAGCGGGCCCGGTGTCCAGGCATTGATGCAATGCGCTATCAAATCCTTTACGGTTCATCAGTCCGGTCAGACCATCCGAGATCGCCTCTTGCTTGGCTTTCATAATCTCGTTTTTCAGGTCAGCGATTTCTTCCAGGCTAGAGGATAGTTGATGCTGTAAACCATGCATGGAGGTTTGCATGTGTTGGGTGTCAGACAGCAAAGAGCCTAATTGCGCCCCTAGCTGCGGATCCAGTTGTTGAATCTCATCAGACCAGGCGTCGAGTGATTTTCTAAACTGTGAGGTCTCTTGCCCGGCTTTTTCTGTGGAAGAGGTGATACTGGTCACCACCTGGTTGAAGCGCTCCACCAGTACCTTGGCACTATCGGCATCGGCACCGGCAATATGTTTGTTAAACAGGTGGGTAGTGCTCTTTTCGTTAAGTCTTTTCTCTTTCTCAATCAAGTCATTCACTTCTTCAATCAGGCGCACATGTTCGCCCGAGGAATATTCATACCAGACCGCGTAGCTGACCGGATGAAAAGCCGCATCCTGCATCGACATATGATGGATGGCTTGTCGCAGATATTCTGCACTTTTTTCTTTAGTAATTTCGTATTGCATCATGGCCTCTCGCGATGTTAAATTCAACGCAAAGAATCTTCTTATTGTTAAGTATTCAAGCATACTCAAGGGGAATAACGGCAGCGTGCGGATTTCTTTAAGGGTAAACGCGAAATAAATCCGAAACAGGCTTGATTTTGCTTAGAATAATGCCTCTCTCATCACTACGATTGCCATGAAAAAAGAAGATTTGATACAGTTGGTTACCCTCAAAATGCCTTATGGCAAATATCAGGGCAGGCTGATCGCCGACTTGCCGGGCAATTATCTGCACTGGTTTGCACGTGAGGGTTTTCCGCCAGGCGAGCTTGGTCGCCTGTTGCAATTGATGCGTGAAATTGACCACAATGGCTTGTCATCGCTGTTAACGCCGCTACGCGCTGAGGCGACGAAACCTCATGATTAAGCATTGGCTGATGGTTTTTCTGTTGCCGTGCCTCATGCTGGCAGCATCGGCATTCGCAGCAGAAGCCTGGCAATCCCCAGCGTATTTGCAGCAGGCATTCAATGAGGTGGCGCTGCATAGTGAATATGTTGCGGGCGAGCAAGTCGTGCGCAAATGGCAGCAGCCGGTCAAGGTATGGTTGGTGCATCATGCAGACCAGGCTGACAAACATACGAAACTTACGCGCTATCATTTACGCCATTTATCGCAAATTACCGGTCACCCGATCAGTTTTGCAGCTAGCGCAGCAGAAGCTAATATGACAGTCGTGTTTAGCCAGTCTGCCCTATGGCATCAAGAAGTTGCACAAGTAAGTGGCAATAAAAGCAGGCCACCACCCGCCGATGCCATATGTATGTTCGGCCTCACCCTCGATGCACAAAATGCCATCAAGCGCGCCTGGGTGGTGATTCCTGTCGACCATGCGAATGAGCGTGGTTCGCTGGTATCTTGTATTGTGGAAGAGATCACGCAGGCCATGGGCTTGCCGAATGATTCCGACAAAGTGTATCCCTCGGTATTTAACGATAAAACGCCTGAGTCATTGCTCACTGGCCTCGATGGTTTATTGCTGAAGATGCTGTATTTGCCTGCGATCAAACCCGGCATGCGTGCCGGGCAGGTGCAGCCTATCCTGGCGCACCAACTGCAGCAATGGCAGGATGATGGCACCATACAAGATGCCGAAAAAAATGTCAGGCAATCTGAGTTATATGAAATGATGGGCTTCTGACCGTATTTGGCCGGAACCATTCCAGCAATTGCCACCCAAATACGCTACAATTCCTCACTATTCAGAATGTGCCTTGAGTGTTCCCATGCAAGAATTTTCCCGTCGTCGCCAGCAACTGATCACCAGCATGCAAGCGGGTATCGCGGTGATTCCAACCGCACCCGAAGTGACGCGCAATCGCGACAGTCACTACCCTTACCGTTTTGACAGTTATTTTTATTACCTGACAGGGTTTAAAGAGCCTGAGGCCGTATTGGTGCTGATTGCCGGGCCATCGCCAAAAACGATTCTGTTTTGCCGTGATAAAGACATTGATCGCGAAATCTGGGACGGTTTTCGTTATGGCCCAGACGCAGCTAAAACCGAGTTTGGTTTTGATGAGGCGTATTCCATCACGCAATTAGATGAACAGTTGCCTAAATTGATGGCAAATCAGCCAGAGTTATTTTTTAGCCTGGGCAGTGATGCGGGCTGGGATGCTAAAGTCAGTAGCTGGCTAAATGCCGTCAAGGCGCAAGCCCGCACGGGCGTACAAGCGCCAGCCAAGCTGGTTGACGTGCGTCAAACGCTGGATGCCATGCGTCTGCTTAAATCGCCTTACGAAATCGACCTGATGCGCCGCTCGGCTAATATTGCCGCCAGCGCACACAATCGCGCCATGCAGGCAGTGATCCCAGGTAAGTGGGAGTATGAAATTGAAGCGGAATTTTTACATGCGTTTTATAGTCAGGGCGCACAGGCGCCAGCCTATACCAGCATTGTGGCAGGTGGGGCCAATGCCTGCACCTTGCATTACAACGCTAATAACGCCCAGCTAAACGTGGGCGATTTGCTGCTGATTGATGCCGGTTGTGAGCTGGATGGCTATGCTTCTGACATTACGCGTACTTTTCCTGTGAGTGGTCGCTTCAGTGGTCCGCAAAAAGATTTGTATGAACTGGTACTGGCGTCACAAGCGGCGGCTATTGCCAGCGTGAGCCCGCAGCATCACTGGAATGCGCCGCATGAGGCGGCACTGAATGTGCTGGTGGATGGCTTTATCCATTATGGTTTGTGCCAGGGCAGCCGTGATGCCGTGCTGGAAACTGGCAGTTACCGCCAGTTTTACATGCACCGTACTGGCCACTGGCTGGGGCTGGATGTACATGATGCCGGTGAATATAAAACAGCCAATGGTGACTGGGTCATGCTGCAAGCAGGCAATGTGCTGACGGTAGAGCCTGGCTGCTATGTGCGTCCGGCAGACAATGTGCCTGAACATTTCTGGAATATCGGTATACGCATTGAAGATGATGTGCTGGTGACAGCCAATGGCCGTGAAGTGATGACGTCGGCAGCAGTAAAGACGGTTGCTGATATTGAGGCGCTGATGCGTCAGCGCGCATAAGCGATTAGAAAGTACATTGAGATTGAGTCAAAGGCAGTCAGCGTGATGCAAACTATAGACCATCCGGTAGTGATAGGCGGCGGCCCGGTCGGGCTGGTGCTGGCGCTATCGTTGCAACAATCCGGTGTGCCGGTGACGGTGCTGGAGGCGCAGTCGCCAGGTGCCATGTATGGCGATGGCCGCGCGTTGGCATTGTCTTACGGCACGCGCCTGGTATTGGCGCAACTAGGCGTGTGGTCTCTACTGGAAACCGCTGTCACCGCGATTGAAACCATTCATGTTTCGCAACAGAAAGGTTTTGGCCGCACCGTGCTTAAGGCGCAAGAGCATGATTTGCCTGCTTTGGGTTATGTGGTTTCTTATGGGGCCTTGATGCAGGCGCTGGATGCGCGACTTGAGCAATCACCTGCGGGCATCACCATGCAATACCAGGTGCCGGTAATCGGCCTCAATGTACATGCCAACGCGACGGAAATTGAGTATCAGCCTGTTGATGGTGGCATACAGGTATTAGCGACGCCCTTGGCAGTGATTGCCGATGGTGGCCGCAGCCTGGAGGCGATTCCAGGCCTGGTGCGCGAAACCAAGCATTATGGACATGATGCGTTGGTTGGTCTGGTGCAAACCGAGCAGCCGCACCACAATATTGCCTACGAGCGGTTTACGCCACGCGGGCCAATGGCATTATTACCGAACGGGCAACAATTTTCGCTGGTGTGGACGGGCGAGCAGGCCTATCTGGATGAGGTCGCCGCGCTGGATGACGCTGCTTTTCTACAAGCCTTGCATGAGGCATTTGGTGACCGCGTTGGAAAGTTTTTGCATGCGGGTAAACGATTCAGGTTCCCACTCAAATTGAGTAAACTGGGCCAGACGTTCGCCGCGCATTGCGTGGTCATCGGTAACGCGGCGCAAACCATGCACCCGGTGGCGGGGCAGGGGTTTAATGTCGGCATCCGCGATGCCGTGGCACTGGCTAAAAATGTGGCAGCGACGCAAGCCAATGAATGGGGCGCCGCACACCGCCTGGCTGAATATCACCAGTCTCGGCAGCGTGATACCGGCCGTGGCTTGCAGTTCACTGATTTTCTGGTCAATGTATTTTCCAATGACCTGGTCGGGGTCGGCCTGTTAAGGGGGGCTGGACTGGGCGCACTCAGCCTGTTGCCGATGGCGCGGCGTTTCCTGGTCAACAAGATGAGTTATGGCAGCTGAACATCCTTTGATTAAAACCGATGTTGTGATTGTGGGTGCAGGCCTGGTTGGCCTGACCGCCGCGATTGCCCTGTCGCGTCTGGGTAAACAGGTGGTATTGACTGATGCCAAGCCGGCACAGTTACTGCCTGCAGACTGGATCACTGATGTAGTACATTGGGATGCCCGTATCTATGCACTCACCAATCAAACCGTAGACTGGTTGCGCGAGCTGGGCGTGTGGTCGCGTTTGCCAGCCAGTCGAATTAACCCGATTGCAGCCATGCACTTATGGTCGCCCACCCATAGCCATGCGACGCCTAGCTTGCGCCTGAATGCCGACGAAGCGCACTTGTCTGAGATGGGGTACATCGTTGAGAGCCAGGCCTTGATGCATGCTTGCTGGCAGGCATTAGCGGAGTCTGAGGTGACTGTGATCACCGACGCCCCGGCGCAGTCATTGCAACATTGCGGTCATATCGTGCGCTTATCCTTACCGCAGCATGAGATTGAGGCGTCATTGTTATTAGGCGCTGATGGTGCACGTTCATGGGTGCGGTCGCAATGTGACGTGGGTGTGCAGCAAGTGGATTTTGCACAAACGGCGTTGGTGACCAACTTTAAAGCCAAGCGGCCACATGACAATATTGCCAGACAGTGGTTTGGCGAACATGAGACCTTGGCTTTGTTGCCCATGCCGCAACAACAGGTATCACTGGTGTGGGCTTTGCCTCTTGCGCTTGCCACGCAAAAACAGGTGTTGTCCGCAGAAGCATTAGCCGTGGAAGTGGCAGAGCGCAGTGGCAAAGTGCTTGGGCAGTTAACGTCTAGTGGCCCTGTGCTCGCTTTCCCGCTGATGCAGAACACCGCTGATACCATGGCGTTGCCGCAAGTCATGCTGTTAGGGGATGCCGCGCATCAGGTGCATCCTATGGCTGGGCAGGGCGTCAACCTGGGCTTTCAGGATGTACAAGCACTTTGTGCGCAGGTTGCCCAATTGCCAGCGATCCGGCCATTAGGCGATGCGCGTTTTTTACGGCATGTCATGCGTACACGGCAGCCGGATATTTTGAAGATGCATGCACTGACACGCGGTCTGGATGGCTTGTTTGCGCGTCCGCAAGCCGTGTGGACACACGCCGCCCTGCTAGGCTTACGTGGGGTGGAAAACAGTGCTATGCTTAAACGTTTTTTAATTCGCGCAGCGACTCAGGGCTGATATGGCAGTGAGCCATTGCGCATGTTTGAGAAAGAGTATGTCATGAAAAAATCTATCGGCCAGTGTGTGATGGGCGGCTTGATTGCCTTGGCCACGCTATGGTCTTTTAACGGCGTTGCAGACGAAGCCAGCCTGAAAAAACTGGTAGAAGGCGCTTATCCAAAATTCAAGGTCGACAGTGTGACCAAAACGCCATACCCAGGTCTGTATGAAGTATTTATGGGTGGGCAAATTATTTATACCGATGACAAATTCAGTTTCCTGATTGCCGAAGGCCGCCTGGTTGATCCAAAAACCAAAAAAGACATTACCGGTGAACGCATGGATGAATTGACTAAAATCGACTTCAACAGCTTGCCGCTGGATCAGGCGATTAAAGTGGTTAAAGGCAATGGTAGCCGCAAACTGGTGGTGTTTTCAGATGTTGATTGCCCATTCTGTAAACGTCTGGAGCAGAAAGAGCTTAGCAATATTAACGACGTGACCATTTACACTTTCTTGTATCCGATTGAGCAATTGCACCCGGATGCGGCCAATAAATCACGCAGTATCTGGTGTGCCAGCAATCGGGTGAAAGCCTGGCAGGACTGGATTTTCAATAACAAATTGCCAGCTTCTACAGCTAAATGTGACGTGCCGCTGGAAAAAGTCGGCGAATTGGCGCATAAAGTGGGGGTTAACAGCACGCCGACCCTGTTCTTTGAAAATGGCAAGCGCATGTTAGGTGCGCAGCCTGCTGATGAAATTGAGAAGTCGTTACAGGCAGCAAAAAAGTAGTGTGGATGCGTGAATAAAAAAGGGGCTATTGCATAGCCCCTTTTTTGTATGCGACGGTTTTAACCGCCGCCACTGACCACCTTGCCCATTTTAAAGATAGGCATATACATGGCGACGACCAGGCCACCGATCAATACCCCCAATACCACCATGATCACAGGCTCCATCAGGCTGGAAATGGCTGCCACTGCGTCATCCACTTCACCTTCGTAAAAGTCAGCGACTTTGGTCAGCATGCCGTCTAAAGAGCCTGACTCCTCACCAATCGCTGTCATCTGTATCACCATATTAGGGAATACATTGGCGTTCTGCATTGATACCGTGAGGCTGGTGCCGGTACTGACTTCGCTTTGGATTTTTTTTGTGGCATCAAAATATACTTTGTTGCCAGAAGCCCCGGCAACGGAGTCCAGCGCTTCTACCAATGGCACACCCGCCGCAAACATGGTCGAAAGTGTACGGGCAAAGCGGGCAATGGTGGCTTTACGGATCAACTCGCCAAAAATGGGTAGCCTGAGCATTAAGCGGTCCATGGTGGCTTGTAGTTTCTCTGAGCGTTTCCATGTGTAGAAAAAGAACCATAAGCCGCCGCCAATCGAGCCAAAAATTGCCCACCACCATTTAACAAAGAAGTCGGATAAGTTGATCACTACGACCGTTGGGCCCGGTAAATCTGCCCCAAAACTGCTGAACAGGTCTTTAAATGCAGGCACTACGAAAATCATAATCACGGCGGTGATCACAAACGCGACGACGATAATCGACGCTGGATACACCAATGCGGATTTGATTTTGCTTTTAATGGCGAGAATTTTTTCTTTATAGGTCGCCAATCGGTCTAACAGACTATCCAGAATACCGGCTTGCTCACCCGCGCCGACCAGGTTGCAAAATAATTGATCAAAATACAGCGGAAATTTGCGGAATGCCGCACTCAGGCTGCTGCCAGTTTCAACGTCAGCTTTAATATCAGACAGTAGTTTGGATACCGCCGGATTATGGTGGCCTTTGCCAACAATATCAAAGGCTTGCAAGAGGGGGACGCCGGCTTTCATCATGGTGGCAAGCTGGCGTGTAAACAAAGTAATGTCTTTTTCGGTGACTTTGCCTTTGATGGCTAGTGAGCTTTGCTTTTTGACCTTGATGATTGTAATGCCCTGGCGACGCAACGTGGCATTGACCACGGCTTCGCCATTGGCGCGCATCTCGCCTTTGACCAGCTTGCCTTTGCGGTCTTTACCTTCCCATTGGTATACGGATTGTTTGATATTACCAGTCGCCATAGTGTTTTCTTAAAATTGGTTGATTGACTCACCTGAGTTATTCATTGGTGACCGCTTCCACTTCTTCAATCGAGGTTAAGCCCTGTTTTACTTTAAGTAAGCCTGATTCGCGTAAATCTTTCACACCGTCCTTTTTCGCTTGCGCGGCAATATCCAGCGCATTGCCGTTGGACATAATGATCTGCGCCATGGCTTCAGTGATAGGCATTACCTGGTAAATGCCGACACGGCCTTTGTAGCCATTATTGCAGTGTTCACAGCCGCCTTCTTTCGCGCCATATAATTGCCAGTCACCTTCCAGCATGGCTTCGGTAAAGCCGACTTTGAGCAGTGCCTCTTGTGGCACGTTTAAGGGCACTTTGCAGTGCTTGCATAAACGCCTGGCCAGGCGTTGTGCTGTAATTAACGTCACGGCAGAAGCAATATTGAAGGGGGCGACGCCCATATTCAATAATCGAGATAAAGTAGTTGGCGCATCATTGGTATGCAGGGTAGACAATACCATATGGCCGGTAGAAGCTGCCTTGATTGCCATGTCTGCAGTTTCCAGGTCACGAATTTCACCAATCATGATGATGTCCGGGTCCTGGCGTAAAAAGGATTTCAGTGCCGCAGCAAAGGTCAGGCCTTGTTTATCATTCACGTTGACCTGGTTAATGCCCGCTAAAGGAATTTCTGCCGGATCTTCAGCGGTAGAAATGTTGACGCCAGGATCATTGAGCAGGTTTAAGCAAGTATACAGTGAGACGGTTTTACCCGAGCCCGTCGGCCCAGTGACCAATACCAGTCCATATGGGCGGTGAATCGCCTTGAGTAGCGAAGCTTGCTGTTCTGCTTCATAGCCCAGGGCTTCAATGCCTAGTGTCGCACTGGTTGGGTCCAGGATCCGCATCACAATCTTTTCACCGTGAATCAATGGCAAGGTGCTGACGCGGAAATCAATGGCACGGGTTTTGGTGATAATTAACTTCATGCGCCCATCTTGCGGAATTCTCTTTTCGGAAATATCCAGATTGGAGATGACCTTGATGCGCGAGGCCAGTTTTTCCTTGATTGCCAATGGCGGCTGCGACATATCCCTTAACACACCGTCCACCCTGAAGCGGATACGGTAAAACTTTTCATAAGGCTCAAAGTGCAAGTCGGACGCCCCCATGTTAATGGCATCCAGCAATATCTTTTGCAAGAACTTGACCACAGGCGCATCGTCGACTTCTTGTATGACTTCTGCTTCCTGTTCTTCGCCAGCGTCCTCCATCCCCAGATCAAAATCGTCACTGCCGGCATTGAGGTTAGACATGCTGGTATCTTTGGAGTCGACAATTTTATCGATCCATTTGCCCAGCTTGTCATCTTCCACCACGATCGGGAATAGCGTAGCGCCCATCTGAAACTGGATAGTATCCAGCGAGTGCAGATTGGTCGGGTCGGAGATCGCAATATAGGCAACATTGCTTTTTTGTTGCAGCAGCAATACCCGATGCGACTGCATGAGTTTGATGTCTATGGTTTTGTCTGGCAGTGAATCCTGATCCAGTGCATCCAGGTCTAGAAAGGGAAAGCCAAAAGCATTCGAGGCTGTTTGCGCAATATCTTTAGCCGAAATCTTTTTTTGCGCCAACGTTGCCGCCAGAAAACTGACTTTTTGTGCAGAGGACTTTTCTTGCAATGCGGCGGCATCATCTTCGTTCATCAGCGAAGATTGCACCAGCATGCGCGCCATGCCTCCCAGTTTTCTTGAACTTTCCAGTGTTGCCATAGATGTCTTTAAACGTGTCTTCTAAACAGTGAAATAGGGCTGTTAATGTACTGATACCACTATACTTTTTACTTTAGTATACGTGGAGGATCACAGATTCAAATCGTAGAAAAGACGGGCTCTCATGCAGCATTTATACAAATTTTAATTGTATTTTTTAGCTTTCGTTAAAAGATACAAAATTAGTCTTGACATTTAAATTATGCTAACTTATAAATCCTTAAGGCGTTTGGGTTCAGGTTTTTTGTAGCCGTCTTTAAGTAAAGCAAAGCTTGTTAATTGCGACTGGAGTACTTGAGACAAACTTTTGGGGCGCCTCCCTGTTAAGTAAAAAAGTAAGGAAGTAAAATGGCAACAGGTACCGTAAAGTGGTTTAACGACTCTAAGGGCTTTGGATTCATTACTCCCGATGACGGCGGTGACGATTTGTTCGCGCACTTCTCCGCAATCGTTGAATCTGGTTATAAAAGCTTGAAAGAAGGTCAACGTGTATCCTTTGATGTGACTGAAGGTCCCAAAGGGAAACAGGCCTCAAACATACAAAAAGCATAATTTTGTTTTAGGGGTAAAAAATACAAAACGGCTCGCAATTGCGAGCCGTTTTTTTTATATTCAAATCGAGGCCAGTGGCCAGGACTTATGCCATCTGCTTGATGATTTCGTCACCAAATTCAGCCGTGCCGACCTGGGTTGCACCTTCCATCTGGCTACTGAAGTCGCCAGTGACGCGTTTGCTGGCAATCGCTTTGGCCACGCCATTCAATACCAGGTCTGCCGCTTCTACCCAGCCCATATGGCGTAACATCATTTCGGCTGACAAAATCAGTGAGCTTGGGTTAGCCAGGTTTTTACCGGCGATTTTAGGCGCCGTACCATGCGTGGCTTCAAACATGGCGATGGTGTCGCTCAGGTTGGCGCCAGGCGCGATGCCGATACCGCCGACTTGTGCTGCCAGCGCATCACTCATGTAGTCGCCATTGAGGTTTAAGGCTGCCACGACATCGTAATCTTCCGGATGCAACAGGATTTCCTGCAGGAATGCATCGGCGATACAGTCTTTGATGATGATGCCATTCGGCAGTTTGCACCATGGACCACCGTCAATCAGTTCTGCACCAAACTCTTCTTTGGCCAGTTGATAACCCCAGTCGCGGAAGCCACCCTCGGTGAACTTCATGATGTTGCCTTTGTGGGTAATCGTGACTGATTTACGGTTGTTATCAATCGCGTATTGAATCGCCTTGCGGATCAGGCGTTTGCTGCCGTCGATAGACACTGGTTTGATGCCGATGGAAGAGGCCTCAGGGAAGCGGATCTTTTTGCGCACACCCATATCACTCAAGAAGTTAATGACTTTTTTCACTTCCTCAGTGCCGGCGGCCCACTCGATGCCGGCATAAATGTCTTCGGTGTTTTCACGGAAAATCACCATATCGGTTTTTTCCGGGTGTTTGACCGGGCTAGGTACGCCTGTGAAGTACTGGATAGGGCGCAAGCAGACGTATAAGTCCAGTTCCTGACGCAGCGTCACGTTCAATGAGCGAATGCCGCCGCCTACTGGAGTAGTCAATGGGCCCTTGATCGAGATGACATACTCTTTTAATGCCGCCATGGTTTCGTCAGATAACCAGGTGTCTTTGTCGTATATGGTCGTGGATTTTTCACCGGCATAGACTTCCATCCAGGAGATCTTGCGCTTACCGCCGTAGGCTTTTTCAACCGCGCTATCTACCACTTTGATCATGGGTGGTGTGATGTCGATACCAATGCCATCGCCTTCGATAAACGGGATAATAGGTTGGTCGGGAACATTTAGGGTATTATCGGCATTGACAATGATTTTGCTGCCAGTGGCTGGCACCTTGAATTTAGACATAGCGCTTTCCATGTTATTACTGTTTAACAAACCTTTTAACGTCGTGTGTCAGTTCACTGCGCATGAAAAACACGCGACGCTCAAAGACTATATTCCGATTCCCAACGTATATGCAGCCGGGCGGTTAGATACTGACTCCGAAGGATTGCTTATTTTAACCGATGATGGTGGATTGCAACATCGTTTAAGTCATCCAAAACACAAACAGATCAAAACCTATTGGGCACAAGTAGAAGGTGCTCCTACACAAGCAGATTTGATGCCATTGCAACAGGGTGTTGATCTGGGTGATTTTGTCACGCAGCCTGCGCAGGTGAAAATCATCGCCGAACCTGACCATTTATGGCAGCGCGAGCCGCCGATTCGCGAGCGGAAACACATTCCCACCACCTGGCTGGAGCTTAAAATCAGTGAAGGCAAGAACCGCCAGGTGCGACGAATGACCGCGCACGTAGGGTTTCCGACCTTGCGCTTGATTCGTTATGCGATAGGACCGTACACCTTGGACGGAATCTTGCTTGGGCAATATCAGGAAGTTAGTTTAGTAAGGTAAATCATGAAACCGGTGGTGATATTCAGGCACGCTTGCTGCGAGGGTGCTGGTTATTTGGGCACTTTTTTGGCGCAACATGCTATTCCGTGGTGCGAAGTACGGATTGATAAAGGTGAGGCGGTGCCTGCCTCTGTCGATGATTACAGTGGCATTGTACTCATGGGTGGCCCCATGAGCGTGAACGATGATTTGCCGTGGATTCCACCATTGTTGCAACTCATTCAACAGGCCGTGCAAGCCGATGTGCCCTTGCTTGGCCATTGCCTGGGCGGCCAGCTCATCAGCAAGGCGCTGGGTGGTGTGGTCAGCAAAAACCCGGTCAAGGAGATCGGCTGGGGCGATGTGCAAGTGGCAGATCATGCTGTGGCGCGCGATTGGTTTGGTGACTTGCAAGCCTTTAACAGCTTCCACTGGCATGGTGAAACCTTTACGGTGCCTGAGGGTGCTACGCATGTATTATCCAGCGCTTATTGCGCTAACCAGGCTTATGTGATGGGTAAGCATATCGGTTTGCAATGCCATATCGAAATGACGCCGAGCATGGTTAAAATATGGACCGAGCAATGGAAAAGTGACATTGCCAGCTCAGCAGCTAGCCCCGCGGTACAGTCTGCCGATACCATGCTGTCCGGTGTGGAAGCCGATTGCGAAGTGTTACACCGTGTGGCCGATAAAGTGTACAGCCGCTGGATTCAAGGCCTGGCTTAGCAAACTGGCTATGTGAGCGCTGCGTGTTTGTCGATGGTCGATCAACGCTCAGCCTGCTCCTGCTGGGCTTTTTCTAACTTGTGCAGAGCGTAACGCCGCTGCTTAAAGCGGTTGTATTGCCATAAGTACTGTTCGGGGCATTGTGCCACCTGGCGCTCAATTGCCTGGTTGAGCAGGGCAGGCGTGCCAATATCCTCTACCTGTGTCAGGTGAATATTAAATCCTTTTCCGTTGGGCAGTCGCTCACCAAACGCCATGATAATGATAGCGTCTGCCTTGCTGGCCAGTTTGCTGGCTAGTCCCATGGTATAGGCCGGTTTGCCAAAAAAGTCCGCCCATTCGCCTTCGCCCTGCCTGGGGATCTGATCCGGCAAAATGCCGATGGCCTGGCCGGATTTCAATGCCTGTAGCAGCTTTTTCACGCCGCTGGCATTGGCCGGGGCCATATCCACCTTGCCTTTTTGCCTGCCTTTTACAACCAACTCACTTAACCATTGCAATTTTGGTGGCCGGTAAAGCACGGTGATGGGCGCTCGCTCGCCATAATAAATGGACGTGATTTCAAAACAGCCCAGGTGCGGGGTGAGGAAAATCAGGCCTTTGCCTTGTGCTTGCGCCTCAGTGATATGTTGCCAGCCATGCACTTGCTGTATCAATGGCAACAGCTTTGCCGTGGGGTTGCCCCAGATAAAGAATGTTTCCAGAATCGCCTTGCCTGCTTCGATGCGACTGGTTTTGACTAATTGTTTTGCATGCGCTTCGCTAGCAGCCAAACCGCTTTGTTTAATATTTTCCAGCGCAATACGATTGCTTTTGTGGTCAGAAAGATAAGATATCCAGCCGAAGAATGCCCCCAGTCTATGTACCCAGGACAGTGGCAGGCGGGCGATGGTTTTGCAGAAAAACAGCAACATGAGGCTAATTTATAAACGCATTCTGTTAAAATTTGAGATTAGCTCTTATGTTAACAAAATGTGGTTTAAAAACCCGCATTGGCGTCAATTATTTCAGCACAATTAATTTTGGAACATTCCCTGAATCATTATCAAGATCCTGTCTACGAAGCGGCCCTGCAGCGTCATGGGCTGGATACGTTTGAAGCCTGGTGGACACGTGATATCGCCTGGTTTGAGGCGCCTAATCAGCGGCGTGGTGGCTGGAGTGGTGTCGGCAAGCTGGTATTGCCGCAGGAAAATCTGCCTGCACTGACCTTGTTTGTGAAAAAGCAGCAGAATCATGGTCGCCGCACCTTATGCCATCCGTTTGCTGGTGAGCCGACTTTCCGCCGTGAATACCATCGCTTGCAGTCGCTGGCAAAGGCGGGCATTCCTGCGCCCAAAGTGCTGATGTATGCCGAATCGCCGCAGGCTGGCAATCAGCGCGCCATTCTGGTCACAGAGAACCTGCATGGTTTTGTCGATCTGGAGCAATTATTACCAAGCATGCTGAATCAACCCCAGCATGCGCGTAGGCAGCTGTTACGCGCAGTTGCCAGGCAGATTCGCCGCTTTCACGACCTGGGCTGGGTGCATCGCGCTTTGTATCCCAAGCATATTTTTGTGCGGCAGGATGATGTCGCGCCTGATGTGGCACTGATTGACCTGGAAAAAGCCAGGCAAAGCCTAGGCGCCTGGCGTCGTGCGCGTTTCGACCTGGCGGCATTACATCGGCATACTGCAGACCTGAGTGACCGCGATCGCCTCTATTTTTTAAAGCATTATTTGTATGGTGAGACATATACGCGGCCGTTAGGCTGGTGTGATCGCCAGTTACTCAAATGGATAACCAAGCGTAGCAAGCGTTAACGGATAAGTATGTCTATGGCACACACATTACCAAGATTCAGCATCGGGCTGGTGAATTACAAAACGCTGGATTTGACCCGTACCTGTTTGAATTTTATCAAAAGCCATTTCGATAGCGGTGCGCTGGATGCTAATGCCGTCGACGTCTGGGTGGTGGATAATGATTCTGCGGATGAAAGTACAGCATACTTGCGCAGCCTGGAGTGGATCCATTTAATTGAGCGCCCATCACCAGGCAAAGAGCAAGGGTTTGCTGCGCACGGTGAAGGCCTGGATTTGATTCTAGCTGCGATCAATACGGATTACCTGTTTTTGATGCATACCGATACCTTTATTTACGAGCCGCAAATTTTCCTTGATTGTTTGCAGCGTATGCAGCGCCAGCCTAATATTGCCGCGATTGGCTGTTTGCATCAGTTAAACCGTGGCCATGTGCGTTTGTTCTGGCGCGCATTCACTGGCTTTTTCAAGTACCACAGCCGTCGTATCAAGCAGCAGCTAGGCCTGCCTGCGCGCCAGGCCCGGCCTTACATCGAGCCGTATATCAAGAGCTTTTTTGCCTTGTGGAATGTGGGTTTGATGAAAAAGCTGGGATACCGTTTTTATATGCAGCAACAGATTCCTGGCTATGTATTGCAGGATAAGCTGGTTGCGCAAGGCTATGTCATTGAGCGCATGTCAGCGGCGCGTTTGTTTCGTTACCTTGACCATGTCGAGGCGGGAACGGTTGGGCTTGTGAGCGGGTATACTGCGCAAAACCGCCGTTTACAGCGTAAACAAGCCATGCTTAAACAATTACAGTCACAGCAGGAAACAACAAAATGACCATGACTGATGGGCTATTACCAATTGAAATGGGAAATGGATTTTCCCTGGATATGCAGCAGGCCAAAGATATCGGCAGTTTGCTGGCTGAGGAGTATGCGCAAGCGCAGCCGTTTCCGCATGCGGTGATCGACAATATTTTTCCTGCCGCATTTACACAGTTATTGCTGGATCACTTTCCGCAAGACCCCAAGGCGCATGACAAGGTGTATGAAAAAGGCTATGGCGGTACACATAAACGTCAAATTTCACCCTATGACTGCGATGAAACCTTGCGCGCGGCGTTTGCCTTATTTAACTCTGCCGCCATGTTGCAGTTTATTGAAACCCTGACCGGTTTTAAAGGTCTGTTGCCAGACCCCTATTTCGCAGGCGGTGGCTTGCACGAAACGTCTGCTGGCGGCTTGCTCGGCATCCATGCTGACTTTCAGGTCAATGAAGGCCTGCAACTGTATCGCCGCGTCAATATGCTGGTGTATTTAAACCAGGACTGGCTGCCGGAGTATGGCGGTAATCTGGAGTTATGGGACCGGCAAATGCAGGCTAGGCAGCAAACGGTGGCGCCTTTGTTTAACCGTTGCGTGATTTTTAATACCGATGCTGACAGCTTTCATGGGCATCCTGATCCATTGACCACACCGGAAGGTATTACGCGTCGGTCGATCGCGCTGTATTACTACCAGGCCTTGCCTATCCCGAATGAACAGGGAGATTCTCGCCATACCTTGTATGTGGCCAGGCCGCATGATGATGCAGAGACAAAATCGCAAGTGAAAAAAATGATGAAAAAACGCGATAAACGGGCGAAAAAGTTATTCGCCGGGCAAGCTAGCTGGCTGCAGCAAATTGCGCAATGGTGGAAATCCCGCTAATGGTGGCAATGCATGACGCGATCATCGCGCCTGCCATGTGTGATGTTGTTGATAGCGCCACGGGCGCTATCCTGCTGTCTGACCAGTCTGCATTGACCGGGCTGGTCGCTGTGCGTGTTTTGCCGCAGCGGCGCTGGGTATTTCGCGCGCAATGGTCTGGCAAGGCGGTGTTCGCTAAAGTATTTCTCGGTGCGCAGGCAGAAAAATATGCCTCACGCGATGCGCAAGGCGTGCGTTGGCTCACGCAAGCAGGGTTGGCAACGCCTGCCTTGTTGTGGCAAGGACATTCCGCAGACCAGCGTGCCAGCATCTTGATCTACACCGCTATCGCGCCCGCAGATAATGCCGATGTGTTATACCAGACGTTGCCCCCTGAACAAGGCTTGCTGTTACTCAAACAATTGGTGCAAACCCTGGCTGCACAGCATGTGGCTGGCTTGGTGCAGACGGATTTGCATCTTAAAAATTTTCTACTGTCGGATAATAAAGTATGGTCGCTGGACGGTGATGGTATTCAGAAACATACCTTGAACCAGCGTCAGGCTTATCGGCAGTTGGCTGAGTTGATCTCAAAAGTGCAGGTGCTGGATCAGCATGCCTGGGTGGCGCCTTTACTGGCAGCGTATGATCAGGCGCGTGGGTGGCAAGCGACTTTGTTAGCTTCCACATTGCTGACCTTGGCCAAAAAAATGAAGGCGCAAGAGGTTGAGCGTTATGTCACGCGTAAAATTTTCCGTACTTGCAGCGATGTTGCCTGGCAGCAAACCAGCCAGAGTGCGCAGGCGGTGAGTGCGGCAGGCGGCTTGCATGCAACAGACTTGCCTGCACTTGAGGTGGCCATGCATGTCGGCAAGGTGCTGAAGCCGGGCAACACCTGCACTGTGGTGCATACGCATCTGCAAGACGAGGCGGTGGTGATCAAACGGTATAACATCAAGAACTGGCTACATGGCCTGAGCCGCGCCTGGCGACCCAGTCGTGCGGCAGCGTCGTGGCGTAACGCGCATCGTCTGCAATATTATGGCATGCTGACGCCACAGCCATTGTTGATGTATGAGCAGCGCTACTGCGGCATGCGTGGCCGCGCTTACTTTGTGTCTGCTTACAGCCCATGGCCGGATGCACTGACCTTTTTCCAAAAGTGTACCGATAGCGATATGCGTGAGCGGGTTATTCACCAGCTGGTGACGTTGTGCTACCAGTGGTATTTGCTTAAAGTCTCTCATGGCGATCTGAAAGCCAGTAACCTGCAAGTCACCGATCAGGGCGAGATTGTGGTCATTGACCTTGATAGCATGCAGCAACATCGCCGTACGCAAATGGCTTTGCGCGCACATGCTAAAGATGTCCGGCGCCTGCTGCAAAATTGGAAACAGGATACTTCCCTGTATAATGCACTGCTTAAGTCGTTTAGCCTGATTTATCAGGACCATACGCCACTCAGGCTGGCGGGCATTTCCCTTTAGTTATTTCCATTAAATCATTACGCGAGTTTCTGCATGATTGTTTTAGGTTTATCCGGTGCCTTGGGGCATGACGCTTCTGCTGCCATTCTGGTGGACGGCAAGATTGTCGCTGCGGCGGAAGAAGAACGTTTTATCCGCGACAAGCACGCTAAAAATCACTGGCCTTACGAGGCGACGCAATTTTGCCTGAAACAGGCAGGTATTACGCCGGATCAGGTGGATATTGTTGCTTTTCCTTACGGTGAAATTCCATTGACCTCGGCTGCGCGCTGGCATTATGCCAAGCGCTACTGGTATGCGCCTGATCGTGCGCTGGATGCGATTTTTAACGGTAACCGCCGTTTCCGCCGCAACCGTGACAAATCGCTTAAGCTGATGGCCGAACTGGGCCTGACTAAAGCCCAATATGTGCCGGTGGAACACCATCTGGCACATGCTTCGAGTGCTTATCACCTGAGTGGTTTTAAAGAAAAAACGGCGATTGTCGGCATTGATGGCAAAGGCGAGTACGCCACGACCTTTTTCGGCTATGGCGAAAACGGCAAGATTCATAAAATAAAAGAATTCTATGACCCGGATTCGCTGGGTGGCCTGTATGGCGCCATCACTGAATTTTTGGGCTTTGAAATGCTGGATGGCGAATTTAAAGTTATGGGCATGGCGCCGTATGGCGACCCAATTAAATACGATTTAAGCCGCCTGGCCAAGTTTGAAAACGGTGAGCTCATCATCAATACCGAATATGTCAACGTGGTTGGCTTACGCCGCTATAAAGAAAACGGTAAGGGCTATTACTTCACGCCTAAACTCATCGAATGGCTGGGACCTAAGCGTGAGGGTGATGAGATTGATGATCCTTATATCCATTACGCGGCCAGCGTGCAGAAGCTGCTGGAAGACCTGGCATTACAGATGATTGAGTATTATCTGGGCGATATCATCCGTGAGACCGGCAAGATTGTGATGGCAGGTGGTGTGGCGCTGAACGTAAAATTGAATCAACGTATTATTGCCTTGCCGCATGTGAAAGAGTTGTTTGTGCAACCAGCTTCTGGCGATAATGGCACTAGCCTCGGTGCAGCAACTTATGCTGCACATTTGGCGGGTGAAACCATCCATAAAATGGAACATGCCTATCTGGGCCCGGCGTTCACTAACGAAGAGTGTATCGCCGCCTGTGAGGCGCATCCAGCCAAGCCTATCTTTACCCGTGTCGAAGATGGTCCGCGTAAGGCGGCTGAATTGCTGGCGGCAGGGAATCCACTGGCGTGGTTCCAGGGCCGTATGGAGTTTGGCCCGCGCTCATTAGGCTGTCGCAGTATCCTGGGCGACCCGAGTTTTCCGGGCGTAGCTGACCGTATCAATGCGCAAATTAAATACCGTGAGCGCTGGCGGCCATTCTGCCCCAGTATGCTGGACCGTATTGCAGTCGATATTCTGCAAACAGAGCATCCGGCGCCATATATGACGTTCACTTTTGATGTGAATCCAGCCTGGAAAGCGCGCATTCCGGAAGTGGTGCATGAGGATGGTACGGCGCGTGCGCAGATTGTGACCAAGGAAACCAACCCGCGCTATTACGCGTTGATTGAGCACCTGGAGCAATTGCGTGGGAATGGCGTGGTGCTTAATACCTCGCTTAATCGCCGTGGCGAACCCATGATTTGCAGTCCGACCGATGCCTTGAATATGTTCTATGGCTGCGATCTTGAGTATTTGATGCTGGAAGATATTCTGGTCACCAAATCTATCTGAAGGCTGGTTTGAAGCGCGTGCGCTTCAAACTGGTTCCCTCAAACGGTTTATATTGTTTTAAGTCATTGAATCGTCTAAAAAAACAATCAAATTTGGTAATTCAGTTTGACGTCTTGCACCAGTTTGGCGATAATCGCAGGTAGGGAACCTGTTTGGATTCATATATATTACGACCCTAAACTGTGACTAAATAGCAAGTTCAAAGCAGTTCATCAGGATAGTTCATCAGGTAGTTAAAACACAGTTGAGCGATAGTCAATGAAACAATCTCACATTGAAGTAACAGAACGCATCATCGAGCGCAGCCGTCCGACCCGCAAGGCGTATTTGCAGCGTATTGATGATTACCTGAACCGTGAAAAAGGCCCGGATCGTCTGGGCTGTGCCAACGTGGCGCACGCGTTTGCGGCGATGCCACAAAACGACAAGTTCAAGATTTATGCCGAGAAACCAACGCATATTGGTATCGTCACGGCTTACAACGAAATGCTGTCTGCGCATCAGCCTTACGTGGACTATCCGGATATTATCCGTGATGAAGCCCGTAAATTGGGTGCAACCGTGCAGGTGGCAGGTGGTGTGCCAGCCATGTGTGATGGCATTACCCAGGGCGAACCAGGCATGGAGCTGAGCCTGTTCAGCCGCGACACTATTGCCATGAGTACTGCGGTTGCTTTGTCTCATGATGTATTTGATGCTTCTTTGTTGCTCGGTGTCTGTGACAAGATTGTGCCTGGCCTGTTGATCGGCGCGCTGCATTTTGGCCATTTGCCATGTGTGTTCGTGCCCGCTGGCCCGATGAGCACCGGTATCGATAACACCTCAAAATCCAAAGTCCGCGAGAAATACGCACAAGGCTTGTGTGACCGTGAAGAGTTGCTGGCGAGTGAGTCTGCGGCGTATCACGGTGCAGGTACCTGTACGTTCTACGGCACCGCCAACAGTAACCAGATGTTGCTGGAGGCGATGGGCTTGCATGTGCCTGGTGCAGCTTTTATCCATCCACACGATGGTATGCGCGAAGATTTGACGCGCGAAGCGGTGCGCCTGGTAATACAAAATACCAAAAAAGAAAAATTCGTGCCGATTGGTCGCCTGGTTGACGAACATGTGATTGTGAATGCCATGGTGGCCTTGCTGGCAACTGGTGGTTCAACTAACCATTTGATCCACTGGGTAGCCGTTGCACGTGCAGCAGGTATTATCATTGACTGGACCGACTTCCACTATCTGGCCAAGGCCACGCCTTTGCTGGCAAGTGTTTATCCGAACGGCAAAGCCGATGTCAACGAATTCCAGACCGCTGGTGGCCCTGGTTTCGTGATTCGCGAGCTGATCGAAGGTGGTTACATGTATCCTGATGTGTACACCGTCAGCGGTGGTGGCATGCGTGACTACGGTAAAAAACCGGAGAAAACAGCGGATAAACTGGTGTGGACCGACTACCCGGCTGAAAGCGGCGATGAAACCATTGTGCGTACCGCTGCACACCCATTTAATGAGTCTGGCGGCTTGCGCTTGCTCAAGGGTAACCTGGGCCGCAGCGTGATTAAAATTTCTGCAGTGCCTGAAGACCGTCATATTATTGAAGCGCCAGCCATTGTATTTGATGCACAGGAAGAGTTGCTGTCAGCGTTTGACCGTGGTGAGCTGGAAAGAGACTTTATTGCGGTGGTTCGCTTCCAGGGCCCTAAAGCGAATGGGATGCCAGAACTGCATAAACTGACACCGCCACTGGCTGTGCTGCAAAACAAAGGCTTCCGTGTCGCGATTGTGACTGACGGCCGTATGAGTGGCGCGTCTGGCAAGATTCCAGCGGCGATTCACCTGAGCCCAGAGGCGAGTGCCGGTGGTGCGATTTCCAAAATTCGCAATGGCGACATTATTCGCCTCAACGGAACGGTTGGCCAGTTGAACGTGCTGGTGGATGAAGACACCTGGGCCGAGCGCGAAGCTGAAGAGTTGAGCGATGCCAAGCGTCATCACAATGCGCACGGTTTGGGTCGTGAGTTGTTTGGTGGTATGCGTAGAAATGTGCTGTCAGCCGAAGAGGGCGCGGTCACCTGGTTGTAAATTAAAATTGCGTTGCAGTTCGCTTGCCGTACTATTCGTACTGTCTGCGCTTCTGCGCCTAGTCTTACTTAGCACTTTTAATTCACTGTTAAGCAGGCAATTGAAAAAAGTTTATTTATTTAGATAAAGATTGAGAACATGAGCACATTAGAGTTAGCTAATCATGGCCCGGTGATTCCGGTCATTGTCATCAACAAAGTGGAAGATGCCGTACCAATGGCAGAAGCCTTGTTGGAGGGCGGCGTTAAAGTACTGGAAGTGACTTTGCGTTCACCTGTCGCCCTACAAGCCATGGAACAAATCGCCAAGCACGTACCTGACGCGATTTTGGGTTCCGGTACCGTGCGTAACCTGAAAGATGCACAAGCTTCTAAAGATGTAGGTTGCCAATTTGCAGTGAGCCCAGGCTATACCACTGAGTTAGGTCAGTTTGCCCGTAAAATTGGCTTGCCATTACTGCCAGGCGTGTCTACAGGCTCTGAAATCATGATGGCGAATGCCGATGATTACTACTTTCTGAAGTTGTTCCCAGCCGTGGCTGTGGGCGGTATCAACCTGCTCAAAGGGTTTGCTGGCCCATTTGCTGACGTGAAATTCTGCCCAACCGGTGGCGTGAGCGTAGAAAGCGCACCTAACTTCCTGGCGTTGCCTAACGTGGTTGTGTGTGGCGGTACCTGGTTGACACCAGCTGATGCGGTGGCGAACAAAGACTGGGCGCACATCACCAAACTGGCGAAAGAAGCTTCAGCGATTGTGGCGGCTAAATAAGCAAGTCACCGACGCAAATCGTCTATAATGAAGGCTTGTAGCAATACAAGCCTTTTTTATTATCCAGCCTATGTCCCAACGCCCAGACCTCTCCATCTATAAAACCATCGTGCTTGACTGCGATGGCGTTGTTCTCAATAGCAACCAGACCAAAGTGGATGCTTATTACAATACGGCCAAACGCATGGGCGGTAGCGATGAGCAAGCGCAAGCCTTTGTCGATTACCATATCAAACTGGGCAGCATTCCACGTAATGACAAGATCCGTTATTACATTACCGAGATCATTAAGCAAGCGCTAACGCCTGAATTATTCCAGGCGTTTATGGATACCTTTACCGAGATTCTTGATGAGACCTTAATGCAGTGCGAAGTCGCGCCAGCGTTAATGGATTTAAAGCAAAAGACGTCACAGGCCAAGTGGATGCTGATGTCGGGCGGGGACCAGCAAGAGCTGCGGCAGATTTTTCCGCGCCGTGGCCTCGATGGTTTATTCGAGCTGGGTATTTATGGTGGGCCAACTAAAAAGAACGAGCATCTGGCGACCATGATTGCGGATGGCACCATACAATTCCCCGCTTTGTTTATCGGCGATAGTCGCTTTGACCACCAGGCATCTACAGGTGCAGGGCTGGACTTTGTGTTTTTAAGTGACTGGACTGATATGCCGGACTGGCAGGCGTATTGCACCACACATCAGGTGACTGTGGTGCCGCATATGCATGCGCTGTGATCATTGGCGATTATCACTTATGCTGAATCTATTGCACACGCCGAGCCAACTGTTGACCGATGAGCGCTTGCAGCAGATGTGCCGTGAGGGCAACATCATCGAGCAGGATCCGCGTGGTCCGAAAGTGATTCAATTGCCAGATGGTGATTTTCTCAAGATTTTCCGTGCACGCAGGGTATTCAGTGGTGCTCGCCTGTATTCACATGCCCGGCGTTTTTACCGTAATGCATTGCGCTTGCAAGCATTAGATATCCCAACGGTGACGGTGAAATCACTCTACCATTTATCGCATTCCGGCCATACGGCGGTGGTTTACCAGCCGCTGGCAGGGCAGACTTTGCGTCAGTTAATGGCTTCTGACCTGGCCAGGCTTTACCCACTCGCAGCCAAGCTGGGAACATTCCTGGCAACCATGCACGATAAAGGTGTGCATTTTCACTCCTTGCATAGCGGTAACGTGTTATTGATGCCGAATAGTGAATTTGGTTTAATTGATGTGTCTGATATGACGATTTATCCCTGGTCGCTGATGTGTGCGACGCGGATTCGCAGTTTTGTGCGTTTAGGTAAATATCATGAAGAGATGGTCGTGCTGGATAAAGCATTCTGGCAAGCTGCCATGCAGGGGTATCAGCAGGCCTCGGCAAAGGCAGCCCGTTGTGTACCGAGCATTTTAGCCAGTATTGATTATTTGCAAAGTCGATAAGCACACATGACTGATTCTAACTCCTCACCATCACAACAGGTACACCTGGAGCCAGGATATAGCCCTAGTATCAGCGGGTTTGATGACTGGATGGCTTTGCAGGGCGAAGTATTCCGTTCAGTGAAAGATCGGCAGACGCACAAAGTGATGCTGGATGGGGAGTCTATCTTCATTAAAAAACATTACGGGGTAGGCTGGGGTGAGATTCTCAAGAACCTGTTGAGCCTGAAGTGGCCGGTATTGGGCGCTCGTAATGAATGGCAAGCCATACACAAATTAGATGAGATTGGCATTGCCACAACCCCTTTGCTAGCCTATGGCGAGCGCGGTACGCATCCTGCACATAAACAGTCTTTTGTGGTGACCCGTGACCTGGGGGATATCGTGACCCTGGAAACTTTGTGTGAACCATGGCTGCAACAGCCGCCGTCGCCATATTTTAAGCGGCAACTCATTGCAAAAGTGGCAGAACTGGCCCGCTGCTTTCATGCCAATGGCATGTGGCATCGTGATTTTTATCTATGCCATTTTGCTTTACCGCGCAGCGCACTGAAAACACAAGATCTGCAATTGCATTTAATGGATTTGCATCGCGTAGAGATACATGCGCACCTGCCTGAGGATAAACGTCTCAAAGACCTGGCCGGACTTTATTTTTCCGCCATGCATATCGGTCTGACGCAACGGGATGTACTGCGGTTTCTCAAGCACTATTATCAGCAACCATTACGCCAGGTATTGATGCAACACCAATTTTTGCACTCAGTCGCACATCGTGCCAGTCAACTGGATGCAAAGTTTCAACGCAAGCGGCAAGCTGGCGTGGCGATGTAATGAAGAGTGGGGGCGTGAATTTGCAGCCAGAAATTTCCATACTGATCGTTAACTACCATACGGTGAGTGAGTTGACACGCTGCCTGCAATCATTGGCGGCGCAGCAGGGCGTGACTTATGAGGTCATCATTGTTGATAATTCGGGTGACCAAAACGAGCAACAACAGTTAGAGGCACTCGGTAATGTCCAGGTCCGCTGTATTTTCAGTGAACAAAATCTGGGGTTTGGCCGCGCCAACAACCTGGCCGCCAATCATGCCACGGCTGCGTTGCTGCTGATCCTCAATCCGGATACTACTTTGCAGGACGTGACATTGTTGCGTCGTTATATAGACCGGTTCAAAACTGGCCACGATGCAATGCTGGCGCCATTGATTGTGGAGTCAGAAAAGCAAAAGCTGGTGTATCCGCGCACACGTTATCCTTCGCAGCAATTATGCCGGAAAACGGATTTTTCAGCGCTGGCAGGTGATGTGGCCTGGGTGTTGGGGGCATGCATGATGATGCGGCGTGAAGATTATCTGCGTATTGATGGTTTTGACAGTGATTATTTTATGTATGGCGAAGACACTGACATATGCTGGCGTATCCGCGCGATGCTGGGTCCGATTGGATTTGATGAGACTTTGGCTGTGCATCATATTGGCGGCGCCAGTGAAAAGCAGGCCATTAGTTTTGCCAAGTGGATGCGTAAGCGGAAGGGGCAATATTTGTTTTTCAGAAAACGCTATCATGCAGTAGATGTACAACGCATTGCGTTGAAGCAGCGTGCGCGAGCAAGCTTCAAACTTGCCAGAAATGCATTATTGAATTTATGTCTGGGTCTATCTGCCCGGCGTCTCGATGATGATGCGCGGGCAACGGCAACACTGGCAGTGACTGCCGAGGTGCTCGCTCCGATAGTGAAAAGCTAGTCAGCTGTGGTCTGGCGTTTCCGGTAAATCAGCACTTTGGACTTTTTCTTCCAGCCATAGAGCGTATGAATATGTTCAAAATCCGCGTTTAGCCTGCGTTGAACAGATTGCTCATAGTCAGCTTTATCATCGGCAATGCTGATCATCAGGTAGTTGTAGTTTTTGATGCTGCCGGTAGCTAGTAATGACTCCACAAGCTTATGCGATGGAATACGCTCCATAAACGGCTGTTGCGCGTAAAAACGGGCATTTTCGGTGTCATACAATACAGATTGTTGATGCGGAGTGATAGATTGCAAGTACTCTACAGCCGCTCTGTCCAGGTCTACCCGGCCTGAGTCATGCAGATTGACCACCAGCATGCCAGCGAATAACAGCAGCAGGCCACGCTTTCCCCATGCTGAGGCTTTGACATATAGATATTCAACACAGAATGCACCAATCACCAACATGACAATGCCCGAGGCGATAACATAACGGCTCGACAGTACAAAGGCATTCATAATAATCAACACGCTGGTGATGAACCCAAGCATCAGGTGCAGGCTGAATAAATGTCGTGCGTGATAGTGGATATTTTTCCATGCTTTTCGCCCGGCAATCATGATCAAGAGTACTGGCCAACCGGCAACTTTGAGTGTCTTGTTCACTGTAATCAGAATCAGAACACTCCATATGGCAAATTGACTGTAGTTATCCAAATGATGCCCCAGAATCTGTTTGCCCATCAGGTCACCTTTGTCCTGAATAAACTGCAGACGCTCAATCAGGCCTTGTTGTAACAGGTAGATAATTTCCTGCAGTCGCCCAAGGTGTGCAATTTCCACGATGCCAATGATGACTGCCGCCGTGAGAAGTAATCCGCAGCATAATGGAATGCTCACGCTATGTACCATTTTGTACAAACGCTTACGCAAGGGCAGTGTATGGCATGTCAATAGCGTCAGTAGTGGTAAGGCAAAGTAAACAATCGCCTCCAGGCGGAACAGCATCGCCACAATGATCGCAGCTTGAAAGTAATAAGCATCTGCCACTTTGCTGCGTTGCATGTAACGCAGCAGGAATAATAATGCCCAGGTCAGGCTTGCCCAGAACCCTTCATCGCGTAACAACATGCCTAGAATATCGCCAACGATATATTGAGTGGATAGCAGTAGTAGGCTGCCCCAGCACATGGTCTTGATGGTACCGCCAGCTTGCAGGATCAGTAATGAAAATCCCCAGCTAAACAAGGTGAATAGCGCAATATTAATCAGTTGCGCGGTCGTATGGATATCCAATCCGGTGGCTATATGCCCAAGCGTCAGCAAAGCAGGGTACAGTAACCAGGGGAATAAATCGTATGCAGCTTGCCATTGCCCGTCAGCAAGCAGGCGGGCGACTTCAAAATAAAGCAGTGAGTCATCATTTACCCAGCCGTGCTGTACATAAGTGATGCGTAAAGCAACCAGAGCAGACAGCGCAATCAGAATCGCGATATATTGATTGGGACGAAGCGCCGCAGCATAACGGCTGGCTTGGACGATTAGTGATTTAATGAGTGACATGGATATCAGCAATAATCGTAGACGGAGAGATTTGTTTTAAACAGTTTAAATGCCCCAGCGGGCACACGCGTTCAAAACATGGGCTGCATGAAAGCCCAAGGTATTCCACCACTGCATCCGGGTGCATGGGGGGCGTATGCTTGGGGTCAGACGAGCCATAAATCGCAATCAGTTTTTTATCTAGCGCTGCTGCGACATGCATAAGGCCTGAATCATTACTGATCACGGTATGGCACAGTGACATTAAATCAATGGCTTCGCCCAGTTTGGTGCCGCCAGCCAGATCCACGCAGCGTTGTTGGGTGAGTTGCTGGATGTTGGCCGTGACCGGTTTGTCTTTTTCTGAGCCAAACAGCCATACTTGCCAGCCTTGGTTCAGGGCATGGTTTGCCACTTGCGCGTAGTATTCCGCAGGCCAGCGTTTGGCTTCGCCATATTCTGCCCCTGGGCATAAGCCAAACACGGGTTTGCCAGTGTTTACAATATTGAATGTTTTTAATAACGTGCTGGCATGTGCCGGGTCAGATCGTAATGCTGGTTGCGGTAATTGTGCGGGCAGGGCAGCATTTTTTTGCAAGCTAAGTGCGACAAAGCGCTCCACGGTTTTTTTAAGCACTGTTTTATCCAGTGGACGCATATCATTCACCAGGCCATAGCGCATTTCGCCTTTAAAGCCGGTGCGGACGGGAATCTTGGCCGCCCACGGCAGAATCGCTGATTTAAGGCTGTTAGTGAGCAAGATCGCTTGCGTAAACCCTTGTCCTGCCAATGAACGGCCGAATTGGAAGCGTTCACGCAACGCCAGGTCGCCATGTTTAAACGGTAGGGCAATGGCTTGTGACACTTCCGGCATCCTGTCCAGCAATGGCATGGTCCAGGCTGGTGCGGCAACGGATATTTGGCAATTTGGTTGCTCGATTTTGAGCTGTTTGAACAGGCTTTGCGCCAACACCATGTCGCCTACCCATGACGGGCCCATCACCAGTATCTTATTCATGCGTGCAGTTTTTTAATCAGGTTGGTGGTGCTGCGACCTTCTACGAGGTCGATCAGGGCAATTTCACCTCCCCACGACAGCACCTCTTTGCCGCCTACCACTTGCTCAGCAGTATAGTCACTGCCTTTGGCAATCACGGCTGGTTGGATGGCATTGATCAGCGCGAGCGGGGTATCTTCGTCAAACAGGATGACAGCATCAATAGACTCTAGTGCCGCCAGGACACGGGCGCGATCCTGTTCATTAACCACTGGCCGCGTCGGGCCTTTTAACGCAGAGACTGAGCGATCGGTATTCAAGCCCAGGATCAGTTTGTCTCCGCGTTTTTTAGCGCCTTCAAGGTAGGTGACATGCCCGGCGTGCAATAAGTCAAAGCAGCCGTTGGTAAAGACGATTTTTTGTCCTTGTTGTTTCCATGCTGCGACTTTTTGCAGCAGGCCTGGCAATTCGCATACTTTATGTGCTTGTTCGCTGCCTTGTGCGGTGGCAATGGCGTCTACCAGGTCAGCCTTGGTAATCGGCACGGTGCCTACTTTGCCGACAACGACACCGGCAGCAATATTGGCGAGTGACAAACTATCTAGCGCACTCAAGCCATGCATGAGCCCGGCTGCCAGTGTGGCAATCACGGTATCGCCCGCGCCAGATACATCAAACACTTGTTTGGCCGTGGCGCTTAAATGATCGGTGCGGTCAGCAATCAGGGTAATGCCTTCTTCACCACGTGTGACGGCCAGGAAATCCAGCGCCAAACGGGACTTGAGTGCAGTGGCCTTATCTATGAGTGCTGCGTCATGGACTTGCGTATCGCAGGCCTCGGCCGTTTCTTTTTTGTTGGGCGTGAGCGCCGTCGCACCACGATATTTGTCATAGTTGCGCCCTTTAGGGTCGACCAATACCGGGATGTTATGTTGGCGACAATGATGAATCACATGCTGGCATAGTGGCTCGGTCAGCAAGCCCTTGGCGTAGTCTGACAGAATCACCAGCGCCGGTTGTTGCGCCAGGGCTGTGTTAATAGTTTCAGTTGCGGTTTTTGCTTCTGCCGCTGAGAGTTCAGTGGTGATTTCCTGATCCAGACGCATCATTTGCTGATGCCCGCCCAGAATACGTGTTTTGGCAATAGTGGGGCGCGTGGCTGTGTTGATCATGGCCGACGTATCTATGCCACAGCCTTGCATGGCTGCCAGTAATAGCTGGCCTTCATTATCGGCTCCCACCAGGCCTACCATACGGGTTTTGATACCCAGCAGCGCCAGGTTGGCCGCGACATTGGCCGCGCCGCCTGCGCGTTGTTGCTCTGATTTGATCAGGACTACCGGCACCGGTGCTTCAGGTGAAATGCGGTTGACCTCACCCATCAGGTAACGGTCCAGCATCACATCGCCAATGACCAGCGCATGCTGTTTTTGTTCGCCAAAATGGGCAACCAGCGTTGCCGTGTTGTTATTCAATGCCGTTGCAGTCATCAGGATTCCAGAATTTCACACAGGCAGTGACCAATGAAAATATGCGCTTCCTGAATGCGGGCGGTGACGCTGGAGGGAACGACGATATTGTGTGTACAAAGCACATTCAATTTGCCGCCGCTACCGCCAGTCAAGCCTATGGTTGTTGCGCCAATGTCATTAGCAGCTTCAATCGCACGTACCACATTGGCACTGTTACCACTGGTGGTCAGGCCAATCAGGATATCTTCGGGGCGGCAAAGTGCTTCGACCTGGCGAGCAAAAATGTAGTCATAACCATAATCATTGCCAACGGAGGTGAGAATCGAAGTATCTGTCGTCAGCGCGATAGAAGGCAGGCCTTTACGCTCTTTTTTAAAGCGGCCAACGATCTCGGCTGCAATATGCTGGCTATCTGCGGCGCTGCCGCCGTTACCGCACAGCAACACCTTGCCGCCACGCTGAATACAGTCGCGCAGCAAATTGCCAACATCGCTAATCAGCGGGAATAGCGGTTCCAATGCCTGAAACATCGCTACATGTGCCGCGTGCTCACCTTTAAGATATTCAATATGATTCATATCGCTCACAATTTCTGAAGGAGGTTATGCGTAAGGGTCGTCCTGCCGCAAATAATTCTGCACGTAGTCCTTCACGCCTTCTTCCAGTGTGGTAAATGGCTTTTTATAACCCGCATCGCGCAGCTTTTTCATCTCTGCCTGCGTAAAGTACTGATATTTGCCCTGGAGATCTTGCGGCATATCAATATAAGTAATATTGGGTTCGCGATCCATGCTGGTCATCACATTGGTCGCTAGGTCTTTAAAGCTGCGTGCTTGCCCGGTGCCGATATTGTAAATCGCATTCGCCGCTGGTTTGTTTTTCAACGCAGCCTCAAGGAAAAATCCCATCACATCTGCGACGTCTTTCACATAGACAAAGTCACGCAGTTGCATGCCGTCTTCCACGTCCGCCTTGGTACCTTTAAACAAACGCATGGTGCCGGTTTCTTTAAACTGGTTAAAGGTGTGGTAAGCCACGCTGGCCATGCGTTCTTTATGGTATTCGTTTGGCCCATAGACATTGAAAAACTTGAATCCTGCCCATGCGGGAGGTGTGATCTGTTTTTGCGCGACTTGCTGCAACACCCACTGGTCAAAAAAGTGTTTCGAATAGCCATAGCCATTCAAGGGGCGCAGGTTTTCAATGCTGGCATCATCGTAGCCTTGCTCACCGCCGCCATAGGTCGCGGCAGAGCTGGCGTAAAAGAAGGGGACTTCATATTCCGCACACCAAGACCACAAGTCCTGCGAATAATGCATATTATCCGCCACCAGCTTGTTAAAGTCGCGCTCGGTGGTCGCGCTGATGGCACCCATATGAATCACGGCTGTGATGTCGTCGTTATCTTCCAGAAAGTCGAACAACTGGTCTTTGTCCAGGTATTCGGCATAGTGCCTGTGCACCAGGTTTTGCCACTGGTTTTCATGTGTGATGCGGTCAACAATTACCAGATCTTGCCGGCCCAGTTTGTTGTTCAAATGCCAGGCCATGATAGAGCCAATCATGCCTGCACCACCGGTGATAATGATCATAGGGGAACGATAAAAACGTTAAAACGCGATTATAACGCGTAATCGGCGAGGGCTGGCATAGGAATCGGTAGGCTTTGAATGTATCAATACTTCATGCATGTCAATCAATCGTTATCACTATGTAGCTTATGCTGGAGACTTTTGCGCGGGCAATGACACTGTATAAACCCAGGTCAATTCAGCCTTAATTGCCTTGCCCCAAGGGGCTATAGACATGTTCCTATCATAAGCTTACAATCGCCGGGCAATTCTTATTATTAAATATAATTTATGGGGAGGGTGTTATGAAATTCTTGAAACAACGCAGTATCGCTCTATCAATCTTTGTTGCTTTATTTTCAACCAATACGTTTGCTGATACATTAGACTTCACAACGTTAGTACACGGCGCTCAAGGCTCCACTGTTCTGGTATTCCCGCAGGCTACCATCACATCTTTCGGGTCAGATATTTACGTTGGTGCGTCAGGCATAGACAGCGAAATCTGCGCTCTGACGGCAGGTTTTAACTGCCAGGCAGACTTGCAAGTTGACTTTACAGCAGCAGTGAATAATCTCTCGTTTGTGCTTGCCGGTTACGATAGTGGTGACCATCTGGATATTAACATTTTCAGTGGCGCTTCTTTACTCGGCACCATTGCACGTGAGTCAAACGGTTTGGTTGATTTAAGCGCCTATTCAAACATCACAAAACTGTATTTTGATGACTCCTCGACAGGTGCTGGCTTCAGCTACGATAAATTTCAGTTTACGGTTGCAAACGTGCCAGAGCCAGAAACCTATGGCATGCTGTTGGCCGGACTGGGATTGTTAGGTTTTGCCACTCGCCGCAAACAAGCCTGATCATTAAACTATCCGTCAGTAGTAAAAAAAGCGTAATTTAATTACGCTTTTTTTATGTCTACTTTATGTCCGAGAGCTATTTTTCAGCACCCATCGCCAAAGCACGTTGCTTACTTGCTTGCGCCTCAGCTTCTGCTTGCACCTGATTGAAGTCATCACTCACCCAACCCTGCAAATGCTCCAGTGCAATATCGCGCATGGCTTCAATCCACACAGGTTCATTATTCAGCGCCGGGATATAGTGATAATCACCACCGCCCACAGACTGAAATAAATGTTTGCCTTCCATGGCAATTTCTTCCAGGGTTTCCAGGCAGTCACTGCTAAACCCGGGGCAGACGACGTCTATGCGTTTGAGTTGCTGTTTGCCTAAGGCGTCCAGTGTGTTGGCGAGGTAGGGTTGCAGCCATTCCTGGCGGCCAAAGCGGGATTGGAAGCCGACTTCATATTGTACTTTGCTTAAGCCTAAAGCCTCGGCCAGCAAGCGAGCGGTTTTATGGCATTCACAGTGGTAGGGGTCGCCTTTAAGCAGGTGAAATTTAGGCACGCCGTGAAAGCTCATGACCAGTTTTTCGGGTTTGCCGTGTTGTTTCCAGTAGGTTTGGATATGGCTGGCCAGGGCTTGAATGTAGCGCGGGTGGTCGTGGTAGTGTTTGATGGTGCGAATGGCGGGCACGTTGCGTATTTTAAGCAGCACGCGCCACACCGCATCCAGCGCGGCCGCCGTGCTGCTGGCGGCGTATTGCGGGTAGAGCGGGAATACGAGGATGCGGTCACAACCTTGTGCTTTGAGTGACTCAATCGCGCTTTGCATGCTGGGATTGCCGTAGGTCATGCCTAATTCGACGGCAAATGGCGAGTTGATTTTTTGTGACAGGTATCCTTGCAGCAGTTTTTTTTGTTGCACGGCATAGACCATCAATGGTGAGCCGTCTTTGCGCCAGATGCTGGCGTATTTTTCGGCAGATTTTTTGGGCCTGACGATTAAAATAATGCCGTGTAGGATGCACCACCAGATCAGGCGCGGGATTTCGACCACGCGTCTGTCCATCAGAAACTGTTGCAGGTAGGGACGTAATGCCTTGGCTGTCGGCGCTTCTGGTGTACCGAGGTTGGCTAACAATATCCCCACTTTTGGTTGGCTGCCGTGGGTGTAGGCAGGCTCTGGCTGGTAATAGGTCATACGGGCATTTTAAGCGAATAAAAGCCTATATGACGCTTGCCAGTGAAAAAAGTGCGGCAACCGCTAATACTCTGTCAGCGGTTGCTTGGAGAATTTTCAGGCCGTATTATTTTTTGTTGATCTGGTTACCGATCACGCCACCGATGGCGGCACCGCCAACCGTACCAATGGCGCTACCACCGGTTAACACAGCACCGCCGACTGCACCAATCCCTGCGCCTAAGGCTGTACTTTTACCGCGTGTGCTCATGGAGCCACAGGCCGTAGTGCTCAGGCACAATGCTAACAGTACAGACCAGATAAGTGATTTATGCAAAGATTTTTGATTTACGCTGTTCATTTTGATCTCTCCACAATAAGTAAATAGTGTGGTCAGTATATAAAAGTGGCCGTTTAGGTTGTAGCAGGTTAAAGCTGATAGTGATGTCAGAGTCTTCTGACAAATGTAAAGAAGCTGGCTACTGGTTTGATAATGCGTTCGATAGCAATTTGGCGGTCACATCAACAATCGGGATAATGCGCTCATAGGCCATGCGCGTCGGTCCAATGACGCCCAAGGTGCCCACAACTTGGCCATCTACTTCATACGGCGAGGTCACCAGACTGCATTCATCCAGCGGCAGATAGCCACTTTCACCACCAATAAAAATCTGCACGCCATCTGCGCGCTGGCTATGATCGAGCAATTGCATGAGTGCGGTGCGGCGCTCAAAAATCTCAAATAGTTTGCGCAGGCTGCCAACGTTGGTGGATAACTCATCCACTTGTAGTAAATTGCGTTCCCCGGCAATGACCACGGTTTCTTGCTCTGAGGATTCAGGCTGGCTGGCGGCCTCGAGTGCGGCGGACATCAGGCGGTTGATATCCACCTGCATTTGCTGCAGTTCTTGTTTGAGCTTGGTTTGTACTTCTTCGAGCGAAAGCCCGCGGCAATAGCTGTTAAAGTAATTGCTGGCGGCGGTGAGCTCGCTGGCACTAAACGCTTTGTCGGTGAGCAAAATACGGTTTTGTACCTGGCCATCTTCAGTCACCAGAATCACCAAGATTTTCTTGTCGTTTAAGTGCAGAAATTCCAGGTGCTTCAACACGTTACGTGTGCGTTTCGGGATCATCACCAAGCCGGCAAACTGGGTCAGTTGTGACAGCATATCGGCGGCACTGTTGATCAGCGCTTGCTGGTTAGGCGAGGATAAGCCGCTTTTCAGTTGCGTCATGGCGCGCTGGTCCAGTGGTTGCACCGTCATCAGCGAATCGACAAACAGGCGGTAGCCTTTTTTAGTGGGCACCCTGCCAGCCGAAGTATGCGGACTGGTAATAAACCCTAATTGTTCGAGGTCACTCATCACGTTGCGGATGGTCGCCGGACTGACGTCGAGGCCTGAATGTTGAAGCAGGGTACGGGAGCCGATAGGCTGCCCCTCACTGATGTAATGTTCCACCAGCGTTTTTAGCAAAATTTGCGCGCGTTTATCCACTTTTAACCACCTTGTTGCTGTGTTTCAAATTTTGCACCATTTACGCTCAGGATAACAGCCCCTTGCGCTTTTCAGTTGTGGGCTTCTATGCTTTAATGCGGCCATGCAATCTACATTCCGTTCCGTTGCCATTGTTGGAAAATACATGGATGCCATCGCCTTGCAGCACATGCAAAGTGATTTGACCCGCTTGGCGCATCACCTGCTGTCTCAGGGCTTGCATGTTTGTATTGAAGAGCGCACGGCACAATTTGTGGATGATGAAGGTTTTGAACTGGCTAGCCTGGATGATATAGGCAGCAAGGCTGACCTGGTGGTCGTGATGGGCGGCGATGGCACCATGCTGAGTGTGGGCCGCGCCTTGCGCGATACCGGCGTGCCACTCATCGGCATTAATCGTGGCCGCCTCGGTTTTTTGACCGACTTGCAAACCGATCACATGCTGGTCGAAATTGATAAAATCCTGCAAGGAGAGTGTCAGCTGGAGTCTCGCATGTTGCTGCAATCAGTGGTGACACGTGCCGGGCAGGCCATAGAACACACCGTTGCTTTGAATGATGTGGTGATTAAAAGCGCTTTCCGTCTGATTGAGCTGGAAGTACATGTGGATGGACAATTTGTCTCGCGTCAGCGGTCTGATGGCCTGATTCTCACCACCCCAACGGGCACCACGGCATATGGTTTGTCTGCGGGTGGCCCGATTATGCATCCGGATCTGGAAGCGATTTCGATTGTGCCTATCAGCCCGCATACGCTTAGTTACCGGCCGATTACAGTGCCAGCATGTAGCGTGATTGAGGTGATAGTGGTGAATGCCGCCGATGCCCAAATCAGTTACGATGGACAGGGACAATATCCGCTGATGGTGGGAGATCATGTGCGCATTGAACGTGCGCCACAAGAAATTCAACTGGTACATCCCAAAGATTATTGTTATTTTGATATGTTGCGTAACAAATTAAACTGGGGCTAACCAGGCCCGTACAAAAAGCCCATGCTACAAGCCCTTTCTATCCGAGATTTTGTGATTGTTGATACGCTGGAACTAGAGTTCTCAGCGGGATATACCGCGCTCACCGGCGAGACCGGGGCAGGTAAGTCAATTCTGATTGATGCTTTGTCTTTGAGCTTGGGCGCACGTAATGAAGGCGATGTGACGCGCAAAGGCTGCGAAAAGGCCGAAATTTCCACCACCTTCGATATCCGCAATAATCTGCCAGCGCGCGAGTGGCTGCAAGCGCAAGAAATCGATGTCGACGATGCCCTGATTTTACGCCGTGTCATTTATGCCGATGGCCGTAGCCGTGCGTTTATCAATGGTGCGTCGGCCACCGTTGGCCAATTGCGCGACATTGGCGAAAACCTGATTGATATCTATAGCCAGAATGCGCACCACTCCTTACTGAAAGTTGCTACCCAGCGCGAGATTCTGGATGCTTATGCGCAAGCAACGCCATTAGCCAAGCAAGTTGGCGCACTGTATAAAGAGTGGTCGCAGCTGCATCAGCAACAATTGGCGTATGAAAAAAATGCCAGCCAGTTTGCCGATGAGTTGGCCGTATTGCGCGATAGCACGCGTGAGCTCAAACAATTGGGGTTTGCCATTGAAGAATGGGCAACGTTGCAGCAAGAGCATGCCCGGCTGAGCAATGGTGCCAGCCTGCTCAGTGGCATGGAAGCCAGTCTGCAGATGATGAGCGAAGGCGATGAAGTGAATGCGCTGGATTTACTGTCGCAAGCGCAAGCCAGACTGGCGGAGCTGCAGGCGATTGATATCGGTTTGCAGCCTATGCTAGAAACGCTCGATTCTGCCGTGGTGCAGTTGGAAGAAGCCAGCCGTGCCTTGAATCGTTACTTGCAGAAAAGTGAACTGGATCCGGCGCGCCTGGCCGAAGTGGAGTCGCGCATACAGGCGATTCATGGTGCTGCGCGTAAATTCCGCGTTAAACCAGATGAGTTGCCAGATTTATTGGCCGCGCAATTGGGCCGCATGGCTGAGCTGGAAAGCTTTGCGGATGATGGTGCCTTGGCAAAGCAGGTGCAAGCCGCCTGGCAAAGCTATCAAGCGCAGGCTGCGCAGCTGTCATCTATCAGGCAGCAAGCGGCGAACAAGCTGGCAAAAACCATTAGCGAACAAATGCAGGCTTTATCATTAAAAGGTGGCCAGTTTGCTGTTGCTTTAACCCCAGGAGAACCTGCGGCACATGGCCTGGAGCAGGTTGAATTTCTGGTCGCCGGTCATGCCGGGGTGGAGCCGCGTCCACTCAATAAAGTCGCTTCCGGTGGTGAGTTATCGCGTATCAGCCTGGCCTTGCAGGTGACCACGGCCTCATTAGGCACTGTGCCATGCATGATTTTTGATGAGGTCGATGTCGGTATCGGCGGCGGCGTGGCGGAGGTGGTTGGCAAACTACTAAGTCAGTTGGGTCAGCACAGGCAGGTACTGGTGATTACCCATTTAGCGCAAGTGGCTGCGCAGGCGCAACAACATTGGCAAGTCAGCAAGGCCGAACAGCAGGGCACGACCTTGAGCAGGATTCGCACGCTGGATGCACATGAGCGTGTAGAAGAAGTTGCCCGCATGTTGGGCGGCTTGCAGATCACCGAAACCACGCGCGATCATGCGCGGGAAATGTTACAGGCTAATCTGGCCTGATTGCTTCAATGCATGGTCGCACATGGTGTGTGGCTATAGCGCTTGCAGATGTATTTGCAAGTCGCCGTTTATTTCTCCTGATGTTTATTTTCTCTCTCTCCTATGGCTTGGCGTTGATTGCTGTCTGGAATCGTGCTTTAATCTCTTCACCTATTGTTAAATTATATTAATTATTGTTTTCAATAGCGTCACTGCGATTCGCTGCTTTGTTCACATTAAATGCTGAGGAGATTCATATGTATAGATGGGTAGGATTAGTAGCTTGGGCCTGGGTGATTGTTATTGGTGGGTTGATGATTACACCGGGCGGGGTGCACTGCATCGTCTGTGGTGACAAGGGCAATCTGTTCATGGGCGTGATTTCGATTGTGCTTGGGGCAGTCGCCATAGTCACCAATAAAGTGTTTGCCAGATAAATAGCGATTGTTAACAGCGCGGCCTGACATGTCAGGCCGTTTTTTTTGATCTATTGCGCTTCTTGGTGTTGTTTTAGCACCTGCCATTGCGCCAGTTTTTCCTCAAACCGTAATCTCGCATTGGCAGGGCTGGTTGAGGGCAGCAGTACAGTATTGATTGCGCGTGCAAGACGAATGTGTTTTTTGAACAACTGTGCGGCAGCTTGGCCATTACAGGCAATCAGCGCGATGTGTGGACAGGTCTTTAATAGTCCGTTGATGTCGTTGGCAATAATGCTGTGCGCCTGAATGCTACTGTCCAGGCTGCCTGTGCGTTGTGCTGCATGGCAAACGTCCCAAATCGCTAGTCCATGATCTTGTGCAGATTGGCAGCGCATGTGGTAAGGCGCATCTGCCGGGATATCGAATAGTCGCTCCAATATGCGCCAGAAAACATTCTGTGGATGTGCGTAATATTGTTGCTGTTTGAGTGACGCGATGCCAGGCAGGGTGCCCAGAATCAGAATACGCGCACCGGGGCTAGCGACAGGCGCAAATCCGGTAGCGTAATGTGCTGGTGTAGGGGTGAGTTCAGACAAGCAGAGGTGCGATGGGCCAATGCTCGCCGAGGAGCATCAACCCATGATAGTGGTGATTATTCAGTGCAAGGTTGTTTTTTGCACAGGCCATAAATGGTCAGTGAGTGGTCTTGCATGCTGAAGCCATACTGCTCTGCTGCTGCTTTTTGTCTTTTTTCGATTTCTTCGTCGTAAAACTCTTCAACGCGGCCACATTTCACGCAAACAATATGGTCGTGATGGCTGCCTTCATTCATTTCAAACACGGCTTTGCCACTTTCAAAGTGGTGGCGTACCAGCAGCCCCGCTTGCTCAAACTGGGTCAACACACGGTAAACCGTTGCCAGGCCCACGTCTTCACCATTGGTAATCATGATTTTGTAAATGTCCTCGGCAGACAGGTGGCGCTGCTCGCTATTTTCAAACAGCTCCAGAATTTTCAGACGCGGTAGCGTCGCTTTGAGGCCTGCATTTTTAAGTTCTTTGGGATCATGCATAGGTTTTGTCCATTGGTGTTGTCTGTCGTTAAGTTTTGTCACGCCTTAAGTCGCCTGCCATACTTGATTGGCGAAACTACGTGGTATATTAATGATTATTCTCAATAATACCGATTATAAAGTGAATCCAATGCGTAATTCTATCTTATTTGTGTTGGCTGTCGCATCTCTGGAGAGTGGGTGCGGTGCCAAACTTCCTTCAGTCAAGCCATTCAAGATGGAAGTGCAGCAAGGTAATGTTGTCACTTCCAAAATGCTATTGCAACTGCGTCCAGGCATGACACGTTCGCAAGTGCGCTACATTATGGGGACTCCGCTGATTGTAGATAGTTTCCGTGATAACCGCTGGGATTATTTTTATGAGCTGCGTAAACAGGGCGCCGTCGTTGAGAAACGCAGAGTGATTCTCGACTTTGACAAGGATAGCCTGGTTTCTGTGCGTGGCGACGTGATTCCTTCTGCAGAAAATCCTGATATTAAAACTATTGCAGAAGCACCACAGAAAAAAGTCGAGGCCGAGAAAGAGCAGGCCTGGACGGATAAGCTGAAATTCTGGAAAGCAGAAGAGGGCGCTGCTGATAAAACCACAGAAGCTGCTACCGCTACCGCTGCAGTTGCAGTTGCTGCGACAGAGGCTAAGCCCAGCAAAGCGCAAGCTGACACGGCAAGCAGCAAAGTAGTTACTGCCGAAGAGGAAGTTGTTCCCTATATCCCTGAAGGTGAGTATGCTGCTGCGCCAACGCCGCAAGACATGGCCAAGGGCAATACGGATGCGGCAGCCAATCAAGTGACTGAGGCCAAGGTGCATCCTGTGAATGAAAAAGAAATGGCTGCGCAGATTGCAGATACTGTAGAGCCGCCGCCAGTGTTTAAGCAAGAAGCAGTGGCTGCACCAGCTGTGGCCGCAGAGCCTGAGGCTGTCTTGCCACCAGCAGTGAAAGCCGCGCCAGTAGCCAGCAAGAGTATTACTGCGCCTGTGGTGGCTGCGGCGACCGTTGCTGCCGCGGCTGTGAAGCCTGCGGAGACTAAGAAAGCTGCCGCAACGGCTGCCAAACCAGTGCAGCAGGCTGTGCCAGCTGCCAAAACTGCTGCCGTGGCAGCAGTTGAAGATGATGAAGTGATTCCCTATATTCCTGAGGGTGAGTATGTGGCGCCAGTGGTGCCGACCGAGCAGGAAATGGTTAAAGGCAATATGGCTGAAGCCAATGCGCCGACAACAGATGCTGAAGCGCATCAAGTGACCGAAAAAGGGGTTGCACCTAAAGCAGATCATGCTGCCGAGGCGTCACCCACGTTTGTGGCTGAGCAGTTGCCAGAGCCTGAACCAGAGCCGGAATTGCCACCGCCGCCTGTGAGCAAGCCGATTGTAAAACCGGTCGCGCAAGCTGCGGCCACGGCGGCCACATTGGCTGCTGCGGAAGAGAAACCGGCGCAGGCTAAGTCTGCCGCCGCTAAAGTGGTTGAACCAGCGCCAGCCGTAACGCAAGAGGCACCGGCAGGGGATGCTGATATTAATCAGGCCGTGGCTGCTTGGGCGCAAGCCTGGCGGACCAAGGATATTAAAAACTATCTGGCCGCCTATGCGCCTGATTTCGTCCCGGAAGGTTTGCCATCCAAAAAGGCCTGGGAAGCACAGCGCAAGCAGCGTTTGTCTGCGGCAGGTAACATTACACTGGTGCTGAATAATACGCAGGTGCAGCGTGATGGTTCGACAGCCACCGTACAGTTTGAGCAAAAATATGCTGCCAGAGCTTATAAGGATGAATTAAACAAAACGCTGGAGTTGCGCTATGCGCCTGCACAAAAGCGCTGGTTAATTACGCGTGAGCGCACAGAGGCGGCTGCCGGTGCTGTGATTGCGGCGACGGAGTCAGCAAAAACCAGTGCATCCGTTGCTACTGATGCGGGTGCGGTATCCAATGATGCGGCTACGGTTGAAACCAGTGTGGATGCTGCTATTCAATCGTGGGCGCAGGCTTGGCGTAGCAAGAATGCCAGCGCCTACTTTGCAGCCTATTCACCGGCTTTTGTGCCAGAGGGTTTGCCTAGCCGTGCTGCCTGGGAAGCGCAACGTAAAAAACGCTTGTCGCCACAGCAAGGCAAAATCAGCCTGGAACTCGCAGATGTGAATGTGAGTCGTGATGGGGATACTGCTATTGCGACCTTTACGCAGAAATATGCTTCGAAGTCGTTTAGCGACGAGATGGTCAAGCGTCTGGAGCTGAAGCTGGATGCCACTAACAACCGCTGGTTGATTGTGCGTGAAAGCGCTGCCAGCGGTGCAGATGTGCCTGTCGCCAAACAACAGGTAACTGCGCCTGAAGGTAGTTCAGAGCACTTGGATGGCGTGCTGGAACAAATCGGGTTTTAATCCTAAATTATTAAAGAATGATTGAGCGAGTGATGTTGAAAGTTGTGATTGCTGGTGTGTCCGGCCGTATGGGGCATGCCTTACTGGAAGGTGTTTTTTCGGATAGTGGTTTGCAGCTGCATGCTGCGTTGGATCGTGCCGAGAGCCCGATGATTGGGCGCGATGCCGGTGAACAGTTTGGTAAGCAAACAGGCGTCAAAATCAGTGCTGATATCGCTGCTGCATTGCAGGGTGCGGATGTGTTGGTAGATTTCACGCGTCCGGAAGCCAGCATGCAGTACCTGCAAGCTTGCCAGCAGGCAAATGTGAAATTAGTCATTGGCACCACCGGCTTTAATGAAGCTGAAAAAGCCAGTATTGAGGCAGCTGCCAAAAACGTTGGCGTAGTGTTTGCGCCTAATATGAGCGTCGGTGTGACCTTGTTGATTAACCTGGTTGAGCAAGCGGCACGCGTGCTCAATGAAGGCTACGATATTGAAGTGGTGGAAATGCATCATCGCCACAAGGTGGATGCGCCTTCTGGTACTGCGCTGCGTTTGGGTGAAGCTGCAGCCAAAGGCATTGATAAAGCCTTAAAGGATTGCGCAGTATATGCACGTGAAGGCGTGACGGGTGAGCGCGAGGCAGGCACGATTGGCTTTGCGACCTTGCGCGGTGGCGATGTGGTCGGTGATCACACCGTGGTGTTGGCAGGCGTGGGTGAGCGTGTCGAGTTAACACACAAAGCATCTAGCCGTGCTACCTTTGCCCAGGGTGCATTACGTGCGGCCAAGTTTCTGGCCGATAAACCACAGGGTTTGTTTGATATGCGCGATGTGCTGGGGTTTGATAAAAGCTGATTTTTAGCAGGCACCTAAGGCCTGCCTGGTTTGAGTCACCAAAGCAGTATTGCCTGCGAGTTGCCCTTGAGTGGGCAGTCGATTTGCGCTATAATGCTTTAATTCTGAACGGGAAGAGTCCAACAAGCTTTTCCCGTTTTGCACATCTATTCACCGCAGCTTGAACCCGGTTTCTGGCGATGCGATGAACCCTCTAAACGATGTGTTTCGTATCAAACTTAAGGAGCTAAAGGTGTCAAAAACAATTCCAGCGATTTTAGTGTTAGCAGATGGAACTGTTTTTAAGGGCATTAGCATTGGCGCTTCCGGTCATACGGTCGGTGAGGTGGTGTTTAACACTTCCATCACCGGTTATCAGGAAATTCTTACCGATCCTTCCTATACCGAACAAATTGTGACACTGACTTATCCGCACATTGGTAACTACGGTACCAATAGTGAAGATGTCGAGTCAGGCAAAGTCTATGCTGCGGGTCTGATTATTCGTGACTTGCCCTTATTGGAAAGCAATTTCCGCAGTGAACAAAATCTCTCTGATTATCTCAAGGCCAACAATGTGGTGGCACTTGCTGATATCGATACCCGCAAACTGACCCGTATTCTGCGTGAAAAAGGCGCTCAGGCTGGCTGTATTATGGCTGGTGAGTCTGTCGATGAAGCGCAGGCACTGGCCTTGGCGAATGGCTTCCCCGGTCTGGCTGGCATGGACCTGGCCAAAGTGGTGAGCTGTACCCAGCCTTACGAGTTTACTGAGGCCGAGTGGCAATTAGGCGCAGGCTTCAGTAAAAAGGCTGAGTCACAGTTCCACGTGGTCGCGTTTGACTACGGTGTGAAACGCAACATTCTGCGCATGCTGGTCTCGCGAGGCTGTAAGGTCACGGTGTTGCCAGCACAGGCGACAGCAGAGCAAGCCTTGGCTTATCAGCCTGATGGTATTTTCCTGTCTAACGGCCCCGGCGACCCAGAGCCATGTGATTACGCGATTAGCGCGATTAAAACACTGGTTGATACTGGTATCCCAACGTTTGGTATTTGCTTGGGCCACCAATTGCTGGCCCTTGCCAGCGGTGCCAAAACATTGAAGATGAAATTTGGTCACCACGGCGCTAACCATCCAGTGCAGGATGTGGACAGCAAGCGTGTCTATATCACCAGCCAGAACCATGGTTTTGCCGCCGATCCTGCGACCTTGCCAGCCAATGTCAAAGTGACACATGTGTCTTTGTTTGATGGCAGTCTGCAAGGCATTGCGCGTACGGACAAACCAGCATTCAGCTTCCAGGGTCACCCTGAAGCCAGCCCGGGTCCGCAAGAAATGAGCGTGTTGTTCGACCGCTTTATCCAGTTAATGCAAGAAAGAAAGTCCATCTAATGGCAAAAAGAACTGACATTAAAAGTATTCTGATTATCGGTGCCGGTCCCATTGTCATTGGGCAGGCCTGTGAGTTCGACTATTCAGGTGCGCAAGCCTGTAAGGCTTTGCGTGAAGAAGGTTACCGCGTCATTCTGGTGAACTCCAATCCGGCGACCATCATGACCGACCCGGAAATGGCCGACGCAACTTACATCGAGCCAATCACCTGGCAGATGGTGGAAAAGATCATCGAGAAAGAGCGTCCTGATGCTTTGCTGCCAACCATGGGCGGCCAAACTGCACTCAACTGTGCGTTGGACTTGGACAAGCATGGCGTCTTGCAAAAATTCAATGTTGAGCTGATTGGTGCTTCTAAAGAAGCCATTGATAAAGCGGAAGACCGCCAGAAATTTAAAGAAGCCATGACCAAAATCGGTCTGGGTTCTGCACGTTCTGCCATTGCGCATAGCCTGGAAGAAGCCTTGCAAGTGCAGGCAACGATTGGTTACCCGGCAATTATCCGCCCTTCATTCACCATGGGTGGCAGCGGCGGCGGGATTGCTTATAACCGCGAAGAGTTTATCGCCATTTGCGAGCGTGGCCTGGATGCCTCACCTACCAACGAATTGCTGATTGAAGAGTCACTGTTGGGTTGGAAAGAGTATGAGATGGAAGTGGTTCGCGACAAAGCGGACAACTGTATCATCATCTGCTCGATTGAAAACCTGGACCCGATGGGTGTGCACACGGGTGACAGTATCACCGTGGCGCCAGCGCAAACCTTGAGCGACAAAGAATACCAGATCATGCGTAATGCCTCTTTGGCAGTGCTGCGTGAAATCGGTGTCGATACTGGCGGTTCCAACGTGCAATTCGCCATCAACCCGGACGATGGCCGCATGATCGTGATTGAGATGAACCCGCGTGTGTCGCGCTCATCTGCGCTAGCTTCCAAAGCCACCGGTTTCCCGATTGCCAAAGTGGCCGCCAAATTGGCCGTGGGTTTTACACTGGATGAATTGCGTAATGAAATTACGGGTGGTCAGACGCCAGCTTCGTTTGAGCCTTCGATTGACTACGTGGTGACCAAAGTGCCGCGTTTCGCTTTCGAGAAATTCCCGCAAGCTGACAGCCGTTTAACTACGCAGATGAAGTCTGTGGGTGAAGTGATGGCCATGGGACGTAGCTTCCAGGAATCTTTCCAGAAAGCCTTGCGTGGCCTGGAAGTGGGCGTTGATGGCCTGGATTCTGTGACCGATGATAAAGACCGCATTGTCAAGGAAATGGGTGAGCCTGGCCCTGAGCGTATCTGGTATGTGGCGGATGCTTTCCGCCTGGGCATGAGTGTTGCCGAGATTTTCGACATCACAAAAATCGATCGCTGGTTCCTGGTACAGATTGAAGAAATCATCAAGCTGGAACTGTCGCTGTCGGTGAAGTCATTGGCAGATTTGAACAAGGAAACGCTGTTCAGCCTGAAGCGTAAAGGCTTCTCTGACCGCCGCTTGGCTAAATTGCTGAACACGGATCAGCACGCGGTGCGTGCGTTCCGTCAGGCACTGAATGTGCGCCCAGTCTACAAACGCGTGGACACCTGTGCCGCTGAATTTGCGACCAATACAGCGTATATGTATTCCACTTATGAAGAAGAGTGCGAATCACAGCCAACCAATAACAAAAAGATCATGGTATTGGGCGGTGGTCCTAACCGTATTGGCCAGGGTATTGAGTTTGACTATTGCTGCGTACATGCGGCCTTCGCCATGCGCGAAGATGGTTATGAAACCATTATGGTGAACTGCAACCCGGAGACAGTTTCTACCGATTACGATACGTCTGACCGTTTGTATTTCGAGCCAGTGACGCTGGAAGACGTACTGGAAATCGTTAATATCGAAAAACCGGTCGGTGTGATTGTGCAATATGGTGGCCAAACGCCATTGAAATTGGCACGTGACCTGGAAAAGGCTGGTGTGCCTATCATCGGTACCACGCCAGACGCGATTGACCGTGCGGAAGACCGTGAGCGTTTCCAGCAAATGTTGCATACCCTCAATCTGAAGCAACCACCTAACCGTACTGCGCGTGCGCCAGAAGAGGCGATTCGCCTGGCGATGGAGATTGGTTACCCATTGGTGGTGCGTCCTTCTTACGTATTGGGTGGTCGCGCCATGGAAATCGTGCATGAGCAAAGCCAGCTTGAGCGCTATATGCGTGAGGCGGTAAAAGTCTCTAACGAATCTCCGGTATTGCTGGATCGTTTCCTCAATGACGCGATTGAAGTTGACGTTGATGCATTGAGTGACGGTGAAGATGTACTCATCGGCGGTATCATGCAGCACGTGGAACAAGCCGGCGTGCACTCTGGTGACTCCGCCTGTTCATTGCCCCCTTATAGCCTGAGTGACAGCCTGCAGGATGAGCTGCGCAAACAAACCGTACAAATGGCCAAAGCCTTGGGCGTTAAAGGCCTGATGAACGTGCAGTTTGCGGTGCAAAATACCGAACAGGGTGAAGTGGTCTACGTGCTGGAAGTTAACCCGCGTGCATCGCGCACAGTGCCGTTCGTATCCAAAGCCTGTGGTTTGCAACTGGCGAAAATTGCCGCGCGTTGCATGGCGGGTCAATCACTGAAATCACAAGGTGTCACCAAAGAAGTCGTGCCACCTTATTACTCAGTGAAAGAAGCCGTGTTCCCCTTCATCAAGTTCCCGGGTGTAGATACTATTCTGGGGCCGGAAATGAAGTCGACTGGCGAAGTCATGGGCGTAGGCACGACGTTTGCTGAAGCATTTGTGAAGTCGCAACTGGGTGCTTCTGTGAAAATGCCTACTGGCGGCAAGGCGTTTATCAGTGTGCGCAACGAAGACCACGCAAAAGTGATCGACATTGCCAAAGATCTGGTCAAACTTGGCTTTACCCTGGTGGCGACTAAAGGCACCGCACGTGCCTTGTCACAGCAAGGTCTGGACGTGTCTCCTGTGAACAAAGTGGCCGAAGGTCGCCCGCATATTGTCGACATGATCAAGAACGATGAGATCAGTTTGATTGTCAATGTGACTGAGGACAAGAAAGCCATTACGGATTCTTACGAGATTCGTCGCAGCGCGCTGCAAAACAAGGTCACGTATTACACGACCCTGGCTGGTGCACGCGCCGCTTGTATCGGCATGGCGCAAAGCAAGGACATGAATGTCTACTCAGTGCAGGACTTGCACAAACGCCTGGCTTAACTTACACTTAAGTTCAATTGCATAGACGTAATTGATATTTGAAATAAGCCACGCTCTTTCGGGTGTGGTTTATTTTTTTTATACTTATTTTTTGAAGGTATTTCAACATGGCAGTACATCAAATTCCTGTGACCGTGCTTGGTGCAGAATTGCTCAAAGAAGAATTACAACGTTTGCGTGCGGTAGATCGCCCTAATATCATTCAGGCGATTGCTGAAGCGCGTGCACAGGGTGACTTGTCTGAGAATGCTGAATACGAATCTGCCAAAGAGCGTCAAAGCTTTATCGAAGGCCGTATCTCCGAACTGGAAGCCAAGTTATCTAACTTGCAAGTGATTGATCCAACCATGTTGAACGCGGAAGGCCGCGTAGTGTTTGGTGCCACTGTGCGTTTTGAAGACCTGGATTCTGGTGATGCCAAAACCTACCAGATCGTTGGTGAAGATGAAGCGGATATTAAAAACGGCAAGATTTCTGTCAGCTCACCGATTGCGCGTGGCCTGATTGGCAAGTCTGAAGGCGAAGTGGTTGAAGTACAATCACCAGGCGGCGTCAAAGAGTACGAAATTATTGAAGTGCTCTATATTTAGGAGTGCACGGCCATGGCCAAACAAGCAGGACTCACAGGTTGGATGAATCCGCTGTTATTGACAGCGTGGGTGGGCGCATTATGGATGACGGCCATCACCGCCAGTGTTTTGTTCCAAACCATTCCAGATCGCCAATTGGCAGGTCTGGTGGCTGGAAAACTGTTTAGCATTGTCAGCTATATTGGCTTGGCGAGTGGCTTATGGTTGCTGATACAGCGCCTGGCAAATGATGGCTTCTCTGCGTTCAAACAAGGCTTGTTCTGGGTGGTCTTCCTGATGTGGGTACTGGTGCTGATTGGTGAATTTGGCATTCAGCCGCTGCTGGCGCAATTGAAGGCAAGCGCTTTGCCGAATGATGTGATGCAAAGTGTATTTGCCAGCCGTTTTAAAACCTGGCACGGCATTGCTAGCATTGCTTACTTGGTGGAATGTTTGCTAGGTGTCTGGCTGGTGATTAAATCCAGCTAGAGGCAAATAAAAAACGCGCTTTCAGTAGCGCGTTTTTTATTGATGACCTTTTAGAGCCGTGATTTTACATCTGTCATTTTACAGCTTTGGAATCACGATCTTGGCCGAGGCTTTCACCGTTTCGCTGGCGCGGTAAAACACCAGCTGTTTGCCAATGTGGTGTACGGCAATCGCATTGGTTTTATCCGCGATATCAGTCAGCAATGATTTGCGTAGTTCGCGATCATCACCGGCCACTTGTACTTTAATCAGTTCGTGGGCATTGAGGCTGACATCAATTTCTTTTAACACGGCATCGGTGAGGCCATTGTTGCCTAACATGACCACCGGGTTTAAATTGTGTGCCAAGCCACGTAAATAAGCGATTTGTTTGCTGTTTAATTGCATGCAAAAATTTCCTTGAAAACAATCAGTATTTTAGCATGAAGCAGGAATTCCCCCTATGAAACCCTCTAAAACCAGTAAAGCCTGGATGCAGGAACACTTGAACGACGAGTTCGTGAAACGCGCGCAAAAAGACGGCTATCGTGCACGCGCTGCCTATAAATTGCTGGAAATCGACGACAAGGACAAATTGATCAAACCAGGTATGACGGTGGTAGACCTGGGTTCTACGCCAGGTAGCTGGTCGCAGGTGGCGGTACAGCGCATTAAAGGGCAGGGACGCGTGATTGCGCTGGATATTCTGGACATGCATCCGATTCCTGGCGTGGAGTTTATTTGTGGCGACTTTCGTGAACAAGAGGTACTGCAGCAGTTGGAAGCTTCACTCAATGGCAAACCTGTCGATCTGGTCATTGCTGATATGGCACCGAATATGAGTGGTTTGAAAGATGTTGATCAGGCGGGCGCGACCTACCTGACCGAGCTGGCGCTGGATTTTTGTCAACAATGGCTGAAACCAGGTGGCAATATTCTGGTCAAAGTGTTTATTGGCAGCGGATTTGACGAAATTGTGAAACAAATGCGTGGTCAATTTGAAAAAGTAGTGACACGTAAACCCAAAGCCTCACGTGATCGCAGCAGTGAAGTTTATTTGCTGGGCTTGCAACGTAAAGCTTGAATTGCAATGCTTTTCAGCGTTTAGTTTTCGTCGCATAAGCAAAAAATTGGGTATACAATGCCATTAAAGGCTTGAAAAGTTTGGTTTTGCCTCCATTGTTCCAGATAGGGACCTCCCTGCCTTTCGATTTTAAATTAAGGAACCACCTTGAATAATCTATTGAAAAATATCGCGATTTGGGTAGCGATCGCCTTGTTGCTGATGACGGTATTTAATCAATTTACCGGCACCGGCAGAAGTAGTGGTCAGGTGGTTTACTCACAATTTATGCAAGAGGTCAGAGATGGCCGTGTTGCAAAAGTCCAGATTGATGGCCGTTCATTGCATGTGACGACCAATGAAGGTAAAAACTACGATACCTTCACGCCTTCAGACCCATGGCTGGTGTCCGATCTGCTGAAAAATAACGTGATTGTTGAAGCCAAGCCGGAAGAGCATGAGTCTATGCTCATGAGTATTTTTGTCTCCTGGTTCCCGATGGTGCTACTGATTGGCGTCTGGATTTTCTTTATGCGCCAGATGCAAGGTGGTGGCAAGGGCGGTGGTCCATTCTCGTTTGGCAAAAGCAAAGCACGTCAATTGGACGAGTCTAACAATAGCACCACCTTTGCTGATGTAGCGGGTTGTGATGAAGCTAAAGAAGAAGTTGCTGAACTGGTTGAGTTCCTCAAAGACCCGAGCAAGTTCCAGAAGCTGGGCGGCCGTATTCCACGTGGTGTATTGATGGTTGGCCCGCCAGGGACTGGTAAAACCTTGCTGGCACGCGCGATTGCCGGTGAAGCCAAAGTGCCTTTCTTCAGTATCTCCGGTTCAGACTTTGTAGAAATGTTTGTCGGTGTAGGTGCTGCGCGTGTGCGTGACATGTTTGAAACCGCCAAGAAAAACTCACCTTGTATCGTGTTTATTGACGAGATCGACGCGGTAGGTCGCCATCGTGGTGCGGGTACTGGTGGTGGTAACGATGAGCGTGAGCAAACCCTGAACCAGATGCTGGTTGAGATGGATGGCTTTGAGGCAAACTCCGGCGTGATTGTGATTGCCGCGACTAACCGTGCTGATGTGCTGGATAAAGCGCTATTACGTCCAGGTCGTTTTGACCGCCAAGTGATGGTTGGCCTGCCTGACATCAAGGGTCGCGAACAGATCTTAAACGTGCATATGCGCAAAGTGCCGAGTGATCCAGATGTCAGAGCGGATATTCTGGCGCGTGGTACACCAGGCTTTAGTGGTGCTGACCTGGCTAACCTGGTCAACGAAGCTGCGCTATTTGCAGCACGTCGCAACAAGCGCACGGTGGATATGCAGGACTTTGAAGATGCCAAAGACAAAATCTTCATGGGCCCTGAGCGCAAGTCTATGGTGATGCGTGAAGAAGAGCGTTTGAATACGGCTTATCATGAATCCGGCCATGCTGTCGTGGCCAAGTTGTTGCCAAAAGCGGATCCTGTGCACAAAGTGACAATTATGCCGCGTGGCTGGGCTTTGGGCCTGACCTGGCAGTTGCCTGAGCACGACCGCATCAGCAACTACAAAGACAAAATGCTGGAAGATATTTCGATTCTGTTTGGTGGCCGTATTGCCGAAGAAATTTTCATGCACCAAATGTCTACGGGCGCGTCAAACGACTTTGAACGTGCCACCAAAATGGCGCGCGATATGGTGACCAAGTTTGGTATGTCGGATAGTTTAGGCACCATGGTGTATGCCGGTAGCGAGCAGGATTCATGGATGGGCAATATGTCTTCCCGTACTGTGTCTGAAGCGACGCAGCAAAAGGTCGATGCTGAAATCCGTCGCATTCTGGATGAGCAATATGGCATTGCGCGTAAATTGCTGGAAGATAACCGCGACAAGGTTGAAGCCATGACTAAAGCCCTGATGGAGTTTGAAACCATTGATGCAGATCAGGTGAATGACATTATGGCTGGTTTGCCAGTGCGTGCGCCTAAGCCTAAAAATGGCCCAACCATCAGCTCTGGTGGCAGCGGCACAGGTCCGATGGTGAACCCGACGCCACAACCAACGGCTAAAGGCGATGATACTGAAAGTAATACCTAACATTGATTAACCGGGTATTTTGCAACCGGGCTTTCAGTTAAAATAACAAGGCTGGCATTTGCCAGCCTTTATTTTTTGGGAAATCAATCACACATGCAATTTCACTGTGGCCGCTTTCGCCTCGATTTGGATACGCCCAAGGTCATGGGGATTATCAATGTCACGCCAGACTCTTTTTCAGATGGCGGCCAGTTTAACCAGGTTGATTTCGCCGTTGCTCATGCCCTGGCCTTGATAGAGCAGGGCGCTGCGGTACTTGATATTGGCGGCGAATCGACGCGCCCGAATGCGACGCCAGTACCGCTGGCAGAAGAACTGCAACGTGTGATCCCGGTGATTGAAGCATTGGTTGCGCGTGATATCCCTGTCCCCATTTCGATAGATACCTATAAACCGGAGGTCATGCGTGCCGCGATTGCCGCTGGTGCCAGCATTGTGAATGACATCCGTGGATTACAGGAAAAAGGAGCCTTGGAAGCGGTGGCTAATAGCCATGCCGGTGTCTGTATTATGCATATGCAGGGTACGCCGCAAACCATGCAGCTAGAGCCACACTATGATGATGTGGTCGCTGAAGTAAAACAGTTTTTACGCGAGCAGAGAGATGCATGCCTGACGGCGGGCATTGCGCAGCATCGCATTATGCTAGACCCCGGCTTTGGTTTTGGTAAAACTCGGGCGCACAATATTGCATTGGCTAAAGCCTTGCCACAGTTGCTGGATCTACATTGCCCCTTACTGGTTGGATTGTCACGTAAGTCAGTCTTGGGACAAATGACTGGTAATGATGTCGATGCGCGCCTGCATGCCAGTGTGGCAGCGGCGGTGATCAGTGCCATGCAAGGTGCGCATTTATTACGCGTGCATGATGTCAAAGCGACCGTTGAAGCACTCAAGGTCGTGGCAGCGTTGCAGTAAACAAACAGACAAAAGAACAAGCAAGAGAAGGATAAGAGCGATGAGTAAACAGTATTTTGGCACCGATGGTATTCGTGGTCGCGTGGGCGAATCCGTGATCACCCCGGAATTTGTGATGAAGCTGGGCTATGCCGCTGGGCGTGTCTTGGCGAGCCACGAGCACTTGCCCGCGGGTAAACGCCCGACGGTGCTGATTGGTAAAGATACGCGTATTTCTGGCTATATGCTGGAGGCTTCACTGGAAGCCGGCTTGTCTGCTGCCGGTGTGGATGTGTTGCTTACCGGCCCCATGCCAACGCCTGCCGTGGCTTACCTGACGCGTGCCTTGCGTGCACAGGCCGGCATCGTGATTTCAGCTTCGCATAACCCGTATTACGATAACGGCATCAAGTTCTTCTCTGCACAGGGCACCAAGTTGCCAGATGATATTGAGCATGCGATTGAAGCCGAATTAGCTAAACCCATGCAAGTCATGGAGTCGGCGCAATTAGGCAAGGCCAAGCGCGTCGATGATGCCGCTGGCCGCTATGTAGAGTTCTGTAAAAGTACCTTCCCTAACCATCTCGACTTGCGTGGACTCAAAATCGTGTTGGATTGCGCGCATGGCGCGACTTACCACGTGGCACCGCCGGTATTCCATGAGCTAGGCGCCGATGTGATTGCCATTGGCAACCAGCCGGATGGCCTCAATATTAATGAGGGCGTGGGTTCCACGCATCCGCAGGCGTTGCAAAAAGCCGTGGTTGAGCACCAGGCAGACCTTGGCATTGCCTTTGACGGTGATGGTGACCGTGTGATGATGGTAGATGGCGCCGGGAATCTGCTGGATGGCGACCAGTTGCTGTATATCATCGCCATGGGCCTATATGCCAAAGGCAAACTTAAAGGCGGTGTGGCGGGCACGCTCATGACCAACCTGGCACTGGAGCATGCGCTGCAAAAACACCAGATTCCGTTTGGCCGCGCCAAAGTGGGCGATCGTTATGTGCTGGAGTTATTGCAAGATAAAAACTGGAAACTGGGTGGCGAAAATTCCGGCCATATTCTCACGCTGGATAAACATACCAGTGGCGATGCCATTATTGCGGCGTTGCAAGTGCTGCAATCGGTGCGCGAAAGCGGTAAAACGTTACAACAACTGGGCGCTGATTTGACCTTATATCCGCAAGTGCTGATTAATGTCACCACCAAACAAAAGCTGGATTTGAACCAGGATGCGGTGCAAACCGCTGTTAAACAGGCGGAAACCACCCTTAATGGTGAAGGCCGCGTGTTACTACGCGCTTCTGGCACCGAACCCAAAATCCGCGTCATGGTTGAAGGCTTAAACCAGGGGCTGGTGCAATCACAGGCAGAACAGCTTGCCGAGGTCATCCGCCAACTGGCTGCTTAATTTTTCGGAGATATGCATGGACACCTTTAGTCACGCTTTATGGGGTTATGGCCTGTTTGGCTTTCGCAAGAATGCTCGACCCACGTACCCCAAATTCGCTGCCCTGATGGGAGCCATGCCTGACCTGATTTCTTTCGGTGCCTTGTTGTTATTGCGCGTGATAGAAGGCAATTACAGCTTCGGCAAGCCTGCACTGGCTACATTGCCCGCCTGGATTTATCCGGCCTACACCGTTGGCCATAGTTTTGTCATTGCCTTTGCCGTGATTGGCCTGGTGGCAATATGGCGCAAGGATATTGCGTTCGCCATGCTGGCCTGGCCGTTCCATATTACGCTGGACTTTCCATTTCATAGCCTGCAATACTTTGCCACGCCAATGTTCTGGCCGATCTCTGACTTCAAAGTGGACGGTATTCCCTGGTCTCACTGGTATATCTGGTGGCCGAATGTGGCCGGTATCCTCATTCTGCTGGCCTACCGTTACAAGCAAAAACGGCAAGCTCAGCGGCCATAAAAAGGCGGGCCCTGTAATGGTAGGCCAATCGTGCCCGCTTTTTTATTAAGCAGCCAGCGGTTCAGTCGCTGGGCCCTGGTAGACAGTGAGGTGTGGAAATGGAATTTCAATCTGCTGCGCATCGAATGCGTTTTTAATCCGTTTTAAATATTCACGCTTGATGGTCCATTGTTCCAAAGGTCGAACCTTCATGCGGCAGCGGATAATCACGGCAGATTCCGCCAGGTTGTCTACGCCGGCAATATCCAGTTTATCCAGTACTTTGTCCTGCAATTGCGCATCTTGCAGAATGCTGGCACCGACCTCGTGCATGATTTGCATCACCTTGGCGATATTTTCGTCATAGCCCACCCGGATATCCATCACCGCATAGGCAAAATCGCGTGAGCGGTTAGTCACAGTGGTGATCTGGCCATTGGGCACATAATGTACATTGCCTTCGTAATCACGCATCTTGATATAACGGAGTGTAATTTCTTCCACCAGGCCTGATTTATTGGCAATCTCGACCACATCATCTTTACGGATCTGGTTTTCCAGCAACAGAAAAAAGCCATTAAAATAATCCTTGACCAGGCTTTGCGCACCAAAGCCGACCGCCAGGCCGACCACGCCCGCTGCCGCCAGCACGGGTGCGATGGAGATGCCTAATTCATGTAAGATTTCGACGATGGTAATGGCCAGAATGACGGTGGTGACGATGTAACGTAACACCATGCTGAGTGTATTCAGGCGTTTAATCTCTTCAATATTGTCTGCGCTTCTTGCGTTCAATTTATCCCTGAGTTTCACAATCAGTTGTTTGCTTAAGCGATTGAGAAAATAGGCGACGCCGACAATGACAAAAATACGGAGCAGGGTTTTAACCAGAGCCAGCATTTCAGTCGGATTTTCGATCCCGAAATAAGTAAGCCAAGACATTGTGTTTCACATTCCTTTCGATTGATTTAAGTCGATAACCAGTAAGCGGTTAAGGGGGGGATTTCTATGCTGTCTTTATCAGTAGGCAGCGTTTGACCGCTATATAGCTCAGTCAATACCGGGGTTTTAAACAAGCCTTTTTGCCTGAATACCTGCAAGGGAGCGCTTTGGGGGGCCGTATCGAAATTGGCAATCACCACGACTTTGGGGTGCATGCCGGTTTGCACATAGCGGTAAAAAGCGAATAAATGTGGATGATCAAGTGCGATCAGTTCGCGATTGTTTAAGTCGGCAAACGCCGAAATTTCCTTGCGGATAGCAATGAGTTGCTTGATTCGGCTGAACAGGCGCTGTTGCACGGTGCCTGCTTCATTCTTGAGCGCCAATACCTCCCAATCCAGCGTTGGCCTGTGTACCCAGCGGTTATCATGCATTTTGTTCTCATCTTGCAGGTAGCTGTCATTATTCAAGGTGCCGACCGCGTCGCCATAATAAAGTAGCGGGATACCACCAAACGACATGATCAGGTTGTGCAGCAAGACGATAGTGAGGACAGCGTTGTCTATCGCAGCTTGGTCCTGATTGGCGAGTGCGGATTCCAGCCCGGCCAGTGAAGCGAGGGCACCTGAAATTCTGGCATCGCCGGTTTTTTTATTGACGCCAAAAGCAAAGCCACGGGCATTGGACTCCGGGTAATGGCCGGTGTAATAATCCACCAGGAAGCGGCGGTGCGAGACGGGTTCAAACCCGGCGGCAATAATGGCCCGGTCGCTAAAGCCCAGGCCGATATCATCGTGGCAGCGCACGTAATTGAGCCAGGTGGCGCGGTCCAGTTTCTCTGGCAAGTCTTCTACCCCCCTGGTGAGTAGCACGGTTTGTTTGGTGGCAACCGCGTCCCATAACAGCGCCATAAAGGTGGCGTTATAGGCGATCTCACACTCTTTGGCGTTAATGGCGTCTTCGCCAAAATACTTGATGATTTCTATCGGCGCCACAATCGCTTCGGCAATAAAAATGACCCCGGGCGCGGTGACCTGGCAACAGTCCTTGAGCAATTGCAGAATCAGGTGTGCCTCGCGCTCATTCTGGCAGCTACTGCCTATTTTCTTCCACAGAAACGCCACGGCATCTAGGCGCAGAATATCCACGCCCTTATTAGCCCAGAATAAAATGATGTCTACCATTTCGATCAGGACCGCCGGGTTGCTGTAATTGAGGTCCCATTGATATTGGTTGAACACCGTCATCACCCATTTACCGGTGTCAGGATTCAAGGTAAAACTGCCCGGCGCATTTTCAGGAAACACTTCGGGCATGGCGGCCTCGAACATATCTGGAATGGTACGGTCAGGGTACATATAGTAATAATCCTGATACTGCTGATCGCCAAGCTTGGCCTGTTTCGCCCAGGCATGTTCATCCGAGGTGTGGTTGACCACCACGTCCAGTGTTAGCAACATGTCGGATTGTTGCATCGCTGCGATTAGCTGTTCGAGGTCTGCCATGCTGCCGTTGCGCGCGTCGACTTGCCTGAAATCACGCACCGCGTAGCCGCCATCATTCTGTTGCTCCGGGCAGTCACAAATCGGCAAAATATGCACCAGGTTAATGCCCAGCTCTTGCAGGTAAGGTAGTTTTTCGCGCATATTGGCCAGGTTGCCGGCAAAGCCCTGGCAATACATGGCCATGCCTACCCACTTTTGTTGCATAAACCAGTCATGGTTTTTTTCGCGCTCCAGATCTTTGGCTCTTAAATGCGCTGCCCGCTGCGCGTATTGCTGCGTCAGCACGGTGACCAGCCTGCCCAGTTGGGCTTTAAAGTCTTCGCGCTGGCCATATAAGTGTTGAAACAGCGAGTGAATCGCATAAAAGTTGGCGCCCAGCCGTGTATAAAAATGCTGCCAATCTTCGCCTTTGGGTTGTTTACATTGTGTCAGGATGTCATTCAGCAAAGAATGCGAGATTTGCTCATACATAATTAAGCATCCTCCATGGCGGCTTGTTCAGGCGTAGGTTTTGGGGCTTTATTAGCGGCGACGCCAAATTTGTAATGTTGCATGCCCTCTAAAATGCCATGTGCATATTGGGCCTGGGCGAAATAAATGCGCGGCACCCCTTTGAGGTGGGTGAGGTCTTCACTGTAATTGCCAACCACCACCGCCATGGTGTCGCCCACCAGCATTTCGATGTCATTGCCAGAATCACCCGAGACCAGGAAACTGGCCAATGGCAGCCCCCATTTATATGACAGGTAGCGGATGGCGTGCCCTTTGGAAGCGCGTATCGGTAACAGATCGAGAAACTCACCGTGGGAATAGATGATCTGTGCATGCAAGCCACGCGCATGCAAATGCTGGCTGATTTTTTCTACCGCGGGCATGATTTGTGAGTCCACCAGATAAGAGATTTTGAATTCGCGCTGGTTGTCAGCAGCTTGCAAACGTATGCCTGGAATCTCTTGCATGGCCTTGACCACATCGTCGCGCCGCCACAGGTGGCGGATATGATTCGCCCAGCCGATGTCCGGAATACGGCGTATACCATAGTGAATTTCGGAGCCGACTGAGGTGATCAGCACATCGGGAATCGGGATGCGATTTTTGCGCAATATATCAATGGCACTCTCTAGCGGGCGACCGGTGGCGATGCCAAAAATGGTATAGCCGACATTGTCGATTAACCACTCCACCAAAGCCTCTTGTCCGTCACGCTGACCAAGCAAGGTATTATCGATATCGGTGATAAACGCATGCTGCGCCAATGGAATCGCAGATTTGCCGCTGTGCAACGCGATCTGTTGTTTGCGCAGGTTTTTACGTTGCTTGCGCAATAAAGCGCGGACTTCTTTAACGTATTTGTTGACGTGGCCGGCCCAGGTGTAATGGCGTTTGACATTGATCACGCCGCTCTTAGACCATTTTCGCCAGCGTGGCTTGTCCGTCAGCGCCGATAACAACGCTTCGCCAATGGCATCGCTATCGAGTGTATCCACCAGTAACCCGTGATGGCAATTTGCCAGAATGTCACGCGGCCCGCCATCGTCAGGCGCAATCACCGGCAAGCCGCAGGCGGCGGCTTCCAGCAAGGTCAGTCCGAACGGTTCGGTAAACGCGGCATTAATGAACATACCTCGGCTCTTGGCGGCCAGGCGGTAAAGTTCAGGCACCTCTTCCTGTGCATGACTTTTGGGGATTGCCACTTTGCCCCACAAATCATAAGTGTCAATATCCAGCAGCAACTCATTGAGTACTGCTGCCTGCGACTTTTCGAGATTTCGGATATTGTCACGGCTACCAGCCACCAGTACCAGATTGGCGCGTTTTTGCAGGGCAGGGTGATTGCCATAAGCCGCAATCAGGCCCTGGATGTTTTTACGCATTTCGGGTCGGCAGATACATAGAATCATCGGCTTTTTAGGATGCTCTAAAAAGCGTGCGATGCTTTGCTCTACGCTGTTTGCAATCGGCCGCCTGCCTGGTGGTGAAAAGCGAGAGGTATCGGTGCCTGGCGGGATAACTCTGAATTTTTTAGCGTCTGGTTGCGCATACATGCCATATTGCAGTTCAACCTCCTGGCGCGTACTGGTCACGATCATGGAGGCGTGTTGTATCAGCGCTTCCTCTTCGGCAATGCGCCGCTCAAAGTTAAATTGCTTTTCAATATTGGTGGCTTTGCGGCCACTGGAGAGTAATTTCTCCTGTTTGGGTTTACCCAGCGAATGCCCCGTGTGAATTTGCGGAATACCCAGCAACATGGAGAGCTGGCGGCCGACGTATCCGGCATCGGCATAATGCGAGTGAATCACGTCCGGCAAGCGACCTTGCTGGCGCAAATAATGCAGGCAGCGATCCACCATCTGGTCCAGGTGCGGCCACAAGGTCTCCTTGCGCATATAGCGCTTGGGGCCACATGGGAAACGAATAATGCGGGCATGATCACTCAGTTTTTCTTCAGCCTGGGCATAGTCTGGCGGTACCTGTGGGTCTTCAATCAGGCGTGTCATCAAATCGACTTTGCCCACTTCAGGGTGTTCAGCCAGCGCTTTGGCTAAATCCAGCACATAAGTACACTGGCCGCCGGTATCGGCATCGACACCCAGTTCAAGTGCTTCGCCCCTGATCAGTCCGTGGACACTGATAAGGAGTACATATAACTGATCTGTTTTTTGTTCAAGTTTTGCGCGCATAGTTACCTGACTGCTTATGAAGGTAGGGTAGACAAGGACGCCACTGGCTTACTTGCCAAAGACTGTATGCGAAGGTGCGATCGTCAGATTGACAGCGGTGTTTGCTGCCTGAGCCGTGCTTATGTCACACGCTTACACATTAAAAAGCTCTGTTAAACCTGACACCTTCATGGCAGGTAAGTTTATTTTCTGCTTGTAGGAATTGTCTGAAAATGAAAAAGCCCTGCAAACACGGCAGGGCTTTTTGAAGGTTGGGTGATGAGATTACAGCGCTAACATTGCTGGCCTGTGGCAAAAAATACGCCACCGGCAATATGGTGCACCGTGCGTAATGCATCATGGTCATCAAAGTGCCAGCGGCCTTCGGAAAACACGCGTTCGTCGGCATGCGCCGCCACGACTTCGGCGATAAATAAATCGTAAGTATTCTGGTTGTGTGGCTCAGAGATGATTTTGCATTCCAGCCATCCCACACAGCCCTCTACTAATGGCGCACTGATTTTGTGTGCAGCAAATGTTGCTATGCCGTATTCAGCAAACTTATCTGTGCCAGGCAAATCGCGGCCACTGATTGCACCTACTTGTTTCACCATCTCAATCTGCTGTACGCAGGGCAGGTTAATGGCAAACGTACCTTCTGCTTCCATCAACTCACGCGTATAGGTTTTACTATCGATTACCACTGTGACTTTGGCGGGATTAAAATCCAGCGCGCACACCCAAGCCGCAGCCATGATATTGCGCTTGTCGGCATGGGATGAGGTGATGAGCGTAGTGGGGCCGTGGTTGAGGAGGCGCGCTATATGGCTAACTTCAATAGGTTTCATGAGTTTAATTTGCTACAAACTTTTTGATTGAGATTTTTGTGGGTTAATTTAATGTGCTGACAAACTAATCACAAAGAAATTTTAAATTTTCCAAAAGTGGTTTGAACTGTACAAAAGCTTCTGCTTCTAGTGTGAGTACCCATTCTGAGAATCTTACTTTATAAGACTCATCGATTTCATACGCTAGATAATGGTAGTCTTCTGGTAAATGCTTTTTACATTCCTCTGTTAAGTTCACTGGGTACTGGATACCTGATGTATGCTTGGCTGTATATTTGGTTTCATTAAGTACTAATTTCTGAGCCTCAATCGCTTTTTTAATGACATCTTGTGGAAACATAAATTCAATGGTCAATGGTATTTGGAATACAAATCCAGATTTCATTTTGCACTCATCCGCCACATTCTCTAGTGCGGGCATGATTGGAAGCATTCCACTGTATATTTTCTTATCAGCGCTTATCTCTCTAAATTGATCGTTCGCTACAAGTTTGTGCATATTAAAGTGTTTGCTTTCAGCCCTTCCTTTTTGGTCATTATCAAATAGTCCAATAATCGGAAATGGGTATTTCTTCTCAATCGTTTTGAAACTTTTCAAATTGTGAGTAAGGTTGTCAGCACCCTCTGCCGAAATAAACTCACAAAAACATTCATCATTTGGAAATAGCTTCGCAAAAGCTATTTCCAAAATTCTTTTATCGCTTGGGCCTTCAACAATCACTTGAGCTTTTACAACAGATGCAATTTTGTCTTGCAATTTTTGTTGCGCTTCATTTAAATCATTAATTCTTATGTACAACTCTTTAGCTCTGGTTGCAATAAGCGCAGCTATACCTAGACTTTCATCAACCTCTTGTCCAGAGAGGATCTCTGTTACATTGGTGTGTAGCTCATTTCCAGTGGAGTAGAAGTCTTCAGGTTTTACAAGCCATTTACTAACATTTGGACCTGAAAGGTCATAAAATGCTGGAGAGTGTGTAGTCAAGAATATTTGATTTTCTTTTGAAAAGTCTGTCGAAAACTCACTTGCTAACTCAAATGCTTTACTCAGTTCAAGGGAGTTCTCAGGCTCTTCATAAGCCCATATGTGTTGTTTGCTTGAGTGGCGTGCAACAAAATCAAGAATAAATGGTATGTGTCTAGCTTGTATCCCATCTCCACGCTTTTGCAATGGTATGTCGTATCCAGAGAATTTCGTTGAAAAATCAAGGGCTGAGAAAAGTTCGCGAAGATCTTCTGGTACTTGTATACTGCTTTGGATGTTCAGTCCTTTATTTATCTTGTCACTCATGTCTTTCGTGCTTGAGTTAATTGCATCAAGCAAGTTGACAGATGCACCCCTAAAACCAGCTTTTTCATCATCGATTAATGCATCATGTAACGCATTAAGATAGTGACTAAAAATATCCCTACCTCTTACAGCGGGTATGTAGTGAAAAGATAGCCTGTTTAAAAATCTGCCGATGGTTGTGCTGGGAAGGTCTTCAGAGTATGTGTCTACAGGGTATTCTTCATATCTATTCCAAGTTCTTTTTATTGAAAACTGCTCTGGAAGAGATTTCCAACCGAGAAAATTATTAAAAGTAACTTTAATCCAAATAGATGCGCGACCTTTTGCTGATCTTGCCTCTTTTTCCCGTAGCCTCGATAAGTCTTCGATAAAGTTAAATGGAGTGTTCAGTTCAGTTTCGTTATTAAAGAAAAGGTTAAGTGCTTTTAAAATGTTAGATTTGCCGGAGTCGTTTCCGCCGATTAATACGTTAATATCGTTGTTGCGCAAGAGGCTTATGCTGTAAATTGATCGGAAATAGTTAATTTCCACTTTTGAAATAATCTTCACTTATTCTCCCTTGAGTTCCTCATTATTATTGGAAATAAGTTTTGTAAAGCCTTGTAGCCACTTTTAAGCCTGGTGCGTATGGGGTGGCAGCTTAACTTCCCTTATTGGTCATCAATGCTCTTAGTATTTTGCAATGTGTTGTTCTTAAAGCTGACTACAACATAGGGTGTACCATTTTTCTCTGCCAGTTTTTTTGCTGTTTGAGCTGCCCGCCGTAGTGCTTGATCAATATCTTTAAACTCTTTTTCTATCAGCTTTTCTTTTTCGGTCATAGATTAATACCTCGTGATATCAATTTAGGTTGGTCGTCTGAATTGTCATACAAAGACCATGAATTTGCTAGAGCGCTGTAAAGCTGATGAAAGTTTTCTAAGCCAGCTTTGAATCTACGCCTGATAGTGGCTTCTGGTATGTTGTGTCCACCAGCGGCGACTCTTGCGGCAACCCTGGCTATCGCAATTTCTGGGTCAGGCAGGCTTAGAAAAGCAAGCGTGATGTGATAGCCAAGTTTTTTCCATGCGAGAATATCTTTTGCGTAGGTTTTTCCTGAAAGCGTTGTTTCAATGGCAAAGCTGTTGCCAGCTTTTACATTAAGCTCAATTTCTTTCAGCATGAGTCTTGCCGCTTTAACCGCCGCTGTTTCAGGGGAAAAGGGCGCCAACCCGGCTGCGATCAGGTCGGCGTTGATGAATCATTAGGCAGGTATTCACGAGCGAAGGTAGTTTTTCCTGCGCCGTTTGGACCTGCAATAATGATGACTTTTTTCATCAGCCTAGACGTTGGTTAATTCTTTCAAAAACCACTTCGCATGGGATGGTTTTTACTTTATTCGAAAGGATGTCATCCAGGCGTTGCTTGGCAATATTTAGCCACGCTTGCTCAATCAGGCTGCATTCCCGCTTGTGAGAGACGGGTAAATGATTGGGCTGGTTTTTATCCATTATTTCTGCCAAGTATCCTTCAATGTTACCGTTCTGTTAAACACCGGTTTACCAGGCACACTGTCTTTTCTGTCAGCGACAAAATAACCGTGGCGTTCAAACTGGTAAATGTCGCCAGCACTGGCTTCTTGCGCACCTTGTTCCAATTGCGCAGTAATGGTGGTCACTGAATTCGGGTTAATGTCATCCAGAAAGTCTTTATCGCCGCTACCCGGATGCGCGTCTTTAAACAGGCGGTCATACAGGCGAATTTCAGCGGTGTAGGCATGCGCAGCACTCACCCAGTGGATGTTGCCTTTGACTTTGACGCTGTCTGAACCCGGTGTGCCAGATTTGGTGTCTGGCAGGTATTCGCAATGCACGGTAGTGACGTTGCCTGCGGCATCTTTTTCACAGCTGATGCATTTGACCACGTAGCCATATCGCAGGCGCACCATGTTGCCCGGGAACAGACGGAAGTAACCTTTGCTTGGCTCTTCCATAAAGTCTTCGCGTTCAATCCATAGCTCTTTGGAAAGTTTGACCACGCGTTTACCCAAATCCGGTTTCTGTGGATGGTTAGGTGCGTAGCAGTCTTCTTCCTGACTTTCAGGATAATTGTCGATGACCAGTTTGATTGGGTCGAGCACGCCGATTTTGCGTGGTGCGGATTCGTTGAGCACTTCGCGCATGCAGTCTTCAAGGATGCTGTAATCAATCCAGGAGTCAGCCTTGGAGACGCCAATACGATCCGTAAACAGCTTAAAGCCTTCTGGCGTGTAGCCGCGACGACGCGCGCCTGCCAACGTTGGCAGGCGTGGGTCATCCCAGCCTGATACATGTTTTTCTTCCACCAGTTGAATCAGTTTGCGTTTGGAGAGCACCACATAAGTCAGGTTTAAACGCGCAAACTCATACTGGTAAGGCACCGGGTTGGCCAGCAGGTTTGCTTCGACCAGGCGTGCCATCAGCCAGTCGTAGAATGGGCGTTGGTCTTCAAATTCCAGCGTACAGATGGAGTGGGTGATCTGCTCCAGCGCATCTTCAATCGGGTGCGCGAAGGTGTACATTGGGTAGATGCACCATTGGTCACCGGTGTTATGGTGATGCGCACGACGGATACGGTAAATGGCCGGGTCGCGCATATTGATGTTAGGCGAGGCCATATCGATTTTGGCACGTAAAATCATGCTGCCATCAGCATGTTTGCCATCACGCATTTCGCGGAAAATACGCAGGTTGTCTTCAATGCTGCGGCTGCGGAACGGCGAATCTTTACCAGGCTCGGTCAGGGTGCCACGGTTAATACGCATATCCTCGGCGCTTTGTTCATCCACATAGGCGTGGCCATGCTGGATCAGCGCTTCAGCCGCTTGGTACATCACGTTGAAATAATCTGACGCAAAGTACAGATTCGTTTCTTTGTTGCCATCAGGCGTGGCATTGTCCCAGCCAAAGCCCAGCCATTGCACCATGTCAGAGATGCTGTCTACATACTCCTGGCTTTCTTTCTCAGGGTTGGTATCGTCAAAGCGCAAGTGGCAAACACCGTTGTAATCACGTGCCAGGCCAAAGTTTAAAAAGATCGATTTGGCATGACCAATGTGCAGGTAACCGTTAGGCTCGGGTGGAAAGCGGGTGCGGATTTTAGCGAAGTCTACCTGGCCACTGGCTTGGTGTGCGGCGTCACCTGGCGAGCCAGCCCATTTTTTGCTCGCGTACTTGTTTTCTGCGAGGTCTTTATCAATCACGGCACGGATAAAGTTGGAGGCGGCTGGAATCGGTTCTTTTTCTGTCGACATGGCGGTTCTTGAAGTTTCTAAAGTATGTCTATTTTACACGCTTCGTGCTGTGCCCCAAAACGCTTAATGCACTGTATTTCAAGCCTTGATCGACCGGCGGCACAAGGCGGATATGCTACACTGCGGGCTATGATTAAAGCCCTTGATGCACTTAAAACAGTCATTCGATGAACAAACTGGCATTCCCGATATTAGCTGTACTGGCCGATGGCAAGTTTCATTCTGGCGAGACGCTTGCGCAACGCTTTGGCGTGACGCGGGCGACTGTTTATAACGCGATTCAATCAGTAGAAGCATTGGGCATTACCGTATTCTCCGTGCGTGGGCGCGGCTACCGCCTGCCCAAGGCGGTGACTTTGCTGGATGTGGATGCCATCGTGCAGGCCTGTGGCGAATATGCGCCGTGGTTTCATGTGCAGGTGCTGGCGCAGGTGGATTCAACCAACCGTTATTTAATGCAGGAAAGCGCACGGGGAATCGCGCACGCCACTTGTGTCGCTGCCCATATCCAGACCGCCGGGCGTGGGCGCCGTGGCCGTACCTGGGTATCACAGTTGGGTGGTAGCGTGACCTTCTCACTGTTATGGCGCTTTCAGTGTGGTGCTGCCGGTTTGTCTGGCCTTAGCCTGGTGGTTGGCCTGGCGCTGGTGCGCGCCTTGCATACATTGGGCCTGACGGATGTGCAGCTAAAATGGCCGAATGATTTGCTGGTACTGCATCAGGGACAATGGCACAAGTTGGGCGGTATTCTGATTGAGCTGCAAGGCGATATGGAAGGCCCAAGCGCAGCAGTGATTGGTATTGGCCTGAATCTGGAGATCGCGCCTGAGATGAGGCTGAATATTGATCAGCCGGTGTTAGGTCTGAATGCGTTATCTGCACAGGCGTTGGACCCGAATCTATTGCTGGGACGCTGCCTTAGCCAGCTTGCCATGCACTTAAACCAGTTTGCTGAACAAGGGTTTGCCTATTTTCAACGCGAGTGGACAACATATCATGCATTTCATCAGCAGTCGGTCAATTTGTTGCTGGCCAATGGCCAGACGATTCCTGGCCAAGTGCTCGGGGTAGCCGAAGAAGGCAGTTTGCTGGTAGAAACCGCGACTGGCCAACAACGGTTTAATGCCGGTGAAATCAGTGTGCGGAGTGCAGCGTGAAGTTATTGAACGCGAAGTTATTGATTGACGCAGGCAATACGCGCACCAAATGGGCCTGGTGCCCGGAGGATGCATCGCATGCATCCACTGTATGGCAGGTGCATGCATTAGAGCATGAACAGTGGTTGCAGGCGGATGTGGAAGCACAACGGTTGTTGCAGGCGATTGAGCAGGCCGAGCAGGTCTGGCTGAGCAATGTGGCTGGGTCAGATTGGTTGCAACGCTTACCTGCACTTGGTGATAAATTGCATCTGGTGCAATCACAGGCTTCTGCGCTGAGTGTGCAAAATACGTATGAGCAGCCTTCGCAACTGGGCAGTGATCGCTGGTGCAGCATGCTCGCTGTTTGGCAGCAGTTTGGTCGGCCAACCCTGATCGTTACTGCGGGGACGGCGATGACAATCGATGCGCTAGTGGTGAATAAGGCTGGGGCCAGGTTTGCTGGTGGTACCATACAACCAGGTTTGCGTTTGATGTGGCAAAGTTTGCAGCAAGGGGCGGCGCAACTGGATTATGCTTATCCCCTTGAACGTGATGCGCTGCCAGGCTTTGCACAAGAAAGCCGGCAGGCAATGTGGCTGGGTTGCTTGCAGGCATTGGCGGCTTCAGTCTCTGCACAGTTTGAGCGCATGTTAGCTTTGGTCGATTCAGTGCCTTTATTGGTACTCACTGGCGGTGATGCACCGTTATTACATCAATATTTGCCGGGTACATTGTCAGCGCAGGCGATTATTGTGGATAATCTGGTTTTAAAGGGGTTGGCCTGCCTGGCTAAAAATACAGACGAATGAAAAGCGCACAATAATGAAAAGACTATTCTGGATATTGCTGTTAGCCAACGTGGCAGTGTTTGCTTATTTTAAGCGCGACGCATCGCTTTCGGCAGTCAGCAGCCTTAAGCCTGAGATACATCCCGAACAGATAAAATTACTCAGTGCACAAGCATTGGCATCTTATCCCAAGCGTACGGTGGCGGTGGCATCTACTCCTGAGCCTGTTTTACAGCCTGAGGCAGTTGCGGCAAGCAACTCACCGGTCATGGCGCCTAATTTATCCAAAGCAGACATCAAAGCGCCAGAAGCCAACAAAGTCGCTGAGGCAAAACCTGTCGAAACTAAGTCCACTGAAGCCAGGCCTTCCGAAACCAAGCCTGCAGAGAAGCTGCCTGCCGACAAAACTCCTCTGGTCAAGCCAGCGGAAACACATGCGGCAGTCCAAACTGCGTGTTACGAGTGGAGCGGATTTAATATGGCGCGTGTGACTGAAGCCGCCAGTTTGGCACAGCAGATGAGTATTAAAACGCAAACCAATATGACCAGCAGCGGCCAGGAGAGCGTGCGCTACTGGATTTACAAGCCACCTTTGGCCACCGCAGAAGCTGCACAAACCAAAGCTGATGAATTGCGCAAACTGGGCGTTGAAGATTTCTTTATTGTGCAGGACGATCCTAAATGGCGTAACGCCATCTCATTTGGCGTATTCCGTGATGAAAAACTGGCAGACAAACTCATGGCCGACCTGAAAAATAAGGGCGTGAAACTATTGATTAAGGCGACGCGCAATGGCGGGCAGGCGGTCATCAAGCTACAGCAAGTGTCACCACAACAGTTCGCCAGTTTGCAGAAATCCCGCTCGCATTTTCCGGATAGCGTATTAAAAGAGATTCCTTGCCAGTAATCATGGAATGACTCAAACAAAAAGCCCGCAATTGCGGGCTTTTTGTTGTACAACGATATGAAAGTTAACGCTTTTTCGGCGGCAACATATCGGTAATGGTGCCTTCTTTAAGCTCTGCGGCAAAGCAAACAGTTTCAGACAGCGTAGGGTGGGCGTGAATTGTCAGGCCCAGGTCATGCGCGTCCGCGCCCATTTCAATCGCCAGTACAGCTTCAGCAAGCAATTCACCGGCGTTGATGCCGACAATGCCAGCGCCGATGACGCGATGCGTGTCTTTATCAAAAATCAACTTGGTGGCGCCTTCGGTACGCGCAATCGATAACGCACGACCACTGGCTGCCCATGGGAAGCTGGCTTTTTCGATCTCAATGCCTTTGGCCTTAGCTTCTGTTTCGGTTAAGCCCACCCAGGCGATTTCAGGGTCGGTGTAAGCGACGGATGGAATCACGCTGGCAACAAATTCAACTTTATGACCAGCAATCACTTCAGCAGCCACTTTGGCTTCATGCGTCGCTTTGTGTGCCAGCATGGGTTGGCCGACAATGTCGCCAATGGCGAAAATGTGAGGCACATTGGTGCGCATTTGTTTGTCGACGGTAATAAAGCCACGCTCATCCACAATCACACCTGCGTTTTCTGCACCGATGTTCTTACCGTTTGGACGGCGGCCAATGGAAACCAGAACGCGGTCGTATTTCTGTGTTTCTTTCGGCGCGTTGGCGCCTTCAAAGTCAACATAAATACCGTCTGCTTTGGCTTCCAGTTTAGACACTTTGGTCGAGACTAAAATACTTTCGAAACGTTTTTCCATACGCTTTTGCAATGGGCGCACCAAGTCACGGTCTGCACCTGGAATCAGGCCGTCCATAAACTCGACCACACTGACCTTGCTGCCCAGTGCGTCATACACCGTGCCCATTTCCAGGCCGATAATGCCGCCGCCAATCACCAGCATGCGTTTGGGGACATCAGCCAATGCGAGTGCGCCAGTTGAGTCCATAATGCGTTCGTCTTCTGGCGCGCCAGGGAATTTAGTCGCTTGTGAGCCTGCCGCAATAATGGCATGTTCAAAGCCAACCAGGGTGACGTTGCCATCGGTGGCAGTCACCGCAATCTGGTGAGGGCTGGTAAATTTACCAACGCCACTGACGACAGTCACACCACGCATTTTAGCCATTTGTGCAAGGCCGCCAGTGAGCTTGCCGACCACGTCGTTGGCTTTCCAGTTACGCAGTTTGTCGAGGTCGATGTTCGGTTGGCCGAAACTTAGGCCGTGATGTTCGGTTTCCTCGGCTTCGGTAATCACTTTTGCAGTATGCAACAGGGCCTTGGATGGAATGCAGCCAACGTTCAGGCACACACCGCCCAGGGTCGGATAGCGCTCAACCAGCACGACTTTCAAGCCTAAGTCCGCCGCACGGAAAGCGGCGGTATAGCCGCCTGGGCCTGAACCGAGCACCATGACCTGACAGCTTACGTCATTGTTGCCTGTTGCTGCCGCTGGAGCGGGTGCAACAGGTGCGCTTGTTTGTGCTACTGGGGCGGCAGTTGCCTCCACGGCTGCAGGCTTCGATTCAGCTGTCGCGGCCTGGGCACTTTCTACCACTAAAATCAGGCTGCCTTTGGCGACCTTGTCACCGACTGCAACTTTGAGTTCTTTAACGACACCCGCGTGTGAAGAGGGGATGTCCATGGAGGCTTTATCAGATTCTACCGTGATCAGTGAATCCTCTTTGGCGATGGTGTCACCCACGGCCACCAGCACTTCGATGACATCGACGCTGTCAAAATTGCCGATATCCGGCACCAATATTTCAACCATTTGACTCATGAAAACCTTATATTCCGATTAGTTTTGCTATTTTATCACCAAAAGAACAAGATCACTTTCAGGCTGTCTACACATCCTAATGTCTGCTAGTTGCGCCGCTCGCAGGGTGGGCGACTGGCGCCGGTTTCATGGTGCAGGTTTCATGGCCGTAGTTGCCGCCTGTGTCATCTGGTTCGTAATAATCGTTTTTGAAGGTCCAGCCATTTTTGCCAACTTTGGTGAATTGGCCCATTCCAGTGGAGAACTCGGCATATTTGGCATCAGACAGTTTAAACGTCATGGCCAGTTGTTTGCCACGTGTAATGGCTTGTCCGGTATAGCTTTGCTTGTTTTCGGTGTGGGTTGCCAGATCGTATACGGACACTTGCGACGTGCTGTTGCGTCGATTCTTTTTCAAATAAATGGTTACTTCATAGTCACCGACGGTGACATTGTTGCCTTTGCAGAGATATTCGCCGCTGTAGTCCAGGCTGGCAACAGGCGCCGCAAATGCTGGCACAGAAAAGGATGAGAGCAACACGAGTGTGGTCAAGCAGGATTTAACGTTCATATGACTTCTGAGATGATTATTTTGGCGTGAAATTCTTTAAAAGCCGATGTTTTTAACGCGACTTTTAAATACGTTTCATCATAAGTCCAATTGCCTAATTTACCAAGTCTCTTTTGGAATATTTCTGAGGTTTTATCAGGGTTTGTAGGACGCATCCCGGTACTATTTGTGAGAGAATGCAAGCTATTTTTTAAGGAATTCCGTTTCAGGGGATCATGTTGCAGCGTTTGTTATCTCGAATTTCACCGATTGTCTGGCTGACCCTGTTCCTGATCGGGTCGATCTTTTACCTCTGGCGCCTGCAACAGCCGCAAGAGCTGGTAGAGGTGGCCGCCGAGGCGTTGCCATTACAATGCGTTTCTTATGCGCCGTACTACAAACCGGGCATGAATCCTACGATTAAAGACAGCTTTGTTGATCCGCTGCAGATTGAGCAAGATTTGCAGGCACTGTCTAAAGTCACGCGCTGTGTGCGTACTTATTCGGTTGGCCAGGGGCTGGATTACGTGCCAAAAGCGGCGCAAAAATTGGGCATGAAGGTCATTCTTGGAGTTTGGATTGGCTGGGTGGATGCGCTGAACCAGTCTGAATTGCAATTGGCAGTGCAACAGGCTAACCAATACCCTGATACCGTGCGTGGCCTGGTGGTTGGTAATGAAGTGTTGCTGCGCGGTGAACAAACCGAGCCGAAAATGCATGAATATCTGCAATGGGCCAAAGCCAATACCAAGGCCCCTGTCACTTACGCTGACGTCTGGGAGTTTTGGCTCAAGCATCCCACGCTGGAGCAGGATGTCGACTTTGTGACCGTGCATATTTTGCCTTATTGGGAAGACAAGCCAGTGGCGATTGAGCAGGCGGTTGCGCATACGGCGTCTGTCATGGGCCACTTGGGCACTGTGTTTAAAAAGCCAATTTTGATTGGCGAGACTGGCTGGCCATCACAAGGGCGTCAGCGCTTCTGGTCCAAGCCGAGTGCGATCAATCAGGCACGCTATATGCGTGAGTTTTTACAAGCGGCGCACGTCAATCATTGGCAGTACAACGTGATTGAAGCGGTTGATCAGCCATGGAAGCGCGAGCTTGAAGGCACAGTTGGCGGTTATTGGGGCGTGCTGGATACGGATTTACAGCCTAAATTTAATCTGCAAGGCCCTGTAGCAGAGCGCGCCGATGGCTTTAAACCTTACCTGCTGGCTTTGGTACTTGCCGTAGCAGCCGTTGCCTGGGGACAATACAAGCGCGTGCCTGTAAACCAAATGCTGTTGCTGGCGTTTACTGGCGGTGTGGTTGGCTTGCATGCTTATTTGCAGGTGGGGTATGTGCAGTTGGCCGCACGCAATAGCGCCGAGTATGCCATGTTAGGTGGCCTGGTATTACTGGGCTGGACATTAGTGCTGATGCAATTGCGGCAATGGCTGGGTTTGGGCATCAAGCCTTGCATCGAGCAATCATTATTGCGCTTGCTGGCGCTGGCATTTTTGTTGACCAGCGCCGGGCTGGCGATCAATGGGCGTTATCTTGATTTTCCGCTGATCCTGGTTGGCTTGCCATTGGTGATGATCGCTATTTCTATCATCACAACGCCTTTGCGTGCTAGCACACAGGCACCTTTGCCGATGGTGGGCATTTGGCTGACAACAGTGATGGTGGTGATTGCGGCCAATATGGCAATTGCGGTGGCCATGACGGAACCTGGCAATGTGATTGCCTGGTGGTGGTGTGCAGCATGTGGTGTGGCACTGTTTTTGTTGCCTGCCAGAAGTGTGCAGCTTAGCCAATAAAAGTTTAAATAAATACATCAGACATGATGGAAAGAGTGAGAAGTGATCGTTTCTTGGTTTAAAAAACTGGTACCCGGGTTGGTGTTTGCCATCCTGTTTTCGGCGTTGCATTTCGGCCTGTGGGCCTTGGCCAACCGTGCATTGCCGCTGATCAATGTGAAACCAGCAGTCAATGGATTTGCTTATTCAGGCTACCGTGGCAATCAAAGCCCGCTTGATGGGCAGCACCCAAGCACGGCCGAGTTGGCGGAGGACCTGGATTTGATGCACAAGCACACGCGTCATATCCGCATGTATTCGTCGCTGGATTTGAATGAGGTTGTGCCGCTGGCCGCCAGACGCAATATGAACGTGATTGCAGGTGCCTGGATTGATACCGATAACCAGAAAAACACCCGCGAGATCTCTGCCTTGCTGGAAAAGCTGGAGAACTACAGCAATATTGATCGCGTGATTGTGGGTAACGAAGCCTTACTGCGTAATGATTTGCCAGTGCAGTCGCTGATGGGTTACCTGGATTTTGTCAGGGAGCATAGCAATGTGCCGGTTTCAACGGCTGAACCATGGCACGTTTGGCTCAAGCATCCTGAGTTGGTGAAGCATGTGGATTATATCGCCGTGCATTTGCTGCCATACCACGAGGGTGTGCCAGTGGAAAAAGCCGTGCAATACACCATCGAGCGTTACAACCAGCTCATGCAGGCTTACCCGCGTAAAAAAATCGTGATTACCGAGGTGGGCTGGCCTAGCCGCGGCCCGGCTATTGGCGCCTCTGTTGCCAGTGAAGTCAATCAGGCGCGTTTTATTCGCGAGTTTCTGGCGCGTAATTCAATTGAAGACCTTGATTTTTACCTGATGGAAGCGTTTGACCAACCCTGGAAAGTGGCACTGGAAGGTTGGGCTGGCGCGTATTGGGGCATGTATAACGCCGACCGTCACCAGAAGTATTCGCTGCAAGGTGCTGTACCGCCAAATACGCGCTGGATTGCGAAAGCGACCTGGTCTAGCTTGCTGGCCTTTATTCCACTCATGTTAATTGCATGGCGTTTCAAACACTGGGGCATAGGCGGTGTGTTGTCGATGGCCGTGTTGTTCCAGGCATGTATTACCACCCTCACCATTGCCTGGAACTTGCCTGGTGATTATTACTACACCCTGCGTGATTTCGTGGTGCTGATTGGCCTGATCCTGGGCATTGCATTGACCTCTATGGTGCTGATGATTTATGCCGCCGAGTTCAGCGAGGTGATGTTTAAACCTGCCTGGCGTCGCCTGTTTAAGCGCGCGCAAGCCCTGCCAGCAGACCAGGAACTGTTCGTGTCTATCCACCTGGCCTGCTACAACGAACCGCCGGAGATGGTGATTGCCACCATTGATAGCCTGCGTCACCTGAATTACACGCACTATGAAGTGATTGTGGTGGATAACAACACCAAAGATGAAGCCAAGTGGAAGCCGCTGGAAACGTATATGGCGACCATGCCGGATAATTTCCATTTCTACCATCTGCCTTCCTGGCCTGGCTTTAAAGCCGGGGCATTGAATTTTGCTTTGGATAAAACGCACCCTGATGCAAAAGTGGTCGGCGTGGTGGATGCCGACTACGTAGTGACCCCGGACTGGCTGTCTGACCTGGTGCCACACTTCCAGGAGTCGCAAGTCGCAGTAGTACAAGCGCCACAAGCACACCGCGAATGGGAAAATCACTTTTTCCACCGCATGTGTAACTGGGAGTTTGAAGGCTTTTTCCGTATTGGCATGCACCATAGGCATGAACGTAATGCCTTGATTCAACACGGCACCATGACTTTGATTCGCCGTGAATCACTGCAAACACTGGGTGGCTGGTCAGAATGGTGTATTTGTGAGGATACTGAACTTGGTTTGCGCTTGCTCGAGAACAATATGGAGCTGCGCTACATTGATGAAACTTTTGGTCGTGGCCTGACACCAGCCAACTTCAAGGCGCTTAAATCACAACGTAACCGCTGGGCGTTTGGTGCCATGCAGATTCTTAAGCACCATATGCCTAAATTACTGGGCAAGTCATCGTTGAATTTCAGCCAGCGTTATCACTTTCTCACCGGCTGGTTTGGCTGGTTTGGTGAAGCCTTGCAACTGGTATTCACCATTGGTTCTATCGGCTGGACCATTGCTATGCTGGCGTTTCCTAAATACTTTAGCCTGCCTGTGGTGGTCATGATTGTGCCTATCCTGTGTTTCCTGGCGATCAAGGCGATTCTGGGGCCCGTGCTGTACCGCAAAACCATGCATTGCAGCTGGACGGATATTTTTGGCGCTTCACTGGCCAGCCTTGGCTTGTCACACGCGATTGCCAGAGGCATTATCAACGGCCTGACGCACAAGGCTGGGGTGTTTGTGGTGACCAACAAAACTAAAGCCAAGCTCAGCAACTGGCAACTTATAGATCCGATTAAAGAAGAACTGTTGATTCTGGTATCGCTGATTATGGCGGGCGCAGCCATGTTGTATGCACGAGGCTTTAGCAATCTGGATGCGCAATTATGGGTGTCCATGCTGGCTCTGCAATCGCTGCCGTACTGGAGTGCGCTGGCATGTCAATGGATATCGGAAGGGAAGTAAGTCATGACGCTTTTCCACCTGATCAGGTGGAAAAGCCCTTGATCTATAAGGGGCGGGCGGCACACAGCAACCAGGTCAGCCGCTTTGACCCACACGCCCGTGTGGCCGTTGACGATGGGTGGGGAACGCTTGATGAGGATGCCCCGCCATTACGCACCGAAGTCATGCTGGATGCCGCGAAAACAGTCATCAACTACATCCAGTCGCCTGATTTGCCTTTTGATCGTACCCTCAACCATTACCGGGGCTGTGAGCATGGCTGTATTTATTGCTACGCACGTCCTACGCATGCTTATTTAGGCTTGTCGCCCGGGCTGGACTTCGAATCGCGCTTACTGATGAAAGCGGATGCCGCCGAGTTGCTCAAAAAAGAGCTGGCGCATGCCAAGTATCAATGTGCGCCCATCGCACTCGGCATGAATACGGATAGCTACCAGCCGATTGAGCGTGAATATCAGTTGACGCGAAAGATCATTCAAGTGCTGGCTGAGGCGAATCACCCATTCAGTCTGGTGACCAAATCGTCGCTGGTCGAGCGGGATATCGATTTAATCGCCCCCATGGCCGCCAAAGGTTTGGCCAGCATCTACTTGAGCATCACGACACTAGATAGACAGATTGCGCGCCGACTGGAACCACGTGCGGCAGCGCCTGAACGCCGTTTTGAAACCCTGCGCCGTCTGAGCGAGGCAGGTATTCCGACGGGGGTCATGGTGGCACCAGTGATTCCGGCGTTGACCGATTGCGATATGGAGCAGATCCTGCAACAAGCACATCAAGCGGGTGCCAGAAAAGCAGGTTATGTGTTTCTGCGCTTACCGCATGAGTTAAGCGGTTTGTTTGAGCAATGGTTGCAACAGTATTTTCCGCTCAAAGCCAGCCATGTCATGAGTCTTGTGAAGCAAAGCCGTGGCGGCAAAACCTACCAAAGCGGGTTTGGTCAACGCATGCGTGGCGAAGGCATGTTTGCCGATTTGCTGGCACATCGTTTCAAACTCAGTTGCCAGAAGCTGGGCATGTCAGGCGAAAGGTTGGGCTTCCGTACCGATTTGTTTAAGGTGCCGGATGCCTGGCGGCAGTCGTCAAACAGCCCGCAACTCACATTGTTTTAATCACCATGCTTGATTTGTTATTTGGCGATTTGTTATTTGTCTATGGCACCTTGCGCCAAGGTAACGCAAACGCAATGGCTGCTTATCTTTCTACGCATGCTGAATTCGTCACTGGAGGCTGGTTTCAAGGCCTGATGTACCAGATCAGCTATTACCCTGGTGTGATTGCCTCTGACTGTGCTGATGACCGCGTCTATGGGGAGGTTTACCGTTTGCATGATGCGCAAAGCACGCTGGCTGTGCTGGATGATTATGAGGCGTGTAGTGCCCGACATCGGCAGCCTGCGGAGTATCAACGGCTTCACACGCAGATACTTGCCGTAGATGGTCGCGTATTGGAACAGGTGTGGATTTACCTGTATCAATGGCCTCTGGACAATAAGCGACTGATTGAATCTGGTGACTTTATGCAGCACGAACAACTGATATGAAAACAAAGGGCGCCATCAGCGCCCTTTGTTTGATATTGCAGCTTAGAGTAACAACCTTCTCACATCACTCAGCATCACTCGCAGGTGGCTGGTGAATCTTGCACCGTCTGCACCGTCGATCACGCGGTGATCGTAAGAAAGTGAAAGTGGCATGATCAGGCGTGGGTCAAAGCCGCCGGTGTCTTTGTTGTAGACAGGCTGCATGGCCGCACGCGAGACGCCTAAAATCGCCACTTCAGGGCAATTGATGATAGGCGTGAACATGGTGCCGCCGATACCGCCCAGGCTGGAAATGGTAAAGCAGCCGCCTTGCATTTCTTCTACTTTCAGCTTGCGTTCGCGTGCTTTGGCAGACAGGTCAGCCAGGTCGCGTGCGATATCCATCACGTCTTTCTGGTTCACATCACGCACCACTGGTACTACCAGGCCATCTGGCGTGTCGCAGGCGAAGCCGATGTTGTAATACTGCTTGAGAATCAGGCTATCACCTTCTGGTGACAGTGACGCGTTAAAGTTAGGGTAGGTACGCAATGCGTTGACCACCGCTTTCATCAGGAAAGCCAGCAAGGTCAGTTTGACGCCACGTTTTTCTGCTTCGGCCAGCATAGACTTACGGAAGTCTTCCAGGTCGGTAATGTCGGCTTCATCAAACTGTGTGACGTGCGGTGCGGTCACCCAGTTACGGTGCAGGTTGGCACCGGACAATTTCTTGATGCGTGACAGTGGTTTGTTTTCGATGCTGCCAAACTGGCTGAAATCGATCACTGGCATTGGCAAGGTGCTCAAACCGCCACCCACGCCCATGTTTTCAGAACGTGGCTTGGACAGCTCGCCTTTAACGTAGGCTTGTACATCCGCTTGTAGAATGCGGTTTTTCGGGCCGTTGGCTTTGACCAGTGACAAGTTAACGCCAAGCTCACGTGCAAACTTACGCACAGAAGGGCTGGCATGCGCCAGTTTGCCGCTGCTGGCAACACTGCTGGCTGCGACCGGGTTCGGGGTCGCTTGCGGTTGCACTACTTGCGGCACTTCGGCCACCGGGCGTGTTGGCTCAGGAATAGCCACTGTTTTTTCATCAACCTTGACCGTTGCCACGACTGGCGTGGCCGTTGGTTGCGGGGCGACTTTCTCAGCCGGTGCTGCTTCGGCAGTGGTATCCAGCGTTAGAATCAGCGCGCCTTGCTTGGTTTTGTCGCCAACGTTGATATGAATCTCTTTGACCACCCCAGCCAATGAAGAAGGGATGTCCATGGAGGCTTTGTCAGACTCCACGGTAATCAGCGAGTCTTCTTTGGCCACGGTGTCACCCACGCTGACCAGGACTTCAATCACGTCGACGCTGTCAAAGTTGCCGATATCCGGCACCAGTACTTCTTTGATAGACATATTCTATACTTTCCTTATGTCGTGACCTTAGATCGTGGCCGGGTTGGCACGAGTAATGTCGATATTATATTTTTTGATCGCTTCGGTCGCTTTGCTTGCTGGCAGCTTGCCGTCATCCGCCAAGGCTTTCAGTGCGGCCAGTACCACGTAGTAGCGGTCAACTTCAAAGAAGCTGCGTAGTGCTTCACGTGAGTCAGAACGGCCATAACCATCGGTGCCCAGTGCGACAAAGCGATTAGGGACATAGTTGTGGATCTGGTCAGCAAACGAACGCATATAGTCAGTGGACGCAATCACCGGGCCTTCAGCTTTTGCCAAGGCTTGAGCAACGTAGCTTAGCTTAGGCTTGGCTTCCGGGTTCAGCAGGTTGTGACGCTCGGCATCAATACCATCGCGGCGCAACTCGGTAAAGCTGGTCACGCTCCACACGTCAGCAGACACGCCCCAGTCTTTTTCCAGCAATTCAGCGGCAGCAATCACTTCACGCAGAATCACACCGGAACCCATTAACTGAACCTTAGGACCTTTGGCTTTGGACTTGCTGAAGCTATACATGCCTTTGAGGATGCCCTCAGCACTGCCTTCCGGCATGGCAGGATGAGTGTAGTTTTCGTTCATCAGGGTGATGTAGTAATACACATCCTCCTGGTTTTGCACCATGCGGCGCATGCCTTCCTGAATGATCACGGCCAGCTCGTAAGCAAACGTTGGGTCATAAGACACGCAGTTTGGAATCGTGGCGGACATCAGGTGGCTATGGCCATCTTCGTGCTGCAAACCTTCACCGTTCAAAGTGGTACGGCCTGCGGTGGCACCCAGCAAGAAGCCGCGTGCGCGGCTGTCACCGGCGGCCCAGGCAAAGTCGCCAATCCGCTGGAAACCAAACATGGAGTAGTAAATATAGAACGGAATCATTTGCGTGCCGGTGACGCTGTAAGACGTCGCGGCCGCCAGCCAGCTGGCGAAAGAGCCAGCTTCGTTAATGCCTTCTTCCAGAATCTGGCCACTTTGAGATTCTTTGTAGAACATCACCTGGTCAGAGTCTTGTGGCTCGTACAACTGGCCGACAGAAGAGTAAATACCTAATTGACGGAACATGCCCTCCATACCGAAGGTACGCGCTTCGTCTGGCACGATAGGCACCACATATTTACCGACTTGCTTGTCACGTACCAGTGTAGACAGAATACGCACAAAGGCCATGGTGGTCGAAATTTCACGCTCACCGGTGGCACCCAGCATGTTTTCAAATGCAGATAGTTCAGGCACGGTCAACTCGTTACCTTTACGGCGACGGCTAGGCACAAAGCCACCCAAAGCAGAGCGGCGTTCCATCATGTATTTGATTTCCGGGCTGTCTTCGGCCGGACGGTAGTAAGACAGGTTTTCTACTTGCTCGTCAGTCAATGGCAAGTCAAAGCGGTCACGGAACGCTTTCAGTGAGGCGATATCCATGCTTTTTTGCTGGTGCGTGGTGTTCTGGCCTTCACCAGCTTCACCCATGCCATAGCCTTTAACGGTTTTAGCCAGGATAACGGTAGGTTGACCCTTGTGGTTCACTGCAGACTGGTAAGCTGCAAATACTTTGTGTGGATCGTGGCCGCCACGGTTCAGGCGCCAGATATCAGCATCTGACATGGCCGCGACCATTTCACGCAGCTCAGGATATTTGCCAAAGAAGTGCTCACGTGTGTACGCGCCACCTTTTTGTTTGAAGTTCTGGTATTCGCCGTCCACACATTCTTCCATACGTTTGCGCAGAATGCCGTCTTTGTCCATGGCCAGCAGTGGATCCCAGTAGGAGCCCCAGATGACCTTGATCGCGTTCCAGCCCGCACCGCGGAAGTTGGATTCGAGTTCCTGGATAATTTTGCCGTTGCCGCGCACCGGGCCATCCAGGCGTTGCAAGTTACAGTTAATGACAAAAATCAGGTTATCCAGGCCTTCGCGTGCAGCCAGTGAAATCGCGCCTTGTGATTCCGGTTCGTCCATCTCGCCGTCACCGCAGAATACCCATACTTTACGGTCAGCCGTATCAGCAATGCCGCGGTTATGCAGGTATTTGAGGAAACGTGCCTGATAAATACCAGCCAATGGGCCCAGGCCCATAGATACGGTTGGGAACTGCCAGAAATCAGGCATCAACCAAGGGTGAGGGTAGCTGGACAGGCCATTGCCACCAGTTTCCTGGCGGAAGTTGTCCATTTGTTCTTCAGAGATACGGCCCTCAAGGAAAGCACGCGCATACACGCCTGGTGAGGAGTGGCCCTGGAAGTAAATACAGTCGCCGCCAAAGCTTTCGTTGGCAGCGCGGAAAAAGTGGTTAAAACCTACATCGTATAGCGTTGCTGCTGACTGGAAGCTGGCAATATGGCCGCCAATCCCTGGCGATTTTTCGTTGGCACGCAACACGGTCATGATCGCATTCCAGCGAATCAGTGCGCGTACACGGCGCTCCATCTCCGGGTCTCCTTGCAGTTTGCCCTGCAAGTGGGTGGGGATGGTATTGACGTAAGAGGTGGTTGCCTTATAAGGCAAATGGCCGCCGGAACGGCGGGCCTGATCAATCATTGCTTCCAGCAGGAAGTGGGCGCGCTCTGGCCCTTCATTCTCAATGACGGCACTGAGGGCTTCTAGCCATTCTTGCGTTTCTTGTGCGTCGGTTTCATTGAGGTGTGCTTGCGAATGCGTTGCCATGCGTGAGGATTCTCCGAGTTTTTAGTCGCTATGCGTATAATCTAGCACCTAGTATCCCGCACCTGGCCATGCCTAGCGCTGAGGAAAGTGTTGATTACCAAGAAGGGATTCCGAAATTGGACACTGCTTTTATGGTAACACGTTGCTGAATTTAGGTGATGAGCCTCAGCAACCTAGCTATCAACTGTAAGTGTCTCTTTTTTGGCGCTTTTGGTCAAGTTTTGCATGAATGAATCATGCCTAACTACAGGTATTTGCTACGTTTATTTAATGTTTTATATAAGAGTGTTTTCTAAAGATATGCGCATCGAGTGGTCCCAAACTTCTGAAGTCAGTTCAACCTTATTATCAGCTTATGCCAAGCATATATTGGTCGTGTTTGAAGAAAAGTTTTTTTCGTCATCGCCATTCGCTGATGCGCTGGCGCTTAAATTGCAGCGTGCTGGCCTCACCGCAGCCGATTTAAAAGACAAGCCAGTCACGCTGGAGTTGGCCGATGGCACACTGGTCAGCCTGTGCCAGGTGGAGGCTACAGCATCCGCATTCGGCGTGACTACATTGTTGCGTACGGCCATCAAACCTTTACTCAGCGAGCATCCGGCACGTATTGCCCTGGCAATACTTTCTAAGAAACATGCGGCCTCACTCGCCAGATTGGCAGCTTATGTCACCCTGGTGAATGCACAAGCCTTGCCCGTGCTGAAACAAAAAACTGCCAGCCAGAAACTGCGTGAAATCGGCGTGTTTGGTGTCGCCGATATTGCCTGGACTGATGAAGTCACGGCATTGGTGGCTGGCAATACCGTTTGCCGCGCACTGACCATGACGCCGCCCAATATGCTGACGCCAGCCTTGTACCGTCAATGCCTGCAAACCATGGCCAGCGAAAAAGGCTGGCAATATGCCGAGTGGGACACCGAGGCACTGCGCCAACTGGGCGCAGGTGCATTTGTCGCGGTGGCACAAGGCTCTGAGCCCCAAGATGCCGCCATCGTCAAACTGTCTTACCGCCATCCACAAGCTGAAAAAACGCTGGCACTGGTTGGGAAGGGTATTTGTTTTGATACCGGCGGCCATAATTTAAAGTCAGCCAAATATATGCAGGGCATGCACCAGGATATGAATGGCAGCGCAGTGGCGGTGGGCGTGTTGCAGGCGATCAGTGCGCAACAGCTGCCTATCAATGTGGATTGCTGGCTGGCACTGGCACAAAACCATATTGGCCCTAACGCTTACAAGCAGAATGATGTGATCACCGCCCTGAATGGTATGAGCATCGAAATCGTACATACGGATGCCGAAGGCCGTATGGTACTGGCGGACACCTTGACCTTGGCTAGTCGTGACAAACCAGATGTGATGGTAGATTACGCCACGCTGACCGGCAGTATGCAAACGGCGCTGGGTTCTCGCATGAGCGGCATTGTGGCTAATCGCCAAGCCTTGGCAAACCAGATGGTGGAAGCAGGTGCGGTGAGCGGTGAGCGCCTCGTGGCTTTCCCTTACGCTGAAGACTACGACAGCGAGCTCGATAGCGACATCGCCGATATCAAGCAGTGCACCATGGATAGCGATGCTGACCATATCCTGGCGGCCCGCTTTTTAGGTAAATTTATCGAGGGTGACGTGGACTGGTGCCACGTCGATTTATCGTCTTATGCGCACAAAGAGGGCTTGGGCGCTGTGGCCAGCGAGGTGAACGGCTTTGGCGTGGCGCTCACCTTGCAATGGTTGCAGGCTTTCATGGCAGGCAAGTAGAAGGTTAACCACAAGCGCTGCAACGTGCCAGCCACTCGCGGCCTTTGAGCATCAGGTGCCAGTACAGAGAAGGCAATATATATTTCTTTAGCCACCAGGCACTGCGCCGAGGCTTGGTCGAGTCCCAGGGAAAGGTCGGCACGATTTTGCCACCATAACCAAACTCGGCCAGGATGATTTTGCCTTTTTCTACGGTGAGTGGGCAGGAGCCATAACCATCATAACGTGAAGGCAGGGCGAGGCCCGCGCGGGCAGCTAACAAGTTCTCGGCCGCAATCACTACTTGCTTGCGCGCAGCGGCAGCCGTTTTTGCATTCGGTGTATTGGTACAATCACCTACCCCGAAAATCTCCGGGTAACGCACATGTTGCAAGCTGTGTTGATCGACTTCCACCCAGCCATCGGCATTGGCTAACGGGCTTTGCTTGATAAAGTCTGGCGCAACTTGTGGCGGTACTACATGCAATAGGTCAAACGACTCGCTGACACGGTTGATATTGCCGTCGGCATCTTTCACATTAAACCAGGCTGTTTTACCAGGGCCATCCACTTCGACTAATGTGCTGTTCAAATGCAAATCTACCTGATAGCGGCGGATATATTGCATCAGCGGCTCCACGTACTCCTTGACGCCAAACAGCGCAGGCGTACTACTGTAGAACGACGCTTTGATATTGCCCAGGCGTCCCTTGCTCAGCCACTCGGCACAGGAAAGATACAAGGCTTTTTGTGGTGCGCCCGCACATTTGATTGGCATTGGTGGCTGGGTAAACAAGGCTTTGCCGGATTGCAATTGTTGCACCAACTGCCAGGTGTAAGGCGCCAGGTCAAAACGGTAGTTAGAGGTCACACCATGCTGGCCCAGCGTTTCTGGCAAGCCTTTAATCCCTGCCCAGTTGAGTTTAAGGCCCGCAGCAACCACCAGTTGCTGATATTGAATGTTGCCCAGCTTGTCGGTGCTGACTTGTTGTTGTTCCGGCTGAAAGCTGGTGACTGCGGCCTGCAGCCAGGTGACCCCGGACGGAATGCAAGATGCCATGGGGCGTACCGTTTTCTGGGCGTCAAATTCACCGGCACCGACCAGGGTCCAGGCTGGCTGGTAATAGTGCTGCTCCGAAGGCTCTATGATGGCAATGCTTAGTGCCGGTGCGCGTTTTTTCAGGCTGGCTGCAATGGCACAACCGGCTGAGCCGCCGCCTATAATCACAATGTCGAAATTGGTTTTTTGCATGAGATGAAAGTTTTTCTAATTTTCTAATAATGAAGACGTTGGTAAGGTTAAGGGCTTAGCCAGCTTTTAACTTTATGCAGTAAGCCTGCTTGTTCGGAAGACTGGCAGCAGGCAGGTTTGGCCGCCGTTTCTGCAGAAGCCGGGCCGTTATGTAATGCTTGTTGATACACCTGGCTGGCCCGGTTACCTGTCCTGCAAAACCCGAGTACAGGGCCTGGGTGCATATTCAGCAGGGCCTGCAATTGCTGCACATGCTCAGGCCTGATTTGGTTGGGTAACACCGGGATATCCGCGTAGGCGATGCCCAGTGAGGCTGCTTTTGCGGCAAGTGTCGCGCTGAGGGGCTGCGCATCGCCGCCTTCGCCATCTGGCCGAAAATTCACAACCAGCTTGATACCGTTGGCTGCCAGTGCATCCAGGTCTGTTGCCGTTAACTGGTCGCTCACACTGTAGCGTTGATCAATTGTTTTGATGTCCATCTTTCTTTCCTATGCGCTTTTTAGTTGCGCGGTTGCTGTCTTTTGGCAAAACTCGCGATGTAATACCTGAATCACCGCCAGGGCCGCCGGGCTGCCTATGCTGTAAAACACATTTTTGCCTTCACGGCGGGTGCTCACCAGTTGCGCCTCGCGCAGTACGGTTAATTGTTGCGACAGGCTGGGTTGTCTTAAATTCAGGTTGTTTTCCAGCTCGCTGACCGATTTCTCGCCTTGTGATAACTGACATAACAGCAACAACCGATCAGTGTTTGCCATTGCTTTCATTAACTGGCTGGCCTGATCGGCCGATGCTCTTAACTGGTCAAAAAGATCCACCGCAATATCCGAAGTTTGCATAATACCCCTAGAATCATCATTTATTTTTTATACTATTTATACGTTGAAATTCAATCATAAACCTGTTGTCACAGATTGTGTACGCTTTAACACTTAAGTGATTGACCGTGATCATTGTTTGAAATCAATCTGTGGTAAAGTTTGTCGCACAAATTAAAAGTGAGAGGCCGCTGCGGCAACCCTCACCATCACAATAAAAATACTGGGGGTTATCGGGATGATGCAATCACTTTCATGGATCAGCTTGTTTCCTGAACTGGAAGCGCTGGAAGATGCGGCTAAAAAGCTGCTGACGCAATATGCACGTATCGTAGAGGCGCCGATAGGCACCATAGGCTATCGTGAAGGCGACCATTGCGGTGGTTATGTGCTGCGGCTTAAAGGGCGCTCCCGTGTCTATAAAATGTCAGCCAGTGGCCGCGAGATTGTGTTGTACCGCGTCGGCGCCGGTGAAACCTGTGTCATCACCACGACCTGTTTGCTAGGCAATAGTCAGTATCCTGCTTCGACCATTGTCGAAGAAGAAATTCAGGATGTGATTGTGCCGGATACGACTTTCCATAAACTCATGATCGATTCACCGGTATTCAGGCAATACGTGATGCAAAATTATGGCGCCTTGATCAGCGACCTGATCGTGTTGTTGGATGAGGTGGCCTTTCAAACGCTGGATGCACGCCTGGCCAAATGGCTGCTGGACATGGGTAATAACACGATTCAACGCACGCATCAGCAAATTGCCGATGAATTGGGTACGGCGCGTGAGGTGATCAGCCGCCAGTTAAAGCGCCTGGAACAAAAAGGCTGGTTGACCATGGGGCGCGGCGTGATTGAAATCCAGCAGCGTGGCGAATTGCTCAAACTGGCGAACAGCAGCCAGTAGTACTGTATCTGCCCAGATACAAAATTCTCCCGGCTTCGATACATCCCTTCGTCATCTCTCATGATTGAATGCACGTTAACAACATGACTGCATTAAGCAGTGTGCTTCAAGAGAGGAAACTAGCATGCGTAAATTAATCTTATCCAGCGTGGTTATGATGGCGGCGAGCCAGAGTGCATTTGCCGATGCCGAATATATTGACCGGGCCAGAGTGTTGTCGGTCGCACCGCAAGTGCAGCAAATCAATCAACCACGCCAGGAATGCCGTACCGAATATGTGCGTGAAAGCGTATATGAATCTAGTCGCTCTAATACGGGTGCGATTGTCGGTGGTGTCGCCGGTGGTTTGTTAGGCAGTACCATTGGTCGTGGTAATGGCCGTATTGCGGCCGCTGCGGTAGGCGCGGGTGTGGGTGCAATTGTTGGTGATCGTGTCGGTAACCAGAATGCCTATGGCAACGAGCGCATCGTGACACGCCCGATTGAGCAGTGTGTGATGGTAGACCAGTGGCAAACGGTGACTACCGGCTATATGGTGAATTATGAATACCAGGGTCGTCAATATTCGACCATGATGGACAGAGACCCAGGCCCGGTATTGGATGTGACCGTATTAGTCAGACCGAATGTGGTGCAGATTCAGCCTATGCCAGCCCCTGGCTATCGTCCGGCCGCAATGAGAGGACATGGTCCACGCCAGCATCGTCAATATTGGTAAATGCATGGCTGTTAATAAGCGCGGTGCCCGCCATGGCATCGCGTTTATGCTTTGAGCAGCACGATCACCGCACCACTACCGCCATCATTGGCGCGCGCCTGGGCATAGGCAATGACTTCATCTTTTTGCATCAGCCAGTTGCGCAGTTTGTGTTTGAGCACGGGTTCTTTGTTACGCGAGCCCAGGCCTTTGCCATGCACAATGCGCACGCAGCGCAAGCCGCGTTTTTTGCAATCAGCAATAAATTCAGACACATATAACCTGGCTTCATCGCTGATCAGGCCATGCAAATCTATGTGTGCCTGCACCACCCAATGGCCACGCCGCAGTTTGCTCAGCACCATAGGCGATTGGCCTTCGCGCAAATACAGTAACTCTTCGCCGCTTTCTAGTTCGTGGGCGGGAATGTAATGATCGCTCAAAGAATCCACCAGGGCTTGTTGTTCGTCTTTAATCAGTTGCCGCGGGATCGGTTTCGGTTTTTTGGGCGCATGCGAAATGCGATTGGTTTTGACCGGGCGTGCGCCTTTGACTGCTTCGTGAAACAGTGTCAGATCATCTTCGTCTTTGTCCGGCAACTCATGTGACATCTTGTAATTTTAAAATAAAAAAGCGCACCGGGGGTGCGCTTCTTCATTTCAGCAGCTAGATTTACTCCAGGCTGGTCAAGTAGCGCTCGGCATCCAGCGCTGCCATACAACCGGTGCCAGCACTGGTGACAGCCTGGCGGTAAATATGGTCTTGCACGTCACCGGCGGCAAATACGCCAGGTACGCTGGTGGCAGTAAAATTACCCTGACGGCCAGTTTGCGTCACAATATAACCGCCTTCCATCTCCAGCTGGCCTTCAAAAATCTGTGTATTTGGCTGGTGGCCAATGGCGATAAACACGCCTTTGAGAGCAATGTCTTTGGTGGTGCCAGCATTCACATCTTTCACGCGCATGCCGGTTACGCCAGTGTTGTCGCCTAATACTTCATCCAGCGTGTGGAAGGTTTCCAGTACGATCTTGCCTTCCTTGACGCGGTCCATCAGTTTATCGACCAGGATCGCTTCGGCCTTGAATTTGTCGCGACGGTGTACCAGCGTCACCTTGCTGGCAATATTAGCCAGGTAGAGGGCTTCTTCAACAGCCGTATTGCCACCGCCAATCACGGCGACTTCCTGGTTACGGTAGAAAAAGCCATCACATGTGGCGCAGGCAGATACGCCTTTACCGGCAAAGGCCTCTTCACTTGGCAAGCCCAGGTATTTAGCTGACGCACCCGTAGCAATAATCAAGGCATCGCAGGTGTACTCACCGTTATCACCCACCAGGCGGATCGGTTTTTCTTTGAGATGCGTGGTGTGGATATGGTCAAAAATCATCTCGGTATTAAAGCGCTCGGCATGCTGTTGAAAACGCGCCATCAATTCCGGACCCATGACGCCATTGGCATCGGCAGGCCAGTTATCGACCTCAGTAGTCGTCATCAGCTGGCCGCCTTGAGCCAGGCCGGTAATCAACACCGGGTTGAGGTTTGCGCGAGCAGCATAGACCGCTGCGGTGTAGCCAGCAGGGCCTGAGCCAAGAATCATTAAACGGGCATGTTTTGTTGCCATGATGGGATTTCCAGTGTTTGGTGAATTATTTTTATGTAGATGGGGATGGGCATCTGTGATTTAAATGCCCATCTCACTTAATGTCTTTTAAAGAAAGGTTTCAGTCGTATTACTCAAGCAAACTGCGTAACATCCATGCTGTTTTTTGGCTTCGGCATAACCTGAAGGTTAGCCTACACCGAAAAACAGCATCGATTATCTATTATTCCAGCAAGCTCCGTAACATCCACGCTGTTTTTTCATGCAGTTGCAGGCGTTGGGTCAATAAGTCAGCGGTGGCTTCGTCAGAGGCTTTTTCTGCTGCCGGGAATACACTGCGCGCCGTGCGACAGACTGCTTCATGACCAGCAACCAGTTCACGGATCATGTCGTTGGCTTTAGGCACATCAATGGTTTCTTCAATCGAGGTCAGTTTGGCAAACTGGGCATAGGTGCCAGGCGCATACACGCCCAATGAACGAATACGCTCCGCCACCAGGTCAACCGCCAGTGCCAGCTCGGTGTACTGGGTTTCAAACATTAGATGCAAAGTGTTGAACATTGGTCCAGTGACGTTCCAATGAAAATAGTGCGTTTTCAAATATAAAGTGTAGGTGTCAGCCAGCAGTTTGGACAAACCCTGCGCGATTTCCTGGCGATTTTCATTGTTAATTCCGATATCCATATGCTCTCCATGGGTGTGATTTATAGATGTGATTTGTTTATTTTAGAACCTCGTCTCCCTGACTGCAATTTGATTTTGCTATAATCATTTAAGTTCACTCTTGCAAAGAAAGAGACAACATATTGTTTTTTAATAAGAAAAAAGTTGCTAACGTCCGTCTTGAAAAAGTTTCGACGGAGAAACAGCTGCGTGATGCCAAACTGCTGCGTGAGGTGTCATGGATTGCGCTGGCCGCATTGGGCGTGTTCCTGGCGGTGATTTTAGCGACTTATTCGCATGAAGATCCAGGCTGGACACATGCGATTGGCGAACATGACATCATCCACAATGCGGGCGGGACTGTGGGCGCCTGGGTGTCAGATATTTTCCTCTCCTTATTTGGTTTTTCATCGTGGTGGTTTGTGGTGCTGGCCTTTTACATGGTCTGGCTCATGTATCAGCGCTTGCATCTGGACCCGGTTGAAAAACATGACTGGTGGTTGAATGGCGTCGGCTTTGCCCTGATGCTGCTGGCTTCTGCAGCGCTTGAGTCCGGTCACCTGGTCAGTTTTCCGGCCGATTTTCCGCTCAAGCAAGGTGGCGTGATTGGTAGTGGCATTGATCATCTGCTACGCAATATGTTTGGATTTGCTGGCTCTACCATGCTGTTGCTGGTGCTGTTTGCCATCTCGTTCAGCCTGTTTACCAGCTGGTCACTGATTGCCATGAGCGAGCAATTGGGCGAGTGGGTGATCCAGTTTTACCAGTGGAGCCTGCTCAAATACCAGGATAGTCAGGACCGTAAAGTGGGTCGCCAGGCATTGCAGGCACGCGAAGAGTTTGTCGAGGCCGAGCGCAAGCGCGTTGAAGACCGCAAGCCGGTTGAAATTACCGTGCCAGAGGTGGTGATTGAACCCAGTGAACGTGTGGTCAAAGAAAAGCAGGCTGTGTTGTTTGCCGCGATTGAGCAGGAAGGCTTGCCGCCACTGCATTTGCTGGACGCGCCTAACCAGTCGGTTGAGTTGCAATCTGCAGAAACACTGGATTTCACCTCGCGCCTGATCGAGCGCAAGCTGATGGACTTTGGCATTGAAGTCAAAGTGGTCACGGCACAACCTGGCCCTGTGATTACACGCTATGAGCTGGACCCGGCGCCTGGCGTGAAGGGTAGCCAGATCACCAACCTGGCCAAAGACCTGGCGCGGGCGCTGTCTGTGATCAGTGTGCGTGTGGTCGAAACTATCCCTGGTAAAAGCTTTATGGGCCTGGAGATTCCTAACCCTAAACGCCAGATTGTGTCGCTGTCTGAAATCATGGGTAGCCAGGCTTATGCCGACCAGAGCTCGCCGCTGGCGATTGCCATGGGTAAAGATATTGCTGGCAAGCCGATTGTGGCTGATCTGGCGAAAATGCCGCATGTGCTGGTGGCAGGTACTACCGGTTCCGGTAAGTCGGTGGCGATTAACGCCCTCATTTTAAGCTTGTTGTATAAGTCAGAAGCCAGTCGCGTGCGCATGATCCTGATCGATCCGAAAATGCTGGAGCTTTCAGTCTATGAAGGTATCCCGCATTTGCTGGCGCCGGTGGTGACGGATATGCGCCAGGCCGCTAACGCATTGAACTGGTGCGTGGCAGAGATGGAGCGTCGCTACAAACTGATGTCTACGCTAGGTGTGCGTAACCTGGCCGGGTATAACCAGAAGATACAGGAAGCGAAAAAGCAGGGCGTCTCGATTCCGCATCCGTTCAGCTTAACGCCGGATGAACCAGAGCCATTGGAAGAAATGCCATTGATCGTGGTGATGATCGACGAATTGGCCGACCTGATGATGGTGGTGGGCAAAAAAGTGGAAGAACTGATTGCACGACTGGCGCAAAAAGCGCGTGCTTCAGGCATCCACCTGGTGCTTGCCACACAGCGGCCATCGGTAGATGTGATTACTGGCCTGATTAAAGCCAATGTGCCGACACGTGTGGCGTTCCAGGTGTCGAGTAAGATTGACTCGCGCACCATCCTGGACCAGATGGGCGCAGAAACTTTGCTGGGGCAGGGCGATATGCTCTACCTGCCGCCAGGCAGCGGTTATCCGCAACGTATTCATGGCGCATTTGTCAGCGATGGCGAAGTGCATAATGTGGTCAATTTCCTTAAGGCACAGGGCGAACCAAACTACATCGAAGGCATTCTCACCAATGAGACTGAGGGCGGCGATCTTGATGCCTTGCCGGGTGGCAGTGATGCTGGCGGTGAAAAAGACCCGTTGTATGATGAAGCGGTGGCCATTGTGTTGAAGACACGCCGTGCTTCAATTTCATCGGTGCAACGTCAACTGCGTATTGGCTATAACCGTGCCGCTAGGTTAATTGAGGATATGGAGCGTGCCGGATTGGTCTCTGCCATGCAAAGTAATGGCAACCGTGAAGTACTCGTAAAAGCTGGAGGGGACCATGAATAAAGAATTGATCAAAGCGCTGATCGCGTTCAGCGCCTGGTGTGTGATGTCAGCGGCATTGGCCGATGGCGTCGATGATTTAAAACAGTTTTATCAAGGCACACAAGCCATGCGTGCCAACTTCAAGCAAACGGTGTTTGACCAAAAAGGGCGCAAATTGCAAGAGGTCAACGGCACCATGTTGTTGCAGCGCCCGAATAAGTTTCGCTGGGATTATCAAAAGCCTTACGAGCAGCAAATTATTAGCGATGGCCGTCAGGTGTTTTTGTTCGATGTCGATTTGCAACAAGTCACTGTGCGCACAGTGGATAAAGTGTTGGGTACCAGTCCGGCCGCACTGTTGGCAGGTGGGCCAAATGTGGAAGAAAGTTTCCGCCTCTCGCGTTTGCTCGACTTTGAAGGGCTGCAGCGCGTGCAGGCTAAACCCAAGCAAAAAGACAGCGGTTTTCAGGTGGTGATTATCTCGTTTGACCATAGCAAATTGGCCGAAATGCGCCTGGTGGATGCTTTTGGGCAAAGCACGCATATTGTGTTTTCCAATGTTGAGGCCAACCCAAGCCTGAATACCAACCAGTTCCTGTTCTCGATTCCCAAAGGGGTAGATGTGGTGGGCGAGTAATCGCCTGCGCATCAAAACTAGCATGTCTTCCCTGTTTGAACCACAAACGCCTGCTTCTGCGCCCCTTGCGGAGCAGCTACGCCCCAAAACCCTGGACGAAGTCGTCGGGCAAACGCATTTACTCGGTGAAGGTAAACCTTTACGCCGCGCGTTTGAGTCTGGCAAATTGCCATCCATGATTTTATGGGGGCCACCGGGTGTCGGTAAAACCACCTTGGCACGCCTGATTGCACAAACCGCAGAGGCTGAGTTTGTGCCTTTGTCCGCTGTGTTGTCGGGCATTAAAGATATCCGCGAAGCCGTAGAGCGTGCTGAGCATACCTTGCAACAAACCGGGCGTAACACCATTTTGTTTGTCGATGAGGTGCACCGGTTTAATAAAGGCCAGCAAGATGCTTTTTTACCGTATGTTGAAAGTGGCCTGATTACGTTTATTGGGGCAACCACTGAAAACCCTTCATTTGAGGTGAACAGCGCACTGTTAAGCCGTGCTCAGGTATTTGTGCTGAATGCATTGACTGAGGAAGAGCTGGCCGAGCTGTTAGAGCGCGCGCGGCTGAAGGTGGCGCCAGACGTCACATTAGATGACACTGTCACCGAACAGATCTTGGCTTACGCTGACGGCGATGCCAGGCGCTTGCTCAATTTCGCCGAAGGCTTGTTCAATGGTGCTGTCTCGGCCAAGATTGACAGTATAGACGAGTCCTTTTTGCAGTCGACCATGGCCAGCAAATTGCGCCGGTTTGACAAAGGTGGCGAAGCTTTTTACGACCAGATTTCTGCCTTGCACAAATCCGTGCGTGGCTCTAACCCTGATGCGGCGCTCTATTGGTTGATGCGTATGCTGGATGGTGGAGCCGAGCCCTTGTACCTGGCGCGCCGCATTATCCGCATGGCCTGGGAAGATATCGGCCTAGCCGATCCACGCGCCATGCAGATCGCCAACGACGCAGCGCTGACATTTGAGCGCCTGGGTAGCCCGGAAGGTGAGCTGGCGCTGGCGCAAGCGGTGATTTACCTGGCCGTGGCCGCCAAAAGCAACGCGGGCTATATGGCCTATAATCAGGCTAAGGCCTTTGTGGCGCAAGACAAGTCCAGGCCGGTGCCGCTACACCTCAGAAATGCGCCGACCAAACTGATGAAAGCGCTGGATTACGGCAAAGAGTATCGTTACGCGCACAATGAGCCTGGCGCCTATGCGGCGGGCGAGCATTACTTTCCAGATGATTTGGAAGCCCAGCCATTTTACCAACCCACACCACGTGGTTTGGAAGGTAAAATAGGCGAAAAATTGCAGCACCTGAAAGAACTGGATAGAAAAGCCAAGAAGTAGTTTGGCCACAGAGGGCACAGAGCTCACAGAGAAAACCACTATGGATGATTTGACTGGTCAGATTATCGGGGCCGCGATTGAGGTACATCGTGAGCTTGGAGTGGGTTTGCTGGAGTGTGTTTACGAAGCTGCCCTTTGCCATGAATTTGGTTTGCGTGGCATTGCATACCGACGTCAGGTTGCAGTGGATGTATTGTATAAAGGTGTAGTGATACAAGGGCAGCGCCTTGATTTATTGGTGCTTGGTGAAGTAATTGTCGAATTGAAAGCGCAATTGAAACTGCCTGAGTTTGCACAAGCACAATTGATTTCATATTTAAAATCAACGGGTCTCAAGCGTGGCCTGTTGATTAATTTTGCAGAGCCTAAATTGGTCAATGGAGTAAAACGGGTTTCTCTGTGAACTCTGTGTTCTCTGTGGCTAAAACAAAGAAAGAACTTATGTTAGACATACAACAACTGAGAAATGATTTGGACAATGTGGTCGCCCGCCTGGCGGCACGCAAGTTTGCTTTTCCGGCAGCGGAGTTCACCGCACTGGAAGCACAACGTAAAACCATTCAGACCAATACCGAGAATCTGCAAGCCAAACGTAATGCTGCTTCCAAGCAAATAGGCATTGCCAAGTCCAAAGGTGAGGATGCCAGTGCGATTTTGGCCGAAGTGGCTGGTTTAGGCGACGAACTAAAAGCCGCAGAAGCACAGTTGAGCGAGATACAAGCCAGCATGCAGGCGCTGATGCTGAATGTGCCTAATTTGCCGCATGAGAGTGTGCCTGTAGGCCAGGATGAAAGCCAAAATGTAGAAGCACGTCGCTGGGGCACGCCACGTAGCTTTGACTTTGAAGTCAAAGACCATGCTGATGTTGGCGCACCATTGGGATTGGATTTTGATACTGGTGCCAAATTGTCAGGTGCGCGTTTTACGCTGATGAAAGGCCAGATTGCCAAATTGCATCGTGCGATTGCCCAGTTTATGCTGGATACGCAAACCGACAAGCATGGCTATACCGAGTGCTATACGCCTTATATGGTTAACCGCGAAACCTTGGTTGGCACCGGCCAATTGCCCAAGTTTGAAGAGGACCTGTTTGCAACGCCGCATAATGACAGCAAACTGTACTTGATCCCCACTTCAGAAGTCACGCTGACCAATACCGTGCGCGACGAGATTGTGGCGGCAGACAGCTTGCCGATTAAATTAACCGCACATACGCCTTGCTTCCGCTCAGAGGCGGGTTCTTATGGCCGTGATACGAAAGGCATGATTCGCCAGCACCAGTTTGATAAGGTTGAAATGGTGCAGATTGTGCATCCTGATACCAGCTATCAGGCGCTGGAAGAAATGGTCGGCCATGCGGAAGCGATTTTGCAGGCACTGGAATTGCCTTATCGTGTCGTTTCATTATGTACTGGCGATATGGGTTTTGGCGCGGCTAAAACTTACGATCTCGAAGTCTGGTTGCCAGCGCAGAATACCTACCGTGAGATTTCTTCTGTGTCTAATTGCGAAGCGTTCCAGGCGCGCCGGTTACAGGCACGTTTCCGCAATGCTAATGGTAAACCAGAGTTGTTGCATACCCTGAACGGGTCTGGTTTGGCGGTGGGGCGTACGCTGGTGGCGGTGCTGGAAAATAACCAGAATGCTGATGGCAGTGTGACGATTCCTAAAGCTTTGCAGCCTTATATGGGTGGCAAGACCTTGCTCAGCGTATAAGCTTAATCGCTGTGTTTAAGATGCCTTGGCTAATAACCAGGGCATTTTTATGTCTGCAATCTTGTAAGGATCTACGCCCGGGTCATAAATCGGGAAGTATTTCTGCATGATCTGGTAATAGCTTCTCACCAGCTCGGTATAAATCACAGGCGCGCCACAGCTACAGTAACCATGCCTGGCGTTGACGTAGTAAGCCGGGTCATTCAGTAGTTGATAGCCACGTTTCACGTCTGCCCAGCTGTCAGGGTTCAATCCTAGTTTTTGCGCGATAATCCGCGCGTCTTCCAGGTGGCCAACACCATTATTGTAGGCGGCCAGCGTCATAAAGGTGCGATCAGGCTCGGGGATGCGTGACGGAATGCGGTCTTTCATCCATAACAGGAATTTGGCGCCGGCCATCACACTTTGCTTAGGGTCCAGCCGGTCAGTGACATTCATCATGTTGGAGGTTTGTTCGGTCAGCATCATCAAACCGCGCACATTGGTTGGCGAGGTGCTGTAATTGTCCCAGTGCGATTCCTGATAGCTTAATGCTGCCAGTAAGCGCCAGTCTATGTCAGTGATCTCCTGCGCGCCTTTAAATAAGCGCACATACCTTGGCAACAGCGTTTGTGATTTGCTTAAAAACGTGGTGACATCCACAGGTTTCAAGCGTTTGGTATGACCATGGTAACGGTCCAGCAGGTTACGCAACGTGCCATCTTTTTCGATTTTCTTGAAAAAGGCCTGTACTTGTTTCAGTCTATCTTCACCATGTAACTTGTTGAGCGCCCAGCCAATTTTATCGGCCTGGCCCAGCATCATGCCTGCATCCAGTTGCGGGTAGTTATATTGCATGATGGCGATGAGGTGATTGTCTGCCACCGTAAAGTCGATCTCGTTACGTGCCACGGCTTCGATCAGTTGCTCCGAGCTGAGTTTGTCGGTTTCTTTCCAGGTCAGGGCGGGGGCTTTTGATTGCAACTCACGCATGCGCTCAACGAAGCTGGTGCTTTTAGGCAGCACAATGCGCTTTTCAAATAAGGCATCGGCGTTATTGGGCTCACTATTCTTGTCACGGTTATACACCACCATGGCCTGCACCTGGTTAAAGGATGGGCCGAACAAGACCTGGCGCTTGCGTGCAGGTGTGATGCTGATGTCAGCCGCAGCAATGTCAGCATCGCCCCTAAGTAGCGTCGGGAACACTTTGGCAAAACTGTCGACCACAATGAATTCGAGTTTGTAGGGCGGGCCTAGAAATTCGACAAAGCGTTTGGCGAGGTCATATTCCAGGCCGGCATAATTATTCTGGCTGTCGATAAAGTAAGTGCTGGGGCTGTTGATGGTGACAAAGCGGATGGTATACGGATCTGGCTTGGGTTTGGTTTGAGCCAGATGTTTTTGGCCACTGTTGTCACTACAGGCGAGCAAGGTGACACATAGCGCGACCAGCATGGTTTTCAACCACACTGACCATATTGACTTGCCTGAACAGAACTGCATAAGACCTGAGTGGCGCTTAAACGCGAGTCTCAATCTGCCCTTGGTCCGCAATCAGGATGGTGCTTGCCAGTTTGGCAAAAATGCCGTGTTCAATGACGCCGGGGATATTGTTAATCAAGACATTCAAGCGATCAGCATCTAGGCTGGCATCAAAGCGCATATCGAGCACCAGGCTGCCGTAACTGGTGATAGATAAACCGTCTTTGGCCACATTCTGGCGCAGCTCACCGACGCCGCCAATCGCTTCCAGGCTGCGTTTGGCCGCCTGCCAGGCAAAAGGCATCACTTCAATCGGGATCGCAAAGTTTTCACCAATACGGCTAACCAGTTTGCTTTTATCTGCAACCACAATGAATTGTTTGGCTGCCTTGGCCAGCAGCTTTTCCATCACCAGGTCATAGCCACGGCCTTTGAGTAAAGCATTGTCTGGTGTGATTTCGTCTGCACCATCCACATACAGGTCGATCTGGCTGAGTTGCGATAAGCTCAACACGGTGAGTCCGGCGGATTGCGCCTTGATCATGCTGATATTGGAACTGGCAACGGTGGTGATGCGTAAATGCTCGGTGCGCTGGCGTTCGGCCAGTGCGTCGATAAAGTAATTGGCTGTGGATCCTGTGCCCAGGCCTACGATCATGTCATTTTTAACGTAGCTGGCGGCTTCCAGCGCGACGGCTTGTTTATCGTTCATATATTGTTCTCCGTGCTGGTATCTCTGGTTCGCTCGGGCGTCTTGCGTGTCATTCAGTCACTGTCTGTGGACGCTTGCAGTTATAATAGCAAACTCGGCAGATTCGCCAAGAAATACTCGTCTAACCCAAGCAATAAGATTCTAATTTTTTATGGCAGTTTCACTCCCCGTTATCGGGCATCCACAGCGTTTTTCTTTTCAAAGTCAGGGCCTGGATAGCCGGGCATTGGCCGAACTGGCCTGTGGTTTAAAAGCAACAAATACACCGCTGGTGGTGCTCACCGCGAGTGCGTTTGAAGCGCAACGCCTGATGGACGAGATTCCATTTTTTGGCAAAGACATTCAGGTACATTTGCTGCCAGATTGGGAAACCCTGCCTTACGATGTGTTTTCGCCCCACCCGGACTTGACCTCCGAACGCTTGGCGACGCTCTATCAACTGAGTCAGAATCAAAGCAATATCGTGATTGTACCGATGGCGACGGCGCTGCTCAGGTTGCCACCGGTCGCTTATTTGGCGGCGCATACTTTTATGCTCAAAAAAGGGCAGAAGCTGGACGTCGACGCCTTACGCAATCAGTGTGCTCAGGCAGGTTACCATCATGTCAGCCAGGTGATGGGGCCAGGCGAATTTAGCGTACGCGGCGGCCTGGTCGATTTGTATCCCATGGGTAGTGCGTTTCCGTACCGTATAGACCTGTTCGACGATGAAATCGAGACCATACGTACATTTGATATCGATACCCAGCGCAGCGTGTATCCGGTGCCAGAAATCCGTATGCTGCCTGCGCGCGAGTTCCCGATGGATGAAGCGGCGATTACGCGTTTCCGCAGCCAGTTCCGGGAGTATTTTGAGGGCGACCCTCAACGTGCAAAAATCTATAAGGATGTCAGCAAAGGCACGCCTAGTGGCGGTGTAGAGTGGTACCTACCTTTGTTCTTTGAACAAACGGCTACCTTGTTCGATTACCTGCCTGCACAAACCGTGTTGTGCCTGCATGGTGACCTCGATAAAGCCGCACAAACCTTTTGGACTGATGCCAATAGCCGTTACAAGCTGATGGCATATGATCCAGAAAAACCGATTATGCGGCCGGAAAGCCTGCTGCAAAAAGCCGATGAGTTTTTCAAGCAAACGCATGCATTTGCCCTGGTGAACCAGCAACTGGATATTAAAAAAATATTGCCTGCTGTCGATGTCGACCGTCGTGCAGAGCAGCCCTTACATAAGTTGCAAGGCTTTATCAGCCAGTTTGGTGGACGTGTGTTGATCGCGGCTGAGAGCTTGGGTCGTCGTGAAACCATTGCCCAATTATTTGCAGAACACGGCCTGACTTTCTCATTGGCTGAAGACTGGGCCGGCTTTGCACAGTCTAACTTCCCGGTGATGCTAGGTGTGGCGCCACTGCATCAAGGCATGGTTGATGGCGATTTAGCTGTCATCACTGAAGCTGAGTTATATGCCAGCACGGTACGTCAGCAGCGCCGCCGCAACCAGGAAAAAGCACGCAATGCCGAGGGTATGCTTAAAGACTTGTCCGAGCTGCGGCTGGACGACCCGGTGGTGCATGAGCAGCACGGGGTAGGACGTTATAAAGGCCTGGTCAATATCGATTTTGGTGAAGGCGAAACCGAGTTATTGCTGATTGAGTACTTTGGCGATGACAAATTGTATGTGCCAGTGTCGCAATTATTCCTGATTTCACGCTACTCCGGCGGCCCGCCAGAGAGCGCGCCATTGCATCGCCTGGGCAGCGGTCAATGGGATAAAGCCAAGAAAAAAGCGCTCAAGCAAATCCGCGATACGGCCGCAGAATTACTGAATCTTTACGCCCAGCGTGCGTCACGCCGCGGCCATGCTTTTACGTTGAGTCTGCATGATTACGAAGCTTTCTGTGAAGGTTTCCCGTTTGAAGAGACGCCAGACCAGCTGGAGGCGATTGAAAACGTCATCAAGGACATGCAGTCCGGCCGACCCATGGATAGACTGGTTTGTGGCGATGTGGGCTTTGGTAAGACCGAAGTGGCGTTACGTGCCGCGTTTGTTGCTGTTATGGGTGGCCGCCAAGTCGCGGTGTTAGTGCCAACCACGCTGTTGGCCGAGCAGCATTACCAGAACTTCTGTGACCGCTTTGCCGAATGGCCGATCAAGATTGCCGAGATCTCACGTTTTAGGACTGCCAAAGAGCAGGCCGAGGCACTCAAAGGCCTGGCTGATGGCAGCATTGATATCATCATCGGTACCCACCGGTTGATCCAGAAAGATGTACAGTTCAAAAACCTGGGCCTGGCCATTTTGGACGAAGAACACCGTTTTGGCGTACGCCAGAAAGAGCAGATGAAAGCGCTGCGTGCCGAGGTTGATGTGCTCACACTGACGGCGACGCCGATTCCGCGCACCCTGAGCATGGCGATGGAAGGCTTGCGGGAATTTTCTGTCATTTCGACACCGCCACAAAAACGTCTGGCGATTAAAACTTTCCACACGCCATATTCCGATGGCATTATCCGCGAAGCGGTGATGCGTGAATTCAAGCGTGGTGGTCAGGTCTATTTCCTGCATAACGAGGTGGATACTATCTACGTGATGAAGGAAAAACTGGAGAAAATTGTCCCCGAAGCCCGCATCGCGATCGGTCACGGCCAGTTGCGTGAGCGCGAGCTCGAACATGTCATGCGCGATTTTTACCAGCAGCGCGCCAACCTGTTGCTGTGTACCACCATTGTCGAAACCGGGATTGACGTACCCACCGCCAACACCATGATTATCAACAAAGCCGATATGTTCGGCCTGGCGCAATTGCACCAGCTACGTGGTCGTGTGGGCCGCAGCCACCATCAGGCGTATACCTATTTACTGACTGACCCGGACCGCAATATTACGCCACAAGCGCAAAAACGCCTGGATGCGATCCAGTTACTGGAAGATCTGGGTGCTGGCTTCCACCTGGCGATGCATGACCTTGAGATTCGCGGTGCAGGGGAGTTGCTGGGCGATAGCCAGAGCGGTGAGATGCAAGAAATCGGTTTTAATCTGTATTCGGATATGCTCAATCACGCCGTCAAGCAGCTCAAGGCCGGTAAAGAGCCTGACCTTGATGCGCCATTAGGCGTGACGACGGAAATCAACCTGCATACGCCCGCGCTGTTGCCGAATAATTACTGCCCTGACGTGCATGAGCGGCTGGTGATTTATAAACGCTTAGCCAATTGTGAAGATGATGACGCACTCGACGCCATGCAGGAAGAGCTGATTGACCGCTTTGGCCTACTGCCAGAAACGGGCGAAGCGCTGGTTGCTTGCCACCGCTTGCGTATCGCTGCTAAACCGCTGGGTATTGTCAAAATCGACGCATCAGATGCGGCTATTCAATTACAGTTTAATGTGAAGGCCGACCTGGATCCTATGAAGTTGATCAGCCTGTTACAGCGCGACAAACGTTGTCGTATGAATGGGCCTGATAAATTACGGATGACGGTGCACATTGGCAATCTGGCGCACAAAATGACAATGGTGAAAGAGTTATTGAGCCAGTTTAGTTAATAAGTTATTCGTCAATTAAAGAATGGTTTGAATCATATTGATTAACTGATGAGTAAAGATTGATGGTCAATCAGATAGCCAATTAAGTTACTTTGTGTGCTCTGCCCGGTTAACGCGTATAAATCAGTGTTCATTAGAACGATATGTGCATTTTGATTCGATACGTTATTTAATTGGCCATTGTAGCTAATGGTAATTTCAGTGTTACCGTCTTGTGTCAGGATCTCAAGATAATCTTGAAGGTTGCTTTGAGTTTCACTTAGTAGAAAGTCTCTTAAATCTAAAGCATCACCCTGCATAATCGAAAAATCAGTGATTGTGTCAGTGCTGTTTGGGTACCACGAATCTGAAAAGGTCCACTTGAACACATCTGCACCTAATCCACCCGAGAGAGTGTCATTGCCTCCACCGCCGATCAGTGTATCGTTACCGACTCCGCCAGAAAGGACGTTATTTGCGGTATTTCCCGTGATGAGATTGTTTAAGTCGTTGCCAATACCATTGATGGTAGTTGTGCCTGAGAGGGTTAGGTTTTCAAGGTTGCTGCCCAATGTATAACTAATGCTGGCATTGACGAGATCAGTACCCTGATTGGAGTCCTCGTGAATGATATCTCCGGTACTATTGACATAGTAAGTATCGTCGCCATTGCCACCTGTAAGGATGTCATTCCCTGCAGATGATAAAAATGTATCGTTGCCATTACCGCCAATTAGTTGGTCATTTTTGTCACTGCCGCCATAGATATTACCTGAACTGCTACTGATAACTACATTCTGCGCACCGTAGGCTATTTGTGCATATTCAACATTGGGGTATAGGTCCATATTAATGCTGACATACGCGAAGATGTGGTCTACCCCAGAATCATTCGACGATTCATAAATCACGTCCGCACTATTGCGAATAATGTAGGTGTCGCTCCCTTGTCCTCCCACCAGAGTGTTGGTACCTTCGCCACCATCAAGGTAGTCTTCGCCGCTGCCGCCATAGAGGGTATCGTTTCCAGCGCCACCGCTTATTGAGTTGCCGTCGTTGTTCCCCCATATATAATTGTCTAGTGCATTACCATATAGATTGATTCCGGCAGAGCTTGGACCATCTACCCGGATCACCGACTGCGCATCCAGATTCTCGATGTTGTCGAGTAATGTTAGAGAGTAACCACCTGGAGCATTGCCCCGTAGCACCAATGTATCATTTCCTGCATTCTTGGCTTCGATGATGGTGTCTTCCAACGTTAAATAACTGCCTAGGAAAACGTTTCCCGAGTAACGCGCCTTTACTTGTAAGTCAACGATGTAAGTATCATTGCCAGCACCACCGATGAGTTTGTCTACGCCAGCGCCACCATCGAGGATGTTATTGCCAGCATTGCCAGTGATGGTGTTTGCGAGTGCGTTACCAGTCCCGTTAATGGCTGCGGTCCCACCGTTTGCAGAGCCATTAGTCAGAGTCAGGTTCTCAACGTTATCAGAGAGTGTATAGCTAACGCTTGCTTTAACGAGGTCAGTGCCTTCATTGAGGTTCTCAATGACTTCATCATCTTCGTCATCGACAATATAGGTATCGTTGCCTTTGCCACCACGTAAGGAGTCAATGCCACCTTTGCCATCAAGGATGTTGTTCACTGCATTGCCTGTGATGATGTTTGCATCATCGTTACCGATGCCATTGATAGCAGCGGCGCCAGTCAGTTCCAGGTTCTCAATGTTTGCGCCCAGCGTGTAACTGACGCTGGCTTTGACGAGGTCAGTGCCTTCATTAGAGTCTTCGGTCACGATATCAGCGATATTATCGACGATGTAAGTATCATCGCCATCGCCACCGATCATGGTATCGATCCCGGCGCCGCCGTTAAGTGTATCGTTACCAAGGCCACCTGTTAAAGTATTTGCTGCAGCATTCCCGGTCAGGACATTATTTGCATCGTTGCCAGCGAGGTTCAGTTTACTAGTTGCAGTCAGGCTTGCATCCAGGTTTTCTACGTTGGCCAGGCCAGCGCTAAGAGTAAGAGTCGTAGCCGTTGTGAGCTTAATGTTGCCTCTTAATTGAATCGTATCGCTGCCAGCACCAGATGCATCTTCAATGATAATATCTTGTAAGGCCGCTGTAGTGACTCCGGCATTGATATTAGTAATAAGGTCTACAATATATGTGTCACTGCTATTTCCACCTACCAAGGTGTCTACACCTGCACCACCATCAAAAATATGGGAGTAGTCATTGCCAATGATGTAGTTGGCTGAGTTGTTGCCGATAAGGTGAGAGAATGCACCATAGGTGTTAGTCGCATCTAAATTTTCTACATTGAGGGGCATGAGGTATTTGTTCAGGAGGCCATTATTGCCTGCTGCAGAGAGAATAATGCTATCTATACCAGCATTCAGGCTCTCTATAACGGTATCTTGCGTCACCGGTTTGGCGCTACTCGCAAATAAGTAAGTCACTTCATAGATGTCATTGCCAGCTCCGCCAATCAGTGTGTCTGAGCCATCCCCGCCACCGCCTAACCGATTATTGCCTGCATTGCCCCTAATAGTATTGTTTAATTCGTTACCATAGCCATCAATGTTTTCTGTACCCGTTAAAGTGAGATTCTCAACGTTGTAGTTCAGTGCAAAACTGACCGATGACAAGACGATATCAATGCCGCCAGCGGCACCTGCAAGCGTTTCAATGGCTTGGTCGTTAATATCATCAACAATGTAGGTATCGTTGCCCGCGCCACCTTGCATGTCATCCCGGTTGCCACCACCATCTAAAATGTTGTTGCCGGCGTTACCGATCAACAAGTTGCTGCCATCGTTACCTGTTGCATTTAAATTGGCTGTGCCAAGCAGAGTGAGGTATTCAACGTTTGCGTAATTTGCGAGTGACAGACTAATAGATGAGTTAATCGTATCTATGCCTTCATCTGCCAGAACATGATCGGTATTTTCCAACTCGACAATCACATCCTTAATATTATCTACGTAATAAGTATCCCAGCCCTTACCACCGATCATGGTGTCTGCGCCTGCGCCACCGTTAAGGATGTCGTTACCTAAACCGCCCTCCAGCTTATTCCCGGCACTATTGCCTATGAGCGTATTGTCTTCGTCGTTCCCCTTGAGCGTTAGCTTCGTGACTCCTGTGGCAGAGGCATCAAGCGTCTCGATGTTTGTCCAGCGGGTAAGTGAGATATCAATAGCTGTGGCAAGATTAGCGGTGCCACGTAGTTTGACGGTATCGATTCCTTCGGTAGTACCGTTGTGTTCAGTGACAGTGTCTTCAAAGTTGATGTTACCAGCTGAAACTTTGAGGTCTAATACATAGGTATCGTTACCGAGTCCGCCGATGAGAGTGTCAGCACCCACCCCGCCATCAAGGATGTTATTAGCATCATTGCCTGTGAGGGTGTTGGCGAGTGCGTTACCAGTGAGGTTGAGCTTGGTAGAACCTGTTAATGATGCGTTAAGGTTCTCGAGGTTAGTACCGAGGGTGAGGGTGGTAAAGGTGGTCGGGTCAGTAGAGCCACCACGCAATATCACGGTATCGTTCCCCGAGCCTGCGGCAGCGGTTTCAGTGATGGTATCTTGCAGGGCGACTTTGTAATTTGCTGTGGTTGTGCCCGTACGGACGAGGTCCACAATGTATGTATCATCACCCGCGCCGCCGATGAGCTTGTCTACGCCTGCGCCACCGTCGAGGATGTCATTGCCAGCAGCGCCGTTGAGTGTATCGACCCCATCATTTCCATAGAGCGAGTTGTTAGCATCATTACCAGTCATGATGTTACCAAGATCGTTGCCTGTGCCGTCAATGCCATCGGTTCCGATTAAAATCAGGTTCTCAACATGATCTGAGAGGGTATATGTCACGCTGGTTTTAACAAGATCGGTGCCTTCGTTAGAAAATTCAGTAATGACATCATTGATGTTATCAACAATATAAGTATCGTTACCTTTACCACCAACTAAGGTATCAGCACCAAGGCTGCCATCAATGGTGTCATCACCGCCCGCGCCCTCGAGGCGATTGTCGGCACTGTTGCCTGTAATCTTGTCACCTCCACTGCCACCAATCGCGTTTTCGATCACAACGTTAAATGCAATCGCAATATTGTCTTTTTGGACAAAGTTATTGTTAACGCCAACTTTAAATGTTTTGCCGAGCTGGCTAAACGATCCTGCTTCAAGGTTAATCACGCCGCCAATTGACGATGCATATTTGATGGTGTCATTACCACCTGCATCCCAAATGGTTTGGTAGTAACGCTGTGATGATGAAAATTCATATACGGTATCATCAGCGTTGTAGCTATTGTTTGCGCCGTACAAGTACTGCAGAGCCAGTATGTCATACAGCATGGGCGTCGTTGGGTAGTACTCATTCCGCCCATCAAAATTAATCCCAGGCTGGTCCGAGTAACTCATGACGGTATATTGAATGTAATCCAGGTTGGTAGGGAGGCCGAGATCGCCATCCTCTTCAGCAAACGAATGATCTAGCCCCAATGAATGCCCGATTTCATGCAGGCCAACAAAATAACCCATCGCGCCTGTTGAGAAGTTATTCCCGGTTTGATCAGGCTGGTTTTTGTTAAACCAGATATCCCCGCTTCTTGTATAAGGAAGAATATCAGGGTAATGCCAGTCTGGATCAACGTTGTAAGAGTATGCGTAGGTTTCGGGTGACATAGCACCGTCTAAGGTAAATCCGAAACGGATATCGCCCACTGCACTAGGCGTTTCATCGACCTTAATAAAGTTCAGGTTGGCGACACTGGCCCAAGCATTTAATGCCTGCGTGATGCCATTTTGTTGGCTGGCGCTAAGTGGTGTAAGCGACACATAATCTGGGGTGCCGTCGGATGTTGGGTCAAAGATACCATAGCCATTAATAAAGTCTTGAGACCAATATTCGTCGCTTCTAGATGTCGGAAAACTATAATAAACCGTTGCAGCACTGCCTAAAGATCCGCCCCATTTGTTACCCAGCAACAATACGTTTATGTAAGGGTTACTTGAGCTTGAGCTCGCGTCAAATATTGAGATTTCGCTGGTGGTATCAGGGGTGGGGGCGGTCATATTAGCTCAATAATTTGTTTATAACTCAATCACGAGAGAATGCTGATTTTTACGCATTCTCTCGTATCACAAAGTGACTCAGTCAGTTTGATTGAGTTTTTAGTCGATCAGCAAGTAATTGTTTTGCGTCAGATAGCCAATCAGCTGCGCGTCATTAGTTGTGTTCGTAGTAGTGAAAAGGTTCGTATTGGATAAGACGATACGTGCATCTTCTTTGGTGTCGTCATAAACACCACCAGTAAAGTTGCCGTCTGAACTAATACGGATCTGTGTCGCGCCGTTTTCAAAGACGATATCAATATAATTTTCGATATTTGAATCGTCTATGAGCAAGTCTCTGAAGTCCAGTTGGTCACCTTGAGTGATTGAGAAGTCAGTGATCGTATCTGTACTATTGGAGATATTTCCAGCAGAGCCTAAGTCATCAGCACCCCACTTGAACACATCAGCGCCTAGCCCCCCTTTCAGAGTATCACTGCCTTTGCCTCCGATGAGGGTATCGTTACCAGCACCACCATCAAGGATATTGTTAGCATCATTGCCAGTGAGAGTGTTGGCGAGTGCGTTACCAGTGAGGTTGAGCTTGGTTAAGCCTGTATCTGAGGCATTTAGATTTTCGAGGTTCGCACCGAGGGTGAGGGTAGTTGCATTGGCCATGGTGCTGAAGTCAGTGCCACTGAGTAAGCGCAGTTGCACGGTATCACTGCCTGCATTAGCGGCTTCAGTGATGGTATCTTGCAGAGCGACCTTGAAGTTAGCAGCGGTAGTGCCTGTACGAACGAGGTCGACGATGTAGGTATCATCACCAGCGCCGCCGATGAGTTTGTCTACGCCAGCGCCACCATCGAGGATGTTATTGCCAGCATTGCCAGTGATGGTGTTTGCGAGTGCGTTACCAGTCCCGTTAATGGCTGCGGTCCCACCGTTTGCAGAGCCATTAGTCAGAGTCAGGTTCTCAACGTTATCAGAGAGTGTATAGCTAACGCTTGCTTTAACGAGGTCGATGCCTTCATTGAGGTTCTCAATGACTTCATCATCTTCGTCATCGACGATATAGGTATCGTTGCCTTTGCCACCCTCCATACGGTCAGCACCTGCACCGCCATCCAGAACGTTGTTAC
>NZ_BAUS01000002.1:0-993349 GCF_000576615.1 Methylophilus sp. OH31 | reverse complement strand
CAACACCTGAAGCAGTCAGTGCCAGCTGGTTCGCCTGTTTGGCGTTCTCAGCGTTTTGTTTCACGGTAGAGGCTAACTCTTCCATGCTCGCCGCCGTTTGCTCCAGGCTGGATGCCTGTTGCTCAGTACGGGCTGACAAGTCAGAGTTACCACTGGAGATTTCATTCGCTGCGGTGGTAATCGTTTCAACCGCTTCTGATACCGCAATAATCGGTTCTACGATCATATCCAGGGTGTTGTTCACACCTTCGATAATCTTGCGGAAATCACCATTGTGTTTATCAACATCAGCTCGCACCGTAATGCGGCCTTGCTTGGCCGAACTGGCCAGCAGATCGGCATCAGCAACCAGCCTGTTCACGGCATCAACACAGGTATTGAGGTTATTCTTTAACTCATTGAAGTCACCTCGGTAATGTTCATTGATACGCGCGGGAATATCGCCTTTGGAGATACGATCAACATAGTTCGCCGCGACACTCAATGGACCAATCACAGAGTCCAGGGTGTTATTCACGCCTTCAACAATTTTGCGGAAATCGCCATTGTGTTTGGCGGCATCAGCACGCGTAGACAACTGGCCATCCACAGCTGCTTTTGACAGCATGTTGGCATCGGTCACCAGTGCATTGACCGCATCGATACACTGGTTGAGGTTATTTTTAATGGTATTGAAATCACCATTGTAATGATCACTTATTTTGGCCGGAATGTGGCCATGCGAAATATCTTCTACATACTTTGCAGCCACGTTCAATGGTCCAATCACCGCATCCAGGGTATCGTTGACCCCCTGCACGATCTTGCGGAAGTCGCCCTGATGCTTGCTGGCATCGGCCCGGGCAGATAAGCGCCCAGCCACCGCAGCCTGAGACAGCATACTGGCATCAGCAACCAAGGCCTGGACCGCATCAATACACTGGTTCAGGTTGTTTTTAATCGTATTGAAATCACCTTTATAGGCATCCGTGATTTTGGCTGGTATTCTGCCTTTGGAGATGTCATCCACGTATTGTGCAGCCACATTCAAGGGGATAATGACGCCATCCAGAGTCTGGTTAATACTATCCACCAATACTCTGTATTCGCCATCAAACTTGCTGCTTTCACCGCGCGCACTCAAATTGCCGGCACTGGCTGAACTGGCCAACTGTTTGGATTCATTGACCAGTGTATGTATCGTATGATTTAGTTTACCGGCGGAAATAATCACCTCGTCCAGTTCGTCATGCGGAACGATCTCTTGCTGCACCGCCTGAATATTCCCCTGTACCAGGTCTTCCATCATTTGTTTGGCCAGCCTGGATTTAGCAATAATATCCCTGGAAACGGCATACACAATCCACAACACCAGGCACAGGCCCAACGCAGTCATCGCCAGCGTGGTATACAATTGATATTCTTGTTGAGTGATTCTTTTTTGCAGTGTGTGCTGCAGTTGATCCATCAACGCGTAATAGCTTTTATAGGCGATTTCAATTTGCGCACTCGCCTGATTGAAATATTGCTGCGAATCATAAGACAGAGATTCATTCTTTAAAATCGCAGTAAGCAGTAATTGCTTGAGATGCTGTGTGGCATCGAGCAAAGGCTGTATTTCTTGCGTATTCTTCTGGTCGTAGCGCGACAGCACATGCATATTGTGCATAAAACGGCCATCCGTCTGCTCCATGGCATTGACCAGCCCTTCCAGCTTCAAACGCTCATTTTCTGAAAGCGCCTGTTTAGCGAGCACACCAGCGCCGAGGCCACGCACTTGCGCCATGACTTCAATCAACGGCGGAACTTTTAACACCGCTGTATCCATCATGTAGTAAGACTCTTCGAGCGGATCCAGCGTCAACCCACTGATATCTGCCTTAATTACCGTGGCTTCAATCAGAAAGTTAATAATTGCCGTATGTTTGACAAAACTTTCTTCACGGCTGGCGGCCAGACTGGCCAATGTCAGGGTTTTATAATTCGTGATCGCGGTTTGCCACTTATCTGAAAACTCAATCCAGTAAGGATCGTCATGGCTCACTACCTGAGAAGTCTCATGCATGAAACGAATCGTTTCAATGTCCTTGTCCAGCTTGGACTCCAACTCGGCAATTTTCGGTTGCAGTTCGCGCTTACCTGAAAGGTAGTTGGCCATCATTCCACGATGTTTCTGCACATCCTCAATCATGACCATTAACGGGCTGATTAAGGCGATGCCTTGAACTTCAGCATCGGTTGTCCTGATATCTGCTTTATTTTTAAGAATATTGACCGAGGCGAGATAAGTTAAGGGCAGCAAGATAATACATGCCATCAACGTAAGTTTTTTGGTGATAGAGAGCTTGTTAAGCATGACGCATCCTCTGTGTTAATAAATTCAATCGAACAACCATCAATCGATTAAACATCGAGAAAACGTAAAATATAAGCGTTCAGGCGTGAGGGATTATTACCGTGTGTCACGGGCGTCATGCATACGTCGTTGTATACATCTCAATCATGAAACGTCTGCATATTGTTCTCGCCGTTTGGCACCATGTACTGACTGTCCAGCCCAGACTGGAGTCAACACATCGTTTATCAATGGTGACTGCCTCGTTGCAATCAACCACAGCTGATAGATGGTTTTATCATGATAAAAGGACAGCAGCATTTTCAATTGAGGAAAAAAACAGGGGTTTATGTTTCAATCCATCACCAGCGATCTTTTCGAAAACTAGCGTTGCTTTTCTAGAGATAGCCTCCATACAATTACGAATGAAACAGGCATAAAAAAACCGACTTTCGTCGGTTTTTAAAGGTTATTTCATACAGCATGGTTATTTATAAGGGATAACCAATCACCGCCGATGCCCACAACAAAAAACCTTCAACCAGGGCACTCACCACTTTCAGAAAGACATTTGTCATGGGCTTTTCCTCTCACAGAAACAAGCAGACTCATTGTTAAATCATTGCGTTAAAACTCTTCCCACTCAGTATCATCCGTACCGGTTTTAGTCGATTTGCCTGGTTGATAACTATTGGTATGTGCAGCCGGTTTAGGCTTGCTCACTGGCGCGGACACAGCGGGACGGCTGGCAACTGCAACACGTGGCGCTGCAGAGCGGGTTGCTTGTGTTGTACCGCCACGGACTTTAAATCTGTTCACGGTATCCATCAGGTTAGAAGCTTGCTCAACCAATGACTCAGCAGCGGCCGCAGCCTCTTCCACCAGCGCGGCGTTTTGCTGGGTCACTTCATCCATATGGTTAACGGCATCGTTGACCTGGTTAATGCCTGAGCTCTGTTCAGCAGAAGCCGCTGTAATTTCACTCATGATATCAGTCACACGCTGCACCGAGGTCACCACTTCATGCATGGTTTCACCAGCAGTTTCCACCAGTTTAGTCCCGTCAGCGGTTTTATTCACAGAGTCAGTGATCAGCTCTTTAATTTCTTTCGCTGCACTGGCTGAACGTTGTGCCAGATTGCGCACTTCACCTGCCACCACCGCAAAGCCTCTACCTTGCTCACCTGCACGCGCAGCTTCTACCGCCGCGTTCAGTGCCAGAATATTGGTTTGGAAAGCAATGCCATCAATGACAGAAATAATATCTTCAATCTTACGTGCGCTTTCATTGATTGCACTCATGGTGGTCACCACGTTACCAACGACTTCACCACCACGAATCGCCACTTGTGACGCGGCTTCAGCCATTTGATTGGCCTGACGTGCATTTTCGGCGTTTTGTTTCACGGTAGAAGCCAGTTGCTCCATGCTGGAGGCAGTTTCTTCCAGGTTAGACGCCTGTTGCTCTGTACGGCTGGACAAATCGTTGTTGCCACTGGAAATTTCATGTGCGGCTGTATTAATGGTTTCGCCTGCTTCTCGCACGTTCACCAGAATATCGTTCATGATGTCCAGCAACTGGTTGATGGAGTTCATGGTCTCAACTGCAGCCCCTTTGGCAATCGAGCTATCCAGTCGATAGGTCACATCACCATCAACAGCGGATTTCAAGGCTTCTTTGATCTGGTTTTCCACGCGCTTCTCTTGCGTTTGGTCTACCCATTCAATCACAGTGCCCAGACGTTCGCCATCATTATCGAAAATCGGGTTCGCTGTCAGGCGGAAGAACATATCGCCGACACCAATTTCGGTTTGATGTTTGCCAGTCAGTCCACCTAGCAGGTTACGCTGATGCGCAGGATTTTTATGGAACACATCATAGCTTTGACCAATCAGTTTCTCTGCATCGAAGTGCGGAAATAACTGTTTGAATGTTTTGCTGGATTCGCGCATTAACTCCAGCGCAGCCGGGTTCATATAGGTAATAACGCCGTCTTTGTCAGCCATCATCAAACTATTCGATGAAGCCTCCAACGCATTTTTGATCATGGTCGCTTCACGGGTTTTTACCTTCTGCGCCTGGTCAGCCAATACCGCTTTGGTAATATCAGTGGCATATTTAACCACTTTTACCGGCTTGCCATCCAGCCCAATAATCGGGTTGTAAGACGCCTGTAAATAAATGTCCTGGCCTTGTTTGCCATAGCGATGATAAACACCGACATCGGCCTCGCCACGATTGAGCTTGGCCCAGAAATCTTTGTATTCCTGGCTGGCTTTATAGCGCTCGCTGACAAACATACTGTGGTGCTTACCAACAATTTCATCCAGTTGATAGCCTGTCAGGCTCAGCACGTTATCATTGGCGGTTAAAATATTGCCACTCATGTCGAACTGAATCACCCCTTGTGAGTGATTCACAGCAAAGATCTGGCCTTCAAAGTCCAGTTGACGCTGTTTTTCCTGGGTAATGCAATAAGAGTAGACTTTGACTTTGAGGACAGTGCCATCTAACCCGACAATCGGCACATAGCTGGTGCTAAACCAGTATTCGTTGCCATTTTTGGCCACCCGGCAAATTTCCAGTTTAGCGTTCTCGCCTTTATTCAACTTCTCCCAAAGTTGCTTATATTCAGCACTTTGGGCTGTATTTGCTTTCAACAGTATCGAAACATGCTTACCAATCACTTCACTATGTTGATAACCCAGCGGCTTCAGGAACACATCGTTGCATTCAAGAATATTGCCTTTCAGGTCACATTCCATCACCCCAAAAGACTGATTCAGAGCGTTTTCTTCTTCTTGCAGCGCCAGGCTGCGCTTTTTATCCGCAGTCACATCGGTCAGATAAGCCACCACTTTACGTAGTTGTGAGCCTTGCATCACAGGCGCGTAATAGCCCTGGAACCAAACCTCATGGCCCTCTTTGTTATTCAGTTTGAAGCTACCACCTTGAGACTTACCGCCCTGCAAAGCATTCCAGAACTGTTCGTAGTCTGGCTTGCCAGCGTCTTCACGCGTCAGTAAAGCACGGTGATGCTGGCCGACCAGCTCTTTTGCGCTGTAGCCTAGCGATTGGCACAAATTGTCGTTGACCTGGCTGATATCCCCCTTGGCATTCAGCTCAACAATCGCTCTTGCTTTATTGATTTCAGACTTCAGCGCGCTGAATTCAGCCACCTGGTCCAATGTATTACGATAATCCCGAGTCCCTGCCGCCAGCTTATTCACGATGGTAGAAAACATAATTTTATCCTTGGAAAATATCTCTGTTTAGAGTAATCGCGCTTATGTTTTTGCTGTTGTGCACGTTTTTATAATGTTAGTTAATGTACAGCCGCTTCCATCAATTGCATCTCATCGCTGGTCATCAGTTTATCGATGTCCACTAGGATCAGCATTTCTTGCTCAATGGTCGCCAGGCCGACGATATATTTGGTGTCAATGCGGGTCACCAATGATGGCACTTCACGCAGGTGCTCTTCACGCAGCTCGCGCACATCAGACACGCCATCGACCACAATGCCGACAATACGCCCGTTGAGGTTGAGAATAATCACCACGGTGAATTCGTTATATTCGACCTTGCCCAGGTTGAACTTGATGCGCAAATCGACGATAGGCACGATCTTGCCACGCAGGTTAATCACCCCTTTAATAAAGGATGGCATGTTTGCAATTTGGGTGACCGCATCGTAACCGCGAATTTCCTGCACCTTAAGAATTTCGATGCCGTATTGCTCGCTGCCCAAGACAAAGGTCAGGTATTCACCCGCCGCTGTTTTCAAGCCATTGCCTGCGTTGCCGCTTAAGGAATTGCTCATTTCTGTGCTTGTACTCATTGCATATGCTCCTTATGCATTGATGGTATTTTGTGAAGTTAAATAGTTCTGGTTGGAAAATGCCATGCCACCCGTCACGTAGTTTGTGGTTTGCCCCATCTGGATAATGGCTGGCACATCCAGAATCAATGCCACCGACCCGTCGCCCATAATGGTGGCGCCAGAGACGCCAGGAATGCGCTTGAAGTTGGTTTCCAGGCTCTTGATCACCACTTGCTGCTGGCCAACCAGGCGGTCGACAAACAAGGCGGATTTCTTGCCATCGGCTTCCAGTATCAATAACACACCGTCAGTCGGGGTGGTGATCTGGGTAGGATGGTTAAACAAGGCATGCAAGGCGATAATCGGTAAATATTCGCCACGCACATGCACCATCAAGCCTTCGCCGGTCACTGTTTTCAGGTCTTCGGCACGTGGTTGCAGTGTTTCTACAATCAGGTTCAATGGCACCACATAAACGCTCTTGCCCAACGACACAGACATGCCGTCCAAAATCGCCAGTGTCAGTGGCAATGAAATTGAAATCGTTGTGCCATAGCCTAATGCAGAGCGAATCTCGATATGACCGCCCATGGAGGTAATATTCCGTTTCACCACGTCCATGCCCACACCGCGGCCAGACACATCGGTGACCACTTCAGCCGTAGAGAAGCCTGGTGCAAAGATCAGGCTAAACACTTCGTTATCGGTCATGCTTTCATTCACTGGCAAACCATTTGAGGCCGCTTTGGCCAGAATTCTGTCACGGTTCAAACCACCGCCATCATCAGTCACTTCAATCACGATGCTGCCGCCTTTATGCGCCGCAGACAGGGTTAAGGTACCGCTTTCCGGCTTGCCCATGTCACGGCGGACTTCTGGTTTTTCAATGCCGTGGTCTACACTGTTACGTACCAAATGAGTTAATGGATCGACAATACGCTCAATCAAACTCTTATCAAGCTCAGTGGTGGCACCGCTGGTGACAAACTCCACTTTTTTGCCCAACTTGCCAGCGAGGTCACGCACCATGCGTGGAAAGCGCGAGAACACAAAATCCATCGGCATCATACGAATCGACATCACTGACTCTTGCAAATCACGTGTGTTGCGCGTTAACTGGCCGACGCTATTAATTAAGGCTTCGTTATCCACCGGGTCGAGGGCATTCACACGCTGCTCAATCATGGCTTGTGTAATGACCAGCTCGCCAACCAGGTTAATCAACTGATCAACCTTCTCGATGCCAACACGAATCGAAGTGCTTTCTGCACTTTGTGCAGCAGCAGGTTTATCAGTCTCACGACGCCCCTGTTGACGACGCTCTTCTTTAGGTGCGGCCTCGGCAGGCGTGGCAACAGCGGTTGCAGCGGCCTCTGCCTTGGCTTTTGCCATTGCAGCGGCAGCATTATCATCACCGATCATTTGTGCTTTAGGCGCATCTGGATGTGGTTTAAACGGTGCAAAGAAACCGTAACCCTCTTCCTGCTGCTCTTCACCGTTGCTGGCGAACAGGCCATAGCCCATTTCTTCAGCGACTTGCACCCTGCCATCGTCAGCTTTTGTTTCAGTTTTGATAATCGGATCATTATCAAAGAAACCATAACCAGCCTCTGCCGCAGGTGCTGCCTCAACTGGCGCAGCCGCTGTTGCAGCTTCGGCTGGCGTAGCGGCTGGTTCACTGGCAGCATCGCCCGCTACCTGGATCACCAGGGCATCGGCGTCAACAATAAATGAACAGATAGACACAATGTCATCGGCACTGGAGTCCGTTTTAATCAGCACAGCATGTACATTCTCGCTGCGTTGATAAACCTCGACGTCACCCAACAAGGCCAGCTCATCTTTCAGGTTAGCCAGGTCTTTTTCAGTGACGGTTGGCAAACCAACGTCATACAGGGTCATGCCTTTTGCTTTTTCTTCAGCGGTAATCGTCAATGCAGTTTTCGCCACTTCTGCGACAGCTGTTGCGGCTGGCGTTGCAGCAGGTGCAGCATCAGCGCTGGCAGCGGCTACCACAGGCTCAGCCGCGACGGCGGCTTTACCTTCTGAAAGTGATTTCAGCATCATGGCCACATCGCTCACTTGCTCAGCATTCACATCTGAACCATGGCGATGACCATCGACTTGCATCTTGATCACATCTTTGGCAGCCAAAAATGCATCAACGTGTTCGGTGGTCAACGCCATCTCGTTTTTGCGAATTTTATCGAGCAGGTTTTCCAGCACATGCGTAATTTCCGTCATGTCCATAAAACCAAAGGTCGCAGCACCGCCTTTAATAGAGTGTGCCGCCCTGAAAATAGCGTTTAATTGCTCAACATCTGGCGATTCCACATCGATACCAAGCAACAGGTGCTCTGCTTCAGCCAACAACTCCTCGGCTTCGTCAAAGAACACCTCGTAAAACTGGCTCATATCCACTGTCATTGTTTACTCCAGTTCCTTTACCAGCGGCGCTTAGGCACCGATTACTTTTTGGACAACTTCAATCAGGCGCTTTGGATCAAAAGGCTTCACCAGCCAGCCATTGGCACCTGCGGCTTTACCTTTTGCTTTCATTTCGTCAGAAGACTCTGTGGTCAACATCAGAATAGGCACTCTTTGATAGGAAGCAAGCGTACGCAAATTGGTGATCAGTGTCAGGCCATCCATCACCGGCATGTTTTGATCGGTCAATACCAGATCCACCGTTTTCTCTTTGGCTTTATTAAGGCCGTCTTGACCATCTACGGCCTGCACGACATCATAGCCAGCAGCTTTCAGACTAAAAGCCACCATCTGACGCAATGATCCGGAGTCGTCTACTGTTAAAATTGTTTTCGCCATGTTTGATTCGCCTTTTTCACTAATTTCGTTAAACGCCGCTGTATTAAAATAAGTCTATGTCACCGGTAGCCAAGTTTTTCTGATCCACTGACTTGCGTAAATTGCCGGTCAGATGCTGGCTACCCTGATCAAAATTCTGGTTAAGCTGCATGATGAAGCGTCTGATTTCTTCATGCTCGTCATCAGCAGCCATCGGAAACTGATGACTGGACAGCTCATGTAACAAATCTTTTAAGCCATGCACGCGGTTGATAGTGCGCTGCAACAACTGGTTGGTCATGTCCTGAAACTGCATGCCAGTCACTACTTTGTTCACTTCCTGGCCAATGTTGTCCTGAAACACCTGCAATTGCTGCATTTCTTCAGGCTGCAACTTACCAGCCTCAACCAGCAACTGCACCGCTGCCTGCTGCTCCATTAACTGGGCATATACCGTCATAAAACTGGCACTCAGCTTTTCAATCGCTTCATTCAGTAAAAAGGCGGTTTGCTGCAAATCGGTTTCGATTTCGAGCAGATGCCAGTCACCGTGACGCGAGACCGCGGCCAGTAATTCTCTTAACTCTTCTATGGGCAATGTTTTCATAGTGGTCCTATCTTGCCTGATTTCCCTGTTTTTCAATCAAGAAATAAACAATGTAAAAATGACTTATTTCTTGTACGCTTTAACCGCCAACCTCTTCACCCATTTTCCCTGTCCTTCTTCAGGGCGCAGGCTTTTCCGCTTTATTCTGCAATGCTTCTACTTGCGTTTTATCATGCTCACTGACAGAAATCTGTTCGTTATCCTTGAGTAAATCCTCTTCGGTTTCCTTGTTCATCACAATTAAACTGATGCGGCGGTTAATCGGATTAAACGGATTCTCTTTATCCATCATGATGGCAGAGCCCAGGCCAACCACACGCATCAGCTTGGTTTCATCCATACCGCCCGCAATTAGCTCACGCCGTGAGGCATTGGCGCGGTCAGCAGACAACTCCCAGTTACTGTAACCATGATCACCATTGGCGTAACCCGCTGCATCGGTATGCCCGGATAAACTGATTTTGTTATCCACGCCATTCAGCGTTTTGCCAATCTCACGCAAAATCGTTTTGGCATAAGGCTGTAACTCGGCTTTGGCATTTTCAAACATGGGCCGGTTCTGTTCATCAATAATCTGCACCCTCAGGCCTTCACTGGTAATATCCAGCTTGAGCTGAGACTTAAATTGTTGCAATGTCGGGTTGTCTTCGATGGCTTGCTCAATCTTGGCTTTTAATGCCTCCAGTTTGACTTTTTCGGCCTGTTTCAAGACTTCTTTAACATCTTCCAGTTTGACCGTCTTCAGCTTGCCTGGATCGCCTTCTACCGGCTTGACCTGCCCCTGTTTTTTGGTGACATCTTTACCACCGGTATTTTTCAAGGCCGAATCACTCTGGCCGAGTGAAGGCCCCATCAACACCATATGCAAAGGCGTTTGAAAATACTCGGCAATGCCTTCTTTTTGCGCTTTCGAGGTAGACCCCAGCAACCACATCAACAGGAAAAACGCCATCATCGCTGTCACAAAGTCAGCATAAGCAATTTTCCAGGCACCACCGTGATGGCCACCGCCACCCTTTTTGATCTTTTTAACAATAATCGGGGCAATATGTTCTTCTGCCATGACGCTCTCCCGGCGGTCTTAATCTTGCACTTATTTGGATTTAGCCTGTTTGACGTGCTCTTCCAGCTCGGTAAAGCCAGGACGCTCGGTCGAATACAGGACTTTACGGCCGAACTCAACCGCAATCGGCGGTGCATAACCATTCAGGCTGGCCAGCAACACCACTTTGACGGTTTGAAAGCTCTTGCTGGATTCTTCCAGCTTTTGCTCCAGCAAACCTGAGAGCGGGCCAACAAAGCCATACGCCAGCAAAATACCGAGAAAAGTCCCCACCAGCGCGTGCGCAATCAGGATACCCAACTCAGCCGGTGGCAACGCCACGTTTTCCATGGTGTGCACCACGCCCATCACCGCCGCCACAATACCAAACGCCGGCAAGCCGTCGCCCAGTTTGGCAATACAATGTGCAGGCACGTGGCCTTCCATATGGTGGGTTTCCAGCTCGTTATCCATCAGGTTCTCGACCTGGAAGGCATCCATATTGCCGGACACCATCAGGCGCAGGTAATCGCAGATAAACTCGACCAGGTGATGGTCATGCACAATGGAGGGATATTTAGTGAATAAGGCACTGGACTCGGGGTCTTCAATGTCTTTTTCAATCGACATCAGGCCGTCTTTGCGGATTTTGGTGAGAATTTCAAACAACAAGGCCAGCAAGTCCATATACAACTGCTTGTTGTACTTAGACCCCTTAAACAAGGTGGGCACAGCTTTCATAGTAGCTTTAATGGCCTTGGTATCATTACCGACAATAAAGGCCCCAAATGCGCCGCCAAAAATCATCATGACTTCCAGTGGCTGCCATAAGGCGCCCAAATGGCCGCCAGCGAGTGCATAGCCCCCAAAGACCATGCCACAAACGACTACATACCCAATGATCACAAACATGCTTTGACTCCACTTTTAGCAGTTAACTGTGGAAAGCATAACAATGCACGCCCCGATTCATTTTTTTAAATAAAAGGCATTTAGCCAGTTAAATCACACTGGTGACAATGGAAGCGTCTGTCGTTTCAATGGGGTTAATAGCGAATAAGGCCATCAGCGATGGCCGTCGAGGCGAGGTGACAGCGTGATAACACTATTTTTTGAGGTAAACGTACAAGGCTGGCGAATTGGCACTGGGGAACACAATATGCTCGGCTTGAATGTCAGGCACCGGAAACTCCGAGGTGACAAACAGGCAGCCCGGCCGCATTTCCTGTTGCACTTTTTGCCAGACGTCTTGCATCACAGCTGGAGACAGATAGGCAAATATCACGTCTAAACTGGCAAAATCAATGGCGCGGTAATCACCGAGGGTAAATTTGACGCTGGTGCCGGAAAACAAGGCGCGCACGGCGCTCACCGCCCAGGGTAACGGGGCGATTTCAATGCCGGACACTTCATCGTGTATGCGCTGTTTGGCTAAAAACATTGCAATATCACCGATACCGCTACCGATATCGAGCACTTTCAATGATTGGTCACCGGCATGTTGCTCGAGAATACGTTGCAGAGCACGCCAGGTCGCAGGAAAAGAGGGGTAAAACGGGACGCGCGTATTGTGTACAGACCAGTAAAGCGCCAATGTCATCACAAACCCGGCAAAATAAACACTGGCCGGTAACGCAACCTGCTGCATGAAAACAACGGCCACCGGGAAGGCCACATGTATCCAGCGCCACCAGGCCGGCATGCGCGCGGCTCTCGCCAATACGCTGACGACGCACAGATGGGGCAATAACCAGAACCAGATGGAATCCAGCTGAATACCCAGACTACGCAATTCAAACGCAAATACACTGTTGATCACGCCAGGCGCGAGGCCCGTCATCAACAGCATACTCACACACTGGATCAGCAATGCCTGACACCACAATCGTTTTGGCAAGAGACGCTGTACCCAGGGTTGGGATGGCAACGCCTCTGCCGGCAATTTTATCGAGTGCATGCTAAATCCTTCATTTCACAGGCAATATCAAATACCTGTTTGCAACCAGTTAAGCAGTCATTGAAACCAGTTTGTAGCTGAGTTCTTTGGCTTTTTTGGTTTTACCGGCACGTGAAGGTACGTGGCACAGGTTACATACATAATTCTGGTTCAAATCGTAGCTGTTGACGATGTATTGACCACCGCAGCAATGGCAGACTTTAGTTGTCAGCATTTTGCTTTCGATGAAACGCACCAGTGTCCAGGCACGGGTCAATGACAAGACTGGCTCATCTTGTTGTGCAGCATCAGGATTTTGAACTTGCTGCATATAGAGCGTATAGGCTTTGATAATCGCCTGAATACCATCTACGCCAGCATAATCCACCATAAAACGGTAGATATTGTAGAAAATGGAAGAATGAATGTTTGGCTGCCAGGTCAAGAACCAGTCGGTAGAGAATGGCAACATGCCTTTAGGAGGAGAAACGCCTTTCATTTCCTTGTACAACTTGATCAAACGCTCGCGTGACAATGTCGTTTGGGATTCCAGCAATTGCAGGCGTGCGCCCAATGAAATCATTTGCATTGCCAGTTGAATTTGTTCTGCTTCGTTTACTACACTCTTCTTTTGCATGATAACCCTCTTTTCTATTTCTTATCGACAGATGGAAACGTCTACACTGTTATACAGTGGAGTCCGCAGCTTGGGCAGACATCAGTACTGCAGTATGCAGATGTGCTTGCGCTGGGTCTTTGGAGTAGCTGGTCAACATGCCCAGGATTTCGCTGTCATCAAAACGGAAGCGAGTCAGCAACATATTGGTATTACAGAGTTTCAGTAATTGCAGGTTAGTCAGGTTTTCCAGCAGGTCTGCAATTTCCTTATTAATACCAAGGCGGAAAATCGCAGTGGCTTTGTCAGCGCGGATCAGTTGTTGGGCCAACATCAGATAGTTCAGGTTGGCATCTTTGATTTCAGCGAGTAAATCGTTTTGCATGTTCATGATCTTGTCTCCGTTTTTTTAACGTTAATTTAAGTCCGCCTGAGCGTTAGGCGTACTTTGCGCGCAATCATGAAGAGCAACAATCAGGGTTTGTCGGTTTCTTTTGTAAGACAGACGAAAACAGCCACGTAGGTGTTTGTCTTACAAACCCCTACATGGCAATCACCACAACTATAAATATCAATAAGTTATGGCGTAATTTTAATGTTACACCGCAACAATTTCACGTCTATGTTCGCAGCATTATTCTGATTCCAATTCAAAAAATAATTAAAGTTTTCCTGTTGTATTCCGTAAACAACTGTTTTTTGTCTGTTTAGTCTGCTTTTCAAGCTTTCATAAAAACTATTTGTGCTATCCCGGTTAACGACAGCACAAACTAAAACTTTAGGGTTGCACCTCAAAAAAAACCAACAAACCTCATAACATATTGTTTTAAAAAGAATAATAATTTTATTATTTGCACTCATTAACATCCAGCAAGCCGTAACTGATAGAAAGCGGTCAATAAGCCCTTTTATTCCAGACATAAAAAAGCGTTTTTCTAGCCAATAATCACTCACAGGAAATACAACTTGTGTGTTGTATCTGTGAAACGAAAGAGTCGAGGACATGGCAGCTGAAGACAGCGATATGGAAAAAACCGAAGACGCGTCCCCCAAGCGATTGGAGAAGGCACGCGAAGACGGCGATATTCCCCGCTCTCGCGAACTGGCTGCGTGTGCGGTGCTGTTTACCACTGGCATGGCCATCATGATGCTAAGCCGCCCGCTGGGTGAAGCCATGAAGAATGTGTTGAGACAAGGCTTGAGCATTGACCATGCCATGGCCTTTGAGCCGCAACTGTTGATCGTGCACATGATGAAAGTGGTTGAGCAAGCCTTGTGGGCATTTTTGCCACTGGCCGTGATTATTGTCTCAGTGGCCGTGGCTGCACCGATCCTGGTCGGTGGCTGGGTGATGTCACAAAAATCACTGGTGCCTAATTTTGGCAAGCTCAATCCGATTAAAGGCCTGGCTAATCTGTTTTCCAAAAACTCGCTGGTCGAGTTACTGAAATCGATTGCCAAAACAATTCTGGTGGCGTCTGTGGGCTACACCATCGTTAAAAAAGATTTGCAGCCTATGCTGAGCTTGTCGCAGATGCCTCTTGCCGCCGGGATCAGCACTGTAAGTGACTATATGGTCACCGGCTTTCTGACCATTGCCTCTGCGCTGGTGTTGATTGCCGTGATTGATGTGCCCTACCAGCTCTATCAATATGCGCAGAAACACAAAATGACCAAACAAGAGCTGAAGGATGAAGCTAAAGAGTCAGAAGGTAGTCCAGAGATTAAAGGCCGTATCCGCCAGCAACAACGTGAGATGGCACGCAGAAGAATGATGAGCAATGTGCCGCAGGCAGATGTGGTGATTACCAACCCAACCCACTATGCCGTGGCGATTCGCTATAAAGAAGGTGAAAACGGCGCGCCGATTGTGGTCGCCAAAGGCGCTGATGTGATTGCACAGAAGATCAAGGAAATTGCCGCTGAACATGAAGTCATGACGCTGGAATCGCCAAAACTGGCACGTGCCTTATATGCACATGCCGAGCTGGAGCGTGAGATTCCACAAACACTCTACGCAGCAGTGGCCGAGATTCTGGCCTATGTGTTCCAGCTGCGTGTATTTAAACAGCATGGTGGCGTGCGTCCTGCGATGCCAGCCAACGTGCCAGTACCAGACGCGCTGGATCCACATGCGCTAAATGCCGCGCCAGCAAGTGCGGCAGTGATTGAATAATTGCAGGCTGAGGAGTTTACGATGAACAATTGGCAACAATGGATGGGGAAAATGGACGGACGAGCAATTGCCGCGCCACTCATTATTGTATTGCTGCTGGCCATGATGATCCTGCCGTTACCGGCCATCATGCTCGATGTATTCTTCACCTTTAATATTGCACTGTCTATCCTGGTCTTGATGATAGGCCTGCAAACCACCAAGCCGCTGGACTTTATCGCCTTCCCTACCGTGCTGCTGATGACCACCATGCTGCGCCTGGCGCTCAACGTGGCCTCTACCCGCGTCGTGCTGACTGAAGGCCATGCTGGCCCGGATGCGGCCGGTAAAGTGATTGAAGCGTTTGGCCACTTTTTGATTGGTGGTAACTACGCCGTCGGTATTGTGGTGTTTGTGATCCTGACCATTATTAACTTTACCGTGATCACCAAAGGTGCTGGCCGTATTGCTGAAGTCGGCGCCCGTTTCACCTTGGATGCGATGCCTGGTAAACAAATGGCGATTGACGCTGACCTGAACGCTGGCCTGATTGGCGAAGACGAAGCACGTCGCCGCCGTAAAGAAGTTGGCCAGGAATCAGAATTCTACGGCGCGATGGACGGTGCCAGTAAATATGTGCGTGGTGATGCCATTGCCGGTATTTTGATCATCATCATCAATATTGTTGGCGGCCTGATTGTTGGCATGGTGCAACATGACCTCGCTTTTGATGAAGCGGTTAAAAACTACACCATGCTGGCGATTGGCGATGGCCTGGTGGCACAGATCCCTTCACTGGTGATCTCAATCGCTGCCGGTGTGGTGGTTTCCCGCGTGGCCAACAACGAAGACATCGGCGGCCAACTGATTAGCCAACTGTTTGAAAATCCACGTGTGCTGACCGTGACTGCCGGCATTATCGGCGGCATCGGCCTGATCCCAGGCATGCCACACCTGGCTTTCCTGGGTCTGGGTGGTTTGCTGGGTGGCCTGGCTTATAACGTGAAACAAAAACAGGAAAAAGCCAAACAACAAGCCGTGCTGGAACCACAGCCAGAAGACAAACTGGCGCCAGCCAGCGAAGCCGAAGAAGCAACATGGAACGATGTGCTGCCAGTTGACACCATTGGCCTGGAAGTCGGTTACCGACTGATTCCTCTGGTGGATAAAGGCCAGGGCGGCGAACTGCTCAAGCGTATCAAAGGCATCCGCAAAAAGTTTGCCCAGGAAATTGGCTTTTTGGCGCCAACGGTGCATATCCGCGACAACCTGACCCTGAAACCAAACGCCTATCGCATCACCATGAAAGGTGTAGAAATGGCCAGTGGTGAGTCTAACTTCAGCCAGATGCTGGCGATTGACCCAGGTGCCGTCACCGGCGAGCTTGATGGCGCGAAAACAACCGACCCGGCATTTGGCCTGCCAGCGGTATGGATTGAGCCAGACCGTAAAGAATATGCCCAAAGCCTGGGCTATACCGTGGTCGACGCAGGCACGGTGATTGCCACCCACCTCAACCATATTATTTCACTGAATGCAGGCGAACTGCTGGGCCGTCAGGAAGTACAACAGTTGCTGGACCATATGGGCAAAGACTCCAGCAAGCTGATTGAAGAAATCGTGCCAAAAATGATTACGCTGTCCAGCCTGCAAAAAGTATTGCAAAACCTGCTTAACGAAGGCGTGCATATCCGCGATATGCGCTCCATCCTTGAAACACTGGCTGACCATGCACAATACACCCAGGACACGAATGACCTGACTTCCATGGTGCGTATCAAACTCGGCCGCGCCATTGTGCAGGACCTGTTCCCATACAGTAATGAAATTACCGCCATGACGCTGGATGGCCAACTGGAAAGACTGTTGTTGCAAGCCTTGCAAAACAATCAGTCCAACCAGAGCGTGATTGAGCCTGGCATTGCAGAAAGACTGTCGCAACAAACTGAAGTCGCTGCCAGACAACAAGAGCAAATGGGCCTGACACCCGTTCTGCTGGTCGCTGCCCCGCTACGCCAGGCTTTATCCAGATTTTTAAGAAGAACCGTCCCGCATCTCAGAGTGCTGTCGCATGATGAGCTGCCAGATAACAAATCCATTCGTGTCACCAGTTTAATCGGAGCGCAATAATATGAACATCAGAAGATTTTTTGGCAAAAATGCACGTGAAGCATTGGCGCAAGTCAAACAGGCATTAGGGGACGATGCCATTATTGTCGCGAACCGTAGTGTCAATGGCGGCACCGAAATCATGGCTATGCTGGAAACGGATATTGCATCCAACGCCAGCTCAGCGCCGACCGATATGGGCACGGATCAATCTCGCAGCTTGCTGGACTTTGTGAATGCACAAGGCCAGCCGACTCGCCAGGCAGCGCCGCAAGCGGCGATGCCTGCACCTGGCGTGCAAAATAACACGCCAGTGGCTGAAGAGCCCCCCGCCAATGAAGGTGCCATCATGGATATGCTGAAACAGCATAGCGAACAACAGGAACAGGCTTACCAGGTGGCGACGCAAACACTGGAAGACAAAATGATGGGCATGATGCAGGAAATGCGTCAGATGCGTAGCCATTTTGAAACCCAGATGAGCGCGATGACCTGGCAGCATCACTTGCAACACAGCCCGGCTAAATCCAAAGTGCTGAGCACCCTGCTCTCTGCCAACTTCAGCGCCTCACTGTCACGCCAGATTGCTGAAAAAATGCCACAACACATTGATGTCAACAAAGCACCAATGTGGGCCAAAGAAGTGATTAGCCGTAACCTGCATACACTGGACGACGAGGATGCATTGCTGGACCGTGGCGGCATCTACGCCCTGGTTGGCCCGACAGGTGTGGGTAAAACCACCACCACAGCCAAACTGGCCGCACGTTATGTGATGAAACATGGCACCCAGAACCTGGGCCTGATCACCACCGACAGCTACCGTATCGGTGGTTACGAACAACTGCGTATCTACGGCAAGATCCTGGGCGTAATGGTGCATGCCGTCAAAGACGAAGAAGACCTGAAAATTGCGCTGAATGAACTGAAAAACAAACATATGATCCTGGTAGACACGGTAGGTGTCAGCCAGCGTGATCAAGCCGTGACTGAGCAGCTTTCCATGTTAAGCCGTGCCGATAGCCCAATTCAGAAATTGTTGTGCCTGAATGCCACCTCTACCGGTGACACGCTGACCGATGTGATGCGTAGCTACAAAAAACATGATATCGCTGGTTGTATCGTCACCAAGCTGGACGAAGCCGCAGCGATTGGCAACGTATTGGATGTATTGATCCGCGAACGCATGCGCTTGTTTTACACCACCAGTGGCCAGCGTGTGCCTGAAGATATTGAAGTGGCCGACAAACCAGCACTGATCGAACGCGTGCTGACGCCGCATCAGGCCAGTTTGCCTTACCAGTACCTGGACGAAGAGTTGCCGCTGGTGATTTCCAGCATGATGCAAACGGCTGGCCAGGAGCAGCAACATGTTTAATTACCGCGACCAGGCAGATGGTTTGCGCCGCATTATGGCCAAGACGTCGGCACGGATTATCAGTGTGATCGGCGCCAATGGCCAGGCTGCCACGCCGTGGATGCGCAATCTGGCACTGGGCATGCTCGCCCCTGAGCAACGCTTGCTGTTGATACACGCGAACCGCCAGCCAGCGCTCGCGCACTCATTACAGTCGATTGTGACGCACAACAGTGCACTCAAACGCGCCATTCTCAAACATCCGCAAGGCTATGACCTGACCTGTTTGGCTGAAAATGACCTGTTAACCTCGCCTTTATCTCAAGATTTAAAAGTGCAACTGGACGGTATAGTGAAGCAACTTTCGTACGATTACGATACCGTCATGATAGAAGCACAGCTGGATACACAAGACCACAGCTTGATGATGCCATTGATTGCCGAGCATGAACTGGTGATTCAAATGGACAGATCTGAAGCGGCCATTAAAGCCGCCTATACGACGATCAAGCATATCAGCCAGCAACATGGCCAGATTCCTTTGGGTGTGGTTGTCACAGGGGCCAATCATGATCAGGGTCAACAATACTTTATGCGTTTGAACCAGGTATGCAAACAGTTTCTGGGCGTCACCCTGGACTTTATCGGCGCGATGCCGCTAGAAGAGCCAGCGGGTGCCGCGCAGAAAAAAACAGGCAATGCCAAGACAGAGGTCGCCAAGGCTGGACAGACCGCATTGGCGTTTAAATCAGTGGCACATCGTCTCGAAAAACAACGGATCACCACGCCATCGCTGGCTGTTGCCTAAAGTAAAAAGAGGAAAAACATGTATACCGCTAAAGGCAAGACTCAAAATACAGATCAAATGCTGAAACAGCATAGCGGCTTGGTCAAAAAAATGGCTTATCAGTTAAAAGCCAAGCTGCCCTCCTGTGTCGAGCTCGATGACTTGGTGCAAGCCGGCATGATCGGCCTGATGGATGCGATTCAGCGTTACGAAGATAATCACGGCGCACAATTTGAAACCTATGCGTCACAGCGCGTGCGTGGAGCCATGCTGGATGAGTTACGCGGCGCTGACTGGCTGCCACGCGGCATTCGCAAAAATATGCGCGATATCGAAGTCGCCGTACAGCAACTGGAACAAAAGTTTGGCCGTCCGCCAACTGAGTCCGAGATTGCCAAGCATATGAACTTCACGCTGGATGACTACTATGACGTCTTGAGCGATTGCCAGGGCCACCAGCTGATTTACTACGAAGACTTTCAGGACGACGATGGCGGCGAGCACTTTCTTGACCGTTATGTCGATGATGATACCAGTGACCCTGTCAAATCATTGCTGGAGAGTGATTTCCGCGAGGCATTGATCGACTCGATCGACCACTTGCCCGAGCGCGAAAAAATGCTCATGGGCTTGTATTACGAGCAAGAGCTCAACCTGAAAGAGATCGGCGCCATTATGAGCGTCTCAGAATCACGCGTCTGCCAGTTGCATAGCCAGGCAGTGGCGCGCTTGCGTGCCTCTATGCGCGATAAATCCTGGACCGGAGTGGCCTGATGGATTGGGGCAGTATCGCCGGGCTGGTCATCGCCCTCGCCGGACTGGTAGTTGGTCAAGTCATCGACGGCGGTCACCTTAACTCGCTGATGCAGCCTGCAGCGTTTGTCGTCGTCATTCTCGGCACGACTGGCGCGGTGTTGCTGCAAACCGAATTCAAGCAATTCATCAAAGGCATGCGCATGCTACGCCTGGTGTTTGTGCACCCACAGGACGATAGAAAAAAACTCGCCATTAAAATCAATCAATGGAGCTTGCAGGCACGCAAGGAAAGCGTGTTGTCGCTAGAAAGTTATATCAAGCGCGAGCAAGATCCTTTCGTACGCAAAGGCTTGCAATTGCTGGTTGACGGTACGCCCGCTGACCGTATTCGCGAAGTATGTGCCATTGATATGTACTACTATGAATTACAGGAACGCGAAGCCGTCAAAATCTGGTCGGCTGCTGGCGGTTATGCGCCAACAGTTGGTATTCTGGGAGCTGTACTGGGCCTGATTCACGTCATGGAAAACTTGTCTGACCCGGCCAAGATCGGTAGTGGCATTGCGGTTGCCTTTGTGGCCACCATTTATGGTGTGGCATTGGCTAACCTGGTATTTTTGCCGATTTCAAATAAATTAAAAGGCCATGTCCAGCACGAAATGTCCAGGCGTGAGATGTTGCTCAATGCCTGGGTATCGATTGCCCGCGGGGATAATCCTAAACTGGTCACTGAGCGCCTTGAGTCCTACCTGCACCTGCGGGAGTCCTGATGTACAGACGCCACAAGCTGGACGAGGACGATGAAAGCCACGAACGCTGGCTGATTTCTTACGCCGACTTTATCACCCTGCTATTTGCCTTTTTTGTGGTGATGTACGCGACCTCGACCATCAACCTGAATAAATACCGCGCACTCTCCAGTGCCGTGGTCACTGCGTTTCAAGGCAAACCGGGGCAAACGGATGCACCTGAAGCCCAGACACAAGCCACGTTGCAGAACCAGAGCTCCGTGCTCAAGCCCTTGCCATTAAGCTATTTATATCAAGAGAAAAAGCTGCGCGACCAGGAAAAGGTACGCGCGATCGGCCAGCAAGTGGCGAATGCACTCACGCCATGGATAGAACAGAAACTGATCACGGTGTACCAGTCTGAACTCGGGATTGAGGTTGATATTCAAAGCAACCTGCTGTTTAACAACAATCAGACGAGCTATAGCGCACAAGCACCAGCGATCTTGAATGCACTGAGTGCGCAGCTAAAAAACGAATACCGCACCATACAGGTCGAAGGCCATAGCGATAAACAACTGTTTAGTGGTCAGGCAGATGCAGAAACCAAGCGTTGGGAATTAACGGCAGCACAAGCCGCGCATATCACCGCCAGCCTGGTCGCGCAAGGCATTGCCAGCAAACAACTGACCGCCATCGGCATGGCAGAGACCAAGCCTGTGTCGAGCAGCGACAATGCGCTGGCACAAGCAATGAATACGCGCATGACTATCCGTATTTTAACGGCTGAAAGCAGTGCCCAGCAAACCAGCAATGTGGCTAACAGGCAAGAAATACAGGCTGGTGCAGTGGATGTCACATCACCGTCAACAGAAGCCGCACCTATTTCAGCGCCGGCACCAGAAGCAAGCCAAGAGACAACCAGCGCAGCAACACCATCAGTCCGCTAAACCAGCGCTTCCTGCAACCAGTCGTTAAACTGTTCAATCGGCATCGGCTTACCGAATAAAAAGCCCTGATAGCGGCGGCAGCCGTTATTCAATAGCAACTCCATCTGCTCTTGCGTTTCTACCCCCTCAGCAATCACACTGAGGTACATACTTTGTGCCATGGCAATAATCGTCCGCACAATCGTACGATCATGGCTATCGGTGACAATATCATTCACAAACGAGCGGTCGATTTTGAGTTGATACAGCGGTAACTTTTTCAAATACTGTAGCGACGAATAACCGGTGCCAAAGTCATCCAGTGAAAATTGAATCCCCAGTTGGCTCAGTTCGGCCATGATACGCACGGCGTCATCCACGTTTTCGAGCAAGACGCTTTCTGTGAGCTCCAGGCGCAATGCATTGGGGTTAATCTGGTGGCGCTGAATACAGGCTTTGACCATCGCCACAAAATTGGCCTGGCAAAATTGGCGCGCGCTGATATTGACCGATAAACTCAGCTCGCGGGTATTTAATGAGCGTTGCCAGAGCGCAACTTGGGCGCAAGCCTGGTCTAGCACCCACATGCCGATTTCGATAATCAGGCCGCTGGTTTCAGCCACGGCAATAAATTGCAACGGTGAAATCAAGCCCCGCTGCGGATGCAGCCACCTTAACAAGACTTCTGCACCAAACGGCCGACCGGTATGGTCGACCTGCACCTGGTAATGCAAACGCAACTGTTGCTGGGCGATGGCTTCACGCAGCTCTGTTTCAAGCATGACTTGCGTCGCAATTTCAGTCTGCATGCCTGGCTGATACACACAGGCATGGTTACGTCCGCCCTGCTTGGCTTTATGCATGGCAATATCGGCGGCTTTCACATAATCGGTGTCGTCCGTGCTGATATCGTTAAAGCTGCATAAGCCCATGCTGGCCGTAATCGGCAATTTTTGGCCACTGACTTTAAACGGGCGCTCAAACACCTTTTGCAGTTTACGCTGCATCGATAATAGCTGCTGCAACGCTTTATCTGCGGATGCCGCCAAGCCTGAAAGCAAGACCAGAAACTCGTCGCCGCCCATGCAGGCAGTAAAATGCGGCTCGGCTACTTTTTGTAACCGTTCTGCCACTTGCTGTAACAAGCTATTGCCTGCGGCATGGCCATGCGCTTCATTAATCCATTTAAAGTGATCGAGGTCGATATACACCACGCCCCAATGCGCATCGGTAGCAGGCTGCGCTCGTAATTGCTGCAGCACCTCATAAGCCCTTTTGCGGTTGGGCAAGCCAGTGACAGGCTCCAGGTACGCCAGGCTTTGAATCGACTCTTGTGACAAGTGGCGATCAACCACCAGGCTCATCAGTTTGGTCGCCTGCTCTATCATGGATTGCTCAAGCGCACTTGGCGTTTGTGGCTGGCGATAATAGATGGCAAACGCACCCAGTACCTCACCATCTGCATTTAAGATAGGCTCAGACCAGCCTGCCTGCACGCCTGAGGCCAATGCAGCCTCCCGGTGATTGCCCCAATAAGGGTGCGTCATCACATTTTCGACAATCACCCGCTGCTTGATTGCGATGGCAGTTGCCAGGGAGCCATTACCGGCTTCAAGCTGCAACTGGCGCAAGGTTTGCAACAATGCTTGCGGTAAGGAGGGGGCAATCACGGTTTGTACCAGTTTGCCCAGGTTTTTTGTCAGCACCAGCGCGCAATACACATCGGCGTGCATCGCTTCAATATCACGCACCATTTTCTCTAAAATTCTGACCGCATCCTGTTCTTTTAGGATCAACTCCAGAATAGAAAATTGGAAGCGCTCATAGGCAATCGCGCGTAATTTCTCTTGTTGAAACGCCAAAGCAGACTGCTGTTCATTGGTGATCTCCCGCACCAGCAATAGGCTGCGCGGTTCACCAGTCTCCAGGCTAAAGTAATGGGCACTGCATTCCAGCCAGCGGTTTTGGCTGTCATGGCAGGCAATCTGTATCGTACGCTGAGTAATTTCTGGCGCAGGCTGGGCCAGGATGGATTTAATCGGGTCATGTGTGATCAGTGGCAGGCAAGCCCACAAGTCACACCCCGACTCAAGTGTATGGCAGACCATAACCGAGCGGCAATTGCCGAGAGAATCAGTCTCTGCTGCAATATAAAAACCGGAATAATCGACCAGTGAGCGCCACTGATCAAAGGCGTGACTTACGCCCAAAGAAGCGCCAAGGCCCAAAGAAGCGTTCAAGCGCGCAGAAGCCTCCGAACTGCGTGACGCACTCAAGACCTGACCTGCCAATACCACTGCATTTGGCTCGATATTTACTATAGACATCGCATACTTTCACAACCGCAGTGCAAAATCTAACTGCCGACAACTAGGCACCCTCTGCCCGTCGGTTGTTAAGATGACACACCCCCGAAGAATTTTAGTTGGGAGTCAATCCAGCATTGATTGCTCCCTTTTATATTTACGATGATGTGTCAAAAAGCAAATTGATGTCAAGACAAATTCATGGCTAAGGCCAGACATTAACAACTGTCATCGACGACCGTCACATAGATGTGACAACAGGCGGTCAGAACTTCATTTTCCGGCCCCTTGCGTCACCAGAGGCAACAGCATCAACAAGTAAATCAGGGGCAGTTTGTAGTTACCAAACCCATCCCCCTCCACGTCCTCAAAACGGTAACCGTTGAATAAATCCGCCATACTGCTCCAGTGCTCTGGCCAATGCACGCTGGCAATCGCTACCACGGTCAACACCATCAGGCTGAGGCTAAAAAAACGTGTAAACAGTCCCAGCAGTAGCGCAGCAGCACCGACTAATTCAAAGGTCATGGCAATATTCCAATTGACCTCCGCGGGCAACAAATCAAACGGGAAAGGAAATTGCAAATCTGCAAACCAGTTTTGACCGTGCAGTTTGGCCCACCCTGCTTCACCGAACTCCCAGGCCAAGATCAGGCGCAAGAGCAAACCCGGTAGCCAGTCATTCACCGTGTGGAGCGTTAAAATCAGGGATTGATATTTGAGAACGAAAGAGTGACGAACGAAATGTTGAAACATGGGCGACTGCCTTTCCAGAATTGAAGTTGTATTGCTTAGTCTTCAATCTAGAAAATACCTTACATATTACCGCTAACTTTTTCTATTATTTGAGAAAGGTAGCCAACGAAGTGCTATCAACAGCGCAAATACCAGACTGTAAATCACAGGCTCAGTCACATCTTTTTTCACCAGCCACCAAAAGTGTAGCAACACCAGTACGCCAATCACATACACCAGCTTATGCAAGATTTTCCAGCGTTGCTTGAGTGCTTTTATCGCGCGCTGGTTAGACGTTGCTGCCAGGGGCAAGGTCAGCAACAAAGCAGCAGCCCCCACCAGCACGTAAGGGTGCTTGACGATATCTTTCACAATATCGGCCCAGTCAAACTGGTAATCCAACCAGAGATATGTCGTCACGTGCAGGCAGGCATAAGCAAACATCCATAGCCCCAGCAAGCGACGCACCGCAATCAGCCAGGCTTGTTGCGTGAGATGCCTGAGCGGCGTGATGCTGAGCGAGAGCAGTAAAAACACCAATGCCCAGGTGCCGGTAGAGCGCTCAATAAACTCGACCGGGTTGGCGCCAAGACCATCGGTAACACCCAGGTAAATCAAGCGCGAAACAGGGATAAGTGCACCCAGCCAGATCAGGCACTTAAGGGACTTGATTGCAACCTTTGCTGACCATGCAGAGAACCATTGCGGCATAGTCATGCTAGAAATTTTTCTGTAAATCCATACCGGCATATAACTGCCCTACTTCATCATAGCCATTAAACAACCTGGTTTTAATGCGCCCGGCAAATAAGCCTGCGCCGATGCGCTTTTCGGAAGACTGTGTCCAGCGCGGATGATCCACCTGCGGATTCACATTGGCGTAAAAACCATACTCGCGTGCACTCGCCTTCATCCAGGCGGTATTCGGCATCTGCTCAACAAAACGAATCGTACTAATGGCCTTGGCCCCTTTAAAACCATACTTCCATGGCACCACCAGGCGCACAGGCGCCCCATTCTGGTTAGGCAACACCTTGCCATACAAACCAACCGCCAGAATCGTTAATGGCTGCATGGCTTCATCCATGCGCAAACCCTCGTTGTAAGGCCAATCCAGCACCGGAATACGTGCTCCAGGCATATGGCGTGGATCGTTATAAGAAATAAACTCAATATATTTGGCATTGCCGGTTGGCTGCGCCCAGTCGATAAGCGCTTTGAGCGGCAACCCGACCCACGGAATCACCATAGACCAGCCTTCCACACAGCGCATGCGGTAAATACGCTCCTCCAGCGGTGCCAGTTTCATCAGTTGCTCAATACTGATGGTCTTCGCCTGCTTCACCGCGCCTTCAATCCTGATCGTCCACGGCGTCGGCTTAAACAACACCGCCTCGCGGGCCGGGTCTTCCTTGCCTGTGCCAAACTCGTAATAATTGTTATAGCTGGTCACATCTTCAACGCTGGTCAGCTTCTCTTCTTTGCCATAAGCTGTTTTATGGAAATCCAGCGTTTGTGCCGCGTGCGCCTGCGTAGGTAGTAAAAGACTGGCTGCCGCCACGCCCGCCGCTTTTAATACAGTACGGCGCTGCTCAAACACGGCTTGTGGCGTGATTTCTGAAGGCAAAATACCGCTAGGATTGCGGCGATTGTTGTCCAGTAGCATAAAATTTCCTGTCTGCCTGATTGTGTATGCTTATTTGTCGCATATGACAGGGAAACCTTACAGAGGATTCCAGGGAAAAGGTAAATCTTTTGCAAGTGAGGCGTTAGGACGATAGAACAGGCTTTCAAAAACAAAAAAAGGCGCCCAAGGCGCCTTTTCACTGCGTGCTTAACCGAATTAAGCGCGCTTGCGTTGCACTAAAGAAACAACTGCAAGGCCTGCCAGCAAAAAGCCTAAAGTATCTGGTTCAGGCACGACACTGTTGCTCACACTCGCCTCTGTATTCACACCTAATGCAATAGAACCCAGACCGCCCGGCACTTCATTTTTCACAACCAGTGCCAGCGAATTGAATTCGCCAGAGATCGCAGCAAAGGTATAGCTCAAATATGTCAGGCCGGTACCACTGGTGCTTGTCCATGACCAATCGCCTACATCAACACCATTGACCAGCACATCCCAATCTACTGACGCGCCTTGTGACAGCACATTCTGAGTGACATTCAATTCCAGTTCCAGGCTGGTCGCGCCAAACAGGCCGGATCCGCTAAACGTTTCACTCACTTGATCACCACGTGAAACAGACCAGAAATAGCCGATATCTGTTGCAGACAGAGAGCCGACAGAACTCACCACATTGGAAGTGTAGCTTGGAAAATTAAAGTTGTATGTGGCGGCATGTACCATGTTTGTGCCTGCCAGCATAAATGCAGACAATGCAGCACCTACGATGCTTTTCATAGCGATCGCTTTCATTGAAAATCTCCCCTTATATATACATTAATTAAATTGATGCCGGCGAAATGCTAGTGCATTTTAATGGCAATGTCGAGTGACACTCAGACTAGGTCATCTTTAGTCATTGTTCATGGATCAATATGCAGACATCACGGCGTTGATTGTTGCGCGTAACCTATTTGGTTTTCGCCAGCAACTCATCCAATTCAGCATCTTTCAACTTGGCAACAATCGTCTCAGCTTGTTGTATTAATTGCTGCGCGCCAGCCACATCGCCTTGCGCACGTTTGTTTTCTGCCCGATAAATCGCGGTTTTAGCTTCATAAAATTCGCCACCATTGTCGTGGGCATATTCCATCAGGCGCTGGTAGGTTTTGTCTGCACTCACGTAATCTTTTTTTGCTGAAAACAGCTGACCCAAGGTCAGGCTGGCTTCTGCGTATTGATCAGGGGTACCAGACTTGCGCAGCATCATGACGCCTTTAAGTTGATGCTCAATGGCTTTGTCGCCTTGTTGCAGTTGCTGGTAGGCCATGGCTTCGTGAATGAAACTGTCAGCGCGCTCGTCGTCGTTCATAGCGAGTTTCTCGCCAACTTCAAATGACTTGAGTGATTCAGCGTATTGGCCAATCTCGAAATAAGCTTCGCCAATCAGGTTGTGTGCAATGCGCGCATAGCGGCGCATATTTTGCTGCTCGCTGAATTTGAGGGCTTGCTGGTAGCTTTCGAGCGCGGCGTCATGCACCTTAGCTTCAAGCTGTGCGTTACCAAGCAACATATGGGCAGAAATCAAGTCCAGCCCAGTCGGCTTCAGGCTGATGGCCTGTTTAAAGCTTTGTTGCGCAGCGGCATTTTGGGCCAACCCGGATTGTGCACGGCCTTTACACAGCCAGAACTCTGCCTGGCTGGCGTGTTGCTCGGCGACCTGGATGGCTTGCGCATACTGCTGTTTTTTTACTGCGCTATCGCAAGTTTCCAACGCAGCATCTTTAGCCATTGATTCATTAATAATCAATAAATTAAAAAATACTATTAAAGTTAATTTTGAATTCATATCAAAATAAATCCGATTGGGTGAGTGAGGTTTCTGAGAGTGTTAACGCAGGTGCTTCAATTAAGTCTGTCGGCGTTGCAGAGGGTTGCAACATAGTAAGTAAAGCAGATTCATCCAGCACTGGTATATTCAGTTGCTGCGCTTTTTCCAGCTTACTGCCTGCCTCAGCGCCAGCCACCACATAACTGGTTTTGGCTGAAACGCTACCGCTGACTTTACCACCAACGGCTTCAATCATCGCTTGCGCCTGATCGCGTTTGAGCGTGGGCAAGGTGCCAGTGAGTACAAAGGTTTTTCCGGAAAATGTGGCTGATGTGGTTGTTTTGGCAATATCGGCCCACTGCACGCCAAGTGCCCGCATCGCAGCAATGACTTCACGGTTGTGTGGTTCCTGAAAAAACTGGTAAGCGGCTTCAGCCACAATCGGGCCGACATCGTTGACCTGCATCAGCGCTTCCACATCTGCGGCCATCAAAGCATCAAGATTACCGAAATGCTGTGCCAGATCCTTGGCTGTCGCTTCACCGACATTGCGTATGCCTAGCGCGTAAATAAAACGTGGCAAGGTGGCCTGTTTGCTTTTTTCAATGGCGGCCAGCACATTCTGTGCAGACTTCTCGGCCATGCGCTCCAATTCGCTCAATACGGGCAAGCTCAGGCGGTAAACATCATCCAGGTGATGCACCAGGTCGCGTTCAACCAATTGATCCACCAGTTTTTCACCCAACCCCTCAATATCCATGGCGCGGCGGGAGGCAAAGTGCGTAATCGCCTGCTTGCGCTGCGCCGGGCAAATCAAGCCGCCGGTACAACGTGCCACTGCTTCGTCTTGCGGCCGTACAACGTGTGAGCCGCATTCCGGGCATGTGGATGGCATGATAAACTCACGTGCATCTGCCGGTCGCAATTCAGGCTTGGCAGCCACCACTTCAGGAATGACATCACCTGCCCGCCGCACAATCACGGTGTCGCCAATATGAATATCTTTACGGCGTAACTCGTCCTCATTATGCAAAGTGGCATTAGTCACGGTGACGCCACCGACAAATACAGGCTTCAGGCGCGCCACTGGTGTAATCGCGCCAGTGCGCCCTACTTGCACGGTAATATCTTCCACCACCGTGACAGCCTCTTCGGCGGGAAATTTATGTGCGATTGCCCAGCGTGGTGCACGTGAGACAAAACCGAGTGCATCCTGCAGGCTAAAAGCGTTCACCTTGTAGACCACGCCATCAATATCAAATGGCAGGCTACTGCGTTTGGCGCCAATCTCTGCATAATAGTCACGCAAGCCTTGCGCACCAGTTTTAACGCCGCGTAATTCAGAGACAGGGAAGCGTAAATCGGCCAGGTATTGCATCGCCTCAGCATGCGAATGCAACGTAGGCACGCCTTCACTAGCCCCCAGGCCATAAGCAAAGAAATGCAAGGGGCGCTTGGCGGTAATATTTGAGTCTAACTGGCGCAGGCTGCCTGCTGCGGCATTACGTGGATTGGCAAATAGTTTGCCACCTGCAGCCGCTTGTTGCTGGTTTAGCTTTTCGAAGTCTTTTTTCAGCATGAGCACTTCACCGCGAACCTCAAGCAATGCGGGTGGATGTGCAATATTCAGGCGACTGGGGATGGCACGGATGGTTTTCAGGTTATGTGTCACATTCTCACCGGTATACCCATCGCCACGCGTCGCGCCTTGTACAAACACGCCATGCTCGTAAGTCAGCGTGATCGCCAGGCCATCGAATTTTGGTTCCACTGCGTAGTCTACTTGCGACTGGTCTGCGCCTTCACGTACACGCCGGTCAAATGCCTCTAGCTCTTCGTCACTAAAGGCGTTATTGAGCGACAGCATGGCCTGCCGGTGCTGCACACTGTCGAATGCAGCCAGCGCCAGGCCACCTACACGCTGGCTGGGCGAATCTGCCGTAATCAGTTCGGGATATTGCTGCTCAAGATCAAGCAGCTGGCGGTAAATGCCGTCATACTCATTATCACTGACCAGCGGCGCATCAAGCACATAGTAGTGATAATCGTATTCGGCAATGCGCTGCTTAAGCTGTTGTAAAAGCAGCGCAGCTTCTTGAGCTGGCATATTAAGAGAACAGGCGTTTGGCGTGGCTGCTGCCAGGGGTGATTCCCTGCGCAGCCATGGCATTGGAGATATTTTTCAGTTGCTGGCGGATCTTATCCAGCTGTGCATCGCCGATGGCCTTGCGGTTAACATCAATCATGCTGGCACTTAAACTGCTCGCCATGCTTTCAGCAATATCCACCATATGGTCAAACACACGCAAGCTATTTGGCGTGGTCGGGATATCCAGCTGGAAGGTGACACCAGTCATCACGGCCGTTTTCAGCATATCCGCCGAAAACGGTTTACCTTCATAGTTACGCACAGAGAACTCCAGCTGGCCTTCTGTGTTGAATGACTCAAAGCGGCCATCTACACTCAGTTGCATACCACAAGCCTCGGCCAGGCCACGTAACTTGGTCGCGTGGAACATGCCCTGATTAGCCAGTACATGAAATTCGACTGCTTTATCGACTTCAATACAAAATGCGTCAATAGATTGCGATTGTTGTGACGGCTCGTAACCGCCTTGCCAGTGCACAGTGAGTCCAAGCGCACGCGCCAGGGTTTCCATGGATTTCTGGAATCGTTTAAGGGTTTCTTCATCCACCGGGCCACCACGGTCGGCCAACTGCAAACTACAGGCAACCTGGCTGGCGGGTGTCTGGTCTTGCAGGGCTTTGGCATCCAGGGCCAACACATCCTGCCAGTCACCGGTGGTAGAGCTTTGCGCCCACAACGTTGCATGTTGCGGAAAGGTTCTGACTTCAGCTTGCATGTCTTCTAGCTCTGCCAGCATCACGCCCAACGGTGCATCGATTAGCCCGACCCAATCCATGGATGTGTGTACCGCTGCTGGCAGCACAGACTCTTCAATGTGCGCAGCCATAACTGACTCATCTTCATCATCTACTGAAGGCTCTTCAGGAAAATCTAAAGTAGGCTGTTCAAAGGCTGGTTGCTGAATGTCATCAAAAGATTGCGCGACAGGGGCGCTTGCCTCAGGCTTGGCTGAAATAACCGGTTCGACCTTCACAGGCTCAATCCTGGCAGGCGCTACCTTGGCTGGCGTCACTTTTGAAGACGCAGCGATTGCCGCTTCACCAGGCTGCTTGTTTAAATTTAAGCCATTTTTATCGAAACTTGCCGTTGTCGCTGCATTAATTCTGGCTTTGGCGGATTCACCTACCGTGAAGTCAGGTTCAACTTTGGCCGACTGGCGCACGCGTGGCTCAGACATCCAGCCTTCGACGTCTTCCGAAACCTCACTTTTATCAGTGCTGGCTTTTTTAAGTGGCTCTTTTTTCAAACCATCTGCTTTAGCAGCATCACTGGTTTTCACAGAAGAAGTGTCGCTATCCAGCACATCACCACGGGTATGGCTAAAACGATATTCAACATCTCTGCGATATTTTTTTTCCTGCCACCAGTTAAAAACCACCACTGCCAGAACGATGCTGACTCCAAGCAACACCAATATCATCCACAAATCAGACATGTGACCTTACAATCCTTAATAACGCTTGCATAATAATACAACAAAACTGGCATTAAGCCGCATGCATGCGTATCGCTTCATCGATATCCACATCGACAATTCGCGATACACCAGACTCCTGCATGGTGACCCCAATCAACTGTTGTGACATCTCCATGGTGATTTTGTTATGCGACACAAACAGGAATTGCGTTTTTTCTGACATCACACGCACCAACTGGCAAAAACGCTCAGTATTACTGTCATCCAGCGGCGCATCCACTTCATCCATCAGGCAAAATGGCGCCGGATTTAATCGAAACAAGGCAAACACCAGCGCCATCGCCGTCAGTGCTTTTTCGCCGCCGGAAAGTAGTTGTATCGTCGTGTTTTTTTTGCCTGGCGGCTGCGCAAACACCTGTACACCAGTATCCAGAATCTCGTCACCAAGTAATTCAAGTTTGGCATTGCCGCCATTGAACAAGGTCTGGAACAACTCGCCAAAATTGCGGTTGGCTTCATCGAAGGTCGCACGCAGCTTGCCGCGCGTTTCCCTGTCGATTTTCTGAATGGCCTCTTCCAGCGTTTCACTGGCAGTCAGCAAATCTTTTAACTGGCTATCCAGGTAAGCTTTGCGCTCTTTCTCCACCGACAACTCTTCAATCGCCGCCATATTGACTGGCCCCAACTGCTGTATCTGTTGCTGTAGTTTTTGGGTATTTTGCGCCAAGGCCTGCGCCTGGCTATCCAAGTCCAAGCCTTGCTGAATCAGCACCTCATCCAGACCGGTGTCAGCCAAAGCGGACTGGCATTGCTCCACTTGCAGGCGGCACTCCTGCTGTTTAAGGCGGCGTTGTTCTACGGCATCCCGCAGTGGATGCAATTGCTGCTCGATTTGCAATCGATGCCGCTCTTGCGCCTGTAATGCACTTTCCTGCTCGGCAGACTGGTTTCGCGCTTGCGCAAGTGCCTGTTCACAGGTGTGCTGCTGCGTCAACGCGTGGGCCAGATTGGCCTTGAGCGCCTCCATATTACTAATCGCCAGTGCCTGCTCAGTTTCAAGCAGGCGATGCTGCAAGTGCTGGCTTTCCTGTTCGTTCTGCGTCAATCGCTGTTGTAAATCGCCCACCGCATTTTTAAGCAGTGTTTGCTCAAACACTTGTGACTGATGTGCTTTTTCGGCCTGCTGTACACTATCACGCAAATTAAAATAGGTTTGCTCGGCCTGCTGTTTTTGTGCCTGCGTTTCACGCGCGGTTTGCTCTAGCTCGGCAAATTGTGCTTGATGTTTGGCAATCGTTGCCTGCGCCTGTGCAACTTCCGCATTCAGTCCAGCCTGGCGGCTTTCAGCCTGTGCAATATCTTGTTGCAAGGCGGTCTGGCGGCGCAAGGCATTATCATGCGCCTGTTGCAGGCGTGATACCTGCAGTTGCGCTTCGTGCATGCTGCTCGTTAGCTGCTTAATACGCTGGTGACTTTGCTGTTGTTGCTGGCGCGTTGCCTGCAAACTGGTTTCCAGTAATTGTACTTGCTGCTGCGCAGCTGTGACGTCGTCTTGCGACTGGCTCAAACCTGCCTGCAATGTATCCAATTGCTGCTGACGCTCTAGCACGCCTTGCATTTGATTTTGGCGTCCATGAAAAACGGCACTATATCGCTGGTAAACATCGCCATTTTTGGTCAGCAAGCTTACCCCTGCTGGCAATGTGGCTTGATAATGCGAAAGTTGCTGCACGTCATCCAGCACATAAACCCCAGCCAGCCAGTGCTGCAAGGCCGCAGAGACTTCTGCTTGCTTGATCGTCAATAAACTATACAGACTAGGCAAACCATGCCATTGCTCTGGCAATATTTCAGTCGCGATCGCCGCTTGGGCAACGGCCAAAGCCGCTTGCGGATGCGGCAATTGCGACCAGTCAGGGTGATTTTCCGGTAATACCGCATTTAACTTATGCCCCAGGAACACCTCCAGGGCGGGCTGCCACTGGCTATCAAGCTGTATCGCCTGCCACAAGCGCGGCGCTGATTGCATGCCTGTCTTTTGCAGCCACGGACCTAATTGCTGATCCTGCTTCATACTTTGCTGCAATTTGTGCAGCGACTGAATCTCGGCTTCTAATTGATGCAGCGCGCGTTGGGCCTGTTGCCAGTCATGGCGCGCCTGCTGCAAGGCCTGTTGCTGCGTATTTTCTTCTGTACGCAAATGTACCAATTGCAGCTCGTCATGCTGCAAGGCCGCTTGCTGCTCAGCTAACTGCTGCTGATGCGCGCCCAAGGCCTGCATGTCCGGCAAGGCCCACTGCCCCAGTTCATTCTGCAATTGCTGTAAACGTTGCGCGACTTCAGCCAGGTTACGCTGGATAAAATTCACATTATTTTGTTCCAGCTGCATGTGCTGGCGGCTTTGCTGTACGGCTTGCTGTGCCTGGTTCGCAGCTTGCTGAACCACCTGCAATTGGCTCGCTTGCTCTGGCAAGCCTTGCTGCATACTGTTCAAATCAAACGCATGCTGCGCTACCGAGTTTTCGCTTATGCTCAGTGCACTATTTTTTTCTACCAGCTGCATTTGTAGCTGTTTGTGCTGCTGCGCCCTGTGCTCCATCTGCCGCAATAATTGCTGCTGTTCTTGCAACAAGCGATCCCGCGCCTCTTCAGATTGCTTCACCTGCAGCCCAAGGGTGGAGACCTGCGAATTCGCCTCATAAAATGCGGCTTGTGCGGTATGTAACTGATTGGAAGTTTCCTGATGTTGCTGGCGTAACTGCTCAAGCTGCAGCTCGTGATTGCGCAAGCTGGCCATTTGCGCCTCTAAGGCATTCACGGCTTGTTCAACCGCTTGTGAGGCCGTTTCATGTGCTAATACGGCGTCGCGTTTACGTAGCCACCACCATTGCGCCTCGGCTAATTGATGTGCCTGTTGCAAAGCCTGAAATTTTTGCGTCACTAACGCCTGCGCTTCCAGCTTGATAATTTGCTTGTTCATTTCACGCGAAATATCTTCTACGCGTTCAAGATTTTCACGCGTATCCCGCAAACGCAGCTCAGTCTCACGCCGGCGCTCTTTATATTTGCTGATGCCGGCGGCCTCTTCCAGAAATACACGCAACTCTTCCGGCCTGGCTTCTACAATCCGTGAAATGGTGTTTTGACCGATAATGGCATAAGCACGCCCGCCCAGGCCAGTGCCTAAAAACAAATCAGCGACATCGCGTCGGCGCACTGCAATATTATTGATGTAATAGGTCGAGCCCTTATCGCGCTCAATCACCCGTTTGACGGAGATTTCGGCATATTGGCTCCATTCGCCATTGGCGCCACCCAGGCTATTATCGAAAATCAGTTCAACACTGGCCCGAGAGATCGGCTTTCGATTGGACGAGCCATTAAAAATAACGGCATCCATGGCGTCGGCACGCATTTCCTTGGCAGACGACTCCCCCAGCACCCAGCGCACTGACTCCATGACATTCGATTTGCCACAGCCATTGGGGCCAACCACACCCACACGTTGCCCATGCAGATGTATGGTGGTCGGATCGACAAAAGACTTGAACCCCGCCAGTTTTAAATGAGTCAGACGCAAAGTAAGAAAACCGCTTATAAGAATTTGAATGGTTGCTTAAGCGGTATAATACCCATTTTTATCAAGAAACAATCAACAAACATGAGTGCAATGAACGAACATTTACTCGGTGGCAAGCCAACAGCCCAAGCGGCAAAGACGCTGGAGACTTTTGATAACCCGAATCCTAACCGCGATTTTCATATTCATATGGAAGTGCCGGAATTTACCTGCCTGTGCCCGAAAACCGGTCAGCCTGACTTCGCGGTGATTTACCTGGACTATATTCCTAACAAATTGTGCGTGGAATTAAAGAGCCTCAAACTGTATATGTGGTCATTCCGTGACGAAGGCTGTTTTCATGAAGCCGTTACCAACCAGATTCTGGATGACCTGGTCAGCGCGATCGATCCGAAATTCATGCGCGTGACTGCCAAGTTTTATGTGCGTGGCGGAATTTTCACCAATGTGGTGGCAGAACACCGCGCAGCCGGCTGGCAGCCTCAGCCATATGTAGAGTTATCGCAATTTTCTGCGCAAAGTAATATCCGCGGATAAAAGCTTAAAGCGAAGAAATATCAAGCCCGGCCTGCCGGGCTTTTTATCGCCATGTGATATCACACAAGAATCTAGCATCCCCTTTATACGTTCAGGCGTATCTTCGCAATACGCATAAAAAAGCCCCACATTAAGTGAGGCCTTTTATTTCAGCTGACTACTCAGGACTATTTCTTTCTAGCCACGATCACGCCAATCAGCCCTAAACCCATGGCAATCAAGCTCATGCTTTCGGGTTCTGGTACGGAGAGTGGCTCAGAGGCTGCATAAGCCACCGTTGAAATCAGCAGCCCTGCAAGTAAGGTTATTTTCGATAGCATATTTATTTCCTTCTATTTTTATGAATGCCGAATCCCATCATGGGTGCACGTTAATAGCATTAACGTTCGATAAGCCTTAAATCTTTAATAGTTAGCGTCAAAGATATGTTGAGTATCAGTTTGAGATATAACTTCACTCCAACAAAACAGGATGTGTCATACATGAGCCCATACGGAGAAATCCCGAGGACTTTTTGTATAACATTGCTATTGAGAATAGTATTAAGAAATAAAACAGATTTTTCGCATATGTGCGATACATCAGCACATATGGATTTTCTACATAATTGAATTTACTGCTAGAAATCACTAAGTGATTTTTGGCGTCCCCACGGGGATTCGAACCCCGGTCGCCTCCGTGAAAGGGAGGTGTCCTAGGCCTCTAGACGATGGGGACCTAAGAAATTTAACAACCTGCGCATTATACCAGTTTTTCAAATAATTGAAATATTTATTTTTAAAAAAATTCAATATTTTCAATCACTTGGTGGAGATAAGCGGGATCGAACCGCTGACCTCTTGCATGCCATGCAAGCGCTCTCCCAGCTGAGCTATACCCCCGAATCTCTGGTATTGCAGTTCTTCGTTTTGCAGTGCAATTCAAAGAAGGCGCCATATTAATGATGGCTAGAAGTCTTGTCAACGGCTTTCAACATAAATCTTTAAAAAAACTGCATATCGTTTTGTTTACAGCGCTGACCTGCTGAAAAAATCAGCAAATCAGCCCGCGATGACGAAAACTATTTGAGGTAGGGCTTGATCTTGCTCATGATCTCTTCGCTCTCTGGCCGCGTCATGCTATTAAATGAATACACTTTTTGGCCACCAGGCAGAATGACATATTTATAAAAATTCCATTGCGGTGCCTGCCCGGTTTGCTTGATTAACTGTTGATACAAAGAATTAGCACTACTGCCGGTGACACTGGATTTCTCAACCATGGGGAATTTGACAGAATAAGTCAGCTTACAAAAGTCACCAATTTGCTTGTTATTGCCTGGCTCTTGCCTGAAGTCGTTAGACGGAAAGCCAATGATGACCAGGCCTTTGTCCTTATATTGGTCATATAAAGACTCCAGTGCTTCAAATTGTGGCGTGAAGCCGCACTTGCTGGCCGTGTTCACAATCAGGATGGGTTTGTCCTGGAATTGACAAAAATCGACAGTTTGCCCTTGCAGGGTCTTAAATTGGTGTTGATATATTGGCAGACAGTCAGCCTGCGCCAATGAATAGCCTCCCAAGCCCAACAACATGAATATCACACCTCGCATTGCATCTCTCCTGAAACTTTTGTTTATGTTATGCCTTTACAGACAGTCAGTTAGCTTGATTGTTCTGTATGAATGGCGCATATTTTACTTTTTTTAATAGTTGCCGTTAATAAAATTGTAAGGAACAAAAATGATCATTGGCATAGTCTATGCTAATGCATTATTAAGAACAGTAAGGACTGACATGTTTGAGTAAATTAACGATGTACTGGGAGACCACCATGTTACAAAAAGCAACGCCTACCGACAAATTTAAAAAAATTGATCAAATGCTGGAAGATTTTGCCGGCGATGAAGTCGATGATTTCGAGTCTAGCTATGGCAGCTATGAGAAGAGCCACAAGCACTACTCTGCTGACGAAGATGCTTTAATGAATATTGACGATCTGTATTAACCTGCCCGAAGTATGAATGCAGGCGCTAATGCCTGATGCAATCATCACGCACAGCGTGCACCATTGCTTACTGATATCACGGTGGTTACTGATTATAGTTGCCTGATATAATGCCGGGATGGAAATTACTACACGCTTGGAATTCGATGCCGGTCATCGTATTCCTGATCATAAAAGTCAATGCCGCAACCTGCACGGCCACCGTTACGCCATAGAGATTACCCTCTCGGGCGACATCATTCACGCTGAACACGCTTCAGAAAACGGAATGGTGATGGACTTTGCCGACGTCAAACGCATTGCCCGTGAAACTATCGTTGACCGCTGGGACCATGCCTTCCTCGTCTACCGGGGAGATGCTGCAGTTCTGGACTTTCTCAACAGCCTGCCAAATCACAAAACCATTGTATTCCCGACCATTCCAACGGCCGAGAATATGGCTGCAGAGGCCTTCAGATTGCTCAAAGCGCAATACAGGGACACTTTTGGCAACCATCTGAAACTGATGAAAGTCAGGCTCTACGAAACGCCCAATAGCTGGACTGATGCGTTTGACCAGGTTTAACCAGGTTCAAACGCTCTAGGTTAAATCGAATTAGTCATTCAAAACAGGTTAATCAGTCGCGCCGACGGCCAACTCAGCCATCACCTGATTTAAGGCGATTGACCATTCCGGCAAGGTCACACCAAACGTTTGCTCAAGCTTGGCGGTTGAGAGCCTTGAGTTTGCCGGGCGTTTAGCTGGCGTAGGATATTCGGCTGCCGCAATAGGCTGCACCGCTTGCACCGCTAAAGCTGGCCAGCCGCGTACACTCTCTAATGCGTGATACTGCGCCACGATTTCACTGGCAAAACCAAACCAGGATGTTTCTCCGCTATTCACCAGATGATACACACCCCTTTGTGTATCATCTTCCTGATGCCAACGTGTGACTAATTCTGTCACCGCTTTGGCAATGGCAGTATCTGAAGTCGGTGCGCCGTACTGGTCTGCCACAATGCGCAAGTTTTCGCGCTCTTTGGCTAAGCGAATAATGGTTTTTAGAAAGTTTTTACCATAACTGCCATAAACCCAACTGGTACGTAAAATCAGGTGCGGCAACCCAACTTGGCGAATCGCCTCTTCACCGGCCAGCTTGCTAGCGCCATAGATGCTGATCGCGTTAACGGTATCGCTTTCTACATAAGCAGAGTGCTTTGTGCCGTCATAGACATAATCGGTTGAAAAATGAATCAGCCCAGCGTTGAGCCTGGCGGCTTCTTCCGCCAATACGCCTGGCGCAACCGCATTAATGGCATAAGCCAATTCACGCTCAGACTCCGCTTTATCCACCGCCGTATAGGCCGCCGGGTTAATGATCAAATCTGGTGCAATTTCACGCACGATGCGCCTGATATGATCAGGCTGCGTTAAATCCAGCTGGTGGCGGTCACAGGCCACCACCTGCCACTCATTGGCTAACTCTAAAGCCAATTGTTGCTGTAATGCGTGACCCACTTGACCGCTGACGCCGGTTAACAGAATTTTTTTCATGGACGTCTTCAATACTGGTCAAATGACATCAAATTTAGGTGCATCTGCCCAGGATAAGCCCTGCTGGTCTTTGGCCGACAGGCTAGGCGCCTGAGTCAAGGGCCAGTCTACGCCCACAGTAGCATCATCCCATTTCAGGCAAGCCTCATGCTGCGGCGCATAATAGTCGGTGGTTTTATACAAAAAGTCTGCCGTCTCAGACAACACGACAAAGCCATGTGCAAATCCCGGCGGAATCCACAGCTGACGGTGATTTTCTGCATTCAAATGTGCACCCGTCCATTGGCCAAAGGTCGGCGAGTCACTGCGCATATCCACCGCGACATCAAATACCTCGCCCTGCACCACCCGTACCAGTTTGCCCTGCGGTTGCTGTATCTGGTAATGCAGGCCGCGTAATACGCCTCTACCAGACCGCGAGTGGTTATCTTGTACAAATTGCACATCCAGCCCGGTGCAGTCTTTAAAGGTGTTGGCGTTAAAGCTTTCCAGGAAAAAGCCACGGGCATCGCCAAATACTTTAGGCTCCAGAATCAATACTTCTGGAATGTTTGTTGCCACCACTTGCATTAAAACACCTGCTCTTTGAGAATTTGTTTCAGATACTGCCCATAGCCATTTTTGGCATATTTATCAGCCAATTTATCCAATTGCTCGGCATTGATAAAACCCTGGCGGTAGGCAATTTCTTCCAGGCAGGAGATTTTCAAGCCCTGGCGTTTTTCGATGGTTTGAATAAAGCCACTGGCTTCAAGCAGAGACTCATGCGTGCCGGTATCCAGCCAGGCCATGCCTCGGCCCATCACCTCAACATTGAGCTCGCCCCAGGCCAGGTATTGCTTATTAACGTCGGTAATTTCAAGTTCACCGCGTGGGGAAGGTTTGAGGTTTTTGGCAATCTCAACCACGCGCTGATCGTAAAAATACAAACCCGTCACTGCATAGCGGGATTTAGGCTGTGCCGGTTTTTCTTCCAGGCTAATCGCCGTTCCATCAGCATCAAACTCCACTACGCCGTAACGCTCGGGATCGTTTACCGGATAGGCGAATACAGTCGCGCCCTGCTCGCGCTGACCCGCGGCCATGGCCATTTCACCTAACTCGTGCCCATAAAAAATGTTGTCGCCTAGTACCAGTGCGCTGGTATCGTTGCCGATGAAGGACTCACCAAGGATAAACGCCTGCGCCAGGCCATCTGGAGACGGCTGCACCTGGTATTCAATACGCATGCCCCACTGGCTGCCATCGCCCAACAACTCTTTAAAGCGAGGCGTATCCATGGGCGTGGAAATAATCAGCACCTCGCGTATGCCTGCCAGCATCAATGCCGACAAAGGATAGTAAATCATGGGTTTGTCATACACGGGCAACAGCTGCTTGGAAACCACTTGCGTTACCGGGTACAAGCGTGTGCCGGAGCCACCGGCTAGTACAATGCCTTTTCTTGCCATTATGCGAGCTCCTCTCCACGTTCGTGGTAATTCTTGTTTAACCAGTGCTGATACTCACCGCTGGTGACACGCGCCACCCAGGCATGATGCTCCAAATACCAGCGCACGGTTTTACGGATGCCGGTTTCAAACGTTTCCTCTGGCTTCCAGCCCAGCTCTTGCTCAATCTTGCTGGCATCAATCGCGTAACGCGCATCATGGCCAGGTCTATCCTTAACAAAAGTCATCTGGTCACGGTAACTGCCTTGCGCTTTTGGTCGCTCCTGATCTAGGATGTCGCACAAGGTATGCACCACATCGAGGTTGGTTTTTTCATTCCAGCCACCGATGTTGTAGGTTTCCCCTACCTTGCCTTTGGCCAATACCTCGCGAATCGCACTGCAATGGTCTTCGACATACAACCAGTCGCGAATATTGCTGCCGTTACCATAAATAGGTAATGGTTTACCAGACAAGGCATTGTGTATCACCAGCGGAATCAGTTTTTCCGGAAAGTGATACGGACCATAATTGTTGGAACAGTTGGTGGTCAGCGTCGGCAAGCCATAAGTGTGGTGATAGGCACGCACCAGGTGGTCAGAGGCCGCTTTTGAAGCTGAGTATGGGCTATTCGGCTGATAAGTATTGGTTTCCTTAAACGCCGGATCATTTGGTCCCAGCGAGCCGTAGACTTCGTCAGTGGACACATGCAGGAAGCGGAATTGCTGTTGCTCCTCTTGCGGCAATGCCTGCCAATAAGCGCGCACTTCTTCCAACAAGTTAAAAGTACCCACGACATTGGTTTGAATAAAAGCATCCGGCCCATGGATAGAACGGTCCACATGGCTCTCGGCCGCAAAATTGAGCACCGCACGCGGCCTATGCGTCTCGAGCAACGCTTTAACCGCCACACGATCACCAATATCTGCATGCACAAAAATATGGTGAGGATTTTGACTGATCCCGGCCAGGTTTTCCATGTTGCCGGCATAGGTCAACTTATCCAGATTGATCACGGTTCCCAACTTGTGCCTGACCCAGGCATTGACAAAGTTACTACCAATAAAACCGGCGCCGCCGGTAACCACGATTGTTTCTGTGAGCATAAAAGACCTAAATCCAGAATAGTTTTACCGATTGATACCTACTGCATATTAGCTTATGGCGTCTTATCTCAAATGCCCGATAAGCAGCCATGACATCATGTTAATGCTGTCGCTACCATGAAGCTGCACCGGCCTTGGCAAGGCCGCTGATGTATTGTTGATGCGCGTCCAACTCTTCTGCATCTGCCGTGACCAGCTTTAATGCAGAAAAATCTACTGCCAGATGCGTATGCGTCGTTTGCTCTACCGGGCTGGATAACTCCATCAGCAAGCTTTCCTGGCCACGCGTCATGGCGATATAGACTTCAGCCAGCAACTCCGCATCCAGCAAAGCGCCGTGTAAGGTACGTTGCGAGTTATCAATGCCAAAGTGGCGGCATAAGGCATCCAGATTGTTACGCTGCCCTGGCCGCATTTCCTTGGCCATTTTCAAGGTATCGATAATCCCGCTGACATAGGTCTCCAGCTTGTCCTGGCCGAGCTTAGCGAGTTCCATATTAAGAAAGCCAATATCGAACGGCGCATTATGGATAATTAACTCGGCACCCCGGATAAACTCGACAAACTCTGCGGCAATACTTGCGAACAACGGTTTGTCCTGCAAGAACTCCAGAGAAATACCATGCACCTCTTGCGCGCCTGGATCAACTTCACGTTCTGGATTGATGTAGATGTGGAAGTGGCGCTGAGTCGGCCTGCGGTTAAAGATTTCTACTGCCGCAATTTCAATAATGCGATGGCCCTGGTCCGGATATAAACCTGTGGTTTCCGTATCGAGAAAAATCTGTCTCATGCAATCCCCCTGTTAACCCGCTACAACCGTCAGCACGCCCTGATTGGCCAGTGCATCGGCGCGCTCATTGCCTTCATTACCGGCATGTCCTTTTACCCAGATCCATTCGATCTGGTGGGTGACTGCCAGTGCGTCCAGCATTTGCCACAAGTCAGCATTTTTGACCGGTTTTTTATCTGCTGTTCGCCATTGCTTTTTTTTCCAGCCTGCCAGCCACTCTGTCATACCTTTTTGCACATAGCTGGAGTCTGTATACACCTTCACCTGAGAGGGCTTTTTTAATGCTTGCAGCCCTTGAATCACCGCCATCATTTCCATGCGGTTATTCGTGGTCAGCGCTTCGCCCCCAAACAGTGACTTTTCATGCTCACCTGCTTTGAGCCATACGCCCCAGCCCCCGACGCCAGGATTGCCTTTGCAGGCACCATCAGCGTACATTTCTATCCATTGTTGTGTCGACATCCGCGCATTCTAACTGTTTTTGTGCCTGTTTTTGTATGCTGGACTGGCCTTTTCGCACTTGCAACGCATGGTTGAGCGGGGATTTTTTCCATTCAGGTTTCAGCAAGCGCACATTCAATACCCTTTTTTTGGCAATCAGGAAATAGACGCCGCCGGTCATGCCACAAGTGTGCCGCCCCCAGCGCTCAAGGCAAGATTGCCGCGCCAGCCACAACGGGTCATTCACCGGCAAGGCATGCACCAGGCTACCGCTATGCACCACTTCAAATCCCAGCACGTTGAGCCAATCACGTATACGCCAGGCAGTGAACAAGCGCTGAAATCGTCCAGCCTGCTTAAACTGGCCGACCCGGGCGCGCAGCCCTAACCCACTCAGCGGTGTGATGCCCGTCAGTATCAGCGTGCCTTCAGGTACCAACACGCGGAATACTTCACGTAGCGTCTGTTGCGGGTCGGCACACTGTTCCAGCACATGCGGCATGCACACCAGGTCCACCGACTGTTCGGCAAAAGGCAAAAACTCACTTTCACAAAGCAATGAAGCATTTGGCGCAGCGGTGAGTTGCAAGGAGTGTTTGTAGGGGATGCGGCATTGCTCAAGCAAGTCATGCGTCGGCCAGCCGATCTGCAAGGCATGAAAGCCAAACACATCAGCCACCGTTTGCGCATAGAGCGGAATCTCGTGCTGCGCGATGTAGCTGCCCAAAGCCATGGCTTCAAAAGCCGTTGTACTCAAAGTAACAGGCTGGCTGGATTGCAAGGTAGACTCCCCAAAATGCCAGAGTTAAAACAAAGCGAACAAATAAGCGCTTAAACACGATTGTGCCTTGACAATCATGACCATTTTTTCAATGATGCGGGATGCACGTCACTTCTGCAAGCATAGAGATCACCGCACTCCCCGCTTTTAGCGATAATTATTTATGGCTGATTCACTGTGGTCAACATGCGCTGGTGGTCGACCCTGGTGATGCCGAGGTCGTAGCACAAGCGCTACAGGATCGCCAGTTGCAGCTTGATGGCATCTTGCTGACCCACCACCATGCAGATCATGTTGGCGGGGCCGCAGCGCTACAGCAGCGCTGGCAATGCCCGGTCTATGCACCGGACAGCGACCACCCGGCTTATCAGTCATTGCAGGCCAAGCGCGTCAAACAAGGTGATCACCTCACATTTGCACACTTTGGTAACTTAACTGGCACTGACACATTAACTTGCGATGTGCTGGCCTTGCCAGGACATACCCTGGACCATGTAGCTTACTACCTCAACCACCAGCACCTGTTTAGTGGCGACGTATTGTTTGGCGCAGGCTGTGGCCGTTTGTTTGAAGGTACGCCCTCACAAATGTATGCCTCGCTGCAACACATCGCTGCACTGCCTGCTGACACGCTGATTTATCCGGCGCATGAATATACGGCCCACAATATCGCTTTTGCACAAACAGTGGACCCCGACAATACGGACTTGCAGCAACGTGCGCAAAATACCGCGAATTTACGCGCACAAAACTTGCCCACATTGCCCACCACCTTGGCCCTGGAATTAGCAACCAACCCGTTTCTTCGCTGCGAAGCCTTGTCAAAACAAGCCGCCTTTCAGCACTGGTCGGCCATTGATGTGTTTACCGAACTGCGCGCCCGGCGCAACCACTTCTAATGCAGGTAGCCTGTGCAGACATAAAGACTTGTCTCACTGAAAAATTAACGTAGAATGATGTCCTCCTTAAAGCGCTTGTATGCGTTACGTCAATCACGTGCTGGTTGGCATGGCCACCTGGCCGCCCGGTTTCATCAATGCATGCGCAAGTTTTTTCGTGTATCCGCTTGCGCGACAGTCTCAGGATTAAGTATTACCGTCATGCGTTTTAAAAAATTACTGCTATGTGCCGCCCTTTCAGCCTTTCCATTCATGGCATTGGCTGAATACGTAGAGCCAGCCAGCATGTCGGATGACAACGGCAGTTATGATGAAAGTTATGGCGGCCCAGAATCAGAAAACTATAATTCCAGTTACCAGTTTGAAGACTCGTTAACCCTGCAAGATAGCCTGTGGGATCGCGTACGTGACGGCTTTAACATGCCCGACATAGACTCCACCTACACCAACAAACACGAGCAGTGGTATGCCTCACGCCCGGACTATGTGTCACGCATGCTCGAACGCAGCAAGAAATACCTTTACCATATTGTGGTTGAAGTCGAAAAAAGAGGCATGCCGACTGAAATCGCGCTGCTACCCATGATTGAAAGCGGCTTCAACCCGAAAGCGCTTTCTACCAGCAAAGCCTCGGGTATCTGGCAATTCATCCCCTCTACCGGCAAAGACTTTGGCCTCAAGCAAAACTACTGGAAAGATTCACGTAAAGACGTCACCGCGGCGACGCAGGCTGCGCTTAACTACCTGCAAAAACTCTACACCATGTTTGGCGCCTGGGATCTGGCGCTGGCTGCTTACAATGCTGGTGAAGGCACCGTGGCACGTGCGATTGAACGCAACCGCCAGTTAGGTTTGCCAACCGACTACCAGCATTTGTCTTTGCCTGACGAAACACGTAATTACGTACCAAAATTGCAGGCGATTAAAAACATTATTTTCCGCCCTGAAAACTATGGTTTAACACTTAATGAAATCCCCAACAAACCATATTTCACTACGGTGCAAGCGCCTAATAAAATCGATGCCAAGCTGGCGGCTGAACTGGCAGGGATTTCTCTGGAAGAATTTAACGCGTTGAATCCAAGTTTTACGCGCCCGGTGCTGATTACTGAAAACAGCCATCAAAAGCTATTGTTACCTACCTGGGCTGCCAGCAACTTTACCAACAACCTCAGTGGTTACAATCGGCCATTATCTAACTGGCACAGCTACCAGCCCAAGCGCGGTGAGCGCCTGGGTGCGATTGCCAGCCAGTTTGGTATCAGCATTTATGAATTGAGCGCCACCAATAACCTCAAGCCTAACCGTAACCTGATTGTGCGCAGACCACTGCTGGTCCCTGCCAGTGTGCAATCCGGTCTGACGCGCCCCATTGATGTCGCCGCGATGGCACAATTACCGATTGAGATACCAGTTGAAAGAGAATCTTCAAGCAAATCCGTATCCATCTCGCATAAGGTGAAACAAGGTGATACATTGGCAAAACTGGCGAAACGTTATGGCATCACTAGCAAACAAATCATGCAACAAAACCACCTGAAATCGAAAAATCTGGCCGTTGGCCAGGTATTGCAGTTCGAAAAGCAGGAAGAGACAGCCAGCAACACTAGCCAAACACGCGGATCAAAAACAAGCGGAAAATCTAGTCACAAAAAAACAACGGCCTCTACTAAAACGCGCACGAGCACATCCTCTGCCGCACATAAAAAAACGACCACAACCCATAGTAAAAAAAACACAAGTAAAAAAACTAAATCGACCCACTGACACGGCCCCACACCATGACAAACCAACCATTGTCCGGCATGCATGACATTCGCACCAAGCGGCATGTGTCGACCGGTCAACGATTTGCCGTCGGCGTGTTGTCTAGCTGCTTGATCGCTTGCGGCTCAGATCAACCGGATAAAAACACCCCAGCCCTTAACCAGACCTACCCGGCGCAGCCTGGCGGCACCATGATCAGCGCCATGCCTTCAGACCCGAGCAGTATGATAGGTATGGTTGCGGGTGAGTCTGCCTCTCTGGCGATTGGCGCTTACCTGTTTAACTCAGTGCTCAAGTATGACCAGAACCTGGATCTGACCGGTGAGCTGGCTGAGTCATGGCAAGTGGCCGATGACAAGAAAACCATTACCTTTAGATTGAAACCCGGCTTGCAATGGGCCGATGGCAAACCACTTACTAGCGCGGACATCCTCTTCACCTGGCAACTGATTACCGATGAAAATACGCATAGTCCGTATGCCTCAGACTACCAGCTCGTGACCAAAGCCGAAGCACCGGATACACGCACGTTTATCGTGCATTATTCACAACCGTTTGCGCCAGCACTCGAGAGTTGGGCCAGCTTGCAAGTATTACCCAAACATAAACTGGCCGGACAGGATATCCGCACCACCAGTTTTGCGCAAAAACCTTTGAGCAGCCATTATTACCAGTTAAAAGAATGGCGACATGGTGAATATATCAAGCTGGAAAAAAATCCTAACTCCGTATTGGGCCCGGCCAACATTGACCATTTGATCGAGCGCATTATCCCCGACCCGGCGGCACAGTTTCTGGAGTTGATGGCGGATAATATTGATAGCATGAATATGGACCCAATTACCTATGCGCGCATCATTCCATCGCGCCCTGCCCTGCAAGCCAGACTCAACCAATATAAAGAACTGGGCAACAGCTATACCTATCTTGGCTTTAACCTTAAACGCAAACCCTTTGATGATGCACGCGTACGCAAAGCGATCAACTTCGCCATAGACAAGCAAGAGATTATTGACGGTGTTTACCTGGGCTTAGGCATTACCATTGCCTCCCCTTACAAGCCCGGCACCCGCTGGAGCAATCCACAACTGACGCCCTACCCATTCGACCCAGCGAAAGCAAAACAACTGCTGGCAGAAGCAGGCTACCAAGACAGTGACGGTGACGGCATTGTGGAACGCAACGGCAAAAAATTATCGTTTGAAGTGCTGACTAACCTCGGCAATAAACAGCGCGAAAAAACAGCGGTGATTATCCAGCGCCGTTTAAAAGAAGTGGGCATTGAAACGCATATCCGCACCCTGGAATGGGCCAGCCTGCTGACCAACTTTATTAAACCAGGCGACTTTGACGCGGTCGTCATGGGCTGGGGCTTGGGGTTAGATCCGGATCAATACACCATCTGGCACTCCAGCCAGCAAAAGCCTGGGCAATTCAATTTTATTGGCTACAATAATCCAGCCGTCGATAAATTACTCGAGCAAGGCCGTCTGGAATTTGACCCGGAAAAGCGCATGCAGATTTATCATGATTTTGCCAAGGTGCTTTATGATGATAGCCCATTGGTGTATTTATCTGCAGGCTACGGCCTGACGGCCATCCATAAGCGCATACAAGGTATTATGAGTCCGGTACCACCTGCAGGCGTCAGCTACGACTCACAAAAATGGTATCTCCCTGAGCCACTCAGGCGCACGCAAATACAGGCAGAATAAGCATGTTAGCTTACTTAATCAGGCGCGTATTATGGATGATTCCGATGTTGATCGGCATCAGTCTGATTTCTTTTTTCATCATGCACCTGGCTCCGGGCGATATCACCAGTAGCGAAGCGGCGTTTGATCCCAAATCATCTGAAGAATCGCGCCAAAAACTGCGCGAACTCTATCATTTAGACAAACCCATCATCGTGCAATATGGCTTATGGCTGCAACGCATGGTGCATCTGGACTTTGGCCACTCGTTTGCCAGCCACCAAAAACCAGTGTTTTGGGCCGAGACCGACCAGGAAGGTAATACCACGCCTGGCATGATTCAAGAAGCATTGCCTATCACGCTGCTGATGAATATCGTCGGCTTGTTGTTGACCCTGACACTGGCCGTGCCGCTGGGCGTCATTGCGGCCAAGAAGTATGGGCAGTGGCCAGACCGTAGCATCACGCTATTTAACTTTATTGGTTTCTCTATTCCCGGTTTTTGGCTGTCTTTATTATTGATGTATTGGCTAGGCGTGATTCACCCCTGGTTTCCCATTTCTGGCCTGCATAGCCTCAACTACGCCCAACTCGACGCCTGGCAAAAATGTCAGGACCTGTTTATGCATTTATTTCTGCCCGTGGTGATTCCAGCTATCACAGGCCTCGCCGGTGTCACCATGTTTGTTAAAAACGGCATGCTGGATGTACTGAGCCAGGATTTCGTCACCACCGCGAGGGCAAAAGGCCTCAGTGATCGCACCGTCACTTACCGCCATGCCTTGCGCAACGCGCTATTACCGCTGATTACCCTGATCGGCTTATCCCTGCCCGGCCTGATTGGCGGCTCCGTCATCGCTGAAACCATTTTCGCCATCCCCGGCATGGGTAAATTATTTTACGAAGCCGTCATGATGCGTGATTTTCCCGTTGTCATGGGTATTTTGACCATAGGCTCCGCGCTCACACTGATGGGCAATTTGCTAGCCGACCTCGCTTATGCCTGGGCAGATCCACGCCTGCGCAGAGGCGTCATGCCACAACGCTAAAATAGAGAACGATAAGCAGAGAACATACAATGCAAAGAATCCTGCAAAATCCGTTGGCGCTGACCGGGCTCTGCTTCATCGGCGTCATTCTGCTGCTTGCGCTGCTCGCGCCATTGATCGCGCCCTATGACCCGGATGCGATTCAAGTCAAACAAATCCTGGTTGCGCCTTCAGCCGAACACTGGATGGGCACCGACGGCCTTGGCCGTGATGTTTGGAGCCGCATGCTGTTTGGCGGCCGCGTATCCTTGTTGGTCGGCTTAGTTGCCGTGGGTATTTCAACCGTGATTGGCGTCATTCTCGGCGCCCTGGCTGGTTACTACCGCGGCTGGGTAGACACCGCCATCATGCGCCTGGTCGACATCATGCTCTCCATCCCCAGTTTCTTCCTTATTCTTGCGGTGATCGCCTTTTTAAGTCCTTCGATTACCAACGTCATGATCGTGATTGGCCTCACCTCATGGATGAGCGTCACACGCCTGGTCAGGGCCGAGTTTCTGAGTCTAACCCAGCGCGAATTCGTCACCGCTTCAACCGCCTTGGGCGCGCAAGACTGGCGTGTCATTTTTAAACATTGCCTGCCTAATAGCCTCACGCCTGTTTTAGTCAGTGTGGTGTTAGGCATTGCCAGTGCCGTGTTGCTCGAATCCGGCCTGAGCTTTCTGGGCCTCGGTGTGCAACCGCCACAAGCGTCCTGGGGCAACATTCTCACCGACGGCAAGGAGTATATCCAGTTTGCCTGGTGGCTCTCGCTCTACCCCGGACTTGCCATATTAATTACCGTGTTAGGGTATAATCTGCTCGGCGAAGGTTTGCGTGATGTGTTTGACCCGCGTTCTCACACCCGCTAACCCAATTAACTGAACCAAATTACCAAACAGGAACAAGCATGGCATTTCTTGCTGGAAAAAAAATTCTGATTGCCGGTTTGCTGAGCAACCGTTCAATCGCTTATGGCATTGCTGCCGCAATGAAGCGTGAAGGCGCTGAACTGGCCTTTACCTATCAAGTCGACAAACACGAAAAGCGTGTACGCGACCTGGCTGCTGACTTCGAATCCGACATCGTTTTACCCTGTGACGTTGCTGAAGATGCGCAAATCGACAACCTGTTCGTAGAGTTGGCCAAAGTCTGGGATGGTCTCGATGGTTTGATACACTCTATCGCCTTCGTGCCTAAAGTCGCCCTTGATGGTGACTACCTGGACAATATCAGCCGCGAATACTTCCATATCGCGCACGATATCAGCTCCTACAGCTTCTCCGCCATGGCTAAAGCAGCTTACCCAATGATGCAAGGCCGCAACGGCAGCCTGCTCACACTGAGCTACCTGGGTGCAGAACGCACCATGCCTAACTACAACGTCATGGGCGTGGCTAAAGCCAGCCTGGAAGCCAATGTCCGCTACCTGGCACAAAGCCTCGGCCCACGTGGCATCCGCGTTAACGCAGTGTCTGCAGGCCCGATCAAAACGCTGGCTGCTTCAGGCATCGCCGACTTCGACAAGATGATCGGCTTTAACGAAAAACACGCAGCCCTGCGCCGCAACGTCACGATTGAAGAGGTAGGTAACGTTGCCGCCTTCTTATCCAGCGACCTGGCATCTGGTGTCACTGGTGAAATCACCTACGTCGACGGTGGTATGAACATCACCGCTGCAGGTCAAATCGACTAAGTCGCCAACAAACAAAAAACGCCTGTACTGTAAAAAGTCAGGCGTTTTTTTTACAGCTCAATGCTGAGCACTTGCATGATTTAACAATAATGCAGTAAATTACTTAGAACTTATTCGTCACTATCTAAAACGGTAAGCAAAGACAAGGTGCACTAAAATATAAATAGAATTAAAAGTGGTGCACGAAAAAATAGTAACCATATGATTATTAAAAAATAATTAATAACTTTATGTTTATATACACTATCCCCAATAAAATATTAAGTTCGCTTTTGGTGTCTAATTTACGTTAGAGCCAATATGTCTGAGTACACTGTGATCCGCGATGCGATTCAAGAACTAGGTGCTTCGGTCACCGAAGAACAGATGCAACCTGAGATTTTTGGCAGTGCTTACTGTGTCTTTGAAGGCACAAACCATACATCGTTCCGCTTGGTGTGGGATGGTAAGGAAGGTTATGGCTTTTTGCAGTCGGCAAAGTCTGCTGGTCTTTGGCAAGATGTTGGCCCGCATGTTTCTGGTACATCCAGAAGTAATTCTAAATTTTCCGAGTTACTTTCAATTGCAAAAGGGTTGCTTCATAGCAATGCTTAGCTCTAACCCATCAGTCAAGCGGGACTGGCGAAAAGATGCTTTTATGAAAAGTTTATTAATAACGAGGGTTGATCTACTGGTGTCGCCAGCCCCTTACTTCAAACGTTAGCCGCCATGGGACTACTCGCATTTATCGCCATAAATGTCATTTTAGTTGCAGCAGTCTGCGCAGCACTAAGAAGGCCTGCCTCAATCCTTGAGTTCCTTCGCGAATTCGTGGGTAAACCCCTTGCGTTCATTGTTCCGTTTGGCTTTATTGCTTCCTGCCTCATTGCTGGTTGGGGCATTCTGAGTGGTGGTCGCATGTCATGGCTCATACACACGCCTTGGGGAACCATTCAGTCATGGCAGTTAGCTGGTCTTATCGCTATCGGTTTTGTATTTGGCTTTTTCACATATTCAGTTTACGAAAATGACTTCAAACACAAAGACTAAGCAAATCCTTCAAGCCAGCTCTCACATGGCGTTCACGAAATTCTTTGTGCATGCTGTAACGGCTAACCCATCCATCAAGCGGGACTGGCGAAAACAAGTATCTATGAAAATAATTTTAATAACTTTGGCTGTGCCACCATCCCCGCCAGCCCTTATCTCAAACGTTATGCCGCCATTAAGGAAGCCCTGTGACAACAACAGCATATCGCCACTTTAGGGAAGACCTCATAAGGGCTCGAAATCTCAAGACTCATGCAGACACTCAAATCGAACCGCTGAAAAGCGACCTTTATAGGTCTGCATGGATGCTAGCCGTAGGTGCACTAGATGCATATTTCTGCGATGCATTTGCAGACATTCTTGCCAAAATACTATTGGCCAAGAACTATCAAAGCAACATCAAGCTGAATGACAAAATAAACTCTATATCACTCCCAGTAAGCACCCTTTTGTCCACTCAAAATCAGCGAAGCAACTGGAAGTGGAGAGTTGCCGCAAGAGGCCTTGTTGAAAAAGACAATGTCCTGTCAATAAAGAAAATAAAAGACCTCTTCAATCACATCATGGATGATAGCAACAAGATTCTTAACCAAGATATGGCAGAGGATTGGCTTCTTAATAAAGGTGCAAGACAGCGTATTTTAGGAATAACTGCAGTAAACTACAGAAGACTGAACCAAACTGATAAGAACAAACGGAAAAAGGCCATGGTTGAGAAAATTGGTGAAAGATTTACTCAGATCATTCAAAGACGGCATGATTGCATTCATACATGCGACAGACCGAAAAATTCTCTCCAGCCCCTAGCGGCCATTGATGTTGATAAAGCTATCGAAGATATTGAGTTTTTGGTAACTAATCTTGACCCTCACATAAATAAAAATCTTAGGCGCCACCTTCTTAGTATCGGCTGCTCTCGCACCACAGTCAGGCGAGTTAATGCATAACAAGTCAATCAACCGGACTCGCTAAAGCGAGCCGGTTATTTCCAACGTTAGCTAACAAATGTCACGATTCGATGTGTTGCTTGGCAACGTTGTAATTGGGCATACCGATTTAGATATGGGTGACCCTGTGAAGGGCACAGTTATGGGCACACTTGAGCCAACTACTGAGTACTCATCAAGTCAGGCGATAGAGAGCTCGAAATTGTCAGTCCGTCTATTTGGTAGCGAAGATGAATTCCTTAACGGGATTGTAGCAATAGATGACTACTCCGCCGATATTGGGCCGAATGTAACTGCAATTGAAGTGAGTGTCACTGGTATTTCTAAACAAAACTTTCGGCACTTTTTCCCCACTCACTTCGCCATTTATCAGAAGAAGTATATTGGTTCAGTTACCTAAAGTTAATTTGACAGACGAGCCATACATTTAAAAATGTTAGGTAATCGTGTTATGCGCTATCAAGGCAAAGTCACCTCTTGGAAAGACGAACAAGGTTTTGGCTTTATCACACCGCATGGCGGCAGCAACCAAGTGTTTGTTCATATAACGGCTTTTACGAACCGTTATCGCCGACCGATGAATAATGACATTGTGACTTACACAGTCAAAAAGGCTGCAAATGGAAAACTGCAGGCTGAGCACGTTAAATACATTGATGATCTAGTACCATCCAAAGATGGTACCTTTCTGTTACTTCTTGCCATTGTTTTTCTTGCCTGCATGGCTACCGCGGTTTTTTTGAGCAAACTACAGCCACTTATCTTTTACCTTTATATCGCAGCAAGCATTTTGTCGCTGATCGTCTATCAACGAGATAAATCAGCAGCCAAGCGAAATCTGAGACGCACACCAGAAATTACATTACATATACTGGCATTGATTGGTGGCTGGCCGGGCGCAATCCTGGCACAAAGGTGGTTTCGCCACAAATCGAAAAAGCTTTCTTTCCAACTCTTATTCTGGATGACGATTACTCTTAACTGTGCCGCGCTTGCTTGGTTGCTTTCATCTGGTAGTACAACCGCTTTGAGTTTTCTTGCCAGTTCGCAATAAAAACCTCTCTATACAAAATAAAAAAGGAGGGCAATGCCCTCCTTTCTTTACTTCAGCTCGCTAAATTATTCATTACCTTTTGATAACAATACTTTCGCATTGAACTGAATATCTTTCTTGGCTTTGAGTGAGCCGACATAAGCGTGGGACATTTCATCGCCCAATGCTGCCTGATAGGCTTTAAACGCTCTGTCGGCCACGTCTGGCTGGTCTTTGAGCTTCTGGTTAACCGCAATCACTTTAATCACGGTGTAGCCCTTATTAGCCTCATTAAAACCATAGTAGGCTGGCAAGGTATGTGTATTCACCTTAAACACATTTCTCATCACGCCATCGCTTAAACCTTGTGCATTTCTGCGATCAATTGTCACCGGAGTGATCCAGTCAGTGTCCGCCGCTTTACCTGCTTTAAGGTCTGCCAGCAGTGCCTCACCTTTTTGTTGTGCCAGTTTTCCTGCGGCTTCGGCTTTCAACAGTGCCTCAATGCCACCCTTCACTTCATCAAAACTACGTGGTGCTTCTGGCGCATACTCGACCACGCGTCCGGCGATCAAGTTGTTTGGTGACACTTCAACCGCTTCGGTATTGCGCTTTTCTTTCAACACTTCGTCAGAAAACACCAGGGTCGCAAAACGATCACTCTTGAAGAACTTAGAGATTTCGTCTTTGCTCATCGCCGGGGAAGTTTGTACTTGTACATTAAACTTCTTGGCCACTGGATCCAGGCTACCAGACTGTTCGTACACGGTGTTACCAAAGTCATCTGCCAGTTCAGCATATTTGGCTTGCGCCTTCTGGAACAGCAATTCTGCTTTCAGTTTGAGTTTCACAGAGTCAAAGTCAGAAGACTCACCAGTAATGCCGGTCAGCTTGATAATGTGGTAACCAAACTCGGACTCAACCAGGTCACTGATATCACCGACCTTCATCGAGAACGCGGCATCTTCAAACGGTTTCACCATGGCGCCACGGCCAAAGCTGCCCAAATCGCCGCCTTTACCAGCAGAGCCCGTATCTTGAGAGTTTTCAATCGCCAGTTTTTCAAAGCTCTTCGGGTTGGCTTTGACTTGTTTAAGAATAGTCTCGGCTTTCTCTTTGGCGGCTGCTTTTTCAGCTGGCGTTGCTGTGCTGCTGAAGCCAATCAGGATATGACTGGCTTGACGCTGCTCGTCACCTTGCAATTTAGCCGCATTTTCGTCGTAGAACTGCTTCAGCTCTGCATCCGTCACACTTACCTGCCCCATCAAACCAGCGGCCGTCAGCAAAGCAAATTGCAGCTTCACCTTGGCTGGCGCGATGAACTTGGTTTTATGCTGATTGTAATAGGCTTGCACTTGCTCTGGTGTGACGTTGACCTGATTGACGAAATCAGACACTTTAACGTCAACCACAGTGACTTCACGTTGCTCAAACTCTGACATGAGTGATTGCTCAGCCACTTTTTTCGGCATAAACACCAGGTTAGTCAAACCATCACGCACCTGCTGTACAGCCAGGTCCTTACGTACGCTTTGTTCAAACTTGGCTGGGGTCAGTTTATTTTGCGTCAGCAGCTGATTATAAGTCTCTTCAGAAAACTTACCGTTGCTCTGAAATTCTGGCATCCCTAATACGTGTTGGCTCAATTGCTCATCACTGATCTTGAAGCGATAGTCCTGAACTGCGCCTTCTACCAAACGGCGGGTAATAATGCCATCCAGCACAGATTGCTTGAATGCCGGGCTTTCCAGCATGGCTGGATCAACCTTCTGTCCTTGTGACTGCATGTAGTTACGTGCATTCTCAACGGCGTTAGAGAACTCCTGTAAAGAGATCTTTTGGCCATCTACTTTGGCCACAGCGACTTGACCACCGGCCTGATTTAAATAGGAGTCGATCCCAAACAATGCAAATGGCACCACAATCAGCGCCAGAATGATTTTTGCCATCCATCCTTGTGTATGTTTTCTTAGTGCTTCCAACATTTTATAGTTTCCATTACCTGATTTTTTTGCAACGGTAAACTATACCATAAACCTGCCAATATCGCCGGATTCCAGCCTGGTGTTCATACTTTGACAGCTGCCTTATTGGCAGGTCAGAAATGAGCATATCAGTACGGGATGCTTAGAATGAAGCATTATTAAATGTGCATGCCGAAAGCTCAACAACCATGCATGACGCAATGCAAAAAATATCGATTTAAATATTCAATCTAAATTGAAAGACGAAGCTGAAAGGCGGATATGAATAGCAAAGAGATGTCAGAAATGCAGAAAAGAAAAAAGCCCTGAATAATCAGGGCTTTTTATTTGGCGGAGCGGACGGGACTCGAACCCGCGACCCCCGGCGTGACAGGCCGGTATTCTAACCAACTGAACTACCGCTCCCGGTAATCGTTAAGCTGAAATTATAACATCGTTTTTTATAAAATCAACAACTATTTTTTAATTATTAATCAGTACTTAGCTTCACTAATTAAAGTAACTTCTCAAGTACTGCGTCACTCAAAAAATTAAGAGCGCATACTTCGCACTCTTAATTTTAATTGTTTGGTGGGTGCTAACGGGGTCGAACCGCTGACATTCGCCTTGTAAGGGCGACGCTCTACCAACTGAGCTAAGCACCCGTAACAACCACTTGTGTTGCTACTGCTGGCAGAGCAACTAACGCTGCTCAACCAAAGAATGCTAGTTTACAGCATCTTTAAGGCCTTTACCAGCCCTAAATTTAGGAGATTTTGCAGCTTTGATATTAATTGTTGCGCCGGTACGAGGATTACGGCCAGAACGGGCAGAACGCTCACCTACATAGAATGTACCAAAACCAATCAAGGTTACCAGATCACCTTTTTTCAATGCGCCGGAAATAGCCTCAGTTGTTGCATCCAGAGCACGAGCCGCAGCGGCTTTAGAAATACCAGCAGCACTTGCAATATGATCTATCAATTCTGATTTATTCACGTGTTTCCCCTAATAACTAGTTAAAAAGACAGGTACATCCTGTACCGTCTTTATATCAAGCCGCAAAACGAGCTGTCAAGCGCTAATCCGGCCTTTTGACAATAATTCGCATCAATTTTACTAATGCGTGACAGCTTGCTCCGAATTCGCGTCGCCAGAAGCGACAATCTCAACAGCTGGCGCATCGATTACCAGAGGTTGCGGCGCACTTTCGAGGGCCAAATCCAGCACCTGATCGATCCATTTTACGCAATGAATCTCCAGATCCTTCTTGATATTGGCCGGAATTTCGACCAAATCTTTTTCGTTGGCAGAAGGAATTAGCACTGTTTTAATCCCACCTCTATGGGCTGCCAACAGTTTCTCTTTCAATCCACCAATCGGCAAGACTTCGCCACGTAGCGTAATTTCACCGGTCATCGCGACATCAGCACGTGCTGGAATGCCAGTGAGTACCGATACAATCGCTGTTGTGAGGCCAATACCAGCACTTGGACCATCTTTAGGGGTCGCCCCTTCCGGCAAGTGAATATGGATGTCCTTCTTCTCGTAGAAGTCGGTTGGGATGCCCAAGCCTTCTGAACGGCTACGCACAACGCTCATCGCAGCGGTCACAGACTCTTGCATCACATCACCCAGCTTACCAGTGGTAATGGTTTTGCCTTTACCTGGCAAAGTCACGGCTTCAATGGTCAACAACTCGCCACCGACTGAAGTCCAGGCCAGCCCTGTCACCTGCCCTACCTGATTCTCTTTGGCAGCAACACCAAAGTCGTAGCGTTTTACGCCCAGATATTGCTCAATGTTTTTGCTAGTAATATTGACCTTCTTAACCGTTTTGCTTTTACCTTTAGCCAGCAATTGCTCTTTAACGGCTTTACGGCAAATTTTGGCGATCTCTTGCTCCAGACGGCGCACACCGGCCTCACGCGTGTAATAACGCACGATATCGCGCAACACACTCTCGGCCACAGAAATATCTGTGGTTTTCAGCGCGTGCGCTTTTAATTGCTTAGGCAGCAAGTAGCGTTGAGCGATATTAATCTTTTCGTCTTCGGTGTAACCGGACAGGCGAATGATTTCCATACGATCCAGCAATGGCTCAGGAATATTCATACTGTTAGCCGTTGCCACGAACATGACATCGCTCAGGTCATAGTCCACTTCAACATAGTGATCGGCAAAAGTATGGTTTTGCTCTGGATCCAACACCTCCAGCAACGCTGAGGATGGATCACCACGCATGTCTTGCCCCATCTTGTCGACTTCGTCGAGCAGGAATAAAGGGTTTTTCACGCCAACCTTGGTCATGCTCTGCAGCACTTTACCCGGCATAGAACCAATGTAGGTACGACGGTGGCCTCGAATTTCGGCTTCATCACGCACACCGCCCAATGCCATACGCACAAACTTGCGGTTCACGGCTTTAGCGATGCTCTGCCCAAGCGAGGTTTTACCTACCCCTGGCGGGCCCACCAAACATAAGATGGGGGCTTTGAGCTTGCCTACGCGTTGTTGTACCGCCAGATACTCCACAATCCGCTCTTTGACTTTGTCCAGGCCGTAATGGTCTGCATCCAGAATCTCTTCTGCGGTTTGCAGGTCTTTGCTGATTTTGGTTTTCTTTTTCCAAGGCAGGTTAAGCAAGGTATCAATGTAGTTGCGCACCACGGAAGCTTCAGCTGACATGGGGGACATCAATTTGAGTTTCTTGAACTCGGCAGTGACTTTAGCCAAGGCCTCTTTAGGCATGGCCGCATTTTTGATGCGTTGCTCAAGCTCTTCCATCTCGGCATTTTCGTCTTGCTCGCCCAACTCTTTCTGAATCGCTTTGACTTGCTCATTCAGATAGTACTCACGCTGGCTTTTCTCCATTTGGCGTTTCACACGGCCACGGATGCGTTTTTCTACCTGCAAGATGTCAATTTCAGACTCCATCAGGAACAGCAAGTGCTCCAAACGCTCGATGACGCTGAGCATTTCCAGCACTTTTTGCTTTTCCTCGAGCTTGAGGGTCAAATGTGCAGAAATGGTGTCCGCCAAGCGGCCTGGCTCGTTAATCGTCGCCAATGAGGTCAGAATTTCAGGGGGAATCTTTTTGTTCAGTTTGACGTATTGGTCAAACTGGGTCATGACTGTACGCATCAAGGCTTCAGCCTCTTTGTCGTCCTGGTCGGTTTGCTCAACCTCTACGCCCAATGCCATGAAGCAATCATCGGTTTCCATAAAGTCGGAAACACGCACACGATGCAGACCTTCAACCAACACTTTCACGGTACCGTCAGGCAGCTTCAGCATTTGTAATACGGTTGCCAGCGTCCCGATTTCGTACAGGTCTTCTGCCGTAGGATCGTCTTTGTTGGCCGATTTCTGGGCCACCAGTAAAATCTTTTTATCGCCTTCTGAGGCGCGTTCCAGCGCTTTAACCGACTTGGTGCGGCCAACAAACAGCGGAATCACTAAATGCGGGTAGACAACGACATCGCGCAATGGCAATAACGGGATTAAAGCGTTTTCTTCGGGTATCTCGGAGTCAAGCAAAGTGTGTTCTGTCATAGCGTCTTTCAAAAAGTGTCAAAGGAGCCAGTCCTTTGCATTTAGATGGGAACATTCTTTGAGAATTCAAGAGAGCAGGCATCTAATGTTGTAGATGCTATCTTGCAATAGCCGGGTGGCTATTGCAAGGGGGATTTAGTTTGCGTTTTCAACGCGTTTTTGCGCATCCTGATAAATCAGAATTGGTTCGGAAGTGTGTTCAATCACGCCAGCATCTACAATCACCTTAGCCAGGCCCTTGAGTGATGGCAATTCATACATGAGGTCAAGTAATGAATGTTCCATGATAGAACGCAAACCACGTGCACCGGTTTTACGCTCAAGCGCTTTTTTAGCGATCAAAAGCAGTGCGGAATCTTCAAACTCCAGCTCCACGCCTTCCATCTTGAACAACTTCATATACTGTTTGGTCAATGCATTTTTCGGCTCGACCAAAATCGTCATCAAGGCCGCTTCATCCAGAGACTCCAGCGTTGCCACCACTGGCAAACGACCAATGAACTCAGGAATCAGGCCAAACTTGATCAGATCTTCTGGCTCAACTTCGCGCAGGACTTCGCCAACAGCACGTACATCCTCTTTGCTCTTCACTTCAGCGCCAAAACCAATGCCGCCTTTTTCCGAGCGATGACGAATGACTTTTTCCAGGCCATCAAATGCACCGCCGCAAATGAACAGGATGTTAGTCGTGTCAAGTTGCACAAATTCCTGATTAGGATGTTTGCGGCCACCTTGTGGTGGTACAGAGGCAATCGTGCCTTCGATCAGTTTCAGCAAGGCCTGCTGCACGCCCTCACCTGACACATCACGCGTAATAGATGGGTTGTCAGATTTACGGGAAATCTTGTCAACTTCATCGATATAGACAATACCGCGCTGCGCTTTCTCAACGTCGTAGTCACACTTTTGCAGCAATTTCTGCATGATGTTTTCAACGTCTTCACCCACATAACCAGCTTCAGTCAACGTGGTGGCATCGGCCATGACGAATGGCACATCCAGCAGGCGAGCTAACGTTTGTGCCAGCAAAGTTTTACCTGAGCCCGTTGGCCCGATCAGCAAAATATTGCTTTTTTGCACTTCGATGTCATCTTTACCGGTCTGATTGGCGTCAGACAACGGGTTGTAACCCAGGCGTTTGTAGTGGTTGTATACCGCTACAGCCAGATTCTTTTTCGCCTGTACCTGACCAATAACGTATTGATCCAGAATCAGGCAGATTTCCTGTGGTGTCGGCAGTTTTTTATCTGCGGACTTGATTTCGTTCAGGCTCTGGATTTCTTCGCGGATAATGTCGTTGCACAAATCAACGCATTCATCGCAAATGAATACAGAGGGACCAGCAATCAGTTTTTTGACTTCGTGCTGGCTTTTGCCACAAAACGAGCAATATAAAAGCTTTTCGCTATCAGATTTGTTTGCCATGCTATTCCCCTGCTGGTTGCTCGCTGATTAAACAGCGCTACGTGCGGCAATCACCTGGTCTACCAGACCATAAGCCTTGGCAGCGTCAGCACTCATAAAATTGTCACGATCGGTATCGTTGGCAATGGTTTCAATATTTTGACCCGTATGATGAGCCATGATGCCATTCAATTTGTCTTTGAGGTACAAAATCTCTTTAGCGTGAATCGCGATATCAGACGCCTGGCCCTGGAAACCGCCCAGTGGCTGGTGAATCATCACGCGAGAGTTAGGCAGGCAAAAGCGCTTGCCCTTGGCGCCTGCAGTCAGCAGAAACGCACCCATGCTGGCCGCCTGGCCAATGCACAATGTGCTCACGTCCGGCTTGATAAACTGCATGGTGTCATAAATTGACATACCGGCAGTCACAGAGCCGCCTGGAGAGTTAATGTACAAGGAAATATCCTTGTCTGGATTTTCTGCCTCAAGGAACAACAGCTGCGCCACTACTAGGTTGGCTGTCATATCATTGACAGGACCCACCAGGAAAATGACGCGCTCTTTGAGTAATCTTGAATAGATGTCATACGAACGCTCACCGCGGCCACTTTGCTCAATGACCATTGGGATATAGCCAAGCCCTTGCGGCTCCATTCTTTGTTGCATCATGCCCTCGTTCGCGTTCATATAATTCATGGTTTAAGCACCTGCCATCATCAATTCATCAAATTTAATTTTTTTGTTAGTGACTTTGGCTTTATCCAGCACCCAAGCCACTACATTCTCTTCTGTTGCCAATGCTGCAGGCTCATCCAGACGTTTAACATCTGCATAATACCAGCTGACCAGCTCATCAGGCTTCTCAAAGCTTTGCGCGAAGCTATCAACCATCGCACGTACTTGATCAGCTGACGCTTGCAAGTTATTGGTATTCACCAATTCAGTCAATACCATGCGCAATTTGGCGTTACGTTGCGCCTGTGTTTCAAACACAGAAGGCTCCATTGGTACTTGCGCTGGATCTACACCACGTTGACGCAGATTTTGTGCCGCTACTTGCATCAGGCGGTTGGTTTCAGCAGACACAATCGCTTTTGGCAATTCGAAGCTGGTTTCATCCACCAGGGCCTGGAATACAGACTCTTTGACGCGCGCTTTGATACGCTTGTCAACTTCTTGCTCCAGACTTTGTTTGATTTCAGACTTCATGGTGTCAAGGTTACCGTCTTCCACGCCCAGGTTTTTAGCAAACTCAGCGTCGATTTCAGGATAAACCGGTTGTGACACGGACACGAACTTCACGTCATAAGTCACTGTTTTACCTGCCAATTGTGCAGGATTGTGATCAGCCGGGTAAGTAATGTCGAATGATTTCTCAGTACCCGCTTTACCACCGATCAAGGCATCATCAAACTCTTTGACGCGGCCTGGCTCACCAATCACCAGGTCAATACCACGATCGCCTGTGCTTTCAACCTGTTGACCATCGATAGAAGCCGTCAATGTGATATTAATACGATCCGCTTTTTTAGACGCACGTTTCACAGGCTCGTAACTGACGCGCTGCTTCACCAACACATCCAGTGTTTTTTCTACGTCAGCATCGGACAATTCCAGTGCCGGGCGCTCGATTTTCACTTTGCTCAGATCACCCACGGCTACTTCCGGGAAAATCTCAAAAGTAGCAATGTATTCAAACTCTTCTGCAGCATCTTTAAATGGCAGGTGTTCAATATTCGGGAAGCCAGCAACACGCAGTTTGTTCTGCTCAACAGCATCGCCAAAGCTGGTCTCAACCGCTTTGGAGTAAACCTCGTCACGCACCTGATCACCATAGTGCTGATTAACCAGGCCAATAGGCGCTTTGCCCGGACGGAAACCAGAAAATTTGGCTGTACGAGAAATTTGCTGTAAACGTTGTCTGATTTGCCCTTCCAGCGGAGCTAAAGGGACTTTGATAGTCATGCGACGTTCCAAGTTGCTGACTGTTTCAACAGATACTGCTGCCATGCTGAACTTCCTGTAAAAATCGTTTTAATAACGATGGGTTATGTAAGTAGACGCCTGCTTGTGCGTCTTAATAAATGTTTAAACACAACCTGACCACACTCTAAAGGCTTTTAATGGCGATCAAATTATGAAAAAAGAGCCTAAAAATATAACACAAGTCTCAATTGAAATAAACTTCAAGCCGATGCCTATGCAATAAGCGTATCACTTCGCTTCATCAAATAGAACGAAGCTCGCCAAAAAGCCTGTGTTTGAGTGTTATATGGCGCCAGAAAAACAGACTTCAAGCACCACTTGCCAGCATTATTTTAAAGCAACAATAGCTTCAATTTCCACCAATACATCGCGTGGCAACTTGGCCACTTGCACAGTAGAGCGCGCAGGCGTATGTGTCACAAACGCTTCAGCATAAGTCTGGTTCATCGCAGCAAAATCATCCAGGTTTTTAAGAAACACCGTTGTTTTAACCACTTGCTGCAAGCTGCCGCCTGCGGCTTCAATAATTGCTTGCAGGTTTGCCAACACCTGGCGGGTTTGTGTCACGATGTCACCATCATTCAAACTGCCGTCCGGACGCAATGCAATCTGGCCAGAGGTATAAAGAATATTACCGACGACAACCCCTTGCGCATAAGGGCCAATCGCAGCGGGTGCATTTGGTGTTTGTACAATATTCATATGTCATCTCTTTCTGCTCATTATCCAACGCTAAAAACAATAAAGGCCTCCTGCAACGGAAGCCTGTTATTTCGTTCATGCACCACCCGATTATATAAGGTGGTGCGAAAGGAGAGACTCGAACTCTCACGCCTCGCGGCGCTGGAACCTAAATCCAGTGCGTCTACCAATTCCGCCACTTTCGCATCTTGCCAGCCAACACCGACAATTCGCTATTATAGCCCATTTTTAAGCGATTCCACAAACTTGGGGCGTTCACATTGACAAGCCTGACGTTCAACTGCAAGATGCTGGATTAAAGATCATAAAGAAGTTGTTGATGGGACAGGATATGCATTCAGCCGAAGAAAATATGCTTAGAGCGGAACTTGAGCTTTTAATGCGAGAGCGTGAGATTTTGCTCAAGATTACTGGTGTGGCTGCCGGTTTAATCGCAGAACTCAATACAACCGACTTGCCGATTCGCACAGTCGAAGCAGCGGATTTGCTGGCAACCACCATCAATCAGTTGCCAGAAGAACTGTTGCAAGACGCGCTGGATGCTGTCCACGCGACCATCGTCGAATAAACTCTCGGGTGCTGGTGTGTTTGCACCAGCCCTGCAAACGCCATGCGTCTGCTCGCCTACCTTTCCCCGCTGCTGTTAACGGCGTGCGGTATTGCCTTTCAGGCCAAGCCTATTCCGCAGCAACAGAATATTGATGCCATTCAACAGGCAACACCTGCTGCAGATGGCTTTAAAACCTTTATTGAATCTCAATCGCCAGCCATGCCGTGGCCGATTAATGCATGGGATCTGGATAGCCTGACGCTGTCAGCGCTCTACTTTCACCCTGCCCTCAAAGTCGCCAAATCTGACTACGCCGTGGCCTTGGCAGGGATTACCAGCGCCGGTTTGCGCCCGCAAGTTGGCCTGAATGGCCAGCTATCGCACAGCAATCGTGCCAATGGTGATATTAATCCCTGGTCTTACGGTTTGCAGGTGGATCTGCCGGTGATTACCGCCAACAAGCGGCAGATCAATATCGACATTGCACAATACCAGGCCGACATTGCCAAAATAATGATTTCGGAAACTGCCTGGACTCTGCGGCAGCAACTAAGCCTGGACTTGATTTTGCTGGCTGAACAACAAGCCATGCAAGGCAACTTGAGCAGATTACAGAAAGCCCAGCAGACACTGCTTGCTGCCTACCAGAAGCGGCTGGATTATGGTGTAGCGGGCAAATCGGATGTACTGCCCATCCGCCTGCAACATGACCAATCCGCCTGGCAATTGCAGCAACTGACCTTGCAAATCAGGCAAACCGAGCAAAAGATTCTGCATGATGCCGGCCTGACCGAGCAACATAATCTGCCACTTAATATCGCCCCACTTCAGTTGTCGCAGATATTGAAAGCACGCTTTGCACAGTCGCAGGCCTACGCAGATGCGTCCACCATCCAGAATACCGCCTTAACCAACCGCATGGATATCCAGCGCGGGCTGGCACAATATGCAAAAGCTGAATCACAACTCCGATTGGAAATGGCCAAGCGTTACCCGGACCTGTCACTCAACCCGGGCATGATTTATGAGTATGGCGACAAAATCTGGTCTTTGGGCATAGGCACTATGCTCAACCTGCTCAACAAATCTTCTGACCTGTGGGCACATGCCGAGCAGGTGCGACAGAATGAAGCGGTTCGCTTTTATGCCTTACAACACCAGGTCATCCAGCTTTCCGAGCAGACCTTTATCAAGTATCGCGATGCTGCCAAGCTGTTAGTAACATTAACCCACGAATATGAACAGCAATCCGGTCGCAAAGTACAATTGGAAAAGCAGTGGCATCAAGGCCTGATCGATAAAACAGAATACCTGCAAATAGAAATTCAGTTTTATAGTGCACAGCAGCGCCTGATCACGCAACAGGCCAATGTCATGCGTGCATTGCAGGACATTGAAAATGTGATGCAAAAACCGATTGCGCTATCACAACGTGCAACGGCTTTTGCCAACCAGCAACAAGAGGCGCCAGCAAAATGAATAAAAAAGCACTCTGGATCATCGGGGCCCAGATTATTTTAATTGTCATTCTGATTTGGGCCATCGTGTTTGTTGGCCGCGATGAATATGAGTCGATTCAGGATGACACCGAAGAAGAAATTGAAGGACCGGTGCGCGTCACTGAGCAAAACGGCCTGCAAGTGGTGCAACTCAATCTGGCGACGCAACAAAACAGCGGCATCAGTGTGCAACCATTACAGCCCTATGATTACCACGGCAATATCAAAGTGCTGGGTTCTGTGATGTCAATTCAAACCCTGGTCGACTACAACAGCCAATATCAACTACTTAAATCACAACTGGCGCTGGCTGAAAGTGTGCTTCCCAACCACCAGTTACAATATCAACGCTATAAACATCTGAATGAAGACGACAAGAACGTCTCTGATAAAGCCGTGCAGGAAGCACAGGCATTGGTGATTAACGACCAGACCCAGATCAAAACCGCACAGGCACAGCTGAAAGCACTCACCGACACCATTATTGCGCAATGGGGCCAACCACTGGCCATGCTGGTGACGCAGCACCCGTCACCCGGCCCACTGCATGAGTTGCTAATGCAAAAGAAAGTCTTGGTGCAGGTCAGCTTCCCGCTCAACTTCAAGGCGCCGGAGGGCAACTCCAGCCTGTATATTTCGCCTATCCAAGACGAAATTGCGCCGATTAAAGCCGATTACGTGTCGCAATCCATCCAGACCGATATCAGCAATATTGGTAAAACCTATTTCTATAGTGCGCCAGCAGACTATTTGCGCGTCGGTATGCGTGTCAATGTCGTGCCAGCACAATCTTCTTCTGCCACCATGAAAGGGGTCATTGTGCCTAACCAGGCCATTGCCTGGCATGGCGGCATGGCCTGGATTTACGTTAAAACCAAGCCGGATACCTTTTTGCGCAAACCGGTTGCCTCTGATATTGAGCTGGACAATGGCTGGTTTGATAACAGTATCGCGCCAGGCACTGAAGTGGTGACCCGCGGCGCGCAGCTATTATTGTCAGAAGAATTCAAGTTTCAGATCAAAAATGAAAATGAAGACTAAGCTGAGAATGCGAATAAACCATAGAGGCCTGCAAACATGATGGCGGCACTGGTCAGGTTTGCCATCCGCTTTTACGGCGTGATGATCGGGCTCGCCCTGCTGGTCATTGTCTATGGCGCCTACAGCCTGACACAGAGCGACCTCAACGTATTCCCGGAGTTTGCCCCAACGCAGGTGGTGATTCAAACCGAGTCGCCAGGACTCTCGGCTAGCCTGGTCGAGAAACTGGTCACGCAGCCGATTGAAAATGTCATTTCGGGAGCGATCGGCATTAAAAGCCTGCGCTCGCAGTCGATTCCCGGTCTGTCTATTATTACGGTGATTTTTCAGGATAAATCAGACATTTACCGTAACCGGCAAATCGTCGCCGAACACCTGAATATGCTGGGCAGCCAGTTGCCGCCTGGCATTGTGCCCAATATCACCCCGCTCACCTCCTCGGCCAGCACGGTGATGGGCATCGGCGTCACGTCGGACAAGTTGTCACTGATGCAGCTACGCACGCTGGTGGATTGGCATTTAACACCACACTTAATGGCGATTCCTGGCGTCGCTGATATCAACGTCTACGGCGGCGAAGTGCGCCAGTTCCAGATCAAGATTGATCCGCGCAAACTGATGTTGTATCAGTTGAATGTGCAAGACGTCGTCAATGCGGCCAGCCGTGCCACCGGCGTACGTGGCGCAGGCTATATTCAAAACGACAACCAGCGCATTATCCTCAACAGCCAGGGCCAAACGACAACACCACAGCAATTGGCTAATATCACGCTTCTGCGTAAACTGGGCCGTACCATCCGCATCAGTGATGTGGCAGAGGTCGCCGAAGGGGCTGCCCCTTCTATCAGCGCAGCGGCCATCAATGGCCATCCCGCGGTCTATTTATCAGTACAAGGCCAACTGGGCGCCAATGTCTATGCGTTGACCAAGCTGCTGGAACGCAAACTGGCAGATATCAAGCCCAGCCTGACCGCACAAAAAGTGACCCTGCATGAAGGCTTGTTCCGTCCGGCCAACTTTATTGAAACCGCCATACACAGCTTACGCACGGATATTTTAATCGGCTCGTTCCTGGTGGTGCTGGTGCTGTTTGCATTCCTGTTTAACGTGCGTACTGCAGTCATTTCAGCAACAGCGATTCCATTGTCGTTGCTGACCGCGATTGTGGTGCTGTATCAATACGGCGTTGGGCTGAACATTATGGTATTGGGCGGCCTGGCCATTGCCTTGGGCGAAGTGGTCGACGATGCCATTATTGATACGGAAAATATTTTCCGCCGCTTGCGTGAAAATCGCTTACTGTCGCAACCGCTGCCTGCGGCGCAAGTCGTGTTCCGTGCTTCCATGGAGGTCCGTAGCTCAGTGGTCTATGCCACCATTATCGTGGCACTGGTCTTTTTACCATTGCTGACCTTGTCTGGCGTGGCGGGTAAATTATTTGCCCCTTTGGGCTACGCGTATATTTCAGCCATCCTGGCCTCACTGGTGGTTGCCCTCACCCTCACGCCCGCGCTTTGCTACGCCTTGCTGGCCAACGCACCATTGCAAAATGAAGACTCACCGGTGTTGCGCTGGCTGAAACAGCGCTACGTGAAACTGCTGCACCAGATTGAACATCGTTACCAGTTGATCCTGATGACCAGCTTTGTCTGCATTGCACTGGGCCTGGCGATTCTGCCTTTATTCAGAAGCCAGTTTATCCCGGCGCTGCGCGAAGGCCACTATATCCTGCATATGACGACTGTGCCTGGCACTTCGGAAATACAATCACTCAAGCTGGGCAACCAGGTCACCAAAGTACTGCTGGAGATTCCTGGCGTGAAAAGTGTCGCACAATGGGTAGGCCGCGCGCCCAATGCCGCCGATACGTTTGGCACGCATTACAGTGAGTTTGAAGTCGAAATCGGCACCGTATCCGGCAAAGAGCAGGAACGTATTTTTCACGACATTCGCGAAGAACTTGCCGGTGAAACAGAAGATGACGATGGTGATGGCAAAGTGGAATTGGGCTTTGTCGGTGCCAACTTCGCCATTAATACGTTTTTAACCGAGCGCATTGAAGAAACCATCTCAGGCTATGCGGCAGGCCTGGTGATTAATATTTTCGGCCAGGACCTGGATGCGCTGGACAGGGATGCCCAGAAAGTTGCCAACCTGCTCGGCAGCATACGCGGTGTCCGCGATGTCATGGTGCAATCGCCGCCAGAAACGCCTGAGATTGTGATTCGCCTCAAACAGGAAAAACTGGCACTATGGGGTTTGCAACCCGTGGACGTGCTGGACACGGTCAAGGCCTGTTATGAAGGTGTCCCGGTCAATCATGTGTTTATGGGCAACCGCTCCATCGGCGTCAGCGTACTGCTTAATGATGCCTCGCGCGACGATATTGCAGACATGCGCAATATCCCGATCTTCAACCCTGAAGGCCAAATGCTCAAATTGTCCGATGTCGCCTATGTGGCGCAAGAAGGTGGCCGCTCCAAGATTCTGCACTCGGGTGCCAAACGTATTCAAACCATCACCGCCAATATTGTTGGCCGCGACCAGGGCTTATTGCTCGAAGACATACGCAGTACTTTGCATAAAAAACTGCAATTAAACAGCGGCAACTACCTCGAGTTTTCTGGTGAAGCAGAAGCCAATGCGCAATCGCGGCAAGACTTGATTATTCACTCGCTGGTGGCTGGCGTAGCGATTTTCCTTATGCTGTATATCGCGTTTGGCCGCTTGCGTAACCTGATGCTCACGTTCGCCAACCTGCCGTTTGCGCTGATTGGCGGCGTGGTAGCCACCTTCTTTACCGGTGGCTGGATTTCGGTCGGCACACTGGTGGGTTTTGTAACCCTGTTCGGTATCACGCTGCGCAACTCCATTATGATGGTGTCGCATTTCCAGCATCTGGTAGATGTAGAAGGCTATGAATGGAATCTTGATACCTGCATCCGTGGTGCCTCTGAACGCTTGCCATCAGTATTGATGACGGCATTGGTGACAGCCTTGGGTCTGTTACCGCTGGCGATTGGCAGTGGGGAACCGGGACGGGAAATTGAAGGGCCGATGGCGACGATTATTGTCGGTGGCCTGATTTCTTCCACCATCCTCAACTTGCTGATTTTACCGACCATCATGTTGCATTTTGGCCGTTTCGAGAAAAGTGATGCAACAGTCTCCTGAGGTGGTTAAATAAGCACTTTAAGCGAGCTTGTTACTCGCTTTGCAAGAGGCGGTCTTTTAACAGCTTGGCCATTAAGGCTCCCCCGGCAAATCCCCGCTCAAACAGCGCATACTCGCTTTGGTGCACCACATAAGTCTGGAATTTAGCCTCTGCGAGCAAGCCAGATAAGCCCTGATCAACAATATCCATGGACTGCAACGCTTGCAGCGCTAGAGGCATCTGCCCATCTAGCAATCTGTCATCTGATTTGACCAGCAATACATATTGCGCCTCCAATTGCCAGGCGAGCCATGCAGCCAGGCTATCTGAGGTCACATCCCAACTTTCGGCTAGCACATGCTCATTGGCAAACGTGGTATTTAGCGCCATCTCGCTAGGCAGCCAGACCAGTCCGCGATGCTGCCAGCCGCTTTCTGCAATTTCAAGTGGATTTCTTACCAAGGCAAGCTCAGGTACCATGGCGACCAGGCTGCGCGCCATTTGATCCATGGCATAGATGGCCAGTGCATGCGCTTGCTGATCATCGATATGGCCGTCCGGGTGTACAGCCCGCATACGCTGAAAATCACGCACGGCATCAGCATACAAGCCGCCGCCAGGCACAATAATGACTTTGCCATCGCCCCAACGGACAACCAGTCGCAGCCACTGTACCAGGCTGTCGTAGTGTGTCACGCTCCCCCCTAGCTTGATCACCCACATATCCATGTTCCCGAGTATTATTTTGTCATTTTAAAGTGGGCGGCCAACTTGAAAAATTGCGAGGCTTTATCAAATGTTTCTTGATATTCCCTGGCGCAATCCGAATCAGCCACTACACCACCGCCAGCAAAAAAAGTCATCCTTCCATTACGTATCACAGCAGTTCTTATCGCGATATTTGTATCCATACTACCATCAAAACCAATATAGCCAATACTGCCACAATAAATGCCTCGCCGGTGCGGCTCCAGCTCTTCGATAATCTCCATGGCACGCAACTTGGGGGCGCCAGTAATAGAGCCACCAGGAAAACAACCACGCAATAAATCCAGCGCATGAAACGTTGGTGCCAGCAAGCCGCGCACGATACTCACCAGATGATGCACATTGGTAAACCGCTGCAATTTAAACAAGGCATCGACTTTAACCGACCCTACTTCGCACACCTTGCCAATATCATTGCGCAATAAATCCACAATCATCAGGTTCTCGGCGCGGTCTTTGATGCTATGCGCTAACTCCTCGGCGGCTTGCGCATCGGCACTAGCGTCCTGGTGCCGTGGACGCGTACCTTTAATCGGCCGCGTTTCAACTTTGCGATCAATGACCTGCAAGAACCGCTCCGGCGACATAGACAAAACCGCCAAGGGCTTACCTGCGCCATCTTCAACTTGCAGATAAGCCATAAATGGCGCGCGGCTCAATTGACGGAAATGGTCATAAGCTTCGCAAGCATCTCCTGTCACATCCACGGCAAAACGCTGTGCGAGATTGATCTGATAGCAATCGCCCGCACGGATATAGTCTTTTACTTTTTGGAAGGCGCTGGCATAGGCTGCTTGATCCATATTCGGCTGAATCCCGCCAGTGACCTTAAACGCCGCCTCGTGCTGCTCAATGGATGGTTGTATTAATTGCTGGTGTAATGCCTGCAGCGCTTGGTGATCACTAAAACGAGCGTGCGACACCAGCTTGCTGATGCCCAAGTGGTGATCGACGATAATCGCCCAATCATAGATACCGACCAGTAATTCAGGCAGCGGCATATCCTCAGCAGCCAACGTTGGCAAGGTTTCGATACTGCGCCCCAGATCATAGGCAAAGTAACCCAGTGCACCGCCTGCAAATGGAATATCAGCGATACGTTCAACCGCATGCGGCAACAACCATTGCTGGATAAGCTGGAAAGGATCCTGCTGCGATTTTTCTATGATGGTCTGGTTCGTTTGGGCCTGCTGCGTATGTACTTCAGTATCAGGGTGGCGATGTATGATTTTGGCCACGGGCGCAGCCACCACAATATCAAAACGGGCACCCAGGCTGATCTCTTCATCTACACTCGTTTGCAGCTGGGACTGGCTGGCTTCCACCCGGCCGCTTTCCAGCAGCATCGGCCATGGCAGATGCCTGACTTGCCGCAGCCAGTGCATGCCTTCTGCATAAGGTAAATCAAATTTAATTAATGCCATGCTTGCCATAACCTCGCCACCGCATAGGCTGGAAAACAAACCTCTGCATCTTGTTTTAATTGTAAATTACCTGCGGACATCCATGCCGTGGCTGGCTGATAAACCAGGCCCAGACGATGCGCCAGTGCTGCCACCAGAAAACTGCCCGCCCCCAGCCCTACCATGATCTGCGGTGGCCTTGGCGCCCGTGCCATGGTTGATTGTATGGCCTGTTGCAAGTGATTCAATTGCGCGGCTTTAAACGCAAGGGCCAGCGACTGCCAGACATCGTCCGTTTGATCTTCAACATCATGCCCCACCATCCGTGCCAGGCGGCGCATACTGTCAACCATAGCGCGCCCTTGACCGTCCGCAGTCTCGGCCAGGTCATAACTGGGGGACAACTCGCCAAGCACGCGATAAACGTCCGCAGTCGTGGCAAAATATTCTGCGGCGATATGGCGCGGCTCTGGCTGCGCCTGCCCGGGCGCTAACCAAGTGATTAACGGTCCCAGCGCCATCAGCGGCGTGCGCACGACGCCGGTATAAAATAAACCCAGCTTCGCCATACGCTCCGCGTCAGACCAGCCCACAGGCACGACCTGCCGCTGCTCACACAGCGTGATATCACAAGTCGTGCTACCAATATCCACCACCAACATAGCGGCATCTGTCATGCTGGTCGCCAGGCACTGCGCCGAGGCATGCCAGTTCATCGAGGCGATGTCTGCCTCCTGCCCTGCTACGCTGGCCGTAAAGCCTGCGCCTTGCGCCGCTGAGGCCAGGTAGAACTCGGCGTGTGGCAAATAGCGCTGCACCGTCTCGGCAATCGCTCGTACGCCCTGCAAACGGTTATCAAACAAATCAACTAGCTCACCGGTCATGGTCACCGCATGGTCACAAGCCTCTGCCTCCATTTGCCATTGATGCAACACATATTTGATGGCATCTTCCAGTAACGGCAGGCCTTTCCATAAGGCACAGGCTTGCTGTAATACGCGCACAATCTCACCTTGCCCATCCAGCATCACCGCTTTCACATGCGCACCACCGATATCCCACCCTATGACAGCGCGTTTCATGCGGGCAATACCTCAGTACGGCTTTTTGTCGACAAGGACAAAGTACACGATGCCTGTGCTTGAGCAGTACTCAATTTATTTTCTAAAATAGCATCCAGGATCATGGCGGCAGGATTTTCTGTGAGTAATGGCGATAAGGCGATATAAGGCGTGGTGAGGCGCGGATTCACTTCAACCAGCATCAATTGATCGTCTGGGGTCAAAATCATGTCGGCGCCCCAGTAGCCTAGCAGACCAGGAATCGCACCGTGTATCTGTTCAGCCAATGTCTGCATTGCGGGCAGATAGGCGACAGCTTCGTTCACGCCAGCGCCATCAAAATGGAAACATCCCTGCTGGATATCTATCCGTTGCCGATGCCCGGCAATCACCTGTACACGCTCTTGTGTCGATAACACCGACATGCTCAGCGCCAAGCCTGGCACATAAGGCTGCAGTAAAATCTTAGCGAACAACAAAGGATTTTCAATTGATATTTTTAATTTAAAATCAATAAGTTCATTGATATTTTTAAAGTAATAAGTGAATTCACAACCTGCGCCATCATCGGGTTTCACTACCCAGCCAGTCGTCGTAGCATCGTAATACCAGTTCAGGCTTTCCAAGGCATCGGCTTGCGCTAAAAACACATGCGGCAACACGGTAATCCCCGCCTGCTGGCAAATCTCAGCCATGATCGATTTGGCACTGGTCTGCGCGATCGCGTCGGCACGACAGCCTATCCAGACTTTGCCAGCGGTTTGTACCAATTGCTGCATATGCTGCAAAATGCCTCCTGTTTCAGGCGCAATTACCCAGCAAGCATCTACGTCATCAGATGATAATTGCTGGCGCCAAAGCGCATCAGCATCCTCACCGGGATGTAATGGCAGGCTATTGGCATGGATGGGAGCTGCAACGCGGCTATCGTGGCTAGTGATACAATCAACGCCCAGCACTGACAAGTCTGCCAGCAAGGCATCGCGCATGAGTAAGCCTTCCTGCAACAAGCTGGCAGGCAATGTTTCAGAGGCCAGGCCACCAGCGCTGACATATTCACAGACCCAGATTTTCAAGCGAGATTTATTGTGCATATTATTCCCGTCATCGATTTGATGCATGGCCAGGTAGTGCAAGCCATACAAGGGCAACGCCAGCACTACCGTGCGATCCAATCGCAGTTAACCGATAGCCATGCCCTGCTCGATGTCATCACTGCTATTTTACAAGTTTATGCCTTCGACTGCGTGTATATTGCCGATTTAAATGCAATCACCGGCCAGGGTGACCTGCCCAATCACCTGCCATTGATTAAACAGGTCATGACTGCCTTCCCGAACCTGCAATGGTGGGTGGATGCCGGACTCAATAGCACCGAAGCACTCAAGCCCTGGCTGGACGCTGGTATCCGCCCGATCATTGCCAGTGAAACCTTAACGGATATCGAAACCTATCAAGCCATGCGTGAAATAACGGCGCATAGTATTTTATCGCTGGATTTCTTTGAGGATGGCTTTCATGGCCCTGGTCGCCTGCTGACTGAAACAGGTCTCTGGAGCCAGCCGACCATATTGATGAGCTTACCCAAAGTAGGCGCCAATCAAGGCCCAGAGGTCGAGAAAATCACCGCACTGAAAAACCAGCATCCACAACAGGCCATCTATGCCGCAGGCGGCGTCAGGCACGTCGCAGATATACAGGCACTGGCACAAGCAGGTGCTGATGGCGTATTGATCGCCAGCGCACTGCACCAGAAACAGCTCACCGCCAGCGACCTCGCAATATTCGCGCAATAAAAAAACCGGCCTGATGGCCGGTTTTTTGACAGCAAAGCTTCGTAAGAAACTTATGCCACTGACACTTACTCCAGGTTTGCGTGCAATGCGCGCATGCCTTCTTCTGTCAGGCCTTTAGCGTGGATCAATTCAGAAATGGCGCCTTCCAGGAATACCAGGGTAGACAATTCAAATTGACCGCCCATAGGCATGCCTTTAACCAATGGGAAGCTGTCATCTTGACCGACTTGAACAACCAGATCAGCCACATCAGCCATGGCTGAAGTTTTCTTCATGGAAATAACCACCAGTTTGGCGCCCACTTCTTTGGCTTTTTTCACGAATGGCAACAAGGTTGCTGTACCGCCGGAACCTGAAACCAGGATCAGCAGATCACCTTTTTTGATCGCTGGTGTCACCACTTCGCCGATCATGTAAACGCTGTAGCCAGAGTGTACCAAACGCATTGCAAAGAAGCGTGATACCAGCAGTGAACGACCTGCGCCACCGATAAATGTTGAACCAGCCTCTTCAACCAGTTTCAGCAATTCAGCCGCTTTTGACTTGTCAGTCACGTCCAGAATACGCTTTAAGTTGTCCAGAATAAATTGTTGATGATCCATGTTTTGTCCTGTATTCAAAAAGTTTAATAAAAAACCCGACTCATTGCTGGGTCGGGTTTTTTGTCTCGCTGATCAATAATTACTTATTGATACTTAACTGAATTAAGCGTGAGCGATAGCAGTGATTTCTGCAGCAGCAGCAGCTGGGTCAGCAGCGCCGTAGATAGCAGCACCAGCAACGATGATAGTCGCGCCAGCGTCACGTACTTGACCTGCAGTAGCGGCTTTAACACCACCAGCAACAGAGATCTCAACGCCCAGGTTCAAACCAGCAACAGCAGCCAGGTCAGCAAAAGGAGTTTGGCCAGCAGCTTGTTGGTCCAAACCAGTGTGGATACCGATGATGTGAGCACCAGCAGCAGCAACTTCTTTAGTTTTAGCAACTTTGTCTTCAACGCTGATCAGGTCAACTTGAGCTTTTTTGCCGTATTTGTTAGCAGCTTTGATTACGCCTTTGATTGTACCGATGTCGGATACGCCCAAAACTACGCAGATGTCAGCACCGGCTTTGTAGAATGGCTCAGACTCGTACTCGCCTGCATCCATAGTTTTCAGGTCAACCAGGATCTTGTTGTTTGGGAACTTAGCGCGCAAAGTTTCCAGCAATTTGATACCGTTGTGCTTGATGCATGGTGTACCGATTTCCAGAATGTCAACGTGTGGAGCAACTTTTTCTGCCAAAGCGATAGTTGCGTCGAAATCCAATGAGTCTAATGCCATTTGTGTTAATGCCATGTTTTTCTCCAAAAATTAAAATTTAAATGCTATTACTAGCGTACTACCAATTCAAGCTGGTCGCTCATAGTAAGCTGGCAGCCAAAATAAGTCAATGTTGCAGGCCGATTTATGCCTGACTTAAAAGCCAAACGGGCAGGTCCCTGCCCGTTTGCATTATCGCATGGCGATATTACAGTTTTGCGGCTAATGCAGCTTCCAGTTTATTCTGGTCAGCCACGAAACCACGGATACCTTCAGCCAACTTCTCAGTGGCCATTGGATCTTGATTTAGTTCAAAACGGAACTCTTCTTCTGTCAATTTAGCTGGCAACTCTTTGGTTTTGCCGCCATCTTTCAACACTTGAACCAAAGTACCTTCAGTTGCAGCCAGGTCTTGCAGCAAGTTTGGAGAAACGGTCAAACGGTCACAACCAGCCAAAGCAATCAGCTCGCCAGTGTTACGGAAAGAAGCACCCATCACAACAGTTTTGTAACCGTGCTCTTTGTAGTATTGGTAGATCGCGCGTACAGAAACCACACCTGGGTCTGTTTCTTGTGTGTACTCAGTACCTGGGTTTTTCGCTTTGTACCAGTCAAGGATACGGCCCACGAATGGAGAAATCAGGAATACGCCAGCTTCAGCACAAGCACGTGCCTGGCCAAAACCGAACAACAATGTCAGATTACACTGAACGCCTTCTTTTTCCAGGATCTCGCCGGCTTTAATACCTTCCCAGGTAGAAGCCAGTTTGATCAACACGCGGTCTTTGCTGATGCCAGACTCTTGGTACAGGCTGATCAGTTTACGGCCTTTAGCGACCATCGCGTCGATATTGAAAGACAGACGTGCATCTACTTCTGTAGAAATACGGCCTGGAACCACTTTAGTGATTTCAGCGCCAATCAACACAGCCAGTTTGTCAGCTGCGTTTTCAATTTGTTGCTCTTTAGAACCACCTTGTGCTTTTGCGTAAGCAATGGCAGTGTCAATCAATGGTGCGTATTCTGGGATTTGGCTAGCCTTCAATACCAGAGATGGGTTTGTGGTTGCGTCCACAGGTTTAACACTTTTGATTGCTTCAACGTCACCAGTGTCAGCCACGATGGTTGTGATTGCTTTCAACTGATCTAATAAATTTGCCATGCGATTGCTCCTATAAATTGCAATAATCGTTTACGTATAGTTATACATAGAAACCTTCAACATTATAACTGAATTTATTCGAGTTAGTTAAGCGTCCTTTGCACATTCCAGCGTGTCCACTGCTTGCATCCAGCCGCCAGCCGATGCAGTTTTATTGATTAGAATCAAACAATTGCTGCCGCTTCACCAGGCACTTTTGCCTGTTTCGTCTTTTCAATATGCCCCTTTTCGGGCACAATTCACCTTTTTTGCAAGTGATTAATCAGTTAGGCATATGGGTTCTGTCACCTCTTTAAATAAAGAACAAAACCAGACTCGCTTCGCACAACTCCCTGTTGACTGGTATCTGCATCCGGATGTGTATGCGCTGGAGCAAACGCATTTGTTCTCTCTGCTGCCGCAATATCTGGGGCATGAACGCATGGTTCCCAACCCGGGCGACTATCGCGCCCTGGACTGGATGCACAATGCCACAGCCCTGGTGAATCAACATGGCCAGCCACAACTGATCAGCAATATCTGCCGCCACCGGCAAGCGGTGATGCTCAATGGACAAGGCAACACCCAGCATATTGTCTGCCCGCTGCACCGCTGGACCTATGATTTGAACGGCCAGTTACTGGGCGCCCCGCATTTTGAACAAAACCCGTGCCTGCACCTGGAGAAGCAAGCCCTGACTGCATGGCAAGGCCTGCTGTTTAAAGGCAGTGACACGGCATCCAAACAAAAAGGCCTGGACATCGCCCAGTTGCTCAAGCAACTGGGCTGCAAGCAGGACTTTGACTTTACCGGCTATCACTTTGAGTCAGCCATTGTTGACCATTACGATTTCAACTGGAAGACCTTTATCGAAGTCTATCTGGAAGACTACCATGTTGGCCCGTTCCACCCTGGCCTCAACCAGTTTGTTGACTGCGGCGAATTGAATTGGGAATTTGCTGAGCATTACAGCGTGCAAACCGTCGGTTACAAACCGCTACCGGATTACAGCCTGTCACCAGTGTACAAACAGTGGCAACAAGCCGTTACCGATTACCAGCAAGGCACACCACCCAAGTATGGCGCCATCTGGTTTGTGCTCTACCCATTCCTCATGATCGAATGGTACCCCAACGTCTTGGTCGTTTCGCACATTATCCCGACCGGCACAGAGTCTTGCCAGAATGTGGTCGAGTTTTACTACCCGGAAGACATTGCCCTGTTTGAGCGTGAATATATCAAGGCACAGCAAGCGGCTTATTTTGAAACTGCGGTTGAAGACAAAGAAATTTGTCAGCGCATGCAAGATGGCCGCAAAGGTTTATTTATGCTAGGTAAAGATGAGCGCGGCCCTTACCAGCACCCGATGGAAACCGGCCTGGAACACTTCCACCGCTGGTATCGCAGACAGATGGAAGCACATCTGCCTGAACACTTGCAGCGCTAGGCAAGTTCCTTTTGTTCAAACATCGCTATACTACCTTCCGGCACCCCAAACACTGGCAGCTAGGCAGCTACTGGATGCTGCTGGCAGGTTTGGGCTTTGCCGTGATGGGCGCCTGTGTCAAAGCCGGTGCAGCGCGTTTTACCGCAAGCGAACTGGTATTCTATCGTTCAGCCTTTGGCTTGCTCATGATTGCAGCCATTGTCTGCTGGCATGGCAAACCGTTAAAAACACCATTATTAGCCATGCAAATGCGTCGTGCCCTGGTTGGTTTTACGGCCCTATTGCTGTTTTTCTATGCCATCGCGCACTTACCGCTGGCCACCGCGATCACGCTCAACTACACCTCGCCCATGTTTTTGGCACTGCTGTCACCATGGCTGCTTAAAGCAGAACGTCCACTCAGCCGCCAGCAACGCTGGAGACTGAACCTGTGCGTCATCGGTGGCTTCGCCGGGGTATGCCTGTTGTTGCAGCCCGCATTCAATAGCAACCAATTACTGGCGGGCGGCGTAGGTTTGCTGTCCGGCATAGGTGCCGCTTTCGCTTATGTGCACGTCAAACAACTAGGCATTGAAGGCGAACCCGACTGGCGCACCGTGTTTTACTTTACCCTGGTATGCACCATCGCCAGTGGTGGCTGGATGCTGATTGACCATATGGCAGTACTGCGCTGGCAGGATTTACCGCTACTATGCGGTTTAGGATTATCAGCCACCTTTAGCCAACTGGCCCTGACGCGCGCCTACCGTACTGGCAACACCTTAACCGTTGCCAGCCTGGCGTATAGCACCGTAGTGTTTGCGACCTTGATAGGCGTCATCATTTGGGGTGAGACCCTAAGCACAAACGAGATTGCTGGCATGTTGCTGATTGTGGCGTTTGGCATCTTAAGCTCACGCAGTACAAGATAAACGATTGATCCCAATAAAAAAGCCATTCTTGCAAGAATGGCTTTTTTATTTCATCCGGCTAACTTACGGCTCAAGCAGCCCGCAACGCATGGCAATCAGGGCAATCTCTGCCGAGTTTTGCGCATTGAGCTTTTGCTTGATATTGTACAAATGCGTACCCACCGTGCGCGGGCTCAGGAACAAGGTTTCAGCAATCTCGTTGGTAGATTTGCCGCGTGCCAATGACATAAACACCTCAAACTCACGCTCACTGAGCACATCCACCGGATTTTGCTCACCGGACAATTGCTGAATCGCCATTTGCTGTGCCACGCTGGCCTCGATGTATTTTTTACCCTGGGCTACACTGCGGATGGCTTTAATCAACTCTTCAGCCGCGCTGCGCTTGGTGACATAGCCCATGGCACCGGCATTGAGCACACGTTTAGGATGCACGGAATCTTCATGCGCAGACAACACCAGAATACGGGCATGATTGTCTTTGGCCAGAATGCGTTCTATGGCCTCCATGCCACCAATCCCTGGCATGGTGATATCCATGACCACTACTTGCGGATGGTGCTCGACATAGGCCTTTATCGCAGCTTCGCCGCTTTCAGCCTCCGCAATGACCTTAATTTCCTGGTCTGACTCGAGCAGCATTTTAAAGCCCATCCTGACCACTGCATGGTCATCTACCAGCATTACACTTATCACGCTTGTTTCTCCCCTGATTTATGCTGATTGCATAGGCAATCGAATTTCCAATGTGGTTCCACGCCCAGCCTCTGGTTGCGAAACCACTTTAAACTGTCCATGCAAGGCCTGTACGCGCTCGCGCATACCGAGCAACCCAAAATGTTTGCTCTGATCCACCGCATCCAGTTGCATGCCTACACCGTCATCGCAAATCATCAGGCGCAAGCCTTGCGCATCAGTCAGCATGTGCACATTGATACATTGCGCATGCGCATGTTTGATGGCGTTATTGACGGCCTCTTGCACCATGCGGTAGATATTGATATTGACGTTTTCACCCATGGGCTGAAACTCGCCTGATAAATGCAACTGAATATTCAATTCAGGATGTTGCACCTGGTAACCTGACACCATATCACGCAAGGTTTCCACCAAACCCATATTATCCATGGCTGCCGGACGCAACTGGCGAATAATATTATGCATGCCGTCGTAAATATGGTTGGCGGCAGCCACGATGGTTTGCGCATTGGCCGCAATATCTGGCGCGCTTTCTTTGGTTTTATTCACAATGGCCACGGCAAAGGTCTTAATCGCTGTCACATACTGTCCCAGTTCATCGTGCAACTCACGTGCCAGACTGCGTCGCTCGTCTTCAATGTGCTGCTGAATCAGTTGCGTCAACTGGCGGTTTTGCTCTAATTGACGCTCAGCATCCAGCGACAAGGCCATCTGGTTTAAACTGAGGCCAATTTTGTCAAACTCAGGCACTGAAAAACGCTCCAGTCGCGTGGTCAAATCGCCCTGCTCTATGCGGTTAATGGCATGCAAAATATGTCGGACCGGGCGCAAAGCGTGGCTGAGCAAGCCATACACCAACAAGTTGAGCAAGACAAAAAAACCAACGCCCATCACTATTAACTGCAGAAAGCCTGACCAGGCCTCGCGGATAGAGCCTTCGGCATTAGAGCTAATGGTTAACACGCCATAGCGCACACGCCGTGTCACGGTTTCCACCTTGGGCGCGACCAGTTTGGTAAACCACTCCGGCGGGTTGATTTCAGACTTGAAAGTTGAAGTCGGCGAAATATATAAAGGATTATTGGCGTAATCGTAGAGCTCAATGCGGCTACTGCGCACATAGCCCAGCGAACGCAGGAAATCTTGCAGCACGTAATGAGTGGGACCCAGACTGGGATTCATCGCCGAACTGACAATCACCGTATCCAGCAATTGCACCGTCACCCGCGTGGCGGCCTCTACCCGTTCACGGATGCTGTCTTTGGTATCGCGCACCAACACCACCGCGGCGGCCACCAGAAAGGCCAGCGACAGCATGGTGACTAACAAGTTGAGTCGAAAGCGTAAGCTCATGTTTTAATCGAGAATGAAAACCCAGCGTTATTAAACTGTAATACGGCCATCTATACACAGCGTAAAATCATTAAATTCACGTGTCTATGACTAATCTCTACGATTAATCTTTAATGGTGAGCTGATCCCACTCATTAGGCTTGGCCGGATACGCTAGTGGCAATTGATTCAAACTCTCCAGCAAAATCTGGGAAACCAGTAAATTACGGTTGGTTTTAGAGTCAGCAGGAATCACATACCAGGGCGCATACTTAGTGGACGTCTCTTTCAGCGCCAATTCATAAGCGTCCATATAGCGGTCCCACAAGGCACGCTCATCGAGGTCCTTGGGGTTAAATTTCCAATGCTTGGTTGGATCATCCAGACGCTCTTGCAAACGCTCCTTTTGCTCGTCTTTAGAGATATGCAGAAAGCATTTAATAATGGTAGTGCCAGTTTCACTGAGCATGCGCTCGAAGTCATTAATTTGCTGGTAACGACGTTTGCATTCTACGTCGTCTATCCAGTCATGCACTTTCACAATCAATACATCTTCATAATGGCTGCGATTAAAAATAGTCAATTCACCCTTGGTCGGCACCTGATGATGCACGCGCCACAAATAATCATGCGCCAGCTCATCCGCACTTGGCGCCTTAAAGCTGGCCAGGCGAATACCTAAAGGATCACAGGCGCTAAACACATGCCTGACCGTGCCATCTTTACCACTGGTATCCATGCCCTGCAAAATCAGCAAAACCTTATGCTTGCCTTGCGCATGCAGAATATCCTGCCTGAGGTTAATTTGATGGGTTAACTCGGCCAACAAACTGGCATCACTTGCTTTATCACCGGTGCGGGCAGACCGGTCGTCCGCCTTGAATTGCTTTAAGGAAAATTTTTTCGGATTAACACGGTACTGCTCTAGTGTAGCGGTCATAGACATGATCTGGTAATGGCTTGTTGGCAAGTGTATCGCAGTTAAATTGCAAACACCAAGGTAGCTTAACAAACCGATAAACCGCCGCCCGGAACACCGATATAAAAAAACAGCCCCTGACGAGGCTGTTATTAGGGGAGATTTCCGTTGTTAATGATTAATTGCGGCCAAACAGTAAGCCAAACACACCACCAGACAATACACCTGAGAATGCAGAAACGATTGCCGGGCCCGATGGGCCATTTAACACCTGGCCGAGAGTGGTTGCGACACCACCAATACCGCCCACCGCCGCGATCAGTACATTGCCAGCAGCCACTGTTTCTTCAGGCATGCCAAAAAAACCAATGCCCGCACCAAAACCACCAGACACGGCATCCACTTCGACGACATTTAATTCACACATTGCCATTACATTTCTCCTTAATTGATATTAAAAATAAATTTTTCACGGCGTTAACTCAGATCGGCTAGCCAGCCACCAATGTGTTAACTTTAGTTATTTTATATGTTAATTATATCAACTATTAACATATGTGAGAATTAAATAATATTAAAAAACTAACAGGATGTTGCAGGCAATAAAAAAGCCAGCTTCTGCTGGCTTTTTTACCGATCAATCCTAATTACTTGCTGGAACGCTTACGCTCATGCTCCAACAGGAAGCGTTTACGCAGGCGAATTGTTTTTGGTGTAATCTCGACCAATTCGTCATCATCAATAAATTCCACAGCACTTTCCAGGCTGATGGAGATAGGCGGCACCAAACGCACCGCTTCATCAGTACCGGAGGCGCGCACGTTGGTTAACTGTTTACCCTTGATCGGGTTAACCACCAGGTCATTGTCACGGCTATGGATACCGATAATCATGCCTTCATACAAACGGTCACCCGGGCTGGAGAACATTTTGCCGCGGTCTTGCAGTTTCCATAAAGCATAAGCCACCGCTTCACCCTGCTCGGCTGAAATCAGCACGCCATTACGGCGGCCTGGCATATCGGCTTTCAATGGTGCGTATTCGTCAAAAATATGCGCCATCAAACCGGTACCACGGGTCAGTGTCAAAAACTCGCCCTGGAAACCGATCAGGCCACGCGCTGGAATACGGTATTCCAAACGTGTACGGCCATTACCGTCAGACTCCATATTTGACATTTCACCACGGCGACGACCCAACTCCTCCATCACCGCACCCTGGTTTTCGTCTTCCAGGTCCACAGTCAGGATTTCATATGGCTCACATTTTTCGCCATTGATTTCTCTGAACACCACGCGTGGTTTACCCACGGCAATTTCAAAACCTTCACGACGCATGTTTTCCAGCAAAATAGTCAGGTGTAACTCACCGCGGCCGGATACACGGAATACATCCGTATCTTCAGTATCTTCAACACGCAAAGCCACGTTAACTAGTAACTCTTTAGTCAAACGGTCACGGATCTGACGTGAGGTAATAAATTTACCTTCTGTACCAGCCAATGGTGAAGTGTTCACCATAAAGTCCATGGTCAGGGTTGGCTCATCTACACCCAAGTGTGGCAAACCAACTGGCTTGTCGCGATCACAGATCGTAAAACCGATACCGATTTCTTCAATACCTGAAATGATGACGATGTCACCTGCTTCAGCTTCGTCTACCGGCACGCGCTCCAGGCCTTTAAAACCCAGCACCTGGTTAATACGGCCTTGTGCTACTTGTTCATCTTCGCGCATCACGGCGACGACCTGGCCTGGCTTGATACGGCCATTGGTCACACGGCCAACGCCCAGGCGACCAGTATAAGTAGAATAATCCAAGGCAGAAATTTGTAGTTGCAATGGTGCTTCGCTATCACCTTTAGGTGGCTCAACATGGCTTAAAATGGTGTCAAACAAAGCACGCATATTGTCTGAAGGTTTGCTCATGTCTAAGGTGGCAAAACCATTTAAGGCTGAGGCGTAAACCACCGGAAAATCCAGTTGCTCATCGGTGGCACCCAGGTTGGCGAACAGATCAAACGTATGGTTAATCACCCAATCAGGACGCGCACTTGGACGGTCAACTTTGTTAATCACCACAATTGGCTTCAAACCCAGGGCCAGTGCTTTTTTGGTCACAAAACGCGTTTGTGGCATTGGGCCATCCACGGCATCCACCAACAACAATACGCCATCCACCATGCCTAATACGCGCTCTACCTCGCCACCGAAGTCGGCGTGGCCCGGTGTGTCGACGATATTAATATGTGTGCCTTCGTAGGTTAAAGCAGTGTTTTTGGCCAGAATCGTAATGCCGCGTTCTTTTTCCAGATCGTTGCTATCCATCACACGCTCAGTCACCGCTTGGTGTGAGGCAAAAGTACCTGACTGTTGAAGTAGCTTGTCAACCATGGTTGTTTTACCGTGGTCAACGTGGGCGATAATTGCGATATTTCTAAGGTTGCGTGCCATGTGAACTGCCATCTGTTTGGAAAGGGCGCGATTTTATCACAAATCAACTTAAATATTTGACTTTTAAAATAAAGTGGCTATACTGCGAGCAACTTTAAAACACGGCTGGTACTAGACCCGCCACATTTGTTTTAAATTCATTGCCCTGACCTGTCGATAACTCGCGAAATTTTGAGGTTATCATCTTTAGATGAAGTCTTAATGACACCATCTTCTTTTATCGGTTAGTGGCCATGCCCAAGCGCCGGTAAAAGCATCCAATCTTAAATGTTGCTTTGGCTTAGTTGATATTGCACCACTCGCATTCTTGAGTGCCATGCTGCTTCATTGGCTTTGCTTTATTGCTTTACTTGCGCCCTTTTTAATTGTTGATGAAAGGGACATTCCTTGTCTTTTGCAGATTTAAATCTCGACCCCTCCATTTTGCGCGCATTGACCGACGCAGGCTATGAAAACCCAACACCTATTCAGGCGCAATCTATTCCTGAAGCTTTGCAAGGCCGTGACATCATGGCCTCTGCCCAAACCGGCACTGGTAAAACCGCTGCCTTTACCCTACCAGCATTAAACCTGCTGGCGACACAACACCCTGTTCGCAGCCGCGGTCCACGTATCCTGGTGCTGACACCAACACGTGAGCTGGCAGCACAAGTGAATGATGCTGCACGTAAATACGGCAAGTTCTTACGCGCCCGCTGCATCAGCATCGTTGGTGGCATGCCTTACCCATTGCAAAATAAACTGCTGTCACAGCCACTGGACATTCTGGTTGCAACGCCAGGCCGTTTTATTGATCATCTGGAACGCGGCCGTATTGATTTGAGCCGTTTGCAAATGCTGGTACTGGATGAAGCTGATCGTATGCTGGACATGGGCTTTATGCCTGATGTTGAGCGCATTTGTGAAGCATTGCCTGCCGAGCGCCAAACCTTGCTGTTCTCAGCGACACTGGATGGCATTATGGATATCGGCAAACGTTTCTTGCGCGACCCACTGACAATTCAGGTGGCAGGCCAGAAAGAAAGACACGCCAACATTGAGCAACGTTTGCACTTTGTGGATGACATGAACCACAAAAACAAACTGCTGGAACACTTGCTGATTGCACCAGATGTCAACCAAACCATTATTTTCACCAGCACCAAGCGTCACGCTGACTTGCTGGCTGAAGACCTGTATGCCGCTGGCCACAGCACAGCAGCCCTGCATGGTGACATGACGCAAGGTGCGCGTAACCGCACTTTGACCAAACTGCGCCATGGTGACGTGAAAGTACTGGTTGCAACCGATGTTGCAGCCCGTGGTATCGACGTTCAAGGGATCTCACACGTCATTAACTATGACCTGCCGAAATTTGCAGAAGACTATGTACACCGTATTGGCCGTACCGGCCGCGCCAACAACACTGGCGTAGCGATTTCATTTGCCTCTAACGCTGACCGTCACCTGTTGCGCAAAATTGAGCAATACACTGGCCAAAAGCTGCAAGCTGAAGTGATTGCAGGTTTTGAACCAAAACGTGCTGCGCGTATGGATGATGGTGGTGATGGCAAACGTGGCGGCAGACGCAACGGCAAACCACAGGGCAAAGGCGGTTTCCGCCGTGACGATAGACCAGGTCAGAACAAATCATTTGGTGAACGCGTCGCCCGTGAAGGTAACCGCGAGAACAATCGCGATGCACAGGCCAACAAGCCACGCGCACCACGCACAACCGAGCCAAAACAGGACAAAGAAGTCAACGGTAACAGCAAGCACTATAATAAAGATACCGACTTCCAGTTTGCACGCGCATTGGCTGACGAATTTGGTCAACGCCGTCCACGTCCGGCAGGCAACAACCAGGAGCGTTTTGGCAACCCTAACGGTAGCCGTGGCAATAACAAACCACGTCCGGCAGGCAAGTCATTTGGCGACAATGGTGGTGCCAAACGCCCACGTTCATTTGCCTAAGACTCGCCTATGTCTGAGCAAACCACAGTAGATTTTCGTGCGCTCGGCCTGGCCGAGCCGCTGTTAAAAGCGATTGATGAGTCTGGCTATACCACACCAACGCCGATTCAAGCGCAGGCCATACCGCTGGCTTTACAGCGTATGGACTTGATGGCAGGTGCGCAAACGGGTACCGGCAAAACGGCAGCGTTTTCTTTGCCGATTTTGCATACCCTGCTGCCGCTTTCCAGCAGCAGTACTTCGCCTGCCAAGCACCCTATCCGGGCGCTGGTATTGGCCCCTACGCGTGAATTAGCGATACAGGTCTATGACAACATCAAAACCTACGCCAAACACACGCATTTGCGTAGCCTGGTGGTGTATGGCGGCGTGGATATCAAAACACAAACGCCTATCCTGAAAACAGGCGTGGAAATTTTGGTGGCCACACCTGGCCGCTTGCTGGACCATGTTGAGCAAAAAACCTTGTCTTTGAGCCAGGTGCAGTTTCTGGTGCTGGACGAAGCAGATCGCATGCTGGACATGGGCTTTATGCCTGACTTGAAACGCATTCTGGCATTGCTGCCTAAACAGCGTCAGAACCTGATGTTCTCAGCGACTTTTTCTGATGAAATAAAAAAACTGGCGGATGCCTTTTTGAACAACCCGACCTTGATCGAAGTGGCGCGCAGCAATGCGACCAATGACAATGTCGAGCAAAAAGCGTATCTGGTGAATAGCGACCAGAAACAGCGCTTCCTGGTGCAGCTACTCAAGCAATACGCCAACCAGCAAGTGATTGTATTCACGAAAACCAAGCTCTCGGCCAGCAAGCTGGCGCGTGCGCTGGAACGTGACCAGATTCCATGCAGTGCGATTCATGGCGACAAGTCCCAAAAAGAACGTATTGAAGCCCTGGACGCGTTTAAAGCAGGCACTATTCACGCGCTGGTTGCCACCGATGTGGCGGCACGCGGACTGGATATCAGTGACTTGCCACTGGTGGTTAACTATGAAATCTCGACTGCACCGGAAGACTATGTGCACCGGATTGGTCGTACCGGCCGCGCAGGCGCCAAAGGGATTGCCATCTCGCTGATCGACGAAGATGAAACCAAATACTTCGACGACATCGAGAAGTTGATTAAAAAGCAGATTCCAAAAGAAAAAGCCACGATCAACACCGCTAGCCGACCACGCACGTCAAAAGCCACAAGCGCAGACGAAGGCTGGTTCCAGCAACCTTATCAACCTGCGGCAGCGGCAGCACCAAAAGAAGTGCCAGCCAAGCCCTCTACTGCCAAGCGTAAAGTCGTTGCAGCCCTGCTAGGAGGCTTTGGTTTTAAGGCCACACCGCAGACACGCAATCAGGCCAAGCGCGGCACAGGGAATAAACCGCGGCAGAAAGCCCAGGCTAGCGACATTGCCCAGGCTGAAGTCGTAGAAGCAATCAGCGCCCAGTCGTAAAAAAGCCCCGTTCGCGGGGCTTTTTTATTGTGCAACGAAATGCGCAAGCAATATAACGATGAGGCGATCAAGGCCGCTAGCCTTCGCGATTACGCATAAAGTCTGCCACGCCGTAGAGCTGGTTGGCAATATGCTTCATGAGCGACTCTTCAAACTGCAGCGTATGCATGGCTTTAATCATGCAGTACATCCACTGATCACGCGCCGACTCGTCAATCGGGAATGGCATATGCCGCGCCCGCAAGCGCGGATGGCCATAGCGCTCAATATATAACTGCGGGCCGCCGGTCCAGCCCATTAAAAACATAAACAGCTTCTCTCTGGCCTCGGTTAAATCCGGCTGATGAATGGCGCGTAAACCAGCCGCTTTAGGGTCTGTATCCATGGTGTCGTAAAAGGTCTCGACCAGGTTGCGTATGGTTTCAGCGCCCTTTTCAGCCCCGCCCAGCCATTCAAACAAAGATTGTTTGGCCGCATTAGGCTCTTGTATCTCTAATGCCATGCTATTAGCCTGCGACTTTTGGCGTCACCAGAGCAGCCGCTTGCTTGGCCAATTCACGCGCCGCTTCGGTATTGTCTGCTGTTGCCAGCGCAACCCCCATGCGGCGGCGCACAAATGACTCCGGTTTGCCAAACAGGCGAACTTCACTATTGGGCACAGACATCGCAGCTTCCAGGCCATGATACTCAAGTGCCTGTGCATCTGCACCGCCATAAATCACGGCGCTGGCCCCAGCTTCGCGCTGCGCCACATCTACCGGCAAGCCTAAAATCGCACGTGCATGCAATTCAAATTCATTCAGGCGTTGCGTACACATGGTCACCATCCCCGTGTCATGCGGGCGCGGGCTAACCTCAGAGAACCAGACCTGCTCCCCTTTGACAAACAACTCGACGCCAAACAGGCCTTGTCCGCCCAAAGCATCGGTCACTTTTTTGGCAACGTCTTGTGCATTTTTTAACGCTTGCGGATGCATGGCTTGTGGCTGCCAGCTTTCTACATAATCGCCCTGCTTCTGCACATGACCAATCGGCGCACAGAAGTGTGTTTCAATCTGGCCAGATACATTTTTAGCCCGCACCGTTAACAAGGTGATTTCATAATCAAAGTCAATCTGGCCTTCTACAATCACCACGCCCTGATTCACGCGGCCGCCACTGGCGGCATATTCCCAGGCAGTTTTCACCTCAGACGCTTGCGTAATACGAGACTGGCCTTTGCCTGATGAAGACATGGTGGGTTTGATAAAACACGGATAGCCAATACCGCCGTCAATCGCGGCCTGTAGCTCGGCTTCTGAGCGTGCAAAAGCGTACGGCGACGTTGGCAAACCTAATTCTTCAGCCGCCAGTCGACGGATACCTTCACGGTTCATGGTCAATTGCACCGCACGCACCGTAGGCACCACGGTCACACCCGTCGCTTCGATTTCAGCCAATGCTTGCGTATTCAATGCCTCGATTTCAGGCACAATATAATGTGGCTTTACCTGATTCACCAGGGCTTTTAAAGCCGTGGCATCCGTCATGTCAATGGCGTAAGCATGATGCGCAACCTGGTGTCCCGGTGCATGCGCATAACGATCCACCGCAATGACTTCCACCCCCAAACGCTGCAAGGCAATAATCACCTCTTTACCAAGCTCACCACTGCCTAACAACATGACTTTGGTCGCATTTGCGCTCAACGGGGTACCAATCATTTTCAGCTCCACTGTAAAAGTGCAATGATACCATGGGCGATTTCGCTGGCGCCCGATCAGGATTGATTTATGTCACAAGACAACCACGCGGCAAAGCCCAGGCCAATAACAAAAAACCTCGCTAAAGCGAGGTTTTAAATACAGTAACATGCCATTAACGCGACTTACGTTTCGCTAATAGGCTGATCGCCGCCAAACCGGCAAACAACATGGCGGCATTTTCAGGCTCAGGCACAGTCGTCACATTGACCGCAATCTTGCCGGCATTGTCGCCGAAATTTGAATCCCAGTAATACAACTTTAGTACACCACTCTCAGCCGCAACGCCACTATAACTGGTGCCTAGCGCGATATAAGTACTGCCGATGCGGCCAACCAGCTGGCCGAAATTGGCTGTAAAACCATCCATCGTCACTGGGCCATAGTTAATTCCGATCAACGTACCCACCGCCTCACCGGAATCATCCGTTGCCGTGGCATACAAATTACCATTTAAGCCATCGGCAGTAGAAAATCTTGGCAATGCGCCAGCACTCCACAAATCATCGACACTTACAGAAATATTGAACACATCGCCTGCGTTCAGCGTAATCGTATCCAGGCCACTGCCTACACCTTGAGCAATACTGTTGTCATAAGCATCCACATTGTAAGTGGCTGCATACGCCTGATGACTAACTGTTAATGCGAGCAACAATGCACTACATAATCGACTGACTGACATACCCCGCTCCTCATCAAATATTATAGAAATGTTTAATGACGTTATGCTCAATCCTGAGCGTTGTCAATAGCCCATCAAAACCGGGCCATGACAACTAAGTCATTGAGCAAAAAGGATTCTGCGATGGAGGCGGATGCTTATTTATACTGAGATACCATGCTTGTCCATGCGATAGCGCATGGTCATTCTGGTAATGCCCAACAATCTGGCCGCTTTGGAAACATTGTGGCGTGACTGTTCCAGCGCATTCAACAGCATGGCTTTTTCCGCATCATCCAGCGTGACTTGTGCCTCGCCTTGCGTTGACGAGTTTGTATTGACTGCCGCCATCTGCGGCAGGCCCAAGTCATGCTCTGAAATCATCGCCTGCGTACACATCAACACGGCACGACTGATCTGATGACGCATTTCACGCACATTACCAGGCCAGTGATAGCCTTGTATCGCCATTAATGCCATCGCGCTAAATTCATGATGTGGCAATGCATAGCGCTTCTCGGTCATCTGCCTGAAGTAATTTGCCAGCAGCAACACATCCTGGCCACGGTCACGCAGCGGCGGCATCTGCATGGTGATGACGTTTAAACGGTAATAGAGGTCAGAGCGGAAACGTCCTTCACTGGACATCTGGTACAAATCACGATTGGTGGCCGCAATAATACGCGCCTGTACCGGGCGCTCTTTGGTTGAACCCAGGCGTCGCACCATTCTGCGCTCCAGCACATTCAGCAACTTGGCCTGTAAGCCCAAGGGCAACTCACCGATTTCATCCAGAAACAAGGTGCCATCTTCGGCAGACTCAATCAAGCCCGGACGTGAAGCCACGGCATTGGTAAATGCGCCCTTCTCATGGCCAAACAACTCGCTTTCAATCAGCTCGGCTGGCAATGAAGCACAATCGACATGCACAAACGGTTTGTCATGATTGGCACAACTGGCGTGCAAGTAGCGCGCGACTACATCTTTTCCGGTACCAGTTTCGCCGGTAATCAACACCGTTGGCTGAACAGCGTCACTCAGCGCGCTCAACTGCGCAATACGGGTAATCTGCTGCCGCACGCTTTGCATGGCAGCACTCTCACCAATCAGCTGCACAGACTCATTGACGATAGTATCGCGTTGTCTGGAGTAGTCCAGGCTGGTTTGCAAATCGGTGGTTTTCTCATTCTTTTGAATAATGAGCAGTAATTCTTCAAGGTCGATAGGCTTTTTCAAGTAGTCTATCGCACCCATTTTGATCGCATTGACCGCATCAGTCACATCGCCAAAAGCGGTCATGACGATGGTATTGATATTCTTGGCGACAAAGTCTGATAACAAATCCAGGCCATTGCCATCGGGCAGGCGCATATCCAGCAGCGCCATATCCGGTTCAAACTGTTTCACCAGCAATCTGGCATCATGCAAAGACTCTGCGTGCTCACACTCAAATCCGGCTTTTTGTAAGCGTTTAACCACCGCCTTGGCAAACAGCACTTCGTCTTCTACCAACAAGATTTTTTTCTTGAATGGTAAAAAAACCGATTTATCCGTAGATGATGAAATTTGTGAAAGCACGCTTCGTCCTTAGTTATTATTATTTAGTCACGGTCGTAACTGGCTAATGATGGTTTGGCACCAAATTCATAACGGAAGCCCAGCCAGCCAGCGCGAGGTGCACCGATCATCAGCAATTTAGAAGGTTCTTCATTGCCTGAGAACTGACCGCCCTCAATCCAGTTTTCGCCCAACAAGCCACCTGTCGCATATTCTTTGTCAAAAATATTGATGGCTTTAGCAAAGAACTGCCAGCCACTGTTACCAAAGCGATAACGAGTATCAATGTTGACGATGGTGAAGCCACCCACTTTGCCAGAGTCCTGCACGTGCTCATCATCCCCATCATTGGCGCGATGTTTGTTGTTCTCGTTACCACGTACATACACGTCTGAGTAGGTATTGATGTTGCTGCCTACCGTCCATTGTGACGTCACTTGATATTGCAAACGCAATTTCAAGGCATGCTCAGGCAAGTTAGGCAGTCGATCACCTTTACCCACCTGGATAGCGGTACCATCAGAAGACGAGTTCACTTCATTGGTGATTTCAAAAGGTGTTTGGTAAGTCGCCCGCACAAAGCTGTAGCCAACATTCCATGACAAATCACCTGTCACGCCATTTAAACCGGCATCGAGGCCAACGCGGCGGGTTTTACCAACGTTGTCAAAATAGCCCATGCCATTGGTGGCATTGGTGGCAATAAACTGAATATCGTCGTGGTTCTCAGTGCGGTAGACCGCGGTAGACCAGCGAATATTGTCAGTTAACTGGCCACGGGCACCGACTTCAAAGGTTTTAGCCACCACTTTTTTCAGCGGCGGATCCCCTGCCATCGCATTCGGCAACTTGCATGGTACAGCCGGGTTTGCGCAACCCAACTCCATAGAGGTTGGCGCGCGCATACCTTCGTTATAGCTACCATACATGGTCAACGCTTGTGTTGGCGTAAAGTTCAGGCCAACCGCCGGGTTGAGTCGGTTAAAGCTATGATCGCCAGACAATGTTTCCGGGTCAGTCACATCTGGAATCAGGCGGTCACGGTTTTCAACCTTGATATGGTTGTAGCGGCCAGACATGGTTAAATGCCATTGATCGGTCAAGGACAAAGTATCCGTGACAAATGCACCCCAACTGGTGGTTCTGCCATTCAGTTTCACTGCCGCTTCGTCACTCAACTCACCCAGTGCATCTACACCACGTGAGGCGTTAATCAAGCCATATTCGGTAGACTGCGAAAACTTGATTTTTGAAAAATCATAGCCACCGCCAACAATTAACTGGTTTTTCTTTTCAAACAGTGGTTGGTTAAAGGTCAACTGAGTATTAAAACCATGGCCTCTTTGACGCGTATTACTACGATTCAAAGCCCCTGAACAGTTTTCTTCAGAGTTGTTGCCTGCCTGGCAATCAGCAAGCGCTGTCGCCAGTTCTGCACTATCGATTTCACCATCCGCATTCAGATCCAGAGCTCCTGAGCCGTTAAAATCATCATTGACATCCCCGTTCAGGGTTTTACGGTTGGATTGACGGAAATAAACATTACCCGTCAATTGCACGTCATCATTAAACCAATGACTACCGTTCAAATTCAAGAAATTCATGCTGTTTTTGGTTTGATCTGGACGCGTATTGATGGCGCTACGGCCAAAATCCTGAATCAGCTCTTTTTGAACCAATCCATTACCAATCATATTGTTATCAGCACCGGTGTAGCTCAACTCCAGGCGCGTGGTCTCATTTTGCCAGCCCACCTTGCCAAACAGTTGCTTCACCGTGCTTGGCGAGTAATCACGCCAGCCATCTTCGTCAAAATAATTGCCTGAGATAAAGTAATCAACAGAGTTATCTTCTGACACTCCACCAAATTCGGCAGAGGTATTCTTGCGTCCCCATGAGCCAAAGCTTGACTCAATGGCGCCACCCTTATGGGTACGACCGTTTTTGGTCGTCACAGACAAAGCACCACCCAGTGTGTTCAAACCATATACGGGGTTGGAGCCCGGAATCAAATTCATGTTTGCGATCGCATTCACCGGGATCAAATCCCAGTTGACCACGTCACCAAAAGGCTCGTTAACCCGCACACCATCAACAAACACAGACAACCCTTGTGGCGTTCCTAACAAAGGAGACGCCGTAAAACCACGGAATAACACATCAGGTTGAAACGGGTTGTTCTGTGACTCATTCACGCTCACCCCCACCATATTGTTATTCATAAAATCAGCGATCGTATTGCTGTGCTGATTCACAATTTCCTTACCCTTGGCTGACTGCACGTTCGCAGGTACTTTTTCCAGTGGCAAACCCACGCCAGGCAGCGGTGTCGTCCCCACAATTTCAACCTTCTCCAACTTAACGTCTTCAGCATGCACTGCCATCGCCTGCGCTGCATAGGCAGACACAATCGCGAGCAGCAATGGCTTGATAGTATTTTTATTCATAACGAATGATCCTTTTTCCCGAGAATACTTTTATTGAATAACTTTTTACTTAAAAGTACTTATTAAGAGCAATAACTGTTCCGTTTATGCCCACTGAAAAAAGATCATTTAAATCAATTAAATAGGGGGTTCTTGGTGGATATAAACCATTAAAATGGTTCATTACAACCAATTTTATGGTTTAAATTGGTTTATTACAACCAATTTTAATTTAGCGAGGCTGAAGGAAGATTTCGAGACCGTAAGCATTACGGCCAGGGCGCCAGGCTTCATCGACTGCAATGGCAGCGAGAGCAACCAGCGTTTGTGATGTGCTAGGCTGAGTAGTGGTTACTTGAACCACGGGGTAAAAAGCACGTTGCCAGGGTGGAATCCCCAGCATTTGAAAAATCACTTTTAATTCACGTCTTGGACGTTTAGCATCGCGCTGCAACGCTTCACCGCCCATTCTGGGTGACACCAACAGCGCCAGCCCCTCTGGCAATGGAATCGGCTGGCCATAACGCTTGTTCAGCGTAATGGCTGCAGGAGCAATCCCAAGCCTGGCGAGGGCAATTCCACGCCCTTTGCTGACTTTGAATTGTACCTGCCAGTCGCCCCAGATTTGCGTTTGATGGCCCTGCCAGACGAGCGGCGTTTGCGGCAATGCGGCCGGTTTGGCGACACAATACAGGCGCTGCTGATAATGATGCAGATAAGCGCGATGATCGGCAGCCTGGCCTTGTAAGGGCAAATGTAAATAACGGTGCGGCTTCACTGAGGAAAGCTGCTTCCAGTAATCGTGCAATTGTTCTGTATTCGGCATACGCAGTTGGCGTTGCTGAAACCAGAAGCGCAACAGGTTTTTTGCACGCACGTCGCCCAGCGTGTGCAGATGCGGGATAGCGATCGACTGTCCCAGCCACTCCTCCCGCACATCGCATTGCAGCAAGTCTTGCTGCGCGAGCGTGTCTAGTAAAATTTGGGCATCTGCAAGATGACTGGCACTACGCAGCAAGGCGCTATCCAGTTGCGGGTAGCGCTCACGCAATACAGGCATGGCTTTTTGGCGCATAAAGTTGCGGTCATAGCTAATGTCGGCATTGCTTTCGTCTTCTACACATTTTAGCTGTTGGGCCGTCGCATATTGCAGTAGCTCAGCCTTGGGCACTGTTAACAGCGGCCTGAGCAAATAACGCTCAGCATCCCAATGGCTCATGGCGCTGAGGCCTTTTACCCCCGCACCACGCATCAGCTGCAACAATAAGGTTTCTGCCTGATCTTGCATGTGATGGGCCGTCACAATCGCATCCGCGGCCAATTGCTTGCGTACTCGCTCTAATGCCTGGTAACGCGCGTCGCGTGCAGCGGCCTCAACGCCCAAGCCGCTTTGCAAATCAACATGCACTTTTTCACTATAAAAAGGGATGTTGTTATCAGCACACAGCTGTTCGCACATCAGTAGCCAGCTGTCAGCATGCGGGCTGAGGCCATGGTGTACATGCATGGCAGACAAGGTAAACGATAACGGGGTCGTCAGTTGTGACAAGGTGTGCAGCAGCACAATGGAATCTACACCACCACTAAGCGCAAGCAATAAATGGGGTGGCTGAGAATGCGGGGCAGACTCCCCAGCCAGAAAGGTCTTAATGACATTTTCTAACTGAGATAGTAAAGACATGCTATTTTTCACTGCTGGTTTTAAATTTACCGTAACTCATCAAACGCTGGTAACGCGACTCCAGCAATTGCGGTACTTTTTTAGCTTGTAACGTTTTGAGTTGCTGACCAATGGCCTGGCCAATACGCTCCATCACTTCTTCGTAGTTACGATGGGCGCCGCCCAATGGTTCACTGATAATATTATCGACCAGGCCCAGGGATTTCAGGCGATCTGCAGTGATGCCCAAGGTTTCAGCAGCGTCAGGTGCCCTGCTCGCACTCTTCCACAAAATAGAAGCACAGCCTTCAGGCGAGATGACTGAATAAGTCGAATATTGCAGCATGTTCAAATGATCCACGACGCCCAACGCCAGCGCGCCACCTGAACCGCCCTCGCCGATGACTACGCCGATAATCGGTGTTTTGAGTTCAGCCATCACATACAGGTTACGTGCAATCGCTTCGGATTGGCCCCGCTCTTCGGCACCGATACCAGGATAAGCGCCCGGGGTATCGATAAAGGTAATAATTGGCAGATGGAATTTTTCGGCCAGGCGGAATAAGCGCAAGGCTTTACGATAGCCCTCAGGACGCGGCATACCAAAGTTGCGGTATTGACGCTCTTTGATATCACGGCCTTTTTGGTGGCCCATGACCATGACAGGAATGCCTTTGAAACGGGCAATGCCACCGACAATCGCCGGATCATCAGCAAAGGCACGGTCACCGTGCAGCTCTTGAAAGTCAGTAAACAAGGCGCTGATGTAATCAATAGTGTAAGGACGTTGTGGATGACGCGCCACCTGGGAAATTTGCCAGGCACTCAGGTTTTGGTAAGTATCTTGCAGCAGCTTGGTATTTTTCTTTTGCAGCAAGTCCAACTCTTTGGAAATATCCAGCGAGTCATGTTCATCGTGTGAAACTTGCAAAGCTTCAATACGCTTTTCGAGGGCAGCAATGGGCTGCTCGAAATCGAGATAAGTCAGTTTACTAGGCGTGAGACGTTTTGCACTCATAATGAATTCCAGTGTGAATTCTTAGAAAAAAAGTTTAGGCATTATAAAGGATTTTGACGTTTTCTTTTGACAACCAGCCCTGCAAATTCTGCAACAGGTCGTCATGCAGCACGACTTGCCAGTCATCGCTCAGCATCAGGCTCACTTGCGCCGACTGGTTATGGTAGTCCACCTTGATCGGGCAGCGCTTTTGCTCTTCGCCCGCGTAACGGTAAGGCGTCAGCACATTCATCAACCTTTGCACATCAGAAGTGCCATTGCAATTCAGGGTGAGCATTTGCGCAAAGCGGTTGCGCACGGCCGCCAGGTCATAGAGTTTTCTGGCGCTGACACGAATACCGCCTGAGAACTCATCATTGCTGATGCGGCCTTCCACCACCAGCAATTGGTCATCTTTAATCCATTGTGCGTGTTGCATGAGCAGCTCTGAGCCAACCACCACATCCACCCTACCCACAGCATCATCCAGCGTGACGATCGCCATCTTGCCGCGCTGGGTCATACGCACGCGCACGCCCATCACCACACCCGCCAGTAATTTGGGCTGATCCTGCGGTGCCAGTTCGCTGAGATTGCCTTTAATAAACGGCCCTAATTGTGGTTTATAGCTCAAATACGGGTGGCCACTCAGGTAAAAACCAAGCGCCGTTTTCTCTTCTATCAATGCCTGTTCTGGGCTCCAGGGTGCGATACCAGGCAAAGCGTGACGGGTTTCAACCACGCCGCCAAACAAGCAATCCTGCCCGGCATGCGCCGCACTTTGTTCGGCGACACTAATCGCCGTATCCAGCCCGGCCAGTAACGCGGCCCGATTCTGCTCCAGCTTGTCGAAAGCCCCGGCGCGAATCAGTGATTCAATTACCCGGCGATTGACTTTGCGCAGATCCAAACGCTGGCAAAAATCAAAGATATCCTTGAATGGCCCTTGTGCCTGACGTGAGGCCATGATCAGCTCGATCGCCGCCAAACCAGTGCCTTTAATGGCACCCAGCCCATACAATACTTGCTGCGCACTCAGCGGCTTAAACTGGTAAATACTGGCGTTCACATCCGGCGGCAGCACATCGACATGGTTAGCCCCGCAGTCATCGAAAAACGTATGCACGTTATCGGTGTTGTTCATATCGGCCGACATGGTTGCCGCCAAGAATGCAGCCGGATAATGCGCTTTAAGGTAAGCGGTATGATAAGCAACCAGCGCATAGGCCGCCGCGTGTGACTTGTTAAAGCCATAGCCGGCAAATTTTTCCAGCAAGTCGAACAGATCGTTAGACTGCTGCAGGGTTAAGCCATTTTTCTGCGCGCCTTCGTTGAAAATTTCGCGCTGTTGCACCATTTCTTCAGGTTTTTTCTTACCCATGGCGCGCCGCAGCAAGTCAGCGCCACCCAGGCTATAACCGGCCACCACCTGCGCAATCTGCATCACCTGCTCCTGATACACCGCAATGCCGTAGGTTTCTTTCAGGATAGACTCGGTGGACGCATGCGGATACTCCACACGCTGCGTACCATGTTTACGGCGGCAGAAGTCAGGAATCAGGTCCATAGGACCCGGTCGATACAAAGCTACCAGGGCAATAATATCCTCAAACAAGTCCGGCTTGGCCTGTTTGAGCATGTCTTTCATGCCGCGCGATTCCAGCTGGAATACCGCGGTGGTATTGGCCGTTTTCAGCAAATGGTAACTGCGTTTATCGTCTAGCGGGATGGTCTCGAAACTCAGCGGTGGCAACTCTTCTTGCGCGCGCTGGGCATTGGCATTTTCCAGTGCCATATTGAGAATGGTCAGCGTACGTAAGCCCAAAAAGTCGAACTTAACCAGGCCAACGGCCTCCACATCGTCTTTATCGTATTGACTGACCAGGCTATCACCATTCGGCTGACAATACACCGGTGAAAAATCAGAAATCTTGCCTGGGGCAATCAAGACGCCACCGGCGTGCATACCGATATTACGCACCAAGCCCTCAAGGCGGAGCGCCAAGGAAAGTAATTCTGCGACTTCTTCCTCTTTTTCGCGGCGCTCTTGTAACTGCGGCTCTTTTTCCAGCGCCGATTCCAGCGTAATGCCTAACTCCAGCGGGATCAGCTTAGCGATGCCATCGACGAAGTTAAACGGTAAATCCAGCACGCGGCCCACATCGCGGATCACCGCTTTGGCCGCCATGGTACCGAAGGTGGCGATCTGCGACACCGATGCCAAGCCATATTTATGCTTGACGTAATCGATGACGCGATCTCGTCCTTCCATACAGAAGTCAATATCGAAGTCGGGCATGGAGACCCGCTCAGGGTTGAGAAAACGCTCAAACAGCAAGTTGTATTTGAGCGGATCCAGATCGGTAATCCCCAGGCTGTAAGCAACCAGCGAGCCCGCACCTGAGCCCCGACCCGGCCCAACCGGCACGCCATTATTTTTGGCCCAGTTAATAAAATCAGCCACGATGAGGAAGTAGCCAGGGAAGCCCATCTGCACAATGATGTTGCACTCGAACTGCAAGCGGTCTTCGTATTCCTGGCGCTTGGCTTCGCGCTGCTGTTCATCCGGATATAAATAAGCCAGGCGGTGCTCCAGCCCCAGTTTTGACTGGTCTACCAGGTACGCATCCAGGCTTTCGCCATTCGGCGTCGGAAAGTCTGGCAAATAGTTTTTACCCAGTGTCAGCGCTAGGTTGCAACGCTTGGCAATCTCCACCGAGTTCTGTAACGCCAATGGCATATCGGCAAACAGGGCCTGCATCTCGGCCTGCGTTTTCACATATTGGGTCGCGACAAACTTGCGTGGACGCCGTTTATCGGCCAGCACATAGCCTTCAGCAATACAGGTACGCGCCTCATGCGCCATATAGTCGTCTGCGGTTTGAAATTGCACCGGGTGCGTCGCTACCACCGGCAGATCCAGTTGCTGCGCCACCAGCACGGTTTGCTGTATCAGTTGCTCTTGCGCGTAGCCTTCGGGCGTGCCAGCTTCATGCACGCGCTGCACTTCAAGATAATAACGACCAGCAAATACCTGCGCCCATTGCTGCGCATATTGCAAAGCCACTGCCTGATTGCCTGCCTGCAAGGCGAGTCCAACATCGCCTGCCGCGAAACCTGAAAGCACTAACAAGCCGGCATTTTTCTCCACCAGCCACTCGGCCTTGATTTCTGCGCGTTCGCGATACTGGTTTTCGAGATAAGCACGGGATAGTAATTCGCATAAATGGCGATAGCCTTGCTGATTCTGCACCAGTAATAGCAAGCGCTGCGGTTGATCGCGCTGTACCGTATTTTCAATCCAGACATCGCAACCAAGCACAGGCTTCAAGCCTTTACCACGAGCAGCTTTATAGAATTTGACTGCGCCAAACAGATTGGAGAGATCAGTCAGTGCGATAGCGGGCATCGCATCGTTTTTGGCGGCTTTGACATAGTCGTCAATGCGCACTGTGCCATCCACAATGGAATACTCACTGTGACAGCGCAGATGAATAAATGCTGGTTGAATGGTGGGAATTTCAGACGCTTCCATGGCTTTATTTTAACCGCCAACACACTTTTTTGTACCTATGATGGGTGCAAATAATCTGGTTGACAGCGTTAAAATTCCCACGAAGGAAAGGAGACGACTCTGGCAGCGCAAACAATAAAAAATTTAATTCGCCAGGCATAATGCTCTATGATGTCAGGCGTTTTCGTGAATAGATGACTGATCATGCCTAATGCCACCGCTTTACTGGATGACCCGATACTGGTTGAGGATGACTTGCCCAGACTTGGCCAAACCCTGCCGTTCTTTCAACTGGTGAACCATGCGCTGGAAGATGTTTCATTAGACACCTTTCGTGGCCAGCGTAAAATCCTGCATTTTTTCCCAGGCATAGACACCTCTACCAGCGCCAATAGCGTACGCAGGCTGGACGGCATCGGAGCAAGCCTGGAGAATACCGTCATTCTGCACATCTCGCCTGATTTACCCTTCACCATGACACGTTTCTGCAGCGCAGAAAATCTGTCTGCAGGCATTCATTTATCCACCATGCGTGGCCGTGACATGCTTAAGAACTACGGTGTGCTGATGATGACCAGCAAACTGGCCGGATTACCTGCGCGTGTGCTGATGGTCGCTGACGAAGATGACCGCGTATTGCATGTGGAACTGGTCAAAGAATTAACCAGTGAGCCCGACTACGATGCTGCCCTGGCTGCCCTGCAAAAATGATTCCCTTACTTTTTATGTGGTTGATTGACATTGGCTGACAAGTTAAAGTGCTCGTTTAACACTCATTCATCATGTTTTGGAGAAGATTATGGCAAGCGTAACGCTTAAAGGTAACCCGGTCGCCGTTGGCGGTAAATTTTTGGCTGCAGGCGACGCTGCCCCGGCTTTTCAACTGGCAGATGCCAAACGCAATCTGGTTGGCCTGGATGCCTACGCCGGCAAGCGTAAAGTACTGAACATTTTCCCTAGCATTGATACACCAACTTGCGCGACTTCAGTACGCACATTCAACAAAGAAGCCAGCAGCGTGAACAATACCGTTGTATTGTGTGTATCCGCTGACTTGCCATTTGCACAAAGCCGTTTCTGCGGTGCAGAAGGCCTAGAAAACGTAGTCACCCTGTCCACGTTCCGTGACACTGCAAAATTTGCCACTGACTACGGCGTATTCATCACTGACAGCAGCCTGGCGGGCTTAACTGCACGTGCGGTTGTAGTGCTGGATGAAAACAATCAAGTATTGCATAGCGAACTGGTGGGCGAAATCGCTGACGAGCCAAACTATGCTGCTGCGCTGGCTGTATTGAAATAAGCAATTAGCATGCAATAAAAAAGCCAGCAGATGCTGGCTTTTTTATTTGGCTAAGACGACGCTTAAACGCGCTTGAACAACAGGCTGCCGTTAGTGCCGCCAAAGCCGAAGTTGTTTTTCAGGGCATATTCGATCTGTAGATCACGTGCGGTGTTGGCACAGTAATCCAGATCGCATTCCGGATCCTGATTAAACAAGTTAATAGTAGGCGGTGAAATCTGATTGTAAATAGACAATACAGTAAATACAGACTCCAAACCACCAGCGCCACCCAGCAAGTGACCCGTCATCGACTTGGTGGAGTTCACCACCAGTTTATAGGCGTGGTCACCAAACGTCGCTTTAATCGCGTTGGTTTCGTTGGCATCACCCAACGGCGTCGATGTGCCATGTGCATTCATAAACTGCACCTGATCAGGGTTAACGCCTGCATTTTTCAGAGCGTTTACCATGGATCGACGTGGGCCATCCATATTTGGCGCGGTCATGTGATAGGCATCGGCACTTAAACCATAGCCGGCAAGTTCAGCATAAATTCTGGCACCACGGGCTTTGGCGTGCTCATACTCCTCAAGCACCATCACACCGGCCCCTTCACCAATGACAAAGCCATCACGGTCTTTATCCCAGGGACGACTGGCTGTTGCCGGATCATCATTGCGACTAGACAAGGCGCGCGCAGAGGCAAAGCCACCAACGCTCAGCTCGGTAATCGCTGCTTCAGCGCCACCAGCCACCATCACATCGGCATCGCCGTACTCAATCATGCGTGCTGCTTCACCAATGCTGTGCGTGCCTGTGGTACAGGCCGTCACCACGGCGATATTCGGGCCTTTTAAGCCCAGCATAATCGACAGGTTGCCAGAAATCATATTGATAATGGTGCCTGGAATAAAGAATGGCGAGATCTTGCGTGGGCCACCTTCGTCATAACTGTCGTTGGTGGACTCAATCAAGCCCAAACCACCAATCCCGGAACCGATGGTGACACCGATGCGCTCGGCATTGGCGTCAGTCACCTCCAGGCCAGAATCACGGAAGGCTTCCAGGCCTGCTGCCAGGCCATACTGGATAAAAGTATCCATACGGCGGGCATCTTTGGCCGGAATAAAGTCTTCAGCGTTAAAGCCTTTGACTTCGCCTGCAATTTGCGAAGCGAATGGTGTGGGATCAAATTTGGTGATGCGGGTAATGCCTGATTGACCAGCAACCAGATTGTCCCAAGCGGTTTGGGTACCAATCCCTACTGGAGACACCACGCCCAAGCCAGTTACTACTACTCTGCGTTTCGTCATAATAGAAAATCAGCCCTCTTGCGAGGGCTGATTGAAGAATGAAGTCAATGAATTACTTGAGGTTTGCGTTGACGTAGTCAATCGCTTGCTGCACGGTTGTGATTTTTTCTGCTTCGTCGTCAGGAATTTCGCAATCGAATTCTTCTTCCAAAGCCATCACCAATTCTACGGTGTCCAGAGAATCTGCACCCAGATCATCTACGAAAGATGATGTGTTTTTAACGTCAGCTTCGTTTGCACCCAGTTGTTCACAAACGATTTTCTTTACGCGTTGTTCGATGTCGGACATCTAAAATACCCCTTTGTTGATAAGTGTCGTGTTCAATAAACCGGTATTCTAGCAAAACTTGCCCAGAATACCAAAGAAACTATATATTAAGCGCAGTACATACCACCATTGACATGGATGGTTTCACCAGTAATGTAAGCAGCCGCAGGCGACGCCAGGAAAGCAACCGTGGCGGCGATTTCATCGACCTGGCCCAAACGGCCGACCGCAATGCGCTCCAGCATTTTGGCTTTAATCTCTTCTGGCAGTTCGGCCGTCATGTCGGTTTCAATGAAACCAGGCGCGACACAGTTCACCGTAATGCCACGGCTACCAACCTCTTGCGCCATGGACTTGGTAAAACCGGTCATGCCTGCTTTCGCGGCAGCATAATTCACTTGCCCGGCATTGCCCATATGACCTACCACGCTGGAAATATTGATAATGCGACCCTGGCGCGCCTTCATCATCGGACGCAACACCGCCTGGCTCATACGGAACACGGACTTCAGGTTGGTGTTCAATACAGCATCCCAGTCTTCATCCTTCATGCGCATCAGCAAGGTATCTTTGGTGATGCCAGCATTGTTGACCAGAATAGAAACTTCACCATACTGTTCTGCTATCTGCTTTAAAACCGCTTCGATTTGTTCTGGCTGGGTCACATCCAGCGCCAAACCAACGCCATTCACACCGGCGGCCTGCAGGTGGGCAGTAATCGCCTCTGCCCCGCTGGCCGAAGTCGCCGTACCAATCACGGTTGCGCCCTGCTTACCCAAGGTCTGCGCAATCGCTGCGCCAATGCCACGGCTTGCGCCAGTCACCAATGCTACTTGTTGATTCAACATATCCACTCCTTATTGCGCAACAAATGCTTGCACAGATTCATCATTGACCAGTGCGACACAAACCATATCAGCTACAATGCGCTTGGCTAAACCAGCCAGCACCTTGCCCGGGCCACATTCGGCAGCACTCAACACCTCTTGTGAGGCTAATTGTTGCACGGTCTCTACCCAGCGGACCGGGCTATGCAACTGGCGCACCAGTGCGTCTTTAATTTGCGCGGCATCGCTATATGCCACCACGTCCGCATTGTGCAATACCGGCACCACAGGCGCTTGCACATCTACATTTTGTAAATATTCACGCAGCTTATCCGCCGCAGGCTTCATCAGCCCACAGTGCGATGGCACGCTAACAGGTAACGGCAAAGCACGTTTAGCACCTTTAGCTTTGGCCAACTCCATGCCGCGCTCAACCGCGGCCTTGTCACCGGCAATCACTACCTGGCCTGGCGAGTTAAAATTCACGGCCTGCACCACCTGGCCCTGGGCCGCTTCGGTGCACACGGCACGCACGGTGTCATCATCCAGGCCCAAAATAGCGGCCATGGCGCCCTGACCTTCTGGTACCGCTTGCTGCATGACCTGGGCGCGAAACTTGACCAATGGCAAGGCATCTGCAAATGAAATGGCGCCGGCAGCCACCAACGCGGTATATTCACCCAGGCTGTGGCCAGCCATGGCTGTTGGCAGCTTGCCACCAAGTGCCTGGTACACGCGCCAGCTAGCAACCCCTGCAGTGAGCATGATAGGTTGCGTATTTTCGGTCAGGTTAATTTCGTCATTGGCTTCTGTCGCCATTTTCCAAAAATCGACACCCAGCACAGAAGAAGCCTCATCAAAAGTTTGCTTGACGATGGCATGTGCCTCCAAGCCCTGCATCATGCCAACGGACTGTGAGCCCTGGCCTGGAAAGAAAAAAGCAAATTTAGACATAATGTTTGATCGCGTATTGACTAAAAAATAAGCAGGTCATCACATACATGACGCCTGCACACAGAAATTGCACAGGTTTTTAATACTTGACCAGCGCAGAACCCCAGGTAAATCCACCACCAAACGCCTCCATGAGCAGAATCTGCCCGCGCTGGATGCGGCCATCACGCACGGCAGTGTCCAGCGCCAAGGGAATAGACGCTGCAGAAGTATTACCGTGTCTATCTACCGTGATCACCACTTTTTCCATAGGCAGATCCAGTTTCTTGGCGGTTGCTTGCAGAATGCGAATATTGGCCTGGTGCGGCACCAGCCAGTCAATGTCAGACTTTTGCATATTGTTCGCTGCCAGCGTCTCATCCACAATCTGGTCCAGCGTATTCACCGCCATTTTAAACACAGCATTGCCTTCCATCACCACGGTATCCGGACCACCATCCGTATTACGTGGCACATGCAGGTACGTTTCGTAATTACCGTCGGCATGAATATGTGTAGACAGTACCCCTGGTTGCTCGCTGGCTTGCAGAATCACCGCACCAGCGCCATCGCCCCATAAGATACAGTTGCTACGGTCGGTGTAATCAGTGATGCGGGTAAACGTATCTGCACCGATGACCAGCACGTTGCGGTACTGGCCTGACTTGATAAATTGATGGGCAGTGGTCAGCGCATAGACGAAGCCGCTACAGACCGCCTGCACATCAAATGCAGGACAGCCGCTGACGCCTAATTTGCGTTGCACCATCGTCGCTACGCTGGGGAAGATTTTGTCTGGTGTGGTCGTCGCCACAATAATCAGGTCAATATCCTGCGCCTGAATGCCTGCAGCCTCAATGGCATTGCGTGCCGCATGGGTAGCCAAATCACTGGTGCGCTCATCGGTGACACGATGGCGTTGCTTGATACCGGTCCGGGCAAAAATCCACTCATCGGTGGTATCGACCATCTTTTCCAGATCGGCGTTGGTTAAAATAGTGGGTGGCAGATAGCTGCCAGTGCCTGCGATGCGTGCGTTAATCATCCGTACGATTATGCCTTAATTGGGTCAAATTACCTAGCCGAATGCAGCTCAGGACTGCTCGGAAGTCGTCAGGTGCTCGATCTCAAGCTGTGCCTGAATACGCTTCAAAATACCGCTCTGCGCCTCTTCCATGGCGACATGAATCGCATGGTAAAAACCGACGCTGTCCGCTCCACCATGGCTTTTCACCACAATACCGCGCAAACCTAAAAAGCTGGCGCCATTATAGCGACGCGGATCCAGGCGTTTTTTGAACGCTTTTAATACCGGGAAAGCGCCCAGTGCCATCAACTTGGTCAACCAGTTGCGCTTGAATTCCTGCGTCAGGAACTTGCCCATCATGTGTGCCAAGCCCTCAGTGGTTTTTAATGCCACATTACCGACAAAGCCATCGCAGACCACGACATCGGTCGTGCCTTTGAAAATATCATCGCCTTCAACGTTACCGTAAAAGTTCAAATGGCTACCACGCAGCAACTCCGCCGCCTGCTTGGCCACTTCATTACCCTTGATATCTTCAGAGCCAATATTAAGCAGGCCAACAGTAGGATTGGGTTTATTGCTGATACAGCTCACCACCATCGCTCCCATAATGGCAAACTGGTACAGGTGCTCTGGGGTACAGTCAGCATTGGCACCGAGGTCGAGCATAAACGTACTGCCATTTTCAGAAGGCAAAGTCGAGGCAATGGCCGGACGGTCAATACCAGGCAAGGTTTTAAGCACAAAACGTGCTGTCGCCATGAGGGCGCCGGTATTGCCTGCGCTGACACAGGCTTGCGCCTCGCCGGTTTTGACCATATTGATGGCCACGCGCATGGAAGAATCTTTTTTATTTTTCATCGCGCTTTGTGGCGATTCATCCATCAACACCACTTCGCTGGCATGATGCACACGCAAACGCGGATTAGGCGATACATGCAATGCTTTTAATTCGGCCTCAACCGCATCTTGCAAGCCAACCAGAATAATATTGAGATTAGGATTTTCGTTCAAAATACGCACTGCCGCAGGCACAGTCACATGTGGACCGTGATCTCCCCCCATGGCATCAATGGCAATCACTACTTCTTGTGAATGCACGTGTTGACCAGTTGTCATGTCATTTCCCAAATTTACTTTCCATGCACGGCACCTGTTATTAAAACACAGTGCTCAATTACTCAGATGCAGGCAAGTGCAGGCTTACGCCAGATACACAAACGCCGCGCATTTTAGTGCGCGGCGTGTTTTAAAGCTTGACGCTTTAATGCAGCGATTATTCGCCTTTAGCTGGCATCACTTTACGGCCACGGTAAAAACCGTTAGGGCTCACGTGATGACGCAAATGTACTTCACCAGTCGTTGGCTCAATCGCCAAAGGTGGGTTTGTCAAAAAGTCGTGTGAACGGTGCATACCACGCTTGGACGGTGTCTTTTTGTTTTGCTGAACTGCCATTTATATACTCCAAAATCAAACCGCCACACCTCAGAGAATGAAGTTAAAGGGCAGTTATAAATAAACTTAAAATGCTACCTAATCCGCAATTATAAAATATTCCAGAGACAACTGCAAATAAATCCTGCAAATATCGCTTTTGATTTGCTTTTTTGCGTTTTCAGCGTGCACAAACCAAACGCTCAGCGATCATTTATCCAGCTTTAACTGCTTGAGCGCCGCAAACGGATTAGGTTTTTCACCGGCAGATTGCTGCAAACTGACGCACGCTTCTTCATGCATCACCGCAATGGGCAAAGCCATCAACAACTCATCTTCAACCAATGACTCAATGATCGTTTCATCCCCCTCTTCCAGCCAGTCTACGTGCTCATCTTCAAGCAGCGCTTCCGGCGGCTCATCGCACAATGCAAACTCAAATTGCAAATCAAGCGCTTGCGGCAACGGGGCAAAACAACGCTGGCACACCAACGGTAACGCCGCCTGCACCGCTAAGGACAACATAGGCAAGGCAGTCTCGCTAAAAAAACGCGACGGCAACCCTTGTAATTGATAATGCACGCGCAACGCACCCAATGCAGCGGCATCGGTGACACCCAATGCATGCAAAGCCTCTTGCAAGCGCGGCAAAGATGACAGTGTCAGCTCACCCTCACTGTTTTTTTGCTGCCGGGCCAGCTCCTGAAATCGCGTCATAAGCTAAGAAAACTCTAAATATAAACAAGCATGACACTATAGCAAACTCGGCCGATCTTGACGACCAGCCACGGCCAAAAATGACGTTCTACTTTTTAAGACCTCGGTTTGTTGTTATAATGACGTCGCATCACGCGGCGCTCTTTATCAAGGGCGCACTCATGGTGCCGGTTTGCATAATCGGCCATCCGCTCAGGCGGCCTTGTTAGTGCAAAACCACAACCAAACCAACTCAAAGCGCTTTAAATACAAGCAGTTGCTAACTAAATAAACGGTTGAGTTACTAAAAGACTCTGTCCTTTTTTCTTGCTTTAAGGGTAATGTGTGTTTAAGAAAATTTTAGTCGCGAATCGCGGTGAAATTGCGGTACGTATTGTGCGCGCCTGTTCAGAAATGGGCATCAAGTCGGTGGCCATTTACGCGGATGCCGACCGTCATGCCTTGCATGTCAAGAAAGCTGACGAAGCCTATAATATTGGCTCTGACCCGGTGGCAGGCTACCTGAACGCACACAACATTGTGAACATTGCTGTGGCTGCAGGCTGTGACGCCTTGCATCCTGGCTATGGCTTCCTGTCTGAAAATCCTGAGCTGGCTGAGGTCTGTGCCCGCCGCGGTATTAAGTTTATCGGCCCTGAAGCTGACGTAATTCGCCAGATGGGTGACAAGATTCAGGCACGTAACGCCATGATCAATGCGGGTATTCCCTGCGTGCCAGGTAGTGATGGCAACCTGGAATCTCTAGATGCCGCTGTGCAACTGGCTAAAAAGATTGGCTATCCGGTGATGTTAAAAGCCACCAATGGTGGTGGTGGCCGCGGCATTCGTCGTTGCGATAGCGAAAAAGAATTATTAAGTAATTACGACCGCGTGATTTCCGAAGCCAGCAAAGCCTTTGGCAAACCTGAAGTCTTCCTGGAAAAATGTGTCGTACATCCTCGCCATATTGAAGTACAGATTTTGGCCGATGCGCATGGCAATGTCATCCACTTGTTTGAGCGCGACTGTTCTATCCAGCGCCGTAACCAGAAACTGATTGAAATTGCACCCTCGCCACAACTGTCGCAAGCACAACGCGATTACATTGGTGGTCTGGGCGTCAAGGCCGCGAAAGCAGTCGGTTATGAAAATGCCGGCACGGTCGAGTTCCTGCTCGATTCAGACAACAATTTCTACTTCATGGAAATGAACACCCGCTTGCAGGTGGAGCATACCGTGACTGAAACTATCACTGGTGTCGATATCGTACAGCAACAGATTCGTGTCGCTGCTGGGTTGCCACTGCAGTACAAGCAAAGCGAAATCGCCTTCCGTGGTTTTGCCATGGAATACCGTATCAACGCTGAAGACCCGCAAAAGGATTTTCTGCCCAGCTTTGGCAAGATCACGCGCTACTATGCACCGGGCGGCCCCGGTGTACGTATGGATGCAGCAATTTACAGCGGCTATGTCATTCCGCCCTACTACGACTCCATGTGCGCCAAACTGACAGTTTGGGCTTTGGACTGGGAAGGTGTGATTGAGCGCGGTCGCCGTGCGCTGAACGACATGGTAGTGTATGGCGTCAAAACGACGATCCCTTACTACCAGCAAATCATGCTACACCCAGATTTCCGGGCGGCCGATTTCAATACCAGCTTTGTGGAACAACATCCCGAGCTGACAGAATATGATGTCGGATTACCGAAAGAGTTGATGGCCGCAGCAATTGCTGCCGCGATTGCTGCCCACGAAGGCATTTGATTAACCGTATTGCAGATATTAATTTAGATCGACAAGATTATGAGCAAAATACATGTCACCGAACTCGTTTTAAGAGATGGACACCAATCCCTGATCGCGACGCGCATGCGTACCGAAGATATGCTGCCGATTGCCAGCAAACTGGATGAGATTGGTTTCTGGTCCCTGGAAGCCTGGGGCGGTGCCACCTTTGACGCCTGCGTGCGCTTTCTGAAAGAAGATCCATGGGAGCGCTTGCGCAGTCTGCGTAAAGCATTACCTAATACACCTATCAACATGCTGTTGCGTGGCCAGAACTTGCTGGGCTACCGTCACTACTCTGACGATGTCGTACACGCCTTCGTCAAACAGGCGGCTGACACGGGTGTCGATGTGTTCCGTATTTTTGATGCGATGAACGACATCCGCAACCTGAAAACAGCGATTGAAGCCGTTAAAAACGTTAAAAAACACGCGATTGGCACCCTGTCATTCACTACCAGCCCGGTGCATGACATCAATTACTTCGTAAACATGGCCAAAGAGCTTGAAGGCCTGGGTTGTGACAGTATTGGTGTCAAAGACATGGCAGGTTTGCTAACCCCAACCCTGGCAGGCGATCTGGTCAAAGCATTGAAAGCCGCCGTCAGCGTACCGATTCATATGCATAGCCACGCCACCTCCGGCCTGGCCAGCATGGTGATGCTGAAGAGCGTTGAAAACGGCGTGGATATTATTGATACCTGTAACTCATCCTTCTCTGAAGGTGCCAGCCATCCGACCACTGAGAGCCTGGTCGCCGCATTAAAGGGCACCGAGTACGACACCGGCCTCGATTTGGGCAAACTGCAGGAAATCACCGCTTACTTTAAAGAAGTACGCAAGAAATACTGGCAGTTCGAAAGCGAATTCACTGGCGTAGATACCCGTGTCTTGGTTAACCAGGTGCCAGGCGGCATGATTTCCAACTTGTCTAACCAGTTGAAAGAACAAGGCGCACTCAACCGTATGGATGAAGTGCTGGCTGAGATTCCGCGTGTACGCCAGGATCTTGGTTACCCTCCGTTGGTCACACCGACCTCACAAATCGTGGGTACGCAGGCTGTATTAAACGTATTAACTGGTGGCCGTTACAAGTCCATCACCAACGAAGTGAAAAACTACCTGTTGGGCCAATATGGTAAAGCACCTGCTGCTGTAAATGCAGACGTACGCAAACAAGCGGTTGGCGATGCAGAAGTCATCACTTGCCGTCCGGCAGACTTGCTGCAACCAGAACTGGCAAGACTGCAATCTGAAGCTGAGCGTTTCGCCAACAATGAGCAAGATGTACTGACCTACGCCATGTTCCCGGATATTGGCCAGACCTTCTTGCAAGAACGCAATGCCGGTTCATTGACACCAGAACCGCTACTTAGCAAAGACGCCGTGACTCAGCAAACGGCTGCCGCACGCTACGCGCCTAACGAATTTAACATCACACTGCACGGTGAAACCTACCATATCAAACTAACAGGTAGCGGTCACGCCGGTGAAGAACGCAAGCCTTACTACGTTAAAGTCGATGGCATTTCGGAAGAAGTATTTGTAGAAACGCTGAGCGAGATGGAAGTCAGTGGTGGTGCGAATAATGGCTCTGCTGGCGGCAAGAAAAAAGCATCTGTGGCAGCCAGCGGTCGTCCACGCCCTAGCCACCCAGGTTGCGTCACCACCGCCATGCCAGGCACCATTGTTACCGTCAAAGTCAATGTCGGTGACAAGGTCAACGCAGGTGATGGCGTGCTAGTGATTGAGGCGATGAAAATGGAAAACGAAATCCAGGCCAGCAAATCAGGCACCGTGGTTGCGATCCATGTCGCCAAAGGTGACAGCGTCACCCCGGATGAAACACTGATTGAAATTCAACCGGAATAATCCAGTGCACAAAAATCCCTGAAGCAATTCAGGGATTTTTGCTTTTAGCCATGACAAAATCTATCATTCTCGCCTCTTCTTCTCGTTACCGCCGCGAAGTGCTGCAAAAGCTGCATATCCCGTTTGAGTGCATCTCGCCCGAAATTGACGAAACCCCGCTTGATGGCGAAAGCCCTGAGCACACCTCGTTGCGCCTGGCCGAAGGCAAGGCACGCAAAGTAGCCGAGAGCCAGCCTCATGCGCTGATTATTGGCTGCGATCAGGTGGCAACAGTCGATGGCTTGCAGATAGGCAAACCTGGCAATCACGAGAATGCGGTCAGACAACTGACCATGCTTAGCGGCAAAGAAGTGATTTTTCATAGTGCGCTGTGTTTGTACGATAGTAGCAGCCAGTACATGCAATCGACTAATGTGCCCTACTTTGTTAAATTCAAAGTATTAACGACCCTGCAAATTGAAACCTACTTGCGGCTGGAGCAACCCTACGACTGCGCAGGCAGCGCCAAGTCTGAAGGCATGGGCATCGCGCTGCTAGACTATATGCGTGGTGACGACCCCAATGCGCTGATTGGCCTACCAGTGATCGCACTGGTCAATATGCTGCAACAAGCTGGCGTTGATGTCTTGTCCACCTCTAGGATTTAACCCCGCTACCTCTGGCGCCGAATAAAATCGTGTGTTAACTTTTGAACGGCTGTTGCGTTAAGGCAGTCTCAAGCGTGTACGCTTACATACAAAAAACGAGAGGATATTCATGCGATTCAGCTCCCTGCTGTTATTTTCCCTGGGTAGTGTTTCATTGTGCAGTAGTTCATTAGCACAAGCAGAAGTGACGACGACCAGTCCGCAATCAGACCAAACCAGCGTCGCGGTGACCATCTACAACGAAGACCTGGCGCTAGTAAAAGATAACCGTAAACTCAGTTTGAATAATGGCTTATCTGCCTTGTCATTCCGTGATGTCAGTGCGCAAATCAAACCTGAAACGGCCTTGTTGCGTAGCCTGTTGCCCAATACCAGCCTGCAAGTGCTGGAGCAGAACTTTGACTTTGACCTTCTCACCCCACAAAAACTGCTGGAGAAACACGTAGGCCAGCAAGTCACGATTATCCACACTAACCCAAGCACAGGTGCCGAGACGCAAGAAACCGCAACCGTGTTATCCGCACAAGATGGTGTCGTGCTCAAAATCGGCAACCGCATTGAAACTGGCATCTCTGGCCGCATCGTTTACCCTAACGTGCCAGGCCAACTCAAAGACCGGCCAACCCTGACCACGCAGGTGCAATACAAGGGCGCAGAACAAACCAGCCTCGAATTAAGCTACCTCACTGGCGGCCTGCAATGGAAGGCCGACTACGTGGCCGAGCTAAGCAGCAAAGAAGACGCGATTGATCTCTCCGGCTGGGTCACACTCACCAATACCAGTGGCACGGCTTATCCTAATGCCAAAGTGCAACTGGTGGCAGGTGACGTTAACCGTGTGTGCGAAACCATCCGCCCCAAAACCATGATGATGCGTTCTGAAGCCATGGTGGCTGATGCAGCCATGCCCAGCGAGCAAGGCCTGCTTGAATATCACCTGTATACGCTACCTCGCACGACGACCATAGGCGAGAATCAGACCAAACAAGTCGCCCTGCTTTCTGCCCAGCGTATTCCTGCACGTAAAGAGCTGGTATTAACGGGCGCCGATTACTACTATCAAGGCCAGTACCGCGACGTTGAGAAAAAACAAAAGGTGCAAGTGTTTGTCGAGTTTGAAAATAAGGAAAGCAGCAAGTTAGGCCTGCCTTTACCTAAAGGCACGATGCGGGTGTATAAAAAAGATAATGATGGCACCGCACAATTTGTCGGTGAAGACCAGATCGACCATACGCCGAAAAACGATACCGTACGCCTTAAACTCGGCAACGCGTTTGATGTCACCGCCGACCGCGTGCAAACCGACTTTAAAAACCTGAGCAAACCAAACCAGACGCAACTTTATGAAAGCGCTTATGCCATCACCCTGCATAACGCTAAAAAAGAAGCCGTGACAGTGACGGTGCAAGAGCCGATCAATGGCGACTGGAAAATCCTCAATGAATCACACGCGCATAAGAAAACCAACGCGCATCAAGCCACCTGGCAAGTCAATGTGCCTGCTGAAGGTGATGTGACGCTTAAATATCGTGTACAAGTGAAGTATTAATCTCTCGCCATCCAAGCAGTCTCAGAAAAAGCATTCTTGCAAAAGAATGCTTTTTTTATGCCCTGCATGGGATAATCCGGCTTTTAAAAACCTATCGATCATATTATGGCTGCCGGCACTTTATACTTTATCCCCGTCCCTCTCGCTGAAGGCACCACCCCGCAACAAGTGCTCCCGCCAGAAGTCGTGCAACGCATGCACAGCCTGCGCCACTTTATTGTCGAAAATGAAAAAACTGCGCGCCAGTTCCTAGCCGCCAGCGGCCATCCGGTGCCTATCCGCGAATTAAACCTGTCAGTGCTCACTAAAGATACACCGAGTAAAGACCTGGCTAAATTATTGCAACCCATACAGCAAGGCACTGACGTAGGGTTAATGAGCGAAGCTGGCTGCCCGGGCATTGCTGACCCTGGCGCCGCATTAGCGGCAGTTGCACATCACAAAGGCATACGTGTAGTGCCTTTAATCGGCCCTAGCAGTTTGTTACTGAGCTTGATGGCCAGCGGCCTCAATGGCCAGCGGTTTACGTTTTTAGGCTATTTGCCCAGCGATAAAAACGAGCGTATCAAAACCATCAAAGGCATTGAGTTTGACTCCAGAAAACAACAGGCCACACAGCTGTTTATCGAAACGCCTTACCGCAACCAGCATGTGCTGGAAGACCTGGTTGCCAACCTGCAACCGCTCACGCTGCTATGCGTGGCATGCAATATCACTGCACAAGATGAATTGATTGTGACTAAAACCATCGCCGACTGGAAAAAATCAGCGTTGCCGGATGTGCATAAAAAACCTACCGTATTTTTGCTACTTGCATAATGAATAATTAAGTGCATAAAAAAGCCCCGCATCAAGCGGGGCTTTTCATAGCCAGCGATCAATCAGACTGAGCGACGTCTAACAACAGAGGCCATCAGGCCAAACCCTGCCAGCAACATGCTAAAAGTGTCAGCTTCGGGGACTGGTAGAGTTGGCGTCATGGTTACCCAATAAACGCCCAACCCATTGTTTTGATAAGCCTGAAAAAATGGAAAAGTCACTAATACCTTGCCATAGTTACCTGCATCCGTTTTAACCGCGAATACTGAGTTAGCCGTTAGCAAATTCCCGACATCGCCACCGCTAATCCCTGTAGAAGAATACGTCAACGCCTCAAGATCACTCACCGTCAATGCATTAAAACTCAAACCACCAACACCTACTTGGCCGACATAAGCGAGTTGAGCCGTTGAATAAGGCATCAATACGCGGCTCGTTGACGTAATTTGCTCCCACCACACATCTGCACCAGGACCAGTTGTTAATGACCCTGTATCAAAATCGAATAAATAAGTACCCGGAATCACCGTGACGCCTTCTGAAACAGACGCGGCCTGTGCACTGGTGGCAACACCGCTCGCCATCGCCAAAGCTAATAATGCAGTGGCTATGCCACGCTTGTATGCATGTTTAAACAATCTCATCTCAGCTCTCCAAATTAATATAAAAGTCCACTATTATTAACTTATTTTAACTTAATTTGCAACAGGTTAAATTGAAATATCACCCGCACATCCATATGATTTTCAGGCACGGCCTGATAAAAGCGGGTGATAAATTCACAAATAATGTGGCATCCTTACACGCAATCAATATTAAAGGCCAGAGATGCATCCTCGCATAACTCAACACGCACTCGTATGGGCGGCCCTTTTCTGTCTCCAGAACGGACATGCGGCTGAAGGGTTGATCGAAATAGAAGGTCATGGCTGGCATATTGCCATCACGCCTGAACAGCTGGCCCTGGTTGGCAACAAACAAGACCTCACCACGTTCAAATTAATCCAGGCCATCATCGCGGGCGAAGAGCAGTCTACTTTTCTGGCAAAAACGCTACAAGCCACCTACCCGGAACGTCAGCTATTTTATGATTACGTAACCAACCGGCGCGGCAACCCCGCCAACACCCCTCATATCCTATTTACCCAAAAGCCGTCTTTGCTTGCGCTGGACATACAAGACTCCCCCGCATACATGCTGATAGGCACGCATGAGGCTGATTATCTGGCAGGAGATGAACGCGATAACTGGCTCGCTGGACTCGCGGGCATTGATAGCTATGACGCGGGCACAGGAGACGACATACTGTTGGTGGAAAATCCTGAGTCGCATATTAAAGGCGGTGAAGGCATAGATAGCGTGGTCTTTACCTCACCACAAAGCAATGTCTTGAATCTGGCACAGTCAGACATTGAGATTGCATTTGGCCATCGTGGCAATGATATTTTAATTGGCGGCGGTAGAAGCTCCGTCTACATCAACGCAGGTGCAGGCGATGATATCGTGATCGGCGGAGCCGCAAATGATGTACTGGTCGGAGACGTGGGCAGTGACCTGGTAGATGGTGGCGCCGGCAATGACCTGATATATGGCGGGGAAGGCCAGGACCAGCTACTCGGCGGGACTGGAGATGATATTCTGCTTGGGCAGCAAGGTGACGATAGGCTCAACGGCAGTACAGGTAACGACGTACTGGAAGGTGGCGCTGGCGACGATACGCTGGAGGGTAGCGAAGGAGTGGACATGGCCGCTTTTACCGGCAACCTGGAAGAATACCGCTTACAAAAACTCAACGACGCCAGTTGGCGCATCAGCGACCGGATAAATGCGCGTGACGGGAGCGATATACTGGTCAATATCGAAACGCTGTACTTCAAGAACACCGGCTGGGTGGACCTGACCATCCCTGAGCCTATCCCAGTCGCGGATGCGATCACTTTGCATGACGGTGACTTTCAGATCATGAAACCGTTTGGCAATCCAACCAAGGTCATGGTCATAGATGCGAATCGCCTGACAAATAATGACTTCAGCATGCAACCTGGACGACTGAAAATACAAGCCATTACAGACAAATATGGTAAAGAAATCCGCTTAGACAATCTGGGAGATATTGACGCAGGCAGCATTATGCTCACATCTGACAACAAGATTGTGTTTTCGCCTACCATCGCTAACAACTTTTCCTTTAGCTTCAATTACATACTTAAGGCTGTGAACCCAGAAAAACCAAGAACCATTTACCATCTGCTGTACAAACAATCCCACCGCATGGCTGCAAAAGTCACGCTTTCAATGGACGGCCCTTCCCGCACAGCAGAAACGTCTACGAACTTTACATGCGAACAACATTGCGTACTGCCTGAGGCGTTTAAAAAGCTTCAATTATTAGGAAACCGCCACATCAACGGCAATGGCAATTCACTAGATAATCTCCTGATCGGCAACCCGGCAAATAACATACTGGATGGCGCTGAGGGGGAAGACATCATGATAGGTGGTGCTGGTAACGATACCTACTATGTCGACCATGCACATGATATGGTTAAAGAAAATGCAAACGATGGCAATGATACGGTCTACAGCAATACAGACCAATATCAGCTACCTGAGCACGTTGAAAATCTAATATTGCTGCCAGATGCCACAGATGGCAACGGCAATCAACTGGATAATATTATCTTTGGCAATGCCAGAGATAATACACTCACAGGCGCAGAGGGAAACGATATCCTCGACGGCCAAGAAGGCAACAATACGCTGGTTGGCGGAAGAGGCAACGACCATCTCATCGCCCTCAAAGGCAAAACGCACATCATTTTCACCCGTGGTGATGGACAAGACAGCGTACAGCAAAATAACCAGTCACAACTCACGCTAGCGCTCGGGCAAGATATTCCAGCCAGTGAAGTGGCTCTCGCGCGCAACAAGCAAAATCTGCACATCAAGCTTGCACACAGCAGCGACGAAATCACCCTACTCAACTGGTTTGTCAGCCAGGGAACTCTCACTATTCAGAGCGGGGATGCTAAACAATTACACAACGCACAGGTCGATGACTTTTTTCATACATTCCCAGATGTGGAAAAACAGCAGGCGTCTGCTGAAGAGTCACCCGAAGCATTAGAACGTCAAAAAGAAAAATTACATGCTTTATGGCAAACGCCCAGGTTATCCGCTGAATAACCACACGGCCAATGCATGGCCTCTACCCATAAGGACTATTCCACATCAAATTAAATCCATGTTAAATTTAGCAACCTTTTTAAAGGTTAATTAAACAAAAACATAGGGAGACTAAAATGAAGAAGTTAATAATGGGGATGGCACTGATCGGTGCTATGGTGAGTTATGATGCATCAGCCGTAGAAGTAAACGCAGCCATCACAGGCCAGGATATTGAGTGGAGTCAATTCGGTATCGGTGGCGTTACCAGCGGCACCGCATTTACCTACACAGGCGGCACTGGTAGCGTATATTCAACCGCAGGCACACTGCAAGCTATACAACAGGGCACAGGCTGGAATGGCAACATGCCTGCCAATGAGCCTCTGCTGTGGACAGGGTCCGGCGCAGGCCCAGAAATCTCACTCAACTTCGATAGCGGTATTTTTGGCGCAGGCGCATATATCCAGTCAAACTATTATGGTAGCTTTACCGCCCTGATCCAGGCTTATGACTTCTCCGGCAACATTCTGGAGTCATACACTGAAGATGGCCTCTCAGACAGCAATACCGGCACGGCTATTTACTTAGGCGTTGCGCGTAACAATGCAGATATTTTCAAAATCACTTACACACTGACATCAGCCCCTTTCAACGCGTTGAATGACTTCGCCATTTCCGGCGTCAATGTTGCTCAAACTGGCATCAGCACAGTACCAGAAGCAGACACCTATGCATTAATGATGTTTGGTCTGGCCTTGGTCTCCTTGATCAGCCGTCGTAAACAACACTAATCATTCGCACCCCGCAAAAGGCCAGACACCTGGCCTTTTGCTTTTGCAGTAGCCTGATCGCTACTGCCCGCGCATAAACATCTTGTCCAAATCATTCAGACTCACCTGAAACCAGGTCGGTCTGCCATGATTACACTGCCCGCTGCGCTCTGTCGCTTCCATATCCCGAAGTAAGGCATTCATTTCAGTAATCGTCAGTTGTCTATTTGCACGCACCGCTGCGTGGCAGGCCATCGTACCTAGCACCTCGTTCTGGCGTTCCAACAGCACACGGCTGGCACCATATTCGTTCAGGTCGCGCAATACCGCGCGCGCCAACGCCACGGCATCTGCACCTTGTAGCATGGTCGGTATGGCGCGGATCGCGATCGTGGTTGGTGACAAAGTCGCTAGATCAAACCCCAGCTGTTGCAAAGTATCGCTACCTTGCAGGCTTTGCAGGGTGGCGACCTCGACTTTCTCAGCATAAAAGCTGATCGGAATCAGCAAGGGTTGCGTGGCAATCGCCTGTTCACTAAGCGCATTTTTCAGGCGCTCATACATAATGCGCTCGTGTGCGGCGTGCATATCGACCACCACCATGCCTTGCGTGTTTTGAGCAAGGATATAAATGCCATGCAACTGTCCCAACGCAAAGCCCAGCGGGTATTGTTGTGGCGCTTCGCTTGTTGCTTGAATTAACTCGGCTACGGGCATTTCCTGCAAACCGACAGAAGAATGACTTTCTTCCATATTCCCAGCCGTTGTCGCAGATTTTAAATCACCATAGAGCTGGCCGTAAAACTGCTGAGCCAGCGCAGCGCCATTGCTCACACTTGGTTGGTAATTGCCAGCAAACACCGGACGACTTTGCAAAGGCATTTCAACCTGTTCACGTGGCATGTTAAAAGCCGGCGCATTGCCAGGTCGGAACGGGTTAAACGGCGCTTGCACGGGCTGGCTAGCCTGAATTTCGGCTGAGGTTTTACCCAAGGCTTTATGCAGGCTATGGAAAATAAAACGATGCACGGCTTGCGACTCGCGGAAACGGACTTCGGTTTTGGCCGGGTGTACGTTGACATCCACCAGCGATGGATCGAGCTCTAAAAACAGCACGAACGCAGGATGTTTGTCCCCATGCAGCACATCCTGATAGGCTTGTTTAATGGCGTGGGCGATCAACTTGTCGCGCACAAAACGGCCATTCACAAACACATATTGGCTATCACGGCTGTGACGCTGGTAAGTCGGCGACGCCGTCATGCCCCACAGGCGCAGGCCACCGCTCTCTTCTTCCAGCCAGACGCTTTGCGAGGCAAACTCACTGCCCAGCACGTCGGTGATGCGTTGTTGCGGCGTACTCGCCGCCAGACGCGTCATCGCCTTACCATTATGCTGCAATAAGAAGCCGACATTGGGCCGTGACAAAGCGACACGCGTAAACGCATCTTCGCAATGACCAAACTCGGTGTTTTCAGTTTTCAAAAACTTGCGCCGGGCCGGTGTGTTAAAGTACAAATCATGCACCTCAACGATCGTGCCGGCATCCAATGCGGCTGGGCTCACGGTTTGCCCTTGCGTGCCCTCGGCGGCAATTTGCCAGGCATGACTAGCCGCTTGCTGGCGACTAGTGAGCACGGTACGTGAGATTGAGGCGATACTTGCCAGCGCTTCCCCCCTAAAACCCAAACTACCCACTTGCTCCAGGTCTTCCAGGCTTTGAATTTTGCTGGTGGCATGCCGCGTCAGCGCAAGCTCTAGCTCGTCTTTGGCAATACCATGGCCGTTGTCAGTCACTTTGAGTAACTTCATGCCGCCTTGCTGTAAGGCCACCTGCACTTGCGTGCTGCCTGCGTCAACGCTGTTTTCCAGCAATTCTTTCAGCGCCGAGGCCGGGCGCTCGACCACTTCTCCAGCAGCAATTTGTGAAATGAGTTGGTCAGGCAGTAGTTGGATTTTCATCCTGCCATTTTAAACCGTTTGGTAGAATGACTGCATGTTCGCCAACGAATTTCAGCAATATTTATCCCGCTTTACGCTCGCCCGCCAGTTGGGTCGCCAGCATCACTTTTACGTGGGCCCGACCAATTCCGGCAAAACCTACCAGGCACTTGAGACCTTACGCCAGGCTGCGTCTGGCGTTTACCTGGCGCCATTACGCTTACTGGCGATGGAAGTGCGCGACCGCCTGATGCAGGCTGGCGTACCGTGTAACCTGGTCACTGGCGAAGAACGCGTGATGGTGCCTGGCGCCAAACATACGGCCTCGACCATTGAAATGTTACGGCCAGATATGGCGGTAGAGATCGCTGTGATTGATGAAATCCAGATGCTGATGGATCCGGATCGTGGCAGCGCCTGGACCGCCGCACTGGTTGGCGTGCCTGCTAAACAGGTATTTATCTGTGGCGCCAATAGCGTGACAGAAAGCTGTACGCGTGTGCTGGACGCCTTAAATGAGCCTTATACCCTCACCCACTTGCAACGCATGACACCGTTGTTGATTGAAGACCACAGCATTTGTGGTGCACGCTACCACGCGGCCAAATTACACAAGGCCCTGCAACCCGGCGACGCGATTATCGCCTTTAGCCGCAAAGATGTGCTGACACTCGCAGCACGCATTCGTCAATGCGGCTTAAGCGTCGCCACTATTTACGGCGCGCTATCGCCAGAAGTCCGCCGTGGCGAATCTGCCCGCTTTGCCAATGGAGAAGCACAAATACTGGTGGCAACAGACGCCATTGGCATGGGCCTCAACCTGCCTATCCGTCGCGTGATTTTTGCCAATATCCATAAATTTGACGGCATCGCACCGCGCCCGCTCAACGCCACCGAAATGCGCCAGATTGCGGGTCGTGCAGGCCGTCACGGTCTCTATGACACCGGCTATGTGACAGTACTGGAAGATGACGAGCAATGGCATTTGCAAGCCATGCTGCAAGTCGATGATACGGTGCCGTTATTTGCCCTGCCAATCGCGATGGGGGGTGGCGATATTGAAGCCCTGAGCCAGAGAATCCCGACCTGGCGACTGGCTGAGTGTGTAGAGTATTTGCATAACCAATACGCCAGGCAACACGACCAACAGCACTTGCAATGGCAAGTCACCGCATTGCAATATCAACAAGCCTTGCTCATAGACGAAGTAGCGCCCACACTCAGCATGCGCGACAAATACCGCCTCATGTGCGCGCCGCTGGCGATACAAGTGCCGATTGCAAGGGATTATTTTATGCAATGTGTCACCGCTGTCGCCACGCAACAACCGCGGTCGTTACCCAATATGCCGGATTGGCTGAATGGACAACAGGCACAATACCTGGAGCAGGCCGAACTGATTTGCCAGCATTTGAGTTTGTATAGCTGGTTGTCGTATCAGTATCCGCAGGTTTTCCCGGATAGAGTGTTGATTGATGATGCGAGGAAAAAGCTGAATGCTTATATCAGCAGAGCGTTGCGGGTGCAGGCGGGGTATGGGAAGACGCAGCGGGAAGCGGAGTTAGCGCAGTATCGTTAAATCGCATTGAAACTAAAAACATCTTTTCGCCTTGTCGGCGAGTTACTTTCTGGTGCTTGTCCCCCAGAAAGTAACCAAAGAGGAAGACACCCAGCCATCACGGCCTTGCGGCTCCCTTGCGTTGCTCGACCAAGGACTTTCGTCCGTACCGGACTCCAGGTGGGCGTCCATCGAAACTCGCCCTAGCGGCTTGCACAACCCGCAAGCCACCGCGGAACTCGAACAGCCGATGGCCGAAAGCCCCCACTTCGCCTGCGCTACTCAGCGTGATGGAATGGGATTTATCTCGCCAAACTCACAGCGTAACAATTTGAACCATTCAAAAAACAGATTGGTTTGTTAAGAGCATTAATGGTGGCACTCACTAGGTGTTCGGGGTCCCCATCTGCCGCGCCGAGTAGCGCAGGCAAAATAAGGAGAAAGGGAGCGACTGTTCGAATCCCGCAGTAGCTCACGTTGTGTGTGAGCTACCAGGTTGAGTTTCGTGACCGCTTATTTTGACGAGCAACGCAGGAAACAAGCGGAAGCTGGGGTGCATTTCTTTTGGTTACTTATTCTTTGGGCAAGCAAAGAAAAGTAACTCGCCATAAAGGCGAAAAGAAACCTCACCTAAACGAACAAACCTAAAAATTACCTTTTCAAACAACCCCAAAACTTACTTCTTAGCAAACGAAGGATTCGTCGCCACGTACGACTTCACACCCGATAAAATCGCATTCACCAATTTATCCTGGTAACCATCATCATTCAACCTCGACTCTTCATCCGGGTTACTGATAAACGCCGTTTCCACCAGAATGGACGGAATATCCGGTGATTTCAACACCGCAAATGCTGCTTGTTCCACATACTTCGAATGCAGGGTATTGATTTTGGCAATGCGCCCCAGCACGGCCTTACCCATGCGGATACTGTCGTGAATCGTCGCGGTTTGTGATAAATCGAGCAGCGTACGCGCTAGGTCCATGTCGCGTGTATCCAGCGAGACACCGCCAATCAAGTCCACCGCGTTTTCCTTTTTCGCCAGGTAACGCGCACCAGCACTGGTGGCGCCACGCTCAGATAACGCAAACACCGATGAGCCTTTGGCGGTGCTGTTCACAAACGAGTCGGCGTGGATGGAAATAAACAGGTCAGCTTTGGCGGCACGGGCTTTTTTCACACGGTCCCCCAAGGGCACAAAATAATCGCCATCACGGATTAAAATCGCCTGCATATTATCTTCGGCATCTATCTGCTGCTTGAGTTTGCGCGCAATCGCCAACGTGATGTTTTTTTCATGGCTGCCATTAGCGCCCCTTGCACCAGGATCTTCACCACCATGGCCGGCATCAACAGCAATGGTAATCAGCTTTTGGCCGGGCTTGGCTTGTTTCGGTTTATCAGCAACGACAGGTTTTTCTACTGGCTTTTCACTATTCGCCGTAGCGGCTGGCGCTTCACTCGCAGGCTCTTTGGCTGCCGATGGCGGGGTCGCCGGTTCAGCTGCCTTTTCTTCGCTATTGGCTGGCGGAACTTCTTGTAACTGTTTTGAGGGCGTCAACACGGGTGTCGCGACCGCAGGCTCTGCATTACCAGTTGCTGGCGCAATACTAATGGCCAGGCGTTGTTGCGAGCTGCCTGCATTCATATCAGTCACTAATGGTTTGATGTCGGATTTGATATCAAATACCAGGCGGGTAGTATGTTCAGTAAATGGTGCAATGCGGATTTTGGACAAATAAGGATGCTGCGCATCCAGTTGAAATGGCAAGGCTTTGAGTGTGGGGCTGATCGCCACTGCATCCATATCAATGACGACACGGAACGGGTTATCCAGTGTGAATACGCGGTATTTGACCTGCTGATCTAACAGCAATTCCACCTGCACCTGGCTGCCATGTTGTTGCAGGTTAGCCAGAATCACTTCGGCGGCGTGCGCCACGCCAATAAGAGAACACACGGCTGTGAGCAGCCATAACGTTAAAATCTTGCGCATTACTGGCATAGTCCTTCCAACGCCAGCGCGTGCTGACTAGTGATATGCAGCACGCGGCCGTGCGGCAAAATATCAAATCGAATCTCTATATCGGCTTGTGGCAATACTTGCTCGGCACGCTCAGGCCACTCAACCAGGCAAATACTGTCGGCATTGAAATAATCGCGGAATCCGGCAGCTTCCCACTCCTCGGGGTCCTGAAAGCGGTACAGGTCAAAATGGTAACATGCAGCGATGGCCAGATTGTATGGCTCGACAATGGTATAAGTCGGACTCTTGACCTTGCCGATGTGACCCAGCGCGTGCAAAATGCCGCGCACCAGCGTCGTCTTGCCCGCACCAAGGTCGCCATGCAGGTAAATCACCTGCCCCGGTCTCAATTGCGTTGCCAGCACTTCTGCGGCATGCACAGTCGCTGCTTCGTCTTTTAAAATCTGTGTAGAATACGTTTCTGTCATGTCACATCAATCACATCCCGTCCCCATTCAATTGCCTGATGATCAAGCCGCCGCACAGATGGCAGCGACTATCAAAGGCTGGGCGCGAGAATTGGGGTTTGGCAGCATCGGCATCACCGATACTGACTTATCTGCCGCTGAGCCCGAGTTTTTAAACTGGCTGGACAAACAATACCACGGCGACATGGATTATATGGCAAAACATGGCACCAAGCGAAGCCGTCCGGCAGAATTGGTGCCAGGCACGCTGCGGGTGATCTCGATCAACCTGAATTATTTGCCTGAAAACGCAGCTGACGGCTGGCAGGTGCTGGAGAATCCAGACAAAGCTTATGTTGCCCGCTACGCCATGGGCCGTGATTACCATAAGGTGATGCGGCAAAAATTGCAGCAACTGTGTACGCGCATCACCGAGACTTATGGCAGTTTTGAATACCGTGTGTTTGCTGACAGCGCGCCGGTACTCGAAGTGGCATTGGCCACCAAGGCTGGCGTTGGCTGGCGTGGAAAACATACTTTGTTGCTCAACCGACAACAGGGTTCATGGTTCTTTCTGGGCGAAATTTATACCAACCTGCCCTTGCCCATCGACCCGCCAACAAGCGCGCATTGCGGCAGTTGCTCAGCCTGCATAGAGATCTGCCCTACCCGCGCCATTGTGGCGCCTTATGAGCTGGACGCCAGGCGCTGCATTTCTTACCTCACCATTGAATACCAGGGCAGCATTCCACTGGAACTACGGCCACTGATTGGCAACCGCGTTTATGGCTGTGATGACTGCCAGCTGATTTGCCCATGGAACAAATTTGCCGTGAAGAGCCAGGAAAGTGATTTTGCCGTCAGACATGGGTTGGACAGTAGTGATTTGGTCGATTGCTTTGCCTGGACAGAAAGCGAATTTCAAGCGCGCATGGCGGGTAGCGCCATTTACCGTATCGGCTATACACAATGGCTGCGCAATATCGCTATCGGGCTGGGCAATGCGACGAGTTCTTCAGCCGTCGTTGCCGCCTTAGAGACACGGCAAGACGATAGCAATGCACTTATCAGGGAGCATGTTGCCTGGGCATTGGCACAACACCAGAAAAAAGCGGGTTAAACCGCCAATAGTGTTGTCGCCAGCAATGCAGCACCCAGCATGCCCGCAACGTCGCCCGAGCGCGTAGTATGTATCTGGATTTTACCGCGCAGCACTGGAATCAAGTCGTGTTCCAAGCGTTGCTGAAATGCGGCTGACATCAATGACCAGGCAGCCACCACACCACCACCGATCAGCACACTTTCCACATCGACCACTTTCAGCACGCTGGCCAGCATTTGCGCCAGTTTACTGCCAGCATCAGCATAGACTACCTGGGCATGACTATCGCCTTGATCAGCAGCCACAGCAATCGCCTGGGCAGTCAGTGTCTGGCCAGTGAGGTCAGCATAGGCTTGGCTGATACCTGTGGCAGAAGCATATTGCTCAACGCAGCCCTGATTACCGCAACCACATAAACGCCCCTCTGGCACGACAATAATATGGCCCGCTTCTAACGCATAACCATGATGCCCGGCCCACACTTTGCCATTCACCACCAATCCGGCGCCCACACCTGTACCCAGGCCGATGTAAAGCAGACCCCCCGCTGGTTGGCCTAATTGGCCATACTCGCCATAGGCAGCCGCATTAGCGTCGTTTTCAACGCGGACTTTGATCCCCAGCAAGTCAGTCAGGTCATGGCCAAGATTGACATCCCGTAACCCTGGCAAATTGGGCGATTGCGCCAGTATGCCGGTTTGCGGGTTAATAAACCCGGGAAAACCGATGCCTATGGATTGAATGGCTGGATATTTGTTTAGCAAGGGGCGAATGGCATCTGCCGTCACCTGCAAAATGGTTTGCCAGGCTTGCGCTGGCGGATATTGTTTGCAAATGGCAGAGTAATTGGCCTGGAAGCGTGTCTCTTCAACCAGCACCAGGTCAGAAAATACGCCCAGGCGTAAATTCGTCCCGCCTACATCCAAGCCCAAACGATACACAGCACTTGCTTCAGGCATGCACGCGGTCACTTTCTTCTACTAATTGTCTGAAAGAGTGTAGTTTATCATCGCTTAACTGTGCCCATTGCATGCGCCAGGCCCAATTGCCCTCTATGGTGCCCGGCGTATTCATACGTGACTGGCTGTCTAGTGCCAGAATATCCTGCATGGGCACAATAGCCAGGTTAGCTACACTATTAAATGTGAGTTGTATCAGCGCTGTTGGCATGTCAGGCTGTTCTTGATTTAAATGCTGACTTAAATAGTGATGCAAGTGGTTGCGTACATGTTCTGGCGCAGCCTGATACCAGCCTAACGTGGTGTCGTTATCGTGAGTGCCGGTATAAGCAACACTATTTTCTTCGATATTCTCTGGCAAATAGGGATTATCCTCATCGCCACCAAAAGCAAATTGCAAAATTTTCATACCAGGCAACTCAAACGCATGTCGTAAAGCATCGACTTCGTCAGTAATGATGCCCAGGTCTTCAGCCACCAGGCTAAGTTGTGGAAAGGTCTCGGTAATGGCTTGCAACAACGCATGCCCAGGTGCTTCCTGCCAGGTACCATTGATGGCAGTAGGTTCCAGTGCAGGAATCTCCCAGGCGGCCTGCAAACCGCGAAAATGGTCAATTCGCAATATATCAAACAATTGCGCCTGGGTATCAATACGCCCCAACCACCAGGCAAAGCCATCATCCTGCATCACCTGCCAGTCATAGTGTGGGTTACCCCAGCGCTGGCCGGTTTCAGAGAAGTAATCAGGCGGCACGCCAGCCACCACCGTCATATTGAGTTCGGCATCCAATTTAAACCACTCAGGATGTGCCCAGACATCGACACTGTCGTAGGCGACAAAAATCGGGATATCGCCAAATAATTTAATACCGCGCTGGTTGGCATACAGTTTAAGTTGCGCCCATTGCTGAAAAAACACGTATTGCGTAAATTTAATCAGTGTCAGTTGCTCCTGATGTGCGGCAGTAAAGGCCTGCAGGGCCAGCACATCATGCAATCTGTAAGCCTCCGGCCATTGCTGCCAGCTTTGCTGCGCATGCTGCTCGCGCAAGCTCAAAAATAAGGCAAAGTCTTCCAGCCAGTAATGTTGTGTCTGACAAAACCGGGCAAAACCCGACCAGGTAAGGCCGCGACCGTCCGCTTTAGACGGCGCGCTGCCAGACTGCACACGTAACATGATTTTAGCGATTAACGCGGGTAATGGCAGCTCAGCCTCTTCAGGCTGGCACCAGCCCTCTTGCAGCAACTGCCTGGGACTGATCATGCCGGTATGCCCGGCATGCGCCGACACGCTTTGGTAAGGCGACTGGTCACCGTGTGGCTGGTTGACTGGCAAGGTTTGCCAGATGGCCACGCCCATTTCCACCAGTTTATCGACGAAACGATAGGCATCCGGCCCAAGATTGCCTTCAGGTAATGAAGTGATGTGCAGCAACACACCTGCTTGTCTAGCTTGTGTCATGAGATTGGCATTCAGAAAAAATAAAATCGGTCAGGATTGCCCGCGACGCATGGTGCCGGCATTTTCGGCGTCACCGCCGCCCAGGCTAATGGGCTGAGACAAATGCGCTGGCGGCGTCAGGCCCAGTAACTGATAGAGGTTGCTCAAATTGCGGCGGTATAATTGGTCAAAACTTTGCACGCTTTGCGCATTGTTGTAGTCGCCAAACCACCAGAACCAGTCAGAGCCTTCACACAAGGCCAATTGTTGCTGGCATTTCTGTTTGGCAGTCGCAGATAACTCATGCACATGCTGGTCATATTGCCGTTTGGCTTCACACAGCAAATCCCAGGCACGGTTTTTCGCCGGTTCGCCGATCCAGGTGCTAAAGGTGCCATAAACCCAGCTACCGGCACAAATATCATTCAACAACTTGGGCTCCGGCAGTTGCTTGGCTTGCTGCATGGCCAGCACATCACTAAACGTGGTCATCTGGATATCAGCATGCGTCGCCAGGGCGTGATATAGCTCCTGCAAAAAGTAAAAACCGTTGTATGGGTAATACTCCCAGGCATTTTCGCCATCCAGAATCACACTGACCACCGGCGTTTCATCTTCGCTGTGGGCAAGAATGTGCTCCAGCGACTGCACAAAATCATGTACCGCTTCGCTGGCATATTGCTTGGAGTACTCAAAACCGATTTTGTCAGACAGGTGATCGTCGCGGAAAAAGCAGACGATATCTTGCTGGCCATTGGTGATTTTGTATGGCTGATAGAGGTAATCTTGCGGCTGCTCATGCGGCAGGCCCAATTTGCGCAAACTGTTGGCCAGCACACCCTGCCCGGTCGCGGCCCAAGCGACACCTTGTTCGGCTAATAGCGACAATGCCGCATGCGAAACAGCGCCTTCGGCGGGCCACATGCCAAGCGCCTTTTGGTGAAAGATCTTTTCATGATAGTGCTGGGCGGCCTCTACATGGGCAATGGCCCGTGTATACCCATCAGGATAATTCGCCGAATGTGGCAAAGGCGCTTCTGGCATGGCATCGCGTGTGCTCTTCAAATCGATGAGCAAGGGTAAAATCGGGTGGTAGTAAGGCGTGGTAGACATCTCGATCTGCCCTTTTGCCAACAAAGCCTGGTAGCGCGGCAAAATGCCCTGTAAGGTTTCGCTGATCACACCCAGCAATGCCTGGCGGTCTTTGAGCGTAAACAGCAGACCCTTTTGCATGAGTGCCTGCACGGTTTTGTTTTTGCGCCGCAACCCCTCGCCCGTCCACGCCAGGTGGTACCAGACCAGCAAATCCGCTTTATATTGCGCTGAGAGGTAATGAAACTGCCCGTTTTGCATGATGGGCGCTACCAGTTCGTACAATTTCAGCAGGCGCTGGTAATGCGGAAACGGGCTCAGCATCTTTTCATGATGCGCCTTGAAGCAACTGTCTACAATGAGCTGGCATTCGGCATCGGTAATATTGTCCAGATCCGGGTTCGCCAGCAAGCGCAACAAGGGGTCACGCCATTCACCTGTGCGCGACTGGTCAGCGTAATCCTGTAACTGCTCAACCAGAATCGGCACAAAATTGAAACTCACCCTGGCCGCCGTATTCTGTTCCAGGTGATAGGCCATATCGCTATAGTCTTTGAGTGCGTGCAGGTAGGTCCACGGCAGTACATACTCGCCGGTGACCAGGTCGCGATAGTCAGGTTGATGCATGTGCCAATACAGATTCAACAGCAATTTTTTATCGGACATCCCTCAACCTCTTTTCCATCGTTACCTCATCTCAATTGATATTACTTCACACGGTACAAATCCTGTCCTAGCATGTCTGGCGTTACCAGGACAATGCCTTTTTCAGACACATAAAAACGCTTTCTGTCACGCTCAAGATCCACGCCAATATGCATACCGGCCGGAATCTCGCAACCGCGGTCAATCACGGCATTACGCATGACCACGCCTTCATTGATCTTGACTTTTGGTAGTACGACCGCACCATCCAGATCGGAATAATCAGCGACATGCACGCCTGAAAATAATACCGAGTTAGAGACACATGAGCCGCTGATCAGGCAACCGCCAGACACCAGTGAATCCGTTGCTTTACCAGTACGTCCTTCGTCTTTAAACACAAACTTGGCCGGTGGCAATTGCTCCTGATAAGTCCAGATCGGCCAGTCGCTGTCATACAGGTTCAGCTCCGGAATCACTTTGGTCAGCTCCATATTGGCTTCCCAGTAAGCATCGATCGTACCGACATCGCGCCAGTAATAATTATCGCTTTGCGCCCCCACACAACTATCGACAAAGCGGTGTGCCTGCACTTTATATTTCTTGATGATATAGGGAATAATATCCTGGCCGAAATCGTGGTTGGACTTACGGTCGTAAGCATCCCGGATCAACTGTTCATAGAGAAATTTGGCGTTAAACACATAAATACCCATGCTCGCAAACGCCACCTCAGGGTTATTGGGCGTCGGCTTGGGATGCGCCGGTTTTTCATCAAACGCCACCACCCTGTCGGTACTATCTACCTCCAGCACGCCAAAGCCTTTGGCGTCTTCCAGTGGCACATTAATGCAGGCAATCGTCATATCTGCATTGCTGCGTGCATGCGTGGCCAGCATTTTGCCGTAGTCCATTTTATAAATGTGGTCGCCAGCCAGCACCAGAATGTATTCGCCACCATTTTCGCGCAACAAGTCGATATTTTGGTATACGGCATCTGCCGTACCTTTGTACCACTCTTCGCCTAAGCGCTGCTGTGCCGGGATGATGTTGACGTACTCGTTAAACTCGCCACGCAAGAAGCCCCAGCCACGCTGCACGTGCTGAATCAGGCTCTGCGCCTTGTATTGTGTGGCGACATTAATGCGGCGGATGCCGGAGTTAATGCAATTAGATAGCGGGAAATCGATAATACGGAACTTGCCGCCAAACTGCACTGCCGGCTTCGCTCGCCAATCAGTCAGGTTTTTCAATCGGCTACCACGGCCACCGGCCAAGATAATCGCGACGGTATTTTTTGTCAGGTTACTGATAAAGCGGTCAGAAGGACGTTCTTGCCGCCGGTTGCTTTTACGACGTTCGATAAACTCTGCTGCTTGAGACATGATGCTGTTCCTGTTTTTCTGATCCTGAAAATCAGCCCGAAGTCATGCGCAGCGATGTGCGTTCCGGTAGAGACGACACAACGCTTGGTAACCGCAGGTCCGACACCCACAGTCTGCATGATAATTCGGGTAAAGACAACGATATTTTCAGCGATAAATGACGTAAATCTTAACTTTTTTTGATAGGATTGAGGCTAGTCAAATGGACATTGCTAGCATGACAGTCAAACCTTCAGCCACTCCCCATCCCGACACCTTGCATCTGCAACGTATTTTAGACGCGACACATCACAACCCTTTTGAATACTTGGGTGTACATGCAGATAGCCAGCAAGGCCCATGGCATGTACGTGTTTTTCTGCCGAATGCCGACAAGGTTTGGGTGAAGGCCGATGATGCCTGGCAAGCCATGACACTCAACCATCCGCAAGGCCTGTTTCTTTACAAGTCAAACACAGCTGTCAATACGCCGGTTGCACTCAAAATACAATTGCATAAGCAGGCATCCAGCTATGAAACGTTCGACACCTACAGCTTAGGCAGCACCCTGTCAGCAGACGACTTGCATCTGTTTGCCGAAGGCAAATTATTTGAGGCCTACAACACACTTGGCGCCATCCCCATGACGGTCAATGCTGTGCCTGGCGTCAGGTTCGCCGTATGGGCCCCGAATGCTGAGCGTGTCAGCGTCGTTGGCAGTTTTAACCAGTGGGATGGCCGCGTACATGCCATGCGCGTACTCGGTAGCAGTGGCGTGTGGGAATTATTTATTCCACACTTGACCGAGCACGATTTATATAAATTTGAAATCCGCAATCGCGAACACGGCCATGTCATGGTCAAGGCCGACCCGTATGGCAAGGCCTTTGAAGCCAGGCCAGGCACCGCCAACCGTATCTGCGAGAGCCACTACACCTGGCAAGATGACAGTTGGCAGCAACAACGCCAGCAACGTGACTGGTTACATGCGCCTTTTAACTGCTATGAGGTACATCTGGGCAGCTGGCAGCGCGACCACAATGGCCACTTTTTAAGCTATCGCGCCATGGCAGATGCGCTGATTCCGCATTTAACTGACATGGGTTACACCCACATTGAATTATTGCCCATTGCCGAGCATCCGCTCAATGAGTCGTGGGGCTATCAAGTCACGGGATACTTTGCCCCCACCCAACGCTATGGCAACCCGGATGATTTGAAATATTTTATTGATCGCTGTCACGCGGCTAATATCGGCGTCATCCTTGATTGGGTGCCAGGGCACTTCCCCAAGGATGACTGGGCACTGGCGCGTTTTGATGGCACGGCCCTGTATGAGCATGCCGACCCCAGGCTGGGCGAGCATATGGACTGGGGCACCTATATCTTCAATTATGGCCGCAATGAAGTGCGCTGCTTTTTGCTCAGCAACGCCTACTATTGGCTAAAAGAGTTCCATGTTGACGGCTTCCGCGTGGACGCAGTCGCCTCCATGCTCTATCTCGACTACTCACGCAAAGACGGCGAGTGGTTGCCAAATGCTTATGGCGGCCGCGAAAACCTTGATGTGATTGAATTTCTGAAGCAACTCAACGTCATGGTTGGTGAACGTTTTCCAGGTGTACTCACCATTGCTGAAGAGTCGACTGCCTGGCCGGCAGTATCCCGCCCGGTGTATGCAGGCGGCCTCGGATTCAGCATGAAATGGAATATGGGCTGGATGAACGACATCTTGACCTATATGCAACTGGATCCGGTATACCGCCAATATCATCACAATCGCCTGACTTTTGGGCAGATGTATGCTTACTCCGAGAACTTTGTGCTGCCGTTCTCGCATGATGAAGTGGTGCATGGCAAAAAGTCCTTACTGGAGAAAATGCCAGGGGATGCCTGGCAAAAATTCTCTAATTTACGGCTGTTACAAACCATGCAAATGACCATGCCTGGCAAGAAATTGAACTTTATGGGTAACGAATTTGGTCAAAGTCGCGAGTGGAGCGTCAACCAGAGCCTGGATTGGCATTTGCTCGAAGCATCGACCCCTGACCATGCCTTGCATAGAGGCATACAGGCATTAAACCGCGACCTGAACGCACTTTATCGCCAGCATCCTGCCCTGCATGCGCATGATTTTGACGCGCAAGGCTTTCAGTGGATAGATTGCGAGGATGCTACCCAGTCAATATTGAGCTACATCAGACGCGGCAATGACCATAGTTTTGTTATAATAGTGTTAAATTTCACACCAGTACCGCGCCATCAATATCGTTTGGGCGTACCACAATCGGGTTACTATCAGGAAGTGTTAAACAGTGATGCCGCTTGTTATGGTGGCAGCAATTTTGGTAATGGTCACGGCTGTCAAAGCGACCCCGTTCCATGGATGGAACATCCGGCCTCTATCAGCCTTAACTTGCCGCCGCTGGCTGGTGTCATACTTCAGTTACAATAGCTGGTTAAACTGGCTAAAAATGCAAGCTTGCAGTACAGATTTTGGCAGCGCAGACTGAATGTTTGCGCGCCCTATAAAATTAATTGACTTGAAAACGATAGCAACAACATAACATGGCAAAACTAACCACACACCCGAGCTGGCACGCGCTGAACCAGCATCAAATTGAAATGCGCGATATTCAAATGCGCGACCTGTTCAAACAAAATCCAAAACGCTTTGAAGAGTTCAGCTTAACCGTCGAAGATATCCTGCTCGACTACTCGAAACACCGTATCACCAAAGAAACGCTGGCACAACTATTCCAGTTGGCCCGTGACTCCAATATCGAGCAATGGCGCAGCCGCATGTTCAGCGGTGAAAAAATCAACATTACTGAAAACCGTGCCGTCTTGCACACGGCCCTGCGCAACCGCAGCAACACGCCTGTATTGGTCGATGGCAAAGATGTGATGCCTGACGTCAATGCCGTGCTGGCACAAATGCGCAGCTTCACCGAGCAAGTGCGCGGCGGTCAATGGACAGGTTATACCGGCAAACGTATCACTGACGTGGTGAATATCGGTATTGGCGGCTCCGACCTCGGCCCGGTCATGGCCTGCGATGCATTGAAGCCTTATGCCAGCCCGGACTTGAAAGCACATTTTGTCTCCAACATTGATGGCGCGCACCTGATGCGTGTGCTGGAGAACTGCAATCCTGAGACCACGCTATTTATTGTGGCGTCTAAAACCTTTACTACCCAGGAGACCATGACGAATGCACATTCTGCACGTCGCTGGTTCCTCAATGCAGCCAAACAAGACCAACACGTGGCCAAGCACTTTGTGGCGCTGTCTACCAACGCGACCGCGGTGCAAGCCTTCGGCATCGATACCAACAACATGTTCGCTTTCTGGGACTGGGTTGGCGGTCGCTATTCCCTGTGGTCTGCGATTGGTTTATCCATTGCGCTGTATGTCGGCATGGACAACTTTGAACAGTTACTGGCTGGTGGCCACGCCATGGACCAGCACTTCCAGACTGCACCGCTGGAACAAAACATGCCAGTCATCATGGCCCTGCTAGGTGTCTGGTATAACAACTTTTTCCACGTCGATACACACGCTATCCTGCCTTACGACCAGGGTATGTCACGCTTTGCAGCTTACCTGCAACAGGCAGACATGGAAAGTAATGGCAAATTCATTTGCCGTGATGGCAGCCGTGTCAGCTACAAAACCGGCCCGGTCATCTGGGGCGAAGCAGGTACTAATGGCCAGCACGCGTTTTACCAGTTGATCCACCAAGGTACGCAAATGGTGCCAGCGGACTTTTTGATGCCAGCTAACAGCCATTACAAAATTGGCAGCCCGGATGACCAGCACCACAAGATTTTGCTGGCTAACTTCCTGGCACAAACCCAGGCACTGATGTTGGGCAAAACGCGTGAAGAAGCTCGCGCCGAGTTGGAAAAACAAGGCTTGAGTGGCGAAGCGCTGGAAGATCTGCTGCCTCACAAAATATTCGAAGGTAACCGCCCAACGACGTCCATCGTGTTCAAGCAATTAACGCCTTACACTTTAGGTAAGCTGATCGCGCTGTATGAACACAAAATCTTCGTACAAGGCATCATCTGGGACATTAACAGCTATGACCAGTGGGGCGTGGAATACGGCAAACAAATTGCCAGCCAGATCCTGCCACAGTTGACCACACCGGATGCGGTGACCAGCTTTGACAGTTCAACCAATGGCTTAATCAATTACGCGAAGAAAATATCCTAGTAAATTGATTCAAAAATAAAAAAGGCCTCTTTTAGAGGCCTTTTTTATTGCTTGTTAACAATCAAACCAACTGATTTTTAATCGCATAATGCGTGATATCCGCATTGTGTTTCAGTTGCATTTTTTCCAGCAAGCGCGCGCGATACATGCTGACAGTCTTCACCGACAAGGCCAGCTTATCTGCAATTTCACTCACCGAATTCCCTGAAGCAATCAGGCGCATGACCTGGAACTCGCGGTCAGACAAGGCTTCATGCGGCGCCACGGCATGGTCATTCCCCACCTGCTCCGCCAGGATTTCTGCCACGTTGGGCGTAATGTATTTTTTGCCTTTAGCCAGCGTGTGAATCGCGGTCAGCAATTCCTCAGAAGCCGTATGCTTGCACAAATACCCCGAAGCACCGGAGCGTATCGAACGCACGGCATATTGCTCTTCCATATACATGGACAACATAAGAATATTCAGCGCGGCATTTTCACGTTTAATCAGCTTCAGCGCCTCGATGCCCGTTTTATCCGGCAAAGAGATATCGAGCAACATGACATCAGCCGCGAGCTCACGGACACATTTAATCGCCTGCGCCACATTTTCTGCCTCACCAACGACCTCAATATCGCCACTGGCGATCAATATCTGCTTGATCCCAGAACGTAAAATAGCATGGTCATCCACAATAATGACTTTAATTTTTTGTATATCCACCCTGATCCCTCTAATTCGCTCGCGCGGCTGTCATGTCATGCATGATCTAATTGATTGTAAATCGGATACGTACTTCTGTCACGAAGCAACCGCGACCAATGGCGCGCGTACATGGATGCAGGTACCTGGCCCACTGGCAGAAGCATCGATATGGCATTCACCACCCAATGCCGCCGCCCGCTCCTGCATACCGCGCAGGCCGAACGAATTGGGTTTGATTTTATCCGCAGGTGCAATGCCAATGCCGTTATCAACAATACGCATCAACAGCACACCCTCTTCCAGTGACAACTCGACGAATACCTGATCTGCCTGCGCGTATTTGGCGATATTGGAAAGGGCCTCCTGGCAAATGCGGAACAAGGCCATGGACTGATCGGCATCACATTCCAGGTCATGACAGTTAGTGACAAACTTCGCTGTCACGCCCAGCTGTTTTTTAAACTGGCTGACTTGCCATTCCAGCGCATCCACCAGGCCCAGATCCAGAATATTCGGACGCAAATTGCCAGAGATTCTATGCACGGCATCAAAGGTCTGATTGATAATGGCCTGTAACATGGTGGCCTGCTCCAGGTTCACGGGCAAGCCGCCTTCAATCTGCTGGATAATGGTAGACAGCCCCAGCTTCATCGCCGTCAGGTTACCGCCCAGATCATCATGAATCTCGCGCGCAATACTGACGCGCTCTTGCTCCTTCACCTGGTGAATGTGCGCCGTAAGCGCCTGTAAATCACGTCGGGCCTGTTCAATTTCATGTTTTTCATGTTTGCTCTGGCTAATATTCAGCATAATGCCGTCCCACTGCACGGCACCATGGCCTAAATCCTGCACGGTGGCACGAATATTGACCCACTTCATGTCCTGCCAGTCGGCAATCCAGATTTTGCCTTCCCAATCCAGCCGTTTATGCTGCCTGGCAGACTTTTGCAGGTTATGCCTGAATTGACTGGCTGAATGCTCTTCCATCGCATTAAACAGCGTTTGCGCGTCTTTTAACAACGCCGCTGCAGGGATGCCCAGCAAGGCCTCACAGCCCTCACTCAAGTATGTAAAGACCACTTGCGCATCGGCAGTCATATGCATTTGGAACACCAAGCCGGGGATGCTGGACACAATCGCAGAAAATCTGCGCTCGCTTTCATGCAAAGCATCTTTAACACTATCGGCAGGTGAATTGACGCCAGCAGAGCTGACGGCAGCAGAATGGATGGCAGGAGTGGACACTTGGCACCTCGCTTAAGATGCCGATTAGCATATCATGCCCGCGCCAGGCTGGGTATGTCTGTCATGACTGGCATATCCCGCCAGTCATGAGGTTCGTTAAGAATTTGCTTGCAGGTCGATTTCCGTCATGACGCGATTCTTACCGCGTTTTTTAGCCAGGTACATGGCCTGGTCGGCGCGCGCCAGAATCGAATTAACGTCATCTTCAGTTTTAAATAAGGCCACACCCGCACTAAAGGTAATCAGCAACTTCTGATTATTACCAAGGAAATATTCTTTGGTGAGCGCACGCTGCAAGCGGCTCATCGTCACGACGGCCTCCTCCAGGTTGGTATTCGGCAAGATCACAACAAACTCTTCCCCGCCCATCCTGGTCACGATATCGGTCGGCCTGACGGCGCGCTTGACTACACCCGCCAGATGTTTGAGTGCAGAGTCCCCTGCCGCATGCCCATGCTGGTCATTCAGCATTTTAAAGTTATCAATATCCAGTAAAGCAATGCTCAGCAATTCTCCACTGCGGCGATAGCGGGCAATTTCAGTACTAAACGCCTCATCCATACCGCGGCGGTTGAGCACACCTGTCAGCTGGTCGATACGGACAACCTCACTCAACTGTTGTAATTCTTCCTGCAGTTTCTCCATGCGTTGCTGGGTATCGGTCGCCACCCGTTGCTGGTTCAGCAAATCATCACGCGAACGCATGATATCCGTCTGCATCACAGAAGTATCTCGCATCAAGTGATTAACCAGCTCATTGATTTTAATCAGGTCATCGGTCTGCGAGAGCTCCTGGGCATAATTTTCAATTTTGCCGCTATAGAGTTCACTCGCTTCGCCCATGTATTTCAGCTTGTCAATAAAAGTACTGATCAAGGTTTTAAACGAGTTTCTGGCTTCCACCAGGCTATGTTTTACCAGGCCTTGCTTGTAGACCACCTCTTTCAGGCTTTTTTCTGCCTGCTTAAGCTTGGCTCGATCGAGCGGGCCGCTGATAATTGATTGCACGGCATAGACCTGGCCGCTCAACCAGCTATCCTCCGCCACCAGTTCACCAATATTGGATAACAGCAAATGCAGCAAATCAATAATGTCTCCACGCACATCATCCTCTTTGGCACCAATCACTTCCACGCGCATCAACAAGGCTTTGAGTGATTTGGCCAGCGCCTCCCACTCTTTAACCTTTTTAGCGCGTTCGGTGCTTTCCTGCAATGCGACCGCCTCTGTTTGCAAGTCAGGATAGCCCTCCAGGCGCGGGATCAACCCGAGCTGCAAGGTTTGTTTGAGCAAGGTTTGCAAGATGGTAAATGCACCATGAAACTGCTGCACATCACTCGGCAACCCCTCAGTGCTGGCAGGCTCAACCGCAGCTAAGGGTGCCGCAGTCTCTGTGCCATCCGTTAAAGGAATGCCGTCACCACCTGCATCAGACGGCAGCCAGTGATTCGCCATACCAATCAGTTTGTCAGACAGTGACTCGTCGTTACCAAAGTTGATCAGCACGCGCTCCAGCGTTTCGCGCTTTCTGGCGATATCAACCCCGCTACGCTTGTCGTCCCAGGCTTGCAGCAGTGTGCGTATGGCTTTGGGCCATTTGGTCGAATGACTTAATTGTTGCTGCATGGACTCAGTAAGCAACTCACCCAACCCTTGCCAGTTATCTTGTTTGAGCAGTTTTTCCCAACGGTTGATCCAATTGGTCTGCTCCAGGGAATCATGCGGCAGTTGTTTAAGCGCTTTGCGCAATGCGCCAACGGCATCTTCTTTCACCGGCTTGCCGGCAACCTCAAAATAAATTTGAGTGTAATTGTCCGGGGTCGGCTCTACGCGGCGAACGGCCATTTGCTTAATGGTTTCGCGGGCAATTTCCGACGCGGTCATGGAGGGTCCGTTGGCTGCCATAGTCTTAAGTCACATCCTTGAATCACATCATAAATGAATGAAAAATATGCCTCATTATGCAGTGAAAAATCGGGGCGTTATGCCACTATAAGAAGGTAGATTATTGGTCATTTCCACTGCTTGAAAAAGCAGCGCATGTCATGGTCAATTTAAAAAGAAGCTTATGCCAAATAGTTTTTGCGTTACAATAGCAGCCGCGGGCCTCCCCGCATTGTAAGGTAGCCAACCTGGTCAGGTGCGGAAGCAAGCAGCCACAACTATCAAGCAAGTGCCGGGGGTTGGGCTCGCCCCTTCCCATATTGCCCTTTGATTGACCTACACCAGACACGCATTCATTTAGCGCGCATTAATTTAGTTGGTATCGAGTCAAGCATGAGCAGGCAATTTAAGCTAAAGTACGGGTTTGCCTTATAGCATTTAATCAGTAGAGTGCGCGATGTCTTACCAAGTATTGGCGCGTAAATGGCGCCCAAAATCCTTTAGTAGTCTGGTCGGACAAGACCATGTGGTTCAGGCCTTAAGCAACGCCCTGAGCCAGCAACGTCTGCACCATGCCTATTTATTTACCGGCACGCGAGGTGTCGGTAAAACCACGCTGTCACGTATCCTGGCCAAATCCCTCAACTGTGTGACTGGTATCACGGCCACCCCCTGTGGTGAGTGCGAAGCCTGCCGTGCTATTGATATTGGCCGCTATGTCGACTACGTGGAGATGGATGCGGCGTCTAACCGCGGTATTGCCGACATGGTCAGCCTGCTCGAACAGGCGATTTATGCGCCCTCTTCCGGCCGCTTCAAAGTCTATATGATCGATGAAGTGCATATGCTGACCAAGGAAGCGTTTAATGCCATGCTGAAAACGCTGGAAGAGCCACCTGCCCACGTCAAATTTATCCTGGCGACCACTGATCCGCAAAAAGTACCGGTCACTATCCTATCGCGCTGTTTGCAGTTTAACTTGCGCCAAATGGCCAGCAGCACGATCACCGCACATTTGCAGGATATTCTCGGCCAGGAGCAACTGCCGTTTGAACCACCAGCATTGCAACTGATTGCACGCGCCGCCAATGGCAGTATGCGTGATGCCTTGTCGCTCACCGACCAGGCGATTGCTTATGGTAATCAATCTGTGCGCGAAAGTGATGTACGCAGCATGCTGGGCGCAATTGACCAAAGCTATTTATACGAACTGCTACGCGCGCTGATTGCTAATGATGCGGTAAGTTTGCTTGGCATTGCCCAGCAGATGGAGTCACGCAGCATTGGCTTTGAAAGTGCATTGAATGACCTGGCGGCCTTGCTGCATTTACTCGCTGTGGCGCAATACAGCCCGCAAGCCATCGCCGATGATCACCCGGAACGCCAGACACTGCTAGACCTGGCCTCACAGCTCACTGCGGAAATGCTGCAACTGTATTACCAGATTTGTATTCTGGGCCACCGTGACATTGGCCTGGCACCTGACGCTTATGCCGGCTTTACCATGACCTTGCTGCGGCTGCTGGCGTTTAAAGCAGACGCCATGACACCATCAGCCGCACCCGCCACTGGCGGCAGCGCGCCCACAGAAGGCACGCCTCGTGGCAATGCAGGCGGTGGCGCCCGTGCAGCACTGGCACAAAGCCGCCAGATGAGTGCGGCAAGTGAGCCTACTCAAACAGTTGCACCGCCAGTCACGCCCGCTACACCGAATATGGCAGCGTCTGCGTTAAAAGCAGAAACGTTTACAGCTCCGGTACCCGCTGCAGCGCCAGAAGCTATGACGACGCATGTAGCAGACATGCCTGAGCAAGCGATACCTGATATCGAACAGATTCCACAACAAGCCTTTTCACAACCGGTAGTCACTCAGAGTGACTCAGCCTCACTCGCATGGGATGGCAACTGGCGTGCGCTGGTTGAAAACCACCTGAGCAAGTTGGGGCTGGTGCGTGCACTGGCGCAGAACTGCGAACTGGTGAGCTACGATGCAGACAATATGACCTTGCGTATCGGTGAAGCCCATAAACATCTGGCCAGTGCCAATTACCTGGAAAAACTTAACAGTGCCTTAAGCAGCCATTTTGGCCGCCGCCTGAAGTTGAATATTGTCACTGGGCAAGAAGCGAATACGCCTGCCAGGCAATTAGCCGTTGAGCGTGCCGAATTGCAGGATCAAGCCACAGAAGCCATTATGGCTGACCGCTTTGTGCAAGGCCTGATGCAGGAAATGGGCGCGACTATCGTGCCAAACTCAATAAAACCCTTACATTAACCACAACACTTTAGGAGCAGACAATGATGAAAGGTGGCATGGGCAACATGATGAAGCAGGCCCAGATGATGCAGGCCAATATGCAGAAAGCACAAGCCGAACTCGCAAACACTGAAGTCGAAGGTATCGCCAGTAACGGCATGGTCAAAATCACCATGACCTGTAGTAATGATGTCAAACGCGTGCAAATCGATGACGCCGCGATGGACGACAAAGAAACACTGGAAGACCTGATTCTCATCGCACTCAAAGATGCCAGAACCAAGGCCGAAGCAACCAGCACAGCCAAAATGGGCAACGTGATGCCCGCTGGCTTCAAACTGCCGTTCTAAACGCAGGAAACCCCGCTTGAACAATCCCGCCGTACTTGAACAGCTGATTGGCGCCCTGCGCTGCTTGCCGGGCGTCGGCCCCAAGTCGTCTACGCGCATGGCCTATCACCTGTTGCAGCGGGATAGAGAAGGCGCACAGAAACTGGCGGCCAGTTTGCAGCAAGCCTTGGACAAACTGGCGCATTGCGATTACTGCAACAACTTTAGCGAACATAGTGTATGTAGCCTGTGCCAGGATAGCAGCCGCGACAAGTCCATTTTATGCGTGGTGGAAATGCCTACCGATCTCATGATGCTGGAAAATACGCGCAGCTATCAGGGCCAGTATTTTGTATTAATGGGCAAACTGTCTCCCATGGATGGCATAGGCCCTAAAGATATTCACCTCGACACTCTGCTCAAGCGCGCACAGGACAGCGCGATTCACGAAGTGATCGTCGCTACCAACTTCACCTCCGAGGGCGAAGCCACTGCCCACTACATTGGCCAGATGCTCAAATCACGCGGCATCCGCGTTAGCCGTATCGCGCGCGGCTTGCCGATGGGTGGTGAAATTGAGTATGTCGACAGTGGCACCTTATCCACGGCTTTGCTGGAACGTAAGTCAGTCACTTAAACAACTCACCCAGCCGTTTCCATCCCAAGCAACAGCGCTTCATCTGCACACGGCCTAATACGCGTGCGCTTTCCGCACCAATTTGATGCAGACAATTAGATTGTTTCGTGGCTTTTATGCCCGCTCTTCACGCAAATAAACTCCATCCCCTGTCGTTATAGTAGTGATGCGACCTGTCATAGAACCAGCACAGTATTTGTCTGACTCTGTGAGGTCTAGCCATAAGCAAGCCTGCACCCAACTTCTCACAAGCAAAGTGATTTTTCATGGAACTATTTCTGCATATTTTCGATGCCAACAGTCATGCCAACATGGAAAGCCCGCGCTTTTCAGGGCAGAATCAAACATCGTTGCGTTATCACACTGAAGCTGAACTATTGCAGATATTAGATCAGATGATCGCCGAGGAATCCGCGCATACGCTTAAGGACACCTGGGTGCTGGTTTCTGAGGACAACCAGCCTATCGGCCCGATGCAAGCGTTACAGGCCACCATGCCGTTTAATACCTTTTACGCACGGCACAAATATCCGTGGTTATTGTCTGAGCTTGAGCCGCATGTGCAAATGCATTACCAGCCGATTGTCGACTTTGGCCAAGGCGGCAAAGTATTCGGCTTTGAAGCGTTGTGCCGCCTTAAAACACCAGAAGGCAAGTGGCTCAACGGCATGGAAGCATTTGCATTGGCCGCCGAGGTCAAGCGCACCCACGAGTTAGACCTGGCTTGCCAGCGTCTGGCCCTGATTGGTAAGTCACAATCCATTTCTGCGGAAAAACCCATTTTTATTAATGTGTTGCCACAAACCATTATGAGTCCTGGCTGGCTCGATTTCATCTTACAAATTCTGCTACAGCAAAACATTGATAAACGTGATGTCGTCATAGAAATTGTCGAAAGCGAGAAAACCAACCCTGAGGTACTGGCACGCTACTGCGATGAAATTCGCATGCATGGCCTGCGCATTGCCCTGGACGATATGGGCTCAGGCTTTAACGGGCTGCGTATCCTGGCAGAAGTCCGCGCTGATTTCATTAAAATAGACCGTGCAATTGTGCATGAAGCACAAGGTAGCCGGGTGAGAACCGTGCTGCTGGAAGCGATTATTTCCATGGCTCAACGTTTGGGCTGCACCATTATTGCAGAAGGCCTGGAGCGCGTAGAAGATATTACCTACTGCCAGGATTTAGGCCTGCATTACGCACAAGGGCATTATTTTGCCCATCCGCAAAGCATCCCCAGCGACCAGGTAGCCGCGCTGCCTGCACGTGACGAATCGCATCGCTCGCACGTGCCGGATGACTTTCACATTGGCGAGTTCATTAGTCACGGCCTGACCATTGATGTCAGCAACTCGATTGCCGAAGCCAGAAGCTTATTTAATATCCATATTGATGTCGCTATCGCCGTCGTTCTCGATGGGAAAACGCCCCTTGGCGTATTGCGACGTGGCAAGGTATTCTCCAAAAAAGTCACCGGACTAGGCGCATGCTGCGACCCTCTGCCTAAGGTGATTAATCACCTCATCCCCTCTTCTGTGCTTGCGCGACTGTTTTATCTCGATCGCGCCAATACTGATATATGGATTACGGTGAACGAAGAAGGTGCCTATGTCGGCATTCTGCAACCCATGGAAATCATGGCCCAGTTGATCAGCCGTAAAGCCTCCACCGGCAATCTACACCCGCTGAGCCACCTCACTACCGGGCCGACCTTAAGACAGACCCTGGACAATAGCTTGCGTAACAACCCCAATACGCAGTTAGTGTATATCGACCTGGATCACTTTAAGGCTTACAACGATCGCTACGGTTTCATCCGCGGCGATGCCATGATCCGATTATTGTCTGAAATCATCCGCCAGGAATTTCAAGACAAAACCGGCGTCATGGTCGGCCATATTGGCGGCGATGATTTTGTACTGATTTACGATCACAATGCCCCGACACTCACCGATATCCTGCTGCACATTATTAGCCAGTTCCAGGCCTTAGCGGTTCACCTGTACGATGCCAGTGACCTTGAGCGTGGATTTTTCACGACCGAAGATGGTAAAGACCACCCTGTCGCCAGCGTGTCTATCGCGGTGGTGAATGGCAAACAAGGCTTGCTGGAGAATAGCGTCATGGCTGCCGAGCGAGCGGCCGTGCTGAAGAAAATCGGCAAAGCCAATCTTGGCAGTATCGTGGTGGTAGAAGATACGCCGCCACAAACCATTTTGCCTAAAAAAGAGTTTTACTCTGACTGGCAACAGAGAGCCCTATCCGCCCTGCAATCGCTATTGAAAATCCAACGCTCAACAGGTTCACATGATCTGGATAGCTGCTTTGCTGAATTCCCTTATTTTGAAGTGATATTTGAGCTCGAACCAAATGGCGTGCAACGTTACGCCAACTGGATCAACCCAAATATGTATGGAAAAATCAAGGCAGGTGGTGCTGGCATAGACAGAAGCCAGCAAGCCTACTACCAGAGAGTGGCTGAGTCACATGCGCCTTACATTTCCACCATTTACCTGTCTACGGCGACTGAAGACTTTTGCCTCACCGTCTCATTGCCTATTATCAATGAACAAGGCACGCTGGAAAGCATCCTGGTCGCGGATATTAATATTGCGGCCATGGCTGTGCTGAGTAGCGCACGCAAGTAAGGTGCAGATCATCGATTATAAATACGCGAGCAAATCCTGAGGCTGCTGGATGCAGCCATCGGCACCCCACGCCTGTGGATTGTCAGTGCTTGCCAAATAGCCAAACAAGGCTACCAGCGTCTTCATACCAGCCGCCTGGCCAGCTTGTATATCACGCTCGGCATCACCAATATACAACACGGTTTGCGGATCTATATTCATACGCTCGCAGGCCAGCAGCAGGGTTTGTGGTGAGGGTTTGGGTTGTGGCGCATCATCGCCACTGATCACGGCCCCGGCACGGACATCTAACCCCATGTGGGCCACCATCGGCATGGTAAAACGGCGTGGTTTATTGGTGACGATGCCCCAACGCAAGCCGCGTTGCTCAATCGCCTGCAAGGCCTCGGCCATGCCGTCAAACAATACAGGTTGACGCGTCATCACTTGCGTATACAAGTCCAGATATTCCGTACGCATGGCTTCAAAATGAGCATCGGTAGGCAACAAGCCAAACCCTATTTCCAGCAGCCCACGTGAGCCATGTGATGCATACGGGCGGATGGTCGTCTCTGGCAAAAATGCCAGGCCATGACGCTCCCGTTGCAAATTAAGGGCATAGCCTAAATCGGGGGCGGTATCGACCAGCGTCCCGTCTAAATCAAACAATACAGCTTGCATTTAACGTCCTGTCAGGCTTCTTTAATCGCATGTAGCATGTAATTCACGCTGGTATCCAGCGTCAGCGCATATTGTTTGCTGAACGGGTGGTAAGTCACACCGGTTTGGTGTTGTAACTCCAGCCCGGATTGACGCATCCATGCCGCTAATTCGGAAGGTTTGATAAACTTGCTGTAATCATGTGTGCCTTTTGGCAGCAAATTCAGCACATATTCTGCACCAACCACCGCCATCAAATAGGCCTTGGCATTACGGTTTAAGGTCGAGAAGAAAACATGACCACCTGGTTTCACCAAGGCAGCACAGGCACGCACAACACTGGCAGGGTCCGGTACATGTTCCAGCATTTCCATGCAGGTCACTACATCAAAAGCCTGCGGCTTTTCTTGCGCCAGAATTTCAACTGCGACATTACGATACTCAAGCGCCACACCGGCTTCCAAGGCATGTAATTGCGCCACCTGCAGAGACTTCTCTGCCAGGTCGATACCGGAGACCTGGGCGCCGCGCTGTGCCATAGACTCGCTTAAAATACCACCGCCACAGCCTACATCCAGCACTTGTTTACCTGCGAGGTGCGCGCGACTATCGATATAATCCAGGCGCAACGGATTCAATTGATGCAATGGTTTGAATACCCCTTGCATATCCCACCACTGATGCGCCAACTCTGCAAACTTGTTTACCTCTGCAGCTTCTACATTCGCCATGCTCACTCCTTTTGCTTGATCTTTATTTGCTGCGATTAGCTATGCGCGGATTGCAGCTTGAGTTGCCACTGCAATGCAATAGACCGTAATTCTTCAGTTTCCATGCCTGCAAACTGGCTTTGACCGTCCACGGTGCGCTGATAACGTAATTCACCATCTACCCAGGTGTGGGTAACCTGCTCGCGCCCCGCAACATAAACCAAATGCGAAATGGGATCAAAGCAAGGCAAACTGTTTAAATCGTCCAGCCTTATTGCCACCAGGTCAGCCTGTTTACCGACTGCAATACTACCAATCTTGTCTTGCAAGCCCAAAGCACGTGCACCATGCAGGGTAGCCATTTCCAATGCCTGATAAGCAGGCAAGGCTTCTGCATTCTGATCTGCGACTTTGGCAAGTAATGCCGCCGTGTGCATTTCTTGCCACATATCGACGCGGTTATTACTGGCGGCACCATCCGTGCCCAAACCGACATTGATACCAGCCCTTAATGCAGCGGCGACCGGCGCAATGCCGCTGGCCAGCTTAAGATTTGAACTCGGGCAATGCGCGATATGTGCACCTAATGTCGATAATGATTCGAGCTCTTGTGTTTCAAGATGCACACCATGCGCTAATACAGTGGCCGGGCCAATCACACCCAGTGCTCGCAAACGTTGCAATGGTCTGATGCCATATTGCTCCAGACTGTGCGCGATCTCGGCCTGTGTTTCGTGCAAGTGGGTATGAATACCCAGGTTTAGCTGTTCAGACAGGGTTGAGATTTGCTCAAAGGTCTGGTCACTCACGGTATAAGGGGCATGTGGCGCAAACGAGAAGCTGATATGCGGATCGGTTTTATATTGGTCTCGCACCTCAGTGCCTAGCCGGATGTAATCATTAGCTGTTGCTGCATAATTGGTCGGAAAATCTAATACGGTCAGGCCAATATGGGCACGCATGCCTGCTCGCTTCACCGCCTCAATCGTAGCTTGCGGGAAGAAATACATGTCATTGAAGGTGGTCACACCGCCACTCAACATTTCTGCACTGGCCAGCAAGCTACCATCATGCACAAACGATTTAGATACCCAGTGCTTTTCTGCCGGCCAGATATGCTCATTGAGCCAGGGCATCAGTGCATAATCGTCCGCATATCCCTTTAACAGGTTCATGCTGCTGTGTGCGTGTAGATTAATCAACCCTGGAATCAATACATGCTGGGAGCAGTCAACCACTGGCCAATCAGCAGCCCATGCCGGGATATCAGTCTTGGGCACAATGGCTTTAATTTGCCCGGCCTCCACCAACACGGCATGCTGCTCTAAGAGGGTATGGTTCGCGTCTACGTTCGCATCTATGGGAATCACCCAGCGTGCTTTAATAATAAAGTGTGTATCAACCATTGCAGAATTATAACTGAGCCAGTCATGCAAAAGGCTGACTCAAAACAACAGGCATAAAAAAAGCCACGCTGACGCGTGGCTTTTTACTCAGAAGCTAGTTCTGATTATTGGCAACCAACTTGTTTGGTGCCTTCAGCGCGGATGTCAACGCGGCGGTTTGGTTGCAAGCAAGAAATCAATTTTTTGCTTACTTTTTTGCCATCGCATTGAACTACTGGCTCAGTTTTACCTTTACCTTCAGAAGTGATGATATTGCTATCAACACCTTGAGCGATCAGGTAATCAGCTACTTGCTTAGCACGACGCTCAGACAACTTTTGGTTGTAAGCGTCAGAACCGATACGGTCTGTATGACCTGTTACGATCACAGCAGTAATTTCTGGGTTAGCCTTGATCTTGGCAGCTGTTTCTTCCAGAACTTTACGGCCTTCTTCACGCAGGTTAGCCTTATCGAAACCAAACAGTTTTTCAGCACTTACTGTCACTGTTTCGTTTTGCGGCTTACATACTGGTGCTGGTACCGGAGCTGGTGCTGGTGCCGGCGCTGGTTCAGCGGCTGCCAATGGTGCTGGTGTTGGCTCTGGTGTTGGCTCTGCAACCACTGGTGCTGGTGCGCCAAAGCGGAAGATACCACCCAGGTTAACCAAAGTATTACCAATCGTTTCGGTATCGCTACCTACGCCAGCAATATCAATTTTTGCACGGCTCCATTGATGACGCACATCAGCTTGAATACCAAACTTATCGTTAAACAAGTATTGAGCACCCAAACCTACATTGGCCATCCAGGAATTTTTCTTACCATCAATATCGGCACCAGGAGCAGAGTAATCAACATCATTACGTGCTGCGCCAAGACCTGCCAACAGGAATGGACGGAATTTTTCGCGGCTGAATACATACAATGCATCCAGACCTAAAGCTGTTTGTTTGTATTTACCACTCACACCGGCAAGATCATTATCAGCACGGTTGTAGCCCAAACGACCTTGAATGTCCCAGTGCTCGCTCAGCTCTTTACCGATAGACAGAAAACCGCCACGGCCATTGTCAGCTTCGAGATCATTGTCAGTGTTCATGTAGGTTGCACCTGGAACAACATACCAAGCGCCACGGTACATGTCTTCAGCTTGTGCAACTTGCGATGCAAACACAAATGCAGAAGCAATTGCCAAGCCTAAAAAACTTTTTTTCATTCATCGACTCCTTCGTTATTGGGCTTTTTTGCCACATCTTTGAAAAAACTTACAAATTGAACTATACGCAAAGGTCGCTACAGACGCAACCCTAAGCGCCATCTCAAAGGCGTATTTATTAGGTTTGAGACCAATTATTCAACAAATTTCTGACACTCGTGCAATCAGCTCGTGCACGCGCTCTGTCAATAAGCCTCGCGCTCTTTGTGCACCTTCGCACAAACCACTGCGAAATCCCAGATAATCTGGCGCCAATGTAGACAGCGGCTCGATATGCGCCAGCAATAATCCGCCGGCTATGCCGACGAATAAGCGTGCTGATTTTGCCGCCCGCACAAAATCAGCGAGCGCAGCGATAGGTACGATCTCTAGCAATGCGCATGATTTTTGTGTCGTATCCACCATCACGCCCCAGTACCCTTGTTGCGCCAAAGTCTGTAGTCGCTGTTGCATATTGGCAGCCATCAGGCTGTCAGGATGCATCACAGCAATTAATTTAAGGCCCTGCGCAAGCAAGGCAACAATTGTCGGCTGATAGAGAGATTCAGCCCAGATAGCTTCTGGCAACTTGATCACCTCAACCCCGATTTGCAGGCGGCTTGTAATCATCTGCATAAGGTCGTCAACCGTGCCACCGTAGTCGCCCACCGTTGCGCTGATGACAATATCTGTCGCCGCGGTTTGTTGCCTATGCTGGAGAATCGCTTCAATAATCGCGGTTGAACGATCTATATCCAATGCCGCCAATGCACCATGACTGGTCTCTTTGAGATCGATTAATGGTACTCCGGCAGACAGCACGAGTTGTGCCTCGACAACGGAATTCACACTCACAAGTACTTGCATAGACTGACTCACGCTTGTTGCATGCCGCTTTGTTGCGCCAAGTGGTTGTTAACGCAATCGACCAGCCATTGCCAGGCTTCTTGCTCGCGTGGCCCGGCCGTTTTATCAATGGCGATTTGCAGATACTGCATTTCCTGGCTGATTTTTTCAACCGGCAACATATGCAAACGGCTGACCAGCACGGCCAATTCAATCACCGCTGCCTGTGCGCGGTTAAATCCCATAAATGGTGCGTGCGATGCACTTTCCACTACTTGCATCCACAATTTTGGACGTACATCATCCTCTTCAATCTGCTGCAAACTGAGTACATGATGCGCCAAACAATCTTTGAGCCTGACGCCTTGACCGCTAGCGATCGCCTCGGTAGCAAAGGCGGTTTTCCTGGCAATTGCCGCAGCAAACACGCGTACGTCGTCAGTTAGATTCAGGACAGCAAAGCCGGTCTGCAAGATATTCTGCAAAGTAGTAGACGGTTTAAAAGGCATGATGAGTACTCTGCCCTCATGCCATTGAATACCAAATGGTGCGACATGCACATCACCATCCACCGAACAGCTAGTCACTATCGTTTCATAAATCATGAAAATTATTCCGTGCCCGATGTAGGGCTATCAGGCGTTGTATTGTCATTAGATTTGGTGCGCGCGTTCTCCAAACGTTCCTGGATAGAGGCCTCGCGGTGGGCTACTTTGGCCTTCTTGTTTTGTTGCAGCGAGGCCACGCCCCATTCCAGCAATTCGTCTTGTACATAGCGCTTTTTCAATTGCCAGGCGATTTGCGCGCGCGCCAGTTCAACACCCAGGTAAAACGCGTGCGATGCGTCATCCTGCACATTTAATGTCGGGTAAAAACGGTATGGATCCGTGTCGTGCTGAATGCCATCCCGATTATAAACATGCACACCCTGCTCGCTCACCATAATGCGAAAGCTGGGATCTTTGATCTGGCTCGCCATTGCCATGATTTCTTCAGCACTATAAGGGAACGGCTTGCGATCATGTAAGCCAAGCAAACCATTCGAATAGCCGCGCGGCAGGCGCTTATCCTGGCTGGCACGATACATGACGCGACGCGCCACATCTGCCTCAGCCACCGCTTCGCTGGCATGTGGACTCACTGACGTTGCCAGTACGGCGTTGATATTCAACTCACTGATCATGCCAAACAACAAGGCATTGACGCCAGTAGTATCGGCATCGGTCAGCTCGGTCAGGTTGCCTACGCCCATCATGATGGCAATATCAGGGTATTTTTTGCGCAATTTGTGATAGCGCACAATGGAGTCAGTCAGACCAAAATGAATAGGATCCAGAATCGGGTCAGCAATAAAACGTCGGCCGCGCTTTAAGCAATGCTCAATCGCACGTTGCAAGCTGGCAAAACTGCCAGGTACTGCCGGAATTAAGATCGGCGTGGCCGCGACTTCATCAGCAATCCACAAATTCTTTTCATGCAAACTGAGCAGGTAATCGGCACCCGCCTTCCCCGCCGCCAGTAAGTCCTCATCGCGCATGGAATCTACACTGACCTGAAAACCTTGCGTTTTCAGTGCCTGTACTGCGTCTGTCATATGGGCAAAGGCTTTACCCGGCAGACAGCCCAGGTCGATCACGTCCGCACCCTGTTGCTGAAAATGGCTGGCCTTAGCCACAATTTGCGCAACAGTGAGGTCTGGTGCATCGACAATTTCAGCAAAAATGGTGACGCTATGTTGCGTCAGGTCTGGCGCTTTACCTTGCTGGCCAAAGTATTGTGGCAAATCTTTCAAGTCTTTTGGTCCTCGTTCCACCGGCACGCCCCATTGCGCCTCAAGCAGTGCCAAATCGCCTTGGCATAAGCCAGGCAAAATGACCTTGTCTATATTCTCCACTTTTGCCAGACGTCGTGCAATTAAAGGCGGCGTCATCAAAGCAGCAACAGACACGCCAATTTGTTTGACTTCATACTCGAAAGGAGACTGTTTACTGTCAGCCTGAATGGACTGCAATATTTGGCGCAGACTGTGTTCTGCCAGTTTTCCGGTGAGGAACAGCAGCCGTGTCATGGGTTTACTCTGTGAGCGTATCTAGCACCTGTATGCCATCGTGCAAATGCAGATCATGGCATGCAGCCAATCGCTGCATAATGGCATTTTGCAAAGCAGCCATATCCTCGACCACCGTGGTATCAGCAAACTGCTTTAACTTAGCCACGTTGTCGAGGTCAATCTGGCGCGGGAATACTTTTACGACATGATCGCGCGGCGCTTCAGATTCCAGCTCTGGGGCAGTATCACAAGCAAACAAAATGCTGTGTACACGTGTTTTACCCGCTTGCGCGAACAGGTTGGTCACCAGGCTGTCAGAAAATCCGTAGGCCATTTTGGCGATGGTATTAGAGGTTGCTGGCGAAACCACCAGTGTGTGATACACACCTTCATAAAAGCGTTCGACTGGCACACTGCTGGCCGTTTTGTCCTGATAAACCTTGTGACCCGTGGCTTCCAACGCGGATTGGAACCCGTATTGCTGGATGATTTCAGACGCAGCGCGACTGAGATAGATATCCACGTCCTGCAAGGTTTGCAGGATCGCCAATGATTCACGCAAGTAGTGGCCAGAACCCGTAATTGCCCAGGCCAGTCGTTGTGCACTCATATCAACGGACTCTTATGCTTAAGCAAAAGGATGTTGCAGGACAATAGTTTCGTCACGCTCTGGGCCGGTAGACACAATCGCAATCGGCACACCGCAGACAGCTTCCAGGCGCTTGAGGTAATGCTGTGCATTTTTAGGCAGTGCATCCCAGGTTTTTGCGCCAAAAGTCGTTTCAGTCCAGCCCGGTACAGTTTCGTAGATAGGCTCACAACGCGCGACATCATCAGCACCAACTGGCAGCATGTCAACGATTTTGCCATCCAGTTTGTACCCGGTACAAATATCCAGTGACTCAATGCCATCCAGCACATCCAGCTTGGTAATGCACAAGCCGGTTAAACCGTTGATACGGGCTGAGCGACGCAAAGCGGCGGCATCAAACCAGCCACAACGACGCTTGCGACGTGTCACGGTACCGATTTCCTGGCCTTTGTTAGACATCTGGTGACCAGGCGCGCCTTCGGTATCGATATCCAGCTCGCTCGGAAAAGGGCCGCCACCCACACGGGTGGTGTAGGCTTTGGTAATCCCCAATACATAATGCAACATATTGGCGCCGACACCAGTACCCGCTGAGGCTTGGCCAGCGATACAGTTACTGGAGGTCACATAAGGATACGTACCATGGTCAACGTCGAGCAAGGTGCCCTGCGCACCTTCAAACAACAGGTGTTCGCCGCGCGCATTGGCTTCATACAAAGCCGCTGAAATATCCGCCACCATAGGCTTCAACGCAACTGCGTGTTGCATACTGGCATCATATTGCTGCTGAAAATCAACAGCCGCTGCGCCCAGGTAATTAGTCAATACAAAGTTATGGTAGTCCATGACTTCGCGCAATTTTTCGGCAAAGCGTTCCGGATGGAACAAGTCGTATACACGCAAAGCACGTCTAGCGACTTTGTCTTCATAAGCAGGGCCGATGCCTTTGCCGGTGGTGCCGATCTTTTTCTCGGCGCTACGCTTGGCTTCACGTGCCAAATCCACGGCAACGTGATGTGACAGAATCAATGGGCAGCCAGGGCTGACTTTCAGGCGGTTTTTAACATCCAGGCCGCCTTGCTCCAAGGTAGAAATCTCATGCAGCAAATGCGTAGTATCCAGCACCACGCCATTACCGATATAGCAATTGACGCCATCACGCACAATGCCAGAAGGCACCAGGTTGAGCTTGTACACTTTTTGTGCAGCGCCCTGACCAACGACCAAGGTATGACCGGCGTTATGACCGCCCTGAAAGCGCACCACGCCCTGGGCGTGATCCGTCAACCAGTCTACGATTTTACCTTTACCTTCGTCGCCCCATTGGGTACCAATCACAACGACGTTTTTTGCTTGCTTAAATTGTGTCATGTTCAATCAATATCTTGTAAAAACAAAAAAGGGTGCGCTGTGTTACACAGCCACCACTTGCCAGTGGCCATCTACTTTTTGCAAAGTGCGGTCACAAGCCAATTCAGAATAGTTCACAGGCATATCGGGCAATGCTTCCACCACAATCTGACCCTGAGAACGTAAGGTATCTATCAGTGACAATAATTCGGGTTCTATAGCCGCCGGCGCCAGAATCCCTTTATGCAATGTTGCCGGGCCCAATGCTTGCAATGCGCCACGCAAATCCAGGCTAAATCCGGTTGCCGGACGCGCACGCCCAAATGCCGCGCCTACTTCGTCATAACGCCCGCCCAATGCGATCGGGCCTGCATAGCCTTTGGCGTATGCCGCAAACACCATGCCGCTGTGATAGTGATAACCACGCAGCTCGCTCAAATCAATGGTGACGGTGACATCATCCGTGGTCAGCGTTTTGGCCACGGCTTCCAACTCACGTAAAGCCTGCTCAATCTCTTCAGATTCAGGCAACACATCACGCGCCTGGTCCAGCACCTCAATACCACCGTTCAACTGCGTCAGCGCAATAAAAGCCTGGCGGGATTTTTCAGGCAAACTAATGACTAGCTGTTCTACCAGGGTAATGTCTTTTGCCTGTAAAGCCGCCTGCAAAGCCTGCTCCTGCTGTACACCCAACTGTGCCATATGCGAGAGGCTGGCAAAAACCGCTGCGTGACTCAGGTCTACGAACAAAGTGCGCATGCCTAACAACTGCAAGGCTTTCACCATCAGTCGCTGTACTTCAATATCGCTCTCAATCCCGGCGTGACCATACAGCTCAGCGCCTAATTGCAATGGCTCGCGTGTGCGTGCCAGGCCATCGGGCTTGGTACGTAACACCGTACCGGCATAGCACAGGCGCGAAACGCCTTGATGGTTCAACATATGCGCATCGATGCGCGCGGCTTGTGGGGTGGTATCCGCACGCAAACCCATCAGGCGACCAGTTAACTGGTCAACCACTTTAAAGGTCGCAATGTCCAGATCATGGCCAGTGCCGGTCAATAAAGACTCCACGTATTCCATCATCGGCGGCACCACATATTGGTAACCATGGACGCGGAACAAGTCCAGCAATTGTCGGCGATAAGACTCAAGACGCGCCGCTTCAGCAGGCAATACGTCTTCAATATATTCAGGAAGTAACCAATTATGCATCCCGCCATTATACCCGCAAACCCCTATCTAAAGCACGGCTTTAGCAATGGCGATCTTCAGGTCTTGCGTAGAAAACCAATAAAAAAGCACGCCATCATGCGTGCTTTTTTACTTCAAGCTGGTATTTAACGGTTCAGCCACAAAATAAGCAGGCCGATCGCCGCGGAGGCAAAGCCAACAAAGCGTATCTGGCCATCTTGCAACTGCAATAGCTTTTCAAATGTTTGACGCCATGCGCGGGTAAACAGCAGTGGCATCAAGCCTTCAATCAGCAATACACCACCAATCAGCCACCACCAGTTCATCGACAAGTCAGCTAAGCAGCCACAGGCAAGAAATTACTTCTTGCCACTGCTACGCATATATTTAAAGAAGTCAGAGCTTTGATCGATGACCATCACGTCAGACTTGCTCTTGAAGCTGTTTTTATAAGCTTCCTGGCTGCGGTAAAAAGCATAGAACTCGGGATTTTTACCGAATGCCTGTGCGTAAACTTCAGACGCCTTGGCATCGCCCTCGCCCTTGACCTTTTGCGCATCACGGTAAGCTTCGGCAATAATCACTTCACGCTGTCTGTCGGCATCCGCACGGATTTTTTCAGCCGCCGCGGCACCTTGTGAACGCAACTCGTTGGCCACCGACTTACGCTCGGCTTCCATACGCTGATACACAGACTCACTCACCTCTTTTGGCAAGTCGACGCGGCGCAAACGTACATCCAGAATCTGGATACCCATCTGGCGGCTTTCTTTGTCGGCACGCTGACGCAGAATCTCCATGATTTCGGAACGCTCACCAGATACCACATCATGAATCGTGCGCTTACCAAACTCGGCACGCAAACCATCATTCACCATTTGCGACAGGCGACGCTCAGCTTGGACTTCATCCCCACGCACAGACACATAGTATTTGGATGGGTCAACAATGCGCCACTTCACAAATGAATCCACCAAGACGTTTTTCTTCTCGCTGGTAATAAAGCGGTCTGGCTCTTCCCAGTTCAGGGTCAGAATGCGTTTGTCGTAATAGCGGATATTTTCCACCATAGGCATCTTGAAGTAGAGGCCGGGCTCGCTCTTGACAGACACGATCTCACCCAGACGGAACACCAGTGCATATTCACGCTGGTCAACGGTATAGGCCGAAGAGGTAATGATCACCAGTAGAACAAACACCCCGATTAACAGACTTCCAATATTTCTCATAATGTATATTCCTTCAGGGCAATCTAGCGATATTCACGATCGCGGCTTCTCATCGCATCACGCGAGCGATCCGAGGTGCTTGCGTCGGCTTGTGGTTCTTGCACAGGCTTGTCAGCCGTTGTCGCAGGTGCAGATGCCGCATTATTGCCTGCACCACTCATGGTCATGAGTTTATCCAGCGGCAAATACAGCAGGCTATTGCCACCCTTCTGATCTACCAGCACTTTGCTGGTATTGGCTAATATATGCTCTTGCGCATCCAGATACAGACGCTGGCGTGTCACTTCCGGCGCTTTGTTATATTGCGACAGCACCTGCTCGAATCGGTCAGCATTACCTTTGGCTTCGTTTTCTACACGCAATTTGTAACCTGCCGCCTCTTCGGTCAAACGAGAGGCAGTGCCTCGCGCCTTAGGAATTACGTCATTCGCATAGGCCTGGCCTTCGTTCTTCTGGCGCTCCAGATCCTGCTTGGCTTTCACTGCATCATCAAACGCGGCTTGCACCTGCTCTGGTGGTTGCGCATTCTGCATGGTCACGTTAACCACATTGATGCCGGATTTATACCTGTCCAGCATGTCCTGCATCAGCTTTTTGGCTTTGGCCGCCACATCATCACGGCCTTCATACAGCACAAAGTCCATTTTGCTTTTACCAACGATTTCACGAATCGCGGTTTCTGCTACGCCACGTACGCTTTCTTCAGTCGAACGGTTGCTAAACTGGTAATCCTCAACAGACTTCAGGTTATATTGCACCGCAACTTGCAAGTCGATGATGTTTTCATCATCGGTCAGCATCAAAGACTCTCTGAGCTCTTTGCTGCGGCCAGACTCGCCTTCAAATGAGCGATAGCCCATTTCAATGGTACGCACCTGCTCCAGGTTCACGTTTTCGATGGTTTCAATCGGGAAAGGCAAATGCCAGCGCGGACCAGGCATGGTGGTCTCAACATGCTGGCCGAAACGCAATACCACACCACGCGAACCCTGATCAACAATATAAAAGCCTGAGCCCAGCCAAATAAGCGCGACCAGGCCTAAAATAGGCGCCACTGGCAATGGTTGCGGTGCAGGTGAACTGCCACGTGGGCCACCCTGTCCGCCTTTGTTGCCAAACAAACGATTCAGCTTTTGATTCAAATCCTTGAATACCTCATCCAGGTCAGGCGGGCCTTCGTTATTCTTATTCCAAAAGCCGGGGAATTTTCTCATGCTAGTACTCCGTGTTTTTTTGATCTTTTAAACATAAGCACGCTCTTCAGTGCTCAGTTTTTTCAAATATTGCTGATGTTCCAACAGCGCCTGGCGTAAATCATCAATACCAGTACCCTCTCGTGCCGAGACGCGCACTGTACGGATGTTACCATACTCGTCTCTATCAATTCCTGGCGCCATGCCCATGCGGTCTATCTGGTTCAACACCAGAACCTGTGGGACATTGGCGGCGCCAATCTCGTTCAGCACAATGTTGACCTGCTCAATTTGATTATCGCGGTTAGGGCTGGCGACATCGACAATGTGCAGCAATAAATCTGCTTGTGCCGCTTCTTCCAGCGTCGCACCAAAGGCTTCAATCAGCGTGGTGGGCAAATGCTTGATAAAACCAACCGTGTCTGAAAGCACCACGGGATAGCCATCAGGCAGATGCATTTTGCGTGAAGTGGTATCAAGCGTGGCAAATAGCTGATCTGCCGCATAGACGCCAGAATGCGTTAAACGGTTAAACAAGGTCGATTTACCAGCGTTGGTATAGCCGACCAGAGACACGGTCATCAGGTTGGAGCGTTTGCGTGCACGCCGCTGCATCCCGCGCTGCTGCTTGAGTTTGTCCAGTTTTTCACGCAGTTGCTTGACGCGTACGCGCAGCATACGTCTATCCAGCTCCAACTGTGTTTCACCTGGGCCGCCACGCACACCGATACCACCTTTTTGGCGTTCAAGGTGGGTCCAGCCACGCACCAGCCGTGTAGACAGATGCTCCAGCTGCGCCAACTCTACCTGCAACTTACCCTCGTGCGACTGCGCACGCTGGGCAAAAATATCCAGGATGAGACCGGTGCGATCAACCACGCGTGCTTCGAGCAGTTTTTCGAGGTTGCGCTGCTGCGACGGGCTCAAGTCATGATTAAAGGCAGCCACTTTGCTATCGTGCGCGGCCAACAATGCCTTGAGCTCATCTGCCTTACCAGAGCCGATAAAATATTTGGGATCGGGTGCCTGACGCTTGCCTTCCAGCGTCGCTGAGATATTCAATCCGGCAGTGCCGGCGAGGTGGCGGAGTTCTTGCAAACTTTCTTCGTAGTCAGCATCACCAAAATTGACGCTGACCAGAACGACGGCATCTCCGCCGCTTGGCCTATCAAACATGCATTAAGATTCTTGTGCTGTTTCGTGTGGCGCCAAACTGACTGGACGCGCTGGAACGATGGTTGAAATGGCGTGCTTGTACACCATTTGGGTCACTGTATTTTTTAACAAAATCACATATTGGTCAAAAGAGTCAACCTGACCTTGCAACTTGATACCATTAACCAGATAAATAGACACTTGCACGTGTTCTTTTCTTAAGGCGTTCAGAAAAGGGTCTTGTAACATTTGGCCTTTATTATTCATAGAATTGCTCCTTGTTTGTTTTAATCGTATTGGAGTTTTATTATCTTGAACACCAATCCCTCATAATGACTATGATTGTACTAATTTGTTCCAATTTCAATCCCCGCACCTTATTTTTTTGGAAATAATGCGCGAATACGCTGCAAACAGGCCTCTTTACCCAATATTGACATCACCTGATCAATGCTGGGCGACTGTGCAATCCCGATTAAAGCGACCCGTAATGGCATGGCCAATTTGGGAAATTTAATCTGTTGCTCAGCCACGACCTGATTTAGCGCATCGTGTAAGTTATCGGCAGTCCAGGCAGAATCTTGAGTCTTTTGCAAAAAGCTTTCGATATAGGCAGACGTTTCTTCCTGGATATGTTTGGTCGCATCTGCTTCATTGATCGCAGGCATCTGGTAGAAGAACGCAATTTCTTTTGCCAGTTGATTCAGGTTGTTAGCCCGCTCACGGTATAAATTCAACACCGCCAGCAAGTCTGGCGACTGCGTTTCCGTGATACCCAGCGCAGCCAGGCGCGGCTTCACTTCGTCCGCAATTTGCGCTAGTGGCAAGCTTTTAATGTAATGTGCATTGAGCCAGTTGAGTTTCTCGGTATTAAACTGCGCCGCAGAAGGCGTGATATGGTCCAGATCGAACCACGCACAGAACTGCTCCATGCTGAATACTTCATCATCACCATGTGACCAGCCCAAGCGGGCCAGGTAGTTAAGCACCGCTTCACGCAGATAACCGTCTTCGTGATACTGCATCACACTCACCGCACCATGGCGCTTGGATAATTTCTGGCCGTCATCACCGAGGATCATGGACAAATGCGCATATTGAGGCACTTGCGCGCCCAAAGCCTGCAACATATTGATCTGACGCGGCGTGTTATTGACGTGGTCATCACCACGGATCACCTGCGTCACGCCCATTTCCCAGTCATCGACCACGACACAGAAATTATAAGTGGGCGTGCCGTCAGCACGCGCAATAATCAGGTCATCCAGCTCGGCATTGGCAATCTCGATACGGCCTTTGACCATATCGTCCCATGCAACCACACCAGTGGTCGGATTTTTAAAGCGCACAACAGGCGGTACATCTTTGGGCGCCTCCGGCAAGACCTTACCGGCCTCCGGGCGCCAGCGGCCATCATAGCGCGGCTTTACGCCCTGCTGCATTTGCGTTTCACGCAAGGCATCCAGCTCTTCTTTGCTGCAATAGCAATAATAAGCATGACCCTCATCCAGCATTTTCTGGATGATTTTCTTGTAAGTATCCATGCGCTGCATCTGGTAAAACGGACCTTCGTCATGATCCAGTTGCAACCATGCCATGCCATCCAGAATCGCCTGCACCGCCTCTGGTGTTGAACGCGCGACATCGGTATCTTCAATACGCAAGATAAATTGTCCACCATGGCGCTTGGCATACGCCCATGAAAACAAGGCAGTACGTGCGCCGCCAATATGAAGATATCCGGTAGGGCTAGGTGCAAAACGGGTTTTAACAGCTGGTGACATGATGACTCTCTGAACGCTCAAGCCTGCCATTTTAACATGGCAGCCGCACTCCTGCCTGACTCCTAAGCTTGGTGCAAAACAGCCGCAACCAGATTGAAGCCAGCAGGCAAACGCGATATGATGCAGCCATGACGCAATCCCCTACTTTCAGCAACGATATTCATGTCGGCGAGCTTTATGGCAAACCTGCCGCACTTGGCCAGACCAGTGCGATTTATCATGTGGTCGCCGTGCACAAGCTAGGCATTACCTTGCAAAATATGGATAACCCGTTGAGCCAGTTTGAAACCACGGCCAGCAAATTGCTGCAATCCGGCTATGTGCGTTTAAGCCAAACGCCTTACGTCAACCTGCAACAGGCTGGCAAACGCAAAACAGCGCAACAAAAGCTCAAGCGCTGCCCGTTTACGCTAGATGTATTTGCCGAGCGCGCCGATTGTGAACGACCGGCAGTGATCGCCTAAGCGACATCAACAATAAAAAATGCCGCAATAGCGGCATTTTTTACGACTTGATCCAGCGGATAACATCCTGGCTGCTTAATCCTCTGGCGGCGCACCGATCAAATCATGCCCTTGCGAGTCCACAATCTGCACATCGACAAAATCACCCGGATTCAAGCCATCTGCATCCTGCAGATAAACAATACCATCAATTTCCGGCGCATCACTTTTCGTCCGCGCGATAGCAATGACATTGCCCTCATCATCTTCAGTCAGCTCATCCACCAACACGGTTTGCAGGCTACCGATCTTAGCAGCTACTTTAGCGGCGCTGATACGCTCTTGCACCTCCATAAAGCGGCTTAAACGTTCCTGCTTGATTTCTTCAGCCACCTGATCCGGCAAGGCATTCGCCACTGCACCATCGACGGCAGAATAGGCAAAGCAACCCACACGATCCAGCTGTGCCTCTTCCATAAAGTCGAGCAGCATTTTAAAGTCGTCTTCGGTTTCACCCGGGAAGCCGACGATAAAAGTACTACGGATGGCGATTTCAGGACAGATATCGCGCCAGGCCTTGATACGCGCCAGGTTGTTCTCGCTACTGGCCGGGCGTTTCATGGATTTGAGAATGCGTGGACTGGCGTGTTGCAGCGGAACATCCAGATACGGCAAAATCGCGCCCTCCGCCATCAACGGAATCACATCATCCACATGCGGATAAGGGTAGACATAATGCAAGCGCACCCACACACCCAGCTCGCCCAGTGATTTACTGAGTTCAGTCATATGGGTCCTGACCGGACGGCCGTTCCAGAAGCCTTTACGGAACTTCATATCCACGCCATACGCTGACGTATCTTGTGAAATCACCAGGATTTCTGACACACCGGCGTTGACCAGGCTTTCGGCTTCGTTGAGTACATCACCAATCGGACGGCTGACCAGGTCACCACGCATACTCGGGATAATGCAGAAGCTGCAACGGTGGTTACAGCCTTCTGAAATCTTGAGGTAAGCATAATGCTTAGGCGTCAGGCGGATGCCTTGTGGCGGCACCAGGTCAATATAAGGATCATGTGGCTTGGGCAGATGTGTGTGGACGTGGCCCATGACTTCTTCCAGCGCATGCGGGCCAGTCACCGCCAGCACGCTGGGGTGCGCACCGGTAACGACGTCTTTTTTGGCGCCCAGACAGCCAGTCACAATCACTTTACCGTTCTTGTTGAGTGCCTCACCAATTGCATCCAGTGATTCCTGCACGGCAGAATCAATAAAGCCACAAGTATTGACCACCACCAGGTCAGACTGCTCATAACTATTACTGATTTCATAGCCCTCAGCACGCAGCTGGGTCAAAATGCGCTCGGAGTCAGACCCGGCTTTAGGACAACCTAGGGAGACAAAACCGACTTTAGGCGAACTTTGCATAATGATTCTCTCTTAACCTTCTACCAACCATTTGGTCAGGGCGACCGATGCCACACCCAACACAATTAACAATAACTGACTCAGGGTATCGCGCAACGCCGTGCGTTTATGCAAGCCCGGAATCAAATCGGCCACGGCCACATACAGCATGCTGGCGGCAGCCAAACTGAGGATATATGGCACCCATTGCTGCACCAGGTTTAAGGCCAGATAGGCCAGTAAACCACCTGCCAGGGTTGCCAGGCTGGACCCTATATTAAACAAGAATGCTTTTTTCTTGCTGTAGCCGGAGTGCAGCAAAATCAGGAAATCACCCACCTCTTGTGGAATCTCATGCGCAATAATCGCCAATGCCGTCACCAACCCGACTTGCATATCAACCATAAAGGCCGCACAAATCAGGATACCGTCGACAAAATTATGAAAGGTATCGCCAACCATAATCATCAAGCCACTGCGGCCGCCATCGTGCGCATGACCATGATTATGCCCGACGACCTGCGCTGGCTGAGCCTGTGGCAATTTAAATTTGATCGCACCTTGTGGTTTCTTGCCCGCCAGCTGTTCCGGATGTAACTCAGGGCAATGCGCTTCATCATGCATGGCATGCATTTCACAATGCTCACCATGGCAATGGCGCCATAACACCAGTTTTTCCAGGGTAAAGAACAACAACACGCCAAACAGCATGGTGGCGGTCATGGCTTCTATATTGGGGCTGGTTTCAATCGCATGCGGCAAGATTTCGAGAAACACGGCAGCCAGCAAGGCACCAATGGCGTAACTTACCAACAAAGGCACCCAATGTTTTTTGGCATTGAGCGCAAAGATCGCGGCGACACAGACGCTTAAGACTCCGCCCAGCAAACAAGCCAGCACCATGCCGGTAAAGGGTGAAATGTCAGAAAGTAATGTGGTCAAGGCAATCATGCAGTGTTTATCGCTGGAAGGCGCGCATTATACGTGAGTTATCAAAAAAACAAAGCATAAACAAATAGTTAACCTTTACCAGAACCTAGGTTATAGCAGGCGATCAAGCGCTAAATAAACTGCGCCACGATATAGCCAATGACAATACCGATCAATAAGGCCATGGTCAGTCCGCGATAAGTCAGCACATCACGTGAATAGCCGCGCCGGATCACGACATAAGAAACCAGATAACCCATCGCATTCAGCAACCAGATAAAACCGAAACTCAGCACTTTCACGATAATGGGACCAATCAGTGGCACCAGGCCGATCAAGCCTACCAGCCAGACAAACAGCCCGGACACCAAACCGACCAGCACGGCCACGCCTGCTAATACGCGGGCATCCCAATCCAGATACATGCCCGCAGCGATTAATGTCGTCAGACTAACCACCAGCAAAATATTCGGCCAGACCCGTTGACCACTCAACAAAGGGTCAACACCCGTACTAAAGCTTGCCGGATGGCGCCGAACACGTAATCGTTTGAGCATAATGAAAAAGTCTATAAAGTTGAGATTAAACCAGCAAGGTCCTGCACCTTGGCGCAGTTTTGCCAGTGTGGTTTACGCATGGCGACATCGCCCGCATAGCCCCAGCTCACCAGCGCAAAATCCATCTGGTTGGCATCGGCTGACATGCCGTCTTCCAGACGGTCGCCAATATACAAACAATCGTCTACCGCCAAACCGTTGTCTGCCACCACGCGCCCTATCATCTCAGCTTTGGATTTAAGTGGCGGGTTAAAATAATCCAATGCATACACGCCGGTGAAAAACGCCTGCCAGCCAAGATGCGCCATAATTCTTTCGGTCGGGTAAAAGCGCTTATTGGTCGCAATATATAACTGGTAGCCCTGTGCTTGCAGTTTCTGCAACATGGCTGGCACGCCATCAAACACCACGGACTGCAAGCAACCGGCGGTATCGTAATGTTGCTTGAAAGCCGTCGCCAGTGTGTTTAATAAGGTAGCATCCTCGCTACCTGAAAGCCGCTTCAGTGTTTCCATCAGCGGCGGGCCGATCACATCATGCGTCAACGGTGCTGCCAAAGGCGTATTGGTGGTGCTGAACGCCAGGCCAAAACAATGCAGGATGCTTGGCGCAGAATCAATCAATGTGCCGTCTAAATCAAAAATTAAATGCTGTTTCATAAAATACTGTGAGTGAATCGTAAGAATGACTTTTTTATTATTTAGCCACAGAGGTCGCAGAGAACACAGAGGAAAACCTAAAGACCATCTTTATGGTGGCCTCTCCTAGGCAGCTTCACTAAAAGTGCTTTTCTCTGTGCGCTCTGTGACCTCTGTGGCAAGAAATTTATTCAAGCCAGATAAAGCTACCCATGCGGCCAGTATCCCCATCACGCCTGAAGCTGAAGAAAGTCTCCGGCTCGCTATAGGTGCAGCGTCCGCCACCATATACCTGCGTCACGCCTAATGTTTGCAAACGCTGCCTGGCAATGGTGTATAAATCTCCCAGCCATTTATCGCCTTTGGCCTTAAAAGCAAGCTCGGTTTGAGTATCTTGCGCCATAAACTGCGCCCGCACTTCACCGCCCACTTCAAATGCTTCCGGGCCAATGGCGGGCCCCAGCCAGGCCATGAGTTGATTAGCCGACACCGGCATGGCAGCGATGGTCGCTTCAATCACGCCATCGCACAAACTTCGCCAACCCGCATGGATGGCTGCCACGGCCGTTCCGGCCTGGTCACAGAGCAACACTGGCAGGCAATCTGCGGTCATGGTCACACACACCACCTGTTTACGGCTGGTGAAGCTGGCATCTGCACTTTCCAGGCAGGAGGACAAAGCGGCGTCAATCACCCGCACACCGTGCACCTGGTTCAACCATACCGGTTCGCTGGGCATATAAGCGCTCAATAATTGCCGATTGGCCGCCACATGCTGTGGCTGGTCTTTGACATGATCGCCTAAATTCAAACTGGCATACACGCCCATGCTCACCCCACCATTGCGTGTAGTTTGCAAGGCTTTCACATTGGCAGGCGCGGGCCAGTCAGGCGTGATGAATGCTAAGCCAGTCATTATTCGTCCTCGTCAGCCCAATCCTCACCATCCAATTCGGCGTCATCATCAAAGTCGTCGTCGCCCCAATCTTCGTCATCGTCGCCAACAAACAGGCCGTTTTCATCGACATTAAAATCCGGGGGCGGCAGTTCTTCCACCGGCTTGACCACGCGCATGGCTTCGAGCAACTCACGCATATCGTCGGCCAATTCAATCTGCCATTCCATCGGCTCATTGGTGACCGGGTGGATCAAGCCCAATTTAATAGCGTGCAACGCCTGGCGTTTAAAGTTGCCAATCACCTCGCGCAGTTCTGGCGTCATCATTTTGTGCGGAATAATATTGCCGATGCCATACATCGGATCCCCCACCATGGGCGCTTTCAGATGCTGCAAATGCACGCGGATCTGGTGCGTACGGCCAGTTTCCAGGTTACAGCGCAGATAAGTGTTGGTGCCAAAGCGCTCAAGGATTTCGTAATGCGTGATGGCCGGACGGCCGCGACGGATCACCGCCATTTTGGTACGGTGATGCGGGTGGCGGCCAACCGGCTGGTCGACCTTGCCGTTACGCCACAACTGCCCCCACACAATCGCGCGGTATTCGCGCTTAACAGTACGGGCCTGCAACTGGCGCACCAGGCTGGTTTGCGCTTCCAGCGTTTTGGCCACCACCAGCAAACCGCTGGTATCTTTATCCAGCCGGTGCACAATACCTGCCCGCGGCACTTCTTTGAGTGACGGCCAGTGAAACAGCAAGGCGTTGAGCAGCGTGCTGCTCCAGTTACCGGCAGCCGGATGCACCACCAGCCCGGCTGGCTTGTTTATAATGATCAGGGCATCGTCTTCATAGACAACATTCAAGTCAATATCTTCAGGCTCAAATGCGTTTTCCTGTGCATTTTTAGGTGGCGTGACGACCAGCGTCTCACCGCCCCAGACTTTGGTTTTAGCTGTTGGTGCTTTGCCATCCAGCAAGACCAGCCCTTCTTTGATCCAAGCCTGTAATCGGCTGCGAGAATGATCCGGCAACATTTGCTGCAAAGCCAGATCGAGACGCTGCCCGCCAAGATTGCCAGGAACGACCAGATGTAAGGAGGCGCTTTCTTTCATATTTTCAAACAGCATCAGTTATAATGCCCTGAGTTTCCTTTGATAAAACAACATTAAACAACATGCTTCGCATTTTACCGCTTAACACCCTGTTCACGCGTGCTTTTATTTTGATCACCGCGCTGGCTTTGAGTGCTTGTGCCATTTTCGGCAATCCGAACCCGCCAGATGAGACCAAGGGCTGGGCAGAACAACGCCTCTACGCTGCAGGCCAGGAGAAAATGGCCGACAAAAACTACGACAAAGCCATTGAATATTTCCAGAAACTGGAAGCACGCTATCCGCATGGCGCCTATGCCACGCAAGCGCAGTTGGAAGTGGCTTATGCCTACTATAAAAAATCTGAGCCAGTGCTGTGCTTATCCGCCGTTGATCGTTTTATCAAGCTACATCCTAACCACCCCAACCTCGATTACGCCTATTACCTCAAAGGCCTGGCGACATTTAACGAGCGCGGCATTATGGAGAAATACACCAAGCAGGAAATCAACGACCGCGACCCGAAAACCCTGCGCGTGTCATTTAACGCATTCAAGGAACTGGTTGAGCGTTTTCCGACCAGCCGTTATGCCAAAGACTCGACCCAGCGCATGATTTACCTGGTGAATACCTTGGCCATGCACGAAATGCACGTGGCACGTTACTACATGCAACGCAAAGCCTATGTCGCAGCACTCAACCGCTCCAGATATGTCTTGGAAACCTACCCGAACTCCAGCTCAGTGGAGGACGCCCTGGTGACCATGATTAGCGCCTACGATGCGATGGATATGGCTGACCTGAAAGGTGATACATTGCGTATTTTGAAAACCAATTACCCTGAAAATCCGATGATCACCGGCAAAATTAATGAAGATGAAAAAGTCTGGTGGAAATTCTGGGAAAGTTTGTACTAAACCTGTTGATTTAGTTGCTTATTTAGCACCCCAAAAACGCCAGTCAAGCTGGCGTTTTTTATTACGTCAAACAACACTACTCAACCCCTTTTTGATCACAAGCAAAACCTTCCGCGCGCTCTGCCGCAAAAGCTTCTCTCTCAAACGGATGATCATAGTAAGCATGTCGGCCACGCGATAGCTGCCACAACCCTGCCAGCAAATAAGCTGGAATAAACAATATCCCCCAGCGCTCAGCTTGCTTGACATGCACATGTTCGTGCGTGCGCAACTGATCCAATACGCTAGGCGAACAGCCGATAATCACATGCCCCAAGGCCATGGCAGCGAACCCACCCAGCTGTAACATACACGTTGCCATCCGGCCACCATGCACCTCAACCACGCCATGGCTGATGCGTACCTTCGCCCCCAATAATATCCACAGCAGACCAGCAGCCAGGCCTATCAAGGTCGTTGGTAATGTCCACAGAAAAACAAGCATGCGTATCATCATAGATGCCAATCATACAGAATGCCTGTCACCCGTGCTTGGTTGACAGTCGTATGCTCCATGCATATTATATGAGAATAGTTATCATTACATCAACAAACCCTCATGCCCGCAGCGGATGCTACTCCTCAACAAGCGCTACGCACTTTTTATCATGCGCACCACACTTGGCTGGTCAATTGGTTAAAACGACGTCTTGGCTGCGTTCATCATGCGAATGATCTTGCACATGATACGTTCCTGAAGCTGGTTGCCAAACCATCCACATTGACGCACATTCAGGAGCCACGGGCTTTTCTGAGCACCGTGGCGCATGGGCTGATGGTGGATCAATTTCGCAAAAGCGCATTAGAACAAGCCTATCTGGACGCGATCAGGCATTTACCAGTATCCTTGGCGCCCTCCCCAGAAGAGCATCTTGCCATGCTTGAAATCCTGCTACAGATAGATCTCTTATTCCGTGGACTAAAACCGAATGTGCGCAATGCTTTTTTACTGTCGAAACTGGAAGGACTGACCTATCCTGAAATTGCAATGCGACTCGGTATTTCCTTGCGTACGGTTGAAACTTACATGGCCGAGGCACTACGCCACCTATTAACCGTGCCGCGCGCTTAATACATCCCAAGCAAACTACGCCCCATGCCTACACTCAACGCTCGCCCAATCAGTACATCTGCCAGCATCCCCCCTGACATTATGGATGAATTGATCGCCTGGTCAGTCAAGTTAAATTCAGGTACAGCAAGCGATGTTGACCAACAGCGTTTTCAGGAATGGCGGGCTTTTGATCCCATGCATGAGCACGCCTGGCAAACACTGCATGCCATGGAGCAAAATTTCACAGCTATTCCAACGCAATCCAGGCAGCTTGTCGCGAACACCATTGCGCGTGCTGATGCACAAACTATCACGGCAAGGCAGCGCAAGCCTAAACTCAAAGCGTTGGCGATGACGACGGTCACACTGCTTGCAGCCGCCTTACTGATCAATCAAGTTTCGCCATGGCAACAGCCAATACACTATGCCACCCACATTGGTCAGCGCGCGACGTTCCAACTGGCAGATGGCACGCAACTCATGCTGAATACCAATTCCAGTGTAGATGTGCGATACACCCTGTTGAAACGTGAAATTGTGCTCAACCACGGTGAAGTCTATCTCATCACCGGCCACGATACTGACGCGTTGTTTGGACGTCGCCACTTCTGGGTCAATACGGCGCAGGCAAAATTTGAAGCCATAGGCACCCGCTTTTCGGTATACCAGCAAGCAAACACCACTCAACTGCATGTGGCCGAGGGGATTGTGGCCATGCATGTCGCGCAGCAGCCAGAAGTCAGAGCATACGCCAATGACACCTACCGCATGCAAGGGGCAAGCGCTTTACCAATTAAAGCTGAGACACCGCATTCTGATCCAATGGCTTGGGTAGATGGCGTCATTATCGCTAAACAAATGTGCTTAGAGCACTTGATGACCGAGCTCTCACGTTATCAAGCGCTGCCACTCAGCTATGAAGACAATACCGGCAACCTGGTTGTATCTGGCGTATTTCAGCTCAATCGTAATGACCCGGCCGAACATGCTTTACAAACATTGGGCCACACCTTGCCTATCCACATCACCCGGCAGCACGGGCAATTGCTTATCAGAAAAAAATAATTCCAATAAATCTGCGGGTTTTTGCCCAGTTATTCGGCATAGGGTTATTTCTCTCATTTACACAGAGGTTTAACGCAATGCCCGGGCAATCACATCAACAAAAACCATTTTTCCGCAAACATATTTCAACCGCCTTGCATGCGGCATTGATTGCAAGTGTGAGTGCTGGTTTCACCGTCACCTACTCCAACGCGGCCTATGCCGAAGAAAATCAGGTATTTGACTTCAAATTACCAGCAGGCAAGCTTGAAGATGCTCTCAATGCCTTAGCAAAACAATCAGCAATTACCCTGACCTTTGATGCAAACCAGGTCAAAGGCAAAACGGTGCCTGCCATCAAAAAATTGTTAACGCGCGAGCAAGCCCTGCAACAATTGCTGAAAGATACCGCTTTAGAAGCCAAAGCCACGAATGGCGCCATCATTATTGTGCCAAGGCCAGTCGCTGCACACACCGACACCTTACCCGAAGTCAATGTCAGCGCAAGCCGTTCACGCGCCACTAACACCCTGTCTCAGCCCTTTGCAGGTGGCCAAGTGGCAAAAGCCAGCCGCATGGGTATTCTTGGCAATGTCGATATTTTCGAAACACCGTTTAGCACACAAAGCTACACTGAAGAATTCGTGCTTGACCAACAAGCAAGACGCCTGGCTGATATTATTGCTGCAGATCCTTCTACCCGCAGCGCCATGGCGGAATATGGCGACAGTGAAACCTATCATATTCGCGGGTTCCCTTTATTTACCAACCAGGTGGGCATCAATGGTTTATATGGCATGACCGACCTGCGCCGTATTGCGCCTGACTTTTATGAACGGGTCGATGTATTAAAAGGCCCGGCTTCCATGCTCAATGGCAGCAGCCCATTTGGCGTCACGGGTGGCAATATCAACCTGGTCTCAAAACGCGCTGGCGACACACCGCTTAATCGCTTTACCGCCAGTTATATTTCAGACAGCCAGTTTGGCGGACACCTTGATCTGGGTCGCCGATTTGGTGAAGACAATGCCTGGGGCGTACGCCTGAATGTGCTGGCACGTGATGGCGACACGCCGATCAGCCGCCAATCAGACCGCATGCATATTGGCTCTTTGGCGGTGGATTACCGCGGTGAAAAACTCACCGCCAGCTTCGACCTGGCAAGCCAGGATCGTTTAACCCGTGGCTATTCAGCCAATATTACTTATGACACGGGTTTTGCGTTACCGCGTGCCCCGCAAAATGATAAAAACTTTGTCAACGACTGGGAGTTCTTTAAAGGCGACTCACATTACTGGATGACGAAAGTCGAATACGAATTCACGCCCGCCCTGACTGCTTACATTAACTACGGGCAAGCCAAAGGCAATGAAGAATATTTTTATGCGGGCTCACAAGGACGCCGCATCATCAACAGTGCGGGCGACTTCACCGCACGTGTCGGTGGTTATCGAGGCTGGTATGAGGTTGACACCTACGAGGTAGGTTTGCGTGGTTTTAAGCAACTGGGCAGTGTCAGCAACAATTATGCACTTGTCTACAACGACTTTAACCGTACCGCTGGGGGTGCCGTCGCACATGCCACGGCGCAATACACCGGCAATATCTATCAAAGTCCTAACCTGCCCAAACCTACCGTTAACTTTGGTGTGATTCCACAAAATGGCGACTTGCAATTAAACAGCATTGGGCTCATCAACACCTTCGGTTTTGTGCAAGACAATGTGTTGCTCACCTTGGGTGCACGTCAGCAAACACTTTACAGCGGGATTTTTAAAAGCGGGGTTAAAGTGGACGCTTATGATGAAAGCAAAGTGACCCCCACAAGTGCGCTACTGGTCAAACTCGGCAATTACTCTTTGTATGGCAATTACAGTGAGGGCTTATCTCAAGGCGCCATTGCACCCAGCACAGCGGTCAATCATGACGAACAATTGCCGCCTTTTGTCGCCAAGCAACATGAGATTGGCGTCAAATACAATGCAGGCACCTTTGGTGTCACCGCTGCCGTTTTTCAAATTACACAGCCTAATACATATACCATATCCAACCGTTTGGTCGATGACGGCGAGCAACGCAACCGCGGCCTGGAGCTTTCAACGTTTGGCCAGCCCTTGAGTGGATTACGCCTGCTTGGCGGCGTCACTTTCATTGATGCCGAACAAACAAAGACACAAGACGGTATCAACAACGGCAAAGATGCGATTGGCGTGCCGAAAGTCAATGTGGTGATTAACGGTGAATATGATATTTTTGCCGTGCCTGGTCTCTCGCTGACTGGCCGCATTTCTGGCTTTAGCGAAGCACAGGCAAATGCGGGTAATACACAAAGCATCCCAGGCTGGACTACGTTTGATGCTGGCGCGCGTTATGTCACACATATCTCTGGCAACAAAGTCACCCTGCGTGCCAATGTGATGAACCTGGCTGATAAAAACTACTGGAACTCGGTATCACGCAGCTTTATTACCATGGGCGCCCCACGCACGGCCCTGCTTTCAGCAACAATAGACTTTTAATGCCACACAAAGGCCTGCCGGGCAGGCCTTTGATTATCTGGCCTGGCATTGAATAGGGAGCATGCGGCCAATCTCTACCGTCAAAGCATTGCCTTTGCCACGGATGGTATTCGGCCCATTGCTGTAGATAAATCCAGAGCCACTAGGCTGCTGCGGCAAGCTGATTTCACTTTGTGCACGCATCAGCACCGCGCTGGCAGGTTCGGCCACAAAGCGCACCCGTAAGACTTCGCCATTCTGGCAATCAAACACCACTGCCTCGGAGCTTACTACCGGCACCTTGACAGCACATCCCGCAAGTACCGAGGCAACACATGCACTGCGCAGCAAAATCATCACCAAACTCATACTGGCCTCGGCGCAAACATGATAATAGCCATACCCAACATGGCGACTGCCACCCCCAGCATATCCCAGCCGGAAGGTTTAATGCCATCCACCAGCCACAACCAGATAATCGCGACGCCGATATACACGCCGCCATAAGCGGCATAGACACGGCCAGCCGCCGTTGGGTGCAGCGTCAGCAACCAGGCGAACAATGCCAGGCTGAGTGCAGCGGGTACTAATAGCCAGGCACTTTTACCAGCCCTTAACCACAAATAAGGCAAATAACAGCCAACAATTTCAGCCACAGCGGTCAGTGCAAATAGAAATAGTGTTTTCAGCAAAAGAATTCTTTTCCAGAAGATGAATGGAGCAGCTAAATGACCACGCGGCCTTTATGCACACCCTGCCGCATCGAGTATGCCCTTTGCAACGCGCCTGTATTGCAGCCAGTAAAGTAATACGCCAGCCGCAAGATTAAACACCGCCTGCAATAAGGGCAAAAACAGAAAAATCAGCCCTTCCTGTGCATCAGGATACATGAGCAAGGTCTGGCCATATACCCATGCAACAACCAGCACCTCGAACACGGCAAACCTCAACCATTGTTTCTGGATATCACAGCGGTGAAAGAAATACCTGCCAGCAAACAGAATGACATAAGGCATCACCGTCCACAAAGTGATGAGTAACCCTGCGCGCTGGCTTAAAAAACGTAAACTGCTGGCGGCAATAATCTCGAAGCAAACCGCCAATATGGCGCCAGCCAAGGCCACCAGAGATAGTTTTTGCGTAGGTTTCATCACACGTTCAAGAAATTTGCAGCCATCGGTAGTTGCTAATTTTGCCTGGTGGCAAATCAAATGAGCGCGCACCGGACAGGGTAAATGACGCGCCAAAAGAAACAGAAACAGGGGCATCCAGCACTGCAGTTGGCCGGGTTTTATCCACCACGATAACTTCCACCTCGCTTGGCTCTGACTGGTTACCTGCGTCGTCTTCGACCACCAGGCGGAAGCGATGCCGCCCCGGTGGCAGAGAATTCGTCGCATCTACCGTGACTTCAATGCTAGCCGTGTTGGTTCTGATTTCCTGCCCTGGGATAAACTTTGCCATACCACCCTCCCCTTTGTCGCAAAAGACGTGTGAACTTACCTGCTCACAATGTATGACAGATTGCATGCCCGGGCAAGGGACAGTTTTGCAAGCAGCGGCGCAAGCCGAATTACTCCTGCTCTGAAATCAGCAGTTGATTATGGTCAGTCTTGAGGTAGAAGGTGCCATTCTGGTCAATCTGGATGGCACGTATACGATAGCCGCTCAATACCGGCTCGGCATAGACCAGCGAAGTCCCCTCTTTGCGCACGCGGTACAAGGTGGTATTGCCCATGCCTGCAACAAACAGATCGTTATCCCAGAAGTCATTGCGGCCGGTAGAGGGATATTTCACCAAGGGACCAATACCGATCGAAGGCACAAACGTCATTGCTGGTTTTTCGTAGCCTTCATGGCTATTAAACTTGTTACCATAATAGCCGCTCATGCCATCGCGCTCATAGATCGTGCCATAACTGACAATCGGCCAGCCATAGTTTTTGCCGCGTTTGATCAGGTTAATTTCATCACCGCCACGGGGGCCATGATCAGTGAGCCATAGCTCATTGCTTTCACGGTCAAAATACAAGCCGCCTGAAGGCGAGCGGAAACCGGAAGCATAGACTTCAGCATTCAGGCGCTGCAAATCAATACGCACCACTTTGCCTAAGGAGGTCGTTTTGTCCTGCACACGGTCTGGCTTGGAAAAATCGCCGAGGCTAAGGTATAAAGTACGCTCATTCTCACCCAGCGCCAACTTGCCGCCTACCTGATGGCCTAAAATAGGCTCTTTAATGGCTGGGCGGCTGATATAAATCTCACGGTCAAAGCTGACTTCACTATTCTCGACATCGACCTCAAACTCGCTCACGGCCAGCCGCACACCATTACTTGCCTCATCCCAGGCGGTATAAGCCACATAGAGGGTTTTCCCCACCAGCAAAGAGTCTTTAACGCCAGACAATTCCCGGCAATACACCAGTTGCTTGCTGCTGCTTTCGTCAGCCGAGGTTTCGCCGCCAGGGATAAACTTAGCCAAGGCTTTGCCTGGCTTCACCAACTCCATGCTGTCGTTCTGGCGCACGAAAAACACTTCGCCACACTTGCTGATAAACAAGAATAGTTTTTTATCCAGCCGCTCAAAAGGGCCGGACGGATACTGATCTTCAAAGGGTAGTTTGTATTCCTTGAGGGTTTGCGTGCCAAACACAGAACTGATCCTGGGTGGCTCGGGGGCTTTGTTGGCTTCTTTGTCAGCCTCAGCCGCCTCGCTTCCAGACAGCAACAATCCGGGCACCACATCTTCACCGGCCAACGCCGTGACTGGCAATACACAACTTAGACACAAAGCAATAATGACACTGAATGCCCCAAGGGCAGCGTTCGCGATTGAACATCGCTGATTAGAATAATGCAAAACAAGACTCTCCGTTAGCTAGCTTCTTTTCGAGTCCCCCATCCCAAAAAAGTTTACAAAACCTTATTATTTAGGATTTAATACCAATATAAATCAACAATTTATTTATTTTTATTAATGTAATTTGTAGCTATTATTTTCAACAGCAAGGCCAAAATCATTACGCCCCAGGCAGCCAATGTCAGCTTGATAAACGCCGCAAATGCATCCTGCTGACAAACCGCTTGCAAGAAAGAAAATGCATCCTCACAGCCAAAGGCAACCACCGCAAAAGCGAAGCCAGGCCCCAGATGCAAAATACTTAAACCATAAATCAAACCACGTAACAACTCAGACTCCAAGCACAAAAATTTAAAACGCTTTATCTTTAAAGACAATATGCCTCTGGGCAACAGTGATCTACTGCATGCCTTTAAATATCTGGTAAGTGCCACCCGTGTAATTACCTTGAAATGAACTGGCCCTGACGCCGGCAGCGACTTCCATTTCGAACGGCACACGCTCATAAGAATAAAAATAGCGCCCTTTTTGCACGCAACGATCACAAGGGCTATTGTCGTAACTATACACGTCAACCTGTGCATCGCCGACCCCTTGAATGCGCTGTTGGTGATACCCGGCAAGAATCACTTTCTCAATCACCACGCCAGGCGTGGTGTTAATCTGCCAGGTGACGCCCTCATAAGCCATCAAGCCTAAAATAATCGGCGTCGTCTCATCACTGACATTCACGGTAATCGTGCGCTGATCTCGTCCAGGATTTAACAATGCCTGGCACGTATTCATAATGGAAGGTTCTGATTTAACTGCGGCCTCGTTCATCGCCTGGCACTGCGCCCACCATGGTCGTTTATCCGCGGTTTCCGGCAGCTGCCCCTGGTAAACGCCGATCACATGCAAAGCCGCTTGTGAGGCGGATTTGGGCTTCACAACAGGCGCCTGGATGATCGTGCTAGGCACTGTGCTGCAACAACTAGCTACCAGCAGTGGCAGGCAGGCAACAAACAGATAGGCCATTAATCGACGCTGATTCGTCATTCTTACTCTTTCTGGTCTGCGAAAACAGATCACTCATTCAAAGTGATTGATATCATAAAAAAAGCCCCTGCCGGGGCCACATGGTTTGCAATAGCCAACCCTGTTTATAAATGAATCTCCCAGCTTTGCAATAGCCAGTTTGAGCTATGCCTGTGTGAATGTGTCGCTAACGTTTGATTGCCAGCACCAGCACACCGACAGCCACCAGCGCTAAGCCCAGCCACTCACGTGCATTTAAGCGCTCGCCCAAAAACAGGCAGGCAAACACCGCGACCAGCACCAGGCTCAACTTATCCACCGGCGCGACCTTGGAGGCTTCGCCCAGTTGCAGCGCACGAAAATAGCAAATCCACGAGCCTCCAGTGGCCAAAGCGGATAAGCTGAGAAAAACCAGTGAACGGCCGGGTAGCGTGAATGGATTACTCCATTTACCCGCCAGCCAGACGAACGGGGCCAGCACCAGCGTAATCAGCACCGTGCGAATCAAGGTCGCAAAATCAGAATCTACGCCCTGAATACCAATCTTGGCAAAAATGGCCGTCAGTGCAGCAAAGCAGGCTGACAGCAGCGCCCAGAACAACCATTGACTCACCATAAATGCAACTCCCAAATTTTGTAAGAGACCAGTATAGCAAGTGCGCTCATGGCTGTTAAAGAGATGACGTTTGTTTGCATAGCAATAAAAAAGACCGGCCGTAGCCAGTCTTTTTTAACTAAAACGTGATTAGGCTTTCTCGCTACCGATAAAACGGTAAATGACCGCCCCTAACACTGCGCCTACAATCGGCGCCAGCCAGAATAACCAAAGCTGTGAAATCGCCCAGCCATCAACAAACACGGCCACGCCAGTGCTGCGCGCAGGGTTCACCGAAGTATTGGTAACCGGGATGGAGATCAAATGTATCAAGGTTAAGCACAAGCCAATCGCAATCGGTGCGAAGCCTTGTGGCGCGCGCTTGTCGGTGGCACCCATAATCACCACCAGAAACATCATGGTCATGACCACCTCAGTGACAAACGCCGCCAGCAGGCTGTAGCCGCCAGGAGAATGCGCATCATAGCCATTAGAGGCAAAGCCTGCGGTCACATCGAAGCCCGCCTTGCCGCTGGCGATCACATACAATACGCCACCGGCCACAATCGCGCCCAATACCTGCGAAACAATATACGGCAGCAATTCTTTGGCCTGAAAACGGCCACCCGCCCACAACCCGATAGACACGGCCGGATTCAAGTGACAGCCAGAAATATGCCCAATGGCAAATGCCATGGTCAGCACGGTCAACCCAAACGCCAGCGATACCCCCAGCAAGCCGATCCCTACATCCGGAAAAGCCGCTGCCAACACGGCACTACCACAGCCCCCTATCACCAACCAAAATGTGCCAAAAAACTCTGCGACATATTTTTTCATTGCGCCCTCTCCTTTTTTAAATAGCCGATGGTTTACTCAACATGCCCGTGTGTTGACTCGACACCTGATACCGACTCACAGCATGCTGTGCGCTCAATATAGCAAACTATCGCCCCTGCAGATGCGATCTGTTAAAAAATATTAAATAGCACTATCCCAATATCACATGCCAGGCATCACACCCGCCCAAAATAAAAAAGGCCGGCAACTGCCGACCTTTAAAAATCCCTTAACCATCATATGTTTAATGATCAATCCACATTTTGCCCAATACGCCATAACACGCCGGATGGATCGGCAATACAAAAATCGCGCATGCCCCAGCTTTGCAACTGAATCGGCCATACTTTGACACCATAGGTCTGAATAATGCCGCTCTCTTGTATTTTGTCCCACCAGGCGTCGACATCATGCACCAGCAAATGCATCATAAAATTCTCGGCCAGATTATCCGCACAAAAATCCTGCAACAAAAAGCTCACATGCGCGTAATGAAAATAAGCCACGCCGCCGCCTTCTGATGCCATGGTAAAACCCATGTCTTTATAAAACTGCTTGGAAAGCTCGAAATTCTTGGAGGGAACGAAGGCTTTGATTTCTGTAACGGTGAGATTAGACATGATGAGATTTCCCGGATTTTTTGCTGATTAGCCCGCTAGTTTGAACGAATTCTATTTTAAAAAAATTATGCCACCTCAACAACCCAGGCCGGGTTCCAGACCACTTCCCAGACATGCCCGTCCGGGTCCTGAAAGTAGCCCGCATAGCCGCCCCAGAACGTCTCGTGTGCGGGTTTGATCACTCTGGCACCAGCCGATAATGCTTGCGCCATGACATGATCGACCTCTTGTGCCGAAGCCACATTATGCCCCAGCGTAAACGCAGTCGCGCTGGCAGGCGTCAAAGCCAGCCCGGTATCATGGCTAATGCTCTTGCGTGGCCACAGCGCCAGCTTTAAACCAGAGACAAGCTGAATAAACACCACGGCACCATATTCATACTCCTCGCCAACAATGCCTTCGGTTTTAAAGCCCAGTCCCTCTCGATAAAACCGTAATGACCGCTCAAGATCCTCTACGCCCAGCGTAATCACGCTAATATACGGCTTCATTGCCATGGCCTAGTGCTTGCGCGCATGCTGGCGGCTCACCTGTTGGCAAAATGCAGCGGTTTTCGATGTATCTTCAGGCTCGATATCCGCTTCAAACGCATCCAATTTATTCAGAATCTCTTTTCTGCCACGGTATTTGCGCTTGAGTTTGGCGAGCTTGTCATCCGTCCCTACACAAGACTGGCACACCGCATGATCAATATCGGCTTGCCGTTCTTCATCGTAGCCATATTCTCCGCGCCAATGGTCACAAGCCTCGCGCTGTTCCACAAACAGCGTCACGTCTTTGGGTAATGCACTACCTGCACTTGCTGCACCGCAAAAACATAACAAAGCGAGTGAATAAACGCTCAAAGTCTTAGCCATCAACAGGGTGCTCCGGTGTGTCGAGGATATATTGGTAAAAACCCAAATCCAGCCAGCGGCCAAATTTGAACCCCGCTTGCCTGATCGTACCAGCATGGGTGAAGCCTAGCCGTTCGTGTAGCGCAATACTACCTGCATTTTCTACATCTATGCCGCCCACCATCACATGTACCTGTTGATCTGAGGCCACTGCCATCAACTGCTGCATCAATGCCAGCCCCACGCCTTTGCCGCGATGCGCCGGATGTACATAGACTGAATGCTCTACCGTATATTTATACGCAGGCCAGGCACGGAAGGTGCCATAGCTGGCAAACCCTAGCAGCACACCCTTATGATTCACCGCGCCAATCACCGGAAAACCATGCAAGGCTTTGGCCTCAAACCACGGCAGCATGGCATCGAACACACGAGGTTTGTAATCATACAACGCCGTCGAATGTAGAATCGCATCATTGAAAATATCGAGGATTTGCTGCGCATGCGCCTCATGATTGCAAACAACAAACTGCAAGTGGCTCTCCCAAACAACACCAGCGCATGTGCGCTGGTTATTTTTGAATCACAGGGAGCGTATCACGCCCCCCTTCAATAAAGCTTACGCAGGCGTTGCAAACTTCAAGCCGATAATGCCGGCCACAATGAACGCCAGGCTGACCAGCCGTAAAGGATGTGCCGACTCACCTAGCAGCACAATGCCAAGGATCACTGTGCCAACCGCGCCCACGCCTACCCAAATTGCATAAGCCGTGCCCATAGGCAGCGACTTCATCGCCACCCCGAGTAAACCAAGGCTAATCAACATAGAAAGCACCGTGCCCACCGTCGGCCATACACGCGTAAACCCTTCGGTGTACTTCAGCCCCACTGCCCAGCTAATTTCAAACAATCCTGCAACCACGAGAATGACCCAGTTCATAAACACCTCACAATGACATAGGGCCGTCCCCACTTGAAGAAAAGCAATGAGGTCGTCCCCACGCCATGCGAAGCATATCACCTCAAACAGCATAGGCGAAGTGCACTTATGCGAGCTTGCTGAGCACGCGCGTCAATCTATCCAGATTTTGTTCATTGGCTGGCACGACAATATGCCTTACAGCCTCGGCAGTCTCAACATCCGCAAACGCTTGCGCCCAATTCACCTCAGTGCCATTGGCGACGGCAGTCAGCTTCACAGTCAGTGTAAATAATGGCGCACAAACATGCTCAATCACGATCTGGCTATTCGACTCAAGCGCAGCAAACACGCTCTCATTCGGATAACGCTTACCATCCGGGCCATGCATCACAAACTTCCACTGCCCGCCTGCCTTAAACTCGAATACCTCAAATACATTATTGAACCCTTCCGGTCCCCACCATTGAGCAAGCAACTCTGGAGATGAAAAGGCAGCATAAATAGCCGCTGGGGTGAATGGTAAAACCCTGGAAGTAAAAATGACGCTTTCTTCAACTGGCATATGATCACTCCGAATTTATCAAAACTAGCGAAGCTTAACGTTTGACATAAGGGGTGCGCTTTAGCGCGTCCCACGGGTTAGGTCGCAAATTATTGTGCATTAACAAGCCCAGACCATGCAAGAGTTGCAATGGCACCATTTAGCTGAGCAGGCCAAACTGCTTTGGGTGTTGCTGCACACAAGAGAACGCAAGCCTTACCACGCTCATCAGATTCATCCCCGTACAAAAATAAGCGATCTCCAAAAGCCAACTCAATTTCTGACAAGTCCAAATCGTCTTCTGGATTGGTTATATCTTGCTGAGAGGCTTCAACGTAGTAAGGGTATGCCTCTTCGATATTTTTATGGGCAAATGCTGCCATTTCATTGCTAGAAACCGCCAGTTTATCTTTTATCCCTTTTAATATGTTATTAACAAAATCTGATGGAATCCCTGAAGTCTCGACGGCATGCATTGTTGCGGCCACAGACAGTAGAAACAACTCATTTAAAAAATCAGATCTAGTAATTGTTGCCGTTGAAAAGAGATTTACATCTCTTTGGGTTACAAAAGAGTCGAACGGGAATTCAAACAAACCGCCAATAATGATTTCGCCGATTTGATAGGGAGATGGTTTGATTTCAGGTTCTTGAGAGTTCACGGTAATACCTAATGTATTAATTAAGAGGCGTCGTTAGGCCTCACGCTTGAGTGGTGAGTTATATAACACCAAACCACTGCCTCATTATTTCGATGTCATATTTTAATAGCCAATTGTTGAATTGCTTATATAGTCTTTTTAACATGAATTTGTTGGCTCCTACTACATCCATACCTCTGTCATCGTATGGGTGTAATAGAACCATTAGGTCAATGTTATATATGTATAAATCAAACCAAAAAGATGGCTTGATACCCAATTCGGCACCAAGCTTACCGAACAAAAGTTTTTGTAGCTGTGATTTATTCGTTTTAAAGAAAATATAATTTCTATAATGCTTATCTTCTTCAACCCATTCCTTTAGGGTGTGAGCGTTCCTAGGTATTTCTATTTGTAACTTTTTTAGCTCTTTGAATACACTAAAGTTTGATAGGTAAGAGTTACCAGGGAACGCCAAACAGACTGAAAGTTCTTCAGTACTTTCAAACACGGTTTCAAATATTTTTGTACCTTTATTCAGTGCGGTAGTGAACATGTTCACATAGCTGCCCTCATCCCCCTGTGAAAGCTCAAATCTTAGGCAGTTTTCATTACTATAGAAAACTGCATGTTGAAATGAGTTTTTCCCAAAAGCTTGGAATGCCTGATCTATCATTCTAGTGTTCTCTAACGTTTGAGTGATGGGTTAGGCGGTAACTGTTCGCCGAGGTGAGTGGAAATGATATACACCTCGACACTACTCATAGAGCACTCTTCGTTCGATGCGTCATTATTTGTGATTACTTTAATAGTTTCACCAGACTTTTGGGTGAATGTAACCAGATGAATTTGGCGATAAAGGTCTTTTCCGATTTTCTCGGATGCCAGCCTTACCGTCCTTGTTTTGTCAAAATCCAGCTCATCGTTGGTAGTAATACCAGCATTTTTTAGCTCAACAAATGCCATCGACGTTGGCCAACGCTCAGGGCCAGAACAATCGGGCACCGCAGCCAAAGACTGAGTTGATGGCAATAGAAGCGCAAAGATGGCAATGACTGTTTTCATGACGCCCGACGGCTGAGTTAAGGGGCTGGCGAGGATGGTGGCACAGTCAAAGTTATTAAAATTATGTTCATAGTCGCTTGTTTTCGCCAGTCCCGCTTAATTGATGGGTTAGCCCACATGCTTAAGCATAGAGAGCAAATGGCAGACTCTCTCAGCGGAAAGTGCATGAGTTAGTACTGGGTTGGCAAGTTCGTAAAGAACCTCGCTAACGACAGGCTCGGATAATGCTAAATCATCTCTGCACTCAATGGCGTTGGCCCAAACATCTACATCCGATGCCGTGAGAAGAACCTTCGACGAATAAACTTAAAACTCGCTCTAGGTCTTCTGGTGTTAAGACGGCTAAATACTCTTCACTGTCCCATGCAAATTGGGACATGCGTGCAATTGCCTGTGCAATTGGCAACTCAGCTTCTACAAGAGCTTTGAGAGCCTCTATGCGGTTCATATGCCTAACGTTTGAATTAAGGGGCTTGCTTTAGCAAGTCCCGCTTGATAGAGGGGTTAAGCATTTTCTTAATTAGCCCCATAGATATCCAAATCAAGGAGCACGCCTCTATCACTTAGTGTTTTTAAAGATATTGGAGAAATACTCATTCCTTCCATACCTTCCTTCATAAAAATACCGCAAAACAAATAGATTTTGTATTTTTTATTCAATGACATCCAGATACTCAAGTCCGATGAAAGCTTATCAAGAATTTCTGATATTTGAGCATCAAGATTTTCAGGCTCACGACTTTTGGCATTAATACGCCACTCACCAGAACTAGTAATTCGTATATTACCAGTTTTATTAATTTCAACTTTCTCGCCTTTTGTATGAGAACTATCTGGCTCACAGCCTAAAAGTATTGTTATTTCTGAAGGAACAAGATTATCTCCAGTAACTATTAGAGATGCTTCTGAACGACTGATTTGAGGCATATTGTTATTGCTGCCTAACGTTTGAAGTAAGGGGCCAGCTTTAGCTGGTCCCGCTTGAATGAGGGTTTATGCTTAAATGTTAACGTATACACCATAAACGTAATTGAGGTCTATAGGGTTTTGATTAGGTTCTAAAAACACCAATTTTTCATTCAAAGTTGGGTTTGTTTTTAATAAGTGTTTGTTGGCTTCACGAATTGAAGGTAAATCAAGAAACGCCATAAACTTGAGAACGTCCTGAGTTAGCATTGAAGCTTTGCGTTTTCCATTAATCAATGCATCAATATCAGAAATTATTCCTTGTTTTTGTTGCGCCCCGTATTTATTACCTCCATTTACGGGAATATTGCATTTAACCTCAGCAACAAAAGTTATGGGATAACCAAGCCAGACATCAAAGCCATTTGAATTTGGTTTTGTTTTTAGAATACTTTTTCTAAGTTCATTTGTAGCTGATTCGTTAAGTTCGAATTTTTGTGAAACCCAGTCAGCCAAGCCTAGCGATAGTTTTAATGTAATTGTGTTGTTTATATCTGATAGGACAGTTTTTAAATTCAGTAAGGCTAACAAGCTAAGATTAACTGCATAGTCTTTTTCAGAAAGGTTAAACTCTTTGACAAAGAATTGATTTAAGCGAGCCTGTAGTTCGTGCTCTCTATCATACGGTATAGCAGGCTGAGATTTTTTAGGCATAACGTTTGAAGTAAGGTGCTGGCGACAATGGTGGCTCAGCCTTAGTTATTAATAATTGGTACATTGAAGCTCCTTATCGCCAGTCCCGCTTGACTGATGGGTTAGCCAAGACTTTTGACAACGCAGAGCAAATGATGCGCTCTCTCTGCCGAAAGTGCATGAGTTAATAATGGGTTGGCAAGCTCGTAAAGAACCTTGCTAACGGCAGGTTCAGATAAGGCCAAATCATCTCTGCACTCTAGGGCATTGGCCCAATCCTCAACATCTAATTCGGTGATTGAACCCTCAGAAAATAAAGTTAAAACCCGCCCTAGATTTTCGGGGGTTAAGACCGCTAAATATTCTTCACTGTCCCATGCAAATTGAGACATGCGTGCAATGCCCTGTGCAATTGGCAACTCAGCTTCGACAAGAGCTTTAAGAGCTTCTACGCGGTTCATATGGCTAATGTTTGAGTTAAGGGGCTGGCTTTAGTCAGTCCCGCTTGAATGATGGGTTAGCGTGCATATTTTCTATTAATATTATTATCAATTTCTTTGTATTGCGACTCACTTTGTATATTGAGGGATAGCTCTACATACGGTGATAAACCCTTATAACTACACATTGCCTCGATAAGAGTGTCACTTGATTTTCTCATGAGTGTTGAACTGTTTATGTCTTTAACAGATGTGCCATAAAGCGGAGCTAATAGATTACTTACTATCCTTAAACTCTCAAGGCAACCATTCATTTCAGAGTACTGCCTTGTGCCTCTTACGTAGTAAACAGCATGAGTGCTGTTATTAATTGCAACCTGATAATCAACGAACGGTAATTTGGAGTTTGATGAGTTGGGTGCATTAAAGGTATAGAAACCAAGTTGGCTAGCCATGCTATCAGAGGCGCCAGGAAAAGCTGCTGTGTAAGGAAAGGGCTTACCGATTTGCACTTGCAACATATCAATAGGTTTTGGTGATGGGTTTGATTGTGCTGCATGGCAAATGCAAAGCATCAGTACTCCCAAAATATAAAACACTGAAATTTTATGGATCATATTTACGCTAACGCTTGAATTAAGGGGCACGCTTTAGCCAGTCCCACTTGAATGATGGGTTAGAGCACATTGCTAGTTACCTCGTAACCTAGGCTTCTGGATGCTTGGACAAAGTTTTCTCTAAACAGCGTTGCATTAAAACCGCCAAGCTTCTTCTGTTTTTCAAGTAAGACTGTTGTAGATTCATAAATCAAATTCACTACGTAGCAAATAAGCGCGTCATTCTGTAGGGTTGTGATTTTATGGAAGTCTGGCTTGACGCTGTAATGCCCAACGTTATAGCTATCTGATATGGCAGGAAGACCCATGCGAGAGTAACCAGATACACGCTTCTGAAACCTGAAAGAGTGGAGACTTTTTGCATCGGCTTTGATACGTGATTCCAATAATTCAAGATCAATCCATAAATGCTCCATTAGGCCACCATAATCTCCTTGAAGAAGCCTCCCAAGCTCTTTGAACGGTAAATGTAATGCTTTTGCCACATGCGATGTGGTTTGGTCACAGACATTTGCATGAAATCTTACTTTCATCTGATGCGCTCTAACGTTTGAATTAAGGGGCTGGCTTTAGCAAGTCCGGCTTGATAGATGAGTTAGGATTCATTGCCAATAGCTCCTTCGACGCTTAAGCAGACCTGGATAATCAGTGCCTTCAAATGTCCCTCGCAGTCCATTAGGCGTAATTTGACCTGTGAATGTTGCCACTGGGCAGTGACTTAATGGATCGTTATGTGGCTCAAACTTGACTGTAGTACCATTGATTAATGCACTCACAATAACTGGCTTGCTTGGTGCACCTTCAGCGCATTGCATTATCGCGTAATAGGCAGAATCACTATAGACAATAAAAACTTCAGTGCCTATCACATCGCCTGCCTCACTAATGTAATGCATGTCTGAGAATAACCCAGTGACTTTGGTTTTCGTTGCGCTAAACGCTAAGTTTGATACCAACAATAAAGCCAGAATGATGAAAAACCTGAACATCAAAGCCCTAACGTTTGAATTAACGGGCGCGCTTTAGCGCGTCCCTGTTGAATGATGGGTTAGGTAACTTAAACATTAGATTGCCTCTCATAAATAGCAAAATGAGCTGGAAAGAAATGACGAAACTTTTCTTGAGAAATACCTGTAACACTAACCTCTATCGCTATTACATTTGTGCCAATATCAGTAGAGTAGTCGTCTATAACAACAACTCCATTAAGAAACTCGCCTTCACTCCCAGATAAACGAACTGATAACTTTGAACTTTCCATTGGTTGAGTTGATGAGTACTCAGAAGTTGGCCTGAGGGAACCCAATGCCCTACAATTCACGGGGTCACCCATTTCCAATTCGGTATGTCCAATTACAACATCGCCCAACAACACATCAAATCGAGACATTTGTTACCTAACGTTTGAAGTAAGGGGCCTGCTTTAGTAGGTCCCGCTTGAATGATGGGTTAGCCACTTTTAATTCTTTCTAGCCATTTTTCAGCAAACAATTTTGCATTCTGATGCGGAGCACTTTTTATTGCAGACTCCACAAGTTCAATTGATGCTTCTTTCTTATTTAAATACATTAGTAGCCAACTATACTCTTCATACTTCAGTAGTGGATTAGGTTGGTTTTGATAAAACTCAAGCACTCCCTCTAGGGTCCTAAATTGCTGAAGTATAGCTAAACCGTAATTAGAAACGACATGTTTAACTTCGGTGCATATTTCAAGCAAAGTTGCTTGAGAAGTTTCAAATCCAAGTGACCAAAACCTAGTTGAACCTTTACTCAGGCCTCTTAAACTCACTTCAGCAAGTGGAGGGTAGTTTTGTCCTATCAGTCGACTTGAGAAACTCTCTGAGTGCTGTGGGTATCTGAAAACTAAATAATCATAATGGGTAACTGTAGCAAAAATCTGAAATTCATTCCCCGGTTGGTTTGACCAGCATAAAATAGCTCGACTCAAATCGCCTTCATTTATTTGGCTTCTAAGCCCATCTTTCTTGAAACCTAAAGGCTTTAAAATCTCATAGTGCAGAGATTTAAAAACTTCATCCTTCGTTTTTCCGAAACTTGTAGACATGACTAACGTTTGAATTAAGGGGCACGCTTTAGCGTGTCCCGCTTGAATGATGGGTTAGGGTTAATTATAGTTTTGATGGACATATTTTAGATGGCTGTTTTGAATTTGCTCTTTAGTGTAAACGCTAGCTTCTTTTTCAATTGATGCCAATTTTGTTAATAGACGAGAAATGTCGCGTTCTGATAACTCAGTTTGATTTGGGAATAATGTTTCTGGAGAAAAGTTGAAGTCTAACCAACTCCCATCGTCATCAAATTCGACATGAGCTCCAGATTTTAAAACTACTAGCTCACCGTCTCTATCGTTCCAAACTACGCTAACTTGATAATAGTATCCATCAACGTCAAATGTAACAGAGTACGGAAAAATTTCACCATCGTCAGTAATAAGTGTTTTGTCGTAAGCCAAGCAAAAGCCCTAACGTTTGAAGTAAGGGGCTGGCGACATCAGTGGCTGAGCCCTTGTTATTGATAAACATTTCATAAAAACTCCTTTTCGCCAGTCCCGCTTGACGGATGGGTTATGCATGGTGCTTACGAATGCTTGCAAAAGAATTATTCACAAGCTTACATAGAAAATAAACGCCTGCAAACAGCAAAAACCCAATGCTAAAAAATAGAACAATAGACCACGGGTAGTACATGACGTGAAGCATTAGGAATGTGGACAAGAGCCCAAGAGTTAGCAGCCCACCAACTAAGCCAGAAAATATAGCTTGTTTAGCATATGATTGCAGCTTAGGGTGCAGCATACAAGCCAATGAAATTAACAAAGTTGCCATGGCAAGTGCCGTTACTGAGTAAAAGATTATGTTGCCATCCATGGCACCCAGCGAAGGGAATATTTCCGTGGTGACTTTGATGGGTTGATCGATATTCACAAGTGCCTAACGTTTGAATTAAGGGGCGCCGTTAGGCGTCCCGCTTGAATGACTGGTTAGGCATAATCTTCAAAGTAAATTTTTTTATATCTGTCATAGCGACGAATCTTCTTTTTTTTGTTTAAAATTTGGGGTATGTCTTGCTCATTTATATTGTATTTGTAGTGTAAATAATCATCAGTTGCTATGGCAGTAATGGCTAAATCACCTCCATGCATTTGTTCTTCTGAGTGGTGTTGCCATTCGTACACTTTCTTGCATTTTGTGCATATCACCAAAGTCCATTCGTTCCAATCTTCATTGAGTGGATTTGAGCGTTGTCCAATAATTGTCATGTCATCAATGTTACAAAGATGTTCGAACATTATTATGCCTAACGTTTGAGATAAGGGGCTGGCGACGATGGTGGCACAGCCGATGTTATTAAAATTGTATTCATCGAAGAAAGTTTTCGCCCGTCCCGCTTGATTGATGGGTTAGGCGCTGAAGGCTACGAAGAGCCTTGCTACATGCACCCCAAGCCGAGTAAAACGCTTTTTCATCTTTAGCGAATATGTCTGAGAGGCTGCCAGGGCCAGTGTATTTGGTGTTGCTATACGAGTGAATAGCCTCTGCAGTTTTTCCCGTTTCTAGGTTTGTGACAATTATTTCAAACCGCTCAGCCCAACTAAATAATTCCTCAGCCCGCAATACACCCACAAATGCTCGCGTAGCTGTCAGAGCATCCGTAATTTCGGGACTGTTTTGGCTTTTCATTGTTGTGCCTAACGTTGGACATAAGGGGCGCGCTTTAGCGCGTCCCGCTTGATGGATGGGTTAGCAGATTTAAGCATAAGCAGCCCGTAAATTATTGTTTTGGGATAGGCAGCCAAATAAAACTTCTAATGCGGCTCGAACCAGTGCCTCATCACGCCCAGGTGGAGAATGTGGCGAGTGTTTACCGCCATGAAATAAGTTATGTCGAACTCTCTGAGCTGCATCCAGTACTGTTGCTATTGGCGTGGCCCCTCTTAGTGGGACGGGCTGCCAGTTGTGAGCTGATGTTTGGACTTCGGGCGGCTCGCGGTTCAAAAAATCCATAGCTTGAGCGAGCGCTGAGTTTGGAACGGGTTGAAGAATAGCGGCAGCAGCGAATGAATCCCAGTCAGGCGCAGCACGACCGTAGCGATTTACATAAAGAAAGCCTGACACTTTTAGCGCATACTCGAAGCGAGAAAATACTGCGAAGAATTCACAAGCCAATTCTCTAGGCATTTGCAGTGAATCAAACGGTAAAGGTGTGTGCATTTCCTACCTGCTAACGTAAATTAGACCCCAAAAACGACAATAATAATTTATTTAGTCTAGGGGCTATAAAATTTACATATTTATTTATAATAATAAAATCAATGAGGAGTATATTTATATTACACCTTAGTTTAGGAGTTGCGCTATGGATAACACACCTGAGGTAAAACCGGCACCTAAGTTATTTCCTTTAATCGTCGAGCGTTTGCGGGTGGAGCATTACAGCCAGCGCACTGAGGCGTCCTATATAGCTTGGATTAAACGCTATATCCTGTTCCATGACAAGCGGCATCCCCGTGACATGGGTGCCATGGAAGTGGCCGCATTTTTGAGTTATTTGGCGACCGATAAGCAGGTGGCAGCCAGCACGCAAAGCCAGGCGAAAAGCGCCCTGCTGTTTTTGTATGACGAGGTGCTGGGGCAAACATTGCCAACGCTTGAAAATGTCACCAAAGTGGCGGCAAAAAAGCAATTGCCGGTGGTGCTAAGCACACAAGAAGTGCAGGCGATACTTTCGCGGCTGGATGGCAATATGTGGTTATTGGTGAGTTTGCTCTACGGCAGTGGTTTGCGGGTGATGGAGTGCTTGCGCTTACGGATTACGGATATTGATTTTGCCAAGCTGGAAATTTTTGTACGCGATGCGCAAGGCCACAAAAACCGCATCACACTATTGCCCGCCAGTTTGGTGAACCCTTTAAAAGCGCACCTACAGTCTATCGAGGCGTTGCATATAGCCGATTTAGCCAAAGGCTTTGGTGAGGTGTGGATGCCAGCAAGCCTGGCAAAAAAATATCCGAATGCGGGCAAGGATTGGGTGTGGCAGTATGTGTTTCCATCAAGCAGGTTGTCGGTCGAGCAACAGTCCGGCGTGGTATATCGCCATCACGCCGATGAAAAACCGATACAGCGTGCGGTGAAAAAAGCGGCTGCGCATGCTGGCATTAAGAAGGAGGTGTCGCCCAACACCTTGCGCCATAGTTTTGCGACGCATTTGCTGGAGGGCGGCTATGATATTCGCACAGTGCAAGCGCTACTTGGACACGCAGATGTCTCAACTACCATGATTTACACGCATGTAATTAACAAGGGCGGACGGGCCGTGAGTAGCCCGCTAGATGTGACTTAAAACCAGATGTGATTTAAAACCAGTATTTGGGGTAGCTTCCCTCACGCGTGAGGTTGTTATATACCAGCGCGACAACGGTGATCACAATGGCACCAAACAGGGTGGGAAACCACAAAAACTGCCAGCTCATGACACCCTGGCTGGCAATCAACCAGACGATGACTGGATTGGAGCCTGCGGGAGGATGTACGGTCCGTGTGAACATCATGGCCGCAATCGCAAGGCCTACCGCAATCCCTAGCGCCCACCAATCGACCCCGAATTGCGACACCACCAGCAGACCGATCAACGAACTTAAAAAGTGGCCACCAATCACATTGCGTGGCTGGGCAAACGGTGCATCCGGGTAAGCAAACAAAATGACGCATGACGCGCCAAATGAACCCAGCACCAGCAACTGATCTAGGCGCGCACTCATCAGCGCGGCAATACTGATGGCAATCATGCCACCCAACCCAGCCATGAGGATGGCTTTGCCAGTGAACTTTGGCGGTAATGCCGCGTGCTCACCGGCAAGTTTATCTAACAGTTTCATGTCTCTCTCCCTGAGATATTGTAGTGGACCATTCGTCCGCAATGTTGCCAGAAAGAGAGCCTGCCCGGCAAGGATAGGTTAAGCCGCCGATGAATACTGGTTAAGTCCGATCAGTTGCGCAAACTGACTTGCAGGCATAGGCTTGCCAAACAACTCGCCCTGCCCCTCTTCACAGCGTTTGGAGCGTAGATATTCATATTGCGGCTGGGTTTCTATGCCTTCTGCAATGGCTTGCAAATCGAAAGCATGCGCAATGTCCAGCGTCGCGCTGACCACGGAATCGTCTTTCTTTTGCTCCAGCATACCTTGCACAAAGCTGCGGTCAATTTTAATACGTGTGAGTGGATAGGTTTTGAGCTGACTGAGCGATGCGTATCCGGTGCCAAAATCATCAAACGCAATGCCAACGCCATAGGCTTTCAGCCTGTGCAGAATATTCAGCACCACCTCATCGCCATCGAGCGCAATATTTTCTGTGACTTCCAACTCCAGGGCAGAAGGCGGCAGGCCATGCCTCGCCAGCGTGGAGACCACCTCGGCATATAAATCCCCCGCCTGGAACTGCGCGCCAAACAGGTTGACGCCGATACGCAAATCAGCGCCTGTATGCCTGCGCCAATAAGCCACTTGCGCACAGGCCTCATCCAGCACCCAGGCACCGACGGTGGCAGCCAGCGTGCCATTTTCGAGGGCAGGTAAAAATGAAATCGGGGCCAGAATGCCGCGTTTGGGATGGCGCCAGCGTATCAGTGCCTCAGCCCCGGTCACAGTGCCAGTGGTCAGGTTAACCTGCGGCTGGTAATAGAGCAGGAATTCGCCTTCATTGACTGCGCGGTACAACTCCATGGCATACAGGCGCCTGGCGACAGCCTCCAGGCGCAATACCGGGCTGAACACACAGGCGCGCCCACGCCCCATGGCTTTTGCTTTAAACAGGGCCAAATCAGCATCGCTAACCAGTTCCAGTGTTTCGTGGGCATGCATAGGCGCCAGCGCCACACCGCAGCTTGCAATGACGCGTACTTCATCTTCACGTATCACCATCGGCTGGGCAATTAAATTAATGGCCTGCTCCGCGAGCGCCAACGCGTACTCAGGGCTGGCTACATCAAGCAGCACAATGGCAAACTCGTCGCCACCTATGCGTGCCACCACGCCTGCTGCACCCACCATCTGGCTCAGGCGGTGAGCCATTTCCCTAAGAATACTATCCCCACAGGCGTGCCCCAGAGTGTCATTGATATCTTTAAAGCTATCAAAATCAATCATGAGTACCGCAATCGGGATATTGGCAATAATCGCGTCTTCGACGACTCGATAATATCTGGCGCGGTTAGCCAACCCAGTGAGCGGATCCAGCGTATTTTGCTGATCAGTCACAGGCGCTGTCAGTCGCTGGGCCGTAATGTCTTTCAGAATCACCTCAAAACGCATTTCACCTTCGGCTTTCCAGCCGAACAGCGAGAAGCCGAGTTGAAACTCGCTGCCGCCTTTACGTAAACCGCGCGCTTCAAAAGACATATCAAGGTCATCAAGAGATCCGGCAGCCACGGCGCGCGCGACCATGTCACGGAAAGTCGCGCGGTCACGCTCGACCAGAAGCATCTCAACCGGCTGGCCGATACCTTCTGCCAGACTGTAGCCATGAGATTGCGCTGCAGCCGTGTTCCAGGCGGTGATTTGGCCGTGGTCATTAAACCAGACCACGGGTGTAGAAGAATGCCCGGCATAAGAGGCAAAGTCGGGTCGGGAGCGATTGGTATGGGTTTCGATGCGCTTAAGCTCCAGACGGTCAGAAACCATCTGTGCCAGTTCTTGTAAGCGGCGTTGATCATCAGGAGAAAAATCAAAATGCGGCTGGTTATCCACCACACACAAAGCACCTAAGGCCAAGCCATCGGGTGAAAGCAAGCGGACACCGGCATAAAAGCGTAATTGCGCCTCGCCAGTGACCAGCGGATTATCATGGAAGCGCTCATCCTGCCTGGCATCAGGCACCACCATTACTTCCATCTGATTGATAGCGTGCGCACAAAAAGACACGTCGCGACGCATATCAACTTCACCGACACCGGTGACCGCGGCAAAAAAGACATGGTCACTGCCTATCATATTGACAGCAGCCACTGGCATATCAAACATGCGGGCGGCGATCTGGACCACGGGGTCCAGGCTTTTCACTAAACCTTCACTATTCAAACCATGGTCATACAAGGCTTGCAACCTTGATTGCTCATTGGCCAGTATTGCAGGGCACTTCATCACAATCTCCTTATTTGAGAGCTTTTGACTGATGTCTTGGCGGTTTAATTTAGCATAAATATAATTATTTTAAATGATGCCCTACAAAAAAAGCCGCAGCGGATGCCTCAGCGTGATGTTAGTCGTGATGCTTTTGCACATCCCCAATGTGGCTCTGGCCGCGCAATCTGGCCAGTTTGACTTGCTTCTGGCGCTCACGCAGCGACTCTTTTTTGTCTGCGGATAACTTATCAAAACAATAAGGGCAAGAGATACCTGCTTCATATTGTTCGCTTTGCATTTCTTCCTGGGTGAGCGGCATGCGGCAAGCATAGCATTGGTCATGGTCGCCCACTTCCAAGCCATGTTTGACGGCCACGCGCTGGTCAAACACAAAACAATCCCCTTCCCACAGACTTTGCTCTTGAGGAATGGTTTCCAGGTATTTGAGGATGCCACCTTGCAGGTGATACACCTCTTCAAAGCCCTGCTGCTTCATGAAAGAAGACGCTTTTTCACAGCGGATGCCGCCGGTGCAGAACATGGCCACTTTTTTGTGTTTGTTTTTATCCAGGTTATCGGCCACATATTGTGGAAACTCGCGGAAGGTCGTTGTCTTCGGATCGATGGCGCCCTTGAAGGTACCGATATGCACTTCGTAATCATTGCGCGTATCCAGCACAATCACGTCCGGGTCGGAAATAATGGCGTTCCAGTCTTCAGGCTTTACATACGTGCCCACCACGTCATTCGGGTCTACGCCCTGCACACCCATGGTGACGATTTCTTTCTTCAGTTTGACCTTCATGCGGTAAAACGGATGACTGTCCGCCCATGACTCTTTATGCTCCAAATCCACCAACCGTGGATCCTGGCGTAAATGCGCCAGAATGGCGCGGATATCCTCAGGCGCGCCGGCAATGGTGCCGTTAATGCCTTCATTTGCCAGCAGTAAGGTGCCTTTGATATGCAGCTTCTGGCAAGCCTCTAAAATCGGTTGTTGCAGGTCTTTGTAATCATCCAGGGTGACGAATTTGTAGAGGGCGGCAGTGAGAAATTGGCTCATGTGAGAATACGGTTCATTGCAAAAACGCGATTTTACCACTGTAACTCTATGATGCAAAAAGAAAAACGGGCGCAAGGCCCGTTCATCAATCATCGCAAAAGCAGTCTCTTAAGGCTGGATCACCAGAATTTCAGCTTTGCCCAGGCCGCCCATATCGCCCATCCAGCGCTGCACGCGTTGGCTGCTGACCTGTGCAAAGCGGCTATCCAGTCGCTTGAAAGACTTATACAAGATATTGAGGAAAGGCAGTGTGTGAAAACCACAGTCTATCCAGGTCGCTTGCGCGGCCGGTGTGTTCGCCAATAACAAGGTACCACGCTTCATGCCATAACCCAGGTATGCGCCCGTTGTACCAAGCACACCCAGCGTGCCAGCCATCATGTCAGAAGCACAATAATCACCGGCGTTACCTTCAATCAGCAACATGCCACGACGCATACGGTCGCCTGCGCGGGCGCCGGCGTTACCTTTGCAAATCAACACGCCGTTTTGCAGTTGCGAACCTAAAAAATCTCCGGCATCCCCTGTCACGTTAATTTGTCCGCTGGTCATGCCAAAGCCAATATATTGATGGGCAGAAGTGGTGTTTTTAAATGTCACGGCTGGCGCTTCTGAAACCGTATCTACATTGACTTCAAACACATCAGCCACGCTTAAGTTTGCAGCCAGTTTCATGGCTGCAATCTCAGCCACGGTTTTGCCTTGTAAGGCTTGTGGCAATAAAGTGTGGCAATCGACACTGCGAGAGACAGCTTTCGCCGTTAAAGTGATGTGACTCATGCGGTGACCTCCCCGCTTAAAATTGGCCGCAGTTTAAAGTGATGTTGACCTAATTTGCCGCCGTAATTACCGGCAGAAACACGAAAAATGCCGTTCTCCTTGCCCAAGCGACAGGCCGCTTCAATACCTGCTTTCATGGAAAGCGCAATATCTTCAAACGTCAGGCCGTTGACCACAATTTCCATCACGCTTTCGACGCGCGGATCGAGCTCGCTTTTCACGACGCCTTTGAGCGTCGGGCAGAATGCATCATTGGTACTGGCGAACATTTTCGGGTATTTACTACCCACCTTGGAGCCAGAGCGCACCACGCCGCCCGGGAAAGGCATAATCACGTTAGGCAGTTTACGCATGGCATCGATCGCTGCTTCGCAGGCAGTGAGCACCTGTGCCTGGCTGGCACCTAACACCAGGAAGTTGCCGCCGCCAATGGCACGCACCATACCGGTGGTTTCTTCTGTTAAAAATTCACCATCCATGACCGGGATACGCCAGTAGCGCTTGAGTTTGCCCGAAGCATCCGGGATTTGTTTGGACACCTGGTGGCCATCGCCAAAAAAGCGTAAATGCTTACCCAGGCTGATCATGTCTTCAGACTCTATACCGGCAAACGCAGCCGCTGTCGGGCAAGTCAAAATACATTGTCCCATGCGCGTTTCCAGTTGCTGCATCAGCACTTTGCTGCCCATGGCGAACATCAGCACGCTAAGGCCTGGACGGCCATCCGGCGTTTCATCTGCAGTCAATTCACGCTCGATGCCCGCCTCTACGCCGCAGCCAATCACGCTGGTGGCAAAACCAGTCATGGCATTGGCGGCGTTATACGCCCAGCGCAGATTTTGCGCGGTAATCAGGATACGCGTACCGCGCATATTGAATGCTTCGGCAAAGGTATCGTCAATCTCTACTCCGTTAATAACCATCATGACCCCTGCGTATGGTTAATGACATGGTTGCGGCCATCTTCCGCAATCTGGTCATTGGAAATTTTAAAATTATTCATTTGCATGGTGTGGTAGCGGTCAAAATACTGCTTGATGTCTTTTTCAACGCCCACATCAAACGAAGGCTTGGCGGTATGCGTTGCGCCCCACACTACTTTCACCACCTTGCCCTCTTTTACCACCAGTTCTCCGTCTTTAAACACCAGGTCAGGTTTGGCAAACATGGCTTCTTTATCGGCCTGATCGGTATACACCGTAATATCTGCCGCTGCGCCTATGCCCAGATGACCGCGGTCTTGCAGGCCAATCAATTTGGCTGGTGCTGAACGTGTCATGGTAGCGATTTCATACAAACTGTATTCGCGATCCAATGATTTCAGATTACTCATGGCCTGCGCATCCAGATTGAGCTTATCAAAAGCATCATTACGGAAGGTTTTATCCATGAGCAAACGGATCAGGTGCGGATAGCTGGTAAACGGTGCGCCATTCGGGTGATCGGTAGTCAGGAACACGCGCCAAGGATCATCGACACTCAAGAACACTTCGAGGCCAATCGCCCATTGCAAGGCATTGACGTAGTTTTCATCGCGGTATTTAAATGGCACGACACCACAGCCAGCATCGCACTCAATGTCCATAATCACCGACTTTTTCGGATTGGCAACTTTGGCGTTTAAATGCTGCATCATATTGTCACCAGAGGCGGTGACTGTTTGCCCGAACAGGATCTGGCCGACATCGGCAGTAATGTGTTTGTTACTGTTGATCGCTTCCGCAATATTGGCCGCAGCAGAAGAAAACTTTTTGTCACCCTCGGTGCCGTAGCTGTGAAACTGGATATGCGTCAAATGCATGGGCAAGCCATCGCTGGCCCCCATGGTATCCAGCGTAGTCTGGAAGTTACCGGCCACGCCCAGGTTGTTACAGTGCACATGCAAGGGCTTGGCAATGCCAATCTCGTTCACGGCGCGGCTCAAGGCCTGCAAGATACGGCGCGGCGTAATGTGGTAATAGCTATGTTGCTGGTCTAAATCCTGGCGACGCTCATTAAACTTGAAAGCAGAAATACCGCCGGGGTTGACCACTTTAATACCGATGGTTTGCGTCGCGTGCAAGGTCCACGCCACGTAGTCATTAATGGTTTTCTGGTCGGCGTTCTGGCTCAGCAGGCGCAACAGGTAATCATCGTTACCCAGCATGGCGTAACCGCCTTTATCGATCATGGGCGTATCACCCATCTCCATATGCGCCTGACGTGCATTCACCGCCAGAATTGCCGGTTCAAACGCCGCGGTGTAGCCCATCTCGATATAGCGCATACCGGTATCAGTGGTATTCGGCGTCGCGTGGTGGCTACAGTTGGCACCACAAATATGTGCTTCAGGTTCGTCCAGTTTGCGCATGGCCTGATATTCCGGCAGCAGCATACGTGCGATATTGACCTTACCGCCGCCAATATGGCTATGCATATCAATGGCACCGGCCATGACGATTTTGCCATTGAGGTCGTGTACCTGGCCGATTTTTTCACTGTCGGCCGGTTTGGCGATAATACGGCCATCGCGGATATAAATATCCTGTACCACGCCATCTTTGTGGTGGGCAGGATCAATCACTTTGGCATTTTTGAGTAGCGTAATCATGCCAAATCTCCTTTTAATTGGGCTTCTATCAGGGCCACTACTTGCGACAAAGTTGGCAAGTCAGAAGGCTTGGCTGCGGTCAGTGGCAAAGTCACCGAACCGTCGACACGAAATTGTTGGCCGTTACAATCCAGGCCTGGCGTCGCCACCGGGATAAACACGGCAGGTGTCCTGTCAAATGTGCTGTCAGGCGCGCCCAGTACAATCACTGGGGCTGTGCCTGCAGGCGGCATGGCATTGGGGCTGTAGCTATTCACCCACACAACGGCATCATGACTTTCCCATTCCGGCGCATCAATAATGACGCCGTTGAGCCAGGTATGCACATAATTCACACTGGTGTCACCATCACTACCGCCCATGGATAAGCCCATGGCACGGCTCTTCTGGTTTAGCGCAACCACAGTTTCAGTCATATTTTCAATCGTGAGTTCAGCGTGCGCGTAATGCAGGTCTTTGGATACCCATACCAGCGTCGCATATTTGGCGGTTTTCAAAGTGTCCGCCAGTGATTTCAAACTGCTCACCGCCACACCGGCGACGGTTTCAGCCGTCACGGGCTTACCCATCACCAGCGCGCGCAAAGTAGCGACGACTTCTGGCAAAGACTCAGAAGCACAGGCAATCACCTCAGGGGCACGCCCATCTGGCGCAACGCCAGGCTTGGTATTCAGCTTATCGCCACCCAGGTAAATAATCTTGCGTGCAGCGGGTTCGGTAAACATGGCTTCATCCACCCACACCACGCGTTCAAAGAATCGGGTGTTATGGCTAACGACATCCGTGCCTATCATCAGAATCACATCAGCGCGGTTGCGTACTTCTGTCAGCGTCGTCGTCTGCCAGCCGCGATGTTGCAACACCTTCATATTGCGCAAAGTGCTGCTGGCGTTGATATGCGTCATGGCCGCACCGGTCGCATGAGACAGGCTGACCAGTGCGCGTGCCCCATGGACATCAGTACTGCTGCCCGCCACCAGTGGTGCGCTTGCCTGCTTGAGCAAAGCCGCTGCCGACTTCACTGCTTCCGTCAGTGACGCAGCACGGCCACCCACCGCTGGCGCTGCACCTGCGCTCACCCGCGCATAGAATTTTGCTGCCTTACCACACGAAAACTGCTGTCTGGCAATGGCATCCCCCGAAATATCGTCACATAGCAAGCCACAGGCCGGGCATGCATGCATACTGTCTTGTTGATTTGTCATGGCTTATAGGTCTCTCGTTTTGATCGTCCATCTCAATGGCGAATATGCACGTGATCGTTAGAAACCATCACATCATAAAACAACTCGCTTAGCACATCATAAAACAACTCACTGGGATAGATAAAAAAAATAAAGCAATGAATGCCTGCTATTTAAAGCAATAAACGGATACAAGTCATCACTTAGGTGTGTGAATACGACTTAGGTGCATGAATGCGGTTTATCAATCACGTTAAAAATAGTAGAATAGTCGTTTGTTTTTCTTGTTAATTAATTATTTGGAGTTCTCATGGCTTTAGAGCGCACACTCAGCATTATCAAACCAGACGCAGTTGCAAAAAACGTGATTGGTCAAATCTACACCCGTTTTGAAAACGCCGGTTTGAAAATCGTGGCTGCTAAATTCGCACAATTGACACAAGCAGAAGCTGAAGGCTTTTACGCTGTGCACAAAGAGCGTCCTTTCTTCAACGACCTGGTGAAATTCATGATTTCCGGTCCAGTGATGATCCAAGCGCTGGAAGGCGAAAACGCAGTATTGAAACACCGCGAACTGATGGGTGCAACTAACCCTAAAGATGCAGCGCCAGGCACTATCCGTGCTGACTTCGCTGAAAGCATTGATGCTAACGCTGTGCACGGTTCCGATTCGCTGGAAAATGCAGCCATCGAAATCAAATACTTCTTCGGATAATCAATTAATCTTCGTCATGATACGGCGTTGCTTGCAAAAAATGATTTCCTTGCATACTCACATGTATGCGGCGTCATCATTTTTTACGCGCGCCTTGTCTCATTTAGAAGCTTAATTGATTTTAGTATAAGAAATGAACCCGGTTAACTTACTCAACTTTAACCAACCGCAACTCGCCGAGTACTTTGCAAGCCTCGGCGAGAAGCCTTTTCGCGCCAAGCAATTGATGCGCTGGATGCATCATTTCGGGATTCTTGATCTCGAACAGATGACCGATATTGCCAAAACCCTGCGCGAAAAACTGCGCCAGGAAACCGAATTCAAACTGCCGGATATCCAGCTGGAGCAAGTGTCTGATGATGGCACGCGCAAATGGCTGGTCGGCACCAACAACCTTAAAGACGGCACCAGCAATAGTGTAGAAACCGTTTTTATCCCAGAAGATGACCGTGGCACGCTGTGTATTTCCAGCCAGGTGGGCTGTGCATTGGAATGCACATTCTGCAGCACGGGTCGCCAGGGGTTTAACCGCAACCTCAATGTGTCCGAAATCATCGGCCAGTTGTGGATTGCCAATCATGCCTTGCGCCAGGCGCCAGGCTACGATTTGCTGCCACCCGGCGAGCGCATCATTTCCAACGTGGTGATGATGGGCATGGGTGAGCCGTTGGCCAACTATGACAACGTGGTCACCGCCATGCAGATCATGCTGGATGACAGCGCCTATGGCCTTAGCCGCCGTCGCGTGACACTCTCGACCAGCGGCATGGTGCCAGCGATGGATCGCTTGAAAGAAGACTGCCCGGTCGCTTTGGCTGTTTCCCTGCATGCGCCTAACGACGCCTTGCGCGACGAGATTGTGCCCATCAATAAGAAATATCCGATCAAAGACCTGATGGCTGCCTGTGAGCGTTACCTGGTCAAAGCACCACGTGACTTTGTGACGTTTGAATATGTGATGCTGGATGGCGTGAATGACACGCTGGAACATGCCAAGCAATTGATTAATATTGTGCGCAATGTGCCGTGCAAATTTAACCTGATTCCTTTTAACCCGTTTCCTAACAGCGGTTACGGCACGTCCAAACCGATGCAGGTGCGCGCGTTTCGTGATATGTTAATGCAGGCAGGGTTTGTCGTGACTGTGCGCAAAACACGCGGCGATGATATTGATGCTGCCTGCGGACAACTTGCTGGCAAGGTGCTGGACAAAACCCGACGTACAGAAAAAACCATTGCGATTCATCCGGAACAGTAAGCCATGAAAACAACCTTCTTCACGCCATCCGCGGTCATGCTTACCCTGGCCTCTGCGCTGTGGCTGACAGGTTGTGCGCAAAACCCATCGTCGAATAGCAATAACTCACCGTATGAACAGCAACCCATCGGCCGCGAAACCGGCGATGTGGAATCTGCACGCGTGCACACAGAATTAGGCGCAGAATATTTTCGCCTCAGACGTTATGAAGTCGCCCTGGAAGAGTTCAACACGGCCGTTGAGCGTAGCCCCAACTATGCACTTGCTTACAATGGCCTGGGCCTGGTATACGCCGCCCTTGGCGAACAAGGCCGCGCTGAAGAAGCGTTTAAACGCGCGATCCAGCTACAACCGGCAAACTCCGAATCGCATAATAACTATGGTCGTTTTTTGTGCGACCAGGGCAAATATGACGCCTCACAAAAAGAATTTATGCAGGCGGTGAAAAACCCGCTGTATAAAACACCACAAATTGCGCTTTACAATGCGGGCGTCTGTGCCTTGCGTGCACAACAGAAAACCCAGGCAGAGAACTATTTCTTTCACGCCTTGCAAGTCGATCCATTGGCGCACGCCAGTGCCTATCAACTGGCCAATCTGCAATTTTCACGTGGCGAACCAGCACTGGCGTTGAATACCTTGCAAAATAGTGTAAACGTTGCCCCCACACCAGAGTCATTATTTTTGGCAGTACGCATTTGCCGGGCATTGCAAATGCCGGATGATGCCAGCTACTACAGCGTTCAATTGCATAAATTGTTCCCCAATGCCAACGAAACCAAACAATTGCTGAAAATGGAGTAAATGCACGTGACGTCAGAAGACAAAACCAACGTCAATCCTGTACCGGCAGAGGCAACAGACAAGCCTAAACGCGGTCGTAAACGCAAGGCAGAGACCGACCAGGTATCTGGCCAGGCCTACCAGGTGGCCATGGAGAGTCAGCAGGGACAAGCCAGTGATGAATTTATCCAGACGACAACCTCTGCCGAACACACGCCGGCATCTGATGCCCCTGAAGAATATGGTGCTGCGATGGCATTAGAGAGCGCCCCACAACCAGCAAGTGCCACCCTGGCCTATGGTTCAGGTTGCGGCAACGTGCTGAAAGCGGCGCGTGAAGCACAAGGCCTGAGCATACATGAGGTATGCAGCCAACTGAGACTGGGCATCAAACAGATTCAGGCGATTGAGCAGGATGACTTTGAGAAATTGCCACAGCCAAGCATTGTGCGTGGTTTTATTCGCAATTATGCGCGCTTGCTCAATATCGACGTCAACCCAATTCTTGAAGCCTATCAGCGCATCGTGCCCAACAAAGCACCGTTGCCACTCAGCGTACGCTCTAATGCCAGCCGATCAGTGATCGATAAGCCGGTACCTGTGTTTCGCCCGCAACGGCTGTTAACATTCCTGATCTTCCTGATTCTGGCAGGCATTGCGGCCTATTTTTATATCAACCATATCAAGCCTCAAGCCTTGAAAGATGCCGCTTTAGCACTTGATGTAGATGAAATCGGTGAAACCACCGGCCAGGAAATTGCCATCCCGGCACCTGAAGCTGCGCCCGCGCCAGCCACAACAACAGTTGCTCCAGTCACAGAAAATGTAGATGCCAGCACGACAACGACTGTCGACAACGCAGTGCCGGCAGCAACAGTGACTGGCAATGACGCAACAAGCAATGCAGCCAATACACTGTCTGCGAATAACGCGATTGCCAATAACACCATTGTGAGCACGCCTACGCCAGCCACCACGCAGGCCGCAGAAAGTACCACCCTGCAAGCCAGCGAGCCGCAAAAAGCCAGCCTGGTGTTTAAAGTCAATGAAGACTCCTGGGTTCGTATTGAGGATATGCAAGGCAAGAAAGTATTTAGCGAAGTAATGCCTGCGGGTTCTGAGCGTCAGGTCACAACCGAAAAACCGGTCAATATCACAGTTGGTCATGCCAGTGGCACCCAGCTGACGATTGATAACCAGCCTTATGATTTAACGCAGGCTACCCGTGGCCGCGTTGCACGCATTCAATTGAAATAACCATGATATCCCGTAGAAACAGCCTTCAGGTCATGGTTGGACACGTTGCGGTTGGCGGTGGCCTGCAAGGCTCGTCCACCGCATCCGTGGTGGTGCAAAGCATGACCAACACTGACACGGCAGATGCCGCAGGCACGATCGCCCAGGTTTATGAACTATGGCAAGCCGGGTCAGAAGTAGTCCGTATTACCGTCAACAGCGCCGAAGCGGCAGCACAGGTCGCAACCATTCGTAAGGGCCTGGATGCACTTGGCTGCAATGTGCCGCTGGTAGGTGACTTTCACTTTAACGGCCACAAACTGTTGCAAGCCTATCCGGACTGCGCCGAAGCACTGGCAAAATACCGCATCAATCCAGGCAATGTCGGCAAAGGCAGCAAGCGTGACGAACAGTTTGCCGCCATGATTGAAGCCGCCATCCACTATAAAAAAGCAGTGCGTATTGGTGTGAACTGGGGCAGTCTGGACCAGGCCAAAATGGCGCAGATGATGGATGATAATGGCAAAGCCGCCAATCCCTTATCTGCCGACGCATTGATGCGTGAAGCACTGATTCAATCTGCACTGGAAAGCGCGCAACAAGCGGTCGATCTAGGCTTAAGCCCGAATCAAATCATTATTTCTTGCAAAGTGAGCAATGTACAAGACCTGGTGCTGGTATACCAGGAACTGGGCAAACGTTGTGATTACCCTTTGCATTTAGGCCTGACTGAAGCGGGCATGGGCTCTAAAGGCATTGTTGCATCTACCGCAGCGTTAGCCATTTTGTTACAGCAAGGCATAGGCGACACCATACGCGTGTCATTAACGCCTGAACCGACCGAATCCCGTACCAAAGAGGTGGTGGTTGCGCAGGAAATTCTGCAAACTATGGGCATACGCTCATTTACACCATTGGTCACGGCCTGCCCTGGCTGCGGCCGCACCACCAGTACTTATTTCCAGGAGCTGGCATTACAAATCCAGACCTGGTTACGTAATCAGATGCCGGTCTGGCGCGCCCAATACCCTGGGGTGGAAACCCTGAATGTGGCCGTCATGGGCTGCGTGGTCAACGGCCCTGGTGAATCCAAGCTGGCCAATATTGGCATCAGCTTACCTGGCACGGGCGAAGTCCCTGTCGCGCCAGTATTTGTCGATGGTGAAAAAACAGTCACCCTCAAAGGTGACCATATCGCCGAAGAGTTTCAACAAATTGTGGACGAATACGTCCGCACACATTACGCCGATGGTGGCAAGCTGCGCGCTGCCAAATCCAGCATCATTCCCATCGTCGCACTCTAGAATAATCGCACTTTAGTATCTCATGACACAAAAATTTCAATCGATTAAAGGCTTTTACGACATTCTGCCGGAGGCCACGCCGCTCTGGTTCAAACTGGAAGATACCGCACGCCGTATCCTGGGCCAGTATGGTTACAACAATATCCGCATGCCGCTGGTCGAACCCACCGAGCTGTTTGTGCGCAGCGTTGGTGAGCACACCGATATTGTTGAAAAAGAAATGTATGCCTGGGAAGACAAACTCAACGGCGACAAACTGACCCTGCGTCCGGAAGGCACTGCAGGCTGTGTACGCGCGGTGGTAGAACACAACCTCACCTACAATGGCCCACAGCGCCTGTGGTATATGGGCCCGATGTTCCGTCATGAAAACGTGCAAAAAGGCCGCCAGCGCCAATTTCACCAGATTGGTGTTGAAGCATTTGGCTTTGAAGGCCCGGATGTCGATGCCGAGCAAATTGTATTGTTAGCACGGCTATGGCAAGCACTAGGGATTGCCGACGTTGAATTACAGTTAAATAGTATCGGTGATGCGGATGAGCGCGCGCAATATCGCCAGACCCTGATTGCTTATTTTGAGCAGCACGCAGACCTGCTGGATGAAGATGCCAAGCGCCGCCTGCAAAGCAACCCTTTGCGTATCCTGGATACCAAGAATCCACGCATGCAAGCCATGTGCGAAGCAGCGCCTAAATTGATGGATTGCCTGGGTGACACCTCCAAACTGCACTTTGCACGTCTGTGCGCCCTGCTCGACCAGGCAGGCATTGCTTATACCATTAATCATAGACTGGTGCGCGGGCTCGATTACTACAACCGCACCGTGTTCGAATGGGTCACCACCAAACTGGGCGCCCAGGGCACCATTGCCGGTGGTGGCCGCTACGATACTCTGGTAGAACGCATCGGCGGTAGCGCAACGCCTGCCTGTGGTTTTGGCATCGGCCTGGAGCGTGTTTTCCTGCTCATGCAAGAATACGGCGTCACTGCAAGTAACCAGGCAGATATCTATCTGGTCAATGTCGGTGCACTGGCCGAGCAGAAAGCCTTTACCGTCGCCGAAAGTCTGCGTAGCATGGGCTTGAACGTGCTACTGCACGCCGGTGGTGGCAGCTTCAAATCGCAGATGAAAAAAGCGGATCGCAGTGGTGCCAGATTTGCGGCCATTTTAGGCGATGACGAAGCGGCAGCCAATGAGCTCAGCCTGAAACCCATGCTGGGACAAGGCGAACAAGCACGTGTGAGTCTTGATCAGGTATTGAACATCGTACAATCCAGTTAATTGTTTCATGCCATAGGAGGCCGGATGTCAGAGCAAAAACACTTTTTTAATGCCATGACGGCATTAGGCCTGCTTCTGGCAGTGGGCATGGCGTCCGCAGCATTTATTCTTGGCGTGCAGGCAAAACATGCCGTCTCCAGCCAGCAATCCATCACCGTCAAAGGCCTGGCAGAAAAACCAGTCAAAGCCGACCGCGCGCAATGGACGATTAATATCGGCGTGGTCGCCCCTACGCAGGCAGAAACGCTGCAAGCAATTGATCGTGAGCGTGCCGTACTGGCAAACTTTTTAGACCTGCAAGGCCTGGATTCCAGTATGCGTACCGTGGATGTACAAACGCTGGGGCCGCATTACGAAGAAGAATATGTACATGACAGCCCGCGCCAGGTACAACGTGGCTTTGAGGGCTACCAAAGTGTGCATATCAGTACCAAAGACCTCAAAAAAATCGCGGCCGCCAACCAGGCTATTTTAAGTTTGCGTGCAGACAATCACCCAGTGACTTCACAACCGCCAGAATTCCTGGTCAGCAATCTGGAAACCGTCAAAATGTCACTGATTGCCGATGCAACCAAAAATGCACGCACGCGGGCGACCGAGTTTGTTAAACAAGATGGCGTCAAGGTAGGCGTCATGAAGTCTGCCAGCCAGGGCGCGTTTTATATTTTGCCTGCCACCGGCGGTGAAGACAGCGACAACAGCTATGGTGGCATTTACGATAAATCTACTGTAGATAAAATTGCGCGCGTGGTCGTGACTGTGGTCTATAACATCGAATGACAGAAATCCTGCGCATCCATCAACTCAGTATCAGCCCAGCGCAATCACCTGAGCGCAAGCTGGTCAACCAGGTATCACTGACCCTGGCACGTGGCAAAACCACCTGCATCGTCGGTGAGTCTGGTAGCGGTAAAAGCCTGACTGCACTCAGTGTCATGAAATTACTTTCACCGCAATTGCGCATGCAAGGGCAAGTGTTTTTTCAGGGCCAGGATATCAGCCAGCTCAATGAAACCGCCATGCAGCACCTGCGCGGCAGACAAATGGGCATGATTTTCCAGGAGCCGATGACTTCGCTGAATCCGGTGCTGACCATTGGTTTTCAAATCGGCGAACCGTTGCAAACACACTTGGGCCTCAAAGGTCAGGCGCTCAAACAAAAAGTAGCCGCATTGCTGGAGCAAGTTGGTATAGATCCCACACGGGCAGACAGCTATCCGGATGAGCTTTCCGGCGGCCAGCGCCAACGGGTGATGATTGCCATGAGCATTGCCTGCGAACCTGTATTACTGATTGCGGATGAACCCACCACAGCCCTGGATGTCACAGTACAGGCGCAAGTATTACGCTTGCTGGACGATTTGAAAAACCGCCTGCAGATGGCCATGTTATTCATCACACATGATTTCGGTGTGGTCGCCGATATTGCTGACGAAGTCATCGTCATGTTCAGGGGTGAGATTGTCGAATTCGGCAGCGTGACGCAAGTGCTGCAATCGCCACAACACCCTTATACACGCGCCCTGCTTGCCTGCGTACCAGATGCCGAAGGCAAAAAAGTGTTGCAGCCCATGACCTATGACTGGCTGACGCCAGCCTGATGGAACCACCATGACTGATATTTTGCTGCAAGTACGCCATCTGCATAAAACCTATCGCCAGCGCACCGGCACCTTGGGCCTTCACGCGCATACCATACACGCATTGGACGATGTCAGCCTGCAACTCAAACAAGGCTCTACTCTGGCAGTGGTTGGTGAATCCGGCAGTGGCAAATCTACTCTGGCACGCGGCATCTTGCGTTTATTACCGTTGGATAGCGGTGAAGTCATTTTCGACGGTCAGGACTTCCTGGCCCTGGATAAATCGGCATTACGCACCGCGCGCCGCCATATTCAAATGGTGTTTCAGGACCCGTTTGCTTCACTCAACCCCAGAATGCGGGTCGGCGAAATTATTGCAGAAGGCCTGGTCATCCATGGCATCGGCAATACACAGCAACAACAGGACAGCGTCCTGCAGATGCTGGAAAAAGTCGGCTTGCAAGCTGAGGATGCACACAAATATCCGCATCAGTTCTCTGGCGGCCAACGCCAGCGTATCGGCATTGCCCGCGCCCTGATACTGCAACCAAAATTATTGATTTGTGACGAACCGGTATCCGCACTGGATGTGTCGGTACAAGCGCAGATATTGCTACTGCTCAAGCAATTACAGCAGGAAATGGGGCTCAGTTATTTGTTTATCACCCATGATTTACGCGTGGTCAGGCATATTGCAGACGACGTACTGGTGATGCAAAAAGGCAAAGTAATTGAGCAAGGAAGCGTAGAAACCATTTATAATGCTCCCCAGCAAAAATATACACAACAGTTACTTAGCGCGATTCCCGGCCATGGGTTACGCGCTGTGACAGCTTAATCTCACCTTCATTCAATAAGAACACGCAGGAACATTGCAATGGCATACGATTTGGAAGAACAGGAACAACTGGACGAGTTTAGAGCCTGGTGGAACAAACATGGAAAACTGGCCACTCGCCTGGTGATTGCCGCCGCAGTGGCATATGGTGGCTGGCAAGGCTACCAATCCTGGATGAACAGCAAGGCTACCGCTGCATCAACCGCTTACCAAACCCTGGTCAGCACATCGCTGCTGGATGTTGACAGCAAAAAAGCCGAGCAAATCAGTAAAGATGCGCAAGCCATTGAAGCAGACTACAGCATGACACCATACGCTGGCCGTGCTGCGCTGTTTGCTGCCCGTGCATTGCATGAAGCCAAACAGTCAGACGCTGCAGAAAAGCAACTGCGCTGGGCTTTAGCCGAAGCTAAAGAGCCAGCCATCAAACAGATGGCCGCGGTTGAAATTGCCGGTTTGCAAATTGAACGTAACGCGCTGGATGACGCCCAAAAAACCTTGTCCGCAATTGACGACAAAGGTTTTGATGGCATCAAAAACGCCTTGCTTGGTGATATTTACATTGCTAACAAGCAAGAGAAAGAAGCCAAAGACGCTTACAACAAAGCTCTGCAAGGCTTGGACCCAGAAGGCAAACTGTTTTACCTGACCCAGCAAAAGCTGGATGCCTTGGGATAATTGCCAATGAGGTCTCTCTTGCCTGCTCTGCGCAACCAGCCGCACTCACTTAAACATGCCACGCTCGCCGCCTTGTTTTTACTTGGTAGCGGGCTGTCTGCATGCACGGCATTCAATGATGTTAAAACCAATATCAGTGAAAGTATTTTTGGCGCAGAACCAGCCAATCCGCCCGTCGAGCTGGAAGAGATCAAGTCCTCTTATGAAACACGCATTCAGTGGTCAGTGGATGTAGGTTCCCCCGGGCGCTTCACTTATACGCCAGTGCTGGCAGACAACCTGCTTTACACCGTCAACGCTGAAGGCAGCGTAATGCAATTGTCGGCTGAAACCGGCAAAACAATCTGGGAAACCGAACTTGGCGAACCCATTAGCAGTGGCGCAGGGCTGGGTGGTGGGCTGGTATTGGTCGGCACCAGCAAGGGACACTTATTTGCTTTAAACGTCAATGGTAAAAAGCTTTGGAGTGCCGTACTCAGTAGCGAAGTACAAGGCCAACCCCGTTATTACGATGGTACGGTCATTGTGCGCACCAGCGACCACCATATTTACGGCATTGACGCCGCAGATGGTCGTCGCAAGTGGTCTTATGAGCGCGCCACCCCGTCACTGTCACTCAAGACACAAGCGGGCATTGTGGTTGATAGCGGCGCTGTGTACGCAGGTTTTCCCGGTGGCAAACTGGTCGCCATTCGCGCTGACAATGGCAAACTGGTATGGGAAGCGACCGTTGCCCAACCTAAAGGCGTGACAGAAATTGAACGTATTGCCGACATCACCAGCCTGCCATTTGTCGATGGACCATTAGTCTATGTGGTCGCCTACCAGGGCAAAGTGGCCGCCGTTGACCGCCAGCGTGGCCAGGTGGTGTGGAACCGTGACATTTCCAGCTATGTCGGCCTGACCGCAGAAAATAACAAAATCTACCTAAGCCATACCATGGGTTCAGTCTATTCACTGGACAGCACCAATGGTAAAACCTTCTGGCGCCAGGGCAACCTGGGCTACCGCCATTTGACAGTGCCGCTGCCTTTGAGCAATGTGGTCGCTGTCGGCGATCTCGAAGGTTATATCCACTTACTCAGCCAGGATGATGGCAGTTTTGTTGGCCGACTACAATTGGGTTCCAAACCCCTGATGTCGCTGATTGCAGGCAGCAATGCCAATCAGTTCTTTGCGCAGTCGCGTGACGGCCACCTTTACGCAGTCACATACAAATAATGCTACCTACCATCGTACTTGTTGGCCGGCCTAACGTCGGCAAATCCACCTTATTTAATCGTTTAACCAGATCGCGTGATGCGCTGGTTGCCGATTTACCTGGCCTGACACGTGATCGTCACTATGGCCGCGGCCTGGGTGCCAGCCAACCTTACCTGGTAATTGATACCGGCGGCTTTGAGCCAACCGCAGACACCGGCATTCTGAAGGAAATGGCCAAGCAAACCCTGCTGGCGATCGACGAAGCCGATGTCATTATCTTTTTGGTGGATGCGCGCGCTGGCCTGACGCCACAGGAATTCACCATTGCGCAAACCTTGCGCAAAGCGCAGCGCCCTATCCTGCTTGCCGTCAACAAAACCGAAGGCATGCGCAAAGCCATCGTCAGTGCAGACTTTCATGAACTGGGTATGGGTGATCCTTTATCCATTTCATCTGCCCACGGCGAGGGTGTGCGCGACCTGATCGAACTGGCACTGGAAACCATCAGCGAAAAAGAGCCCGAAGCTGCTGAGCCAGTCAATCATGACACGCCTAGAATTGCGATTGTTGGCCGCCCTAACGTCGGCAAATCCACACTGGTCAATGCCCTGTTAGGTGAGGATCGCGTGATTGCGTTTGACCAGCCGGGCACCACACGCGATTCCATCGAAATCGCGCTCGAGAAGAATGGCAAGCAATACACCATTATTGATACTGCCGGTGTACGCAAACGCGGCAAAGTGTTTGAGGCTGTTGAAAAATTCTCTGTCATTAAAACCATGCAGGCAATTGAAGACGCCAATGTGGCTATTCTGGTGGTGGATGCCAAGGATGGCATTACCGAACAAGATGCACACGTGGCCGCTTATATTGTTGATGCCGGACGCGCACTAGTAGTTGCCATTAACAAATGGGATGGCCTGCAAGATGATGAGCGCGAGTGGATCAAGCGCGAAATTGACCGGAAATTACAGTTCCTCGACTTTGCCAAGTTTCACTATATTTCAGCGCTACGCAAAAAAGGCCTCAATGAGTTGCTGGCTTCAGTAGACGTGGCCTTTAAGGCCGCTATGATCGATCTGGCCACGCCGCAGTTAACGCGTGTATTAGGCGAAGCAACAACGCAACATCAACCGCCAATTAGCCGCGGCATTCGCCCCAAGTTACGTTATGCGCACCAGGGCGGCTCAAACCCACCTATCGTGGTGATACATGGTAACCATATTGATGGCATTAAAGCCAGTTATACGCGCTATCTTGAAGGTATTTTCCGCAAGGCTTTCCAATTAGTGGGAACCCCTTTACGCGTGCAATACAACCAGGGTGAAAACCCGTTTGACAAAGAAGAAGAGCGCAAAAAAGGTGAAGGCCTGGTGACCATGCGTCGTCGCAAAAACGAGATGCGCGCCAAGCTGAAACAGCGTAACGAGCAAAATAAAACTAAAAAATAATACTGATGTGGTGAGCAGTCGCCCTGCTCACTCATCTTGGCATCAGTTTAATATCGGCAATTTAATTTCATAAGTCTGCCAATGCGTGTGTTCAGCCAGCTTGTCATAACAGGCTCTTGCACGCAGATTATTTTCTGCGGTCATCCAGCGAATCACTGACCATTTATTTTCCCGTCCAATCTGGGCAACTGCCTGAATCAATTGCTGCGCAACACCTTGCCCTCTGGCTTCCGGCACGACAAACAAATCATCCACATAAGCGCCCAGTGACGCCGCTAATGGCCGCGCAAATACGCGGTAATGCAAAAAACCTAATACCTGCCCCTCAACATTCTCCGCGACCAGCGCATAAATCACGGGTGGAGATTGTTGCAGCCATTGCCAGACCTGGTCGCGCATGGCGGAGGTTTGTCTGACTGCATAAAACTCCGCATAAGCGGCATATAACAGGCACCAGCTTTCATAGTCTTCTAACGCGATTGGTCTAACTGTCACGAGTGGTTGTTTAAGCATCTCTATTTTCGCCTGGTAATATGTTAAAGATATGGGCAATAAAAAAGGGACCACGAGGTCCCTTTTAAATATATGGCTCAGGTTATCGCAGTGTCGGTAACAGGTTCTTCGCACTCACGCCCAGCTCCTGCGCCATACTGGCACCCAGCTTCTTGGCAAAACGGTCCACCACGGTTTCCTGATAAGTGAAATCAACAATATCAGACTCTTTAATCACCTCACGCGCGACATACTCAGCACTGCCCTGCGCATCTGCCAGGCCCAATTTGATACTTTCTTCGCCGTTCCAGAACAAACCACTAAAGGTTTCTTCATTTTCTTTCAGGCGACTGCCACGACCTTCACGCACCACCGTAATAAATTGTTGGTGAATCTGATCCAGCATGCTTTGTGCAAAAGCCTGTTGCTTAGGATTCACAGGCGAAAACGGATCCAGCATGCCTTTATTAGAACCGGCCGTCATCAGGCGGCGCTCAACGCCGACTTTTTTCATGACTTCGGTAAACCCATAGCCATCCATCAGCACGCCGATAGATCCGACGATACTGGCTTTATCGACAAAAATTTTGTCAGCGGCGACGGCAATGTAGTAACCACCAGATGCACAAATGTCTTCCACCACCGCATACACCGGAATTTCCGGGTGTAATTTACGCTGACGGTGAATTTCGTCATTAATAATGCCGGCCTGTACTGGGCTGCCGCCCGGACTATTGATACGCAAAATAATGCCTTTGGTGCCTTTGTTATCATAGGCATCATTCAGGCTGCTGATCACCGCATCAGCATTAACCTGGCCACCTGCCTCGATCACGCCGGAAAGGTCAATCAAGGCTGTATGCGCAGTAGAGGCATTTTTGTTTTGGCCAACCCAGCCCAGAAACGTCATGAGCAGGAAAAACAGGTAGATAAAGGTCAGTGATTTGAACAATACCGACCAGCGTCTGGCAGATTTTTGCTCTTGCAGCCCGGCCAGCGCAATTTTTTCCACCGTACGAATGGCCCAGTCCGGCGATTGATTCGCTTGTTTCGGGTCAGATGACTGCTGATTTTCTTCTTGCATAACTCAACTTTCGTCAATAAATTTTAGCTATTCTAACAACTTTTAGCGGTTTGCCAGGATTCTATTTTTAATCGCGAAACAACCCACTAGAATTGATCCACGTGCACTTTAATGACACCCGCTTCTTCTGTCACCGGGATGGCAGATAAACGCTTGCCCTGGCAAGGGCCCACCACACAGTGCCCGGTTTGTGGCGCATACATCGCGCCATGCGTGGCACAAATAATCCATTCCTGCGTCATATTAAAAAACTTGCCATGTTCCCAGTCTAGTTCGACCGGCACATGGGCACAGCGATTGACATAGGCATAGGCCTTGCCTTCAAAACGCACCAGAAAACCGGTCGCATGCGGCCCTAACATGGGCATGGCAAACCGCAGGCCATCGCCTTTTTCCTGCAAGGTATCGCTGTTAAACGTTAAAGCAGTCTCACTCATGCTTGTTCCAGCAACCAGGCGCTTAATGTTGCCACATCGTGAAACAGGTAATCTGGCGAATACTGCTGTAAATGGCTGGCTGTTTGCGAGCCATAACTGACTGCCGCTGTGATGACGCCAGCATTTTTACCCATTTGCATATCATATTGCGAGTCGCCTATCATCAGCGTCCGCTCAGGCATCACCACCAGATCGTCCATGAGCTCATCCAGCATTTGAGGATGTGGCTTTGAAAAGCATTCATCGACGGTTTTGGTCGCATTAAAAAATTTGGATAGCCCTGACTGCTGCAATGCGGTGTTTAATCCACGCCGCCCTTTACCGGTCGCCACCGCTTGCTTGCAACCTTTACGGTCTAAGGTGGCAATCGTGTCTGCAATACCAGCAAACAATAAAATATTGTTTTCGTTGGCGTAATAAAGACGCTGGTAGTTGTTTGCTAACGCCTGCGCCTGGAACTCGGGGATATCGCCATACAGCACCTCGATCGACTCCCGTAAACCGAGGCCAATGATGCTACGGGCGCGCTCTTCGCTCAGTGCGGGCAACCCGGCCTCATCAGCCGCTTTGATCAATGCCTGCGTAATCATGCCAGTCGAGTCGGCAATGGTGCCGTCCCAATCCCAAACCACTAAATCAAACTGTTTCACTGAATTACTTTCCTAATATACTTTACGGGCAACGCTGACCACGTTGTCACACATCACTAACAGTTACTTTACTGACTTAAGTTGACGTTGTTGTTGCAGAAAATGTTCCAGTTCTGCTGGCAATGGTGCGACCAGGTGCAGAGGCTCGCCGGTTAACGGATGGGCAATACGTGTTTCACTGGAATGCAAAAACATCCTTTTTAAGCCCTGCTTGCTTAACAGCTTGTTCAAGGCAAAATCACCATATTTGTCATCGCCCAAAATCGGGAATCCCAAATGCGATAATTGCACGCGCAACTGATGGGTGCGGCCAGTGATTAACTTGGCTTGCAAAAAGCTGCATTGCCCCAGCACCTCCTGCAAATAAAACCAGGTTTCAGAGGTCTGTGTTTCTACCTCAAACTTGCCTTTTGCAGCATGGCGTTTGGCGACCAGGCCACTTGCTTTGAGTGATTTTCGGCCGCCGGGTTCTGCATTGAGCAAGGGCTCATCAACCACCTGCACGCGACGTTCGCCACTTTCCGTCACGTATTTTTGCAAATCCAGCGTGACTTTCTTTTTGGCCTCTTGCCATTGCCCCTGTACCAAGATCAGGTAACGTTTATCCATGTGGTGATGACGCATGGCTTCATGCAGTGCAATCAACGCCGAGCGTTTTTTTGCAATCATCAATACGCCTGAGGTTTCACGGTCCAGCCTGTGCACCAGTTCCAGGAACTTGGCTTGTGGCCGCTCCAAACGCAATTGCTCAATTACGCCCAGGCTGATGCCGCTACCACCATGTACGGCCATGCCAGACGGTTTATTCAGCGCCAGCATGGCATCATCTTCATAAATCACTTGCTCAGCCAGTTTAGCTTTAATCGCAGGCGCATCCGGTTTTGCAGCGGCTTCGGCCGTGCGGATAGGCGGCACCCTGACTTCATCACCCAGTTGCAAACGATGTTCGGCGTCGACACGTTTTTTATTCACGCGCACTTCACCACTACGCAAAATCCGATAGATATGACTCTTGGGCACACCTTTGAGCACTTTGGCTAAAAAGTTATCCACGCGCTGTGTTTCCGAGGCTTCATCCACCAGCAAGTAAGTGACACGATCACTGGCGGGTCCAGCCTCAGAACCAAGGCTGGAAGCCGTTTCCGCAGGCGGTAATGACGAGGGTCGAAATTGTGAGCTCATAGTTGCAGGTCGTGCTTTGCTTTATCAGGACTTATAGATATACTGTCGAGATTCTGAATCATCGCTCTTTCAGGCGATAGCGGTCATATATACATGCAGGCTATCGTCATCACTGACATTCAATCCCAGCGTTTTCAGGGCCCAGATTTTAAAAGCCAGGTTTTCCTGGCTAGTCAGCGCATTCAGAATCAAAAAAATTTTGGTGAATACCGCTCGCCATCAAGTAGCGATAATTAATTAGAAATGATTTAACGCGAAGCTCACGCAGAATAAACAAAGAAATGAGCTCGGCGTTTGCCAAACCCGAATTTTAACGAAATTACCCTCTGTTTAGGGTTTTATTTTTGCAGTCAATCGCGGTGGATAATACAGGTGACAACCTACCTGCCACGCACTCACTGCACCCTTGCAGAAACCGAGTATCCAGCGGGCAGTCACACACTGCGCTTTGACACTCAAACGTGTGCATATTGATGCCTGTCATGCTGTGCTGAGACCCAGACACTAGCATCGCTAAAGCCATTGCACACACCTCCTCGTTAAGTTCTGGTGGTTAATTCATAACCACGGCCCGCCCTGCGCTCATGTCTATTCTGTGGCTTCGATTAGGAGCCTTACATGAAAAGAATGTTGTTTAACGCAACGCAATCAGAAGAATTGCGCGTTGCGATTGTTGATGGACAAAAACTCATCGACCTCGATATTGAACACGCTGGCAAAGAACAGCGCAAAAGCAATATCTACAAAGGCGTAATCACACGCATTGAACCCTCACTGGAAGCCGCATTTGTCGACTATGGTACCGACAGACACGGCTTTTTGCCTTTTAAGGAAATCGCCCGCAGTTACTTTCAGGACAAGCCTGAAGGTCGCGCCCGCATTCAGGATGTGATTAAAGAAGGTCAGGAAGTCATTGTCCAGGTTGACAAAGACGAACGCGGCAGCAAAGGCGCGGCACTGACCACCTTTATCTCACTGGCTGGCCGTTACCTGGTACTGATGCCAAACAATCCACGCGGAGGCGGTGTTTCCCGTCGCGTGGAAGGCGAAGAGCGCAACGAATTGCGCGACACCATGGCACAACTGGACGTGCCTAACGGTATGAGCATTATTGCGCGTACCGCCGGCATTGGCCGTAACGCCGAAGAACTGCAATGGGACTTGAACTACTTGTCACAATTATGGCAAGCGATTGAAGATGCTTCTAATTTCCAGCCTGGCGCCTACCTGATTTACCAGGAAAGCAGCCTGGTGATTCGTGCCATTCGCGATTACTTCAGCGCGGATATTGGTGAGATCCTGATCGACACTGCTGACGTGCATGAGCAAGCCTTGCAGTTTATGAATCACGTCATGCCGGGTAACGTCACCCGTGTCAAATTGTACCAGGACGAAATTCCGCTGTTCTCCCGCTTCCAGATCGAACATCAGATCGAATCTGCATTTGCGCGTGAAGTGCGTCTGCCTTCCGGTGGCGCCATTGTGATTGACCATACCGAAGCCCTGGTGTCTATCGACGTCAACTCCGGTCGCTCCATCAAAGGGGCCGATATTGAACAAACGGCGTTCAATACCAACCTGGAAGCCGCTGAAGAAGTCGCGCGTCAAATGCGCTTGCGCGACCTGGGTGGCCTGGTGGTGATCGACTTTATCGATATGGAAAACCAGCGCAACCAGCGTGACGTGGAGAACGCCTTGCGTGATGCCCTGCATCATGACCGTGCACGTGTCCAAATGGGCAAAATCTCTCGCTTTGGCCTGCTCGAAATGTCTCGCCAGCGCTTGCGCCCAAGCCTGGGTGAAACCAACCACATGACCTGCCCACGTTGTAACGGCACTGGTCATATCCGCGGCATTGAATCGACGGCATTGCACATTCTGCGTATCACGCAAGAAGAAGCGATGAAAGACAACAGCGCCATTATTCAAGTGCAGTTGCCAGTGGAAGCCGCAACTTTCCTGCTGAATGAAAAACGCGCTGACATCCACAAAATCGAGCAACGCACTGGCGTTGAAGTGGTGTTGATTCCAAACATCCACCTGGAAACCCCTAACTACAACATCCTGCGCATTCGCCTGGACGATGTGAATGAAGACACCATGCAGGCCAGCTACAAAATGGTAGACCTGCCTAGCGAGTCCGATTACCAGCACAGCCTGCAACAAGCCGCTGCGCCAGCCAAGGCTGAAGCCGTGGTCAAAGGCATTACGCCCGCCACTGCCGCACCGATTGTTGAAGAGAAACCTGCTGCGGCCCCTGTGACCGAGCAGAAAAAATCATTCTTTGGCGTGATTAAATCCTGGTTGGGCCTGGAAGAAAAAGAAGCGGTGCAAGAAGTTGCAAAACCAGCACGCGAAACCAAAGAGCCTGGTCGTGACCGTAACAAGAATCGCAACCGCCAGCGTGATCGTCAGCGCGAACGCCAACAAGACCGTACCGATCGCCCAACAGGTGAGCGTCAACCTAAGGAACAACAGGAAAACGCGTCTAACAAGCCTCGTCAGGAACGTCAGCAACAGGAAAGACCGGCCCAGAAAGAAAGACAGGACCGTCAACAGCAACCGTCCCAGGAAGTGAAAGCAGATGCCAATCAACCGGCATTAACTTCACCAACTGGCGAAAACAAACAGGAGCGTGGTGAACGCGGCAATCGTCGTAACCGTCATGGCCGCCGTGATCGCCGTCAACGTGAAGATGCGCCAAACCAGGCAAATGCTGAAGCGGCAGTCAACACCACAGCCACTGAGGCAGTTGCACCAAGCAATGCAGCACCGGTGGTGGTCGCGGAAACTGCAGCGCCAGTAGCTAAAACAGAAGCCAAACAGGCCGCCGCTGAACCAGTGGTAAAAGCAGAAGTTGTAACAGCCAGCACTGAAACGGTTGATACACCAAACACGGCTAAAACGGATGCGCCTCAAGCTGATGAAGCTGCCGCAGAAAAAACGCCACGCAGTCGTTCACGTGGCGGGAAAACCAGCAAAGCACGCGGCAAACGCGCGCCAGAAGGTAGTGATGCGCCAGCGATCGAGCTGGTTGAAACTGCCGCAGCGGCCACTGTAGAGACTGAAGCAACGGCAGAGACCGCACAGAAAAAACCTGCGCGCAAACGCAAAGCCACCACCAAGGCAACTGCTGCAAGCACCAATGAAGGTGCCACAGATGCAGGCATTCAATTGGTAGAAACCAAGTCTGAGCCTGTCTCAGCTTCAGCAGAAACCGCAGCCAAAGCGAAAAAACCACGTAACGCTGCCAAGTGGAAGAAAGATGAAAAAGCGTCCGAAGAACCAAGCCTGGTGATGGTTGAAACCCAGAAGTAACCAGTCCCTGGACTAGTCGCCATAAAAAAGAGGGCCATCAGGCCCTCTTTTTTTACACCATCGATGGGCTTATGCTGCTTGCCAGCGCATGACGCACCAATAGCCGATAATCGTCAGCAATACAGACACCACAACATGCGTGAAGATATGCAACCCAACCCACACATAAGCTTGTTTTTGCAGTAACACAAATGCTTGTGCCGAGAATGTAGAAAAAGTAGTTAAGCCACCTAAAAAACCCATTGCAATAAACAAGCGCCACTCATGGCTTAATTGTGGCATGGTCTGAAAAAGCGCTAACGCAATGCCCATTAAAAAACCACCGATGGCATTTGCCATCAAGGTACCCAAGGGAATCATCCCTATCGAATTGAGCCAGATAGAGAGCCCCCAACGCGCCCATGCACCCAATGCCGAACCTAATCCGACCATCAACCAAGATTTCATTTTATTACCCTTCTAAAACGTTAGCAGGCAATGTATCATAAGTTTTAAAGCATTCAGCTCCCACCGCCTGTTGATTTAAAGAGATTCCCTTGCGTTTACTATTTGTTACCTCAGAAATTTTCCCATTAATCAAAACAGGCGGTTTGGCAGATGTCAGTGGTGCACTCCCAGCAGCCTTGGCCACTACGGGCCTGGATGTTCAAATTTTGCTGCCCGCCTACCGCGGCATCCTGGCACAGTGTGATGCGCCGCGCTTACTTGGTTCACTACAGGCATTTCACGATATACGCTGCGAGCTCTACCAAACCACCCTGCCCGGTACTGACATCCCGCTGCTATTAATTGACTACCCGGCGCTGTATGACCGTGAAGGCGGCCCTTACCACCACCCGCAACATGGCGAGTGGCAAGACAACCCCTTGCGTTTTGGTTTGTTATCAAAGGTGGCCGCCATGCTGTCCGTCCCCAATATGCTACAGCCATGGCTACCAGACCTGGTGCATTGCAACGACTGGCAAAGCGGACTGACGCCCTACTACTTGCAGCAACTGGCCAGCCCGGCCAAATCGTTGTTCAGCATTCATAATCTGGCGTTTCAAGGTAATTTTCATGCTGACTGGCGGCATAGACTCATGCTCGCCGAGCAAGACTTTCAGCCCGCAGGTTATGAGTTTTATGGCCATCTGTCATTTATGAAAGCCGGGCTATATTACGCAGATGCGCTTGCCACCGTGAGCCCAACCTACGCCAAAGAAATCCAAACCGAGCAGTTTGGCTTTGGTTTCCAGGGTTTGTTGCAGCACCGAACCAACGATTTAACCGGCATACTGAATGGGATAGATACCCAAGTGTGGGATCCGGCAAGCGACCCTTATTTACCGGCGCATTACACCAGCAGCGCCTTGGCCAATAAAAAACAGGTTAAACAGGCCTTGCAAGCAGAGCTAGGATTACACCAGGACGCCACTGGCCCATTACTTGGTGTCGTCAGCCGACTCACGCACCAGAAGGGTCTGGATATGCTGGCCGACATCGCGCACGAGCTGCTGGCCAGCGGCTGTCAGCTAGCAGTGCTTGGTAGCGGCGAGCCCGCGCTGGAGCAGCAATATCTGGCATTGATGCGACAATATCCCGGGCAAGTGGTAGTCACCATCGGCTACAACGAACCGCTGTCACATCGCATCATGGCCGGGACAGATATTTTTGTCATGCCTTCGCGCTTTGAACCTTGTGGATTGAACCAGATGTATGGCTTGCGTTACGGCACGATTCCGCTGGTCGCCAATACGGGCGGCCTGGCAGATTCTGTGCACGGCGGCGCCCTCATGGAAGATGGCTCATTGCCTGAAACGATGACAGGATTGGTAATGCCGGAAAATAATCCATCGACACTTTTGGTCACATTAAGGCAAGCCGTACATCTTTATGCCAATTCTGGTCAGTGGCGACAACTGCAAAAACAGGCAATGCAACAGGATGTTAGCTGGGAAACAAGCGCAAAACACTACTTTGAGCTATACGAAAAGTTACGAGATGACTTGTTAGATATTTAAAAACAATTACTTACAGATATTGACGAAAAAGTGAGGAAAAGTTGGCACAGAAGCTGCTAATTACTAATCAAGCTTCTCCAAAGCTAACTTCTCCTCCCTCAAGACGCCAATTTGGCGTCTTTTTTTTCGCGGTGACTTTTTTGGGAAATGCAGACTTCTTGAACCGTTACTCAGCCTTGGCTGGCGGAGTCATATTCAAAAAGTGTTCACGGTAATACTTCAGTTCATCAATGGACTCATAGATATCAGCCAATGCTTCATGACGGCTGGCCTTTTTAAACCCGGCATAGATATCCGGGCGCCAGCGACGGGATAATTCTTTAAACACACTCACATCCAGATTGCGGTAGTGAAAGAACGCCTCCAGACGCGGCATATAACGCGCCATAAAACGCCTGTCCTGACAGATAGAGTTACCGCACATCGGCGATTTGCCTGCTGGCACATGCTCTTTTAAAAATGCCAGCATGGCATCGGTTGCGGCCTCTTCATCCAAAGTGGAAGCTTTGACCTTATCGATCAAGCCACTGCGGCCGTGTGTGCCTTTGTTCCAGGCATCCATGCCATCCAGTACGGCATCCGATTGATGGACGACCAGCACCGGAGATTCTGCAATCACATTCAGTTGCGCATCGGTGACGACGGCGGCCAGTTCGAGAATGCGGTCTGTGTCAGGCAGCAAACCACTCATTTCCATATCCAGCCAGATTAAATTGTCCTGATTACTTGCCAATTGTGTGCCTCTCGTCATGATTTCCATTAAAATGAAACATTATATTCAGTTCAGTGAACAAGGTGGATATAAATCCATCAAAATAGCCATCTGATATCACTTACAACTCACCCATTGCTATGTCCGCACTCTTTACTCAAATTTTTGTCGCTGTGATTGTCGTTAGCCTTGCTATCCGTGTCTGGCTGGGGCTGCGTCATATCCGCCACATTCAGCAGCATCGTCAACAAGTGCCCGCAGCATTCAACCAAACCATCAGCCTCGAGGCCCATCAACGCGCAGCTGATTACACCACGGCCAAGGTCAAATTACGTTTGAACGAAACAGTGGTGGAATCTGTTATTTTACTGGCCCTGACACTGGGCGGCGTGTTGCAGATGCTCGACCAGGCCTGGCAACAATGGTTGCCAGCGCACGAGATCATTCGCGGCGCATTGGTCATTTGCTCCGCCATGTTAATTTCTGGCGCAGCGACTCTGCCATTCGATTACATCCAGACCTTTAACGTAGATGAAAAATTCGGCTTTAATAAAATGTCACGCAGCATGTTTTTTGGTGACTTGATAAAACATACCATTGTTGGCCTGCTGCTTGGTGGCCCTATCCTCTTTATTGCGCTATGGCTCATGCAAGGGGCTGGCGACTGGTGGTGGCTCTATCTGTGGCTGATCTGGAGCGCATTTAACCTGTTTATGCTGGCAGTGTACCCGATCTGGATTGCGCCCTTGTTTAACAAGTTTACGCCCATGCAAGATCAATCCCTGAAAGCACGCATTGAAGCCTTATTGCAAAAATGCGGTTTTGCCAGCCAGGGCTTGTTTGTGATGGACGGCTCTACACGTTCAGGTCATGGCAATGCCTACTTCACTGGCTTTGGCAAAAACAAGCGCGTGGTGTTTTTTGATACCTTGCTGGAAAAACTCAGCGCCGACGAAATCGAAGCCGTGCTGGCACATGAATTGGGCCACTTCAAGCATCAACATGTGATTAAACGCATCATCATGATGTTTGGCCTGAGTCTGCTAGGCCTGGCGCTGCTGGGTTACCTGATCAAGCAAGAGTGGTTCTTTACCGGCCTGGGCGTGGCTGAAGCCAGTAACCATATGGCATTGCTGCTGTTTGTACTGGTTTCGCCTGTGTTTATGTTCATTTTGCGCCCGGTGTTAGCCGCTTATTCGCGCACCAACGAGTTTGAGGCCGACCACTATGCGGCACAACAATCCAGGCCACAATTCTTGATTGATGCACTGGTCAAACTGTATCGCGACAATGCGTCTACGCTGACACCTGATCCATTGCATTCTGCGTTTTACGACTCGCACCCACCTGCCAGCCTGCGCATTGCCAAACTGCAAACTTACGCATGAAACACATCCTGCTGATCAGCCTGCTCCCGGCGCTTGCCAGTTTCAACGCAAGCGCTGCGGATAGCCCGCTGCAAGCAGGTAAAAAACTGGTAGACGCACATTGTATCAGTTGCCACGCCAGCAGTTATGGCGGAGATGGCAGTGGTATTTACACACGCGATTACCGTAAAGTGCGCTCCCTGAATGGCCTAAAAGCCCAAGTCACCAACTGTAATACCATGCTTAACCTGAAATGGTTTGATGATGAAGAGCAGCAAGTGGTACAGTACTTAAATCACTCCTACTATCATTTCTAGCATGTCTCAAGAAGGTCTCATTGTCGCTGCCTATGGCAAGCGCTATAACGTTGAATTGCCAGATGGCCGCATTCTCAGTTGCGTCACCCGCGGCAAAAAAGTCGATAACGCGGCAGGCGACAGGGTCACAGTGACCTTAACGGCTGATAAGGAAGGCGTGATCGAAAAAACCGCAGAACGCAATACCCTGCTCTATCGCAGCAATGCATTCAAAAGCAAAATCCTGGCGGCTAACGTCACGCAAATCCTGATTGTATTGGCCACCCAGCCCAGCTTCTATGAAGACCTGTTGAATCGTTGCCTGGTCGCGGCTGAGGCCGCGGGCATACGCGCGGTGATTATCCTCAACAAATGTGATTTACCTAATCCGCAAGCCATGCAAAAGCTGACGCAATATGCGGCGCTGGGTTATCACACCTTGCAACTCAATGCCAAAGAGTCTGTAGACAGCTTAAAACCTTTACTGAGCGGCCACACCAGTGTGCTGGTTGGCCAGTCTGGCATGGGCAAGTCAACCATCATTAACAGCCTGTTACCTGAGGCACGTAGTAAAACGCAGGAAATCAGTGCCACCCTCGATAGCGGTAAACATACCACCACGGCGACGCATTTGTATCATCTGGATAGTGAAAGTGCCATTATTGACTCGCCCGGATTACAGGAGTTTGGCCTCTACCATATTGATGAAGCTGACCTGGAGTATGCATTTGTCGAATTCCGGCCGTTGATTGGCCATTGTAAATTCAATAATTGTACGCACACCCATGAGCCGGAGTGCGTCATTTTACAAGCACTGGCGTCTGGCAACATCGCGCCTGAACGTTTGCAGATTTTCCAGCAAATCCGCGCTGAAAACACCGTACAAATCTACGGCTAAACGCCACACCGTCACTTTCTATCATCCTGAGCACAAATAAAAAAACACCCTGCCGAAGCAGGGTGTTTTTTCGCCACACGTATTGCTACGTGTGAGCTTACTGTCGCATTACAGTGAGAAAACGTTCAGTGCACCGCCGCCAGGCGCAGCGTTGTACTTAGTCAACTCTTTGTAACCACCAGCAGCACCCAGTGCATCGGTGTCAGTGGTCATACCCAAGTTCATCGCAACGCCAGCCCAACCACCGATACCAGACAAGATACCGACGTATTGCTTACCTTTGTTGCCATAGGTGAAGGCGTTACCAATCGCACCAGAACCAACCTGGAATTTCCACAGTTCTTTACCTGTTTGTGCGTCAACCGCTTTGAACCAGCGATCCAAGGTACCGTAGAACACGATGTTAGAAGCTGTCGTCAAGGCACCACTCCAGGCAGAGAACTTCTCTTTGTTGTACCAGACTTTTTTGTTGGTCATTGGGTCATAAGCAGCAAAACCGCCCATCACACCGTCTGGACCTGCAAACATGGTCAATGTCGCACCAACCCATGGTTGACCAGCAACGTATTTGGACTCAACTGGCTCGTATGTCATACATACGTGGTTCAGTGGAGAATACATCAAACCTGTTTTTGGAGAATAAGCAGCAGGCTGTTGGTCTTTAGTACCCAAAGCCGCTGGGCAAATGCCTTTAGCGTTGTAGTCCTGGTGCGTAGAAGCTGCAGCCAGTTTGTCAGGCACACCTGTTTTCAGGTCAACGTTATTGGCCCAGTTAACAAATGGATGTACTTTTTCAGCAGCGATCAATGAACCAGTGTTTGCGTTCCATGTGTATGCAAAACCGTTACGGTCATGGTGCCATGCGTAAGTTTTACCAGCCTTATCGAACAGGATCACTTCGTTTACGCCATCATAGTCCCACTCATCGTGTGGCGTCATTTGCATCGCCCATTTAGCGACACCAGTGTCCAGATCACGTGCAGTCACGGTCATAGACCATTTGTTGTCACCTGGACGTACGTCTGGGTTCCAAACAGATGGGTTACCTGCACCGTAGTAAACCAGGTTTGTACGTGCATCATATGGCCACCAGCCCCATACGGAACCGCCACCATGTTGCCAGCCGTCTTTGATCGCTTGTGGTTTCAACCAGGTACGTGTACCCAGCTCTTTTTCGCCACCTTTGATTTGGTCAGCAGACAGGCGTTTGAAAGAACCACCCTCTTTGTTACCACCGTTCACGTCTTGGTAAACGGACAGAGCGTTGTACAAAGGATTGTCTTTGTTGGTGTTTGCGTCATGCAATGTTTCAGCATCCGGGCCAGTTGAGTAGGCTTTCCATGCCAGAGAACCGTCTTTCAGGTTGTATGCCGCGATAAAGCAACGTACGCCGAACTCAGCACCTGAACAACCGGTCAATACTTTGTCTTTGATCACGTGTGGCGCGTTAGTGTTAGTTGCACCCACTTTTGGATCAGTGTTTTTCACTTCCCATACTTTTTTACCATCTTTGGCATCCAAAGCAACCAGCAAGCCATCGTTCTGTTGCAGGTAGATCTTACCATCACCGAAACCCAGGCCACGGGTCACGTTGTCACAGCACAGCACCGCTTGAACGCTTGGGTCTTGTTTCGGGAAATAGGACCAAACGATTTTTTGATTGTCGTTCAGATCCAAAGCATAGACGTTATTAGGGAAAGCTGTCACGATATACATCATGTTGCCCACAACCACTGGTGAACCTTCGTGACCACGGTTTACACCGGTCGCAAATGTCCAGGCCATTTTCAGGTTTTTGATGTTGCCTTTGTTGATTTGTGCCAGTGCGCTATAACCCTGGTTATTGTGCTGACCACGTGGATGTGCCCAGTTATTTGAGTCTTTCATTGCAGCTTCCTGGTCAGCAGCAGCATAAGCCATTGCTGGCAAAGCAAGCGCGACGCTGGCTGCAATACCAAAAGCAGTTTTAATTTTCATCATAGTTATATCTCCGGAAGAAAAATCCCAAAAGGATCCATCACAAATTGCAATTAAAAATTGCGCTGTGCTTAAGTTTGCCACTGGCACTAGGATTTCCAGAGCTGTAAATTATCCCGTCAGGGATAGATGTCACTTGATTAAGCGCTTGTAACTGTAATATAAATAGCCCCCCGAAACAGCCAGCCAGTTTTGGGTTTTATTCATGGGCCAGATAAGGAATTTTTCCGAAAACTTTATAGAATTGCTTTTTTTTTGTATCATTTTGCAATCGAAGGCCATGTCCTAGTGTGCCCTTCAGGTAATGGTGTCGCCCAATGTGAATGGCGGCGCCTGCTTACTTGATTATGAAGGTAGACACTGACTGTGCTGAGACCCTGGCATTACTCGCTGGTATTGGACAAAGCTTCCCCGCATTCCATCCACCAGCAACTCATAGAACATTTCCGCGCCATGATAGAAGGCGGTGCCTGGCTAGGCGGCAGCGCCCTGCCCAGCTCACGCGACATCGCGCAACGTTTGGGCATCAACCGGAAAACGGTTTCGCGGGTGTATGAAGAGCTTTCTGCACAAGGACTGATTTACACCCAGCCCAAGCGCGGTACTTTTGTCTCACAGACGCCACGTTCTGAAACACCTGGCCCACTGCGTCCGCGCGCATTGATACATACGCGACCAGAACTCGACAGTGCCTCCAGCAGTATTTATCAACTAATCCAGAAGACCACGGTGCACCATATTCGCCGGGTGGCCTTGCACATGCACAAATTACGGCCGCACGACTATGACGTGACTGGCCTATTCAATCTCAAACATATGTTGGCCAACCTGCTCGCACACGAAAGACGCTACCTGGTTTCACCTGACCATATCACCTGTGGCACCTGGCCTGTATTGCAGGCAGCACTGATGCATCACCTGAGCCTGGCAGACGGATGCCTGTTATTAGACCATCGCGCAAGCATAGAACTGGAAAGAAGCCTGGTAAAACATGGCATACAGGTACTGCGCCTGCCTGACATCGCAGACGGCCAGGCACACGGTTTTATAGAGCAAGTTGAGAAATATTGCATCAACTATCCAGTGTCCGCATTATGGTGCGACACATCGACATTGTTCGAGGCGCAGACAATAGAAGGTGCACAGGCACTGGTTGCACAAAAACTGGCCGATTATCGCTTGCTGCTGATTGATGATCAGCGTTCACATTTGCCGTTTGTGCAACAAAACCAACCACTATCCAGCAGATACGCCAAAAGCATATTGCTTGGCAGCTTGTATGGCGAGTGTTGCGACATGTTTAACTTATGCTACCTGGCCAGTAACCTTGGTTTTTCAAGCGATTTTATTAACGAACTCAATGTGCAGCAACAGCAATCATCCCTACTCAATATGCTGGCGCAAAGCGAACTGATCAAACGCGGAGAATATAAAAAGCTGCTGACGACCATTCATCGCTTTTTGCAACAAACTTAGGCTGACGGCAAAGAGATTACCGGCTCACAGCATTCAAACAACAACCAATCTGGCTGATATCAACCACCAAAAACTCAGGAAAAACTCCTATTTACACAAAAAATAGGCTTTCCAATCATTCAGTTAAATTTTGTTCGCGGCGTGGCACGCTAAATGCTAAACAGTGACTGGGAGTGAGCTATCACTAGGACCGATACCAGCAGACTGCATATCAGCTGGTATCGGGGTAGACACTCCCTCACTTGCATATTGATCTCATGCAAAAAAGGCACCGCAATTGCGGTGCCTTTTCATTGGCAACAAGCAGAGGAATCAGAGATTACTCTTGGCCGATTTGGTACACTTCGTAGCTGGTTTCCACGATTTTACCGGTGGTTGCATCTACTTCTACTTTAACTTCTTCGTTGTCAGCTTCCAGGATGTCAAATTCGTAAGAGGCTTTGCCGTCTGGCTCTAACTCATACTCAACTTCAACCACTTTACCTGGATGTGCCGCCAATGCTGTCGCTTTGGCATCTGCTTCAGAAACTTTGGCCAAAGCCTTGAATCTTTCGTCATCTGCAGTGACTTCTTCTTCTACTTCAGTGATTTTGCCAGTTTTCGCATTGCACTCGATGTCCCAGGCCTTACCATCGTTGGATTGCACGTCAAACTCGTACACCAACTGCTTGCGCTCAGACTTGGCTTCAAGCTTAACGATTTTACCGTCGTGCTTGGACAATGCGGCTTTCACGCACTTACCCAGGCTGTCGTAAGCTTTTGGTTTAATGGTTTCGTGGTCGGCGAATGCTTGACCGGATAACACACCGCATAACGCGGCTGCCAGTAATGACGCTTTCATTTGCATAATGATCTCCTTGTTTAAAGTCATGAATGAAAAACGCGAAAAACGCGCTAGGGACGCATGCTTCGTGAATTCATAACGCGAAAAGGATATCAAAAACGCAGTAAGCTTTTGAAAATATTACACCTTGTTAACAAAATGGCTACAAACAGCCATTTAACAATCAGCCAGCAGGCTGGACTACACCGCGACTGGCGCCTTGATGGCCGGATACGGGTCGTAATTTTCCAAGCTGAAATCTTCAAACTTGAAGGCGAAAAGATCTTTCACCTCAGGGTTAATGCGCACGTTTGGCAAGGCGCGCGGTGTGCGCGACAATTGCTCTTTGACCTGCTCCATATGGTTGCTGTAAATATGTGCATCGCCCAGGGTATGCACAAAATCGCCCAGTTGCAAGTTACACACCTGCGCCACCATCATGGTCAACAAGGCATAAGACGCAATATTGAATGGCACGCCCAAAAAGATGTCCGCACTGCGTTGATACAACTGGCAGCTCAACTTGCCATCAGCGACATAGAACTGGAAGAAGGCGTGGCACGGTGGCAACTTCATGCGCTCAACGTCTGCCACGTTCCAGGCTGAAACGATTAAACGGCGCGAATCAGGTGTGTTCTTAATCTGGTTAACCACTTGTGTGATCTGGTCGATGTGTGTGCCGTCCGGCTTGGGCCAGTTGCGCCATTGGTAGCCATATACCGGCCCCAGGTTGCCTTGTTCGTCTGCCCATTCATCCCAGATTTTAACGCCATGCTCTTTGAGATAGGCAATATTGGTACTACCCTGCAAAAACCATAACAACTCGTGAATAATCGACTTTAAATGGACTTTTTTCGTCGTCAGTAACGGGAAGCCTTCAGCCAGATTAAAACGCATCTGGTAACCAAAAACCGAAGTGGTGCCAGTGCCCGTACGATCCGTCTTCACATGACCATGCGCAAGTACGTGGTTCAATAAATCATGATACTGCTGCATAGACCGGCTCCCGCTAAGCGTTAAGTATTGGCGATGATAAAAGCTTTAATGGCGTCTACACTGACATCCATTACCGTTGAGGTTTGTGGCAAGTCTTCCAAGCCCGCCAGGCTGGCAGGACGCTCAGGTACTTCGCCCAAAGCCTCAACAATGGCATCTTCAAACTTGGCCGGCAACGCGGTTTCCAGTACCAGCATGGGCACATCTGTTTTGCGATGCTCCAGCGCTACTTTCAGGCCATCCGCCGTGTGGGTATCAATCGTCACGCCATACTTTTCCTTGGTCGCGCGTATGGTTTGCATGCGACTGACGTGATTGCTATGGCCAGACACAAAACCAAAACCAGCCACCTTAGCAAAATAACCTTGCGCATTTAAATCAAAATTGCCGCCAGCATCCACCGCAGACCATAACTCGCGCACTTTATCACCATCCTGGCCGACCAAATCATAGACAAAACGCTCGAAGTTAGAGGCTTTGCTAATATCCATGGACGGGCTGGAAGTATGGTAAGTATTGGCTGAGCCACGCGGTGCATAGACACCCGTATTAAAGAACTCGTCCAGCACATCATTTTCGTTGGTGGCCACCACTAACTGGTCAATTGGCAGCCCCATCATGCGCGCAATATGTCCGGCGCAGATATTGCCAAAGTTGCCGCTAGGCACGGTAAAGCTGACTTTTTGGCTGTTGCTACTGGTCACAGCCAGATAGCCTTTGAAGTAGTACACAATCTGCGCCGCAATACGGCCCCAGTTGATAGAGTTCACGGCACCGATTTTATATTGCGCCTTGAACGCGTGGTCATTGGACACGGCTTTCACCATATCCTGCGCATCATCGAACACGCCCTTCACAGCAATATTGAAAATATTGTCGTCTTGCAGGCTGAACATCTGCGCGGTCTGGAAACGGCTCATTTTCTGGTATGGCGACAACATAAAGACGCGCACGCCTTGTTTGCCACGCATGGCGTATTCAGCGGCGGAGCCAGTATCACCTGAAGTCGCGCCCAGGATATTGGTGGTCTGGCCGGTTTTAGCCAACACGTATTCAAACAGGTTACCCAGCAACTGCATGGCCATGTCTTTAAACGCCAATGTTGGGCCGTTGGACAGGCTTAACAGGTAGAGATTATCTTCCAGCTTGAGCGTTGGAGTGATGTCTTCAGCGTTTTGACCAGCACGTGCGTATTGATAGACTTCGGCACGATAGGTTTTATCAATGATCGCCTTCAGGTCTGTATGCGGAATATCACTGTTATCCACCAGGCGTGACAGGATGGCAAAGGCCAGTTCACGGTAATTCATGCCACGCATGGCGTTCAGATCAGCATCACTGAACTGCGGATATTGCTCGGGCAGGTACAAACCACCATCCGGCGCCAGGCCACCCAGCAAAATTTCACTAAATGTTAAAGCAGGCGATTGCCCACGGGTACTGATATATTTCATTACATTTAACCTATGGCATAAAACATGGCATCAAAAATGTCAGTTAGCGTGACAGTGCTTCCATGCGGATTTTCGTCACACCGGCTGCGATGGCAGACAGCGCCTCAATATTGGCAATCGCTGCATCCATGATTTTCTCTTGCGTGGTGTGCGTCAGAATCACGATATCAGCCTCTGACTCGCCCTCGGCAGGTTCTTTTTGCAGCATGGCATCAATCGAGATTTGCAAATCCGCCAGCACCTTGGTGATATCTGCCATCACGCCTGGTTTGTCAGAAGCACGCAAGCGCAGGTAGTAGGCCGAATGCACTTCGGCAATCGGCAAAATCGGTAACACTTGCTGCTGGTCTAACTGATAGCCCAAATAAGCCACACGCTGTTCAGCCTTGGTGCCTTGCAAACGCGCAATATCCACCAGGTCGGCCACCACTGCGCTGGCAGTCGGCTCAGCACCAGCACCGGCACCGTAATACAACGTTGGGCCAACCGCATCACCTTTAACCACGACAGCGTTCATGGCGCCATCCACGTTAGCAATCAGGCGCTTTTCAGGAATCAGCGTCGGATGCACGCGCAGTTCAACACCGGCTTCAGCTTTTTTGCTGATGCCCAGCAACTTCACGCGGTAACCCAACTCCTGCGCATATTGAATATCTTTAATGGTCAGCTTGGTAATACCTTCGGTATACGCATGCTCAAATTGCATCGGCATGCCAAAGGCAATGCTGGCCATGATCGTCAGCTTGTGCGCGGCATCAATGCCTTCCACGTCAAAGGTCGGGTCGGCTTCGGCATAACCCAAACGTTGCGCTTCTTTCAGCACATCGGCAAAGGCCAGGCCTTTGTCACGCATTTCAGTCAGGATAAAGTTGGTGGTACCGTTGATAATACCTGCCACCCACTCTACCTTGTTGGCGCTCAGGCCTTCACGTAGCGCTTTGATGATAGGAATACCACCTGCCACCGCTGCTTCAAAGGCGACGATCACGCCTTTATCAGCCGCGGCTTTAAAAATCTCGTTGCCGTGCACGGCTAGCAAGGCCTTGTTGGCGGTCACCACGTGCTTGCCATTGGCAATCGCGGTCAACACCAGCTCTTTAGCCACGGTGTAGCCGCCGATCAACTCGACAACGACATCGATTTCCGGGTTATTCACCACCGCGAAGGCATCGTCAGTCACGGCCACCTGGCCGCCAGTCACTTGCTTTGCCAGCTCAATATTGCGGTCAGCTACTTGCACAATACGGATATTGCCACCAAGACGGCGTGCGATATCTGCCTGGTTACGCGTGATCACGGTATACGTACCGCCACCCACTGTGCCTATGCCCAACAACCCTACTTTTAATTCTTTCATACTCATACTCACCATTAATGGCTTGCGCGCACGCTTACCTTATTTTGAATGTTTCTTTATTTTGCATGCTTCTTGCGATAGCTATCCAGATAGCGGCCTATGCGCGTCATGGCTTCAGTCAAGTCGTCTACATTGGGTAAGAAAACCACCCTGAAATGATCAGGTGTTTTCCAGTTAAAACCGGTACCCTGCACCAGCAATACTTTCTCTTCCAACAACAGATCGAGAATAAACTGTTGATCGTCCTCAATCGGATACATCTCTGGATCGAGCTTGGGGAACAGGTACATGGCCGCCGCCGGTTTGACACAGGTCACACCCGGCATGGCGGTCAACATGTCATAGGCCAAATCACGCTGCTTACACAAGCGGCCGCTAGGTGCCACCAGGTCGTTAATACTCTGGTAACCACCAAGCGCAGTTTGAATGGCTAACTGCCCGGGCACATTGGCACACAAACGCATGGAGGCCAACATGTTTAAGCCTTCGATATAATCTTTGGCATCTTTTTTATCGCCGGAGATAATCATCCAGCCTGAGCGGTAGCCACAGGCGCGATAGTTTTTAGACAAACCGTTAAAGGTCACAAACAGCACATCATCGGCCAGTGAGGCGATAGAAGTATGTGTGTTGCCGTCGTACAGCACCTTGTCGTAAATTTCGTCAGCAAAAATCACCAGACCATGATGACGCGCGATCTCGATAATGCCTTCCAGTGTTTCCTTGGGGTATAAGGCACCGGTCGGGTTATTCGGATTGATAATCACGATGCCCTTGGTGTTGGCCGTGATCTTGTTTTCAATATCAGCCAAGTCAGGCAACCAGCCGGATTGCTCATCACAGACATAATGCCGCGCCGTGCCGCCCGCCAGGTTCACCGCTGCCGTCCACAAAGGGTAATCCGGCATAGGCACCAAAATCTGGTCACCATTATTGAGCAGGCCCTGCATGGCCATCACAATCAGTTCGGATACGCCGTTACCGATGATGATGTCGTCTATGGTCACGCCCGCAATATTTTTTTGCTGGGTGTAATGCATGATGGCTTTGCGCGCCGCGAACAACCCTTTGGAATCCGTATAGCCTGAGGCGTGATCCATATTGTGGATCACGTCCTGAACGATTTCTTCCGGCGCATTAAAGCCGAATGGCATCGGGTTACCGATGTTCAGCTTGATAATGCGCTGTCCGTCTTCTTCCATCTGGCGCGCGCGTTGCAATACCGGGCCGCGGATGTCGTAACAGACATTACTGAGTTTGCTGGATTTATTGACTGGCTTCATCGCTGGTTAACAAACACATCTGGCGTGTGTTAAGCTCTTAAAGTAAAACTTTCATTCTACCTGCAAACCCTTGCTACATCAATGAACCTTAGACCTTTGCCAAGCTCTGAATCGGTAGATTTAAACGGAATTTTCATCATGGGCAATTTGCAGGCGCGTCACGATTACAGCTTATGAAACTACACCTACATACCAGCGAACAGCAATATCAAATTAATGGCGTCGATAGCGACGCGGTGATCATTAATCGCCAGCGCTATACGCAACCGGTGATTGTCAGCGAACAGGCCTTAAGTACAGACTGGTTTCAGGGGGCATGGCAAACACTGGATGCAGCGCAATTAGCTGCGATACTGGATTTTAGTCCGGAAGTGGTATTGCTTGGTACGGGCGATAAACAGCGTTTTATTCATCCCCGGCATACGCAAGCGTTTCTGTCAGCAAACATCGCCGTGGAATGCATGACCACGGCTGCGGCCTGCCGCACCTTCAATATCCTGACCGCAGAAGGCCGCAAAGTGGTTGCGGCCCTGCTGCTGGAATCCCACCTGGCAGAATCCGTATAAACGCCTGACTACTGCGGCTTGAGCGTCACCTGTAAACCATCAGGCGTCACTTGCAAATCAGTTGGCTGATATTGGCGCCCCGCGTAGCTTAAATCCTCGGGCTTGACTTCATATAACACCAACTGGTTCAGCCATTTGCCACTCAGACTTTGCGCCAATTGCTGCACCAGGCCATTCCACTCGCTATTGGCGCCATCCAGCTTGAAGGAATCCACGGCAGGCTGGTCAAGCACAACCGCATTGCGTGCCTGGTCAAACTTGACCAAACCCGACACACCCAGTTTGCCGGTGGTGGCACTGGATAACAAATCACTTTGCACACTGGCATCCATCAAGGTATGAATTCTGCCCGATGCAGGATCCAGTGAAACCAGCGCGTTAGACAATTGGACATGAAACACCTTCATCACGGTAAGTGGCTTTGCCAGCTTGTGATTGAGTTTTTGCTGTAACTGGGCGGTATTCATTTTCACTGTACGATCGCCCATACTCACACAGTGAGTAAGCAATAACCCTAGCAAAACTACCGTACAGAAGCCTTTTAAAAGACGCATTTGTAAGCCTTATTTAACACTTGCAACATTCGACAAAAATTGACAATCATGCAGACTGCATACGATAAGATCGCGTGCAATGAAAAAAATTTCACGCATCCAATCTGGTTTTACGCTGATCGAAATGATCGTCGTCATGCTGATTCTATCAGCGCTAGCGGTGACTGCCTATGCACGCATCTCGCAGATTGATACACAAGCCAGGCTGGCAGCCTTGCAATCGTTCAAAGCCACTGTGCTGTCGGTCGCGACGATGGCCAAGGGTGTATGCATGTCAGACCCGCAATGTGACGGCAATCAGACTACACCGTCGGCCGTCATCGAAGGCAATACGATCTATTTTAGTCACGGCTACCCGGTCGGCTGGCTGGGCAATGAAGATGGCGCTGGCAGCTTGTCTCAACTGGTGGATGCTGGCAAATTCTCGGTGCAAGCAGCGCTGTCTGATACCAATCGCGCCACCTACATCCTGCAAGGCGCCAGGGATAGCGACCACTGCAAACTGGAATACATTATTTCCACAGGGTCAGCCAACACGGCCGGTCTAAGTGTCTCCATAGACAGCACTGGCTGTTAACGAACCAAGCCTACAAAAAGAAAGGCAGCGTGTTTTATCAACACACTGCCTGTTCAATGCTTGTTGAGACTTTACAGATTTTTGGTCGATAAAGTCAGTGTGGCATTGGTGCCGCCAAAACCAAAACTGTTGGACAATGCAGTTTGAATCCGCGCAGAAGCAATCGGGCTACGCACGATATTCAAGCCTTCTGCTGCCGGATCCAGCGTTTCAATATTGGCAGATGCCGCAATAAAACCGTGTTGCATCATGAGCAAGGTATAAATGGCCTCATTCACGCCAGCTGCGCCCAAAGCGTGGCCGGATAAGGATTTTGTTGAGGCAATCGCTGTCTTGCTGTTATCACCAAACACCGCACGAATCGCTTCCAGCTCCTTGGTGTCGCCCACCGGCGTGCTGGTGCCATGCGTATTGATGTAATCAATCTCTTCAGGATTAATGCCCTGCAATGCCTGTTGCATGCAGCGCACAGCGCCTTCACCACTTGGTGCGACCATATCGTAACCGTCTGAGGTTGCACCATAGCCAATCACTTCGGCATAGATCTGTGCGCCACGTGCTTTGGCGTGCTCATACTCTTCCAGTATGACAATACCGCCGCCGCCAGAAATCACAAAACCATCACGATCGGCATCGTAGGTACGCGACGCTTTTTCAGGCGTTTCGTTATATTTGCTCGACAATGCACCCATGGCATCAAACAGATAGCTCATGGTCCAGTGTTCTTCTTCACCACCGCCAGCAAACACGATATCCTGCTTACCCAGCTGAATTTGCTCAACACCCGCGCCAATACAGTGCGCACTGGTTGAACAGGCAGAACTGATGCCGTAATTCACACCCTTGATTTTAGCGCCCGTCGCCAGGCAAGCGGCAATTCCGCTGCTCATGGTTTTAGTCACCATATAAGGGCCAACACGACGAATGCCTTTTTCTGCCAGTGTATTGGTGCCGTCCAGCATACTTTCAGTAGACGTACCACCTGCACCGACGATCAGGCCGGTACGCACATTTGAAACCAGCTCTTCCGGCAGGTTTGCATCAACAATCGCTTCCTGCATCGCCAGCCAGGCGTAAGCATGACCCTTGGCCATAAAACGCAACAGCTTGCGATCAATCAAGGCTTCAACATCCAGATTTTTGATCGAGCCTGCCACATGCGAACGCAAACCGCGCTCGGCATATTCAGGTTGATAAGTAATACCGGAACGGCCTGCTTTGAGGCTATCCAGTACTTCCTGTTTGTTATTACCAAGACTTGATACGATACCAAATCCTGTAATCACTACGCGACGCATTGCGCCTCCCATTCACTTCAAAAACTGTAAAGACGACTAGAAATTGTCCGTGCTGGTAAATAAACCGACACGCAAATCACTGGCATTATAAATCTCACGGCCATCCACTTCCATACGTGCATCGGCAATTCCCATCACCAGCTTGCGCATGATCACACGTTTTAAATCAATGTGGTAGCGCACCAGCTTGGCTGATGGCAATACCTGGCCGGTAAACTTCACTTCACCAGAACCCAGGGCACGGCCGCGGCCAGGACCACCTTTCCAGCCCAGGAAGAAGCCAACCAGTTGCCACATGGCATCCAGGCCCAAACAGCCAGGCATCACCGGGTCACCGGTAAAATGGCATTCAAAAAACCACAAATCAGGACGAATATCGAGCTCTGCAATAATTTCGCCCTGGCCGTATTTCCCACCCTCGTCAGAAATCTTTACGATACGGTCAAACATCAGCATTGGTGGTAATGGCAATTGTGCGTTACCTTCGCCGAACATTTCGCCGCGGCCGCACGCCAACAAATCCTCTTTGCTGAAACTACTTTTTCTAGTCATGTATTTTTAGATTTTTAGTATAAAACAATATTTTCGCCGGAAATTGCGTTTAGTGAAAGCTTTTTGTCATCCAATAACTATACCGACCTGTATACTTTTTAGAAGAATATAGGTAGTATTCACTAAATTGTTACTGAATTTTACAACTTGATAATGACCAGCCTATCAGGCTTTCAAGGATAATTTCGCATCATCAAGCCGTTTTCAATTACAAATTAGTTACAATTCAGCGCAATCTATACATTCAACCTTATCAGGAAATCAGGCATGCAAGATCAACAACTAAACGATTGGCGTACCCATGCGCTCACATTAGAGTCGGAAGTTAACAAAGTCGTCGTCGGTCAGGAAAATCCAGTACGCCTGATCACCACTGCCGTGTTTGCACGCGGCCATGTGTTACTTGAAGGCGATGTCGGCGTGGGTAAAACCACTTTGCTGCGCGCCTTTACGCGCGGCATTGGCGGCGGTTACCAGCGGATTGAAGGTACGATTGATCTGATGCCGAATGACCTGGTGTATCACACCTACCTCGGTGAAGATGGCAAACCGCACGTGAGCCCGGGCCCGTTGCTGATGTCTGGCCAGGATTTATCGATTTTCTTTTTTAACGAAATCAACCGTGCTCGCCCGCAGGTGCACTCGCTGATGCTGCGCGTGATGGCAGAGCGCACGTTGACTGCCTTTAATAAAGAGCACTACTTCCCGCACATGCTGGTATTTGCTGACCGTAACCAGGTGGAGCGTGAAGAAACCTTTGATATCCCGTCTGCAGCGCGTGACCGTTTCATGATGGAAATTCCGATTGTGGTGCCGCCTGCGCATGACATTATGGAATCATTGATTTTTGATACGCGCTTTCATGATGTGGATCAGTTGATTTCCAACGTGCCCGCCGATGTCCTCAAATTTGACCAGTTGAACAGTTTTGCCAAGGTCATCCAGGAAAATATCCAGGCCAGCCCTGCCCTGCGTAAATATGCGCTGGACTTGTGGCTGGCGACTAAAGACCCGGTGGCTTACGGCGTCAAAGTATCCAATGTCGATATGAAACGCCTGGTACTAAGTGGCGCCAGCCCGCGCGGCATGGGTATGTTGCTGCGCGCAGCCCGCGTCAACGCCTGGCTCAATAATCGCCAGGCCGTGGTGCCAGAAGACATTCACGCCGTGTTCCACGAAACAATCGCACACCGCCTGGTATTTAGCCCGGTCTACGAAATGCGTCGTACCGAAATCGCACGCGAATTGCTGACTGGCATTACCAATGCCGTCGCAGCGCCTTAAGTTTTTGTTGCTGGAACGTTATGGAAACCATTAAGGAATTCAGCTACCACATTGGCTGGCGTTCCCGCTCGCGTCGTCCAGGCCGCCATAAAAGCAATCAGCGCGGCATGGGCATGGAGTTTCGTGGTCACACCACGTTGCTGTCATACCCTGACCCGCGCCGGATCGATATTCGCCAGACCATCCGGGACCCGATGGAACAGGTCTATGTGCGTATTTTCAACCAGAAAAGTGCCACGCCGGTGTTTGTGATGTGCGATATGTCAGGCTCCATGCAATATGGTACACCGCACACAAAGCTGGTCACCGCCGCCCATATTACGCGTTCGGTGGCACAATCCGCCAGCCGTAATACTGATCCGGTTGGATTTATCGGCTTTGATGATGATGTACATGACGAATGGCTGAGCACGCTCTCACTGCGTCCTCATACCATGTTCGACCTGGCGGACCGTCTGGAAAACCACCTGCCGAATGAAGTCGGTGCCGGTGCCTTGCTGGAAAGCGTGCGCCTGCTGCCACGCGAACGAGCATTGATCTTCCTGGTATCTGACTTTCATATGCCACTGGAGCAATTGGAAGAGGCGCTATTGCTGATGCTGCGCCATCATATTGTGCCTGTCATTCTGTGGAACAGCACTGAATACAAACAGTTGCCAGAATTTGGTATTACCAGCATCAACGACCCGGAAACCGGCGAACGACGCACCTTATTTCTGCGCGCCTCCTATCGTGAACGCATCCTGGAAGCATTTGCTGCGAGACGCCGGGCGATTGAAGATATTTTTATGAGATTTGATATGCAGCCATTTTTTGTGGAAGACACGTTTGATGCAGACCTGCTCACCGATTACTTCCACCAATATGTGCCTGCCTAAGGAAAGCGACCGATGAAAGCGCGCAACCATTTATTGTCATTATTTCTCGCATCGACCTTGTTCTGCATTGCCTTGAGCAGCGCAGCCGATGTAGTTCTGCCTTCGGTAGACAGCAAGTTTGTCAGCGTCAAGGAAATCAATCCCAGCCGTGATGCCGGTTATGTGGTGGGCGACAAACTGCAACGCACCATGATACTCAGCGTGAAACAACCTTATGCGTTGATTAAGGAATCGTTGCCGATTGTCGGTTACGAACACAGATACCGCGGCCAGGTATCGGGCATTGAGTTAACCGCGATTGACGTCAAAGAGCAGCATGAAAGCAAGCAATCCGTGTATACCATTCACCTTGAATACCAGGTGTTTAAAAGCGGCCGCGTCGCCAAACCCGCCATTTTAAGAGGCGAGATTGTCAAACTGCGTCAGCAAGGCAGCAAAGACATCAAACAATTCCGCATGCCGTCGTTTAACTTCCGCACCTCACCGCTTTCGGTGTATGGCGAAGTGAACCTCAAAAATGAAATGAGCCCCTATGTCGCACCGCTCAAACTGCACGCAGACAAAGAGCAATTAGCCCTGAAAATCGCCGCAGGCGTGTTGGCGGCCAGCCTATTGGCTTTGCTATATATATTGGGTGCACGCACCTGGTTGCCCTATATGGGAGGTGCTTTTGCCAAGGCTTACCGCAAAATCGGCAAGCTGCCTGAAGATGCACAAGGTTTACAGCAGGCCATTTCAACTGTGCATGAAGCCTTGCATCAAGTGGCAGGCCATAGCGTGTTTGGTAATGGCGTTGAGCGACTGCTGCAAGAAAAACCTGCTTTCGCCGTCGCTAAACCAGAGATCGAACGCTTTTTTGCTTTGTCGCGCCAGGTGTTTTTCGATGCCAAAACGCCGCTGGACTTAGGCATGCCGCCCAAACAATGGCTGAAAAAATTCTGTCGCCACATGCGTGACTGCGAGCGCGGCTTACGCCCAGAGGTGCAAACATAATGGCATTCACACATCCTTGGCTGTTATGGGCGCTGCCATTGGCGTTGTTGCCGCTATTGCTGGAGCGTGCACACAGCAAGCATTATTCATGGATAGGTTTGCTACCACCGGATCCGCTGTCCAGCATGATCGGTTTTTTGCTCAAAGTGCTTGCCGTGCTCAGCATCGTCTTTATCATTTTGGGCCTGGCCGGACCGCATAGCCTGGAACAGCAAATCGAGCGTACCGGCATCGGTGCGCAGATCGGCCTGGTACTGGACCGCAGCGCCAGTATGGACGACCCGTTTGCGGGCGACAAAGATGGCCATGTCGGCGAAACCAAGTCTGTGGCCGCGGCGCGTATCATGACCCAGTTTTTACAACACCGTAACAACGACATGATGGGGCTGATTACATTCAGCAACTCAGCCATGTACGTGTTGCCATTGACCGAAAACAAAGAGGCCATGCTATCGGCCATTCAGGCCACGGCGGGCAACTCCCTGTTTCAAACCAATATTGGTGGCGGCCTAACCAGCGCGGTTGAATTATTTAAAGATGTGCCGGACTCCGGTTCACGCGTCATCATCCTGATTTCGGATGGTGCTGGCCGTGTCAGCGATATGGTGCAGCAAAAACTGCGTGATTGGCTACAACGCTACAACATCGGCCTGTACTGGATTGTGTTGCGCCAGCCTGGCGGCGTCACCATCTTTGACCCCAAATACGCCGAAAGCAGCTACGCCGGCCCTATGCCGAGTGAAGTGTTGCTGTATCAGTTCTTTCAAACCTTGCGCACCCCGTTTAGTGCTTATGAAGCGGCGGATCCAAAATCACTCGAAGCGGCGATTGCCGACATTAACAGCAAAGAAAAAAAACCGATTCAATACCTGGAAAAGATCCCTGGCCATGATTACACCAATGTGTGTTACTGGATTGCATTTGTCATGATTGCCTTCCTGCTGGCTGTTAAATATCTGGAGATACACACATGGCGCTCAGCGTAAATAAACTGGTAACCGGTCTGCTGGTCGTGGCAGTCGCATCTCTCGCCACTATGGCTTATAGCTGGCAACGCATACAGCAGGTAGAAGCCTTTAATGAAGCAGTGACATCCGCCAAAAGCCCACAAACCGACCAACAAAGTTTTGAGGCAAAATTTGCCGTCGCCTATTGGCTGGGCAAAAACGAGCGCTACAAAGAGTCTACCTTGCTGTTTACCAAGCTGATAGACCAGGCCAATGCCAGCCAGCGCGCGGCCATTTTGCACAATGTAGGCAATATGTTCTTTTTGCGCGCAATCCAGCTGACGGGCGGTAACGACAACAGCACGCGTGACGAACTCGAATACCTGCTGTCGCAAGCGGCTACCTCTTACAAAACGGCCCTCAAGGCAGATAACAGCAATTGGGGGACGCGCCGTAACTTTGATCGCGTACTGGGCCTGCTACCTGAAAAACCAACACCGGGCGTCGGCGAATCAGACAACCCGGGGCTGATCATGGGCAATATCCCTAACGGCTTGCCATAACAAGTTGTGTGTAACGCGTGAATCATTTGACTGAATATTATTGACTGGCACTCCATGAAGATCTGGCTAAGACACTTTATCAAGCACCGTGACACCGCCCTGCTCGGACTGGCCCTGCTATGCTTGCTGGGCGCCATCCTGCGGCCCAGTATCCCGTTCAAGCATAATATCTACGCTTACTTTTTGATCGCAGATATTTCGCAAAGCATGAATGCTGAAGACATGACACTCAACGGCAAAAAGGTCACGCGCATGGCCTATATGCAGAATATGATGCATGAAGTCGTCGCCTCCCTGCCCTGTGGCACCAAGGTCAGTATCGGCATGTTCGCCGGCAACTCGGTAGCAGCCATGTACTCACCGATTGAGGTATGCAGTAACTTTGCCGCCATTCAGGATACGATTGCACACCTGGACTGGCGTATGGCCTGGTCGGGCAATAGCCGCGTACGCGAGAGCCTGTTTGTGACGGCCAAAGTGGTGCGCGCCATGCCTGAGCCTGCACAAGTGCTGTATTTTACTGACGGTGAAGAAGCGCCCAAATTGCACGCGTTTAACACCAAAAACCTGGAAGAGTTTCAGGGCGGTGATGAGTGGTTGTTTGTCGGCATTGGCTCAGAAGAAGGCGTGGCCATCCCCAAACTCAGCCCTGAGAATCAGGTGATTGGTTACTGGTCTAACGAGAGCTTTGCCATGCAGCCCGGCATTGCCCAGATTTCAGAAAGCACCTTGGGTGTGCGCGATGACAATATTGCCTATGGGGATAACGACAGGTTCATTTCGAAATTGTCGACAGAATACCTGGAAAGCCTGACCAAAGAGATTGGGGCAAAATATATCAAAGGCGACAGCACATACAACGTGCTACAAGCCATGAAGGCGCAGAAACCTGCCCGTCACGATATTGCCCCGCTACCGCTCAGTTGGCTGTTTGCCATACTGGCAGGGCTATGTATATTGGGCACCTATGCCAGTCGCCACCCATGGCGTCAAATCAAACAGAACCTGCATCTATATCGTAACCAGATCCGCTCAAAATTCTCGGTACGCGCGGAATCTGTGGCGCACGACAATCACTTTCAATAAACACCTTCAATCAATAAGGCGCTTACTCGCGTATCCCCCACTTTAACCAGACACGCAAGGCCTGCAAAGCTTGCGTGTCTGCCTGATCAGGCAGGATTAACAAGCGTTTAGGCCTAAACCAGCGCGTCATCAGCGCTGAAGGTGTTTTAACCAAGGTAAGCTCGTCCTCTTGTGGCACTAAGGCCGTGAGATGTAAAACGATACAAGCCGGATGTACCACCGAGTCAGGCAACACGGCAAACGACCAGGTATGGCCGCGCTTATCAGTTAAAGTCATCTGCCCAAACACATCTACCCTTAATGACTGCACGCTCCATGGCCAACGCGTGGCGGGTAATTGTGTCCATTGCCAAACACATACCAATATATAGGCCAATACAGCCAGCGCAGCCCATAGCAATGGCAGGCTATAGACAAGGCTAAACACCACCAGCATTGAAAAAAGCCATCCCCACCCCCATAAAGATTTAGAGGGTCTGAGACGCAGACCGATTTCACTTGATAGAATAGCTTTTTTCATCGCAATCATACGGGCAGCCCATACAAGCTTGTCCTGCCCCGGAAGGAACCCCTTTTATGTCCAGCCCAGCAAACGCCTGGCAATCTTTTTTGACCTCACAAGGCGCACAATTCAATGCCCTGGGCGAAGCCGCATTCACAGACACCGGCGCCAGTGCACAATTGTTTGACCTTTCCAGCCATGGTCTGATTGCCATCAGTGGCGCAGACAGCCAGACCTTTTTGCAAGGACAAGTGACTAACGATATTAAACTGCTAGCCCAAGGCGCGCAATTCAATGGTTACTGCACGCCTAAAGGCCGTTTACTGGCACTGTTCTTCAGTTTCACGATAGATGACGTCATTTACCTGCAATGCCCGCGTGACTTGATCCCTGATTTGGTCAAACGCTTGCGCATGTACGTGCTGCGTAGCAAAGTACTGGTGGAAGACGCCAGTGAGCGACTCGTGTCTTTAGGACTGGCCAGTGACACACTGGCGGCAACCATTGAAGCGTTACCTGTCACGCCATACCAACAAGCGCAGACGCTTCACGGCACCCTGATACGTCTGGCCGATGCAGGCGCGCAACAACGTGCTTTATTAGTCGTTGCTAGCGAGCAGGCACAAACCAGTTGGCAATCACTGTCTGCCACCTTCACACCAGTCAGTACTGTGCAGTGGGAAGCCCTGGAAATCCAGGCAGGTATTCCACAAGTGTATGCAGCAACCAAAGAGCAATTTGTGCCGCAAATGGTGAATCTGGATGCGCTCAATGGCATCAACTTTAAAAAAGGCTGCTATACCGGCCAGGAAATCGTAGCGCGCACGCACTATCTGGGCAAGGTCAAACGTCGCACGCTACTGGCACAACTCACTGGCGGGCAAGTGCCACACGCTGGTGATGTATTACATGATGCCCAGCAGCAGGAAGCCGGGCAACTGGTACGCGTAGCACCAACGGCCAACAATGGCTGGTGGGTATTGGCCGAATGCCGACTGGAAGCCAAAGAAGCTGGTGCCATCAACTGGCAAGGCCAGACGCTAGACTTTAAAGCATTACCTTATGTCCTGCCGTAACAAGTTTCAGCAATAAAAAAGGCGCCCTAGGCGCCTTTTTTATTAGTCAGGTTTTACATCGGTATCTACTGGCTTCACATCCAGCGGTTTAGCCTCTAGCTGCTTTTCCGCCGTTGGCTTCGCTTCCAGTGGTGAGCTTGGTTTGTTCGTCACGGACTGCTTATTCTGGATCACCTGGAAAAATACTTCATCCTGTTTCACCAGCCCCAGCTCACTACGCGCACGCTCCTCAATCGCTGATTGACCTTGCTTCAGGTCGCGTACTTCTTCACGTAAAGTGTCGTTACGCTGCCGGTAATATTCATTACGCTTTTCATGTGCCTCAATCTGCTGCGAATACTGCCAGACACGCAACCAGCTGCCTTTGCCCAGCCACAATGGATATTGCAGCAGGGCAATCAGGACCACCAATACGACCGTCAGTTTACGCACATTGACCTATCAGTGACCTGACTTCACCCAGCTTACTTGAACAACTGGTAGAACGCAGACAAACCTGCGTAGCTAGTGGCGTCGCCCAACTCTTCTTCAATACGCAGCAACTGGTTGTACTTGGCCACGCGCTCTGAGCGGCACAGGGAGCCAGTTTTGATCTGCAACGCATTGGTCGCCACAGAGATATCAGCAATAGTGGTATCTTCAGTTTCACCGGAGCGGTGTGAAACCACTGCCGTGTAGTTGGCACGTTTAGCCATCTCGATAGTCTGGAAAGTCTCGGTCAAAGTACCAATCTGGTTCACTTTAATCAGCACAGAGTTGGCCACGCCTTTCTGGATGCCTTCACGCAAGATTTTCGGATTGGTGACGAACAGGTCATCACCCACCAATTGCGTGGTTTTACCCAGACGTTGTGTCAACAGATCCCAGCCATCCCAGTCAAACTCGTCCATACCATCTTCAATGGTGATGATAGGATATTTGCCTGCCAAGGTCGCCAGGTAGTCGCAGAATTGTGCAGAAGTTAGTGCAGCACCTTCTGACTCCAGATGATATTTACCATCTTTGTAAAACTCGGTACTGGCGCAATCCAGGCCCAAGTAGATGTCTTTACCTGGCTCGTAACCTGCTGCCTCGATTGATTCCATGATCAATTGCAAGGCAGATTCGTTGGATGGCAGGTTAGGCGCAAAACCACCTTCATCACCCACAGTCGTTGCCAGGCCTTTGGCATGCAAGGTTTTCTTCAAGGCATGGAATACCTCGGCACCTGCACGCAAGGCTTCACGGAACGTTGGCAAACCGGCTGGCACAATCATGAACTCCTGGATATCTACGGAGTTATCAGCGTGCGCACCACCGTTGATGATATTCATCATCGGTGTCGGCAATTGCATGAATGCAGAGCCACCCAGGTAGCGATACAAAGGCAAACCGCTTTCTTCAGCCGCTGCACGGGCGCAGGCCATAGACACGCCCAAAATAGCATTCGCGCCCAAGCGGTCTTTATTGTCAGTACCGTCCAGCTCGATCAGGGTCTTATCGATAAAGCTTTGCTCTTCAGCGTCCAGGCCGATAATCGCTTCGGTAATTTCTGTGTTGACGTTTTCAATCGCATTTAACACGCCCTTACCCAGGTAACGGCTCTTGTCGCCATCACGCAGCTCTACGGCTTCTTTGGCACCGGTAGAAGCGCCTGAAGGCACTGCAGCACGGCCAATCACACCACTTTCCAGCAATACATCGACTTCAACGGTCGGGTTACCGCGTGAATCCATAATTTCGCGGGCGATAATATCTACAATAGCGCTCATGATTTATCCTTATCTTAAGATGTCAAAAAATTATAGGGTTTGTTCTGCGAAACCGGCTTTTTTCACCAGTTTGTCGAGGTCGACCAGCAGATGCAGCAAATCTTCCATTTTGCCTAATGGCCAGGCATTCGGGCCGTCTGACAAGGCTTTGCTTGGGTCTGGATGCGTTTCCATAAACACACCGGCAATGCCGCTGGCAACCGCTGCACGCGCCAACACTGGCACGAACTCACGCTGACCGCCACTCTTGTCGCCCTGCCCACCAGGTTGCTGCACTGAGTGGGTAGCATCAAATACCACCGGGCAATGGGTTTCACGCATAATGGCCAGGCCACGCATATCAGAAACCAGCGTGTTATAGCCGAAAGAAGCCCCGCGCTCGCACACCATAATGTTGTCGATGCCACCGTTAGCCTCTTTGGCCTTATTGACCACTTGTTTCATATCGCCCGGGGCCAGGAATTGGCCTTTTTTGATATTGACCGGTTTGCCGGACTGGGCACAGGCCACAATAAAGTCGGTCTGGCGACACAGGAAAGCTGGTGTTTGCAATACATCAACCACCGCTGCCACATGTGGCACTTGCTCTTCAGTATGTACGTCGGTCAGGATAGGCACACCGATTTGCGCACGCACCTCGTCCAGAATTCTCAAACCTTCGTCCATGCCAAAACCACGGAAAGTTTTGGTCGAGCTACGGTTGGCTTTGTCATAAGAGGACTTATAAATAAACGGCACGCCAATACGCGCAGCCATTTCTTTTAACTGGCCAGCGGTATCAATCGCCATTTGTTTGGATTCGATGACACAAGGACCCGCGATCAAAAACAGCGGATGCTCCAGGCCAACGTCAAAACCACATAATTTCATCAGTATTCCTTACTTTTTGGACGCTTTTTGCGCCAATGCCGCTTGCACGTAAGCCTTAAACAACGGGTGGCCGCTACGAGGGTTAGAGGTGAATTCCGGGTGGAACTGGCAAGCCACAAACCATGGATGTTCTGTTTGCGGCAATTCAATCATTTCGCACAACTCTTCGCGTGGTGTACGCGCAGAAATCACCAAACCTGCAGCTTTCAACTGATCCACGTAATGGTTGTTGACTTCATAACGGTGGCGATGACGCTCATTCACTTCATTGCCATAAATGCTGGCTGCCAGCGTGTTTGGCACAATAGGACAGCTCTGTGCGCCCAAACGCATGGTGCCGCCGAGGTCAGAGTGCTCGTCACGCTTCTCGATCTTGCCGGAAGCGTCTTGCCATTCATCGATCAAGCCAATCAGTTTGTGCTCAGTTTTCGGGTTGAACTCGGTACTGTTAGCATCTTTCAAGCCAGCGACATTACGTGCATATTCAATCACCGCCAGTTGCATGCCCAGGCAAATGCCCAGGTAAGGCACTTTGCTTTCACGTGCATAGCGAATCGCAGCAATCTTGCCTTCGGTCCCGCGCACGCCAAAGCCACCAGGAATCAGAATCGCATCCATGCCATTCAAGCCATTGGTGCCATTCTTTTCAATATCTTCACTATCAATATAATGAATTTTGACTTTGGACTCGGTATGGATACCGGCATGGATCAGGGCTTCAGTCAGTGACTTATAAGACTCGGTCAGGTCAACATATTTACCAACAAAGGCAATATCGACGATCTCTTTTGGATTGGCCTGCGCGTGGGTAATTTTTTGCCAGGCAGACAAATCAGCCGCTTTGGCCAGAATATTCAGTTTATGGCAGACGATTTCGTCCATCATCTGCTCATGCAGCAAGCCTGGAATCTTATAAATAGAATCGCTATCGATAGCGCTAATCACAGCCTCAAAAGGCACGTTGGTGAACAAGGCAATCTTGCGCTTTTCATCTTCCGGGATTTCACGCTCGGCACGACACAACAGGATGTCTGGCTGGATACCAATCTCGCGCAACTCTTTGACTGAGTGCTGTGTCGGCTTGGTTTTTAATTCGCCTGCAGTCGGAATCCATGGCAACAGGGTCAGGTGCACATAACAGGCGTTATTTCGGCCTTCTTCAAAGCCCATCTGGCGGATGGCTTCCAAAAACGGTAAAGATTCAATATCGCCTACCGTGCCACCGACTTCAACAATCGCTACATCTGCGCCTTCGGCACCACGTTTGACGTGTGCCTTGATTTCATCGGTAATGTGCGGAATCACCTGCACGGTTTTGCCCAGATATTCACCGCGACGCTCTTTTTTAATCACAGTTTCGTAAATCTGGCCCGTCGTAAAGTTATTACGCTTGGACATCTTGCTACTGATAAAGCGCTCGTAATGGCCAAGGTCAAGGTCGGTTTCGGCGCCATCGTCGGTGACAAACACTTCACCATGCTGGAACGGTGACATGGTGCCGGGGTCGACGTTAATATAGGGGTCGAGTTTCAACATGGTGACTTTAATGCCACGGGACTCGAGAATCGCGCCAAGACTGGCGGCTGCGATACCTTTTCCAAGAGAAGAAACAACACCGCCGGTTACGAATACATATTTGGTCATGGATAAGGTACTTAGAGATTGTTACAGACGGGAGAACATTTTACCGTAAAGCCCCTTCGCCGACAATGAACACGAGGGATAAAATCTTGCGTGGACTCGCCAATCTGACATCACAAGCATACAATTCATCCATGCCCGACCCTCTACTCAACACGCCAGCACAATGGCAACACTTACTCCCCCAGCCGGATGCCCGTAGCCACAAATACAATCGCGGCTACGTCCTGATTCAAGGCGGTTATCCAATCACGGGTGCCGCCAGGCTATCCGCACTGGCTGCGGCACGCACAGGCGCAGGTATGACCACAATTGCCGTGCCCGACAGCGCCTTGCCTATATATGCCAGCCAATGCCTTAGCATTATGGTGAAACCCTACACCCAGCCAGATGAACTCTACGCGCTGATTGCAGACCAGCGCGTCAGCGCCTGCCTGATTGGCCCCGGTGCTGGCGTAAGCGAACAAACACTGGCAACAACCCTCAACATGCTGGCCAGTGGCAAACCGGTAGTGATAGATGCAGATGCTATTAGCGGCCTCAATGGCCAGGTTGATCTACTCAAAAATAACATCCAATCTACTTGCGTCCTGACTCCGCATGATGGTGAATTCGCGCGGCTATTTGGCCAACGGCCAGATGAATCACTACCCACCCGCCTCAAACAAGCACACGAAGCCGCCCGACTCAGCCAGGCCATCGTGCTCCTCAAAGGCGCCCACACGATCATTGCCAACCCGGATGGCAGACTAATCGTCAATGACAACGCCCCAGCCACCCTGGCCACCGCTGGCGCAGGGGATGTGCTGGCAGGCATGATCACGAGCCTATTGGCGCAAAGCATGCCCGCCTTTGAAGCCTGTGCCGCTGCCAGCTGGCTACATGGCGCAGCGGCCAACCTGTTTGGTGTAGGCTTAATTGCGGATGATCTGCCGGATCTGATTCCAGCCGCACTACGCAGTGCCATGGCCACGCCTGCAGCCAATTAGTTTTTAATTTTGCCAACAAAAAACCTCACCGCAGTGAGGTTTGTTAGATTGCCGTCACGCCGGGTGATTAAACCAGCTGGCGACGGCGCAGCACGGCACCCATCAAGCCCAGGCCCACCAGTATCAGGCCACTACTTTCAGGCTCGGGCACGGTAGTCACATGATATTTCATCGCAGATGCAAAATTTGCAGCAACTACCGTATCTATGTCGGTACCATCCCTAATAGTCGCCTGCCCGACCAGGCTGTTGTCCCGCCCCGCGTTTGTCGCAAAGCCAAAAGCACCGATCTGCCAGCGCTGAGGTGCTGCACGGGTATTGGTCAACTGTTGATTGACAGTATCAAAGTTAAAAATGAAGTCGACCCGTGACTGCAAATCAGACAGCACATAACCGAAAAGCGGCGTCGCAGGATCCGCTTTGGCAAACACATCATACTGAAAACTGAGTAACTCAGTCTTATCCACCATGGTACCGGCGGTAGTCGCATCGTAGCTAAAGTTACCTGCCAGGTTAAACAAGGTCGAACCAGTGTAGTTAAAGTTGACGGTCATCACTGCAGCCTGCGCACCGAGGCTGGCCAGGCTGAGGCTCAAGCTCAAGCCTAGAAAAAGCGTTTTGATTGTTTGATTGATAGCCACGTGAGCGTTCCTCTCATGCAAGTTTTTTATTTGAATTAATCGTTACCGTGATAACGATTTGCGAATTATAGTGGAAGATATTTAAAGGGCAATGACCCTAAAGCACTATCGCAAAAACCCTATCGCAGCGCACAAACGCAACGCATTTACCAGCAATTCTGAAGCACACTCACAGTAATAAAAAAGCGCCATCACATCAGATGCAATGGCGCTCTCTTTTACAGCTTAAATTTAGAATGGACGTGGTGTCGCAATGCCCAATGCTTCGTTCAAGCCCAGTGCCAGGTTAGTACCGGCAACGGCAATGATGTAACCAGCGCCAGTCAGGATAGTAGCGATACCGCCTACCAGACCCAAGGATGTTGGATACTCAGGAATAATGGAAAAACCACCAGAAACCACTTCAACTTCAGTCATTGTTAATTCACGCATAACTTCTTCCTTATTTAAATTGTTAATGAAAATAGTTGGGCCTTAAAACAAGTGAATCTCCTCCACTCAAAGCGGCACCAACCAATTTAGATTAACACAATTTAATTACATTAAAACAACTTTTATTAATAAAAATTAACATTTAAGTTTGCAAGTGAAAAATTCCATTCATTGAAAATGGATGGAGAGCAAATACAAAAAAGTTGAAAACGCACGCATCAGCACGAACGGACAAGTGCAGGGAAAAGTCCGTAGAGAATAAAATGAAAACGCACCATGAATGATGGTGCGAATAACAGGGACTGACCTGGGTTTAACGACTGCGTTGCTTGTTTTTTAACAGCTGATTCTGCTCACGCTTCCAGTCACGTTCTTTTTCAGTATCGCGCTTGTCGTGCTGTTTTTTACCCTTGGCCAGGCCAATCTGGATCTTGATGCGGCCACGTGTAAAGTGCATGTCCAGCGGCACAATGGTGTAACCGGCGCGCTCAACTTTACCAATCAGCTTGTCAATTTCTTCGCGGTGCAACAACAATTTACGTGTACGGATAGCATCAGGACGGATATGGGTGGAGGCAGCACCCAGCGGCGTCACATGGCAGCCAATCAGATATAATTCGCCGCGCATGACCACCACGTAAGCCTCTTTGAGGTTGGTACGGTTATCGCGTATAGCTTTGACTTCCCAGCCTTCAAGCACAAGGCCGGCTTCGTATTTTTCTTCGATAAAGTAATCAAAAAACGCTTTTTTGTTTTGCGCGATGCTCATAACGCTGGTGTGCAGACTTAAATCACTTAAAATAGCATTTTAACTCAAAACCCAATTCCGTTCTGGAACCATCGCTGAAATGGCTTAACTCAATGGCGCAAGTAGAAAAAACCGTTTTAGTCATGCACTCTTGTGCCGCCATGTTTCAATTGGTCGATGCGGTGGAGGATTATCCGCAATTTTTGCCCTGGTGTGGCGGCAGTGAACTCATAGAGCGCACAGAGCTGGTGACGCAAGCGACGATTCATATTCGCTACCATGGCATTCAGCAACACTTCACTACGCGCAACCACAAACAAGCGCCGCATCATATGGATATCACCCTGGTCGATGGCCCGTTCAAGCACCTCACCGGCCACTGGCACTTTATCGCCCTGCGGGAAGATGCCTGCAAAATTGAATTCAAACTGGAATATGTGTTTGCCAACAGCCTAGTCGAACGCATTATCGCGCCGGTGTTTAGCCACATTGCCAATACCTTTGTGGATAGCTTTGTCAAACAGGCCGACAAACTGCATTTGAAATAGCGCGAATGCCAAACACGCAAGCCGAGATGATGACTGTGGAAGTTGCCTACGCCCTACCGCAGGCGCAAACGATTATTGCATTGACGGTGAGCCCGGGCACGACTGCACTGGAAGCCGTTATCCAATCAGGCATTGCACAGCAATACCCTGATATTTCGCTGGATCACTTAGTGCTGGGGATTTTTGGCAAGAAGACAGAACACGGGACGATACTGAAAGCCATGGACCGGGTAGAAATTTACCGGCCATTGCTGGCCAACCCTAAAGAAGCGCGCAGACAACGCGCAGCTGCCAAAAATGGGAAGTAAAAACGCCAGCCTTGAATAAAAGCGAACGCTTTTGGTTACTCAACTGGACAATTTTCGTCAATTTCCTGCTGCGCCCTGGCCTGGCCTTCTCTGATTTGATCATCCGTCAGATACTCTTTCTGGCCATTTTCATTGACATTTTGCATGCGGCCGCCAACGGCATAGTTACGGTAGTTAGACCTTGCGGCAGCACAGTTCTGTGCCTTCAAGCGCTCTTGCATGGCTTTAAGCGCCTCAGCTTCGGCTGACTGCCCATTACCGGCAGCCTCACGGTTATCAAGTGATCTTTTGCTGTTGGACGCGCCTTCTTCGCGCTGATAAGCATCCGAGCGCGTCAGCGGAATATCATTAGGCACCGTGGCGGCCTTGATTTTTTGCGTACTATTGGCCCCTGCCTGTGGTGGCACATCAGAATAATTCATCACGCCTTTTTCATCGCGCCATTTATAGATTTCAGCGCTGGCCTGCCAGCTGCACAGCAGACATCCTGCCAAAATCAGTTTCAACATCATCTTCATCACTCACGCCCTGCTCTTAATTAAAAAACATCCATGCACAAACCATGCCAAACACTACCAGCATCCCGGCAAAAAATGCAAAACGCTTTGTCAAGGCAAAACGAAATCGGTATAATTATATTTTGGAGATAAGGAATTCACATGCGTTTGTTGCAACAAGCCCTGACCTTTGATGACGTTTTACTCGTTCCAGCCCATTCGAATGTCATGCCTCGCGAGGTCAACCTCAGTACCAAGCTGACCAAAAGCATCACTTTAAATATCCCGCTGTTATCTGCTGCGATGGATACAGTTACCGAAGCACGCATGGCAATTGCGCTGGCACAACTGGGCGGCATGGGCATCATTCACAAAAACATGACGATTGAGATGCAGGCTTCCCGTGTCTCCCGCGTAAAACGTTTCGAATCCGGGGTCGTCATTGACCCGGTGACCATCCACCCCGCCATGAGCGTGCGTGAAGTGATGGACATTACCAAACAACAAAAAATCTCCGGCCTGCCAGTCTTGCAAGATGGCAAAGTCGTCGGCATTGTCACCAACCGTGACCTGCGCTTTGAAACCAACCTGGACCAAGCCGTCAGCAATGTCATGACACCGCAAGACCGTTTGGTCACCGTACCAGAAGGTGCCAGCCGTGAAGAAATCATGGGCCTGCTGCACAAGCACCGCCTGGAGCGCCTGTTGGTCGTCGGCCAAAACTACGAACTCAAAGGCCTGATCACCGTCAAGGATATTCAAAAATCGCACGATCACCCATTAGCTTGTAAAGATGAAAAAGGCCGTTTGCGCGTCGCCGCAGCGGTGGGCGTGGGCGAAGGCACTGACGAGCGTATTGATGCGTTGGTTGAAGCTGGCGTAGACGCCATTGTCGTCGACACCGCACATGGACACTCGCAAGGCGTGCTGGACCGCGTGCAATGGGCGAAAACCAAATATCCAAAACTACAAGTCATTGGTGGCAACATTGCCACCGCTGAAGCCGCGCTGGCTTTGGTGGACCACGGTGCCGACTGCGTGAAAGTCGGTATTGGCCCAGGCTCTATCTGTACCACCCGTATCGTCGCTGGTGTCGGTGTGCCGCAAATTACGGCTATCAGCAACGTGGCCAAAGCGTTGGAAAAATCCGGCGTACCATTTATTGCTGACGGCGGCATTCGTTTCTCTGGTGATATTTCAAAAGCCATCGCAGCCGGCGCATACAGCGTCATGCTGGGTGGCATGTTTGCCGGGACCGAAGAAGCACCGGGCGAAGTCGAACTGTTCCAGGGCCGCTCGTACAAGTCTTACCGCGGCATGGGTTCTATCGGCGCCATGCAAAAAGGCTCTTCTGACCGTTACTTCCAGGACAACACGGCGAACGCTGACAAACTGGTACCAGAAGGCATTGAAGGTCGTGTACCTTACAAAGGTAGTGTATTCGCCGTCGTGCATCAGTTGATGGGCGGCTTGCGTGCCTCCATGGGCTATGTCGGTTGTGCCACCATTGAAGACATGCGCAATAAAGCTGAGTTTGTACAAATCACCAGCGCCGGCATGCGTGAATCGCATGTGCACGATGTACAAATTACTAAAGAAGCCCCTAACTATCGCGTAGATTAAGTCTCACTGACCATTATTAAACCAAGCCACAGAGGACACAGAGGACACAGAGATTTTTCTCTCAACCTTCTGTGTCCTCTGTGCACTCTGTGGCTAAAAAAATGTCTCACTCAAAAATCCTTATTTTAGATTTCGGTTCACAAGTCACCCAACTGATCGCCCGTCGCGTGCGTGAAGCGCATGTATATTGTGAAATCCACCCTTGTGATGTGTCTGGAGAATTCGTCAAAAGCTTTGGTGCCGATGGCATTATCCTCAGCGGCAGCCACGCCAGCGTCTATGAAGAAGAAACCGACAAGGCACCGCAGGCTGTATTTGAACTGGGCGTACCAGTGATGGGCATTTGCTACGGCATGCAAACCATGGCGCAACAACTGGGTGGCAAGGTAGAAGCAGGCACCAAGCGTGAGTTTGGCTATGCGCAGGTGCGCGCACGCGGCCACTCTGCCCTGTTCCGAGACATCCAGGATGCCACCAACGCAGAAGGCCATGGCCTGATTGACGTCTGGATGAGTCACGGTGACAAAGTCACCGAGCTGCCAGCAGGCTTTAAAGTCATCGCCAGCAACGACACGACGCCGATTGCTGCCATGGCCGATGAAGACCGCCGTTTCTACGCCGTGCAATTCCACCCTGAAGTCACACACACCAAACAAGGCCAGGCCATGCTGGAGCGCTTTGTACTGGATATCTGTGCGGCGAAGCCAGACTGGATCATGGGTGACTACATCAGCGAAGCAGTGGCAAAAATCAAGGCCCAGGTTGGTGACGAAGAAGTCATTTTAGGCTTGTCCGGCGGCGTTGACTCCTCCGTCGCAGCCGCCTTGATTCATCGCGCGATTGGCGACCAGTTGACCTGCGTGTTTGTAGACCACGGCCTGTTACGCCTGAATGAAGGCGATATGGTGATGGAAATGTTCGCTGGCCGCCTGCATGCCAATGTGATCCGCGTGGACGCTACTGAGCAATTTATGGGCAAACTGGCTGGCGTCAGTGACCCGGAAGCCAAACGTAAAATCATCGGTGCCGAGTTTGTGGAAGTATTTAAAGCTGAAGCGGCCAAGCTGAAAGCCAGCGGCGCTGGCCACAAAGGCGCGACTTTCCTGGCGCAAGGCACGATTTACCCGGATGTGATTGAATCCGGTGGCGCCAAATCGAAAAAAGCGGTGACCATCAAGAGCCACCACAACGTCGGCGGCTTGCCTGAACAATTAGGCCTGAAACTGCTGGAGCCATTGCGCGACCTGTTCAAGGACGAAGTACGCGAGCTCGGCGTTGCACTCGGCTTACCGCGCGACATGGTCTATCGCCACCCGTTCCCAGGCCCAGGCCTGGGTGTACGTATTTTAGGTGAAGTGAAAAGCGAATTTGCCTTATTGCTGCAACGCGCAGATGCTATCTTTATTGAAGAGCTACGCAACACCGTAGACGCTGCCACAGGTAAAACCTGGTACGACCTCACCAGCCAGGCATTTACCGTGTTCTTGCCGGTGAAGTCAGTCGGCGTGATGGGCGATGGCCGCACCTATGACTATGTGGTCGCGTTGCGCGCCGTCGTCACCAGCGACTTTATGACCGCGCACTGGGCAGAGTTGCCGTATAGCTTACTGGGCAAAGTCTCCAACCGCATCATTAACGAAGTGCGCGGCATTAACCGCGTGGTGTACGACATTTCCGGCAAACCGCCTGCCACCATCGAGTGGGAATAACCTTCATTCACTAACCAATCTCAGACCGATTAGAGCACAATACGATGAGCACACAATCCATTATCCTCACTGGCGACCGCCCGACTGGCCCGTTACACCTGGGGCATTTTGTTGGTAGCTTGCGCAACCGCGTCAAATATCAGCATGAATACAAGCAATATGTGATGCTGGCCGACGCACAGGCGCTGACCGACAATATGGATGATATTGATAAAGTGCACCGCAATGTGGTGGAAGTGGCGCTGGATTACCTGGCTGTTGGCATTGATCCTAAACTGTCGACCATTTTTATCCAGTCACAAGTGCCTGAACTGACTGAACTGGCGTTTTATTACCTCAACTTAGTCACAGTGGCGCGTCTGGAGCGCAACCCGACTGTGAAAGAGGAAATTCGCCTGCGTGATTTTGAACGTGATATTCCGGCGGGTTTCCTCACCTACCCTGTCAGCCAGGCCGCTGATATCACGGCGTTTAAAGCCACGCTGGTGCCAGTGGGTGAAGACCAGATTCCGATGATTGAGCAAACCAACGAAATCGTGCGCCGCTTTAACCGTACCTATAAGAATGCCAGCACCAAACAAGAGATTCTGGTTGAAACCAAAGCGCTGGTGCCAGAGCTTGGCCGCCTGCCAGGCATTGATGGCAAGGCCAAAATGAGCAAATCACTGGGTAACGTGATTAACTTGGGTGCGACGGCTGACGAAGTGACTAAGGCAGTGAAGCGCGTTTACACCGATCCGCTGCACTTGAAAATTGAAGACCCGGGCCATGTTGAAGGCAATATCGCTTTCACCTACCTGGATGCGTTTGATACTGACAAAGCCGCCGTCGCTGAGCTCAAAGCACACTATACACGTGGCGGCCTGGCAGACAGCATCGTTAAAAAACGCCTCGAAGCCGTGTTGCAGGAAATGCTGGAACCGATTCGCAGCCGTCGCGCCGAACTGGCAAATGACAAGGGCTACATTTTGCAATTGCTGCGTGAAGGCACCGAACAGGCACGCGAAGTCGCGGCAAACACCATGAGTGAAGTGCGGGCTGCGCTGGGGCTGACGTACTTCTAAGCGTTGTAACTTTCAGGTGATACAACACACAGCATGAGTCGCGGTTTTGTTAAAGAAGATGATCTGGAGCTGGCCGGGACTGACTTACCGGAACGCCCACTGAGCCCGCATGCGAACTATGTGACGCCAGAGGGTTTGCAACAATTACAGCAAACCGTCAAAACGCTGGAAACTGCTCGCAGCCAGTACGTTGCGCGCAAAGAAGACCCAAGCGCGCAGCAAAAGCTGGCTGAAATTGACCGCGACCTGCGTTACTTTGTCGCCAGGCTGGACTCTGCACAATTGGTGGATCCGGCACAGCAGCCGCAGCACACCGTATTATTTGGTGCCAAAGTGCAGGTAGAAGACGAAACCGGTGAACAATCCGTTTTCCAGATCGTCGGTGAAGATGAAGCAGATATTGCGCAGCAAAAAGTCAGCTATGTGTCACCAGTGGCGAAAGCCCTGCTCGGCCGCAAAGCCGGCGACAGCACGGTCTGGCAGCGCCCGGCTGGCCCTTTGCAGCTGGATATTTTAACTATTGAGTATTGATTAACACACAACATGAACGTATCACAAGCCATACAGGAACGCCGCTCGATCAAAGCTTACGACCCTGCCCATCGCATGACAGAAGCAGAAATCCAGCAATTGTTCTCGCTGGCCATGCTGTCGCCGACCGCTTTCAATATTCAGCACTGGCGGTTTGTGGCGGTGACTGACCCGGTATTACGTCATCAAATCCGCGCCGTGAGCTGGAACCAGGCACAAGTGACCGATGCCTCATTGCTGGTTGTCCTGACGGCAGACCTCAAAGCCTGGGCAAAAGACCCGGCGCGCTATTGGGTGAATGCACCGCAACCAGTAAGCGACTATCTGGTGAAGGCGATTCATGACTATTACACTGATCACACGCAGGCTGAGCGTGATGAAGGCATGCGCTCGGGTGGCATGGCCGCCATGACGCTGATGCTGGCCGCCAAGGAAATGGGCTATGACACCTGCCCGATGGATGGTTTCGACTTTGACGCCGTGGCCAAGCTGATCAACCTGCCTGCCGACCATGTGCCAGTGATGTTTGTGGTAGTGGGCAAAGCGCTGGAAGAAGCCAAACCACGCGGTGGTCAGCTACCTATGGATGAAGTTGTCATCTACAACACATTTTAACTAGCAGGCATGTTGCGACCTGTTCGCCATGCATTTTTAAAGCATTTATTTATCCGTACTCAGTTGCGGCAAAACTTTTGAAGGTTGTTCATGTTAATTGCTAACAATATCACCATGCAGTTTGGCTCCAAGCCGCTGTTTGAAAATGTCTCTGTCAAATTTGGCGACGGTAACCGTTATGGCCTGATTGGCGCCAACGGCTGCGGTAAATCCACCTTTATGAAAATTTTGGCTGGTGTACTCGAGCCTACCAGCGGCAACGTCAGTCTGGACCCTAACGAACGCATGGCGTTCTTGAAACAGGACCAGTTTGCCTACGAAGACCAGCGCGTGCTGGACGTAGTGATGATGGGCCACGAACAAATGTGGAAGGCCATGCAGGAGCGTGACGCCATTTATGCCAACCTCGAAGCCACGGAAGACGACTATATGCGCGCGGCTGAGCTCGAAGGCGTATTTGCCGAGTATGACGGCTACACCGCCGAAGCGCGTGCGGGCGAATTGCTATTAGGCGTAGGCATTCCACTGGAGCAACATACCGGCCCGATGAGCGCAGTCGCACCTGGCTGGAAGCTGCGTGTATTGCTGGTACAAGCGCTGTTTGCCAACCCGGACGTATTACTGCTGGATGAACCCACCAACAACCTGGATATCAACACCATCCGCTGGCTGGAAGACGTGGTCAACAATCGTGACTGCACCATGGTCATCATTTCGCATGACCGCCACTTCTTAAACCAGGTATGTACGCATACTTGTGATATGGACTACGGCAAGATTACCTCTTACCCTGGCAACTACGATGATTACATGGAAGCCAGCATTGCTGCGCGTAACCAGCAAGCCAAAGACAACGCCAAAGCCAAACAGCAAATTGCCGATTTGCAGGACTTTGTGCGCCGCTTCTCTGCCAACGCCTCTAAGGCCAAGCAGGCCACCAGCCGTGCCAAGCAGATTGATAAAATCAAGGTGGAAGAATTCAAGCCTTCCAGCCGCCAATATCCGTTTATCCGCTTTGAATTTGACGATAGGGAAAAACTGCACCGCAATGCCGTGGAACTCAAAAAACTCAGCCATGGCTTTGATAAGACCTTATTCAACGATATAGAACTGATGTTTGAAGCCGGTGAAAAAGTCGCCATCATTGGTGAAAACGGTATCGGTAAAACCACGTTCCTGCGCTGTTTGGCCGGTGATCTTGCGCCTAAACATGGCGAAGTCAAATGGGCAGAAAAAGCCAAGCTTGGCTATTTTGCGCAAGACCATGAATACGAGTTCGAAAAAGGCGAAGATCTATTTGAATGGATGACCGCACAACGTCAGCAAGGCGATGACGACAATACCGTACGTAGCATGCTCGGCCGTTTGCTGTTCCCGACCGAGGCGACCAGAAAGTCAGTCAAAGTGCTCTCTGGTGGTGAAAAAGGCCGTATGCTCTACGGCAAACTGATGCTGGCAAAAACCAATGTGTTACTCATGGATGAGCCAACCAACCACATGGACATGGAATCGATTGAAGCGCTGAACACTGCGCTGGATAAATACAAAGGCACCCTATTCTTTGTCAGCCATGACCGTGAATTCGTCAGCTCGATTGCCACCCGTATTATCGAAATCAAAGCCAATGGCATTGTCGACTTTACTGGCAACTATGAGGATTACCTCGCCAGCCAGGGCATCGAATAAGCAGATACACTCTGTTACATAGCCAGTTTCATCAGACAAACACCCGATACATTCGGGTGTTTTAATGTCAACATTGCAATTTCGCAATAATGATTAAAGGATACATCATGAAACTGAAAAAACTGGCATTCGCAGGTCTTCTGGTTTTGGTGTGCGGCACCGCCTTTGCCGAACCCGGCCATGGTTGCGACAAAGGTAAATTTGACAAAACCAACTGGCAGGAACACCGCCTGGAGCATTTTGAAAAGCACCAGGAAAAATTGCATACCATTTTGCAACTGACCAGTGTCCAGGAAAACGCCTGGAAAAACTATCAGGCGCAAATCAAGCCACAAGACAAAGCTGAGCATCCAGATGTGGCTGAGTTAAGCAAACTCAATACGCTGCAACGTCTGGATAAAATGGAAGCCTGGGACAAAGAGCGTGATACGCGTCAGGCTGAACGTGCTAAAGCAGTGCGTACTTTTTATGCGCAATTGAACGATGCCCAGAAGAAAGCATTTGATGAAAATGCCTTTCCTCAACATGAAGGACCACATCACGGTGGTCCACGTCATGAAAAATAAAACCATCCTGATTTAATGTGCAAAACCGGCCACAATGGCCGGTTTTTGTGCTCCAATATTCAATCTTGTAAGCCCGAGACTTTGTTTATGACTGACGGCCATCCCGACACACATGTACTGGTAGTAGATGACGATGATGCGATTCGTGATTTGCTGTGTGATTTTCTGCAAGACAATCAACTGATCACCCATCAGGCAGCCAATCACGCACAAATGTGGCAAGCGCTAGAGCGGCAACTACCAGACGTGATTATCCTCGATATCAATATGCCGCAACGCAGCGGGATCGAGCTGTGTCGTGAGTTGCGTGAATCGCCCAAATACCGCTTGCTACCTATTATTATGCTCACCGCGCGCACCAGTTCGCTGGATACGATTATGGGCCTGGAAACCGGTGCTGACGATTATGTGGCAAAACCGTTTGAGCCGCTGGAGCTGTTATCGCGTATCCGCAGTGTCATCCGCCGTTCGCGCATGCATGCAGAAAACCCTGGCAAGGCGCATCACGAAGAACCTGCTGACAGCGGTATTTTGCGCTTTATTGGCTTTAATGAATGGACGCTGGATATCCAGAACCGGACCTTGATCGACCAAAGCAACACCAGCATTCCACTGTCCAATGCCGAATTCAAGTTCTTGCGTTTTATGCTGCTGCACGCCAACCGCACCTTGAGTCGCGATCAGTTGATGGAGGAAATGCATGGCCGAGAAGCAGGTCCATTTGACAGGTCAATAGACTTACAAATCAGTAGATTAAGACAGAAACTTGAAGTGGATACTAAGAGTCCATCCATGATCAAAACGCTACGTAATGAAGGCTATCTGCTCACCGCAGACGTCCGTTATCTTAAATAAAAGAGTACCTGACTATAAAGAGCACTAGAGTGATGATAAAGAAATTGCTGGGCACCATGTCGGTCCGTATCTTCCTGATTACCGTCATTGGTATTCTGCTCACCGCGACGGTAGTGAGCATGCTGGGGCAACGCGACTCACGCGAAAATGAAACGCGCCTGCGCGACCAGTTCGCATTTGACCGCATTGAAAGCATGATCCGCATCCTCGAAGCGACCGTGCCCGAAAAACGCTCCGAGATTCAGGACGTGTTTAAACGTATGGGCAGCCATGTCACATTGGGCGTAGAACCACCGCAAAATGCGCCGCTGTTGCCTGCAGAATTAGCCAACCTCAACAACTTGCTGGTGCCTGAAGTGGCAGACTTTATCAGCCTGTCCAAGGCCAGCCATTGCGCGCCGCGCCGCCCTCCGCCACCACCGCCCGGCTTTGGTGCACCACCGCCGCATCCTCATGGTCAATGCCTGGCGGTGTACACGCACCTTGAAGACAATACATCTGTGTTGATCGAACTGCATTACGGCGGTCATCGCCCACCGGCCGGGCCACCACATGAACGCAACCCGCTCACCATTGTGCTGGCATTCTTTGGCTTGATTAGCATTATCTGGGCCGTCGCCTCCGTTGCCACCCAGCCATTGCGCAAGCTGGCAAATGCCGCCTTACAACTGGCACACAATATCGAGCACGCACCTTTGCCTGAAAACGAAGGCTCCACCGAGGTGCGTCATGCTGCCAAAGCCTTTAACGAAATGCAGCGCAGCATCCTCAAGCATATTCAGGAGCGTGGCTTTATTCTGGGTGCGATTGCGCACGACCTGCAAACCCCCCTCACGCGTTTGCGTTTACGCCTGGAAAAAGTCAAAGACCAGGAGTTGAAACAAGGCTTGATCAAAGACCTCACCGCCACCCAGGCCATGGTGCGCGAAGGCCTGGACTTTGCCCGCCTGTGCGGTGAAAACATCCATAAAAGCAAAGTCGACCTGACCGCGCTGGCAACCGCCGTATGCGATGACTTTGAAGATGCTGGCCATGCCATCGCCAGCAGCCTGCCCACACAGTCCATTACCACCCTCGGCTCGGCACATTTGTTAACACGTTGCCTGACCAACTTGCTGAATAACGCAATTGCCTATGCGCAAACTCCTGCGCTGTCACTGCACGCAGAAGACAAACAGGTCATTTTCGTGATCTCTGACGACGGCCCCGGCATCCCGCCCCAAGAACTGAGCAATGTACTGGAACCATTCCGCAGATTGGAAGATTCACGCTCACGGCAAACAGGCGGCACCGGCCTCGGCCTCGCCATCGCCCGCATGATTGTTGAAAAACATGGTGGCAAACTATCCATTAGCAACAAACCATTACCCGCTTCTGGCCTGGTGATCCAGATCGCATTACCACTGCAATAATCTACCAATCATGGCTATGAGATTTTTATTGAACAGCACGCGCGCCACAGTGTAGACTAATCGCCCAGCAACCTTTTGGAGTGCCAAAAGGTTGCAAAACATCCCGGAGAAGTGGCAGAGCTGGTTGAATGTACCTGACTCGAAATCAGGCATACGTGAAAGCGTATCGAGGGTTCGAATCCCTCCTTCTCCGCCAACAAGCCTTAGAGCCTTATAGAATAAACACCCCTATCTAAATCAATGACTTAAAGAGTAATTTACCGCAGTGTGTGTTACACCGAACATATGAAAGAACCTATGTGTGCACATCTTGCTAAACGCGGCTCAGCCTACTATTACAGACGAAAAACTCCTGTCGAACTTGTCCACCTCTTCGGCAAAGAAGCCATGAAATCTTTGGGTACAAAAGAACGCAAATTAGCGGAAACTTTAGTGCGTCAGATTGCAACAGAATATGACATGCTTTTGCTGCTGCTTCCGCAAACCTTGTGCTTGAGCCTGACCCACTTCACAGGAAGATACACAGACCACGTCAAGAGCAAAAGAATCCATTGGTAAAGGCCTTTACCATTAATGACTCAGAAATATACGCTTATTTAAGGTCAAACATAATTGATACAATAAGTTAAGTTTACTGAGTCTAGTTAGCCAAATACTGAGCAATGCAGGGCCTTTATCGCACTATTCGGTTCTTGATGGTTAGTTCGATAATGCTGCTTATACTTAAATAATCTGCACAACCCTAGTTACTACTTCAGCACTAGCTGACGCATATCAAGGTAAAGTTGTTGGTACACCAAGGATATACAAATGACACAGAACACCGCAAAAAGTCCAAGTCGGGAAGAACTAGATTCTTTTAATATTCATCAAGCAGATAACAGGAATCGAGCTACACAGCTGGTTAACTACGCATTCATTTTAGCTGGAGGTACGTTCACAACCTCGGTGACCGTATTTGCAACTAAACCCAAAGCGGAGATTACTCCAGCAATGGCGGGTTATCTACATCATGGTTGGTACTACTTATTTACAGCCACAATGTGCTTTTTCTTTATGATAATGTTAATTATTCTAAGAGACTACTTCATGGCAGAGGTTTCATGGAGACCAAGGCTTGACGGAAAAGAACCGTATCTCACCGAAAAGACATACAAAACAATCTACATACTTTTTGAGTTAGGTATTCTAGGTTGTGGCATTTGGGGGACTATCAACCTATGCAGAGGTTTAAATCAAACAATGTTCGCAGCGATGGCACTAATAGGCTGATTAAGCTTGCAGAGGGGCTGTGGCCTTCAGTCAATCCAAATAGGTTTGCTACCCTGTTGCATGTACAAGACCCATCAACATGACGCCTGCCTTCTGGTAGTATATGTCCTTTTATAAATCTGCTTAAACACCCATAAACCAGCGCGTATTGTCTGCTAAGGGCTATGACTAGATGCTGGAAAAGGAACTGCAAGGCTTGCACCAAAGTACACAGCTTTATCAAATGGGCTGTTCTTCAAGGACAAGTAAACAACATTAGCGTAGCGCCTTTGCTTACGCAAGCTTGCAATAGCATTAGATGCATGAAAGCTTACCGCTTCTTGTAGCTCCGTCATCCTGATAGCAAACTAAAGGGTAAGTTGATTGCTAGTCAAGTCACAAATACACTGCATATACTGTGCAATTAAAGAATCTAGATTTATTTAAAAGAAGGCTGAATGAATTTACATAAGCAAAACAACCGACCAATTGGCATCGATCTATTTGCTGGAGCTGGTGGGTTATCACTTGGTTTTGAGCAAGCAGGATTTGATATTGCAGCTGCCGTCGAGATCGATCCAGTTCACTGTGCAGTACATGAATATAACTTTCCAAACACAACAGTCATTTGCTCTAGTGTCACCGAACTGACTGGAGATGTGATTCGCCATAGGGCTGGACTTAGAGATAAAGACATCGACTGCGTTTTCGGTGGAGCGCCATGCCAAGGCTTTTCAATGATAGGTAAGCGAGTACTGGAAGACCCTCGTAATCAGTTGGTTTTTCACTATGTCCGCCTAGTTCAAGAGCTAAATCCAAAGTATTGTGTCTTTGAAAATGTAAAAGGTCTGACTTTAGGAAAGCACAAACAGCTATTAGACGAGCTGATTGAGGCTCTTGGTCAAATTGGCTACAATGTTTTACGACCCTATAAAGTCTTAAATGCTGCGGACTATGGCATTCCTCAAGATCGCCGTCGTTTGTTCTTGCTAGCAGCTCGAAATGGAGAAGCACTGCCGGAGTACCCTAATCCACTTGGTAAAGTAAGCGTAATGGAGGCAATTGGTGATCTACCCGATGCGGATGAATTTGATGAGCTACTAAGCTCTGACTCTGTAGAAGTAGAATTCAATACTGAGAGTCGCTACGCTCGCATACTTCGCGGCTTTGATTTTGATGCAGAAGATGTAAGTTACCCACGTGACTTCGACCAAAATGTGCTAACAGCAAGCATGCGAACAGAACACACTGCGCTTTCACAAAAACGTTTTCTCGAAACTGAGCATGGTAAATCAGAGCCTGTTAGCAGATTCCACAAACTAAACCCTCACGGAGTTTGCAACACGCTAAGAGCTGGTACAGACAGTGCAAGAGGTGCATTTACCTCACCGCGCCCGATACATCCTTTTAAGCCAAGAGTCATTACTGTCAGAGAGGCTGCACGGCTTCACTCCTACCCCGACTGGTTCCGCTTCCATGTAACCAAGTGGCATGGTTTTAGACAGATCGGCAACAGCGTCCCACCCTTGCTGGGCAGAGCAGTAGCAAGGCAAATAGTTAAAGCTCTAAAGCTTAAGCTCAAGAAACCTTTGGCTACCTTAGTGCTTGGCTCAGGGGGCGAGGAGCTTCTTAGCTTGAACATGAGTACAGCGGCAAATTACTTTAGTGTTTCAGCATCTGTTATTGGCCAAAGAACTCGAAAAACCCGCGTTAAAAAAGATGAATGGGAGACTGCTAGTGTCTAAGCCAAAAACGATAAATCGATATGATGCAATTATCGAGAGTATATTTAATAGTCACCACTCTAGAAGGCTAGAGTCATTTGAATTTACACGCTTAGAATTTGAAGAAACCGCAACTAAATTAGGTATCGTACTTCCCAAGAACATTGGGGATGTCTTGTACTCCTTTCGCTATAGGAATAACTTGCCGAAAGGAATTACAAAAACTGCGACCAAAGGTAAGGAGTGGATTATAGAAGGTGCTGGCCGCGCTAAGTATCGTTTCAGGCTTGCTTCTGCTAATCCAATCACCCCTAGTCCAAGCCTAGTAACGATAAAGATACCTGATGCTACTCCAGAAATTATAACGGCTTACGCCCAGTCCGACGAGCAAGCGCTTCTTGCAAAGGTTCGTTATAACCGCTTAATCGACATTTTTCTTGGTGTTACCACCTACTCCCTCCAGAACCATCTGAGAACAACAGTAAAGTCAATCGGACAGATTGAGATTGATGAAATTTACGTTGGTGTCGATAAATACGGAAGGCAATTTGTTATTCCGGTGCAGGCTAAGGGCGGTAGTGATAGGCATGGAGTTGTACAGACCCAACAAGACATCTCGTGCTGTGCCGAGAAATTTCCTACACTTATCTGTCGAGCTGTATCGGCTCAGTTCATGCAAGGCAACAAGATTGCACTGTTTGAAATGACCGTAGAGGACGGGGATATAAAGGTAGTTGAAGAGCGTCACTATCAGCTAGTGGCTGCTTCCGAAATATCTGCAACCGAATTAGTTAGCTACAATGTTCGCGGAGGTTAATACCTCGTTCAGCCTACAAACCAGACAGATGCTTACCCAAAGTGACACTGAGTCTAAAGAACGGTAGCGTACTTATCTGTTACACTTTGCCATTACAGGTGTTATACCCACAAACATATAAGTTATTTGGTATAGAACGAGTAAGAGTCCCTCCTTCTCCGCCAACAAGCCTTAACCCTATGAAATTATCAGCATCGATCACCGCTTTATTCTCCCTGTTATTCATCGTTCTATGCGCTCAAAGTGCTGAAGAGTTTGGTGCTGAGCAAAGAGTCAAGAACCCAGTTAAGATTCCCTCCTCCCTCATTACTCAGCTAAGCAAAAAAATCGCTACAGACGGCATAAACGCTTGCCAAGAGGTTAAGCTCAATGACTTATTTGAAGCGCAGTTAGTGAGCTTGAGCAAATCCACAAAGGCGTATTTGGTGAAACCTGCGCATGCCTGTTTATGTAGTGCGCATGACTGCCCTATGTGGCTATTTAAAATGAACAAAACGACGGCAAAGCTGATATGGGATACGCCAGCAACCAGTTTGTTAGAGATCATGGATAAGAAGTTGAATGGCTATAGCAAACTAAGAGAAGTGAGTGCGCTTGATGGTCAAGGGCATGAAACCATCTGGGCATGGAATACCTCTAGTTATACAGAAATTTATCACGATGTATGGGTGTTGGATGCCGACAAGAAGTGTCGCTTGGGAGAAGAAACGACACAACTCATGGATGGAAAAATGGTACAACATACAAAAACCTGTATTCAAGATTAACCTATCCCAGCCCCCCCTCTGCCGCCAGCGTTCTGGCTTTAGTTTTCACAAGCAGGCCTAAACATGATAGATTTTTAAAAAATATAAAAATCTATCATGTCCATGCAAGCAGTCTCTCCTGTTCCACGCGGTCTCAATCAACGCATTCTTTTTCTATTAGCCATCACCATTAGCAAATCGGCAATTGCAGAAGAGGATGTGTACGAGATCGAATTACCCGATGTTGAAGTCACTGCCGTCAAAAGAAATGCCTCGACGCATCACACGCCATTAATGGCGGAGGTGATTGCAGACGACAGCTTGCAAAACGCACATGTGAGCCAGATCTCTCAGCTGAACACTTTGCTGCCCAACTTTTCCATACAGCAATATGGCGTCTATAAAAGTGCGTATATTCGCGGCGTAGGTGGTGGTGGCAGAAATGCCGGTTTTGATGCACGTACTGCGATATATGTGGATGGCGTGAATGTTGGCCCCACGATGTCGCTGGAAAGCCTGTTGTTTGATGTTGATGCAGTGGAGATTGCCAAAGGCCCCCAGGGGTATACACATGGCAATCAATCCGATACCGGGGCGATCCGCATCACAACACAAGAAGCCACGGCCACACCCCAGGCACAGATCAAGTTTGGGCTTGGTCATCTCGATTATCGCGAAACCACAGCGGTCATGAATATGCCTCTCGCAGAGCATATCAACAGCCGTATCGCGATCAGAAAAGAAACGCGTGACGGCTATGTCGAGAATGACCATACCAGTCAATCGCTGAAAGATCAGGACAATACATCCGCCCGGGCCCAGTTGCAGATACAAACCAGTGAGCAGCATCGTTTGAAGTTGTATGCAGACTATGCAGACCTCAACAACCAGAACTTTCTGGCCCAGCCACTCACCGGTATGTTTGGTCAACCAGCGCAAAGTGGCAATTCATTCTCACGCGTGTTTGTAAATACGCAGCCCGTTTCACACACCTTGGCGCAAGGATTCAGCATCCAGAGTGAACGGCAGTTGGCCAATCTCGCGCAACTGGAGGTAATCGTGGCGGCCAGGGACCACAGACATGACCGGCAAACGGATAATGACTATAGCAGCAATGATGTATTGGCAACCTACTACAAGGACCGCCAGCAGTTGACCAGCCAGGAGTTTCGTTACAGCTCGGATACGCAGGCGGCGCTACACTACGTAGCTGGCCTGTATTTCTCGCAGGAAGATCAATCAAATGACAGGCGTGCGGTTTTTGGCAACGATATGGCAACGCTGGTGAAACGGCCATCAGCCACTGTATTCACCCCATTTGGTGCCACTTTTGGCGTGACGGCAGGTGCTGTGGTGCCTCTGCAGGCCAAGGTAAACACACAGACCCAGGCTTTATATGCCAATGCCAGTTACGATCTGGACCCTTTTACGCTGCACATAGGTGGCCGCTATCAGTGGGAGCAAAAGCAGCTGGATTTCAGCCTGGATGGTTCACAGAGTGGCGCTTTTCGTATCGGCACCTTGAACCAGCAAAAGCAGGCCATGGCTAACCACTTTTTTTCTCCACTGCTGGCGGTGAGCTTTCACCCCAACCAAAGAAATACCCTGTTAGCCAAATTTGCACGGACTTATAAAAATGGGGGCTGGAATGTAGATTTTCTGAATCGGGCACAAGTGCAGGATGGCTATGCGTTCGCACCGGAGTCTGTGGATAGCCTGGAGCTGGGCTGGCATTACCAGCACAGGGCGTTTGATTTCAACACGGCACTGTTTGTGAATCATTACGACAACTACCAGGTGTTCCAGTTTTCCCGGCTAGGCGCAAACACGCAAGTATTGCAGTTGCGCAATGCCGCCAGCGTGAGAACGCAAGGGCTGGAGTTCAGCGCGCTAGTCCCGATTGGCCTGGCATGGCATATCAACTCAACACTGGCTTATCTGGATGCCAGCTACCTGCGTTTTCCCAGCGGTGGTGCCAATGGCACCGATGCCTCTGGCCAGACGCTGCCTGACGCGCCACGCTGGAGTATGGCCAACACGCTAAATTATGGTTTTTACTCAGGCATGCTAAAAGGCAAACTCGAAGCCAGCCTGCAACACTATTATCAATCAGCCACTTATAGCGGTATCAGTAATGAGCCAGAAACCAGCCAGCTTGCCAGGAGGAATTTGCTCAACAGTTGCCTCAACTACACCACGGATAAACAGCACTGGCTGTGGAGCGTATGGGTAAGAAACCTGACCAACCAGCAATTTGCCGTGGCCAAGGGAAAAGACTTTTTAGGCAATCAGATCGCGATTTATAACGAACCCCGGCTATGGGGTGTCAGTGGCGAATATCGATTTTGAGAATGAAGTGCCTGAATAACGCAAGCACTGGCATGTCAACACTAGGCTTGCAACGCGCGGATTTCTGGCAGATTTCGCCACCAGCTATACACATCCATGCCACAGCCAAACACATAGCGGTTAGGCACGGTGAGTCCGACAATATCGGCCTGCAGTGGTTTTTGCAGGCCGTTATCTTTTTCGGTGAGTACTGCAGTCAGCACGCGGCTGGCGCCCGCTTGCTGGCAATACACCACCACCGCAGCCAGCGTAATACCTTCATCCAGAATATCATCCAGTACCACCACGGTTTGCCCGGCCAGATCCAGTTCTGGCTGTTTGCTCCAGACGATTTCTTGCCCGGCAGTGCCGTGATAGCGGTTGGCTTGCAGGTAATCCAGCCGGGCTGGCAATGGCAAACGACTCATTAACTGGCCCGCCAGATACAAGCCGCCACGCATCACACACAGCAAGATCGCAGGCTGGCCAGATAACTGATCACGCAACTGCTCAGCCATGCGATCAATGGCAAGGCCGACTTCTGCCGCTGTAAACACGACATCTGAATGGGCGATCCAGAAATCTGGCGACTGCGCTTGTGCCGCGAGCATGCCTGATTAGATTGCCAGTGATTTCAAATAGCTTCTGAAGCTATCGGCGATTTCAGGATGCTTTAAACCCAGCTCAACGTTAGCCTGCATAAAGCCCAGTTTGCTACCGCAATCATAGCGTTTGCCTTTGTAGCGATAAGCCATCACTTTCTCGTATTCCATCAAGGCAGAAATACCGTCCGTGAGTTGAATTTCGCCGCCTTTGCCAGGTTTGACATGCTCCAGGCAATCAAAAATACGTGGGCTCAACACATAACGGCCAACCACTGCCAGGTTAGAAGGCGCTTCTTCTGGTTTAGGTTTCTCCACCATGCCTTTTACTTCGAGCAAATCATCTGTTTTAGCAATCGCATCAACCACGCCATAGCTGCTGGTTTCTTCCGGCGCCACGGTTTCAATGCCCAGTACTGAGCATTGTTGCTCGGCATAGACATCTACCATTTGCTTGGTGATAGAGACATCACCCACCAGCAAATCATCTGCCAGCAACACGGCAAATGGCTCGTTACCCACGACCGGCTTAGCACACAATACCGCATGGCCAAGACCCAGTGCTTGTGATTGACGGATAAACACGCAACTCACACCTTTTGGCAAAATGCTGTGCACGATATCGAGTAGTTTTTGTTTGCCGGCGGCTTCCAGTTCGGCTTCCAGTTCATAGGCCTTATCAAAATGGTCGGCAATCGAACGCTTGTTACGGCCCGTGATAAAAATCAGCTCAGTCGCACCAGCGGCGATGGCTTCTTCGGCCGCATACTGAATCAGCGGTTTATCAACAACAGGCAGCATTTCTTTTGGGCTGGCCTTAGTCGCCGGCAAGAAGCGGGTGCCTAACCCCGCCACCGGAAAAACGGCTTTTGTAATTTTTTTCATGGTCGTATCCTAAACAAAATAATTATAAAAATAATCAACAATCAATCTTAATTTAACGGCTTAATACAGATTTTAATTTTAACCAAAGAACGACGCCAGCCAGTATCGCGGTGATCGCATTGGCAATGATCACAGGCCAATCCTGCCTCAATATGCCGTAGATCAGCCATAACAATACGCCGGTCGTAAATATCGTATACATTGGCAGTGATATTCCGCTTAAATCTCTGGTACGCCATGATTTAATCACCTGCGGCACAAATGCTATCGTAGTGCACACAGCGGCAATCGAACCAATACACAGATTTAACGCGGTCATTTCAAATCTTCTACTTCGGCACCAAACGCCTGTAACTTAAGCTTCTTCAACTGGTCACGATATTGGGCCGCTTTTTCAAACTCCAGGTTCTTGGCCGCATCATGCATGGCTTTTTCAACCCGCTTAAGCTCTTTAGTCAAGGTTTTCTCGCTCATGTTTTCATAGCTGGCCTGCTCTTGGGCGGCTTTGCGTTCACGTTGTGCTTCGTCTTTATCGTAAACGCCGTCAATAATATCCTTGATGCGCTTGGTCACACCCCTAGGCGTGATGCCATGTTCGGCGTTAAACGCCAGTTGGATTTTGCGTCTGCGATCGGCTTCGTCCATCGCCAGTTTCATGCTGCGGGTAATTTTGTTGCCGTAAAAAATCACCGTACCATTGAGGTTACGCGCTGCACGGCCCGCGGTTTGAATCAATGAGCGTTCAGAACGCAAGAAGCCTTCTTTATCAGCATCCAGTACGGCGACCAGCGACACTTCAGGAATATCCAGGCCTTCGCGCAGCAGGTTAATGCCCACCAGCACATCAAACTCGCCCAGGCGCAAGTCACGGATAATTTCGACGCGTTCTACCGTATCAATATCACTGTGCAAGTAGCGTACTTTGACGCCATGCTCGCTGAGGTAATCGGTCAAATCTTCAGACATGCGCTTGGTCAACGTCGTCGCCAGCACGCGCTCGCCCACAGCCACGCGTAGTTTAATTTCACCTAGCAAATCATCGACCTGCGTATCGGCCGGTTTCACCGTGATTTCAGGGTCAACCAGGCCAGTCGGGCGCGCAATCATTTCCACCACTTGCTGCTGGTGATTTTTTTCATAATCCGCCGGGGTCGCCGACACAAAGACGCACTGGCGCATAATGCGCTCAAACTCTTCAAACTTGAGTGGCCGGTTATCCATAGCCGACGGCAGGCGCCAGCCATAATCCACCAGGTTAGATTTACGCGAACGGTCGCCCAGATACATGCCGCCGACCTGCGGCACGGTGACGTGGCTTTCATCAATAATCATCAATGCCTGCTCAGGCAGATAATCAATCAATGTTGGCGGTGGATCGCCCGGATTGCGCCGTGTTAAATGGCGACTATAGTTTTCAATGCCTTTGCAAAAGCCAATTTCATTCAGCATTTCGAGGTCAAACCGCGTACGCTGTTCAATACGCTGCGCTTCAACCAGTTTGTTTTCGCTGAGAAAAAAGCTCACGCGCTGGCGTAACTCTTCTTTAATCGTATCCATCGCCCGCACCGTGGCTTCACGCGCGGTCACATAATGGCTGGATGGAAAAATACGGAAGTTATGGATTTTGTTAAATACCTGCCCGGTGAGCGGATCAAACAACTGGATACTATCAATCTCATCATCAAACAGACTGATGCGTACCGCTGTTTCACTGTTTTCAGCCGGGAACACATCGATAATATCGCCGCGCACGCGAAAACAGCCGCGGCTAAAATCAAAGTCGTTACGGTCATACTGCATATTGATCAGTTGCGTCACGATGTCTTTTTGCGCAACCTTTTTACCCTGATGGATATGCAGCACCATGCCATGGTACTCACCGGGATCACCAATACCGTAAATGGCCGACACAGTCGCCACAATGATCGTATCTTCACGCTCCAGAATGGCTTTGGTCGCCGACAAGCGCATTTGCTCAATATGCTCGTTAATGCTGGAATCTTTTTCGATAAACAAATCGCGCGAAGGCACGTAGGCTTCTGGCTGGTAATAGTCGTAATAGCTGACGAAATACTCCACAGCATTATTCGGAAAAAATTCCCTGAATTCGCTATAGAGTTGTGCGGCCAGTGTCTTGTTCGGCGCCATGACAATGGCCGGTTTGCCAGTGCGGGCAATCACATTGGCCATGGTATAGGTTTTACCAGAGCCAGTCACACCGAGCAAGGTCTGAAATTTCAGGCCATCATCAATGCCTTGCGTCAGCTTTTCAATCGCCTGTGGCTGATCGCCAGCAGGTGGAAACGGCTGGTGCAATTCGTATTTACTGCCAGGGAAAGTAACGATCACAAGAACAATCTGGAGACAAGAATGGTATAAATCATATTTTAACTGTTTTTGCGGCCACAGGCGCAGGATTTACAATTTTCGGAGATGCCTTTCGCCCGAACTTTTATCGCAAGAATCAGTCACTTCAAACACATCAAAACAGGCACCAGGGGGATTCCGTGAAACACTTGTTTTTAGCATGCCTATTGCTCGGCACATCCGTTGCCAATGCTTACAACCAGCAAGCATTGATGGAGGCCTATTTTGGTGTCGTCATGATCCGCGGCTACAACCTGGATGGTGGCATGGCCTATGGTTCCGGCGTGGTGGTTGCTGATAACAGCGTCGTCACCAACTGCCATGTACTACGCGCCACCAAACAGCCTTGGATTTCACGCGGCGAAGACAGTTACCCGATCACCAGCGTACGCGCCGATGCCTGGCACGACCTCTGCCTGGTCACCACCCACAATATGCCCTTCAAGCCCGTCCTTCGCGGCAATAGCCACGACCTGGTACGCGGCCAGGAAATCACCGCCATCGGCCACTCCAATGGCGTACCGGCACCCATCACCTCTGTGGGTGAAATTCAGGGCCTCTACCCCACGCAACCTGGCAATATGATACGCAGCAGTGCCAAGTTTTTAATGGGCGCCAGCGGTAGCGGCCTGTTTGACATGGAAGGCAGGCTGGTCGGCATTAACACTTTCAAAACCGCAGGCAATGGCGGCAGCATCCACTTTGCACTGCCGGTTGAATGGCTGGATACACTGGAGAAAATGCCCGCCACCACCGAATTCCCGGTGCATGGCAAAGCCCTGTGGGAAGAAGACGAAGACAAAAAGCCTTTTTATATGCGCGCAGCAGTACCTGAGTCCCGGCAAGACTGGGCAGCCCTGCAAAAAGTGAGCAGCTTATGGACACAGCAAGAGCCCACCAGCGCAGATGCCTGGTTTAGCCTGGGCTTGGCGAACCTCTCGTTAAAGCAATTCGCATTGGCCGCCAGTGCGTTTGATCAAGCCGTCCGCCTGGATAAACAATTTGTCGAAGCCTGGTTCAGACGTGGAGAAGTCGCACAACAACTCGGCGACCAGCAAACCGTGCACCAGATCGAGACCCAATTGCAGCAAATTGATCCCTTATTGGTTTCCGTCTACCAGGCTTATCTCGGCTGCGAACAACATTGCCAGAAATAACGGCTTGATTTTTTTAGAAAAACCGCTTGCACCAGCTTCCACAGCCGTGGTTTTTTGCGTAAAATATTGCGTTTTTCAATTTTTTGCAGGTCGCACCCGGCGGCCTGTTTGAGCATAGTCGACCCAACAAGGAAGCAATCTTGAGCCAAGCTGCCGCCAACGTGCTGTCTGCACGCGTGTTATCCATTAAAGAATCTCCAACTTTGGCCATTACGGCCAAAGCTGCCAAATATAAATCCGAAGGTCGCCCGATTATTGGCTTGGCCGCCGGTGAACCAGACTTTGATACGCCGCAGCATATTAAAGATGCAGCCAAAGCAGCGATTGATGCCGGTTACACCAAATACACGCCGGTCAGCGGCATTCCAGCGCTGAAAAAAGCCATCGTGAATAAATTCAAAAATGAAAACGGTTTTGACTACGCCTTAAACGAAGTCATCGTCGGTGTTGGCGGCAAGCAAACCATTTTCAACCTGTGCCTGGCCGTATTAAACCCGCACGATGAAGTGATTATTCCAGCGCCTTACTGGGTCAGCTACGCCGACATCGCCATGGTGGCCGAGGCCAAGCCAGTGATTCTCGAATGCGGTATCGAACAAGGTTTTAAGCTGCTGCCAGCACAACTGGAAGCAGCCATTAACGCCAAAACCAAACTGGTGATGTTCAACTCCCCTTCCAACCCAACCGGCGCGGTCTACACGCTGGACGAGTTAAAAGCATTGGGTGAAGTGTTGCTGAAGCATCCACATGTATTAATCGCCACCGATGATATGTATGAACACGTCAACCTGACGGGCGACAAATTCCATAACATCCTCAATGCAGCGCCAGGCCTTAAAGACCGCTGCATCGTATTGAATGGCGTATCCAAAGCCTACTCCATGACCGGCTGGCGTATTGGTTACGCCGCAGGCCCGGCTTATATCATCAAAGCCATGGAAATCCTGCAAAGCCAATCCACCAGCAACCCAACCTCGATTTCACAATATGCTGCCGAAGCAGCCTTGAGTGGTTCACAAGACTGTATCAAGCCGATGGTGGCCGCGTTCCGCGAGCGTCACAAATATGTGGTTGACCGTTTCAACGCCATGCCAGGCCTGAGCTGTTTAATGGCAGGCGGCGCATTCTATGCTTTCCCGGATGCACGCCAGGCCATCGCAAGCCTGCACCAGGCTGGCAAAATCAAAGACGCGTCAGATATGGCGTTGGCTGAATACTTGCTGGAAGAACACAATGTGGCCGTGGTACCAGGCTCTGCCTTTGGTGCCGAAGGCTACTTCCGTATCTCGTTCGCCACCAGTATGGAAAACCTGCAAGAAGCACTGGATCGCATTGAAAAAGCGCTCAACTAAATAGCATTCGCCTGAAAAGAAAAAAGCGCCCAAGGGCGCTTTTTTCTTTTCTGCATTCAAGGTTAATCTTTGATGAAGTCCTTGAGCAAGCTCTGCTGCAAAGCCACCTCACTCGGCAAACCGGTGCTTGCCATCAAATCCACCGCACCAGCACCTAAAGTAGACGACTGGCTGGCTGCATGATCCTGAATCAGATCATCAATATGAAGAGCGGCGGTCACTTCATCAGGCAATACTGTCGCTGCAAATGCAGAAAATGTGTTTTCTACAGGCAACTCCGCCAGTAAACCAGCGATATCCAGCACGTCCTCGCCAGACTGCACTGAAGCCAGCACATGCTGCAACAACCACGGGTGTATCGCGTCATCACTCGCATCTGCAACGTATTGAGCGGTAAGTTGCGTTGTCATGGTAATGGTTTGCTGCCCATTAAACTGAATCAGCTCACCCGTCATTGCCTCCAGTGCCAATGTTGCACCTGAAGCTGTCACTACCTGATCGCCTTCACGCAACAAATCGCCAGCAACCAGCGCGCGATGCTGCCCACGGGCATCAATCACTTCTGCCACGCCATCCACACTCGCAATTTTACCAACCATGGTTCGCATCGTATTCTCCTGACACATATTATAAGTCAGCACCCTGACAAACCCGCCGCTGTCAAGGATCAGCGGCGCGAATATTACAAAAATTTGCCTAAAAATAGCCACAGATCATGCATTTTGTTTGGGCCATTCCCTCACCACAAAAAATATAAAATATTTCGCAAAAAGTAGTTGACCAAGGGGCGAGGCCTCAGTAATATAGCGCCTTCAAACGACGTACCGATTCCTCAATAGCTCAGTCGGTAGAGCGCCGGACTGTTAATCCGTAGGTCCCTGGTTCGAGCCCAGGTTGAGGAGCCAAATAAAAAAGGCCTTGCAGAAATGCAAGGCCTTTTGCTTTATTCGCCGTACTGAATAATGGTTTTCTAAAAAGACCACCTTTACCCTAGCTTCACGCAACCTACTCCGCGTGAATAAAAGCCATCTGCCGATCCAAACACTGCTGCACTCTTTTCATCAGCACATCACTGCCGCCTAACCTTTCAACAATAGGCAATAACTGTTGACGCGTTTTATCTTCAATATCGTCAATGATTGCTTTGGCAATATTTTCGTTAATACCGAAATGTGAAGCCGCACGTATGGCCAAGCTGAGCTTGGAAAGATTGTTGCCGGGGAAAATAGCCAGCGCTTGGTAATGCACGTTCGTCAGTTGCATGACGACGTCAAACGCGGGAGAAAGCTGATACTGATTACCTTTGACATGCAACATGCCATGGTTTTTCACGTGATCATCGGTATTGTCGATGATAAGGTTGAAGACCATTCTGCGATAGAGCTGATTCAAATCGCACTCGGGTTGGTCTGAAATCTTTCTGATCACTTGCGCAAATTCAATATAACTGCCGCCATTTGAGTTGTAGGGGACATTAAGTAACGCAGATGCCGAGAGGTAATGTATGCGTGTCTCGTCATCGACATTACCAACCCGGTCAAAACGCTGCACTAACAAGGCATGCCCGCGATGTATCCGCTCCAGTTTGTACGGCGACACGTCAATACCGCATAAGGCGGCCAATTCCAGTATCGCAGCTTCGAGCAACTCGACATCGTGGTCATCGCTGCTTGCCGGGAATTTTGCGATCCATCGTTTATTGTCGTGGATGAAATCCGCTTTGGGCCTGGCGCCACCGAGGCTGCCGCCTTTATTGAGCAGTCGACGCAGGTGTAACGGTATCTCCATGGCAACTTCTAACCGCTTTACCGCCTCCGACATCTCATTGAGGGAAAACAACTCACTGTCAGCGGCTTGAAGCTGAATCGGCAAGCTTTCAGCGAAGGTCATTGCGCCAACACGGTTGGCATTTGTTAATAGCAGCACATCAATATCGTCGAGTGTGCGGCCCTGCTGAGATTCCAGCACTTTGCGCCCCCAGGCATCCGGCAACGCGTCACACAAAGTCAAAGGTAACGCGCCGCCGTCACGCACGCGACGCTCGGCCACGCTGACGACTTCATTTTTAAGCGGTAGATGTAGCGGATTTAGTGCAAAGGCATCAGGCGCCGCCAAAAATCCGGTGCCATAAGCTAATTGGCTGGACTCAATCACGCCTCTGCGCGCAAGTTTCAAAATCGCCGCGGGCCTGACATCGGTATCGAACCTGGCAGCCAGGCCTATATAAATGGTACGATTAGAAATCACGCTCGTCCTCTGAAATGAATGCGGCATCGGTTACGCCAGGTTTTTTTCTGGCGCGAATAGACGCACTAGCACTCACGGAGACAGGCGCAACAGCCTCCAGATTGTCCAATTGGCCAAACAGCCACAGTGCATTGGCAATAATGCCCACACTCGCGCTAGGCTTGCCAGCCTCAATCGCCCGGTAAGTATTCTGTGAACAGAGCAAGCGGGTTGACATCTCCTTCACTGTCCAGCCCAAAGCCACGCGGTTGGCACGCAGGCGCAAGCCTAGCGTTTCTAATGCCTTTAGCACATCCGGGTTAGCACTCGCTAGTGAATTTGTTTTTTTAGACATCAATAAATTAATATTTAATAGACTTAAAGTTCATTATATTGCGTTTTCATACGAAATCAATTCATTTTTAAGCAGCGTGATTAGGCCGCATTTTGCATCATTCACAGGAATAGCCAGCTCGCCCGTAAAACTTATTGCCAGCAATACGAGTCAACGCTGATAATATTCCTCGGCGAGTTAATATTTCCTGGCGAGTAATTTCCACGCAAGTGAGCGCAAGCACGTGACGTCACGCCTATGCGAATATTGCCAGTGTTGTAAAAGGATAAGCATGTCTGATTTGGCATTGACCTTGGCAAGAATCCAGTTCGGGTTCACCATTTCTTTTCATATCGTGTTTCCGGCGATTACCATCGGTCTGGCCAGTTATCTGGCCGTGCTGGAGGCGAGCTGGTTAAAAACCAAAAATACCGTCTACCTCGACTTATATCACTTCTGGGTCAAGTTATTTTCACTCTGTTTTGGCATGGGTGTGGTCTCTGGCCTGGTCATGGCCTATCAATTCGGCACCAACTGGTCTGGTTTCTCCAGCGTTGCGGGCAGCGTCACCGGACCACTGCTGGCTTATGAGGTGCTAACGGCCTTTTTTCTTGAGGCTGGATTTTTGGGCGTGATGTTGTTTGGCTGGAACAAGGTCGGGCCAACGCTGCACTTTGCGGCCACCGTCATGGTGGCGATCGGCACACTGGTGTCGGCGACCTGGATATTGGCATCGAATAGCTGGATGCACACACCGCAGGGCTTTGAACTGATTGACGGCAAAGTGATTCCGGTAGACTGGTTCAAGATTATATTTAACCCGTCGTTTCCATACCGCTTAGTCCATATGGTGATAGGCGCTTATCTGGCGACTGCGCTATTTGTGGTCGCATCGGGGGCATGGCAGTTGCTGCAAGGAAAAGACAATGCCAGCGTACGCAAAATGCTGTCTATGGGGCTGTGGTTGATATTGCTGCTGGCGCCTTTGCAAGTGGTGGTGGGCGATATGCATGGCCTGAATACCTTGAAACACCAGCCGGCAAAAATTGCGGCGATTGAGGCCCACTGGGAGAATAAAGGCGACAAAGCGACCCCATTGGTACTGATCGCCTGGCCGGACATGGCGCAAGAAAAGAATCACTTTGCTTTAGAGATCCCCGTGCTGGGCAGTTTGATTTTGCGCCACTCCTTCACTGAGCAGATTCCAGCACTGAAAGACTTCCCGCCACAAGACCGCCCCAATGCCACTATTATTTTCTGGACCTTCCGCATCATGGTTGGTTTGGGCATGCTGATGATGTTGCTAGCGGCCACCTCATTGTGGTTACGTTACAAAAAACAGTTATACCAACATAAGCCTTTCCTCACATTTGCCACCGCCATGGGCCCTGCCGGGGTGATTGCCATTCTGGCGGGCTGGTTTACCACAGAAATCGGGCGCCAGCCGTGGGTGGTGTATGGTGTGTTACGCACCGCGGATGCCGTGACACCGCATACCGCCAGCGAAGTTGGCCTCACGTTGGCTTTGTTTGTCATTATCTACCTGGCTGTATTTGGCATGGGCACGCTGTATGTCTTGCGGCTGGTAAAAATCGGGCCAAAAACGGATGAAGCGCTGCAAGGTGATGCCATCTCGGTGAACCCGGGCGACGTGGATGCATTTGCACTGGCACCCGAGTTTCATCCGGATGCCAAGTCACCGGCTAACACCAAAGATCAATAAAGGGGCGACGCAATGGACTTATCACTGGTGTGGGCCATCATTATCCTGTTCGGCATCATGATGTATATCATCATGGATGGCTTTGATCTCGGCATAGGCATACTCTACCTGTTCTTTAAAGAAAAAGAGGACCGAGACCTGATGATGAATACGGTCGCCCCGGTATGGGACGGTAACGAAACCTGGCTGGTATTAGGTGGTGCTGGCTTGCTGGCGGCATTCCCTCTCGCTTATTCGGTGATTTTAAGCGCCCTCTCCCTGCCCTTGCTGTTTATGCTGATGGCCTTAATTTTTCGCGGTGTGGCGTTTGAATTCCGCTTCAGGGCACATGATGCAGAACGCCACTTTTGGGACAAAGCCTTTTTGTGCGGCTCTATTGCCGCCACTTTTTTTCAGGGCGTGACGCTAGGCGCCTATCTGCAAGGCATTAAAATGGTAAACCAAGCCTACGCAGGCGGGCCACTGGACTGGATTTCACCGTTCTCGCTCTTTACCGGGCTAGGTTTATTAGTCACCTATGCCTTACTAGGCAGCACCTGGCTGATTTTCAAAACCACAAGCGAACTGCAAACCACCTGTTACAAGCTGTCACAAGGTATTTCTATGGCATTGCTAGTGATTATTGCAGTCATCAGCCTGTGGACACCATGGATGGACAGCCGCATCGCCGAGCGCTGGTTCAGCTTGCCCAACCTGCTGTGGTTATCGCCTGTACCCTTGCTGGTGATATTTTTCTTTTACAAATTGCAACGCGCACTCAAGGCCAAAGCCGAAACCAGCCCGTTTCTTTATACGCTGGGCCTGGTATTACTCGGCTATGCTGGCCTGGGTATCAGCATCTGGCCTAATATCATCCCGCCGGAAATGAGCATACATGCTGCTGCGGCCCCTCCACAAAGCCAACAATTTGCCCTGATAGGCGCCGTGATTATTATTCCGATTATTCTGATTTATACCGCCTGGGGCTATTACGTGTTTCGCGGTAAAGTGAATAAGGGCGAGGCTTACCATTAATGACCCACAAGCAAACAAACATCCTGAAACGCCTGGGCTGGTTTTTCCTGATCTGGCTAGCCAGTATTGCAGCCCTGGCGATCGTCAGCATACTCATCAAGGGACTGATGGCGGCGGCAGGCTTTCATCACTAAGCCATGATGGATCTGGCATAGCGCAACACCTCCGCTGGAATTTTTCTTGCGCGTTCAAATCCAACCCGTTTACCATGCTTATGAAAAGCCCACCCAAACAGTCAGGTCAATCCATTCTTTATCCATCCGCATGACGACCCAGCAAAATACAAAATGGCGAAGATTGCGGGCCTGTCGTGCTTGCGACATGGTCAGTGCGATCCCGGTGCTGCGCCCAGGTGAACACGCCAGTTGCCCGCGCTGCGGGCATGTATTGGCCAGGCGCCATTTGCATCCTGTTCAACGCAGCATTGCGCTGGCCATCAGCGCATTGCTGACCTTGCTGATTGCGGTCGCTTTCCCGTTTATCAGTATGGATACCAATGGCCTGGATACGCAGATTGAATTGCCTCAGACGGCGGTGACGCTGGTCGATGTGCATCAACCACTGGTGGCACTCATCGTCAGCTGTACGGCGTTCGTATTGCCCGCTTTATACCTGATCGGTGTGATCCTGATGCAGGCCAATGTCTTACGCCGGGTGCCGCGTGCCTATAGCGATGTGATTGCACGCCTGTTCTCACGTCTGCACCCCTGGATGATGGCCGATGTATTCATGGTTGCAGCGCTGGTGAGCCTGGTGAAACTCACCGAAATTGGCGAGGTGCAGTTGGGCGCTTCGTTCTGGGCCTATTGCGTGTTTGCCCTGCTGCTGCTCATGACCACGCGCTCGGTGGATATCGACTGGTTATGGTACAGGTTAGCCGGTGAGCCGCCACCAGATACCAGCATCCGCTGCGGCATCAATGCAGCAGATCAACATGCCACGGGCTGCGCCACCTGCGGCCTGGTCAACACCATTTCGGCCGCTGCGGCCAGCCATGAATGTGGCCGTTGCGGTAGCACCTTGCATATGCGTAAACCCAACAGCCTGGAATTTACCTGGGCCTTGTTAATCACCGCAGCCGTGCTTTATATTCCGGCCAATGCTTACCCGATGATGATTACCACCTCATTGGGTCAAACACACGCCTCTACCATTATTGGCGGCATGCTCGAGTTATGGCAGCATGGCTCAGAGCCCATTGCGGTGGTCATTTTTGTCGCTAGCGTACTGGTGCCTATTATCAAGATGCTGATACTGGTGGTGCTTTCATTGCTGGCAAAATACCCTGGCCCGTTAACGGCACAGCAAAAAACCAGGCTGTATCGGCTCACAGAGTTGATTGGCCGCTGGTCCATGGTCGACGTGTTTGTCGTCGCCATCATGGTCGCGCTGATACAATCGGGCAACCTGATGTCAGTATTGCCCGGCCCGGCAGCGCTGGCATTCTGTGCGGTGGTGATTACCACCATGCTGGCCGCCATGGCCTTTGACCCGCGCCTGCTATGGGATACCCAAGGAAACACGCATGACAGAGAATAACCAAGACAACAACCAATTGCTGGCCAAAGTCAGCAAGCAAGCCCGGCTGTCGCCGATCTGGATCGTGCCTATTGTCGCCCTGCTGATTGGGCTGTGGCTGATTTATGACAACTACACCAAAGCGGGCAAGCAAATCACCCTCTCCCTCACCAACGCCGAAGGCATAGAGGCCGGTAAAACCAAAATCAAGGTGCATAGCGTAGATATCGGCCTGGTGGAACAAGTCACCCTGTCTGAAGACCTGACGCATATTGAAGTGCTGGCGCGCATCACCCCAAAAGCGCAACCCATGCTGGTGCAGGATACACAATTGTGGGTGGTCAAACCACGTATCGGGCTGGAAGGCATCAGCGGCCTGAATACGGTGATTTCCGGCGCCTATATTCAATTACAACCAGGCAAAAGCCTGGAAGAATCGGACCAGTTCACCGTGCTGGACCAAGCGCCCATCTCACTCAATGGCGCCCAAGGCGTGCATGTGAACCTCATCGGTAAAGTCGGTAATTCTTTGCGTGTGGGGGATCCGGTCAGCTACCAGGGCCTACGCGTGGGCAGGGTCGTCAGCGCCGTATTCGACCCCAAGCAACGCCAGATGCAGCATGAGTTATTTGTTGAGCACCCTTATGACGTACTGGTCACTGAGAACACGCGTTTTTGGACGACCGTAGGCATTGATGTCAAACTGGACTCAGAAGGATTCAAGGCCAATATTCCCACCGTCGAATCCCTGATCGCAGGCGGCGTCAGCTTTGGCCATGTCGATGACAGGCCGATGGGGCAACCGGTGCGCTCCGAAGCTACCTTTGAATTGTTTGCCAATGAAGATGCCGCACGCCAGCAAACCTACGACCAATACCTGGAATATGTGCTACTGGTGGATGATACCGTACGTGGCTTGTCCAAAGGCGCGCCCGTGGAATTCCGTGGTTTGCGCGTGGGTACGGTGATCAATGTGCCATGGAAATTCAACTCGCCGGAACGCAAAAAAGATTTCCGTTACGCCATCCCGGTATTGATTCATTTGGAACCCGGCCGCCTGGCAGATAATGGCAAGGCTGATCTGGAAGAGTGGAAAAGCCGCATTGCGCAGATGCTGCAACGCGGCCTGCACGCGACGCTTAAATCCGGCAACCTGATCACAGGCTCCGTGTTTGTCGACCTGAATATGGACCAGCATGCGCACAAAACCTATCAACGCGAGCGTTTTGAAGGTTTACCAGTGATGCCGACCACCGCGACTAACCTGGCGCAGATTGAACAGAAACTGTCTGACCTGCTGGATAAACTCAATGGTTTGAAAGTGGAGCCTGTGTTGTCCGGCCTGGATAAAAACCTGCAGCAGTCAGAAAAAACCATGCAGGAAATCCGCGCCTTGAGCCAGCAAGTGAATCAGTTACTCAGCCAGCCTGATCTGCAACAGATGCCTGCCAATATTAACCAGACCATGCAAGAGTTACGTACCACATTAAAAGGCCTGTCACCCGAGTCGCCAGCTTATCAGGAGCTGACAACGACCTTGCAACGCCTGGATAAAGCCTTGCGCGATATCCAGCCATTGGCGCGCACCTTGAATGAGCAACCCAATGCCATCCTGTTTGACCGCAAGCCTGGCAATGACCCAATACCGATGGCACCGGCCAACCAGTAAGGAACCTGACGCATGATGATCGAGAAAAAACAATTAAGGGTTGGGCTGGCTTTATTGCTGGGGCTCAGCCTGACCGGCTGCTTCAAATCGAATCCGCCAGTCAAAACTGAGCGTTACAGCCTACCGGAAGTGACCACACCGCAACCTGCCACGACGCAGACACGCACACTGGTCTTAAACCGTATCCAGTTGGCGGATTACCTGGATACAGACCGCATCGTCATCCAGACCGACGACATCACCATGCAACCAGCGCGTGACCATCTTTGGGTAGACAATCTGGCGCAGGAGTTGCGGCGCGGCCTGCGCGCACGCCTGGCCAGTCGGCTCAACAATACAATCGTCGTCGACCCGCAGCCTGGATTACCTGCTGCCAACACCCTGCAGCTGACCATAGAACAGTTTCACGGCCAGATGCGTGGTTATGCCGTGCTGAGTGGTCAATGGCAACTGATTGGCGCGAACCATGTGGCAGGCGCCAGCCAGTCATTCAAGTTCAGCACACCTTTGGCTGAAAATGGCTACCCCGCGCTGGTGCGAGCCTTGGGCCAGAATCTTGACTTGCTCAGTGACCAAATTGCCAGCCAATTACAAACTTTGCCATAACGGCCACATTTTTAATGCCAATAAGTAGTGACCGCGTCGCCAATTTGCTATGATGAAATTTCTTTTCATAAAATAACAAGTCAGGAGCAAGCGATGGGATTATTTTCTTTTATTAAAGAAGCAGGTGAAAAACTGTTTGGTGCCGGAGAAGCCAAAGCCGCGCAAGAAACAGCAAGCAAAGCCCCGACCCCGGTCAATGTAGACGCTGCAAACGCGGCGGCAGCCAAGGCCATTCAAACCTATATCGCTAAAAACAACTTACCAACGACTGGTTATGACGTGAAGTTTGATGGCGCCAGCGGTACCGTGATCGTGCAAGGCAATATCGACACGCAAGAGAATAAGGAAAAAATTCTGCTGTGCTGTGGCAATGTGGCTGGCGTTGAAGCAGTACAAGATCAGTTGCACGTCCCTAGCCCTGAGCCTGAAGCAAAGTTTTATACCGTAGTCAAAGGCGACACCTTGTCTAAAGTAGCCAAAGAAATGTACGGTAATGCCAATAGCTATATGAAGATTTTTGAGGCAAACCGCCCCATGCTGAGCCATCCTGACAAAATCTACCCAGGCCAGGTACTGCGCATTCCGGAATAAGCGTTACACACAATAATAGCCAACCACTCATCTTACAAAGGACACGACTATGTCATCATTCATTCGTTTATTACTGATCGCTACCTTGAGCAGCACCTTGCTGGTCGCTTGTGGTGAAAAAGAGCCACAGATTGAACAAGCGGTCGAATCTGCACAAGAGCATGCTGAAGCTGCTGCCAGCGAAGCCAAAGATGCTGCCGCTGATGCAGTGCAGGCGGCAAAAGAAGCCGCAGCAACCGCTGAGCAACAGGCAGCAGAAACCGCCGACGCCGCTAAAGCCGCGGTTGAAAACAAATAATTGTTTTCTTAACACAAAAACCCGCATTTATGCGGGTTTTTTATCGGCTATTTTCTACACTTTATTAGTAATTCTTTGCCTTCTTTAATGCGTTAGCCTAAGCGTTCCACGGAATGTTTCATGTAAACTGCGTCGAGATTCGACATTTTCACTGGATAATTAGGCTTGCAACGTTTCTTCTTCTGGATGCTGATCTCGTTATGGGTTGCCCTGATGCCACCGGCCTCAGCGACCCCGACTTTGCTCGGCACCACCTGCATGAACAGCAAGGGTGTGGTGATTGCCAGCATCCCGTTGCAAGGCGGCAAATTCGTCTGCCAGAGCGTGCTCAAAATCTCGCATGCAGACCAGTATGTGATCGACTTCAAAAACACATCGACCATTGCGCATTTTCAGCACGAAATCACAGATAGCAAGCAGCAAACCAGCATTATCAAAGGCGGCTTAAGCAGCCAGGAAAATGATCCCTTGCTACTGAGGCACGGCCGTATTATCCACCTGGAGCCTGGCACTTATCGATTGGCCACCTGGTTGCAATCGCCCTACTACCTGGCGCAACCTGAGATTTTCGTCTCCGAGCTAAGCACCTACCAGCAACAAACCAACCGCACTACAGCTGCCAGCTTGCTGTTACTAGGTGTCTTGTTCGGCATCTTCACCTATTACGCTGCCATTGGCATGACGCCCGGGCACACCACCGAGCGCATGTATGCATTGTTTATTTTGGGCAACCTGATTTTCCAGAGCGCTGCGCTAGGGGTATTTAAACAACTCTTTGCATGGCACTGGTTTTACCTGACCAGCTTACCCATCCTGCTCTCCAATCTGGCCTATATCAGCTTTGTCTGTCACTTGCTGGGCATCAACCCGTTACATCATGCCAAGCTCTATTACTTGTCTATGGTGGCACGCACGGTCCTGGTGGCATTGCTGGTGTTTGCCATGATCTTCCCCAACTGGATGCTGGAAATGGACAGGTTTGGCGTCGCCGTTTTCCTCATGTTTGGCCTGGCCTGCGGCATCCGCCTCAGCCTGCAAAAAAATCGTATCGCCCAGCTTTACCTGTTTGCAATCTCGGTGTTTGGTATCCTGGGGGGCTTATCTATCACGGCTGAGCGCTTGACCTCTAATGCCTGGACCATCGAGCAATTCGGTTTGATCGCGGTGGCGGTAGAGGCCATCTTGCTTTCGCTGCTGGTTGCCTATCAAATGAACCGCCTGCATAAAGAAAAAGAGCATATGCTGGTCGAACTGCAAAGCACGCGTTCCATTGCCATGACAGACCGGCTGACCGGCGTGCCTAACCGTCATGCGCTCGAAAATCAAATGGTGCAGTTCCCCGAGCATGGTTGCCTGATGTTTCTTGATATGGACAACCTGAAATACGTGAACGACCATTTTGGTCATGACGCAGGCGATCACCTGTTAAAAAGCTTCAGTCAGATTCTGTCTAAAAAACTGGATACCAGCGGCCAACTTTACCGGCTGGGTGGGGATGAATTTGCCATTCTGTGTCATGAAGATGATGTGGAGTGGTGCCAGCACCAGCTTGAATACACGCACTTGCAGATGGAAAAAGAAGGCTCAGTCAGCACAGGTGCCAGTGTAGGCATCGTCTTTGCGCATGAAGCCAGCGAGACAGAAGAACTCATGCGCATTGCCGATAAACGCATGTATGCCAACAAGCGCAGCCGTAAAAATCGCAAAGAAATGATGCAAGTGCTTGCCAATTAATGGCTGGCAGACCGCTCCCTCTCCTCAGCACCGCAGTACCAAGCTAATTTGCAAGCAAGCATGTCACTATTGGCATAAATGCATTACACTGCCAATAATCATACATACAAGAATGTATTTTTACTGTATGTTATGTATGACAGATAGAACCATCTGACGCAGGCAGCTGTCATGTGAAAAAAACCAAGAGAACATCATGCCGTTACTGACTACCTTGCTTATCCTCATTGTCACTGCCCGCCTGCTAGGCCAAGTATTCAGCCGCTTAAACCAACCCGCCATTATTGGTGAAATGCTGGCAGGAGTGATTCTGGGCCCCAGCATTTTCAACCTGATCTCTCCCACACCAGCACTATCTGGCATTTCAGAGTTCGCGGTATTCCTGATTGTGCTCTCTGCCGGCTTGGAGATGAACTTCAAGGAAGTGATCGACTCCATGCGTGGCAAAGGTGTGGTCATCGCGCTACTGGGCTTTCTGTTACCGCTTACCGGCGGCATCTTGGTCGGCGTCGGTTTTGGCCTGGATGTCAGCCGCACCATTTTCCTCGGTTTGTGCGTCTCGATTACCGCGCTGCCTGTCACCATCAGCATTCTGCAAAGCTTCAAATTACTAGATTCAAACATTGCGCGCTATTCAGTCGCGACGGCCATTTTTAACGATATCGCTGCCCTGCTGGTGTTGGGGGTGATTCTTAACCTGCCAGAACAAAAATCCTACCAGGCCGTGGGTGGCGCTATTTTTCACGCCAGCTGGAAACTGATTCTGCTCATTGTATTGATCGTCAGTGTCAGCCTCATCATCAAAAAAGTCATTGAAAAAGGCATCAGCATAGACCAGTGGTCAGAAAAACTGGTCGAGTTGATTGGCAACGAAGCCCTGTTCGGCCTGCTACTGCTGCTGGTACTTATTTTTGGCTCAGTCAGCGCGGCACTCGGCTTTCATTTCGTGATTGGCGCATTTTTTGGCGCTTTGCTCATAGACCGCAAGTTTTTCTTGCCCTCACGTTACAAAGAACTCGAGCTGACATTAAGCTCGATTACTGGTGGCTTTCTGGCGCCGGTATTTTTCGCCTACCTCGGCTTGGAATTCAAAGTCCAAGTCATCGACTCCTTCTGGTTTGTTGCCGTCGTACTCGTCGTGTCTATCTTGACCAAAATCCTCGCCGGCTGGGTGGGCGGACGGCTTATTGGCCTATCCAAAAGTGACTCCCTGGGCATAGGCTTTATCCTCAATGGTCGCGGCGTGATGGAACTGGTCATTGCCAGCATTGCCTACGACCGCGGTTTTATTGGCCAGGACCTGTTCTCGGTACTGGTGCTGATGGGGGTAGTCACCACCATGATCACGCCACTGATGTTCCGCAAATGGGTGATGCCGCAACTGGAAAAGCAGGCCCGCTAATTTAAGGACTATTGACATCAATTGACAAAAGAGGAACACTGGTTAGCAAACAAACCATTCTCTAAAAGACTGGACACTCCTTTGAGCGCATACCCGACTATTTCAGCGTCATCGGTTGTACCCCCTCCCTGCCTGGATAGCGGCCTGCTGTCTATTGAAGAACAAAACCAGTTGCTTACCTTGCAACGCACCATCCTCGAATCCGTCGCGCGCGGGGCCGATCACATGGAAGTGATCAACCAGATCTGCCGCCTGGCAGAAAACCTGCTCACCAACGCCTTCAGTTCTGTCATGCTGATGGACGACAACAATGAGCTGCTCAATGTCTATGCAGCGCCCAGCCTGACACCCGTACAAATCCAGAAAATCAACGGTTTGCGGCCCAGCCCTGGGGGCGGCTCTTGCGGCAATGTCATCTATCAGCAAAAAGTACAATATGTCAGCAATACCTTTACCGACGAGCGCTGGCAAGATATCCGCCACCTCGCGTATGAGTTTGACGTCAGATCCTGCTGGTCGATCCCGATTTTTTCTGCCGAAAACAGGGTGATTGGCACCTTTGCCCTCTCCAGCTTTGAGCACCGCGAGCCCAGCCAGTTTCACCGCATGCTGCTTGAAATCGGCTCGGCCATTATCGGCATTGCGCTCAACCGCAATAAATACCAGGAAAGCCTGCGCCAGTTTGAAAAAGTGTTCGAAGGCAGCGAACAAGGCATTATGGTGACCGATGTGCACCATGTGATTTTGTCTGTGAATCCGGCATTCACCAGGATGCAAGGCTTTACCATCGACGACATTAAAGGCAAAACGCCTAAAGTCCTCTCCTCTGGCCTGCACGATGCAGGCTTTTATCGCAACCTGTGGGAAAGTGTCACCAACTTTGGTCATTGGCGCGGCGAAATCTGGAACCGGCGCAAAAACGGCGAAGTGTTCCCCGAATGGCTGTCTATTACTGAAGTCAAAAATACCGTCGGCGAAGTCACACACTATGTTGGCACCTTCAGCGATCTCAGTGACCTCAAGTCGGCGCAAAAAGAGATTCAGTACCTCTCCTCGCACGACGCCCTCACTGGCCTGCCGGATATTACATTGTTTAGAGACCGGCTGGAAAACGCGGTCTCTATTGCCGCAGCAGCTAACAGCAAAATCGGCCTGCTTGCGCTCAACCTGGATAACTTCAAGTTCCTCAATGACTCATTGGGCTATGCCTCGGGCGACAAACTGCTGCGGCTATTTGCCGAGCGTCTCAAAGCCTGTTTGCGTGAAACAGACAGCATCTGCCGCCATGGCGGGGATGAGTTCATTATCCTGCTCAACAATATGCACGATGATGAATCCATCAGCTATATCGTCGATACCCTGCTCAACGAAATCTCGTCGCCGTTCGCGTTTGCCGGTAACAATATTTCCACCTCCTGCTCAGTCGGCGTCGCCGTTTACCCCACCGATGGCAACGACTTTGAAAAACTGTTTGGCCGCGCGCGCAAAGCCATGTCGCAAGCCAAAGAAGAAGGCCGTAACACGGCCCGTTTCTTTACCGAAAAGCTCAACAACGATAGCCTGCACTATTTGAATATCGCCTATGGCCTGCGCGAAGCTCTGGCGCATCACCAGTTTGAACTACATTACCAGCCGCAAATCAACCTTAGCAGTGCGCAAGTGATCGGCGCCGAAGCACTTATACGCTGGCATCATCCGCAAAATGGCCTACAACCCCCGGCGCAATTTATCGCCATTGCCGAGCAAACCGGCCTCATTGTCGATATCGGCGAATGGGTGATAGAAGAAGCCTGCCGCCAGGCGATGGAATGGCAAAAAAATGACCTGCCGCCACTCAGGATTGCCGTCAACGTCTCGGCGGTGCAATTCCGTCGCGGCAATTTGGACAAGGTGATTATTAAAGCGCTCGAAAAAACCGGCCTCGAGCCGCGTCTGCTGGAACTAGAGCTTACCGAATCCATCCTGCTCGAAGACATAGACCACCTGCTCGCCCAGCTCGACACCCTCAAACAGCTAGGCGTCAAACTCGCCATCGACGACTTCGGCACAGGCTACTCCAGCCTCGCCTACCTCAAAAAATTTAATATCGATCGCCTCAAAATTGACCAATCCTTTGTGCGCGACATCAACACTGACCCCAACGACGCCGCCATCGTCCGCGCCATTGTGCAAATGGCACATACCTTGAATCTGGATGTGATTGCCGAGGGTGTTGAAGACGAAGCCATGCTCAAGCATTTACGTGAATCCGGCTGCGATGAAGTACAAGGCTATTTATTTTCGAAGCCGCTGCCTGCGGCAGATTTCGCAAAGCTTATCCAACATGACTAGAAAAAATCCTCTTCACGCTGGTGCCTTACAGCCACAATGGTGATTGTTTGGTTGTCCTCAATCTCAAACAAAGCGACATAGCCATAAGCGCCAAAATGAATGACAAGCTCTCTTAAAAATGGATTGTCACCTAAGGCTTTGCGACAGGTATAGGGGAAAAACTTGACTGCCTCAATGGCCTGATGAATGGCTTTTAACGCTTGTCTGGCAGCCTGCCGGTCTTTATTTAATAAAAAAGCATACAAGCGCTTTAAATCTTCACGCGCCTCTTTAGTAAAGCGTATGCGGTACATCAAGGTTTTGCCGTATCCAGCATCGCCTGCAACTCATCCAGCACACTCTCCGCACTGTAATATTCCTGATTTTGCCTGGCGATAGCTGCAGACTCTAAGCCACGTGCAATAAATGCCTGCTGGTGCTGCCTGCGCGTGATATTCGCCTTAAGCGCCTCCTCCATGAAACTTGAGAGCGTTTCTCCTTCAGCCAATACGCCCTCCACTGCATCACGTAATTGCGGCTCTACCCGTAAAGCCGGAATGGTCGCAGTTTTCATCGAGCACCTCACATGTAATTCATTTGTAATACAATCTTAATGAAACCCGCTAATGATTGCAACGCTTATCTAAAAGCCACGGCTATCAGGTATGCGAACAAAACCAATAGTCACGACCCATTAGCCAGAAAATGCTTTGCGATAACTTGCCGGTGAGAATCGTGCGGTAAGCAAGGTGATGAAGAAGACTGCCACAAACACGCCTATCCATGCCCATGACAAGTGCGTAAATTCGCGCTTCACCCAACCCGCCAGGAACGGCATTAAACTGGCGATCATATAACCACCACCCTGCACAAAAGCCGCCAGGTCGCCAGAGAACCTCGGATCATCCACATGATCCATCGCCAAAATCAGTGACAACGGGAATAACGCCCCGACCCCCAAACCTAACAACACCATGGCCGCGAATGCCATGCTGATAGGTGCCACAATCATCACCGCCAGCCCGGCCAGGGTGCAACCCAAGGCGGTAAAGAGTAATGGGCGGCGATCATGATACTTACCCACCACGCCTGACACAATCATTCCCGCCAGCACTTCGGTCAATGTCAAACCCGCCAGTAAATCTCCTGCCAATTGGCGGCTTTGGCCAAGCTCGACATAGAACGGCGGCAACCAGGCAAGAATCAGCGTATATACGCCTGTGCCAATGCCGAAAAACAGCATCAGCGCCCAGGCTCTGCGATAGCGCCAAAACTGGATGGGCGCTTGTTGCGTTTGAATCACTGCTGGTTGTTGACGTTGCGCAGAGGCAGTGATCCAGATAATCAATGCCAGCAATGCGGGCAAGGCCCACCAGGCCAATGTCTGCTGCCAACCCAGTGTTTCATTCAGCCGGGCGGCACTCGCGGCGGCCACAGCAGCGCCGCCCATAATGCCGGTGGTATACAAACCCATCATGCGGCCAGTGGCTGCCCCAAAGTGGCATTTGATCAGGCCGGGCAATAATGCCTGCACCAGCGCAACCCCTACGCCAACCACCGCAGCGCTGGCTAACATCGCCAACGCGGAATCCCAATAACCGCGGGCGGCACAAGCCAGCATAATCAATACCACCCCCAAGGTAACACCGTTCACCTCACCCAGTTTTTGACGTAAAGACTGCGACAACAAGGCCCCCAAGCCCATCAAAAATACAGGCAACGTGGTCAGCAAACCCGCCCCTGTCGCATCCAGGCCAGTGCTATGTTGAATTAAATCCAGCAACGGGCCAAGTGCCGCCATCGCCGGGCGTAAATTGACGGCGACTAACAGAATTGCAACCATCAACCACCAGCGCCCTGCTTTCATCACACACGTCTCCCACAGTAGGTTAATATCACATATATCTTGAGTTCAAGATATATTCAGACTACGGTTAATTTATCTTGAAGTCAAGATAAATACAGGAGCAGAAATGAGCAAAAAAGAAGATGCTGTCGACCACATCATGAACCAATGGCGACGCGAACGCCCTGACCTAGACCCAAGCCCCATGGGCTTGATTGGCCGCCTCGCGCGCTGCGAAATGTTGCTGAGACGCAAGCTCGACCAAACCTTTGAGCGCTTTGGCATGACCAGTTGGGAGTTTGATGTGCTAGCAACGCTCAGGCGCGCGGGCCACCCTTACAGCCTGGCGCCTACTGCCCTTTACTCATCCTTGATGGTCACCTCAGGCACCATGACGCATAGGCTACAACGGCTTGAAAAAGTCGGGCTGGTAGAGCGCGTGAAAAGTAATGAAGACCTGCGCAGCATGCTTGTGCAGCTTACAGAAGTTGGGCTAACTCTGATCAATCAAGCTGTGGAAGCGCATATTGCCAATGAACAAGCCATACTCGATTTATTACCTGCTGAATCGCGCAAACAATTAGATAAACACTTGGTGACGCTGCTATCAGTACTCGACGTGGAGATTAATAGGCCCACAACCTCATCAATAAAACAAGAAAGTTGAAAAGATTGACGCGCTCACAATTTTGCATATACTATTTGTATATGCAAAAGGAGCCTATGCCATGCCTAGTTTATCCAAAACCTCACCTAATAAAGAAGTAAAGCTGTTTCGTAACAACCGCAGCCAGGCTGTGCGCATTCCGGTTGAGTTTGAGCTACCGGGTGATCGCGTTCTGATTCACCGTGAAGGCAACAAGCTGATTATTGAACCGGTACTGCGACCCACCAACCTCGCCGAACTGCTGGCCGAATGGCGTAAAGAGCCTCCACTAGCGCCAGAAGATCAACTCCCAACTATTGACGATATGCATACCAAGCCAGAGGACATATTTTGAGTGGCTACCTGCTGGACACCAACATCATCAGTGACTTGATCCGTAACCCCTCAGGAGCAGCCGCCCGTCATATTGAGCAAATCGACACCAAGGCTATATTTACCAGCATCATCGTCGCCGCAGAGTTGCGCTATGGTTGTGCAAAAAAACAATCCCCCAAACTCACACAAAAAGTCGAGAACCTGCTTGCAACCATCCCGGTGCTACCGCTAGAAATCCCAGCGGATGCCGAGTATGGAAGCATCCGAGCCGAACTGGAAGCCGCAGGTCAATCGATAGGCATGAATGATTTACTTATCGCCGCACAGGCTCATACTTTGAACCTGACGCTGGTATCGGATAATTTGCGAGAATTTAGTCGTATTCGCGGCCTTAAAGTTGAAAATTGGCTGGAACGATAAAAGGTTTTATTTTACTCTGACCCTAATTATTTGATGGCCGAGACGCTGACTAAAATAAAACCGTTAGCGCAGAAGGCAGCTTAGAAGATTTTAATTTTTACTCTGACCCCAAAACATCTATGCAAATAGTACCTGCATCAATACTTCTTCAAATTTCGAAAGACTTTGTTGATCATCGGTCTAGACGAGAAGAAAGCTGGTATTGGTATTCCGAAGGAGATTACGGAGGAGCAATCCCGTTTGCTGTTCAAAGTTTGTATCGTGGGCAAAATAAACGCTACGTGCCGATGTTGCCTTCTATCTCTAGGGGAATGAGCTCTCAAGATACAGGGGAATTATGGAAATATGCTATTTCTGATCAAGCTAAAATTGTACTTAGACTTGCTCAGTCGTGGTGGTTCTCCCGAGAGCTTGATCATCACCCAATTACATCCCATGCTGCTAATCAAAAACTAGAACTTGATCGAATTGCACTTGCACAGCACTATGGCATACCAACTGGATATCTTGATCTTACAGATGACTTCAATGTAAGCGCATTTTTCGCTACTTGCTACGAAACTAAGAGTGGCTGGCAACCAGTCACCTCAGGAACGGGAATCATCTATCGAGTACACCCCTTAGAAATTAGTAATTACTTTCCATTAGGCCCTCAGGCTTTACCAAGGCCAACAGAACAATGTGCTTGGGTTACTGAGCTTCCGTTGTGCCATGCTTTTGATGGTTGGCCCGATGTCAAAATGATGCAGTTTAATCATGAAAGACATATCGGCGAATACTTTCTTGAGATGTTTTCTGGAGGAGAGAGATTGTTTCCACCTGACCCACTAGCTGACGTTGCTTTGGAAATCCTTGCATGCCGAGAGATTCCTGCCGATCTTATCGAAAAAGCATTGGAGTCGTTCTCAAATGACCCTCATGGAATTCGGATCAGACATTTAAAAGCAATACGTAAAGAACTGGCGAAGATAACGACATTAAATAACTACAGAAGATTATTAACAGATGAGAAGGTATCTTTACTTCTTGCCGATATTGAATGGCGCAAAAAAATGCTGCAAGACGTCAAAGCCAGAGCTCGCGCCATTCGTCGAGTACCAATCTAATAGAAGACAATAATTTCCCAATCCCTTGCGATTTGCTCCTGCACCTCCATATAAGTCGAAACACTTAGCAATCCCAACATTCATCCGCGTTAAAATACCGCCACACTCGTTTTATTAGAATTTATATGGATAAACGTATTCCCGTCACGCTGCTCACTGGTTTTTTGGGCAGCGGTAAAACTACCCTGCTTAACAAACTGCTGCATAACCCCGCGATGAAAGACACCGCCGTGATTATTAATGAGCTCGGCGAAGCAGGGTTGGACCAGATTTTTGCCAATAGCCAAATTTCTCAAACCATTGAGAGCGAGCATATTGCCGATAACACGGTGTTGTTGAGTTCTGGCTGTTTGTGCTGCTCACTTAAAAACGAGCTGGCCGATACCATGCGCGATTTGTTTTTTAAGCGCAGTTTGCAGGCGGTGCCGGAATTTAACCGCCTGGTGATTGAGACCACCGGCATGGCCGACCCTGGCCCGATTTTAGCCAACCTGATGAATGAGCCGGTGATTGAGTCGGTGTATCGCCTGGATGCGGTGGTAGTGACGATTGATGCGGCTTACGGCTTACATCAGATTGCAGAGCAGAAAGAAGCACTTAAGCAAGCTGCCGTCGCAGATGTATTGCTGATTACCAAGTCTGACACGGCGACGCCTGAGCAGATCGGCGCGTTGCAAGCCAAGTTGAGCGAGATTAACCCAAATGCAACGCAGCAGTTTGTGTTGCATGGTGAAATTGACCCAATGCAGATTATTGACGTCGGGTTGTTTGACTTCGCCAGCAAGCAGGCGAATCCGCAACGCTGGTTACGCGCACCCGCCAGCGGTTTTAGCGCGGGCAAGAAAGGCACCTTACCCAAAGCGCCTGCGCATGATGATGTGAACACATTTACCGTCTACTTGCCCAAGCCAATGACGTGGTCTGACTTTAAAGGCGTGATTCTGAAACTGTGCCAGACGCACGGTGAAAAGTTGCTGCGTTTAAAAGGCATTTTGCACGTAGAAGATGCACCTGCACCCTTGGCGATACACGCGGTGCATTTTACGCCCTACCCACCCACGCTGCTTGAGGGTTGGGACGAAGAAGAGCCGATTAGCCGCATTGTGATTATTGGTAAGGGTATTGATGAGCAGGCTGTGCGCGATATGCTCACTCAGTTCTAAAGTAAGCCTCTTAGCAGGAGAATTACGGCGTATAAAGATTACGTAGTAACAGTTATATTAGAAATGGAGTAAATATGGGACGTTATTTAGAAAAGATTTTAGAAGGCTGGATTTTCCAAAGCCGCTGGTTAATGGCGCCGATGTATCTGGGCCTGGTGGGTGGCTTGTTTATTTTGCTGGTGAAATTTGGCCAGGAGTTCTTTCATATCGCCGTACACTTGGCTAGCTTCTCCGAACAGGAAACCGTGCTTTCCCTGCTGGCATTAGTAGATATCACCCTGGTGGGCAACTTGCTGATTATGGTGATTTTCAGCGGTTACGAAAACTTTGTGTCGCGCATTGATACTGCGGATAGCGAAGACCGCCCGGAGTGGATGGGTAAAGTGGATTACTCTGGCCTGAAGCTGAAGTTGATCGGCTCTATCGTCGCCATTTCTGCCATCGACTTGCTGAAAGCCTTTGTGCACCAGAGCTCAGGCACGGCCAGTTTCACCACCGAACAAATGGCATGGCTGGTCGGCATCCACCTGACATTTATCATCACCGGCGTGTTGTTTGCCTGGATGGATAGAATTGCCGGACATGGCAGTAGCGACCATTAATGCTATTTTTTATCGCAGAACCCGCCACTGGCGGGTTTTTTATTGCCTATTGCATTGGTTGATTACAACCAACTTCGCAATAAAAGGTAAATCTCGGCTGCTTATTCAAGAAATGGCCCTAAAACACTGTTTTCTTTCATCAATTATATTGGCGACAATCTTGGTTTAATGCAGGAAGATAATTGTCACGATACCTATTTAATTGTTGCAGTACCCGGAGAAAAAAACCATGCGCCTGGCCATACTGAATAAACTGAAGAGCACCTCATCGACCGAGCAACGACAGCCAACGAGTGACCTACGTGGGCAAATTGACGCCATTAGCAAAGTCATGGGGGTGATTGAGTTTGACCTCAAAGGCAATATTATTGCCGTCAACGATAATTTTGCTGCCGCCACTGGCTACAGCAAACAAGAGATCATTGGCCAGCATCACAGTATGTTTGTCACCGCGGCGGATAAAAGTAGCCAGGAATACAAACAGTTCTGGGACAATTTAGGCCGTGGCGAACCGCATGAAGGCCAATATAAGCGCCTGGGTAAAGGCGGCAAAGAAGTCTGGTTACAAGCCAGCTATAACCCGATTTTTGATGCCGAAGGCAAGCCATTTAAAGTCGTCAAATATGCAACTGACATCACGGCTGACAAACGCAGAAATGCCAACTTCTCCGGGCAAATTGACGCCATTAGCAAAGTCATGGGCGTGATTGAATTCGACCTCACAGGCAAGATCACCGCCGTCAATGATAACTTTGCCGCTGTCACCGGTTATAGCACACAGGAAATCATTGGCCAGCACCATAGTATATTTATCGAAGCCGCCGACAAAAACAGCCAGTCATACAAGCTGTTTTGGGAAAAACTGGGCAGCGGTAAAGCCGACGAAGGCCAATATAAACGCATAGGCAAAGGCGGCAAGGAAATCTGGCTGCAAGCCAGCTATAACCCGATTTTTGATGCCGAAGGCAAGCCATTCAAAGTGGTGAAATATGCGACTGACATTACTGCCGAGAAACGCCGGAATGCGGACTTTGCCGGGCAAATCAGCGCCATTAGCAAAGTCATGGGCGTGATTGAATTTGACCTCACGGGCAAGATCACTGACGTGAATGATAACTTTGCCGCTGTGACTGGTTACAGCAAACAGGAAATCATTGGCCAGCATCACCAGATGTTTGTTGAAGCGGCTTTTAGAAACAGTCCTGAATACACGAAATTCTGGAACAAGCTCGGCCGTGGTGAAGCGGATGAAGGCCAATATAAACGTGTAGGCAAAGGCAGCAAAGAAATCTGGCTGCAAGCCAGTTATAACCCGATTTTTGATGCCGAAGGCAAGCCATTCAAAGTGGTCAAATATGCGACCGATATCACCGCCGAAAAACTGAGAAATGCAGACTTTGCCGGGCAGATCAGTGCCATTAGCAAAGTCATGGGCGTCATTGAGTTTGACCTCACAGGCAAAATCACTGCCGTGAACGATAACTTTGCCGCTGTCACCGGCTACAGCAAACAAGACATCATTGGTCAGCATCATCAGATGTTTGTTGAATCCGCTTATAAAAGCAGCCCGGAATATAAACAGTTTTGGGATAAGCTGGGCCGCGGCGAAGCCGACGATGGCCAATATAAACGCGTAGGTAAAGGCGGCAGGGAAATCTGGCTGCAAGCCAGTTATAACCCGATTTTTAATGACGAAGGCAAACCATTCAAAGTGGTGAAATATGCCACCGACATTAGTGCCAAAGTGGCTGAAGCCCAGGCCATGTCACAAGCGGTACACGAAACCGCCGAAGTAGTCGCAGCGACCAAGGCACATGACCTGACCCAACGCATTGCGACCGCGAATAAGCAAGGCGAAATCAAGCTGCTGTGTGAAGGCGTCAACGAGATTGTCGACACCATGAGCAACATCTTGTCGACCATCAAGGCCGCTGGCGAAACCATTAACTCGGCGGCATCAGAAATCTCGCTCGGTAATAATGATTTGTCACAGCGCACCGAAGAGCAAGCCAGCTCGCTGGAAGAAACCGCCTCCAGCATGGAGGAAATTGCCACCAATGTGAAAAATAATGCCGAGAACGCCAAACTGGCGCATGGCATGACAGACCAGGCCAACGACATTGCCACCAAAGGCGGCGAAGTGTTTGGCAAAGTGGTGGCCACCATGACCGAAATCACGGAAAGCTCCTCACGCATTGAAGAGATTATTTCGGTGATTGACGGCATTGCCTTCCAGACTAATATTCTGGCGCTGAATGCCGCCGTAGAAGCTGCCCGCGCGGGTGAGCAAGGCCGTGGCTTTGCCGTGGTTGCCAGCGAGGTGCGCAATCTGGCACAGCGCTCTGCCAGCGCAGCAAAGGAAATCAAGGTATTGATTAATGACTCGGCCGAAAAAGTCGCCAACGGTTCACAGTACGTAGAACAGGCAAGTGGCACGATGGAAGAACTTGTCAGCGTCATCAGCAAGTTTTCACAGCTGATCGGCGAAATTACCGTCGCCTCAGTTGAACAAAGCAGTGGTATCGAGCAGATTAACCTGGCGGTGTCGCAAATGGATGAAGTCACCCAGCAAAATGCGGCACTGGTGGAAGAAGCGGCTGCCGCGGCCATGTCTCTAGTGACACAGGCTGAGAAGCTGCAAGACACCGTCAACCAATACCAGTTACTGGAGACTGACACTATCAGCCGGGCACCGCAACAGCGCGTCAGCCTGGGCAGAACTGGCACGGATAATTACTAAACGCAGCCTGTTAATAAAAAACCCGCCAACTGGCGGGTTTTCTTTTGATGCTTAAACGCACGCCATTGGCATGCGTATTTATATTTGCACGCGGCTACCCAATTCAATCACGCTATTGGCCGGGATATTAAAATACTCGACTGCGCTGCTGGCATTGCGTGACATCACGGAAAACAGTTGGTCACGCCAGCGTGGCATGGCACCACCCACGTCTGGCACGATAATATCGCGGCTCAGGAAGTAGGAGTTGGTAAACGGATCCAGTGTTTGCCCATCCAAATCCAATTGCAACAAGGCTTGCGGAATATCGGCATGCTGCATAAAACCATAACGCAATTGCACTTGCCAGAAACCATCGGCCAGGCGCTTGGTGGTGATGCGCTCAGCGGTATTCATAAACGGCACGTCTTCAAACGACACATTCACAAACAAATTACGCTGATGCAGCACCTGGTTATGCTTGAGGTTATGCATCAAAGCCTGTGGTACTGTGTCGAGGTTAGACACCATATACACCGCTGTTCTCTGCACCTGCGGCAGTGTGCTACTGGCGAGGGTGGCGAGTAATGGCTCCAGTTTAGGGTCCGTCTCAGCCATGCTATTCAGCAGTGTATAGCGGCCTTTTTTCCAGGTGGTCATCAGCACAATCAACAGTATGCTCAACGCAATCGGAAACCAGCCCCCCTGCAAAAACTTCATGGAGGCTGAGCTAAACAATACGGCATCCACCACGCCCAAGGCGCCGGTCAATAACCAGACCAACCAGGCCGGATACTGCCAGCGATGACGCATAACAACAAACAGCAAAATAGTAGTAATGAACATGGTGCCGGTGACAGCGATACCATAGGCAGACGCCAGCGCCGAGGAGCTTTGGAACGCCAGACAGACGATGATGACGGCCAGCAACAATGCCCAGTTCACTGCGGGAATATAAATCTGCCCGGATTCACTGGCAGAGGTATGGATAATGCGCATCCGTGGTAAAAAGCCTAATTGAATCGCCTGGCGGGTCATGGAAAATGCGCCGGAAATTACCGCTTGCGAAGCAATAATGGTCGCCAGTGTGGCCAGAATCACGGCAGGAATCAGCAAGGGTTGCGGAAACGATAAATAGAACGGATTGCTGACCGCATCAGGATGTTGCAGCAGCAACGCGCCCTGCCCCAGGTAATTTAACGCCAGACAGGGGAACACCAGCCCCAGCCAGGCCAGCTGTATCGCGCGGCGGCCAAAGTGGCCCATATCGGCATACAGCGCCTCGGCCCCGGTCACCGCCAGCAATATCGCGCCGATAGCAATAAACACACCGGCACCACGCGCTTGCAAGAACTGCCAGGCGTATTGCGGATGCAGTGCCTGCAACACTTGCGGTGCTTGTGCAATTTGCCACACACCTATCGCCGCCAGCGCCAGAAACCAGACGATCACAATCGGGCCAAAAAATCGGCCAACCGCATGTGTGCCATGCCGCTGAAACCAGAACAGACCGATAAGTATGCCTATCGTAATCGGCAGAATCTGCGCGGCCAGCACAGGAGAAGCCACTTGCAGGCCTTCGACCGCAGACAATACGGAAATGGCTGGCGTGAGCACGCTGTCACCATAAAACAAGGCAGCACCGAGCACGCCCAGTAATAGCAAACCACCGGTGCGCTTATCTTGCGGCCGCAGACTGGACACCGCCAGTGACAGCAAGGCCATCACACCGCCCTCGCCTTTGTTGTGTGCGCGTAACACCAGCAGCACATATTTAAAGGTCACCACAAACATCAGCAACCAGAAAATAGACGAGATCGCGCCCAGAATATTGGCCTGGGTGAGCGGCACGCCAGTGCTCTCGCTAAAAATGACTTGTACGGTATAGAGCGGGCTGGTGCCAATATCGCCGTAGACGACGCCTATTGCCCCCAGCGCCAGCGCAGCCAAACTGCTTTTTTGTATGGAAAGATTGTCCATCACATCCCCTTGTGGTTGATTGATGGGAGCAGTGTGAGGCTAACGGTATATCAATCGCATAAACAAGAACGACTGACTCAAGCGAGTCGATAGCCGATGCCGAGCTCAGTCAGAACGGTTTGCGGTGCAGAGGGATGGTCTTCGAGTTTGGCGCGTAAACGGCCAATATGGATACGCAGGTAATGCGTGTCATCGATATAATCCGGCCCCCACACCTGCGCCAATAGCTGGCTGTGGGTAAAGATGGTGCCGGGTTTGCTGGCCAGTAACATCAGCAAGGCATGCTCTATGGGGCTCAAATGCAACTGCTCGCCATGTTTGGTCACCAGGCCGCTGGCACGGTTAATCACTAATGACTGATGTTGATAAACGTGGTCACGCATCTGCATGATGGCTGTGCGCCGCAGTGCCACCTGTATCCTCGCCAGCAACTCCTGTAAGCCAAATGGCTTCATCAGGTAATCATCTGCGCCCAGGTTCAGGCAGTGCACTTTATCCAGTTCATCCTGGCGGGCAGACAGTACCAGGATCGGCACATCCGAATAAGCACGCAGCTGCGGAATAAACTGCTCGCCCTGCCCATCCGGCAAACCCAGGTCGAGAATGACCATGGCAAAGCCGCTGGCCTCACGCGCTTGCGCGAGATCTCGCGCATGTTGCACGCGATAGCCGTGCGCAGACAATGCAGGTAACAGAAACTGGTACACACCCGGGTCGTCTTCCACCAATAATAACGTTGCCTGCTGGCTCATGTGTCGGCCTTGATTAAGTCAGCCGCGTATACAAACGGGAACAACAGGCGCACCTCCGTGCGATGGTCAGCACTAGTGCCCAACTGTACTTGCCCGCCATGCAGTTGCATCACGGTATCTACAATCGATAAACCCAGCCCAAAGCCACGCACACCGGCCATCGCTGGTGTGTGCGCATCAAAAGCGGAGATCACAAAACCTGGTGGGAAACCTGGCCCCAGATTGAGTACTGACAAAACCAGCGACGAGGATTCTATGTACATGGCGATTTCAATGGTGCTACCAGCCTCTCGCCATTGCAAGGCGTTATCGATCAGGTTGGCCAGCGCATGCGCCACCAATACCGCATCTGCTTTAAACAGTATTTCTTGCTGCGAATCGGCCTCAGGCAATGTCACTTGCAACAACACCGCAGGCGTGCGTTGCAAATAGCGCTGCACGACGTGCTGAATAATTTCCTGAGGCGATGCCCAGTCCAGGTGCAAGCTGCTGCTACCTGCGTCCAGTTTCACCAGTGTCAGGATGTTCTCAGTAGCCTGGGTCAAATAGCTGGCTTCAGCTTGTATGCTATGCAATAACTGCGCAGACTGCACTGGCGCCAATACAATCTGGCGATCCGTCAACACATTAACGGCACCGAGAATGGCGGTCAGTGGTGTGCGCATATCATGCGACAAGGCGGTCAGTAGCGTCTTTTTGAAATTGGCCTCACTGGCATCGCGCGCAGCTTGTGCCAGGGCCATTTGTTGGCGTAACTTCATCGTCGCTTGCGCGCATTGGTGGGTCAGCAAACGTAAAAAATGCAGGTCAGGCGCTGCATGGCTTGCCACCACCAGCACTTCGCGTTGCGGAACGCCAAACGGCAACAGGCAGACGCCCAGATTTGGCCAGTCTGCGGTGCCCGCACCAATCGCGCGCTGGTAATCCAGCGCCCATTGCACACTTGAGGCTTCAAGGGTCGCCACCGGTGCACCCGCCAAATATGTTAATGCACCAGCATCAGACACTTGAACCACACCGACTTGCCAACCAAACACTTCTTGCACATGCTGGCAGGCGGCTTGCAACAAACCCTCAACACTGGACTGCATGGCCAACAACTCGGCCAATGACTGGAAAAACCGCGACTGCAAGGCCGCCTGTTGCGCCTGTTGCCTTTGCTGCTTGAGTTGCTGCATGGCGCGACTCACCATCAGCGCCAGCGCCGCAAATACTGACAACATCAGCCAGGATTGCAGGCTGGCAATACCAAAGGTGTAACGGGGCTCGATAAAAAGGTAATTGATCAGCAGTACGGCGATGATCGCCGTCAGCAAAGCATGAAAAAAGTGCAGAAAATAAGCCGCCCACAGCACGCACAACAGATACAGCAGCGTGATGACGGCCACCCCCAGTGCGGAGAAATAATACAAGCCTATGCCTGAGACCAGCACCAACCCTGTAACCAAGGCGGCATAGCTTTGCCAGTGTGACGGTTTCGATAAAACAGGATGATCGAAGTTGCCTGGCATGATCACTGAAAATGACTAGCGCCCGTAAATATCCAGGTTTTTATAATTGGGCCCGAAGAATTCCTTCATCATAAAATCTTCGAGGAAAGCATTGTCCGCTGGCCTTGCCGACAATGAGATCGTGCGCCCCAGGCGGTTGGATATCCAGTCGAAATCACCATTGTAGTGCTCACGGATAATCGCAATCATGCGCCGCATCATGACCAGCCGGATATCTTCACCATTGCGCGCCTCGACTTCGTAATACTGTGTATTGGCCGAGGTGTAATCGTTGACCCAGCCTTTAAAGCTGAAGGTCGCGTTATACGGGTCCATGCGCCGGATCTGGAATAAACCATTGGTGCCGAACTTGAGGTTATTCATGATGTTTTTGGTACGGCGCTCATCCTCTGAGGGCCCACGCTCGGCAGCCGCAGCGGCATCATTGATCTGTTTGGCGGCCATTTCATCTGAATTACGGTCCGACTGCCTGCGTTTGATCATACTCGAGAAGTCCTCCACCGGCGGCGGCACAGGCGGTGTTGGCTCAGGCCGGTTCTGCGGCTTGGGCTCAGGCAATTTGAACGGGCTATCTGGCCGTTGTGATTGAATGACTTTTTTCGGTAATTTTGGCTCAGCCTTGGGCTGTGGTTTCGTTTTGGGCTGCGGCTGAGGCGGTGGCTCCGGTGGCATTTCTGGCGGCGGCGACACTTTAGGTGTTTTAGGCGCAGGCACCCCAAGATCCAGCACAATATTCAAGGGCTCTTGTGCAGGCTCTTCGAGTGGGTTGAGCAAGTCGAGTAAAAATCCCCAGAACAAAATCGCGTGAAATACCAGCGACAGTAATACGGCCCACATCAGGCGTGCCGGGATACGCAACACGCGATCGCGTTGTTTCGGCTTTAGCCAGTTTGGCGTACTAAAGGGTTCAAAAGGAGAAGGCTGCATCAACTGAATGAATTAAAAATAGCGGACGTCACGCATCACGATTGTATTTCGAGCCAGAGTTTTTCAAGACGTTTGATTGAGACAGGATAAGGTGTCCTTAATTCCTGCGCAAATAATGATACACGTAACTCTTGCAACTGCCACGTAAAGTCTTGTAACTGGCTTGTTACAGGCAAATGCGCCTTGCGCAATTGCTCGACCTTTTGCTGCCAGCGCTGCTCTAGTTGTGCCAGTGCCTGCGCATGGCGGCCATCGCGTTCGATACTGGTAGGATATTTATCAATACGCATTTTAATCGCCTTGAGGTAGCGCGGCAGATGCGGCAATTGTTCCCACGGCGTCTGGCTGAAAAAGCCATGGTAAAGCATGCCTTGCAACTGCTGCTCGCACTCACGTTTAATTTTTTGCGTGACTGGCGTCATTTTTTGCAGTAGCGCCGCCAATACCTGGTATTCATTGGCGATCAACTGCGCTTGCCGGGTGAGCGCCTCTGTCACGGCTGGCAGGCGCGTGCGTGCACGTGCTTTCAACTGCATAAATGCGACATTGGTACGCGGCAATTCATCCTCGGCAATAAAGGCACGGTCGGCAATCGCTTGCAGCATATCTTCGCGTAACTGGTCCGGGTTCATGATGGCGCGTAACAACAAGGCATACTGGTTAAAGCCCGGCAGGCCTTTTTCCAATTGCTTGATTTGCTCTTTCAGCTCAAAACGCATCAGGCGACAAACGCCTTTGCGGTGCGAAACCGCTGCCGCTTCCGGTGTATCAAATAGCTTGATGGCGACGCTATCGCTATTGTCTTCAAGACCCGGATAACCCGTCAATTGGCGGCCATCTTTGCTAAAGGTGAGCGTTTGCGGCAAATCGCCGAAATCCCATTGTTTGAGGCCAGACTTTTCAATGCCTGGTGAACCGGTTCTGAACGTCAACTGTGCTGCCGAACCCAGTTGTTTTTTAAGCAGATGCCAGTCACGGCCCATACCCAGTTCACGGCCTTTTTCATCCACCACGCTGAAATTCATCAGGTGATGTGCGTCCAGGCCAGCCAGGTCAAACTCCTCTGGCTTCAATTTGAGCCCAACCTTGTGCTGGATAAACTCTGCCAGGGCCGGTAATAAAGGCGCAGTGGCAGTCTTGGCTTCGAGAAAACCGGTCACAAAATCCGGCACTGGCACACAGACGCGACGCAGGGTCTTGGGCAAGGCTTTAATCAGCGCGGTGACCTTGTCACGCACCATGCCTGGCACCAGCCATTCTGTCACTGTGGCGTCCAGCTGGTTTAGCAAGGCCAGGGGGATCGTCGCTGTCACGCCATCCAGCACATGCCCAGGCTCAAAACGGTATTTGAGCGGTACTGTTTCACCGTCTATCACCATCTGCTCCGGGAACTGCACCTCGGTAATCGCACTGGCACCATGGCGCATGAGGGACTCACGCGTCAGGTGCAGCACTTTGGGATTCACTTTCTCCGCATCCTGACGCCATTTTTCAAACGCGGCACCGTTATAAATGCGGTAAGGCTCTTGATGACCAGGCTCCGTAATCTGTGGCACAACCTTGTCGTAGAACACAAACAACTGATACTCATCGACCAGTACATCCTGGCGGCGCGCCTTGTGCTCCAGCGCTTCAACTTCTGCGATTAAGCGGCGATTAGCCTCAAAAAATGGCGCTCGCGTATCGAATTCCATATTTGCTAGGGCTTCACGGATAAAAATCTCACGTGACTCCGCCGGGTTAATTGGCCCGTAATGCACACGCCGCTTGGGCACAATGGTCAGGCCATATAAGCTTACGCGCTCCCAGGCCACCACTTGCGCGGTTTTTCTATCCCAGCGCGGGTCGGTATAGTCACTTTGCGTCAGGTCGCGGCTGCCACCCTCATTGGCAATCGGCTCTATCCAGTCCGGATCAATTTTTGCGACAACGCGCGCATACAGCTTGGTGGTGTCTACCAGTTCAGCAGCAATCACCCATTTCGGCCGATTTTTCTTCAGCGCCGAGCCCGGCGCAATGGTAAAGCGGATACCGCGCGCGCCGGCATAGGTCTCGCTGTCACCATCCTTAAAGCCAATATTCCCCAGCAAACCGGATAGCAATGCGCGATGTACCTGCTCATAACTGGCTTCCTTATCGCTGCGCTTGAAGTCCATCTCCTCCACCATCTCCAGCAGTTGCTGATGCAACTCACGCCACTCTTTCAAGCGCAAGAAAGACAGGAAGTTTTGGTGACACTGGTTAAGCAAGTCGCGATTGGACTTTTTAGTCTTTAATGCCTGCTCATACCAGTCCCACAACTTGAGATAGCTCATAAAATCGGAATCATCCGCTTTGAACTTGGCATGTGCGCTATCTGCCGCTTCGCGCTTGTCCATGGGGCGCTCGCGTGGATCCTGCATGCTCAAGACACTGGCAATAATCAGGATTTCGCGCAAACAGCTTTCTTTTTTCGCGGCCAGAATCATACGTGCCACACGCGGGTCCAGTGGCAAGCGCGCCATCTGGCGGCCCAGCTCGGTGATTTCTCGACGCTCGGTGACCGCACCCAGCTCTTGCAACAACTGATAACCATCGCTGATCAGCCGTGATGAAGGCGCTTCAATAAACGGGAACTCGGCGACATCGCCCAGGCGCAAATCAGCCATACGCAAAATCACGCTGGCCAGTGAACTACGCAAGATTTCAGGATCAGTAAAGGCCGGACGCTGGTTAAAATCCTCTTCGGAATACAAACGCACACAGATACCGTTAGACACGCGGCCGCAACGCCCTGCCCGCTGCTTGGCAGCCGCCTGCGAGATTTTCTCAATCTGTAATTGTTCAACCTTCGCCCGTGGGCTGTAGCGGTTAACGCGCGCCAGGCCGGCATCGATCACATATTTAATGCCAGGCACCGTCAATGAAGTCTCTGCAACGTTGGTCGCTAGCACAATGCGGCGCTGGCCGCCCGGGCGGAAGATTTTTTGCTGATCTTCAATGCTCAGTCGCGCAAACAGCGGCAGTATCTCTATCGATTTGAGTTTGGGCGAACGTCCCTGGTATTTACGCAAATGATCTGCCGTATCGCGAATTTCACGCTCACCAGGCAAAAACACCAGAATATCGCCATCGCCCAAACGCAGCAAATCCTCAGCCGTATCGAGGATGGCATCCTCCATCACCTCCTCTTCGTCATCCTCTTCCAGCCAGCGCGTCTCGGTGCGTGGCGGCTTGCGTTTGATGCCCATCAAGTCCTGCGCAAAACGGTCAATATCATCCAGACCATCATCCACCGGTACCTCAACCGCCACCATGGTGGTTTTATTACCCAGCGGGCGGTAACGAATCTCAACCGGATAAGTACGGCCACTGACCTCAATCACGGGTGCGCCGTTAAAGTGATTGGAGAAGCGATTAGCATCAATCGTCGCTGACGTGACAATGATTTTTAAATCTGGCCGTTTAGGCAATAACTGTTTGAGGTAGCCCAACAGGAAATCAATATTCAGGCTGCGCTCGTGCGCCTCATCGATAATGATGGTGTCATAACCGTTAAGGAATTTATCGCTCTGCGTCTCCGCCAGCAAAATCCCGTCGGTCATTAATTTGACATAACTGCGCTCCGACAATTTGTCATTAAAACGCACCTTGTAACCCACCACCTCACCCAGCGGGCTCTGCAGCTCCTGCGCAATCCGCGAGGCCACCGAACGCGCCGCAATTCGGCGCGGCTGAGTGTGGCCAATCAGGCCGGAAACACCGCGCCCCAGCTCCAGGCAAATCTTGGGCAACTGCGTGGTTTTACCAGAACCCGTTTCACCACAGACAATCACCACCTGATGCTTGGCAATCGCCGCTGCGATCTCGTCTTTTTTACCACTAACGGGTAACTCTTCGGGATATTGCGGCTTGGGTAATGCGGCTAATCTGGCTTGCAAACGCTGCTGGGATGCTTGGACTTTATGGGCAATATCAACCAGCGCTTTATCAACCGGCTTATTTTGTTTCAAGGCATCGCGTAACTGCTGCAAACGACGTTTAAGCGGAAAGCGATCTGCCAGCATGCACTGGGCAAGTTGTTTTTCGAGCTGGGCGATGAGTTGTACAGGAGAGGCGGCAGTCATAGGGAGGAGATTTTAACATGGCAGGCGAAATGACATGCATTCTCGCAGCTTACATATAGCTTAAGTTTGTCTTGCTTGATACGTTGTTTTTCGCCTTGTTGGCGAGTCACTTTCTGGTGCTTGTCCCCCAGAAAGTAACCAAAGAGGAAGACACCCAGCCATCACGGCCTAAAGGCTCCCTTGCGTTGCTCGGCAAAGTGGGCGTCCATCGAAACTCGCCCTAGCGGCTTGCACACCCCGCAAGCCGCCGCGGAACTCGAACAGCCGATGGCCGAAAGCCCCCACTTCGTCTGCGCTACTCAGCGTGATGGAATGGGATCTATCTCACCAAACTCACATTGCGTAAATGCGGACGGTTCAAAAACAGATTCTTTTTTCTTCAATTCACTAATGGTTGCAGTCGCATGGTGTTCGGGGCCCCCATCTGCCGCGCCGAGCAACGCAGGGTTGGCGGGAGTCTTCGGCCATCGGCTGTCTGAGCTCCGCAACAAGCCACGTTCTGTGTGGCTTGTCAGGGCGAGTTTCGATGGACGCCCGGCAAACCGAGTAGCGCAAGGAAGAAGCGGAAGTTGGGGTGTCTTGTTCTTTGCCTTCTTTCTTATGGACAAGCATAAGAAAGAATGGTCGCCGAGAGGCGAAATAGATCGATCATAGAATAGTCTTCGCTTTGAGCAAGCAAAGAAAAGTAACTCGCTGAAAAAGCGAAAAGCAATCTCTCACATCCTAGTCGACGCTGAGAAAACAAAAGAATTACTTTCTTACACACTCCTCTACCCCTGTATTTCCTCCCTTGAACCCAGGCTCAAAATAAAACTTCCTGAAGCTCAGCTGTCCTTTGGCATTTGTCTTAAACTCGGCAATGCCAGTGCCATAATCATGCGTCTTGCCACCATATTCGCCATTCTCTGCTGGTAAGGCAAAGTGCATGGCAGCGTGCATACCATGCGCCGCTGCGTGGCCTTTATAAACGCCATAATCCGGCACTTCAAGCTGGAAGTCATAACTGGCATCGGCGCCTTTGCTATGTTCCGGGCGTAATTTCATGGTCACTGTACCCGTGTACTTTCCTTCATGCGCATCATCGCCCGTGCAGGCGTAAACGCCGCTTAAATCAAGCGCGTAGGCATTTGCTGCCATCCAGCAGCTTAATAATCCTGCGAACCACTTCATATGATTTCCTTTCACTATTCAGGCGAACGTATGCGTAAAAAACTGGCAAACTTGGGTTTACCTGTTTTGGTCACATCACGGTAAGTATAAGTGACCTGGCAGCCGATGGGCGGTGGATGCGCACGCTCCGCGTCGCTAAATCCGGTGCCCAGTTTAAATTGGATACCTGCCGGGGTCTCCACTAACAGCGCGCCCATTTTACCTTGGTATTTGCCTTTGCCGGGCACATGGGCGATCACTTTGGCTTCTGCATCAAGTTGTGGCTTGAGTTTGAGCAAGACATGGCTACGGCCTGTGAGATATGGTGCATCGGCGCGGTGCAGCATCAGGCCTTCGCCACGCTGAGCCACAATGTGATCCAGCGTTCTTTTAAGCACTTTCCTGTCTTTAACACGGAATTGCGGCAGACTTTTGAGATAAGGGCTATGCGCTTGCCGGGCAATTTTCACAATTGTCTGCGCTCTGTGGGCGAAGTCACCGCTGGCGTCTGGCAACTCAAACACATAATAGGCGACTTGCCGCCAGGCAGTATCATTCGGTTGCGTTTGTCTGACAGTGGATGAAAGCGTCTCGAATTGACCACGGCCTATCCATAATTCGCCATCCAGTGGCCGTGGCGGAAAGTCTTGAGTAAACCAGGCTGGCGCATGAATAGGATGACCCTGGCGGCTGGTGAATTGCTGGCCATCCCAGATGGCACGGATACCATCCAGTTTTTCGCTGACCAGATACTCTTGCACCTGGATATCGTCATGGTAAATCTGCGCCAGCAAAATGGCAGGCGCTTGGGCGTAGCTGTGCGCAACCCATAAGGACAAGAAAACAAACAGTAAATATCGCATTGGCCTCAGCATGACGCCTCCAACTGTTAAATTAAATTAACAATTGAAAGTTACAGTGCGCAGGCAATAAAAGCAATATTTAGAGGAGTTGGCACCACAGTTTGTCGTGATGCATGACGTCCATCCATAAAGCGACCACGCTGAGGGCGATGAGCAATACGCCACTCAGGCGCATCCCCGTCGACTCTTTAAACCAGCCGGGTATGGATTGCTGGCCGGCGCGCCATAGGACAGGTGCCAGTGCCAGCACGGTGGCTGAGCCACAGGCAAAGGCCATCATCACCAATGCCCCCTGTAACCATTGCGATTGCAATGAGGCCAGCATCACCGCTGAATAGAGCAAACCACACGGCAACAAAGCCCAGACCATACCCGTGAGCAAATAGCCGAATTTGGCATGTTCGGTGCGCTGCTTAATCCAGGCCCAGACTTGCTGTGCCCGCTGCACGGCCCATTGTGGTTGTTGACCGGTGACCACTAATAACACGCCCCAGGCAAAAATCAGCGTATGAGAGAACGTCCACAATGGCTGGAACACATGGCTCTGGTTGGACAACCAGGCCAGGCCGCGCAGGGTTTCTGCCGCAATTGCGCCCAAGATGCCATAACCCAGCATGCGCCCGAGGTAAAAACTCCAGGGAATGGTCTTGATGACACGTAGCGGAATCGAACGAAATTGACTGCTGGTTTGAGGGGATGACTGCATGGCGCCGCAAGCTGCACCACACATGGCAATGCAATGCGGGCCGCCTGCCAGCCCCATGACAAAAGCGGTCAGGAGTAAGCTGGCTAACATGCCGAGAGTTTAAAGGATTTTGGAGAACCTTGCACGATTGGCATCGTGCTGCAAATAACGGTCAAACACCATGGCAATAGCACGCACAAAGTACCAGCCCATTTCAGTCACTTTCAAGCCATCGTCCTCCAGCATCACCAACCCTTGCTTTTCTTTATCTGCAAGTTGTTGAATCTCTGACTTAAAGTAATCCCTGAAATTCACCATATAAGAGAGCTCTATTGACTCATAGCTAAGCTCACCATGGCACATGATGGCCATAATCACCGCGCGGCGGATCAGGTCATCACGGCTAAGCGCTAGCCCACGCACAATCGGCAACTGACCCTGGTCCAGAAAGTCGTAATACTCTTCCAGCGTTTTGGCATTCTGGCTATAGGTCGCGCCCATTTTGCCAATGGCAGACACGCCCAGCGCCAGAATATCCTGGTCAGCCATGGTACTGTAACCCTGAAAGTTGCGATGCAACCTGCCCTGCTGCTTGGCAATCGCCAGTGCATCCTCAGGCAAAGCAAAATGGTCCATGCCGATATACACATATCCCGCCTGCATCAATTGCTGAATCGCCTCTGACAGCATCTGGATTTTGTCTACGGCATTGGGTAACTCATCTTGCAGGATACGGCGCTGCGGTTTGAAGCGGGACGGCAAATGCGCATAGCCATACAGGGCAATACGATCTGGGCGCAATGTGGTAATTTTAGCGATTGTTTCGCGGAAGGTTGCCGGGGTTTGCTTGGGCAAGCCATAAATCAGGTCGGCATTGATAGACTGGTAACCCATCTCCCGCGCTTGTTGCATCAGCGTTTCCACTTGCGTATAAGACTGCACTCGATGCACCGCTTGCTGCACATCGGCATCAAAGTCTTGCACACCAAAACTCAGGCGGTTAAAGCCCAGGTCGCGTAAATGCTGCAAGCGTTGCTGGTTCACCGTGCGTGGATCAATCTCAATCGAGTATTCACCCTCTTGGTTAAACACAAAGGCTTTTTTCAGCATCTCCACCAGGCGGGTTAGCTCGTCATCACTGAGAAAGGTTGGTGTGCCGCCGCCTAAATGCAGCTGGTTCACGGCCTGCGCTTGCGAAAACTTGTCCAGATGCAGATTGAGTTCGCGTTGCAGATAGTTGAGGTAAATAGCGCTCTGCTCATAACGCTTGGTGACGATTTTGTTGCAGGCACAATAAAAACACAGCGACGCGCAAAACGGGATATGTACATACACCGACAACGGTTGTGTCCAGTTGCTGATATTGCGCTGCTCTGCGGCCTTGACATAGGCCGCCGCATCAAACGCCTCGACAAAGCGGTCAGCAGTGGGGTAAGAGGTATACCGCGGCCCCGAAACATCATAGCGCTCGATGTGCTCTTGAGTAATCGTCAACGGTTGTTTCATGGTATCTAGCAAATGCTTTCCTGTCTGCACAAGTGAGACATCTCGTCCCGGGAGTCATTGACGGCTACTTTGCCATAAAGCAAACCATGACTTCTTGATGCATATCAAATAGTCCGGTCAGCTACGCGTGCATAATGCAACGCACTATAATAGGGAAGAGTAAAAGCATCATGTTAAATGCCATTGCAGCACATGAAGTCGCCACGGATGAAATCACCACCCATGAAATCAAGGCGCAGGAGGCGTATAATCAGTCGCAAGATCAACGACTGCCAAGGACATCTCCCATGCAAGCCGAATCCAGTTTCAAGGTGGCCTGCTCTAACTGCAACCTGCGTGAGCTGTGTCTGCCCATAGGTTTAAGCACGGACGAGATGAGCCAGTTGGATGGCATGGTTGCCACCAGAAAGAAAGTCAAACAAGGGGGGCACCTGTTTAGCAGCGGCGATCCGTTCACCACCTTGTATGCGATTCGTACCGGTTTCTTTAAAACCTGTGTGGTATCTGAAGATGGCCGCGAACAAGTCACCGGTTTTCAAATGGCGGGTGAAATCATGGGCCTGGATGGCATCGTCAGTGACAAGCACAATTGCAATGCCATCGCTCTGGAAGATGCCGAAGTCTGCGTGATGCCATTTCACCACGTCGAAGACCTGTCACGTCAAATCCCCATGCTGCAACGCCATGTGCACAAAATCATGAGCCGCGAGATTGTGCGCGAAAATGGCGTCATGATGTTGCTGGCCAATATGCGAGCCGAAGAACGCCTGGCGGCTTTTCTGCTCAATTTGCTGCAACGTTTGCACGCACGCGGTTACTCAAAAAGTGAATTGATTTTACGCATGACCCGCGAAGAAATCGGCAGCTACCTGGGCATGAAGCTGGAAACCGTGAGTCGCACCTTCTCTAAATTTAGCGACGAAGGCATTATTGAAGTGAAACAAAAGAATATCCGCATTCTTGATCACGACAAACTGAAGACCATCTTTAACGCCAGCACTTGCTAGTCCAAGCCCACCGTTAACGCTTATCACGGCGGCGTACAAATGCAGACCTCTGCCCTCTTTGAGGCCTTAAGCGAATTTGCGGCCACTCGCGCATGGCGCTATATTTACCCGGTGTGGTCACGCCGGGCGCAAGGCATTTCCATCGGCATCAACCTGCACCCCAATCATTGCTGTAACTGGCACTGTGTGTACTGCCAGGTGCCCGGTTTACAACGCGGCCCTTCGCCCGTCATTGATAGCCAGCTTCTGCAACAAGAGCTGGCAGACTGCCTGGGCTGGGTCACGCACCATATCCACGACAGCATTTACAGCCTGCATGACTGCGTACAGGATATCGCCTTTGCGGGTGACGGTGAACCAACAACTTCGCCGCAGTTTGCAGACATCCTCGACATGGTTGCCCACCTGATGCAGCAACGCAAACCACATGACCGCCCGGCTTGCCTGCGGCTCATCACCAATGGCAGCCAGTTGCAGCACGCGCATATACAGCATGCACTCAAACGCTTACACGAGATGGGCGGAGAGGTATGGTTCAAACTGGATGCAGGTAATGATGGCGAGATGCTGGCTGTCAACGATACGCATTTGCCTCTGGCCTTGCATTTGCAGCGCCTGCAAACCTGCTGCACGCTTTGCCCAACCTGGGTGCAAACTGCCATTTTCAGTAGAACACTGCACGGGGAGACCGTGACCACGCCAACGCTGCCAGGCTATATGGAAGCTTTATTGCCATTGAAACAGCGCATCAGCGGCATCTTGCTATACGGCATTGCCAGACCCAGCCAGCAAGACCTACGAGGCTGCATTCAGGCCACTTCAGAGAAAATATTAGAGAAATATGCCAGCACATTGCGCACGCATGGATTTCGCGTGCGCATGTTCGTCTAGGCGGTAACGTTAAGCGGCTATTCTTCAGCTGGTTTAAGGCCGGTTTGTGCATGGTTGCGCGCCTGAATGGCAGGCGCCATGGCTTCGTCCTGCACATCATGGCCTTGCGCATCCAGCGTTTTATTGATTTCTATGCCCTTGCGGTAATAGTCATCAATGGCCGGATCCGGATGCGTAATGGCCAGGTACAAGGTGATAAAAGACGCCACCACGACCAGGGACGGACCGCCAATAATCAGCCAGACATACGCATTCTGGTACCATTTTTGTGTTTCAACCATCGGTATTCCTTTATCTATGCTGTTTTATGCCACCCTGCGCGACGCCATGCCTTAACCGCTAATTACTGGGGACAATAAAGACAGATTTTTCCTTAATTGTTTCTTTGGCTTCAATGTCAGTCAACTCAAAGAAAATCTTGTGTGATCCGGCACGCGTTTCAGCTTCAGGCACCTGTATCTCGACTATGACATTGCGCTTTTCAAAAGGTTTGAGTGCTTTGAGCTGCTGACTGTTATTGTCTGAAAAATGGACGGCGAGCGCGGGTAAACCTGTGACTTGCAAATCATAATCGCGCACAGATTCGGTTTCATTTTCCAGCTTGAGATTGTAAACATTCTCAATATTGCCATCGTTGGTGTAACGCGCCATCACCGAGCGATCACGCAACACATCCAGCCGGAAATCGGGTTTAAAGTAGATACCGACCCCCATACCGACCACCATGATCACCAAAATGGTCGAATAAATCAGCACGCGTGGCCTGAGCAAACGCGCAAGCATCTGCTGACGGGTCCAGCGATTTTCCATGCCATTTTGCGTCGTATATTTAATCAGGCCTTTGGCATAGCCCATCTTATCCATCACATCGTCACAGGCATCAATACAGGCACCACAGCCGATGCACTCGTATTGCAAGCCGTCACGGATATCGATGCCGGTCGGGCATACTTGTACGCAAATACTGCAATCAATGCAACTGCCTAATCCATTGGCATTCTCACCCGCTTTTTTAGAGCGTGAACCACGTGGCTCACCACGTGCTTCATCGTAAGTCACCGTCATGGTGTCGCCGTCAAACATGGCGCTCTGGAAGCGTGCATACGGGCACATGTATTTACAGACCTGCTCACGCATGTAACCTGCGTTACCATAGGTCGCAAAGCCATAAAAACATACCCAGAATGTTTCCCAGCCACCGGCTTGGAATTGCAACAAGCTAGGGACCAGTTCACGCATGGGCGTAAAGTAGCCGACAAACGTCACACCGGTCCACAAACCAAATCCGATCCAGGCCAACTGTTTCAGGGATTTGCGTGTAACTTTGTTCAGGTTCCACTTGCTGTCATCAAGACGCATGCGAGCGATACGGTCACCTTCTATTTTCTGCTCCATCCACATATAGATTTCGGTATATACCGTCTGCGGACAGGTGTAACCACACCACAAGCGCCCGGCAATCGCCGTAAACAGGAACAGGGAAAGTGCAGAGACAATCAACAGGAATGCGAGGTAAATCAGGTCCTGCGGATGGAAGATCAGGCCAAACACATAAAACCGCATGCCTTCCAGGTCAAACAGCATGGCCTGTCGACCATCCCATTGCAACCACGGCACACCGTAGAAGAACAGCTGCGTTGCCCACACCATCACCCATCGCCAGTTATTAAATAAACCGGAGACATGGCGGGCATAAATCTTATCTTCGGACTTATAAAGTGACAAAACCACCTCCTGTTCACGGATGGTGGTTTTGTTCACAGCGCTTTGTTTAGTATCGCTCATGTATTTATCTGCATTCGCTTACTTGTTGGAGAGGCCCCAAACATAAGCGGTCAGCAAATGAATTTGCTCCGGGCTGAATTTCTCTTGCCAGGCTGGCATCTGGTTGGTTTTACCTTCGTGAATACGCTTGATAATCGCGGCTTCACCCTGGCCATGCAACCAAGTGTTGTCTGACAGGTTAGGTGCACCAATCATCTGGTTACCTTTGCCTTCAGGGCCGTGGCAAGCTGCACACACGACAAATTTGTCTTTACCGGCATTGGCACGACCAGAGTCATGAATACTGCCAGACAGACTTAATACGTAGTTAGCCACGTTTTTCACGTCTTCTTCATTACCGACAGCGGCTGCCATCGGCGGCATCATGCCGATACGACCACCCGTAATGGTTTCTTTAATACGCTCTGGGCTACCGCCATACAACCAGTCAGTATCCGTCAGGTTAGGGAAACCGCGGCTACCCTTGGCATCTGAACCATGGCAAGCAGCACAGTTGTTGAGGAAAATACGCTTGCCAATATCACGGGCTTCCGGGATTTTGGCCACTTCTTCAACCGGCATTGCCGCGTATTTGGCATACAGCGGTGCAATTTTTTCGTTGTTTTTGGCCACTTCAACTTCGTACTGCTTAACGCCTGTCCAGCCGAATTTACCATTGTAAGTACCCAAGCCAGGGAACAGGTACAAATAAGTCAGGCCAAAAATAACGGTAATGATAAACAAGCCCACCCACCACATTGGCAGCGGATTGTTCATTTCTTTAATGCCGTCCCACTCGTGACCATTGGTGTTGTCACTATCCAGAGGCACTTTGACGCGGCTTGCGAAAATCAGCAAACCGACACAAAAAGCGATCCCACCCAAGGTAATGGTCGAAATCCAGATCGGCCAAAATCCATTTACAAAATCATTCATGATGTTTTCCTTAACATGTCCGCACAAATATTAGTCTTGATCGAACGGCAGGTTCTGCGCGTCCTTGAATTGTGCGGAGTGACGATTGCGCCATGCCCAAACCAGGATTGCGATAAACAGGACAAAACTCAGTACTGTAAACAATATGCGTAACAGGTTGATGATATCCATGGCGCGTCTCCTTATTTCAGGTGTGTACCCAGTACTTGCAGGTATGAAACCAGTGCATCCATCTCGGTTTTACCCTTGATATCTGCGCCAGCAGCCTTGATCTGCTCATCGGTGTAAGGCACGCCCACTTTACGCAGCGCAACCATATGGTCACCAATCGTTTCATCGTTCACCAGGTTTTCATTCAACCATGGGTACGCTGGCATGATGGATTCCGGTACAACGTCACGCGGCTGATTCAAGTGCACACGATGCCAGTCGTCACTGTATTTGCCACCGACACGGTGCAAGTCAGGACCGGTACGCTTGCTGCCCCACTGGAACGGGTGGTCATACACGTATTCGCCCGCTACAGAGTAGTGGCCATAACGCAATGTTTCAGCATGGAACGGACGGATCATCTGTGAGTGGCAGTTGTAGCAACCTTCACGCAGGTAAATGTCACGACCAGCCAATTGCAGCGCAGTGTATGGCTCCAACCCACGGATAGGTTCAGTCAGGGATTTTTGGAAAAACAAAGGCACGATTTCAACCAAACCACCAAAGGAGATTGTAATGAAGGTCAGTACGATCAACAGGAAGTTATTGGTTTCAATCTTTTCGTGCAGATTGCCACTATTATTTTGATGCGTTGCCATAGTGAGCTCCTTAAGTGTGTGCAACAACAGCTGGTACTTCTACCGTTGCTGGTTTGCCATTAGTTGCTGTTTTATATGTGTTCCACAACATGATCACCAAACCGCTCATATACAGGAAACCACCCAATGCACGTGTGAAATAGTATGGGAACTTGGCTTTCACACTCTCAACGAAGGTATAAGCCAATGTACCGTCAGCGTTCATTGCACGCCACATCAAGCCTTCCATCACGCCAGAGATCCACAACGCAGCGATATATAACACCACGCCAATGGTTGCCATCCAGAAATGCACTTCAATCGCTTTCACGCTGTACATAGTCTTCTGACCGAACAAACGTGGAATCAGGAAGTACAGGGAACCGATAGAAATAAAACCAACCCAGCCCAGAGCACCAGAGTGCACGTGACCTACGGTCCAGTCAGTGTAGTGAGACAAAGCGTTCACAGTCTTGATCGCCATCATCGGGCCTTCAAAGGTACTCATACCGTAGAAAGACAGGGAAACGATCAGGAAGCGCAAGATAGGGTCAGTGCGCAGTTTGTGCCAGGCGCCGGACAAGGTCATGATACCGTTGATCATACCGCCCCAGCTTGGTGCAAACAGAATTAAAGACAACACCATACCCAAGGACTGTGTCCAGTCAGGCAAAGCGGTGTAATGCAAGTGGTGAGGACCCGCCCACATGTAAGTGAAAATCAGTGCCCAGAAGTGCACGATAGACAAGCTGTAAGAGTACACAGGACGCTCAGCTTGTTTAGGCACAAAGTAGTACATCATGCCGAGGAAACCCGCTGTCAGGAAGAAACCTACCGCGTTGTGACCATACCACCACTGCACCATCGCATCTTGCACGCCTGCATAAGCAGAGTAAGACTTGAACCAGCCAGCAGGAATTGCAGCACTCTCAACGATGTGCAACAAGGCCACCGCCAGAATAAAGGCACCGTAGAACCAGTTAGCCACGTAGATATGCTTGACCTTACGGATACCGATAGTACCGAAGAACACAACCGCGTAAGAAATCCATACGATCGCAATCAGGATGTCAATTGGCCACTCCAGTTCGCCGTACTCTTTACCCTGGGTATAACCCAATGGCAAGGAGATGGCTGCGGCGACAATGACAGCTTGCCAGCCCCAGAAAGTAAAACTGGCCAGTTTGTCGCTAAACAAACGGGTCTGGCAGGTACGTTGCACGACATAGTATGAGGTAGCAAATAAAGCACAGCCACCAAATGCGAAAATCACTGCATTGGTATGCAGTGGTCGTAAACGGCCAAAAGAGGTATACGGCAAGCCCAGGTTAAGCTCTGGCCACACCAGCTGAGACGCGATAATCACGCCCATCAATGTACCAACAACACCCCAGACCACTGCCATGATGGCAAACTGGCGGACCACGGTATCGTTATAGGTCGCAGCCTTCACGGTTGCATTTTGCATGGATTTCTCCCAATGATTAAAACAAACACCCAACACTAAAAAAATTCTAAAAAATTTAGTTGTTCAACCTGATCATCTCAGACTCGTCACACATCTGATTTGACACATATCAATCCTGTTCAAAAATTCTTAATCCTGCTCAAGAATTCGGGAACCTTCTTCTTCCAGGTCTTCAAACTGCCCGGTCTGGATTGCCCACCAGAGGCCACCCAGAATGACAAACACCAGCAACACTGCCAGTGGGATCAATAAAAATGCAATTTCCATAACGCTATGCCTGACCTTTCTGCCAGCCCGACTTATTCCAGTCGGTCAAACGTAATGCATTCAGCAATACCAAGAGCGAACTGGCCGCCATCCCCAACCCGGCTAACCAGGCAGGCAATAAGCCCATAATCGCCAATGGCACACCAGCTGCGTTATACAACGCAGCCCACAACAAATTCTGTTTTACGATGAGAATGGTTTTTTGACAATGCGAAATGAGCGAAACCAGCACACCGATATCATTACCCAACACCACCATATCGGCCTGTGCCTGCGTCAAAGGGACGCCGGAACCCATTGCAATAGAAGTATGCGCTGCTGCAATGACAGGGCCGTCATTCAAACCATCACCAACCATTAATACTTTCCGCCCCTGTTGTTGCAACAACTTTACATGCTGCAGCTTATCTGCTGCTTTTTGTAACCCGAATGCGCGTTGGATTCCCAGTTGCGCTGCGAGGTTTTTAACGGGCGCTATTCTATCACCAGATAACAGTTGAATATCAAGCCCATTTGCAATTAATTGTGAAATCGCTGCCTTGGCATGTGGTTTTACCTGCTCGGACAACGTCAGTCGCATCAGCGTGATTTCGCCTGTGGTGACATACACCTGGCGCAACGCTTCGCCCTCCGACTCATCCCTTACACCACAAAATTCTGCATTGCCTAGTTTCACCGGCAGTAATGCGCCGTTTGGTGCATGAAATGTAGCAGACATGCCGCCACCGACAATCTCTTGCCAATCCTGCATAGGCAGCTGATCTTGCGCATCATGCTGCAAGGCAAAGCCATGCAAGGCCTGCGCCACCGGATGCAAGGAATCCCGGCTCATACTGGCAATCACATCAAGCAGCCATTGCGAATCCCAATCGGCGTGACTGTCTGCCAATGTCACTTGCTGCACATTCTCAGTCAGGGTGCCGGTTTTATCAAACACAACGGTGTCCACTTCACTGATTGCCTGTATCGCTTGCAAACGGCGGATCAGCACACCGCCTTTGGCAAAAGTACCAGCACTGGCCAGCATGGCCGCGGGCGTTGCCAGGGATAATGCACATGGACAAGTCACGACAAGTACAGCCACGGCCGACATAATGGCCTTGGCAGGATCGGTGTTCCACCAGTAAAAAACGGCATAAATGGCCGCTAATAATACGGCCCACAAGAATGGTTGCGCGACTTTATCTGCCAGCAAGGCAATGCCGGGTTTTTCAGTGGAGGCCGACGCCATGAGGTTGACCAGCGCATGGTATTGCGTGCCCTCGCCTACCTGCTCCACCTGCATTTCAATGGCAGACGTTAAATTGCCGGAGCCAGCGATGACCTTTGCGCCAGCGGGTTTCATCACTGGCTCGGATTCACCCGTCAACATGGACTCATCAGCACTTGTGCTGCCACCCAAGATCAGGCCATCGGCCGCAAACACTTCGCCGGGACGCACATAAAGCACATCGCCGACATTAATATTAGTCGCGGCGATTTGCACCCACTCACCGGCGGCATTTTTCTTAAGCACCGCATGCGGCAAGCGGCGCATCATGCTTTCCAGGGCACCAGCCGTGCGGTTGCGCAACTTAACATCCAGCCAGCGACCAATCAGCAGAAAGCTGACAAACATGGTCAGCGAGTCATAGTAAACCACGTCACCCCACCAGCCGCCTGGCGCAAACGTGGCCAGTGTGCTCATCACAAACGCTGCCAGAATACCCAGCGACACAGGCACATCCATACCCAACTGGCGTTGCTTGATGCTTGCCCAGGCCTGGGACAAAAACGGTGTAGCTGAAAACAGCATGACCGGCAGGGTCAGCACCCAGGAGGCCCACTTCATGAGCTGCACCATATCTGGCGCCATATCATTGCTATCAGACCAATAAGTCGGATAGGCATACATCATGACCTGCATCATGCAGAACACGGCCACGACCAGGCGCCATAACATCTTGCGTTGCTGGACAGTACGATCCGAAATCGCGCTGTATTCGTTAAGGGGTAATGCCGGGTAACCAATCTCGTTTAAATTGGCAAACCAGAGAGAAGGGGAAGTTTGTTTCGCATCCCAGACCACGCGGACACGTTTGGAAGCGGCGCTGGCTTGTACGGCAAGCACGCCGCGCTGTTGTTTGACGGTTTGTTCAATACGTCCGCTGCAAGCGGCGCAGTGCATATTATCGACCCATACATGAGAGGTCCATACCTCAGCAGAGGATGCATCGCGCTGACTAAATCGCTCCCACTCAGACTGGATATCCAGCCCTTGCCAGGGATTCGCACTGCTTGCTGCTAAAGGTTTTGCCATTGGGTGATGGACCGTCCGTCAACAATATATAACTTTATATTATATGATTGAATATAATATAAATCAATGTGTTAGCCGTTTTGTGAAAAGCGCCACGCTCTTTCAAGGTGCCACACTTTGCTCAAATATGATTAGAACAGCCAACTGCCGGTGAAGCTTTGATATAGCACAATAAACGACACGCAAAAAGAAGAGAAGTGCCAGCACAAACTTGCGCCAGCACCACTCATTTTTATATTCGCCTTACTTCACGCGCATGCCTGCTTGCGCCCCACTGTCTGGCGACAGAATATAAGGACCGCCACCCTCATCACTGGCCGCCAGCACCATGCCTTCGCTCATGCCAAACTTCATCTTGCGCGGCGCCAGGTTAGCCACCATGACAGTTAAACGTCCTACCAGCGTGGCCGGGTCATAGGCAGACTTAATACCGGCAAATACCTGACGCGGTTTTTCTTCGCCGATATCCAGCAACAGTTTGAGTAGCTTTTCAGCACCTTCCACATGTTCGGCACTGACAATGTGCGCAATACGCAGATCGACCTTGGTAAAATCTTCAATCGAAATATACGCGCCCTCTTCTACCGCTGGCGTATCCGCTTTCGCCTCACTCTTGGCCGATATTTTCGCAGCCGTTTCTGTGTTAGCCGGCGTAGACGCCGCTTGCAAGCTATCTTTATTGGCTTCCACCATGGCTTCGATCTGCTTGCCTTCCAGGCGCGTCACCATATGATTATAAGGTTGTATCGTTTGCGCGCCCAAGCCCTGGCCAACATCGGACCACTGCAATGGCTGCACATTCAGGAACGCTTCCACGGCCACGGCAATATTGGGCAACACCGGTTTCAGGTAAATCGTCAGCAAACGGAACATCTCCAATGCATTGCTGCAAATAGTATGCAACTCAGCCGCTTTACTGTCATCTTTGGCAACCACCCAGGGCGCAGCTTCGGCTACATAAGCATTGGCAGCATCCGTCAGCTTCATGATCTCACGCAACGCGCGCGCGAAGTCACGGGCGGCATATGCCTCGGCAATTGCAGGGGCCGCAGCGCGCATCTCATCAATCACCGCATGCTGGGCATCAATCAGCTTGTTATCAAACTTTTTAGCCACGAAACCGGCCGTGCGACTGGCAATATTAATGTATTTACCGACCAGATCACTGTTCACACGGGCGACAAAGTCCTCCAGGTTGAGATCAATGTCTTCCATACTGCCATTCAATTTGGCCGCATAGTAATAACGCAGGTATTCCGGATTCTTCACATGTTCCAGATAGCTACGTGCAGTGATAAACGTGCCACGCGACTTGGACATTTTCTCGCCATTCACGGTCAAAAAGCCATGCGCGAATACTTGCGTTGGCGTACGGTGACCAGAATATTCCAGTGTCGCAGGCCAGAATAAGGCATGGAAATACAGGATATCCTTGCCGATAAAATGATACAACTCTGTCGTCGAATCCTTTTTCCAGTATTCATCAAAGTCTATGTCCGCTTTGGCACACAAGTTCTTAAAGCTGGCCATATAACCAATCGGCGCATCCAGCCAGACATAGAAATATTTGCCTGGCGCATCCGGAATTTCGAAACCGAAATAAGGCGCATCGCGCGAAATATCCCAATCAGAGAGTTTATTCTCGCCTGCCTCGCCCACCCATTCACTCATTTTATTGGCAGCTTCGGCTTGCAAGGTACCAGAGCGCGTCCAGTCACGCAAAAAGTCTGCGCACTCGCTCAGTTTAAAAAAGTAATGCTCGGTCTCTTTACGCACCGGCGTCGCGCCAGACACGGCCGAGAATGGGTTAATCAACTCCGTCGGGCTATAAGTCGTGCCACAGACTTCGCAGTTATCGCCATACTGGTCTTTGGCATGGCATTTCGGGCACTCGCCTTTGATAAAGCGGTCCGGCAAGAACATGTTTTTGACCGGGTCAAAATATTGCTCTATGGTTTTGGTCGCAATTTTGCCGTTTGCCTTGAGCGCACGGTAAATATTGCCGGACAACTGGCGATTTTCTTCCGAGTTAGTCGAGTAATAGTTATCGAACTGCACCAAAAATTCGGCAAAATCCTGACTGTGCTCGGCATGCACTTTCTCAATCAGCGCTTCCGGCGTGATGCCTTCTTTTTCTGCACGCAGCATGATAGGCGTACCGTGGGTGTCGTCCGCGCAGACATAGTGCACAGTATGGCCCTGCATTTTCTGAAAACGCACCCAGATATCGGTTTGAATATACTCAACCAGATGCCCCAAATGAATGCTGCCGTTGGCATATGGCAAGGCGGACGTCACCAGAAGTTTGCGTGTCATGAAAACAAGACCAAGATAAAAACGATCATTTTAGCAAACCATCCACAGTTGAGCGATGGCAAAGGCAGATATTCTTGATCAAGCCAAATTTCTTCCACATGGTTTGGCTAATTCAGGTTTGGCTAGTTTAAGCCAACCTGGCTGATTACAACCAACCGGATTATTTCCATTTACCCAAATCAGTTATTAAAAAAGCTGACTAAACAAACAGTTATCAATCACCATATAAAGCACAGGCGTGGGAACAATCCTTGCGTATGGTTTGCCATTTAACATTACCTCACAACGCACACGGCATGTTTTGGCATGGTATCAACCTACATTGGGCGTATACGACGCTGCTACCAGGCATACGTCGCAAAACCGTTTGTCCACATCAAGCAAAAGATATTTTGCACGATGGCTTTTTACGCTTTGCGCTGACCACCAGCCCGCATCGCAACGAGGAGCCACATGCCTACCTGCGAACCATTGTGCAAAACCTGCTACTGGAGCAATACCGCAAAGACAGCTACTTTGCCGACTACCAGCAACAGGCAGACCTTGAAGAACCTGCCTCAGTGTCAACTGAGCACCTGGCAGACATCAAACAAAGGCTGGCACTAGTCACACAAATCATCCAGGACTTACCGCCGCGCTGCCGTCAGGTGTTTATCATGTACCGCATTGAGGGGCATGCACAAAAAGACATCGCCGAGCAGATGCAGATCAGCCTGAATATGGTTGAGCGTCACCTGATCCGCGCCTTGCTGGATCTCCGCGCCGCACGCGAAAAGTTTCTCAAATAAGCGCATGAGCACGCACAACAAAATTTCAGAAACGGCCGCACGCTGGTTTATCCGCATGCAAGAGGCCTCGCCTGACGCCCCCGAGCGCAGCCAGTTTGAAGCCTGGCTCATGCAAAGCCCATTACATCAGCAGGAATACCTGAGCATCAGCCATGCCTGGCAAGGCATAGACTCAGTGAGTGAATTGCAAAGTTTGGCACAAGCTAAACAAACAGATGTATTTCTCAAACAAAACGAGCGCAAGAAAACCAGGCAAAAACTGGCGGGGACCGTGGCTGGCGTGGTGGCTGCCATCTGCATTGGCTGGGCAGGCTTTCATCAATATCAGGTTTGGCAAAACACCCCCATGCTGCAATTAGCATCAACAACCGCGCGCGCGCAACTTATGACGCAAACATTAGATGACGGCAGCCGCGTGACGCTCAATGCTAATTCGCATATTGAAATCAAGTTTTACCGCCATCAGCGTCATATTGACCTGCTGCAGGGAGAAGCCGTATTTGAAGTGCAACAAGACCCTGACAGGCCTTTTGTGGTTGAAACCAATCGCCTCAAGGTCACCGTACTGGGCACTCGCTTTGCTATCAACAAACTCCAACAGCTTGAACGCATCAGCGTTGATCACGGCAAAGTAGAAGTCATCAGCAAAACCGGTGGTACAAAGATCATCCTGCACAACAACCAAGTCGCAGAACTAACCGCGGCAGGCTTACAACCACGCACCAACGTCACGGCACAAGACTACTTCAAGTTCATCAGCAGCACCTTGGTCTTCAACCAGGCTGAGCTCGCAGAAATCGCCGAAACCCTCTCGCGCTATCGGCCGACACCTGTCACAACGGACGGCTTATCCAAAGAAAAGATCAGCGCAGTCGTCGCCATTAAAGACAGTAACAACTTTATCTCTACCCTACCGCGTATCGCCAATATCCATATCAAGCAAACAACAACAGGCACCTTGCTTGAAACCGACCAACCCTCAAAATAACGCCTACCCTAATTCATTACATTTTTTTGCAAACAACACATCAGGGTTTCAACTCCCCATGCATTAAGGCAATAACAAGCCATAAAAATAACGGGGAAGTCAGATGCATGCACCAAAAAAGTTGATCCTAAGCGCAGCGATTGCAGCCTGCTTTGCCAACCAAGCAGGATTGATGCCTCTTGTACAGGCCGCTGAGTTAAACACAACACTACCTCAGCCAGAGGAAGAGATCCTCTTCACACGTACGATCTCCATTGAGCTACCCAGCCAACCACTCGCTACTTCTTTAAAATCAATTAGTTCAAAACTAGGGATTAACATCACCTTTAACGATGCTCTCGTCAGTGGTAAAAATGCCCCTGCAATTCGCGGCACCATGCTCACCAGAGAGCTTTTCAAAAAGCTACTCGCCAGCGCGGGTCTTGAGGCCAAGCTCAACCAGTCTACGCTTTATATTCAACCCGCAACCAAAACATCCAAAGAATTAAGAGATGAAAAAACCAGCCTTGAGCTGGATAAAGTTGAGGTGCGTGCCAAGAAGTTTTATGAAGTAGGGCCGATGCCTGGCTTGGCACTGACTAAAGAGGAAATTCCTGGCAACGTGCAATCACTCTCTGCCAAAGATATTAAAGAGGCGCACACCTTAACGATCACCGACTTAATGAATCAGAAACTGCAGTCAGTCACTGTCAATGATTATCAAAGCAACCCATTTCAGATGGACTTGCAGTATCGTGGCTTTACAGCTTCGCCCCAACTGGGTACGGCACAAGGTATCTCAGTATTTCTTGATGGCATCCGTGTGAACGAGCCTTTTGGTGATGTAGTGAACTGGGACATGATTCCGATGAATGCGCTCTCCAGTCTCGAAATCATTCCGGGCTCCAACCCTATTTATGGATTGGGCACATTGGGTGGCTCATTAACGATGCGCACCAAAAGTGGTTTTGATGGCAAAACACTAGATGCTGAAGTGCTGACTGGTTCGTTTGGTCGCAAACAGTTGCAAATATCGGCAGGCGATAACAACGGTGTAGTGGCTGGCTTCTTATCGGGGAACTTCTTTCTGGAAGATGGCTGGCGGGATAACTCACCGAGTAAGGTCAATCAAATCTTCGGTAAAGCTGAATGGCAAAGTGAACGAGCCAGGGTGAGTTTTTCAGGTTTGTATGCAGGTAACAAGTTAACCGGTAACGGTTTGTTGCCACAGCAAATGGTCGATCAAAACCCCAAGCAGGTTTACACCTCACCTGATGAGAGCAAAAACAACCTATTTCAATTCCAGCTATCAGGTATCTGGGATGTGACAGATACCTTCAACATCACTGCGCAGGTATATAACCGTAACAGCAAGCGCAAGTCACACATGTCAGATGTGAATGAGAACTTTGGGGGGACGAGTGGGAGACCGAATAGTGCAACAGAAAATGATCCTAGTCGCCAGTTACTTTATGGCTTGCCAGATATCAACCGTGACGGACTGCCCGATTATAACAACTATGCCTATAACGTCGCGGCAGATGCATCAGGAAGAGCGTTGGATGTAAATGGGATTGCCGATGGCGACCCTGGTTTTGATGTAAATAACTTAGCTTATGGGGCGAATTTTAATACGCAAGCTAACGCCAATCAGGCACAAGTGACTGCTGCAGATGGTTCTGGTAATACAGTCTGGAACTGGACATTTGATCCAAGAAGAAATAATGACGATATAAATCAACCTTCAACGATCCCGAACGCATTCAATGCTCCAGTTACTTCAGATTATGAGGGTAGGGTTCGCTTTGGTTTTGAGAATTATGGAAAAATTCTGGCGGGTATTAATAACAATTACGGACTGTCGACAGATACTCTTCATCCTGGTACAGGAAACAAACTTTATTTTTATGACATTCCAACTGGGCAAGGCCTTACAGGCACATTAAGCGGTTATACAGACACTAGTGGTTTCTATCATGACTATTGGGAGTTGGTTACCCCAATTAATGAAGCGACTATTTCCAACTCTTCTGGCAGTGTTGGCGGGTTATCTCAACAGTCAACTCGAGGGCCGTTGGTACTAGACGCTAATGGCAATGCGATTTTTAGAGACGGTAGGTATGCAAGTGGTCCTTTTGCTACAACTGGTTATATAAATGGTACTCCAACTGCAATATTCACTGATACGGAGGTCGATCAATTAGGAAAAGGAGCGTCATTACAATTTAACTGGAACCTTGATAAACATAAGTTCATGATTGGTAGCTCTATTGATAAAGCTGATACCACCTATGAAAGTAAGCAATATCTGGGAATGCTTGATGCGAATCGACGAGCCTATGTTGCGCCTGAGCTTTTAGGTTGGGAGTATTACGCAAATAGTCCTGAGCGTGGATATGGTTTAAATGACTTTAAAGGAAATAGTCTAACAAAAAGCATTTACTTTAGTGAAACATGGTCGCCTACAAAGGCGCTAAATTTTACGTTTTCTGCTCGCTATAACCGTAGTTATGTCGATAATCAGCTCGCAGTAGCGAGATTGTCTTCATTCACTGATGTGAACTCAATACTGAATTATATAAACCTAATCACATTATGTACCGACAACAATAATGACGGCACGATAGAGGCGTCAGAATGCCCCAATGGCCTTGGTGCCATTATTCCCTTTGACCCTAGCACTTTTCCACTTGACGCTAATGGGCAAAATATTGCCACCTTGCGTCCTCCCGAAAAAGAAAAATTTAAATACCGTTCGTTCAATCCCTCGCTTGGTGTGACTTGGCAAGCTACAGAAGATTTGAACCTCTATGCCAATCTGGGACGTGGGGCCAGGACTCCGACAGTCATTGAATTAGGTTGTGCCTATGACCCAACACCGGTTTTCCAAGGTAATGATGCCAATGGAAATCCGTTGTATCGACCAAGATCTACAAGTGAGCAGCGTGTATGTAATTTGCCAGGTGCACTATCAGGAGACCCTTATTTAAAACAAGTACGCTCGACCAGCTATGAAATCGGTGGGCGTGGTCAACTGACGGACAGTATTCAATGGAACGCAGCGTTGTATCAAACCGATCTGACCGATGATATCTATTTTGTAGCAATTAATGCTACCAGTAGTTATTTTCAGAATGTGGGAGACACTCGCAGACGAGGTCTTGAAATGGGACTTAAAGGGACATGGGGCAAAGCAGGCTGGGGTGTTAACTATGCACTAACAGACGCTACCTTCCAGTCCAAGTTCAAGCTTGCTAGTCCTAGTAACAGTAGTGCAGGGAATGTCTACGATATTGTGACCCAGACAGGCGAGGGTAACTATCAGCAGATTACAGTAACCCCAGGAGATCGTATGCCTGGGGTTGCGTTGCATAACCTCAACGCAAATTTTACCTATGATATTACCAATGCCTGGCGTGTTGGCTTAAATGTAGTCGCACATTCCGATGCATTTATTCGCGGTAATGAAAACAATAAACATAGAGCGGGTCCCGCTTCTCCTATTACAGGTCCGTTTTGTAATGGTGGTACCACCACTTGTACCGTACAGCGTGCCGAATTTGGTGAAGGTAAAACTGATGGCTATGCCGTCGTTAATTTCAATACAACCTACAGGCTTAGTCCCGAATGGACATTGGGTTTACGTATTAACAATCTGTTAGACAAACAATATGCCAGTGCTGGGCGACTAGGTCTAAACGCATTTTCACCTTCTATTCGTGGTGTGATTGGAGAGAGCGGATTCAACTACAACAGTGCTGATTGGCAAGGAACGAGCTTTCTTGGAACGGGGGCACCAAGGTCGGCTTTTGTGACTTTGAGCTATGAGTTTCAGCCTAAAAAGCTGGATGGGTTGATAGAGTAGCCCTTCTCTAAACAACTGAAGCAATTCAAGCACCTGGATTGTAATAAAAGCTGATTGCAATCAAATTTTTAATGTAATCAGACACTTTTCCAATACCATCTCTCACCCATTACAACAAAATCAAACACTTATCAGACCAAGGGGTCAGACTCCTTTGAAAGTACCAATTTTGTTGCCCCTGGCGCCCCGCGCGGTGTCTGGCTCAGCCTGAACCATCACTTCGTCCCCGACTAGAAAAATGCCTCGCTAAGCGAGGCATTTTGACGCAATCGTTTGCTAAAAAGTTAACTTTTAGGCATCAGCACGGCACTCACTGTATGAATCACACCGTTATCGGCATTAATTTCATCGCCAACCACTTTCACATTATTCACTTTGACGCCATCGGTGACGGATAGCTGCAAATCAGCGCCCTCCAATGACTTCACCTTACCCGCGCTCACGTCCGCCTGGGTGATTTTGCCAGGGTAAACATGATAGGAAAGTACTTTCTTGAGCGCCTCGCTATTGGCCATGAGTGCATTCAGCTTGGCTTTGGGCAACTTGGCAAACGCAGCATCATTGGGCGCGAACAAGGTAATCGGGCCGCTGCCATTGAGTGCGCCTTCAAGGCCGGCCACTTTAACCGCTTTGGCAAAGGTCTGAAAGCTACCATCTTGCTGCACTGTTTGTAGCAAGGAATCAGCACTAGCCGCACCAGAGAAACTGATGGCTAACAGCGTGAATGCGAGAATTTTTTTCATATGATGTCTCCTGATAAATGTAAAAACTAAATGTCCGGTTTAAAACCACGACTACCGACCTGCTTACACTATCTGCTCAGGCTTACGCCTAGCTTACCCAAGCGCGCCCGCAGCTTACAGCCAACTTACCAATCGCATGATGGATACCGGCCAGCGACAAATCCCCCGCAGACAACATGACGAAGAGGGTCTGTTGGAGTAGAATTCCTGATTCATTTAGTCAGGCATTTCTGCAGGAACCTCAAGCATGGCCATTAGCGAATTAATCATTCAAAGCACCTTAAAACTGTGCATAGACCCCAATACCGGCAAAGACTTCGTCAGCACGAAGTCGATCAAGAACATTCAGATCAATGGCAACGATGTCAGCCTGGATGTGGTGCTGGGCTATCCGGCAAAGAGCCAGCTGGAGCTGATTCGCCAGCAAGTGACTGACGCACTGAAAAGCATTGATGGCATCGGAAAAGTCGCTATCAATGTGGGCAGCCGCATCGTGGCGCATGGCGTACAACGTGGCGTCAATTTATTACCGAACGTAAAAAATGTGATTGCCGTGGCCTCGGGCAAAGGTGGCGTCGGCAAATCCACTACCTCAGTGAACCTGGCGCTGGCGCTAGCCGCCGAAGGGGCTACTGTGGGCCTGCTGGATGCCGACATTTACGGCCCTAGCCAGCCTCAGATGCTGGGCATTTCCGGCCGCCCGGACAGTGCCGACGGCAAAAGCATAGAACCCATGCGTGCGCATGGCATCCAGGCCATGAGCATAGGCTTTCTGGTCGACACCGATACACCTATGGTATGGCGCGGCCCGATGGTCACCGGTGCGTTAGAGCAATTATTACGCGACACACGCTGGCAAGACCTGGACTACCTGGTGATTGACCTGCCACCGGGCACTGGCGATATCCAGCTGACTCTGGCACAAAAAATCCCGGTAACCGGCGCCATTATCGTCACCACCCCGCAAGACATTGCCCTGCTTGATGCGCGCAAAGGCTTGAAAATGTTTGAGAAAGTCGGCATCCCGATTTTAGGCATCGTCGAAAATATGAGCACGCATATCTGCTCCAACTGCGGCCACGAAGAACATATCTTTGGCACGGGCGGCGGCGCCCTGATGGCCAGCGATTACAATATAGACTTATTGGGCAGCCTGCCGCTGGATATTAACATCCGCATGCAGGCCGATGGTGGCCAGCCCACTGTCGTCGCCTCCCCTGACAGCACCGTTGCGCAAAGCTATAAAGAGATCGCGCGCAAAGCCGCGAGTAAAATCGCCATCGCCAGCCTCGACCACAGCGCAAAATTCCCTAATATTGTTATTCAAAAAACCTGATCGCCTATTAAGCCTAACCACCGAAGGACGTTGCGTATGACAACCCGCAAGCACCATATTGCAGAAGGCCTGATGGGCGCGCAGTACGAGGCCATGGATGAACATATGCAACGTGTCGCCCGGCATATGACCGAGCGCCATCCGGTTTCGCGCAACCTGGCCGTGCATCACACCCACGAAACGCCCAGTCGTGGCCAACGTGCGGCTGATGCCATGGCGCGCTTTGGCGGCTCCTGGTCATTTATTTTCATTTTTGTGCTGATTCTAGTGAGCTGGGTGATTCTGAATTCCGTCATTCTGCTGCACTATGACCGCGCATTCGACCCCTATCCCTATATTCTACTCAACCTGTTTTTATCCATGTTGGCGTCTATTCAGGCACCCATTATCCTGATGTCGCAAAACCGGCAGTCAGAAGTTGACAGACGCCAGGCTGAGCACGACTACGAAGTGAATTTAAAAGCAGAATTAGAGATTTTGCTGCTCCATGAAAAACTGGACGGCCTGCGTGAACAACAGTGGCAGGAACTGATTCAGTTGCAACAACAGCAAATCAGCTTGCTTGAAAAGTTACTGGTCGAGAAGAACGAAAAGTAATCTTGGCCACGAAAAATATAGCGTACATAAAAAAGGCCACAAAGATTTGTCTCTATGGCCTTTGTTTTCTGTGGTGATCAGGCTTTAATTAAGCGTCACACCAAAGCAATACACATCCACGCCATTTGGTGACTGGATCAATGTGGCCGGAATAGCCACACCATTACGCCAGTTATCGACAGCCTCCTGCTTACCTGCGCCCGTCACCAGGAACATGACTTCATGCGTATTATTCAGGCGGTCCTGGCTAATCGTAATGCGGTCTGCCGGTGGCTTGGGAGAGTTGAATACCGGCACGGCATCGGCGGTGTTATTCACCACCTGGCCCGGGAACAGGCTGGCAGTATGACCATCTTCACCCAGGCCTAAAATCACCAGGTCAAACGTACGCACACCTTTAAGCGTTTCCGCATACGCCTTGGCGCCTTCAATATTGCCCAATTCAGCCGGAATATCATGAATCTGGCTCTCGGGAATCACCACATGACTTAACCAGGCATCACGCGCCATCTTGCTGTTACGCTCGACATGATCGGCTGGCAGGCAGCGGTCATCATTATGATACACATGCCAGTTGGCCCAGTCGGCATTTGCCTTGGCTAATAATTGATAAACGGCTTTGGGGGTGCTGCCACCCGCCAGTACAACCAGAAAACTACCGTGTTTGGCGATGGCTGCATCCGCTGCTGCCAGCACTCTATTGAGTGCTGCCTGGTTAATTTCTTCCTGAGATTGAAACGAGTGCCAACGAGTTTGAGAATTCAAAGACATAGAAAACCTGTAAAAAAACAATACAAAAAAGCGTGCGCAGCCTTTTAGTGCGTGACTGCATTTGCTATAATTATATCTGACTCGACATGATAATTCTGCAAAATTATCCGAAGCACTGATCGAGTTCATGCCATCCAAAAGATGGGTGTCTCTTAAAACTATCCTCACACCATAGGAAAATCCGAATGAAATTAGCAATGATTGGCTTGGGCAAAATGGGCGGCAACATGGCTGCACGCTTGCTGCGTCACAAAATTAACGTGGTTGGTTTTGACTTCAATACCGAATTCGTTAACAGACTCGTAAAAGAAGAAGGTCTGGAAGCAGCAACCTCAGTCGCTGATGCAGTCAGCAAACTCGAAGGCCAAAAAATTGTCTGGTTGATGTTACCAGCTGGTGAAATCACCGAAAATCAAATCAAAGATTTGATCCCTCTGCTGAACAAAGGCGACATCATCGTCGACGGCGGCAACTCAAACTACAAACACAGTCAGCGCCGTGGCGCAATGTTAGCTGAACATGGTATCGGCTTTATTGACTGTGGTACTTCCGGTGGCGTTTGGGGCCTGGACAACGGTTACTGCCTGATGTACGGCGGCGACAAGCAATACGCAGACGTATTGGCACCTTATGCACAAGCACTGACACACGCTGACCGCGGTTGGGCGCACGTGGGTCCAGTAGGTTCCGGTCACTTCACCAAAATGATCCATAACGGTATCGAATACGGCATGATGCAAGCATTTGCCGAAGGTTTGGACCTGATCAAAGGTAAAGAAGACTTCAACCTGGATCTGGCACAAATCACTGAATTGTGGCGCCATGGTTCCGTGGTACGTAGCTGGTTGCTGGACCTGACAGCCGAAGCATTGAAAGGTGATCAGACACTGGAAGGCATCGCTCCTTATGTTGCTGACTCCGGCGAAGGTCGTTGGACAGTAGTTGAAGCCGTTGAGCAAGGCGTTGCAGCACCAGTGCTGACAGTCGCATTGCAAGCGCGCTTCCGCAGCCAGGATGCAGATGGTTATAGCTACAAGCTGTTGTCCCTGATGCGTAATGCATTTGGCGGTCACGCAGTAAAATCATCTAAGTAATCAATATGAGCCTCTCGTGACGAGAGGCTTTTTGCTTATTATTTAGAGCGACTGTGAGTACTCATAGAGTGAGAACTTACGGTAGCAAATATATGGGAAAGGCTTGCCCTTTCCCGTTTACATTTTTATCTTAAGGTTAGAAATGACGAATAAAATTGATCCATGCACACTGGTGCTGTTTGGCGCTAGTGGCAACCTGGCCCGCGTAAAACTTTATCCTGGCCTGTTCAGACTGGACTCATTGGGCCGCTTGCCAGCAGACCTGAAAATTGTAGGCGTTGGCCGCCAAGTGGTTGACCTGGAAGCCTGGCGTGCAGACATCAAAAGCATGCTGGATGCCAAATTTAAAAAAGGGTATGACCAGGCTGTGTTTGAGCGCTTTATCGCGCGTAACTTCTACCACGCCAACCCACCGACTGACCCGGATGCATTTAGCAAACTGAAAGCCACCCTCAGCGACGAAAGCGTTTTCCCGCAAAACCTGGCTTACTTCCTGTCCGTGCGTCCAGTTGACTTCGCCCCAGTGGTGGAATCATTGGCCAATGTTGGCCTGACACAAGAAGACAAATACTGGCGCCGTGTGGTGATCGAGAAACCATTTGGTACCGATCTGCCATCTGCGAAAGAGCTGCAGGCTGCAATCACCAAGCACCTGAAAGAAAGCCAGATCTACCGTATCGACCACTACCTGGGTAAATCAGCACTGCAAAACATTTTGCTGCAACGCTTTACCAATACCGTGTTAGAGCCAATCTGGAACAACCAGTACATTGACCACGTACAAATCACCAACACCGAAATGCTGGGTGTCGGCGACCGTACGCAGTTCTACGATAGCACTGGCGCATTGCGCGACATGTTGCAAAGCCACATTCTGCAAACATTGGCACTGACTGCTATGGAACAGCCGAAAGACCTGTCCCCTGAAGGCGTGCGCGATGCAAAAATCAAACTGCTGGAAGAAATTCGCCCGATCCCGGTGAGCGAACTGGAAAAACATGCCTTCCGCGCACAATATGCTGCTGGTGAGATCAACGGTGAAAAAGTGCCTGGTTACCTGGAAGAATTGGGCAACAATGACAGCGTAGTTGAAACCTATGCCGCGCTGAAATTGTTTATCGACAATCCACGCTGGAAAGGTGTGCCGTTCTACATCCGCACCGCCAAGCGCCTGCACGAAGCCGATACCCGTATTTCTATCCGCTTCAAAAAAGCACCGCTGCAGATCAATGACCAGGATCAAAACTGGCTCATCATTGGTATACAGCCGCGCGAGTGTATTAAGCTGGAAGTCCAATCCAAGATTCCAGGCCTGGATGTACAAACCCGTACCATTCAGCTGGATGCGGCCAACCGTTGGGATAGCGACGACTCCGTAGATGCATACGAAGCCCTGCTGCTGAACCTGATGCAAGGTGACAACTCCAACTACCTGCACATTTCTGAAGCCGAAGCGCAATGGCGCCTGGTGGATCCAGTGGTCAAAGCCTGGGCTGAAGACAAGAAGCCGGTACACCAGTACCCAGCTGGCAGCCGTGACCCTGAAGCCTCAAAAGTTATTTTTGAAGCTGAAGACCAGTTCTGGCGTTACAGCATTGAATTAGGCGGCGACAAATAATAGCTGGCGGCTGCAAATGCCGCTGGTGAAATAAATCGCCAAAAATTCATAAAAAGTTTGCGAAACTGACGACATTTGTTGTTATTATTTGCACTCATTAAAAGCGGAGTTTAAACTCCGCTTTTTTCTCTTTATTGCAAGCAATCTTGCACAGATAAGCAACGCTAAGACTGGATAAGGCAATGAGCATTAAGTCGGACAAATGGATACGCAGAATGGCTGAACAACACGGCATGATTGAGCCGTTTTCACCAACGCTGGTGCGTGAAACCAATGGCGAAAAAATCGTGTCTTACGGTACGTCCTCTTACGGTTACGATATCCGCTGTGCTGACGAATTCCGCGTGTTTACCAATATCAACAGCACCATTGTTGACCCTAAACAGTTCGACCCGCAATCTTTCGTTGAAGTCTCAGGCAAAGGCTATTGCGTGATTCCGCCCAACTCGTTTGCATTGGCGCGTACGGTTGAATATTTCCGTATTCCGCGCTCTGTGCTGACCATCTGTTTAGGTAAATCCACCTACGCACGCTGCGGCATCATCGTCAACGTCACGCCGTTTGAGCCAGAGTGGGAAGGTTATGTCACACTGGAGTTCAGTAACACAACGCCCTTGCCTGCCAAGATTTACGCCGGCGAAGGCTGTGCCCAAGTACTGTTTTTTGAATCTGATGAAGTTTGCGAAACCAGCTATAAAGACCGCGGTGGCAAATACCAGGGCCAGGTTGGCGTGACTTTGCCAAAAATATAGCCTCACCCAGAATTGAAAAACGACCCATTTCACCACAAAGGCACCGAGTAAAAGCATGGCTTTCTCAGTGCCTTTGCACTTTGAGTTACACGTTTCAGTGACAAGTTAAGGATTCATTGAATGAAATTTAGATTTCCCGTCGTCATTATTGACGAAGACTTCCGCTCCGAGAACTCTTCTGGCCTCGGCATCCGCGTATTAGCCAAAGCCATCGAGGATGAAGGCGTTGAAGTGCTGGGCGTGACCAGTTATGGTGACCTGACGTCGTTCGCACAACAGCAAAGCCGCGCCTCTGCGTTTATCTTATCTATTGACGATGAAGAAATCGTCGAGGAAAAGCCGGAAGCCATTGAGCAATTGCGCAACTTTGTGGCCGAAATCCGCTACCGCAATGAAGAAATCCCAATTTTCCTGCACGGTGAAACGCGTACTAGCCGCCATATCCCGAATGATGTGCTGCGCGAATTACACGGCTTCATTCACATGAACGAAGACACGCCAGAATTTGTCGCGCGCCTGATTATCCGTGAAGCGAAAGCTTACCTGGATAGCCTGCCACCGCCGTTCTTTAAAGCACTGACCCACTACGCAGCTGACGGCTCCTACTCCTGGCACTGCCCTGGCCACTCTGGCGGCGTCGCTTTCCTGAAATCGCCAGTGGGCCAAATGTTCCACCAGTTTTTTGGCGAGAATATGTTACGTGCAGACGTCTGTAACGCGGTCGACGAATTAGGCCAGCTGCTAGACCATACCGGCCCGGTCGCTGCCTCTGAGCGCAACGCAGCCCGTATTTACAACTGCGACCACTTATATTTTGTCACCAACGGCACCTCGACGTCCAACAAAATTGTCTGGAACTCCACAGTGGCGCCCGGAGACATCGTCGTCGTCGACCGTAACTGCCACAAGTCCGTGTTGCACTCGATCATCATGACCGGTGCGATTCCTGTTTTCCTGATGCCGACACGCAACCACTTCGGCATTATCGGACCAATCCCGAAGAGCGAATTTGCCTGGGAAAACATCCAGAAGAAAATTGAACGCAACCCGTTTGCCAGCGACAAAAATGCCAAGCCACGTGTCTTGACCATCACGCAGTCCACTTATGACGGCGTGCTGTACAACGTCGAAGAAATCAAGGAAATGCTGGATGGCAAAATTGACACCCTGCACTTTGACGAAGCCTGGTTGCCACACGCCACCTTCCATGACTTCTACGGCGATTATCACGCCATTGGCGCGGATCGTCCGCGTTGTAAAGAATCCATGGTGTTCTCTACCCAGTCCACGCATAAACTGCTGGCCGGTTTGAGCCAGGCCTCACAGATTCTGGTGCAGGACGCGCAGGACAATCACCTGGATAGAGACCTGTTTAACGAAGCCTACCTGATGCACACCTCCACCAGCCCGCAATACTCGATTATTGCCAGCTGCGATGTGGCAGCCGCCATGATGGAAGCCCCCGGCGGCACCGCCTTGGTGGAAGAGTCACTCAAAGAAGCGCTGGACTTCCGCCGCGCCATGCGCAAAGTGGATGAAGAATGGGGCACCGACTGGTGGTTTAAAGTCTGGGGTCCTACTGACTTGTCCGAAGATGGCCTGGAAGAGCGTGATGCGTGGATGCTCAAAGCCAACGAACGCTGGCACGGCTTCGGCAACCTGGCCGAAGGCTTTAACATGCTGGACCCGATCAAAGCCACCATCATCACCCCAGGGCTGGATGTGGATGGTGAATTTTCTGAGGAATTCGGCATACCCGCCGCCATTGTGACCAAGTATTTGGCTGAACACGGCGTGATTGTTGAAAAAACCGGCCTCTATTCGTTCTTTATCATGTTCACCATCGGCATTACCAAAGGCCGCTGGAACACCATGGTCGCGGCTTTACAGCAGTTTAAAGATGACTACGACAAGAACCAGCCCTTATGGAAAGTACTGCCGGAGTTCGTGCAGAAACACCCACGCTATGAACGCATTGGCCTGAAAGATTTGTCTACACAAATCCATGAAGTGTACAAAGCCAATGACGTGGCGCGCCTGACCACTGAAATGTACCTGTCAGACATGGTACCGGCCATGAAGCCAACCGATGCCTTCTCAAAAATGGCGCACCGCAAGATTGAACGTGTTGCGATTGATGAGTTGGAAGGTCGCGTGACTGCGGTATTGTTAACGCCCTACCCGCCGGGCATCCCATTGCTGATTCCTGGCGAACGCTTTAACAAGGTGATTGTGAATTACCTCAAGTTTGCGCGTGAATTTAACGAGAAATTCCCGGGCTTTGAGACCGATAACCATGGTTTGGTGAAACAAATCGTGGATGGTAAAGCAGTGTATTACGTGGATTGTGTGAAGCAAGAGGATTAGTTTCTAGTAATGTTGCATGAGGGAAACGCCAAAGCGTTTCCCTTTTTTGTTTTTAAGGCCATTGCGATTGCATGCATTCTTGCTTTTCGCCTCTAGGCGAGTCACTTTCTGGTGCTTGTCCCCCAGAAAGTAACCAAAGAGGAAGACACCCAGCCATCACGGCCTAAAGGCTCCCTTGCGTTGCTCGGCAAAGTGGGCGTCCATCGAAACTCGCCCTAGCGGCTTGCACACCCCGCAAGCCACCGCGGAACTCGAACAGCCGATGGCCGATATCCCCCACTTAGTCTCCGCTACTCAGCGTGATGGAATGGGATTTATCTCGCCAAACACACAGAGTAACAATTTAAACGATTCAAAAAACAGATTGGTTTGTTAAGGGCAATAATGGTGGCGCTCATTAGGTGTTCGGGGCCCCATCTGCCGCGCCGAGCAACGCAGGCTTGGCGGGAGTTTTCGGCCATCGGCTGTCCGAGTTCCGTAACAAGCCACGTCTTGTGTGGCTTGTCAGGGCGAGTTTCGATGGACGCCCGGCAATTCGAGTAGCGCAGGATACAAGCGGAAGTTGGGGTGCACTTTCTTTTGGTTACTTGTTCTTTGTGCAAGCAAAGAAAAGTAACTCGCCGAAAAGGCGAAAAGCAATCCCCCAACCTTACGATGAAAGAATGACCTTCCTAAGACTATCTCTATCTGGTCAAATCATCTCAATCAGCGGCGCTGATAAACCATATCACTATAATGCAAGCCATTCACCGAGGTATGCCCCTCCTCGCTCACCAACGCCCAATCATGCATCTCCATCTCAGGAAAAAACGCATCGCCGCCTACATGCGCATATACGCGCGTAATGTATAGCCGCGTGACATAAGGCAAACCTTGGACGTACATCTCTGCCCCGCCAATCAAAAATGGCTCATCATCGCCTGCGCACGCCGCCAACGCTTCCGGCAATGAGTGAACCACTTTCGCGCCTTCAACCACATATTCAGTATCGCGCGTCACAATCACGGTGGTGCGTCCCGGCAGCAGTCGTCCCAACGATTCGTAAGTCTTGCGGCCCATAATAATATGATGCCCCATCGTGAGTTGCTTGAAGCGTTTGAGGTCTTCGGGCAAATGCCAGGGCAATTGGTTATTGTGACCAATTACCCGGTTGTCGGCATGGGCGACGATGAGGGAGAGTGCTTGCATAAAAACCTCTTAAAATGCGGATAACCGTTTGAGGTCATCAATAATGGCTTGGCTGTGTCCATCCGGATTGACGTTGCTATAGGTCTGCGCAACCATGCCTTGCGGATCGATAATAAAGGTCATGCGTTTGGCGGCCTGCAATATGCCCAGGTTAAACAACGCGCCATAAGCATCTGCCACCTGGCCATTGGTGTCAGCCAGCAAGGGAAACGATAAACGGTGTTTTTGTGCAAACTCGGCATGGCTGGCAACAGTGTCTACGCTCACGCCAACGACTTCCGCCCCCATGGCATGGATTTGCTGGATATCATCACGAAAATGGCAGGCTTCGCGCGTGCAGCCTGGCGTATCATCTCTGGGATAAAAGTACAGAATCAACCACTTGCCTTGCCAGTCAGCCAGCCGGCGCGTATTACCTTGCGCATCCGGCAACTTGAAATCCGGCGCTTTCATGCCGACACTGACGCGGTTTGAGGGCTGCTGATACTGGCGATAACCCCAGATGGCCAACCATAATATCAGTCCGTACATGATCAGTTTGATGAGCATTGCTTGATTTCCCCTTTAGACGTAAATGACTTAAAAGTGAGCCTGATGACCGTTTGGCCGTTGACGCTTTAAGCCGCTTATTGTACCTTAATCCGCCATCTGTCATTTTAAGGTCATACGCAAACGTTTGAAGTGTTGCAGTCTCTCCCATGAATAATGAAGCCATTGCAAAACTGCTCAAACTAATTGCTGACGACCCGCTGCGCTGGGACGCATACCAGAAACTGGCTGGCCTGATGTTAAAGAATCAGGAGTTTCATGCCGCTGAGCAGTATTTACTGCAAGCGATTAGCCTGCAGCCCAAAATACTAGAGTTGCATGTGCAACTGGCCAATCTGCATATGCGCACGCAGCAATTTAAAGCGGCGCATGAATGTTATAAACAAGCGATCGCCCTGGATGCCAAACAGGCACAACTGTATTCTCTGGACGCCCGTGCACTGAAAAATATGGGGCGCACGCAAGAAGCGATTTTACGCCTGCGTACTGCAACCAAGTTAGATCCGCAACAATCACAGGCATTCAGCGAATGTGTAGACTTGATGCTGCAAGCACAACAACTGGAACCAGCAGCCAATATGCTCAGGCAAGCGGTAGCCGCGCATCCTGAACACGCACACTTTCACTATCGCCTGGGTGTGTTATGCCAGCAGTTGCATGCGACTGACGAAGCCCTGCAATGTATGCAGCAGGCGATCAATATCCAGCCGGACTTTGCTGAGGCCTATCATCAGCGCGCCCTGATGCTGCAACTCCAGGGTAAAACACAAGCCGCGCTGGATAGCTTTAATGATGCGATTACCCACCAGCCGAATTTGCCGGTGCCGTATAACAACCGTGGCGTGGTGCTTTGCCAGCTCGGCCAATATCCAGCGGCCATCGCCGATTTCAGGCAAGCGATGCAATTGAATCCAGGCTATGCCTCTGCTTACTGCAACCTGGGGCTGGCCTTATATGAAAATGGCGATGCGGACGAAGCTTATACCTGCCTCGAAACCGCTTTGCAGCATGCGCCTCAACACGCACAGGCACGCTATTACCTGAGTATGCTCAAACTGGCCAGGGGCGAATATGAGACTGGCTGGCCCATGCATGCTTCGCGCTTTGAGGTACTCCCTGACAAGCAGCGACCGAACACAGACTTGTTATGGCGTGAAACCGGCTCACTGGTGGGCAAAACCATCCTTATCCAGGCTGAAATGACACTGAGCGACACCTTGCAATACTGTCGCTATATCCCGCTAATCAAGGCCTTCAAGCCTAACCAGATGATTATCGCGGTGCCCGAGGCCTTATTTGATCTGTTAAATGAGTTTTGGGCACAGGATGCCGGCATTCTGGTGATTCGCCAGGATGGCCGTCCTTTACCGCATTTTGATGTGTATTGCCCGATGCTCAGCCTGCCAGCGGTCTTTAAAACTCTGATCGACACGGTGCCTGCCAACCTGCCCTATCTCGCCATTCACGAGCGGCATAGCCAACCGTGGCAACAATTGCTGGGGCCGACCAGACGTTTGCGTATCGGCCTCAACTGGTGTGGCGATGCGGATAATAAATATGACAAGCTACGCAGCATTCCGCTCTACCTGATGGCGCCATTACTGCAAATGGAAGTCGAATGGCACAGCATGCAAAAAGAGTTCCGGCGTGAAGACCACATCATGCTCAAGCGTTTTCCGATGCTGGAATGCCATCACCCGGCACTGACTGATTTTACACAGACGGCCGGGCTAATCATGCAAATGGATCTAGTCATTACGGTGGATACAGCGGTCGCGCATCTGGCAGCGGCACTGGGCAAACCGGTGTGGTTATTGTTGCCACACCAGGCGCATTTCCGCTGGCTGCAACAGCGTGAAGATAGCCCCTGGTATCCGGGCATGCGGCTATTCAGGCAAAATGCTACAGAGCCGTGGGAACATGTGATTGACCAGGTGCATCAGGCGATTACCGACCTGCTGGCAAAACGCACAGCAGACGCCTGATCAAGCGCGGGGAATGCTAGTAGTGCAACAGCGCTGGAAATATTAGTGCGGCACGCCCACAATATGCATTACCCGCTCAACATCCACATGTAGTAACTGGGCGATATCTTTGTAGTCATCTGGCAGGGCCGCATTGGCCCAACCATCGGCAGAATGCCTGGCCAGGTTGACAGCCAGTTGCACATTGCGCACCCTGGGCAGATGCGCGCGCTGCTCATCCATTAAATCGTTTAACAACGATGGCAGGTTAAATGCCTGCACCAGTTCCGCCTGCAACTCCAGGATACGGAAACCAAGTACTTCTTGCTGCACGACACGACTGCGCAAGGCTTTATCAGCGGCCTGGCGCTTGCTGATTTCACCCATGGCTTCTGGATTAAAACACCACATCAGCATTTCGGCAAAGTCGTACAATGAGGCCGCCACACGCAACTCTTCTGCGTGCAAATCCATCAAATGTGAGGCAAATTCGGCCGCAAAATAACCGGCACGGTGTGCACGTATCATGAGTTTAAGCAAATCCACCAAGGCAGGCACATGCTGGTTCAATACATCTTCGACATGCGGCACAGCAGGAATCTCGGCAAAAAAGGTGCTGGTACCCATCATGATAATTGCCTGCTCCACCTGTACCAGGTCTTGTAACTGGTGGCGGCTGCGGTGATTGTTGGCATAGGTCAGCACTTTAAACATCATCAGTGGGTCATTAATCACCACGCGTGTAATGTCACGTGCACCCGTGTCGTCCCCTCGCTCTTGCAGCGCAGTCAGCTCCCTGGCGGTTTGCCGCAATACCGGGATATCTGCCTGCTTTAAAAAAGCGACCCAGCCATTCACGGTCCGGTGTTGCCTTGCTTCGGTGAGTGTCACCATCTGTTCGCTCCAGCTTGATTCATGCGCCCGAGTATAAAACATTGCCGCCGCATGCGATGTTGTGATCAATCGCACAAATCAGCGCCTGTTTGTTTTTAGGGTATATCCGTTTGAATGCAATCATTAAGTTTAACGCCACAAAAGGCGTGTTTCTTTAGTCGTGACTGATAAATGCCTATGTTAGAATGACATTTTAGTTATTGATTCCCAAGCCGGATCCTGAAAAATCCGGTTTTGTAAGGTCATCAGCATATGGCAATCATTCTGCACACCCCCGAAGAAATCGAAAAAATGCGCATCGCCGGTCGACTGGCCTCCGAGGTGCTTGACTACATTACGCCCTTTGTTGTGGCTGGCGTGACGACCAACAAGCTGGACCAGTTGTGTCACGATTATATCGTCAACGTGCAACAGGCGATTCCTGCCCCGCTCAACTATGCGCCGGATGGTCATACGCCCTATCCCAAATCAATCTGCACCTCCATTAACCAGCAGATTTGCCATGGTGTGCCCAGCGAAAAAGAGCTAAAACAAGGTGATATCGTCAACCTCGACATTACCGTTATCAAAGACGGTTACCACGGCGACACCTCACGCATGTTTATGGTGGGTGGCGTGACGCCACAAGCCAAACGCTTGTGCGAACTGACCTATCAGGCCATGTGGCGCGGCATTGAGAAAGTAAAACCCGGCAACACGCTGGGTGATATCGGCTACGCCATTCAATCGTTTGCCGAAAAAAATGGTTACAGCATCGTGCGCGAATTCTGCGGTCATGGCATTGGTAAAAAATTCCATTGTGAGCCGCAAGTACTGCACTACGGCAAACCTGGGGCTGGCCTGACACTCAAACCTGGCATGATTTTCACCATAGAACCCATGATTAATGCCGGTCGTCGTGACATCAAATTCATGTCAGATGGCTGGACGGTGGTCACCAAAGACCGTAGTCTGTCAGCACAATGGGAGCACACCGTACTGGTCACCGAAGATGGCTTTGAAATCATGACCGTGTCTGCCGGTACGCCACCGCGCCCAGCCCTGTAAACACCTGACGATGGTGACCATTGCTACATGACAGTGATTAGCAAGGAACAGCTCAAACACTGGCGCGAGTCGCTCCAACTGGCGCGCCAGCAGATTGCCGATGCCTACCAGGCCAATCCGCAAGCAAAAACCTTACTGCAACAACATAGCCGTGTGCTGGACCAACTGCTGCGAGATCTCTGGCGCAGTTATGCTTTACCGGCCAGTGCCAGCCTGATTGCCGTTGGCGGTTATGGCCGTGGCGACATGTTTCCCCAATCCGATATTGACCTGCTGATCCTGATGCCGGAAAACAGCGACAGCCAGCTACAAACCGCTGTCGAATCGCTGATTGGCACCTTATGGGATATTGGCCTGAATATAGGCCACAGTGTGCGTACCTTGCAAGAATGCCTGGACGAAGCCAAGCTGGACGTGACCATCATGACCAACCTGCTGGAAGCACGCTGGCTGACCGGTCACCGCCAAACTTTCAGCGGCCTGATGCAGTCATTGCACACGCAATTGGACCAAGCGCGGTTCTTTGCCGAAAAACTGCGTGAACAACAAATTCGCCACGCCAAGTTTCACGATACAGCTTACAACCTCGAACCCAATATCAAGGAAAGTCCGGGCGGACTGCGTGACCTGCATATGATTTTGTGGGTCGCACAAAGCCAGGGGCTGGGCAATGACTGGAACGATCTGGTGCATGCTGGCCTGCTCAACCGCAGCCAGGCCAGCCAGCTCAAGCGACACGAGCGCTTGCTGCAAAACCTGCGCATCCGCTTACATCTACTGGCCAAACGCCGCGAAGACCGCCTGGTATTTGATTTTCAAAATACTCTGGCCGAGCAAATGGGCTATAAAACCACGGCACAAAAACGCGCCAGTGAACAACTGATGCAAGGCTTTTACCGCAGCGCCAGGGCGATCATGATTGAGAATGAAGTGCTGCTCAAACGCATGCACGCGCGCGTGAGCCCGCCCACCGAAGCGCCCAGCGTGATAGACCAGGATTTCACATTGTCACAAGGCCTGTTGAACGCACAAATGCCAGACTTGTTCCAGCGCAAGCCTGAAGCCATCTTGCGCTGTTTTCAGCTATTACAGCAACACCCGGCCATCACCGGCTTTAGCGCCACACTGGTAAGAGCCTTGCAGGATGCGCAACCACTGATCGACCGCAGCTTCCGGCAGAATGCTGCACATAAAGCCTTATTCCTGCAGATACTGCAAAGCCGTGAAGGTGTACACCGCAGCCTGCGCCGTATGAACCGTTACGGCATCCTTGGCCGCTATATCCCGGTATTTGGCCGCGTCATTGCGCAAATGCAGCATGACTTGTTTCATGTCTACACCGTTGATGAACATACGCTCAATGTTTTGCGTAATTTGCGCCGCTTTGCCAAGCCAGACCTGCGCCATGAGTTTCCGCTATGCAGCCAGCTGTTTAATGAATTCAGCCAGCCGCATTTGCTGTATTTAGCCGCGATTTTTCATGATATTGCCAAAGGCCGTGGCGGCGATCACTCACAATTGGGCACCATTGATGCCGGACGCTTCTGCCAAAAGCTGGGGCTACCCAAAGCCGATACCGAATTGGTGGCCTGGCTGGTCGAAGCGCATTTAAAACTATCGAGTACGGCGCAGAAAAGTGATTTGTCCGACCCGGATGTGATTGAAGCGTTTGCGCAGATGGTCGGCTCAGAATATCGCCTGACTGCCTTGTATTTACTCACGGTGGCCGATATCCGCGGCACCAGCCCGAACGTGTGGAATGCCTGGAAAGCCAAGTTACTGGAAAGCCTGTTTTTGCAAACACGCCGCGTATTGCAGCAATCACTCAATACCGAAGCGCAACTGAGTTTGCGCAAGCAGGAAGTGCTACAAAAACTCAGTAGTTTCAACCTGAAAGAAGCTTCAGTACAACCGTTGTGGCAAGCCTTTGGCAGCGGCTATTTCAGCCGCTTTGAGAGTGACGAAATCGCCTGGCAAAGCCGCTTGCTGATCCCGCACCTGCGTGCTGAAAAACCGATTGTGCGGGCCCGGCTCAGCCCTAAAGGTGACGGTATACAAGTCATGATTTACAGTCGCGACCAGAAAGAGATTTTTGCTCGTATCTGCCATTTTTTTGACAGCATGCAATACAACATTGTGCAGGCCAAGATTTACACCACGGCGCATGGCTACGCGCTGGATAACTTTATCGTGCTGGAACCAGACACGCGCCAGATCAGTTATAACGGACTGCTCAAGCACATTGAACAAGGCCTCAACGACCAGCTGCTCAGTGCCCAGGCCATGCCCGACCCGATACGCGGACGTGTCAGCCGCCAGGTCAAACACATGCCCATCCCGACACAGGTCAATCTGCGCCCGGTAGAGGCGCATCCGGCGTCAGGCCAGATGGCATTTCAACAACTGGATGTTATTGCTAACGACAGACCAGGCTTGCTGGCGAGCATGGCGCTGGTGTTTCTCAACCATGGCATCGAACTACACAATGCAAAAATCAACACCTTGGGCAACCGTGTAGAAGATAGTTTCCTGATTTCTGCCTGCCATGGCCAAACCATAGACGACGCACAAACTGCCGCCCTGACACAGGCGCTGAGTGAGCTCTAAGCAAACAAGCTACTCAAAATGATAATGTTTGCGTAGCGGTTTTTTTACTTCCCACACGCAATCCAGGCCACTGGCAAACGTCACCAGATCCCCTGCCGCAAAACTCACGGGTGCACCATTGGCTGGCGTCACCGTCACTTCGCCTTCGAGAATATAGGCAATTTCAGTGCTGCTGTATTGCCAGGTAAAGGTCGACACTTCTTTCGACCAGGTTGGCCATTGCTTCACCCCCAAAGCAGCCAGGGTCATGGCACTCGGTTTTTCTACTTTGATCTGACTCATAGCGGCTCCTTTGCCATGGGATAAACATGCAGACGATGCTTGGGAAAAATACATGGCACTGCAGCTTCTTGCTGGCAACATCATGCCAGCTCTTATTTTTGCGGATTATGCGTCACAGTTCAATCTTTTTAACACATGTCTGACCTCTGATTTAAATCAGTGAAAGCGACTATTTCTTATCAAATCTTTTCACTTCTCCTATCTTAATCCACATTGATTATGCGATTTCTAAAGCACATAATGTGATTAACATACGTAAAGAAATTCCTGTTTCTTGCCGAAAAAGAATAAAGACGTGTGTCATGCCATACAAAAATGACTACGAACAGTATTGGGGGTAGTTATGATCAATCAGGTATCCGGGGCCTTGCCCCAATATTCCATCCTGGACGATATTGATGTGCCCGAAAAGGTACTGCAGAGCTGGCAAATCACCACAGACTTGCTCGCTTATATTGCCCATATTCCTGCAGCACTGATCATGCGCGCGCATGCGCACGAGATAGAAGTGTTTGTATCCAGCCATAGCGAAGGTAATGTTTATCATCAGGGTGAGCATGCCAGTTTAAATACAGGCCTCTATTGTGAAAATGTGATCAGTACCCACCAGGCACTGCTGATCCAGAATGCGCTGACTAGCCCGGGCTGGGAGCAAAATCCAGATGTCGCCCTGGGCATGATTTCTTATTATGGCTTACCGCTTAACTGGCCGAATGGCGAGGTGTTTGGCACCATTTGCATTCTGGACACCAAGGAAAACCATTATGACCAGGTGGTGAAAGAGCTGATTGGCCAGTTCCGCGACAGCATCCAGCTCAGCCTCTACCATATTTACCACTCCAGCCTGGCCACCGAACAAAGAGATCAGGCCAGGGAAGCCCTGCGGGATAGCGAGGCCTTATTCCGGGCGGTGTTTGAACACGCTGCGATTGGCATTGCACAAGTGGATTTATCTGGCCGCTTTTTGCAAATCAACCGCGAATTTTGCCGCATCATCGGTTACAGCCAGGACGACATCCTGTTGCAACACATGACTTACCAGCAAATTACGCTGCCTGATGACCTGATCAAGGAAGCGGAAACCATCGCGCATTTGTTAAACGGCGACATTGACCAATATATTGTAGAGAAACGCTACCTGCATAAAATGGGGCAAGTGGTGTGGGTGAATTTGTCAGTGCATTTATTACGCGATGATCAACAGCAACCTCTGTATTACATCAGCGCGGTGCAAGACATCAGCGAAAGAAAACTGGCAGAAGAAGAGCTGAAGCTGGCGGGCCTGGTCTATAACAACAGCAGTGAGGCGATGGCCATCACAGATGCCTATGGCGCGGTTTTGGCGATCAACCCCGCATTTACTAAAATGACGGGCTATGCGCTGGAGGAAATCAAGGGGCAATCCATCACCCTCTTGCGCTCTGATCAGCACGATGCCCCTTTTTATGCCGCGCAAAGCCAGGCCATTCAGGCCTGTGGGCAATGGCAAGGTGAAGTCTGGAGCAAACGTAAGAATGGCGCTATTTTCCCTACCTGGCTAACGATCAACACCTCTTATCAGGCTGACGGCGCAGTACATAGACGCGTCGGCCTGTTTTCTGATATTTCTGCCATCAAAGATGCAGAGGCGTTAATACTCAAGCAGGCCAATTTTGACCAGCTAACCAAGCTGCCTAACCGGCAACTATTTCAGGACAGACTGGAACAAACCCTCAAACTGACGCAACGGGAACACCAGAAATGCGCCCTGCTGTTTATCGACCTCGACCGCTTTAAAGAGATCAATGATACGCACGGCCACAATGTCGGCGATACCCTGCTGATTGAAGCGGCTGCCCGCATCGTTGCTTGTGTGCGCAAATCCGATACCGTCGCCCGCCTCGGTGGCGATGAATTCACCGTGATTCTGAGTGATACCCACGACAATATGATGATTGCGCATATTGCACAAAACATTATCAACCACTTGTCAGAGCCATTTATCACAGTGAAAAAAGAGGCTTTTATCTCGGCGAGTGTCGGCATTGCTATTTACCCTGAAGATGCCTCCGATGCGCAACAACTGCTCAAAATCGCAGACCAGGCCATGTATGTGGCCAAGAATGCCGGACGTGGCTGCTATCGCTTTTTCACCAAGCTGATGCAGCAGGAGTCAGATTTCCGCATTCGCCTGTCTACCGACTTGCGCCAGGCATTGTCACGCAAACAGTTTTCTGTACACTACCAGCCCATCATTGAGCTCTCCAGCGGCCGCATTAATAAAGCAGAAGCTTTGCTACGCTGGAAACATCCGGAACTGGGGTATATCAGCCCGGATATTTTTATCCCCATTTGCGAACACTACGGCACTATCCATGAAATTGGTAACTGGGTATTTATAGAAGCCGTCAAACAGGGTGCCAGATTTAAACAACTGCTGGGGCGCGACTTTGAAATTGCCGTCAATAAATCGCCGGTGCAATTCAAAGCGAATGAAGAAATGATGCATAACTGGATTAGTCTGCTGGATCATATTCATTTCCCGACCAAGTGCGTCGTGATTGAAATTACCGAAGGCGTGCTGATGGACCTGGTCGGCAACATTGAAGAGAAGCTGATGGGATTTCACAATGCCGGCATTCATATCGCCATTGATGACTTTGGCACCGGTTACTCCTCTTTGTCCTACCTGAAAAAATTCAACGTCGACTATTTGAAGATTGATCGTTCATTCACAGCCAACCTGGCGCCAGACTCCAGCGAACTGGCGATTTGTGAAGCCATTATTGAGATGGCGCATAGACTCAAAATTAAAGTCATTGCGGAAGGCATAGAAACGGAAGCGCAATTGCATTTGCTCGAAGAGATACATTGCGATTTTGGCCAGGGCTATTTATTTGCCAAACCAATGCCAGCGGATGCATTCGAGAAGTTACTGATTGATTTAGGCTAAGGATCTCATCTGCCTGACTTGTCACGGCGTCTACCTACAAGAGGTAGACGCATCGCGATGATCAGATGATTTAAACCGTCTGATGATTTAAAATGACTCGCTTAAATGTTTACCTATCCCCTACTCACTCCCGCCGAACAAGCCAGTTTGCCTACACTGGTTGCCGAGCCTGATCCCATCCAAGCCAAGTTTGAGGATAGCACGCATCAGCTGTTTTATTGCCAAACGACGGATGGCGAAATGGTGCTGAAAGTGTGTCATGAAGCGACCATTAGAAGCTCTCACTTCTGGCTAGGTGCAAACCATTTATTTGCAGCCAACTTCCCTGACAGCCTGGGCGATATCCATCTAACGCATCATTTTTTGCAGAAAAACGGTGCACTGACAGTGCCTGGTTTTGTCGCCGCCAATGCTCAACGATTTGTGCTTACCCGTTTTTTAGCCGGCAAGGATTTAGATGCTGAACTTATTGCTGATGCTTGGGTAATACAGTTAGCCGAGCATATTGTAAAACTGCATCAATGCACTTACACCAGCTGGGGCCAGCTGCATGCGCCACAGTTGCCTGCCATTGAATGGTCCGGCCGCTTGCACCAAACAATTACTTTTCTGGCCAAACAACAAGGCACGTTGATTGATAAAACGTTATTGGCTGAAGTATTAACCAACGCAGAAAATATCCGCGAAACCGAATTCGTGCCGATGATGCTGGATTTACGTTGGGATCAATTCCGTTCAGGCACCAATGATTTGGCTTTGATTGATCTGGATGCATTTTTCATCGCACCGCGTGCGCTGGATCTAGTGCTGCTTGAATATGTATTAACACCCACGCAATTGGCTTTATTCAAACAGCACTATATTCAAACACACAACTGGCCCGAGCATGGAGCATACAAACCCTGCTATCAGTTGCTGTTGTTTTTGATGAATATATTAGGTGAGACTGATTTGGCAAAATGGATGCAGCAAATATAAACGCTGCATTCCGCTCACCGTCATGATGAGTTGTTTAAGCCTTTTGTTGCCGGTAAAGCTTCACCCAGCTGATAAAGCCGACAATCGCCAGAATCGTATTCAACACAAATAAAACGGCTGTGGCGTAATAACCTGTTTGCACATACAAGAGCGTGGCAGCGCCATCAATCACCGCCCAATATAGCCAGTTTTCCAATACTTTCCTGGCGATCAGCCAGGTGTTCATCACAGAAAAAACCGTCGTATAAGCATCTAACATCGGACTCTGCGATTGTCCGTTTTTTTGCAAATAGGCACTGACCAAAGCACTGACCACAACACCTACTGCAATAAAACCAACATGCCAAAGCCATGGCCAACGGCTGATCTGTAATGTATCAGTTTTAGCACCGTGTTTATGCCATGCCCAAAAGCCATAAATCGCCATGCCAATATAGTAAAAATTCAGCAGCGCTTGCATGGGAAGCTGACCTTCCCAAAACAGCATGGTGTATACCAGCGTGCTGAAGAAGGCAAACAGCCAACACCATTGTGACTCTTTTGCCGCCAGCAAAATATAGGCCACGCCCATCAAGGCCGCGGCGATTTCCCAATTGGACATTTGTTGAAATGCAGTCAGGATGGGCTGGAAATTATCTTGGTTCATGATCGATAAACACGCAAGAGATTAATGAGACGGTCTTATACATCAACCACATCGGCCCTGTCTGTACCAATAAACTTCATCACAAATACACTGTGCGGCAGCGCATTGAACACTGCTTCCATCTCTGCATCCAGGCAATCCATCACGTCACGGTATTCACCAAATACTTGGGTCGCCAGGCTATTGCGCTTCACCACAAGATTTTTATTCGCTTCGAGCTTGTTAATAAACTCCAAAATAGGTTCTACATAACCTTCGGTTAAGGGATACAAACTAATATCGACTGAAATACGCATATAAACTCCAAAATCCTTAAACTAAAAGAGGGCAATCACTGCCCTCGTAATTTAATAATCGTAACTCACAGTAACCCCAGCTACGCGAGGCTCGGCATACTGCACATATTTTTCTTGCGTATAGCCATTTGCTGGATTGTTACCAAAGAAAAAGCCACGTGTTGCATAATCTTTATCCAGTAAATTCCTAGCCCAAACATTCATTTTCCAATGCTTATTGTATTTAAATTCAGCACTGGCATTGACTAAAGCATACCCACTGGATCTTGCATTGTTGCTATCAGAGAAATAGAAACCATCTTTTCCTTCTACATTAGTGCGAATTGTCCAATCGTTGCTCGGGTACATTTCAGCACCTACACTAAAGGTATAATTCGGCGCCTGAGCAACGTCCCTACCGTCATAATTGACAGCCTGGCCAGTCAGATTATTGACAAAGCGACGCTTATCAAAAGTAGCATCTAATAACCCAAGCGAAGCAAGCAAACGTATTTGATCCGTTACAAACCAATCAAGCCCAAATTCTGCGCCTTTATGAGTTGCGCTAGAGGCATTATCGACATAATCAACAAATTGTTGGAGACTGTACTCATATGAGTTTTTTACTTGAGCGTTGCGTCTATCTGTGTAAAAAACTGCAACTGTAGTATTCAGGCGACTATCAAACCAACTGGATTTAATGCCAGCTTCAAGTGTCACATTATATTCAGCATCAAAAATGCGCTGATTTAAGGTTAGCCTGCCATCGTTATTCACACCACCGGACTTATAACCTCTCGACAAAGACGTATAAAGCAATTGATTCTTATTAAGTTGATAATTTAAACCTAACTTACCACCAAAGAGCGTTTCGTTTTTATTCAGGCGTAAAGCATTTGTATCATCATATCTAGCCTTGAAGTACTCAATTCGGCCGCCTGTAATCAAGGTAAGACGATCTGTTAAATGGGTATCCAATTGACCATACAAAGCACTATTTTGGGTGTCATAATCTCCTCTTCTTCTTGTCGCACCAAAAACACCGAAATCTGAGTTCTGCTTAAAAGCTTCGTCTTGATCTATGAAAAATAAACCGATGGTCCAGTCGGTCGTATCACTAAAAATACGTCCAGCCTTGTCAGAGAGCACACGCAAGTCTAATGAGTAGTTTTCGCGTTTGCGATCAAAACGCTCAAATCCAATATACGGTCCTAACAAAGGATCAAATTGCCCATCAAATCCCCAATCCGCATCATAGCTATAGACGATATCACTTTTAAGATAAGTCGCCTCACTTTGCACTATCACTGCATCAGACGCCTGCCAATTCGTTTTGATTGCGAAGGCATTGGTCAGTTGTTTATCTTTACCAGGATGATCAGCCAAACTATTCCGGCTATTATCCAAAGTAAATCCGTCATATCCATTATTAATATCCAAATGGATATAGCTTAAATCAATCGTTAAATCCTCAGTTGCAAGCAATTTCAACTTTCCGCGAAAGGTGAGCTCATCCTGATTTTGTGTATTGTCACGATTCAAATAATCGTTATCAACGTAACCATCTGATTTATGGGAATAGATAGAAGCACGCCCTAATAACTTGTCTTCAACAATCGTCCCGCCTACTGCTGCACCAAAATTGCGAGTGTTGTATTCAGCAAAACCAGTTTCAGCATGCATTTGGAAATCTTTGGTAGGCTCTTTACTACGCATATTAATCGTACCAGCTAAGCCATTAGTGCCAAACTTTGTGCCTTGTGGCCCACGTAAAATTTCAACGGTATCAATATCGAACAGGGTTGCTGCACCACCTGTCCGACTAAAATCGATGCCATCAATCACCAAACCTACCGATGGATTTAACGGTGCACTGTATTGACTACGTTGACCCATGCCACGTATTTGGAAAAACTGCCCACGAGAAGCACCACTGGTGAAATTCACGTTAGGTGCAATATTTAACACCTCTTCCAGATGTTGAGCTCCGCGCGCCTCAATCGTCTCATTATCGATCTCAGTCAAGCTAACTGCAGTGGATTGAGCTTTTTTTGGACGAAAATCCGCGCTGACCACAACTTCCGAGAGTTCAACAGCTTTATTGTCATCTTCTACGCCCAACGCAGGCATAGCCAGTAACAGCCCGATGAGGGGTAATGGTTTTGTAATCGGTTTCAAGGTAATCCTTTCTATCAAGATACATAAAAAGGACAGGGGGAGAGTGACAATGACGTGAGTAGGTTTGTTGATGAAACAACAAACCAAAAACATTTGCGTTGTAGAGGCTCTGCCTGTCCCTACGCCAGCATTATCTGGGTCAGGTTCATTGGGTTTCTCACTTGCGCGAGATCTCAGGCGGTAGCCACCCCAAGGCGTTTTGATTTTTCAATCAGGGTGAGATTGTATTTTAATATCAACAACTTGGCTAGAGAGCGATGTTGAATGACGTTTGGATTTAAAGCACAATTTGCAAAGTTTAATGATTACAGCTTTAAATCTCAGTGTTCTAAAAACAAAAAACCCTGCAATGCAGGGTTTTTTATTGAATACTGGCTACAACAAATCAATTAGAAATGTTTGTAGTGTTTTTTCAATTGTTTAACCACTTCCCACTGGGATTTCAGGCCTTTTGGAAACTCAACATAGTCACCAGCCTTGATCGTTACAGTGTCGCCACCTTGTGGAGTCACTTTGAATTCGCCTTCTAATACGTAAGCTTTTTCAGTCGCTGTGAAATCCAAAGGGAATTTAGATGGTGCGCAATCCCATGTGTTCCAGCTTTTTACGCCCAGTTCTTTCAGCTTCTCTTCTGATGGGTTATGGTCGATGATGATTTGAGTCATGACGATTCCTTAAATTGAGTAATTAAAACCTGCAAATAGAAATGCCGCAAAAACTGCGGCATGACATGTCTGGCGGAAGAGGTGAGATTCGAACTCACGGAGGGCGTGAACCCTCGACAGTTTTCAAGACTGTAGCATTAAACCGCTCTGCCACTCTTCCGGAAAGTCGGCATTATAGCAAACAATCAGTCATCTGGAAGCGTTATTCCAGGAAAAAGTACATCATTAAAGCCAAATTTTGTCAGATCACGGATACGCATGGGGTAAAGTATGCCAAACAAGTGGTCACACTCATGCTGGACGACACGCGCATGAAAGCCGCTCACGGTACGGTCAATCACGTTGCCTTGCGGATCAAAGCCGCGATAATGCAGATGCTGGTAACGTGGTACCACACCGCGCATGCCGGGGACAGACAGGCAGCCTTCCCAGCCCTCTTCTTCAGTTTGGTCGACCGGGGTCAATTCAGGATTAATCAGAATAGTGAACGGGACTTCTTCCGCATCCGGATAACGCGGATTCGCGCCGACGCCAAACATCACCACCTGCAAGCTGATGCCAATTTGTGGTGCGGCGATGCCTGCCCCATTCATCTGCGCCATGGTGTCGTGCATGTCCTGAATCAGCGCATGCAACTCAGGCGTATCAAACTGGGTGACTTTATCTGCGACGCGATATAACAGTGGCTCGCCCATACGCAATACCGGTTTCACCGCCATCGTTGTCTCCTCCCCTACGCTATCGAACAGTCGTTATCAGCCAAATAATGCGCAATCACTGTGCGTACTTTATCCATGGTTTGCTGCAACAACGGCATCACTTGCTCAAACTGGATAGACTGCGCACTATCACCACGGCCAGCGGCAAAGTTTGCCACCGGACAAATGGCAGCATAAGCCAAGCCAAGTTCGCGCGCCAATACTGCCTCTGGCATACCGGTCATGCCAACAATGGTGGCACCATCGTGCTCGTAGCGGTTGATCTCAGCTGCCGTTTCCAGGCGCGGGCCTTGTACGCACGCATAGACACCGCCATCCACCACGCTGTAGCCAACGTCTGTCGCTGCTTGCAGGCAGCGCTCGCGCATGGCCTGTGAATACGGCTGGGTAAAGTCGATATGGCGCACAGGCAGCTCAATGCCATCGTGATAAGTGTTACTGCGGCCGTAGGTATAATCCAGAATCTGGTTCGGCAACACAATATCACCCGGGATCAGGTTGCGGGCGATGCCACCGACGGTAGCGACCGCCAGCAAGTTGCGCACGCCGACAGAATGCAGCGCCCAGATATTCGCCCGGTAATTCACCGCATGCGGTGGAATGGTATGACCGCCACCATGACGCGCCAGAAACACCACTTCTTTGCCATTTATCTCGCCAAACACCAATGGCTGTGAAGGTTCGCCATACGGTGTACGTACGATCAAGCGTTTCGAAATATTTAAATTATCCAGCGCGGTCAATCCGGTACCGCCAATAATGCCTAACATCCTGTCATCCCCAACTTTGATTTCTCTTTAGACTTGTTCATCTGCAAGGCGTAAGCGTATCACGGATTTATGGCATACTTAAGCCATGCAAGCCTTTTCCAAGCCAGCCGAGCCATCTCCCAGCCTGACGCTGGCGCAAACGCACTATGAAAACTTCCCGGTTGCCTCCCTGCTGTTACCCGCCCATTTGCGTCATGCAGTCACGGTGATTTACCAGTTCGCGCGTGAAGCGGATGATATTGCTGATGAAGGCGATGCGACTGAAGCGTCACGGCTGCAAGCATTGCAAGCGTATGAAGACGAGTTATTGCTGATCCAGGCCTATATCAAGCCAGCTAAGCCCTTATTTATCGCCTTGCAGCAAGTGGTTAACACCCACAAACTGGACGTGCAATGTTTGCTAGACCTGATAGATGCTTTTAAACAGGACGTGGTTAAAACCCGCTATGCCAATGTTGATGAGGTGCTGGACTACTGCCGCCGCTCGGCCAACCCGGTAGGCCGCTTGATGTTGCAACTATATGGCAGCGATACGCCGCAACACCGGCTGTGGTCTGACCAGATTTGCAGCGCCTTGCAACTGATTAATTTTTATCAGGACATCGCACCAGATCTGCAAAAACACGGTGCGGTTGGGCGCATTTACCTGAGTCTGGACGAGATGCAGGCCGCAGGCATCAGTGAGCAGGATTTACGTCAACAGCGTGTGGATGCGCCCTGGCAAGCTTTTTTCATGCACAATGTGATGCGCGCAGAAACCATGCTGCTAGCCGGTAAATCACTAGGTCGCGCCTTGCCAGGCCGCATCGGTTTTGAGTTGCGCATGATGATTGCAGGTGGCGAACGTATCCTACATAAATTAAAATCCTGCCGTGGCGATATCTATCATCATCGCCCGACCCTGAAAGCCTATGACTGGCCACTGATTTTGCTGAAAGCCCTGTTTAAACAATGACACCGCAACAATATTGCCAACAAAAAACCCGTGAAAGTGGCTCCAGTTTCACGCTGAGTTTTATGTTCTTACCTAAAGACAGGCGCGAGGCCATGACCGCGCTGTATGCGTTCTGTCGCGAAGTGGATGATGTGGTGGATGAATGCACCGATTACCAGATCGCGCAAACAAAACTCGCCTGGTGGAAACAGGAAATCCATAGACTGTTTCATGAAACCCCGCAGCACCCGGTCACCCAGGCCTTAAAACCGGTGGTCAATACTTTTCATTTGCAAGAAGCGCATTTCGTTGAAATCATCGACGGCATGCAAATGGACACACAATACAACCGCTACGCCGACTTTGAGCAACTGGCCTTGTATTGCTACCGGGTTGCCAGCGTGGTCGGGCTGCTTTCTGCACAAATTTTTGGCTACAAAGACCAGGCGACGCTGGAATATGCGCATGACCTTGGCATGGCGTTTCAACTGACCAATATCATTCGCGATGTCGGTGAAGACGCCCGACGCGGCCGTATTTATATTCCTCTCGATGAACTGGAACGTGCGGGTGTGACTGAAGATCAGTTACTCAACAGTCAAGCTTCGCCACAAACACAGGCGTTGCTGCTTAAGCAAATTGAACGCGCGGAAATGTTCTATGACAAAGCGCTGAGCCAACTCCCCAAGGCTGATACCAAACCGCAATTGCCGGGACTCATGATGGCCGCTATTTACCGCGCGCTGTTGCAGGAAATTAAACCTGAGCCCAACCTGGTGCTGACGCATAAAGTGGTGCTGCCTCCCTTCAGAAAGCTCAAACTGGCGCTGGGCGCATGGTTTAACTATCGCAAAGCATGATCGCTACCGCGTCTACTCACCGTAAAATTGCGATCATCGGTGCCGGGCTGGCTGGCGTGTCTGCAGCGCTCAGGCTGTTGCAACATGGCCACCAAGTGTGCGTGTTTGAAGCCGCACCACAAGCAGGCGGCCGGGCACGTGGTGTCCCCCATGACGCCACCACCTTGGATAACGGCCAACACCTGTGTATAGGCGCATATCGCGCTACGCTGACCTTGCTGCAAGAGGCCCACATAGAGGCAGAACAAGTGTTTATGCGCCTGCCACTGGCCCTGCATATGCACAATGGTGCCCAACGCATGTCATTGGTCACACCCACGTGGCTACCCGCACCACTTCATTTGTTGTGGGGTTTGCTGACCGCACAAGGCCTGGACTGGCATAGCAAGTGGCGCGCGATCTGCTGGATGCAGCAACTCAAGCAACAGGCATTTGCACTGCCTCATGATTGCACCGTTGCCGCCTTGTTGACTGAAGGTCAGCAAACATCTATCGCGATTAGCACTTTGTGGGAACCTCTCTGTTTGGCGGCGCTGAATACACCGATTACCCTGGCCAGCGCCCAAACTTTTCTCAATGTACTACGCGATAGCTTCCAACACCGCCGTCAGGACAGCGACTTGCTGGTGGTGAAAAGCGATTTATCCACTGCATTGATACAACCATTGCTACAGCGGATTAAAACATTAGGTGGTGATGTCAGGCTACGCACCCCTGTCACCGCGATACAGTCCAAGGAAGACAGCTGTGAAGTATCGACAGCGACAGGCACAGAAACATTCGACAATGTGATTATTGCAGCAGGCCCGCATCAACTCAAAACCATCGTCGGTGAACTGCCATCCAGCCCGGCATTCGACTATCAGCCAATTACCACGGTTTACCTGCAATACGGCGCCGAGACGCGCTTGCCTTACCCCATCATGGGTTTATGCCATGGCCTGGCACAATGGGTATTTGACCGCGGACAATGTTGCGATCAGCCAGGATTACTCGCTGTAGTCATCAGCGCGCATCCCCCACTCATCACCGATAAAGCCGCCTTGGTGAAGCAATGTATTGATGAAATCAACCAGGCGCTATCTGCCTATCAGATGTCACTGCCTACGCAACCTCAGTGGTCGCAAATCATCACCGAAAAGCGCGCCACTTTTAGCTGTACACCAGACTTGCCACGCCCGGCGACACGCACCTCTAATTCGCAAATATTTCTGGCCGGTGACTATATCGCCGGGCCCTACCCTGCTACCATTGAGGGCGCGGTCACCAGCGGCTTCACGGCCGCGCAGGCGATCATAAGCGGCGTATAACCGTTAACCTGCCGAATCTTTGCACACGACCGCGAGGTGATTATTCGCTGGCCGGTAAATACCATCCCCACTATCAGGAAAACTCTCTTTAAAAGACAATTGTTTGTCCACCTCATAACCCTGTGAACACAGTGCACCCGCCTTGGACTGGCACTGCTCCCATGTCGTATTGAACTCGCTACACGTCAATGTATAGCCCATCTTGCCTTGTTGCGTCGTATATTGGTGAGGAGTCACGCTGGCACATGCAGAGACGATCAGTGGTAAAAGAAAAATGATTTTTTTCATTATTTTTGCTCCTGATGCATTTTTTATTAAGTGTCATCTTATTGTCACACCCATGTGATAATTGACACCCAGTTTGGGCAAGCACTTGTTGCGAATAGTTGCATGAAGTTTTTGTGACTAAATGGCCGCGCAGTGGCGCAAAACATGGATAGCTTTCCCCTGTATCGAAGTCGCTACAAATTGCTACAAAACCCCACCCGTTTGTAACTGACAATCCCGCCCCCGTTTTTTATACTGCATGCATCGTTCATCGCAGAAAGGCAATCACCGTGAAATACGCCACCGTGATGACCACAGGTTTGCTCGTCAATATATCGATTTTTGCATCAGCTACGCCATCTACAGAAAGCTATGCTGAATTGATGGATAACAAACAACGCATTATTAAACAACTGGCTAAGCAGGTGGAATGTGTCAGATTAGCCAGTGATGACCAGGCGCTACGCGCATGCCAGGCGACATTAACGCGTGTAGAAGTAAGTGTGATGGATAAAACGGCGAAGAATGCCCAAAAGTTAAAAACTGACAATCCGAAACAAACTGAGTTTTTTTAATGATTTAGCCTAAATACAGGCTCACAACCGCTTCCCTGTGGCTGTCCTCCCTCTTCTGGGCAGCCTCACTCTCTGGCAACGATTGCATTCCCGGCAGTCGTTGCCATTTTTTTATGCGCGCAGCACGTCTATCGCTTGCTCTAACCGGTCCACCGCATCAATATGCAAACCGGCCACACCGCCTTTGGGGGCATTGGCTTTGGGGATAATCGCATGTGTGAAGCCCAGTTTGGCCGCTTCTTTCAAGCGCTCCTGGCCGCGCTGTACTGGCCGCACTTCTCCAGCCAAACCAACCTCACCAAATACAATCAGCTTATTGGCCAGTGGTTTGTTTTTCAATGACGACACAATAGCCAGCAACACGGCCAAATCAACCGCAGGCTCACTGATTTTGACGCCGCCGACAGCGTTGATAAATACATCCTGGTCGAAACAGGCCACACCTGCGTGCCTATGTAATACCGCCAGCAGCATAGCCAGGCGGTTTTGCTCAAGGCCGACACACAGGCGTTTGGGATTAGGTGCATGTGCGGTATCTACCAGCGCCTGAATTTCAACCAGCAAAGGACGCGTGCCTTCTTGGGTAACGGTAATGCAGGAGCCAGGCACTGGCGACTCATGATGCGATAAAAACAGGGCCGAAGGATTGCTGACCTCGCGTAAACCTTTTTCAGTCATGGCAAATACGCCCAACTCATTCACGGCGCCGAACCGGTTTTTAAAGGCGCGGATCAAGCGGAAACTTGAATTCTGGTCACCTTCGAAGTAAAGCACGCTATCGACGATATGCTCCAGCACGCGCGGCCCAGCGAGAGAACCTTCCTTGGTGACATGGCCCACCAGGATCATGCTGATGCCCAGTTGCTTGGCAATGCGCGTGAGTTGCGCACTGCATTCACGCACTTGTGCCACAGACCCCGGGGCCGACTGCAAGGCCTCAGAATACACGGTTTGAATTGAATCGATCACGACTACATCTGGCTTGTGCTGTTGCAGCACCTGGCTGATTTTTTCCAGGTTGATCTCGGCCAGCACATCTACCTGGCTAGCATCCAGCCCTAGGCGTTGTGCACGCATGGCAATCTGCTGCGCAGACTCTTCACCGCTGATATAAAAAGACTTCAGGCTTTGCGACACCTTGCATACAGTTTGCAGCAACAGCGTCGATTTACCAATCCCGGGGTCGCCACCAATCAGCACCACACCGCCTGCCACCAAACCGCCGCCCAATACACGATCAAATTCGGCGATACCTGTCGCCTGCCGCGATACATCCTGCGCTTCGACCTCAGCCAGTTTCTGCAACTGTGCGGTGGGCGCCAGGCTGGCAAAACGGCTTTGCGTCGCCGTTTCGGGCACTGTTTCTACCAGCGTATTCCAGGCATTGCAGCTCGGGCATTGCCCTTGCCATTTAGGCTCAGACGCACCACATTCGGTGCAGGTATATTGTGTTTTTGCTTTAGCCATGAATTTTAAAAGGCACCCTGGCCGTGACGGCACATAACAATTCGTAGCCTATGGTACCGCTGGCATGCGCAACCGCATCTACCGGCACTTGCTCGCCCCACAGCTCGACCGTACTGCCGATGGCAGCCTGTGGAATATCGGTAATATCGGCTGCCAGCATATCCATGGAGACCCGCCCCAATGTGCGGGTTAAATGACCGGCTACGGCAATGGGCGTGCCCGTAGGCGCATGCCGTGGATAACCGTCCGCATAACCACAAGCCACAATGCCCACGCGCGTAGGTTTGTCTGCGGTAAACAGGCTGCCATACCCCACGCTCTCACCCGCGGCAATTTCCTGTACGGCAATCAAGCCTGACTGCAATGTCATTACCGGTTTCAAGCCAAGGCTGCTGGCTGATTTTTCAGCCACAGGCGTCGCGCCATATAGCATGATGCCAGGGCGCACCCAGTCGGCATGCGTATGTGACTGCTGCACAATCGCAGCAGAATTGGCCAGCGAGCGTGCATAGGAGGCTGGCATCACCTGCGCCACAACTTGCATGGCAGCACCCGTGCCATCGGCCACATCTGCGTTGGCGAAATGGGTCATCAATATCAGTTCACGCACATTCACTGAACTGGCCAACTGCTGTAATGCGTGACCGTACTCATGCGGCTGAAAGCCCAAACGGTGCATACCACTATCCAGCTTCAGGTAAACCCGCAGCGGAATATTGGGGGCACTCTCCAGCACCCACGCCAACTGGGCTTGATGGGAGACCACCGTATCCAGATGATAGCGGTCAACCAGTGCCATTTCGTCAGCCGAGAATACGCCTTCCAGCAATAGAATCGGGTGCTGGTAACCAGCATCGCGCAAGGCAATCGCCTCACTGATGTTGAGTACGGCAAAGGCATCTGTTTCCTTCAGTCCACGCGCGGCATTGAGCAGGCCGTGGCCATAGGCATTGGCCTTGACGACGGAAATGACTTTGGATTGCGGCGCATAGCGCCGGACTTGCGCCAGGTTATGCGCCAGCGCAGCTTCTGAAATATGAGCAATAATAGGACGCATATATAATGCCAGCCAGATTAATACTCGTCAGGCATATACGCGGCGTTGGCGTAATCCATAAAGCGTGTATGCGCGCCCATAAAGGTCAGGCGCACGCGGCCAATCGGGCCGTTACGCTGTTTGGCGATAATGATTTCGGCCGTGCCTTTTTCAGCACTGTCCGGGTTGTAGTACTCATCCCGGTACACGAACATGATCAAGTCGGCATCCTGTTCAATCGCGCCAGATTCGCGCAAGTCACTCATCACCGGACGCTTGTCCGGACGCTGGTCCACACTGCGGTTTAACTGCGAAATCGCAATTAATGGCACGTTTAATTCTTTAGCCAAGGCTTTAAGCGAGCGCGAGATTTCTGAAATTTCTGTCGCCCGGTTTTCACCCTGGCGGCCAGCTGGTGAACTCATCAACTGCAAATAGTCGATGACGATCAGGCCTAGCTCACCAGTCTGCCTATGCAAACGACGCGCACGGGCGCGCACGTCAAAGCTGCTTAAACCAGCACCTTCATCGATATAAATCGGCGCTTCGTTGAGTTTGCCCAGGGCTGTGGTCAGTTTTTCCCAGTCCTCGTCTTCGAGGTTACCGTTACGCATCTTATGCTGGTCCAGGCGACCGATCGAACCAATCATACGTGTGGTCAGCTGCGTGGCGCCCATCTCCATGGAGAAAATGGCCACGGCTTTATTGGTCTCCAGCGCCACGTTTTCGGCAATGTTAATCGCAAACGCCGTTTTACCCATGGACGGACGACCGGCAATAATCACCATATCCCCGCCTTGCAGGCCAGAGGTCATGGAATCAAGGTCGCTAAAGCCGGTCGGGATACCCGTCACATCAGAATGATTTTCACGTGAATACAGGTAGTCAATACGGTCTGCCACTTGCGGCAACAACACTTGCATGCCCAAAAAGCCCTGGCTCTTGCGGTTACCACCTTCAGCAATCTGGAAAATCTTGGCTTCGGCTTCGTCCAGCAATTGCTGTGCATTACGGCCATTCGGCAGATAAGCGCTTTCGGCAATATCGGTGCCGACAGTGACCAGTTGGCGCATGACAAAACGTTCATGCACGATTTCCGCATAGCGGCGAATATTGGCCGCGGTCGGCGTATTTTGTGCCAGCGCGCCCAGATAAGCGACACCACCCACGGTAGTCAATTCATTGCTGTTTTCCAGCGACTCAGCCACCGTCACAATATCAGCAGGCTGGTTGCGCTCAATCAAGCGCGCAATATGCTCATAAATCAGCTTGTGGTCGTGCTGATAGAAGTCCTGCGGGGCCAGGATATCGGCGATCTTGTCCAGCGCTTCATTGTCGAGCAACAGCCCGCCCAAGACCGATTGCTCAGCTTCGATGGAATGTGGAGGGAGTTTTAAGAATTCGAGTTGTTCATCAGCCATCTGGTGATTATACCGAAAAGCAGTCTGGCTTTTTGAGCTTTCAGGACAGATGAAAGATTAAAATACTTTAGCCACAGAGATCTCAGAGGACGCAGAGAAAAATCTCATACACTATACTTGTAAGTTATCGAGTAACTTTATACAGCACGAGCCACAAACGCTGTGGGCTCTGTGGCTAAAAAGAAAAAAGGCTACCGAAGTAGCCTTTTCTTGTACTGCATGCAGAGGCTTGATTAAGCTTCTGGCGTCACTGTCACAGTGATGTCTACAACCACGTCGTGGTGCAGCGCAACACTCACAGCGAAGTCACCGATGTTCTTCAGTGGGCCGTTTGGCAGGCGCACGTCAGATTTTTTCACTTCGTGACCTTGTGCTTGCAAGCCTTCAGCGATGTCCATGTTAGTCACGGAACCGAACAAACGACCATCAACACCCGCTTTTTGAGTCACGGTCAGGCTGAAACCAGCCAGTTTTTCGCCACGTGCTTGCGCAACGGCCAACAAGTCGGCTTGTTGCTTTTCCAACTCAGCGCGCTGTGCTGCAAAAACAGCTTTGTTTGCTTCTGTTGCACGTTTAGCTTTACCTTGTGGAATCAGGAAGTTACGGCCGTAACCGTCTTTCACTTTAACCACGTCACCCAATGAGCCCAGGTTTGCTACTTTTTCCAATAAAATTACTTGCATGTTGTTCTCCTAAGCCGCCAATTAACCTGGGTGTTTGTCTGTGTAAGGCATCAGCGCCAGGAAACGTGCGCGTTTAACCGCGGTTGTCAGTTGACGTTGGTATTTAGCCTTGGTACCAGTCATACGGGCTGGGATGATTTTGAAGTTTTCAGAAACGAAATCTTTCAACAGATCTACGTCTTTGTAATCAACTTCTTTGATGCCTTCTGCGCTAAAACGGCAGTAACGGCGACGTTTGTACATATCTCTTGCCATTTGAAACTCCTTAAATTCTTTAATACTGTATTCGCTGTAATTCTTGTATATGCAGTACCACTTGCGTGCTTTTTGCACTGCGCTGTGCCAAAAACCCTTTGACTTTGATGTGATCGCCGCTTTGCAATGACAGATTGGCTTTTTCACCAATCAGCACCGCAGGTAATAGACACTGCACTTTCCGATTCAGGCCAGCTTCGCTTTGCTCTGAATCATGTTGCAATTGCAATCGCAACAAGGGTAAGCCTGCCGGTGTGTAACGCAACGCTTCAATAGATTGAATGGTTGCCGCAATCACCAGCGTATTCACAACACTTAAGCAGCAGCCTCGGTGGTAGCAGCAGGTGCGTCACCAACGATGGTTTTGGATTTTTCCTCTTTCATCATTGGGCTTGGTGCTGTGACTGCTGTTTTCGTCGCGATTGTCAGGTGACGTAATACAGCATCGTTAAATTTGAATCCGTGTTCCATTTCTTCCAGTACTTCTTGGCTCACTTCGATGTTCATCAACACGTAGTGGGCTTTGTGTACTTTTTGAATTGGATAGGCAAGTTGACGACGGCCCCAGTCTTCCAAACGGTGGATGTTGCCGCCATTGCCAGTGATTTGAGCGCGGTAACGCTCGATCATTGCTGGCACTTGTTCACTCTGGTCAGGGTGAACAATAAACACGATTTCATAGTGTCGCATGAGATTTCCTTGTGGTTATTAGCCACCTTCAGAACCAATCAACGTTTGCTGGGAGCATACATTGCTTGCGATCAAAGTGTGGCAAGGTTGCAAAGCACGCGATTATAAACCGGATTTCATGCTGCAATCAAGGACTTATTACTTTTTGGGCGGATTCTCTAACGTCTTGTCTTCTTTTGGCAGGTAATAAGGGTCAGACACATAGCCCGGCCCTTTCATAATAATGATCACGATCAGGCCGATGGTCATGGCGCCAATAAAAAACCAGAAGGTAAACAGCAAACCAAGAAACATGGCCGTACGTTCAACGTCCCGTGTCAGCAAGTCGCCATGTTGCCACCAGGCATGCACTAAGGGTGTCGCAAACACCAGAGTGCCCAGCAGCCACCATTTAGGCAGTTTTTTCAACAACTGCCACTCTTTATGACTGGGATAACGCACACCATTTGGAAGTTTATTTAATCTACCCATGTGTTTCCGCTCCAACCCACGCATCCATACGATTATTTACCTTTGCATTTTAACGCAAGTATGACCCTGTTTTAAAAGGAAAAATTCAAGATCTGACAGCAATTGATTTATATCAAGCATATTTTCCGTCATCCACAGAGACTATCATATTAAAGAAGCTGCAAATTACGCCGTAAAACCCTTGAGACCATAAAGACACAGCGGGCAAAGTTCGCCCTGCGCAAGAATAACTTGAGGTAACTGCATGCTGGTACAAAAAAAACAAACCCATTGGGAAGGCATCCTGCAGGCCATACAGAACTCGTATGCGATCAAACGCCATATTGAATTCTTTAACTGGCTGAAACAAGACATTCATCCGCTGATGCGGCACGATGTATTGTTGGCGGCATGGGGTGACTTTAGCAGTGGCGAACTACATTTTGATGTGTCGTCTTCCTTGCCGGAAGCGTCCACACAACGTTTGCTCGAAGACTCTGCCATTGTGAATTACCTGATGTGCAATCTCTATAAGCGCTGGGTAGAAAATGACGACAAGTGGTATGTCATTAATCGCTTTGACGCCAGCGGCATTCATGCGCAATCCCCTAACCCGTTTACACAGCAACTGCTTAAGATGCACTCTTTAATGGTGTACGGTGTACGCGATACGCGGGGTAAAGCCGATTGCATCTATGTCTTTTTCGATCGCACCAAAGAGTTTACTGTGCCAGACCAGATGCTGGGCATGATCATGCCACACCTGGATGCCGCTATCCGCCGTGTTGGCCATCTGGCACCCGTGGTTAAAGATGAAGACTTGCTCGATAACATGGCGCAAGGCGGACTGTCTGACCGCGAGCAGGAAATCTTGCATTGGGTACGCAGTGGTAAAACCAATTTCGAAATCGGCATGATCCTGAATATCAGCGCCAATACGGTCAAAAACCACCTCAAACGTATCTTTCAGAAACTGGATGTGTCTTGCCGGGCACAGGCTGTGGCGAAAACAGGCATGCCTGCTGGTGCACGCCGCCCTAGCTAGGGAAAATCTTAAAGCTAAGCGTTATTCAACCTCGCCCGGTAAAGCGCTGGATATCCCGCATCTGTCGCTTGGTCGGACGCCCCAGGCCACGGTCACGCTCGGCAAATTGATCAGCGCCCGTTTCCTGCGCCTGCCGACGCACACGCTGGCTTTCATCTGTTTCGCGGTAGAGCAGCGCAGCCTCTGGCGCGCCACGGCGCACATTGCTTAATGCCAGCACCTCAACTTCGATCTGCATATCCTTATTTTTGATGCTGACGCGCATGCCTGGCTTCATTTCCCGCGCATTCTTGGCGCGGTCACCATCAATACGCACCTTGCCGCCATCGACCGCTTCTGCGGCCAGACTGCGGGTTTTAAAAAAACGGGCAGCCCACAACCATTTATCCAAACGACAACCATCGTCTTTTTCTGGTGGCGCTTCCTGTTTACGGTGATGCGTACGTGGCATAAAACTTAGAGATTAAGATGATTGTCTTGATGTTGCTGGAAATAAGCCATGCGTGCCTGATTACGTTCCAGGGTATGACGGTAACTGGCCAATGCGCTTTGCGCACGTGCCATCAGGCTGTCACCCGCATAGGTGCCATCCGCCTCTTGCGTGCCTGCTTCACACTCGGTGAGGTGCGCAATCCCTTCCAGCACATGGTCGATAGCAATAATTTTAAACATGCCATTATTGACCGCGGTCACCACGCTTTCATCCAGTATCAGGTGGCGCTGGTTGCGTTTGGGGATAATCACCCCCTGCTCGCCATTCAAGCCCAGCGCTTCACAGACGCGGAAATAACCCTCAATTTTTTCGTTGATGCCACCAATCGGCATCACTTCACCAAACTGATTCAACGCGCCGGTGACGGCCATGCCTTGTTTGATTGGCAAGCCAGTCAACGCAGACAGCAAGGCAAACAGCTCGGCACAGGACGCTGAATCGCCTTCGACACCGTTATACTCCTGCTCAAATACCAGCGAAGCACTCAAGCTTAACGGCGCCAGCGCCCAAAAACTGGCACTGAGCCAGTTTTGCAAAATATAAATGCCTTTGTCATGCGTGGGGCCACTCATATTCACTTCGCGGTCAATGTTGATCACCCCACTGCGGCCTGGGTAACAACGGGCAGTAATACGGATAGGCGAACCAAAACTGGCATCCCCCAGCTCGATATGGGTCAAACCATTGACCTGGCCAACCACGTTGCCATGGACCTGAATCAGCAACTCGTTATCAATAATCGAGTCACGAATCTGCGCCTCAAAGAACTGCTGGCGGAGCAAGCGTGCGGACAGCGCTTGTTTCACATGCGCATCGGTAATCAGGCGTGCATTGTCGGCAACCGCCGCACTTTCGTGCATCAACTGGTCCAGATGCGCAAAGTGCGTACTGATACGGCCTTGGTCTTCTTCCAGCCTATGCATAAACTGCAGCAACACATTCACTGCCGCACCGCTAAAATGAGACAGCGCTTGCTGCTGGCATTTGCGTGCAATATAGCCGGCGATCCAGGCATAGTTATCCAGCGTCGCCGTGACGCGATCTTCGAACTCAACTTTAATGGGGAAAAAATCAAAGAAATCCGGTTGCGCTTCCAGACAATCGTAATAATCTTCGCGGCTGGCAATCATGACAATCTTCACATGTACCGGCAGCGCAGCGTGGCGGTTACCACCGGCGCCTTGCTGGGCGTGATTGGCCCAATCTTCAATCTGCACTTCACGATTACGCATCAGGCGATACAACTTCTCCAGCAAGGCGCTGCCGTTGCCTTCATCCTGCATCAAATCACGCAAATGCAGCAGCAACATCCCGCCATCGGCCTGATGCAAGCTACCGGCACGCAAGCGTAAAAACTCCGGCCATTGCGCCGCCTCACCCACGGCAGTTTCCAGCATGCCAAACAAGGCTGCAAACCCAGGGTCTTTTTCCTCAACTACCGGTTGCTTCACCCCTGATGTCAGGTTAGCGCGCTGGTCCACCAGCAAATTGACGCGAAAACGTGACAAGAAACTATCGTTGATAATACTGTCCGAGCCATTGTCGCCATCATTCCCTACTTGCTGCCAGGCTTGCAAATAGGCCAGCACTTCCGGTTTGATGATATTAAAGAATGACGACAATTTGGCACTGCTTAACTGTGAGCGCAAACCATCCACACGCTCTTCCAGCCAGGTTTCGGCTTTAGACAGATTGACCTGGCCGCTGGCATCAAGCCATTGCTGCATTTCAGCAATCAGCCCTTTGATAAAAGACTCCATGACCGTGCGCAACTGTGCACCCAGCCCAGCGGGCAATTTGATATAGTTCACGCAAGCCTGCTGGCTAAAGTCATACAGCGCCACCAGGTCCGTCAGCGAACTATCAATGCCAGTGACTGCGGATGCCTTCATCGCCGCCATGGTTAGCCCGGCCCGGCCAGAGCCTGGGGTGCCCAGCACCAGCACATTGCTGCCAGCCTGCTGCAATGACAAACCCATCATCAATGTTTTTTGTGCTTCGGGCTGCAGTTTCCAGCCGTAATCGTTGAGACCCAAATCCGCAGCGTCCAGTAGCTCTTCGGTAGATTCAAACGACATGGGTGACAGTTTGTAAGAAACAGTCATTTCATTGGGACTAAGTACTTGCATCATTTAGGCAGTTTCCACTGTTGTTTTGCTTGTTCATCAGATGCACGGGCTTCTACCCAGTGCTGACCAAAATCACCGACTTCTTTTTTCCAGAAAGGCGCTTCGGTCTTTAAATAATCCATCATAAAAGCACAGGCCTCAAACGCCGCTTGCCGATGCAAGCTGGTCGCCGCCACCAGTACAATCTGCGCCTGCGCCGTGAGCGAACCGACGCGATGTATCAAGCGGATGCCGAGCAATGGCCAGCGCTGCGTGGCCTGTTGCGCAATCTGCTGCAAGGCTTTTTCGGTCATGCCCGGATAATGCTCAATCACCATTTCGCTCACTTGACCGTCAGTGGACACATCGCGCACCAAGCCGACAAAATTAACCAGCGCCCCCGCTTGCGGCGTGGCCGCTCTCAATTGTTGCAACTCGGCGCCGACATCAAAATCGCCAGGCTGCACAGACACTTTGAGATACATGGCTTCGCTCAACCTATCCTCCGGTCACCGGCGGGAAAAACGCCACCTCATCGCCCTCATCAAACGTCGCCATGTCATCAACCAGTTCATGGTTAATCGCAGCGCGTACCACACCACTGCCATCAAACAGCTTCTGCCAAGTCGCACCACGGCCAGATAACCATGACTTAAGCGCGATGATGGTCTCCACCTCTTCTGGCAACACGACATCCTCAGATGAGTAATTCACAACCTCTTTGATGCGGGCGAAATATAAAATGGTGATCTTCATGGGTTGTTCTTTCCGGCCTCGTCTAATTCATCCAGCATGTCCAGCGGCTCCAGGCCGGCGGTCTGCGCCAATTCTACTTTTTCAATCTGGGCAAAGCGCCTGGATATTTTCTGGCTGCTGATATGTACGTCCTGCGCGTTTTCATGCGCCTGGCGGATATTATCGGCCAGTTTCTTCATGCGGGTATCGAAACGGTCAAAATCTTTACTCAGTTTGCCCAGTTCGTCTTTAATAATATGCACTTGCTTGCGCATCTCAACGTCTTTAAGCACAGCGCGGGCAGTATTGAGCACAGCCATCAAGGTCGTCGGCGACACCAGCCATACGCGCTTTTGCATGGCGTAATCCACCACATCGCCATGGTAGGCATGAATCTCGGCAAACACCGCTTCGGCGGGAATAAACATCACGGCACCATCTGAGGTTTCGTTGGCGATGATGTATTTGCTGCTGATATCGTCGATGTGTTTCTTGATATCGGCCTTAAACAATTTGGAAGCCTGTGCCTGCACCAGTTCGCCCAGGCTGCTGTCTATCATGCGGTGATAGTTTTCCAGCGGAAACTTGCTATCTACCGCCACCGTGCCGGTCGGCTCAGGCAGGAACAAGGCACAATCGACGCGCGCACCATTGCTCAAAGTATGCTGCATGGCAAAACTGTTGACGGGTAACACATTGCGCACCAGGCCTTCCAGTTGCACCTCACCATAGGCGCCACGACTGCGTTTGTCGCCTAGCAACTCCTGCAAGCTGACCATATTGACACTAAGGCCATCGATTTTCTTTTGCGCCTCATCAATGGTGGCCAGGCGCTCCATCACGCTAACAAAAGTCTCGTTGGTCTTTTTAAAGCCCTCTTCCAGGCGAATAGACACCTTGCCACTCATTTCTTCCAGGCGGCCATCGACCACTTTGGTCAGCGCTTCAATGCTTTGGGTCAGGCTTTGAGTGGTGGTTTGCAAAGCAGTTTTCAACAGGTTTTGTTGCAACATGCCCTGTTCGGACAAGCCGTTACGCAAACTCAAGCTGAGTTGCTCACTGCTCTGGCTTAAATGGTCGCGCTGCGCCACTTGCAGGGCTTGCATCGCTTCACGCGTCGCCGTCAGCTCTTGCGACAATTGTGCGCGCAAACGGTCTTGCTGATCCGCATTCAGGCTTTGTAAACGGTCGGCCAATTGATTCAGTGACTGATGCATCTCGCTCATCATCAAGCGATGTTTTTCTTCAAGCTGTTGGGAAAGTAATTGCGCCAGTGCCTGTTGTGCGGCGTGTTGCTGTGTGCGCCACTGCCAGACCAGCATGGCAATCACCAGCAGCAAGAGGAATAACTGAATAATTTGTAGCGTCATGGCGGCATTATAGCCGATGACCGTGTACGCCACATCGGCTCGCAGCAAATTCGGCTGCGAGGATGCGGGTGTATTGAAACAACGATTAAGCTAAAGCATTAATGTTCATGCGCATGTAAACCAGGCGCGCCGTGCGCTTTGGCCAGCCATTGCATTTCCGAAGGATTGTGCTCCATATCGCCCAGGTCGGCATAATCCACATGCTGGTAATTGCTAAGTGCCGTCAGTGAGGTGCCAGGCGCGATTTCTACGGCCTGCTCAGACTTGGCAGCTGGTTGCAACGATTGCAACTGGATGCTCACCGTGTGCTGCGGGTAGGTATAAGCGACTTTATAAGGTAATTTTAATGCCGGAATCCACCATACTTCGCTGCGGATACCATCGCCTAAAGTACCCACATATTTCTCTATCGGGTAGCCATATTGCGTGGCAGACGCTGCGTCTACTTTCTGCAAGCTGGCCAGTTCGCTATCTGTCACCAACTGTGATTTCAGTTGCCAGAACTGTTCATCGGTTTTGATGGACAACAGTTTTAAATCCACATCGGCATAATCAATGGCGCGACGCTCATCGTGCATCAAATACACATAATTCATTTGCCCGGCCGGTTTTTTCAGCCACAGGCTGCTGTGATGCGCCGGTTCACCGTTTTGATACAGATTGCGTATCTCCACCTGATTCGTTTCACGCATCAGCCACCATTGCACATGTTTGGCCTCTTCTGCCTTGCACGGCAAAGCGCACTGCACCGTTTCATAACGCGCATTCACCACGTCATCTGCCATTGCGCCAGCACTCATCAACATCAATGCCAGGCATCCAGCTGATTTTTTAAATATCATTTTATTCCATTCCGACTAAAGGGATCAGGGCAGCCTGAAGCTGCCCTGCAATCACTCGCTATGCACCAGCATACCGCAACTTAGAAGCCAAAAGCATCTTTCATCACTTGGTAGATATAGCTTTGCTCTTGAACACCGTGTACCAGGTAGGCTTTAGGGCCAATGGCGTAAATTGCTACCTCTTCACCGGCGTGGGTTTCTGAGCTCAGTGGTACCAGTGCTTCCTGATGGAAATCAGGATCTTCAGTGTCCACACCAGACATATCTACGACACGACCTGCAGCGATAGACTCGTTATACACAGCATCGCCTGGAGAGTTAACGTGGTAACCTGGGCCGTTGGCGAAACTCACAGTGGTGTAAGGCTTGCCATCTGCTGCCAGTGTTGGTGTGGTTTTGCCTGGCTCAACCACTTTACCCAAAATCGGGTTGCCGCGTTTTGGATAACCGCCAATGGTCAAAGTGTGGCTATGGTCAGCCGTCACAATGATCAGGGTGTCGTTCAGATTCACCTTGGACGCTGCTTCACGCACTGCATCAGACAATGCCACCGCATCCTTGAACGTACGATAGGCGTTACCGGCATGCGAAGCATGGTCGATACGACCGCCTTCTACCATCAGGAAATAACCGTTCTGGTTTTTCTTCAGGATATCGATCGCTTTACCCGTCATGTCAGCCAGTGATGGTTCGCCAGCGATGTCATTCGGGCGGTCTTGCTCATATTCCATATGGGATGGATTGAACAGGCCCAGCACTTTGTTCGTGGTCACTGGATTCAAAGCATTAAATGCAGTCTGGTTTTCGATATACACACCACCAAACTTGCTCACGTATTCTTGTGTCAGGTTACGGCCATCAGTACGGCGGCCTTTGGTGCCTTCGATATCGGTAATGCTGTTAGGCAGGAAGTAGCTACGGCCACCACCAAATACTACGTCAATGCCATCACCAATTTTGCCGTTGCCAAAGTTATCAATCAGTTGCGCAGCGATGTCTTTCACACCATTGCTGGCAGCGGCGGCAGACAGGTTCGCATTCGCTTCCCAGTCGCGGTTAGAGATATGCGCGTAAGTAGCTGCTGGTGTGGCGTGTGTGATACGTGCAGTTGAAACCACGCCAGTGGATTTGCCTGCCTGCTCGGCTTGCTCCAGCAATGTCGTCACTTTGTTAGCGTTCAATACTGTTGGGCTAGGCTCATTACGCGCCACAGACTGGTTAAGTGACAAAATGCCATCGTTGGTTTTTACACCAGAAATCATGGCCGTCATGGTTGGTGCAGAGTCAGCCGTTTGCTGGTTAGTAGAATATGTTTTAGACAAGGCAACATATGGGAACTCTTCAAAAGACAATTTGTGACGTTCGCCGTCAATGCCTTTCAGTTGACCTTCAAAAATACGCGCACCAGTCACGGTAGAGATACCCATACCGTCACCCACGAACAAAATCACGTTTTTCGCTTTTTTGGCATTTGGTACCAGCTTCTTGCTGTCATTCAGGCTGGCAGCACCATCGTTCAGCCAGAACTGGGCATCTTCAGCCATCGCCGCGTTAGAAAGAAGTTGTGAGCCCAGCAGCATGGCGACCATGGCCGTGCGTTTCAAGTTAAACAGTTGCATGTTGATTCCTTTATCAGCTTTTAATATTGTAAGTTATGAATAACGACGACGCATCACCGCCGCAATCATGCCAAGACCAGCCAGCATCAAGGCATTTGTATCCGCCTCAGGCACAGATGAAACAGCTTGCAGACTGACGTTATCAACACCCAGTTGCAATGAACTCTGGTTGGCTACGGTGGCAAAGCGCAACACATAGCTGCCACCAGCAGCCAGGCTGGAAGACAAGTCAAACTGGTAGTTGATATAGTTATTGACTGCCAGGCTGCCGTTAGCACCGCCCACATACAGGGTTTGCAAGATATCTGCGCTATCGGTCGAGAACGGGTCACTGCCAGCCTTCAGCAAGTCCACACGCACATGCTGGTTAGGATGATCGGTCGCATCCACGCTGTAATCCAGGCCAGCGGCATCAATCTCAGTCGTCGCATTCTGGTTATTGACAAACATCTGGAACGACAAGGTTGCCTGGCTCACGGCAGCCGTAGTAAAGGATTGGTACAACACATTGCCAGCCAGGCCGTAGTTATCCAGCAAGCCATAGTAACTGCCCTGATAAGCGCCTACAGTAGCATTGCCTGTCACTTCTGACACATTGCCTGATTGTGACAATACGCTGCCGAAAAAGCCTTGCTCGGCCATCTGCCAGCCGGAAATGTCGTAGCTATCTACGCCCTGCACTTCGAAACCACCATTTTGAATCAATTCGGCAGCTTGTGCCTGAGACAGCATGGCTGTGCCCAGCAAACCTGCCATTAGCCAAGGTTTAAGTTTCATTCTGAATTCCTCTCTTAAGTACGCTTACGATGTCGCTCACTGTTTTTAAACACAGGGCCTGCGCACTGTGTCGCTTTGAGCATTCTTGAGAAACTGTATGTCAGAAAGTTTTCACTGGCATGAAGCTTATATGACGGGCCTGACTACGCCGATTGAGAGTGACCGGAAATAAAAAAGAAAAAACCCCGCATTGGCGGGGCTATAAAGAGACTTTAAACTTGAAAAACACAACACAATGACATAAAGGCATCCTGGATGCTGACAATCAATCAAACAAACATCTAAAACAAATTCAGATTTAAGTAGATGATGATCGCTGCGTCTTTGTGATGTTGCTAGAATACTGACGACGACTCATGGTCACAATGACCCGTTCGGGTCATCTGACATAAAGATCAAGCGAAACACAAGCAAAGAATAACAAGGGAGCGATATGTTAAAACTCAAATTGATGCTGGGCTTCTGGCTGGCCAGCCTGACCCGCAAGTTAAAAAATAACTTTTACCTGTATCTGGCCCTGTTATTCAGTGTGGTGATTCTGCTCGATGCGGCTGTATTTCACGTCGGCCAGAATATGCGCGATAAAGCGTTTGACCTCATGGTCAAAAACCGTATCCTCAAACCGGCAGCTGATCAGAGCATTGTCATTATTGATATCAATGAAGCCAGCCTGGACGCCATGGCCAAGGAATATGGCCGCTGGCCGTGGCCGCGCCAGGTGATCGGCGAACTGGTGGAAAATATCCAGCAGCAACGACCGAAAGCCATCGTCTTTGATATTGTGTTTTCAGATGCCGACGTCTACAACCCGGACAGTGACAGCTACTTTAATGATGTGATTAGCGAATGCCAGCACTGCTTCTTTCCATTGCTGCGCCTGGACGCCAGCCAGGATAGCCAGAGCCAGCTGAAGTATGCGCAAATTCCTGGGCTGGTCGCAGCAACCGATGCGGACAAACAAGCCACGTTTGCCGCAATTCCACCTTATTTCAAAGGTGCCTGGAAGCCAGGTCGCCTGGGCACGCATAATGTGTACCCGGATAACGATGGCGTGGTGCGCCAATACCGCATGCGCCACCAGGATAGAGGCTGGACCTTACCCGCGCTGCCACTGGTGGTTGCCAATGCCCAAGGGGAGATCAGCCATAATACGCCGGACGAAATGCTGCTTAACTGGCGTGGCAAACCGTTCACTTATGCCTACGTAAGCTTTAGCGACGTTTACCGCGACCTCACCAGTGCACAACCCAAGCGAGGCAAGGATGAGTTCAAGGACAAGACTGTCATCATCGGCTCCACCGCCCCCGCCCTGTTTGATATCAAACCCACCGCCATGGACAAGCAGTTTCCAGGCGTTGAAATCCTCGCCACGGCGCTGGATAACAGCCTGCACCAGGATTACCTCAAGGTCTGGCGCGGCAAGCTGCCTTATATCCTGCTGAGCTTTTTACTGGTGTGGCTGACCACGCTGGCGTTTTACTTCAAGATTGACCGCGACCGCTTTAACGGCGTGTTTACCGGTAGCCAGATTGGTTTGCTGGTGTTGTCTTACCTGGCCATCAACCTGTTTCATACCTATTTGGACCTGGCCGCGCCTATCTTCTGGGCCGTGGCTTATTTCGGTGTCGCCAAAATCTATGCGCTGGCCACCGACCGTGCACTGCAACGCTGGCTAGCATTTGGCCTGACCTCCAGTAGCAACGAGCTGGAAGTGCTGTTGATGCCGATTGCCATCGAAAGCCAGGAAACACTGGGCGATGCGGCTATGAAACGCATTCGTCGCGAAATCGAGCAAGCCTGCCGGGCACCGACGCAGATCGATATTCTCACCGGCACGCAAAGCGGCATCTGGGGCCTGTTTGGCGATATGGTGATGGTCAGCTGGCAATATGCGCCGGAAGCAACTTACCGCGAAGCGGCACAACAAGATGCGCAGCAACTATCGGCACAATTACAAGCATTAATTAATCAACTGAGTCTACCTGGCCAGCCCGTCGTGCGTTATGGGTCGCATCAGGGCAAGATTGCCAACAACGCATCACAACTGGCCGCACAGTGGCGCATCTTGTTTGCACAAGCCATGATACAGCTGGAGATGGCCGCTTTAAGTCATTCGGACTTATCTAGCGATCAAAGCACTACACATAACAACAATCAGGAGAACAAGGCATGATCAAAAAAAGCTTATTCTGGCTACTGACGGCATTCGCATGCAGTCAGGCAGTCGCAGCGGAGACCGGGGTCGCCCTCAAAGCGGACCAGTTACGGGCGGATACCTTTAGCGACGCCAAGGTCGTCGGCAGCGTTAATAAAAACGATGCTGTCGAAATCCTCAATAAAAAAGGCGCCTGGCTACAAATTAAAGCCGTCGGCAAAACCGGCTGGGTACGATTGCTCACGGTTAAACGCAACAGCGCGGGTGGCAACAATGTCGCAGGCGTGGTCGGCGTGGCTACCGGCCGCAGTGGCACCGGAAAAGTCGTATCGACCACCGGTATTCGCGGCCTGAGTGCCGAAGATCTGAAAACGGCATCATTCAACGAAGTAGAAACCAAGAAGCTGGAAAGCTACACGGTGAACGCAGAAGACGCCAAGCAATTTGCCAGCAACGGCGGCCTCAGCAGCCATCAATATCCATACTTTACGGGAGGCGCACAATGAACAAGACCTTAACACAAGCGATGGCGCTTGCATTATGTAGCAGCCTGGCATGGGGCACCGCGTCTGCGCTTGACCTTAAAGGCGTACTCAAAGACGCCGTCAATGAGCAACTAGGCACCACCAACAAAACTGAAGCAGCCGCCACGACCACGTCACAAAGCACTCCGTCAGCGCAGGACAAGCTGGCCAATATCAACTGGAAAAATCCTAGCCGCGAAGACGAAATTGCGGTTGGCCGCAATGTCACCGGCACCATTCTCGGTGCTGCGCCCCTGGTCAATGACGCACAGTTACAGCAATATGTGAACAAAGTGGGCCGCTGGGTGGCCAGCCAGTCCGAGCGCGCAGACTTGCCCTGGCATTTTGGCGTCATTGAAAGCACAGATGTCAACGCGTTTGCCGCGCCAGGCGGCTATGTGCTGATTACCAAAGGCTTGTATCAACGCTTAAGCAGTGAAGCGCAACTGGCCGGTGTCCTGGGGCATGAGATCGCCCATGTGGTGCAAAAACACCACCTGAAAGTGATGCAGAAACAGGCCTTGCTGGATGCGGGCACCTCATTCTTAAAAGAGAAAATCAGCAAAAACAAACTGACCCAGCGCGCAGTCTCCACCGGCGCAGAAATCAGCGCCCGCAACCTGGATAAAAGTGCCGAATTTGAAGCGGACAGCATGGGCACAGTACTGGCTGCACGCGCTGGCTACGAAGCCTATGGCCTGGCGGAGGTGCTGCAGGACATGGAAACCATCAATAACAATGATGGCAGTGTCGCCCTGTTGTTCCAGACCCACCCACACCCGGACGACCGGCTGGCGCAACTAAGCCTGGTCAGCGGCGACCAGATGGACAACATCAGTGGTGGCAAGACGCTGGAAAACCGCTTGTATAAGCTGAAATAAACACGGCTGCAAACGCATAAGGCTCGCCACGGCGAGCCTTATTTTTTGATCAATCACAGCTGATTTTTATACCCAGTCCCGCGCCCTGCACTCACTCTTGATATAGGCATAATACACAGGGGCCGCCACGATGCCGGGCAAGCCAAAGGTCGCCTCCATCAGCAACATGGCCAGCAGTAACTCCCAGGCATAAGCGCGAATCTGGCCACCGACAATACGCGCATTCAGGAAGTATTCCAGCTTGTGGATCACAATTAAAAACGCCAGCGAGCCCATGGCCACCATAAATGAATGACTGGTGCTGACAATCACAATCACGGTATTGGAAATCAGGTTACCGATCACGGGCAACAAGCCAACCAGAAAAGTAATGGCAATCATGGTTTTGGTAAACGGCAAATGTACGCCACACAGCGGCAAAATCACTGCGAGGTAAATCCCGGTTAGCGTCGCATTCACGGCAGAAATTTTCACCTGTGCAAATACAATATTCTTGAATGCCTGCGCAAACAAGGTGATGCGCTGCAACAGGCTTTGCGCAAACGGTTTATGGTTGACCTTGGTTTGTACGTCATGCAAGGCGATCATCGCACCGATAACCATGCCGATCAGGATATGTGCCAAATGATGCCCGGCTTCCTTGCCCAGCAGTTGCCAGTCGGCTGAATGCGCGCGTAACCAATCAATGACCGTTTGTTGCAGCGTAATGGCATCATCGGGCAGGCGTTCATTCAACCATGGCGGCAACACCTTGCGTGAGTCTTCAATAATTTTGGCCAGTTGGTCAAACAGCACCGCCAGGCCACCAGCATCACTGCGAATCAAGGTGACGATGCCCATGCCCAATGCGACCAGCAAGCCAATCACCAGCGTGGCAATCAGCACCACAGCCAGCCATTTAGCGTATTTTCCCGGCAATTTTCGTGCAATTAACGGCGAAATGACGTGAATTAACTCAAACACTAACAGACCAACGAGCAATGCTGGCAGCAACTGCACTTGCAATACCAGCCACATCAACACCGCCATCAAGATGTAGGTCGCAATATCAAATCGTTGGGTTTGGGTCACTACAGGCTCCGGTTGATGAGGTTCAGGTAGAAATAAGATTGGTTAAAATTTGGCTTGTATTTGCCTGGCAGCATCCAGCGGTAATTTAAGCAAAAAATGGACGGCTTCATCAAACTTCTTGTCCAGAATTTCGCCATGGCACTTTTGCACTTCACGCGTCAACTCATCCACACGCTTGTAGCTGGTCGATATCTTGAGCTGCACCATTTCCACAAAAGGCATGCTGCCTGCCTGGTCCATCGCCTGTTTGGCAGTGCCGCCATAAGCACGCACCAGACCACCAGTGCCCAGGTTAATACCGCCATAATAGCGCACGACCGCCACACAGCAATTGACATAATTCTGGCCATCCAGCATTTGCATGATGGGCTTACCCGCAGTGCCAGCAGGCTCACCTGCATCAGAAAAGCGCGCCACGATGCCTTCTGCCGTTTTCATCCTGAACGCATACGCCAGGTGCCCGGCCGTTTGATGGTCACTGGCAAACTGGCGCAAAAACAAAGCAAGCTCGCGCTCATCTTCACAACGCTTGGCGCGGGCAATAAAACGGGATTTATTAATGGTGTGATCGGCCTGGCCGAGCTGGCTAAAGGTTTGCATGACAAGTACTTCAGGAAAGTCCCACTATTCTACCATTGGCATCCACGCTGATGCGCGCACTGGCGGGCTGTTTAGGTAAACCCGGCATGGTCATGATGTCACCACAAATCGCCACCACAAAACCAGCACCGCGCGACAAACGCAACTCGCGCACATGCAGGACATGATGTTGCGGCACATTGCGCAGCTTAGCATCGCAGGACAAGGAATACTGTGTTTTAGCGATACACACAGGCAGCCCCTGGCTGGCATCCTTGATCTGTTCCAATTGCTGCTGGGCCAACGCACTGTAAGTGACGCCACTGGCACCATACATTTTCTGCGCAACAGTGGTCAGCTTTTCCGCTAGCGATAGATCATCGGCATACAGCAAGTGTGGCGTGGCAGCCTGTTGCACTTGTGCAGCCACCGCATGCGCCAGATCCAGCGCGCCTGCGCCGCCTTGCGCCCAATGCCGACACACATGCAGACTGGCACCCAGCGCCTCAACGGCAGCTTGGACCAAAGCGACTTCTGCTGCGGTATCGGCCGTAAAATGATTCAGAGCCACCAGTACCGGCAACCCAAAGTGCTGGCGCAAATTGCTAATGTGCTTTTCCAGATTGGCAACACCAATAGCCAACGCCGACAAGTTTTCGGTATTCAAATCAGCGACTTCCACACCGCCGTTATATTTCAAGGCGCGCACGGTGGCCACAATCACTGCCACATCCGGCCGCAAGCCAGATTGACGACATTTAATATCCATGAATTTTTCTGCGCCCAGGTCAGCGCCAAAACCAGCCTCGGTCACCACGTAATCGGCCAGGCGTAAAGCGGTTTGCGTCGCTACCAGTGAGTTACAACCATGCGCAATATTGGCAAACGGGCCACCATGCAACAATGCAGGCGAACCTTCCAGCGTTTGCACCAGGTTAGGCTGAAAAGCATCTTTGAGTAAAGCCGCCATCGCGCCTTCAGCCTGCAAATCACTGGCCAGAATTGGGGTTCCTTGCTGATTTAACCCCACTTGAACCTTCCCCAGCCTGCGTGTTAAATCCGACAGGTCGGTCGCCAGGCAGAAAATAGCCATCACTTCACTGGCGACCGTAATATCAAAGCCGGTATGCACGGCATTTTCCAGCGTGATTCGGCGCAAGGCGCGGTCGTTCATGTCCATGCAACGGCGCCAAGTCACCTGATCGAAACCCAATGCATTGCCATGGTAAATATGATTATCAATCAGCGCTGCCAGCAGATTATTGGCGGCACTGATGGCGTGAAAGTCGCCGGTAAAATGCAGGTTGATATTCTCCATCGGCACCACCTGCGCATACCCGCCGCCGGTCGCCCCACCCTTCATCCCAAACACCGGTCCTAGCGAAGGCTCACGCAAGCAAGCAAGCGCGTGATAACCGGCCTGATTCAAGGCATCGGTGAGGCCAACAGTCGTGGTGGTTTTACCCTCTCCGGCAGGCGTCGGATTGATCGCCGTCACCAGGATCAGCTTGGCTTTGGCTGGCTGGGCATGCAGCCGGTTCACCGTGGCTTGCGTCAGTTTGGCCATATGCTGACCATATGCATGCAAATCGTCCGCCGACAATCCCAACTTGCCAGCCACCGCCACAATCGGTTCCAGCGTCGCGGCCTGGGCGATGTCGATATCACTTAACATGCAGGATTCCTGACTTCATTCACTTATCAAAGCTGATAATCAACACCATGGTTAACGCTTGGTCTTGCTACCCCCAAGAATCGAGCCCAACACGCCGCGGATAATGGCGCGGCCCAATTGAGAGCCGATCGCGCGCGCAGCTGATTTGGCAGCAGATTCCAGCACCGAATCCGAGCGGCTGGTTTTGCCACCTAAAATGCCACCGAGGTCAAAACCAGAGCCCTCTTCTTCTTTTTGCGTTTGTGCCTGCGTGGCTGATGCCGCCTGATCTGCACGTTGTTTGAGAATTTCGTAAGCCGATTCGCGGTCGACCAGCTTATCGTATACGCCAGCGACCAGCGATTGCGCCATCACCTGCTTGCGCTCCGCGTCCGTGGCCGGGCCGACACGGCTTTCTGGTGGACAGACAAACACCCGCTCAACCGGGGTCGGCGCGCCTTTTTCATCAAGGAAAGAAACCAGCGCCTCGCCCACCCCCAACTCGGTAATCGCAGTTGCCACGTTTAATTTGGGATTAGCGCGGAAGGTTTGCGCCGCTACTTGCACGGCTTTCTGGTCGCGCGGCGTAAACGCACGCAGCGCGTGCTGCACGCGGTTACCTAATTGGCCCAACACGACATCTGGAATATCCAGCGGGTTTTGCGACACAAAATACACGCCAACCCCTTTGGAACGCACCAGGCGCACCACTTGCTCAATCTTTTGCATCAGGATGGCGGGCGCGTCGTTAAATAACAGGTGCGCCTCATCAAAGAAAAACACCAGTTTGGGCTTTTCCATGTCGCCGACTTCAGGCAATTTTTCAAACAGTTCGGACAGTATCCACAGCAACAGCGTCGCATAGACACGAGGCGAATTCAGCAATTTATCCGCTGCCAGGATATTGATAAACCCTAATCCTTTGGCATCGGTTTGCATCATATCTTCCAGATTCAAGGCCGGCTCACCAAACAGGACATCACCGCCCTCGGTTTCCAGTTGCAGCAAGGCACGCTGGATGGCGCCGACGCTGGCCGTGGAAATATTGCCGTATTGCGTCTGGTAAGTGGCCGAATTTTCAGCACAATGCTGCGCCATCGCACGCAGGTCTTTCATATCAAGCAACAGCATGCCATTGTCATCGGCGATCTTGAAAATCGCATTCAATACACCGCCCTGCACATCATTCAGGTTGAGCATGCGCGCTAATAGCAACGGCCCCATTTCACTTAAGGTGGTGCGTACCGGATGGCCTTTTTCACCGAACATATCCCAGAACATTGCCGGATAGGCTTTATTGGTATAGTCAGTCAGCCCCAATTGCTGCACGCGCGCTTCGACCTTGGCATTGCCACCGCCGACCTGGCTCATGCCAGACAAGTCGCCTTTGACATCTGCCATGAACACCGGCACACCGATGCGTGAAAACTGCTCAGCCAGGCTTTGCAAGGTCACTGTTTTACCAGTACCGGTTGCACCGGCAATCAGGCCATGACGGTTAGCCATTTTTGGCAGCATGACGCTGTCGACGTCATTATTTTTTGCGATGAGCATAGGTTGCACCATGGAATGTACTCTTAACAATGAAAGTTAAGTTGAGTATAGGGGATGGCTCTAAAAAGGGGAAGATTGTTGTTTTGCCGGAAGCGCGAAATGGTTTAAAAAAACCTTTAGCCACAGAGGACACAGAGACCACAGAGGGAGCAACATCAGTCCGCTATATTCTGATGTGCTGTGGCGTACACTCATAGCTTTTCTCTGTGCGCTCTGTGTCCTCTGTGGCTAAAGAATGTCTTGATAATAAATACTAAAAATCTCCACGACGGGCTTTTTCCATCAGTTCGATCAAGGCATCTTCAAGCTGCTGCGCCGAGGCTTGTGCGCGGGCAGTCGGCTGTTTGATATTTTTCAAATCATGCGTGGGCCGGTCCAGGCCAAGATATAGTTGGCGTTTGCCGCTGGCGTCCGCTTTTTCGTAAATAGCCAGGCGGCAAGGTGCAAACACCAGAAACTCAGGATGATCGAGAATAATCTCTGTGCCCATACTTAAATTACAAAAAGTGCGTACTTCTTTCACGCCTTGCGGATCCTGGCCACGAAGCTTCATATGCTCACCAATCGGGAAATTGGCCGGATTGACGAAATTCATGCCTTCCGAAATGGATTTCAGGCTATCGATTAAATCCTGATAAGTCACACCGGCCTTGACCGGCACTTCATAAATCGCGTTATCCAGGTCTACATCCGGCATGCCATGGCCAATGACACGCACATGCGCCGGTGCGGCACAGGCTGGCAAGCTCATGATCAAACCCAGGCAACACAATACCTTCAATATGGATAAACGCATGACCAACCCCTTAATGTCTCACACAGATAAAGGCATTACAGCATGTCACCATGCACATCGGTGTGACTGCGATCACAGGTCTTGATGAAATGCACGTTGCACGGTGCGCTTGTCATATTGCGGCGACAACATGGTAATGAAATTCAGCATGTAATCACGCAGAAAAGCATCACGGCGCACCCCCAGATAAGTCGTGCTATTCGGGAACAGATGGCTGCAATCCAGGCTCTTGAGTGGCGCGTCACGCGTTTCTTCATATGCCATATTGGCGATCAGGCCAATGCCCAAGCCCAGGTTGACGTACGTTTTAATCACGTCGGCATCAATCGCGGTAAATACTACATTCGGCTGCAAGCCAGCGTCGTGAAACACCTTAGACACCAACGTGCCGCCCGTGAAGGCAAAGTCATAGGTAATTAAAGGATAATCGGCCAGGTCTTTTAGCGTCAGCACCGCTTTAGCCAGCAGAGGATGCTGTGGCGGCACTACCAGGCAACGGTTCCACTCATAGCAGGACAAGCAGGACAAACGCTCGTCATTACTAATATTTTCTGTCGCAATGCCTACATCAGCCTCACCGGAAGCAACCAGCTCGGTCACTTGCGCTGGGTTACCCTGGTGGATGGTCAATTTCACATTGGGATATTGTGCAATAAACTGCTTGACCGCAGACGGCAAGCGGTAGCGCGCTTGCGTGTGGGTGGTGGCAATCGTCAGTTCGCCGCTATCTTCACGGCTATATTCATCGCCGACCCGCTTGATATTTTGCATATCCAGCATGACACGCGCTGACAACTCAACGATTTTACGGCCTGGCTCGGTGACACCGATCAGACGTTTGCCATTGCGCTGAAAAATCTGCAAGCCCAGCTCTTCTTCTAACAGCTGAATCTGCTTGCTGACACCAGGCTGTGAGGTGTGCAATACTTCAGATGCCGCAGAAATGTTTAATTGCTGCCGCACAACTTCATGCACATAGCGCAACTGGTGGAATTTCATCACCCGACCTCATATAACCAAATGCTATATCATAGAACATCTGATTATTAAATCAATCATTAAAAACTTGATACTATTCCGCGGTTTATAGTTTTACAAGATACTCCTCATGGAATTCGGATACATACTGGCAGGTTTTGTGGTTGGCTTTTTGGTTGGACTCACCGGTGTAGGTGGCGGCTCGTTAATGACGCCTATCCTGCTATTGATTTACAACATCAAACCGGCTGTGGCCGTGGGCACAGATTTACTTTACGCCTCCATCACCAAGTCCGTTGGCATTTTTGCCCATGGCAAACTTGGCAACATTGACTGGGTAATCGTAAAACGTCTGGCCATGGGCAGCGTCCCCGCCTCCATGCTGACCTTATGGGCGCTGCATAGTATGGATCTGCAATCAGGCAATGTCGTGTCTACCATCAAATTCTGGCTAGGCGTGGCCCTGATTGTGACGTCAGTCGCCGTGCTATTGCGCAACAAGCTGATGTCTCTGGTCGCAAAAGAGGAGTGGATTCCAGCACGCTACGTGCCAGGTGCGACCGTCGTACTGGGCACGGTGCTAGGCGCACTGGTCACGCTGACTTCGGTGGGTGCTGGCGCGCTGGGTGTCACCGCGCTGATTCTGCTTTATCCTAAAGAAAAAATCACCACCATTGTCGGGAGTGATATTGCGCATGCCGTGCCGCTGACTCTGGTCGCAGGCCTCGGTCATGCCTCTTTGGGCACCATAGACTATCACTTGCTGGGCACTTTGCTGATAGGCTCCATTCCTGGCATCTATCTCGGCAGCCACTTGAGTTCACGCGTGGCAGAGCACTGGGTACGGATTGCGCTGGCTATGATATTGATTTTTGTAGGCTTTAAGCTGATTTTCCATTAAAATATTGCCTCTTCGCTTTTTGCGAACAAAGTGACTCAAGCATGTACAAATACGACCCTATAGATCAACAAATTGTCAACGAACGCGTCGCCCAATACCGCGACCAAACGCGCCGCTATCTGGCTGGCGAGTTAACGGATGAAGAATATCGCCCGCTGCGCTTGCAAAACGGCCTGTATATTCAGCGCCATGCGCCCATGTTGCGTATCGCCGTGCCTTACGGCCTGATATCCAGCAAGCAATTGCGCAAGCTTGGTGATATTACCAAGCAGTACGACCGTGGCTACGGCCACTTCAGTACGCGTCAGAACCTGCAATTAAACTGGCCTAAACTGGAAGACACGCCAGACATTCTGGCCGAGTTGGCAACAGTTGAAATGCACGCCATTCAAACCTCTGGCAACTGCATCCGCAACATCACCACTGACCAGTTTGCCGGCATTGCACCAGATGAAATTATTGATCCACGTGCGATTGCCGAGATCATGCGCCAATGGAGTACGTTCCACCCTGAATTCGCCCTGCTGCCACGCAAATTTAAAATTGCGGTGTCAGGCACAGAAAAAGACCGCGCGATTGTGCAAGCGCACGATATCGGCCTGGAATTCTACAAAGACGATCAAGGCCAGATGGCGATTAAAGTCTGGGTAGGCGGCGGCTTGGGCCGTACACCAATTCTGGGCACCGTGATTCGCGAGCATCTGGAATGGCAGCACGTGCTGTCCTACTGCGAAGCCGTGATTCGTGTCTATAACATTCATGGCCGTCGCGACAACGCGTATAAAGCGCGTATCAAGATTTTGGTCAAAGCCCTGGGCATTGAAGAATTCAAGCGCCAGGTAGAAGAAGAGTGGGCGCACTTTAAAGATGGCCCATTGACCATCACGCAAAACGAACTGGATCGCGTTGCCAAGTATTTTGAACCAATGCCATACAAGGACTTGCCTGCGCACGATGCTTCTTTCGACGCGGCAGTGGCCAGCAACCCGGCCTTTGCGGCCTGGGTAAAGCGTTGCGTACAACCGCACCGCGTGCCTGGTTACCGTGCTGTCACGCTGTCGCTTAAACCACACGGCAAAGCGCCTGGTGATATCACCAGCGAGCAAATGCATGTGGTCGCAGACCTGGCAGATGCCTACAGCTTTGGCGAATTGCGTTCCTCGCACGAGCAAAATTTGATTCTGGCCGATGTGCAATTGTCTGACCTGTTTGCTGTATGGCAAAAAGCCCATGCAGCCGGTTTGGCAACGCCTAACATTGGTTTGTTGACCGATATTATCTGCTGCCCGGGCGGCGACTTCTGCAGCCTGGCCAACGCCAAGTCGATCCCGATTGCCGAAGCGATTCAAATGCAATTCGACAACCTGGATTACCTGCATGAAATCGGTGACCTTGAACTCAATATTTCAGGCTGCATGAACGCTTGCGGCCACCATCACGTCGGCCATATCGGTATTCTGGGCGTCGATAAGGATGGTTCCGAGTGGTATCAGGTCACCGTCGGCGGTAAACAAGGTAATGACGCCAGCATCGGCAGCGTGATTGGCCCTTCATTCTCGGCAGAAGAAATGCCAGGTGTGGTACAGCGCCTGATTGAGGTCTATGTACGCGAGCGCCAGGACGAAGAGCGTTTTATTGATACCGTACGTCGTCTGGGCGTCGCGCCATTCAAAGCCCATGTCTACGCTGAAAAGGAAACTGCATAATGAGTCAACTGATTCAATTGGCCGCCAATGGCCAAGCCAGCATCGTAGCCGATACCTGGACCCGCGTGGTGCCGCCTGCAGCCGGTGAAGAGTCTGTGCGTAAACAGGCCGGTAAAGTGGTGCTGTTTAAACTGACAGGCGAACAAACCTACACTGCCGAGCAAATTGCCAACACCGAAATCCCTGCCACCGGCAAGATTCTGGTACCACTGACCATCTGGCAGGCACGCAAAGCAGAGTTGCAATCGCGCCTGGCAACTGGCGAACTGGGCATTATCCTGGCGACCAATGAAACCGCCGAAGCTTTGCAGGCAGAATTTGCCGACCTCAACAGCCTGCCTCTGATTGCAGTGTTTGTAGAGCGTTTTGCAGATGGCCGTATTTTCACCCTGGGCAACTGGCTGCGTACCCGCTTCGGCTTTAAAAACGAACTGCGCGCGATTGGTGACGTATTGCGTGACCAATTGTTTTTCCACAAACGCGCCGGTTTCAACAGCTTCCTGATTCGTGCCGACCGCTCAGCGGAAGATGCGCTGGCCAGCCTGAACGACTTCAGCCAGCCCTACCAGGGCGGTGTGGCAGATGTGCCGGTATGGCGCAGGATCAGCCGCGCATGAGTTTCGGCGTCAGCATGCTCAAACCGGCCGCCAACAACCCGGCCATCCGTCCACAGCTGACAGATGCGCTGATTGCCAGCGTCCACACCAAGCGTGCGCAAGCATTGGCTTTGCTGCAATCTGCAGCGGCCGAATTTCCTGCGATCACCTTTGCCAACAGCTATGGTGCTGAAGACATGGTCTTGACGGATCTGATCAGCAAGGAAAACCTGTCCATTGAGATATTTTCACTGGACACCGGCCGCCTGCCTGCTGAAACCTATACGCTGATGGGCGAGGTTGAGCAAACTTACGTGATCAAACCGCTGGTGTTTTTCCCCAAACACGAAGCCGTGGAAAATTATGTGCGTACGCAAGGCATCAACGCCTTCTACGAAAGCATAGACCTGCGTAAAGCTTGCTGCCATATGCGCAAAGTGGAGCCATTACAACGTGCGCTGGCAAATAAGCAAGCTTGGATTACCGGCATGCGCGCCGAACAAGCCGCAACCCGTGCCAGCTTGCCAGTACGCGAGTTCGATGCAGGCAACAAACTGGAAAAATTCAACCCGCTAAGTGACTGGACCGAAAAAGAAGTCTGGGCCTACATTCGCTTGTTTGAGGTGCCCTACAACGCCCTGCATGAGCAGTTCTATCCCAGCATCGGTTGTGCGCCGTGTACGCGCGCCGTGGCCATGGGCGAAGATATCCGCGCTGGCCGCTGGTGGTGGGAAAATCCCGACAGCAAAGAGTGCGGATTGCACGTAAAGAAATAGTGATCTGTCGATAAATGCGGATGAACGCTGATCAAAAGAACAATATTTCTTTTTAGTCTCAGGCCATTTAATGCTCCAAGAATGACCAAGGCCTAATCAGCATCACTCTGTGTTTATCGACGGTTTAAAAATTTGATTGGTTTTTTAAAGATGACAATGAAACAACCTTTATCTCATCTCGACTGGCTGGAAGCAGAAGCCATTCATATTCTGCGTGAAGTCGCAGGCCAGTGCGCCAACCCGGTATTACTGTTTTCCGGCGGTAAAGATTCACTGTGCATTTTGCGTCTGGCTGAAAAAGCATTCCGCCCTGGCCGCTTTCCGTTTCCGTTGTTGCATATCGATACCGGCCACAACTACCAGGAAGTGGTTAACTTCCGTGACCAGCGCGCCGCGGAATTAGGCGAACGCCTGATCGTGCGCTCCGTGGAAGACTCCATGAAACGCGGTACCGTGGTACTGAAATCACAAGATGAGCCACGTAATAAACACCAATCGGTGACCTTGCTGGAAGCGATTGAAGAGTTCGGTTTTGACTGCTGCATTGGCGGCGCCCGTCGGGATGAAGAAAAAGCCCGTGCCAAAGAACGTATCATGAGTTTCCGTGATGAATTCGGCCAATGGGATCCGAAAAACCAGCGTCCGGAACTGTGGAACCTGTATAACGCTCGCGTGCACAAGGGTGAAAACATCCGCGCCTTCCCGATCTCTAACTGGACCGAGATGGACGTTTGGCAGTATATCGAGCGTGAAAAACTGGAATTACCTAGCATTTACTTTGCTCACCAGCGCGATATCGTCATGCGTCATGGCGCCATTTTCCCGGTGAACGTACCTTTATCAAATGGCGAATTGATCAACCAGCCTAAAACGGGTGAAGAAGTGATTAATATGCAGGTACGCTTCCGCACTGTGGGTGACATTACCTGCACCGCCCCTGTGATTTCAGATGCGGTTGACGTCAGCAAAATTGTGCTGGAAACAGCCACGACCACCATCACTGAGCGCGGGGCAACCCGCCTGGACGACCAAACGTCCGATGCATCGATGGAGCAGCGCAAGAAAGAAGGTTATTTCTAATATGACAACACAACACAACGACTCTTTGCTGCGCTTTATGACTTGCGGCAGCGTGGATGATGGCAAGAGCACCCTGATTGGTCGCCTGCTCTACGATACCAAAACCATTCTGGCCGATACGCTAAACAATATCGAGCGCACCTCGCAAAAGCGTGGCATGGAAGCGGTAGACCTGTCACTGCTGACTGATGGCCTGCAAGCCGAGCGTGAGCAAGGCATCACCATCGACGTTGCTTATCGCTATTTCAGTACCGGCACGCGTAAATACATCATTGCCGATGCGCCTGGTCATGAACAATATACACGCAACATGGTGACTGCGGCGTCTACGGCTAATCTGGCGATTATCCTGATTGATGCGCGTAAAGGCGTGCTGACGCAAACGCGTCGCCACAGCTACCTGGCGCACCTGGTGGGTATTCCACATATCGTCGTAGCCGTGAACAAAATGGACCTGGTGAATTACGACCAGGCCGTCTATGAAAAAATCAAGGCAGACTACATTGCTTTTGCCACCGAAATTGGCCTGGCACAGGCGCGCGATATCAAGTTCATGCCGATGTCTGCCCTCAATGGCGACATGCTGGTAGACCGTTTGGACAATATGAACTGGTACCAGGGTGAGACTTTGATCGACATTCTGGAAGCGGCGCCAGCGGCACATAGCGAACAGAACGAAGCCTTCCGTTTTCCGGTGCAGTTTGTCTGCCGTCCGCATGATTCTGCCAATCCTGAACTACATGACTTCCGTGGTTTTATGGGCCGCGTCGAATCTGGCGCGATTACCGTCGGTGATGCCGTGACTGTGTTGCCAAACGGTTACCAATCAAAAGTAAAAGCCATTCAACTGGGTAACGAGCAACTGCAAAGTGCACAAACTGAGCAAAGCATCACCCTGTTGCTGGAAGACGAAATTGACACCTCACGCGGCGACATGATCGTTAAAACCAGCGAAACCACAGAAGCCGTCAAACAAATTGAAGCACATGTGTGCTGGCTGTCTGAGACACCGCTGTCCCCTGCCCGTACTTACATCGTGCGTCATACCACACGCGAATCTAAGGCCAAAATTGGCAGTATTCAATATAAGGTGGATGTGAACACTTTGGAGCAACAAACTGCGACAGACCTCAAAATGAATGATATCGCCCGTGTCAGCTTTAAACTGGCACAGCCACTCATGGTCGACAGCTACGACAAAAACCGCGCCACGGGTGCCTTTATTATTATTGACGAAAGCAGCAACAACACCGTTGGCGCTGGCATGATTGTCTAATCCACCACTGTCTAATCACCACCAGGGTGAGGAAAGACAAGCCAACACATCGTCAAGTTGGCCAAATTGCAATAAAATATCGTTTTGGCTGAAATAGCCGGCAAAGGATTTAAAACATGACTTATGTAGTAACCGAAAATTGTATTCAGTGCAAATATACCGACTGCGTAGATGTTTGCCCGGTAGATTGCTTTGTTGAAGGCCCGAACTTCCTGGCGATTAACCCGGATGAGTGCATTGACTGCACCCTGTGCGTCGCTGAGTGCCCGGCAGAAGCCATTTTCTCTGAAGATGATGTGCCTGCAGACCAGCAGCACTTTATTGAACTCAATGCGCGCCTCTCTACCGTTTGGCCAACAATAACGGCACGTAAAGAGCCGCTGCCAGATGCAGATGCCATGAATGGTAAAGCAGGCAAAACAGCACAGTTGATTGAATAAGCCGTTAGCATTCAAGCCAAACACGTAAAAGCCGCTCATTGAGCGGCTTTTTGTTTGATTGCCTGGCCCCAAAAAACGAGATGGCCAGACAATTACCGTCAATGAGGGAGAGTTACCTTAAGCAGAAACCAATGGCCGTTGGCTGGAATTGATGCCCGCCCCCCGTGTAATATGCGGTACCACTGGCGTAGCCAATCAGGGCGCGATCCGAACTGGTCAACTGCACGACGTAACCACACTTGGTCATGCCGGTGGTTTCTAAACGCCAGGTGCCAGACTCATTGCTTGATGTGAGCGCAACGGGTGTTTTAGTTAACACGCCTCCCGGATTACCAAGAATCGCAATCGAAACGCCGCCCAGAAAATCGTCTGCCGCGCTATAACTGCCGGTAATGGCATCACCGACTTTAATATCAGAACATGGCCCTTGATCCATGGTAATAGTGGCGGTCGGCGCGGTGTTATCCACCCGCACCTTAACCGTATTTGAGACATAAGAGACCGTCGGATTAAAAGCATCCATGACTTCTACCTGTAACCAGCGGTAAGGGCTGGCATCGCCTGCCGTGTGCAAAACGCCCAGAATATCCAGGTTGACAAAGGTTTGTAGCGGCGCAATCAAATCTTCCTGATATTCAATATAGCCATCTGCCAGCGGTGCTTGCGTGACGGGTGCCGGGAAGGTCCACGTACCGCCACTTAACTGCTCCAATGCCAGTTTGAATGCGTTAGCAACCGGTTTAAAGGTGACACCATCGGTGCTGTAGTTCAAGCGATACTTGAGTTTTGTTACCCCACTGCTGGCATCTGGCGCATTGCCAATATGGCCACTGATCCAGAGGCTGTTGCCAAACGGTGTATCGCTGAACGCGGCGTTGGTCAATGTCCCCGTCGTCGGATGGATGTCGGCAACACTTTGTCCGCAAATGGCCGTGATCACCGGTGCTGGCTTTCCGCTCTGATCAGCGATGCCGGGCGTTAACATCACTGTGGTATTTTCAGCATTTCCCCACACAGGTTTATAGTCAGGCGTATTGGCGGGTGGCGGTGAACTCCAGGAAAGGATCGCGCGCATTTTGGCGTAAACGGGCCCCTGCTTGCAGGGTTGCTTATATTTGCTCAAATCGACAGGTAAAAACACCGCATAGTTAAAGCCATCTTTAGGCAAGCTATTGATATCATGCACTTGCACAGAGGTGAGGCCCATGTCTTGCCAGCCCGCGCCAAAGTCGAGGTAAAAACGCACATACTCTTGGCTGCCCTTGGTGCACAAGCTGCCTGAATAACCCAGTGACTTCTTGATTTTCAAAATGCCAACCAAATGGTCCAGCGTTGCTTTGGGTTGCAGGCCGATACAATTCAGCTCTTCAAAGTCGATATTGCCATCGGTATTGGCAATGCTCTCTACGACGTTAGACCAGTCAAACTTCAGCGGACCAAACGAGTGTTTTACCTGCGCCTGCAAAGCACTGAGTTGAGCAGGCTGCGCCATCAATGTTTGCACTAAAGGATAAGCCAACCGATGTGGGGCTAACTGCGCCTCTTGATAGCTTTGCTCCAGGGCAACATAATTAACAGGCAACACGGCAGTGGGAATTTTCAGATCCAGATCGATCAATTCACTCACGTCTTTCAAGATTGCACTATCAATCACATCTTTAAGCAGCAGGCTTTGTACTGGCTGGGCCAGGATATGTGCATTCACCACATTGCCCCACACTGGTGTGTAATGTGGGGTATTGGCAGGCGGCGCAACCCCCCAGGACAAAATGGCGCGTGCCAAGAGCTGATTTGCTTTTTTGCATGAATAGCGCTTGATATCCACCGGCATCTCTACCGCATACTCCAAGCGACCTTCATGCTTCACATCATGGACATTTAAGCTGGTCAGGCCCTGATCAACCCAGGTGGACCCATCGTCAAATGATAAATAAAACCTGACATATTCTTGTGAGCCTGCCGAACACAAACTGCCTGAGTAACCACTGTCCTGGTTGATATAAACAATGGCTTTGAGTAGGTTAAATTGCGGCTGCAATCCCAGACAACCCAGATTCTCATAGTGGGTATTGCCTTGTATTTTTTGCACCGCTTTGGGAAAGCCAGCGCCCGGCAAATGACCAAAGTAATTAGCATTGCCTACAATCAGGGTTTGAAAATGACTCCGCAATTTGCTTAGTTCAGCGGAAACGACTTGGCGTTTAAATGGTTGATTTTGCATGGTGCTTCATCCTCAGTCAGGTTATGATTGAATACATTTGAAGCATTCAAATTACGCAACTGAACGAAAGAAGACCATACTGCAATTGCATACATTTTCTAAGAAAATAGATGCAATTGATATGATTTAATGCTTTTTTGACGATACTTCCAGCCAACCATTTTCCTCAGCAGTTTTAAGTGCTGCATAGCGTGAGTTGACGTTCATCAGTGCCATGGCGCGCTGAAACTCGGTGCGCACGGTGGCCGGTGACTTGTTTAAATGGACGGCCAACACCTTGGATTCTGTGGTTTTAAATTTCTGGCAGGCTTTCATTAAATCAGATAGCGCCGGTGTCAATGGATTATCATACATAATCAGGCTCTCTCAATCAGGTTAAAGTAATATATCCACACTCAAAATATGATGCTGATAAATACAATAACATAATATTATTAACTTTTATTAACATTTAAAAGTCAATCGGCATAAAGAGCGTGCTCGTACAACGCGCGCGATCATCGCCAGAGAAATTTAAACACTGGATTACCGACGAGAATACGCCAGAACAAGCGCGTGAATCAGTTGATGCAGGAACCTGGGCAAAACCGCCCAAGTTACGCTAGGAGTTTTTTAACCGGACCGTAGCTACGCCTATGTTCCGGCGTGATGCCATATTGCGCCAAACGCGCCAAATGCAAGGCCGTGGGATAGCCCTTATGCTGTGCAAAACCGTATTGTGGATACTGGGCATCAAGCACCAGCAAGGAAGCATCCCTGGCCGTTTTAGCGAGGATAGAGGCTGCAGAAATTTCAGCGACTTTACTATCGCCTTTGACAATTGCTTCACAAGGTAACTCAAATTTCGGGCTGCGATTACCGTCGACCTGGATGAGTGTTGCATGCACCCCGAACTGCGCCACCATCGCCTGATAAGCACGCTGCATGGCCAGCAGGCTGGCTTGCAGGATATTGATCTCATCGATCTCCTGCGCACTGACGCTGGCAATGCCCCAGGCCAGTGCATGCGCCTTAATCTCAACGGCCAACGCATCACGCTTGGCTTCAGACAGTTTTTTTGAGTCTGCCAGGCCAGCAATCGGCCGTTCAGGGTTGAGGATCACCGCAGCCGCGTACACCGCACCAGCCAATGGCCCTCTGCCCGCTTCATCAATGCCACACAATCGTTGCATCAGCATCAAGCCTGTAAGAACTGTTTGACGACAGCCGCGGCTTTCTGCGCGCTGTTTTGTTTGAGCTGTGCATGAATATGGCGATATTTTTCCTGCAACACAGCGAGACCGGTTTTATCTGCCAGTAAATTGTAGAGTGTCTGTGCGACACCTTCTGGCGTCGCTTCTTTTTGCAACAACTCAGGCACAATAAATTCGCCAGCCAAAATATTGGGCAGGCCAACATAAGGCTGCAAGCGCATACGTTTAAGCAACTGCCAGCTCATATTAGACATTTTGTAGGTGATCACCATAGGCTTTTTCAGCAAAGCCGCCTCCAGCGTGGCCGTGCCTGAGGCCACCAACACGGCATCTGCCGCGGTCATCGCATCATGCGCATGGCCAAACATAATTTGCAGGTCTATGGCAGTATCAGGTTTTTGCGTTAATAGCTGGTGCCAGGCACTGGTAAAAATGTCACGCGTTTCGCGCGTCACCAGCGGCACCAGAAACTGGACCTGCTGCCCGTTCTCACGCATCAAGCGATCAAACACAATGGCGGTTTCCAGCAATAACTCGGCATGAAAATTCACCTCAGACTGGCGACTGCCTGGCAACATGGCAATCACCACGTGATTTTTCTTCAATTTGAGCTTTTCCCTGGCCTGGCCAACATCCGGCTCCATAGGCAAAGCATCCGCCAGCGGATGACCGATATAGGTTACCGGCACACCGACCTGCTGATACAGCGCAGGCTCAAATGGGAACAGCGCCAGCATGTGTGACACAGCGCGTTTGATTTTATGGATGCGGTTTTGCCGCCAGGCCCAGATCGAAGGGCTGACGTAATGGATGGTCGCGATGCCCTTGGCTTTGAGCTTACGCTCTAACCAGAAATTGAAGTCCGGCGCATCAATGCCAATAAACACATCCGGCCGTTCTTTCAGGATATGCTTGTACAACTGCTTGCGCAGCTTTAACAAACCCCACAGATGCCTGAGCACCTCGAGATAACCACGTACTGACAGGCGTTCTATCGGAAATAATGATTTGGCGCCCAGGCCCATCATTTTAGGACCAGCAATGCCAAAAATCTCAACGTCAGGATGCAGTGATTTCAGCTCCTGAATGAGGTGATAGCCCAGCAAGTCTCCGGAGGCCTCTCCCGCCACCATTGCAATCTTAGCCATAGTTTCTTTGAATTAACGTACAATGCCGCGCGTTGTTTGCGCGAGAAATCGAGTCATGAGGCCGATTTCAGGGCAGGATTTTTCCATCTCGGCCAACGCAATCTTGGCCTCTTCAAACGATAGCCCCTGACGGTATAGCACCTTATAGGCGCGTTTGATTTGCTGAATGCTCTCAGCACTGAAGCCACGACGTTTGAGGCCTTCTGCATTGATACCATGCGGCGCGGCATCATAACCAGCGGCAGTCACGTAAGGCGGAATGTCTTTAAACACCACAGAACCGACCGCAGTAATAATATGTTCGCCGATCTGGCAGAACTGGTGAATCAGCGTGAAGCCACCCAATATCGCGTGATCGTAAATGGTCACGTGCCCGGCCAGCGATGAGTTATTAGCCAAAATAGTATGGTTACCGACGATACAATCATGGGCGATGTGCACATAGGCCATAATCCAGTTATGGCTGCCAACTTTGGTGGTGCCTTTGTCCTGAACCGTGCCACGGTTAAAGGTACAAAACTCACGGATGGTGTTATGGTCACCAATTTCCAGCAAGGTTGGCTCGTCTTTGAATTTCTTATCCTGAGGCTTCGCGCCCAGTGAAGAAAACTGGAAAATTTCATTATGTTTGCCGATGGTGGTGGGCCCTTCAATCACCACATGCCCGGCAATCTTGGTGCCTGCATCAATGCGGACACCCGCACCAATCGTGGTATAGGGACCCACCTCTACTGAGCTATCCAGCTCAGCTTTAGGGTCAATCAATGCGGTAGGATGAATCAGGCTTTGCATGTTTACGTGTATGGCCCGCCTTTAAGGGCAGGCGCATCTATGGTTATTTTTCAATGGCTTTCAGGATACACATCATATTGGCTTCAGCGACCACTTCGTCACCAACTTTGGCAACGGCGCTATATTTCCAAATACCTTTTAAGATACGATCAATTTTGACGTTCAAAATAATCTGATCTCCAGGGGAAACCGGTTTTTTAAAGCGAGCACTATCAATACCAGCAAAATAGTACACAGAATCACTGGTAGGCTTGGTGCCCATTGTTTTAAAAGAGAGTAAAGCAGCGGCTTGTGCCATGGCTTCAACAATCAACACGCCTGGCATCACTGGGTGATATGGGAAATGGCCAGGGAAATATGGTTCGTTGACCGAAACGTTTTTAACAGCAGTAATCTCTTTACCCAGTTCCATTGACAATACACGGTCAACCAGCACAAATGGATAGCGGTGCGGCAGGTGTTCCAAAATCTCATGAATATCCATGCTATTCATTGTGTTTTCAGCCATAAATTCTCTCAATCTTCCGAATGTTTTTGTATGTTGCTTATTGCTTGCTCAAGCTGCTTGAGCTTGAGGTTGTGTTGTTCCAAATGGCGGATGTTTGCGGCCGTCCGCAGCCAGTCTTCGTGCTTCTGAAATGGCATCAGCGCCGTATAAGTGCCGGCCTGCTGTATCGAGCGCATAATCATGGAGCCGGGTGAGATGGTCACACCATCAACGATGTGCAAGTGACCCAGTATCATGGCCGCCCCGCCAATTTTGCAATGTGCGCCGATCACGGCACTACCCGCAATACCAACGCAGCCCGCAATCACAGTATGCGCGCCAATACGAACATTATGGGCGACCTGTATCAAATTGTCCAACTTCACACCGTCTTCGATCACCGTATCATCCAGTGCACCACGATCTACCGTCGTATTGGCACCGATATCGACATGATCGCCGATGACCACGCGGCCAATTTGCGGTATTTTAACCCATTGGCCCTGCTCTTCCGCATAGCCAAAACCATCATTACCAATGACGCAGCCGGAAAATAAATGGCAATGGCTGCCGATAACCGTGCCATGCTTGACGACAACACGCGGCTCGAGCACGGTATGTGCACCAATGGTGACATCATCTTCAATCACACACCCGGCGCCAATACGCACATCACGCCCTAATTTCACGCGATCGCCGATGCTCGTCATGGCATCTACCGTCAACTCTGACGGCAAATGGGTATCAAAACCAATTGCGGCGCTGGCATGCACATGATTCACATACTGCCGCGGCGGATTCATCAATGCGGACAGCTTGGCAAAGTATGCATATGGATTATCAGTGAGGATACATGGCAACATCGTCAAGTGACGATGCTCTGGCCGCAGGATCACCGCCGCTGCTTGCGTGGCTTGCAATGATTGTGTGTATTTGGTGTCATTAAAAAACGCAATGGCAGCAGACTGCGCTTGCGCCAGAGAGGCCAGGCGAGACACCTTTAACGTTGCATTCGCATGCGTGCCGATATCAACCTGTCCACCCAGAGACGCAACAATCTCTTGTAATGTAAAGTGTTGCGCCATAGTGAAGTACTACCCTTGAGAATAACTTGAGAACGATGATCGCTGGTTATTTTTTACCCAGCAATTTAAGGACTTTATCTGTAATATCGATACGTTTGCTGGCATACGCCACGCCGCTGTAAGCGACCAGGTCATAGCCTTCGCTTTCGGAAACCGTTTGCACCGCCTTGTTAATACGCTCCTGCAATAAAGCCAGCTCTTCATTCTTGCGCAGGTTGATATCCTCACGCAATTCACGCTGCTTGCTCTGAAATTCAAGACGCAGGTTATTTAACTGTCGCTCTTTTTGACGACGGTCAGACTCAACGATATTGGCCCGGTCATGATCCAGTTGAGATTCCAGGTCACGAATTTGCTTTTGCAACTTGTCCAGCTCCAGTGAGCGCGGGCTAAACTCTTTTTCCAGCTTTTTGCCAGTTTCAGCCGTTTGCGGTGCTTCCTGTAACAGCTTGTCTACCTGCACATAGCCTACCTTGAAATCAGCAGCCATCGCCTGGCCGCAGCACAGCAAGAGGCCCAGCAACCCTACCAGAATCCTTCTCATGCGATCACTCCCTTCCGAGCCTGCCTTGTCACAACCTGATGCTGTTCAAACATTAGAATTGCTGACCAAACTGGAATTGCAACAATTGTGTATCATCGCCACTCTTATCGTTCAACGGTTTGGCCAGCACCAGTTTCAATGGACCGAATGGAGACACCCAGGTCACGCCCACACCGGTCGAGAATCTCAAGTATTCAGAATTAATTGAATCATCTTTACCATAGACACCACCGCCATCGACAAATGCACTCAGCCTGAACTGGTTGGATTGCGACACAAATGGCACCGGCATAAACAACTCAACGTTACCAACGAAACGCTTGGTACCACCCACGGCAAAGTCTGAACCTGTGCTTGGGTTGATTTGGCGCGGCCCCAAGGAGGAGTTCAGGAAGCCACGTACGCTGTTCACACCGCCGGCATAGAAGTTCTTGAAGAACGGATAGTTCTTGCCGCCATAACTGTCAGCATAACCAGCTTCACCGTTCAGCATCAGCGTGAAGTCTTTACCTAAGTCTTTGTACCAGCTATGTTGATAGCTGACTTTGTAATATTGCAAATCCAACCCTGGAATAGATACATCCCCGGACAGACGTTGCAGCACACCACGACGCGGGAAGAGAATGTTGTCACGCGAGTCATACGTCCAACCTGCGTTAAACACAATGGAGTTACTGCTACAACCATTGTTATTGCCACAGAAGTTCAGGTATTGAATCGGGCTGCTGCTGGACAACTCAACATCGGTAAAGTCCAGCGTTAAGCCAGCACTGATAAAGTCCATTTCGGACATTGGCATACCAAAACGTACACCAACCCCGTAAGACTGGCTGTTATAAGTACCAACGTTCAAGGTACTGGAGTTTCTGCGGCTGGTATCGACGTCACGGCGATAGATATCGAAGCCACGGCTGATACCATCTGGCGTGTAATAAGGGTCAGTATAAGACAGTGAATAAACCGTATTGTAGCTGCTGGTATTCACTTGCAAGGCCACGCGATTACCAGTGCCCAGGAAGTTAGGCTGGTTAATGTTAAAACCAAGCACCACACCATCACTACTCGATAAACCTGCACCAAACTGCACGCTACCAGTGGCTTTTTCGGCCACGGTCACATTCATGTCCACCTGATCATTGATGCCTGGAACGCCCGGCGTTTCCAGCTCAACCGTATCAAAGAAGTTCAAGCGCTGAATACGCTCTTTAGAACGTTTGATCTTATCGCCAGCATACCAGGCCGACTCCAATTGACGCATTTCGCGGCGGACCACGGCATCTCGTGTACGCGTATTACCTTGCACGTTAATCCGCCGGACATAGACTTTACGGCCTGGGTCAACGAAGAAAGTAAATGCAACCGTATGCTCCAGCTTGTTGATTTCAGGCACTGCGTTCACGTTAGCAAAGGCGTAACCCTCTTCACCCAGCTTGTCATTCATGTTCTTGCTGGCATCTGTCACCTTCTGGCGGCTAAATACTTCGCCATCCTGGATATTGATCAGCTTGCGCAAGTCCTCTTCCGGCAGCAGCATATCGCCAGCCAGTTTGGTCTTGCTGATATTGTATTTTTCGCCTTCTGTGAGGTTGATATTGATATACACATCACGTTTATCAGGCGAGATTGACACTTGTGTCGAATCAATCGAAAACTCCAGGTAGCCCTGATTCATATAAAACGAGCGTAAAGCTTCCAGGTCAGCCGTCAGTTTTTGCTTGGAATACTGGTCATCTTTATTCCACCAGCTCATCCAGTTTGGCGTGGTCAGCAAAAAGTTGGCGCGCAAATCTTCTGTTTTAAACAAATGGTTACCGACAATATTGATGTCACGGATCTTGGCAGCCGGACCTTCGGTAATTTCAAAGCGAATCGCCACACGGTTACGCTCTAACGGACTTGCCGTTGCTTTTACTTCCGCGCTGTATTTACCTTGTGACAGGTATTGGCGCTTGATTTCCTGCTCGGCTCTGTCAAGTTGGGATTTATCGAAAATCTGGCCTTCTGCGATACCAATTTGCTTCAGGCCGTCCTTGATTTTGTCTGTCTGAAAGGATTTATTACCACTAAAGTCAATTTGCGTGACAGAAGGACGTTCCTGCACGGTCACGACCAGCACATCGCCTTCATTTTCGATACGCACATCTTTAAAAAAACCAGTCGCATACAGGGATTTAATCGCCTGCGCGGCTTTTTCGTCACTCATGACATCACCTACCTGCATGGGTAGATAATTAAATACGGTCCCGGGTTCGGTGCGCTGCAGGCCTTCGACACGGATATCGGTAATCACAAAAGGCTCTGCGGCATACGCGCTGACGTGCATCACCCCCGCCAATAAACACAACCACAATTTGGAACTGGATTTTATTCTCATTAACTATGCTTTCAACCTATCAGGTAACGATTGATGTCATTAAAAAATGCAATCACCATCAATGCCCCTAAAATACCTAAACCCAGACGCTGCCCAATCGCCAACACCTTGTCAGGTAATGGTTCTCCTCGTATCAATTCCGCCATATGATACAACAAATGACCGCCATCCAATACTGGAATCGGTAGCAGATTCATGACGGCAATACTGATACTCAGTAAAGCAATAAATCCTATATAGGGCTTGAGCCCCATCCCGGCCGACTCGCCCGCGGCATCGGCGATGCTCACCGGCCCGCTAATGGCTTTGAGTGACGCCTGACCAGTGACCATTTTGCCTAGCATTTTCAAGGTAAATGCGATGGTTTCCTGCATTTTATCCAGTGCGCGTATGGCTGCTTGTGAGGCACTGTACTGGCGAATCACCTGATAAGGCGTCAAATCAACGGCATCCATATTGACGGCAGCCCCCAAGCGGCCGATTTTTTGCCCGCCTTGCTGTATAGCCTCGGGTAATAACTTCACCTGCAACAGGCTATCCCCACGCTGATACTCGACCTTCAACGGCTGCGCCGGGCTGGCGCGTACCAGTTTTACAAATTGTTGCCAGTCTGCAATCGGTTTCTGATTGACTTTGAGGATACGATCGCCCGCTTGCAAGCCACTTTGCTCGGCAACTGAGTCTGCCATAATGTCGCCAATCACCGCTGGCACCACTGGCATTAATACTGCTAGCCCGGCTTTTTGCATCACGTCACCATCCGGCTCGCCAGCAAGCTGGTTCAGCGGCAATACCTGCTGATGCACTTCACCTTGTGGCGTTCTAGTGACTACCGCCACCGGCTTATGCACCATCCAGCTTTCAAGCAACTGCCATTGTGCCTCCTGCCAGGTAGCAACAGACTTACCATCCAGCGCGACGATGAGGTCACCTTGGCGCAATTTGGCAACTGCCGCTAATGAGCCCTGCTCTACCGGGCCAATATAGGGTTTGAGTCCAATTTCCCCCTGAGCAATCAAGCCCCAATAGCAGACAAATGCCAGCAAAAGGTTGGCTAACGGGCCAGCAAATACGATCCACATTTTCGCAGCGATCGACTGCTTGTCAAACGCTTGCGACCAGTCAGTGCCAGGCACATGTTCCACATCCGTCTCGCGACTATCCAGCATTTTGACGTAGCCGCCCAGTGGAATCCACGACAATACCCACTCGGTGGCTTGCGCATGTGCCTGATATTTGAAGATAGGCTTGCCAAAGCCAATAGAAAATTTAAGCACTCGCACGCCACAGCTGCGTGCCGCCAGGTAATGGCCAAATTCATGAATGGTGACCAACACACCAATGGCAACGATAAACGCCCAGATGGAGGTCATACGCTGACAACCTTGCGCACCGGGGCAGTAGTCATATTGGCAATGGCTTGGGTCACAAACGCTCTGGCTTCTGCATCAATCGCCAGCAATTGCTCAATCGATTGCACCTGCTCAGCAGGTAATTGCTGCAAAGTCATTTCCAGCAAACGTGGAATGTCCAGATATTCAATCTGCTCACGCAAGAAGGCAGCCACCGCCACTTCGTTGGCCGCGTTGAGGATAGCGGGCGCCGTGCCGCCTGCGGCCAATGCGTCATAGGCTAATCGCAGACATGGAAAACGCTGGGTATCAGGCGCCTCAAACTCCAGCTTGGCCACTTCTATCAAACTCAGCGGTTTCACACCGGAGGCAATGCGCTCAGGATATGCCAGACCATAGGCAATCGGCGTACGCATATCAGGGTTACCCAATTGCGCCAGAATGCTGCCATCGACATAAGACACCATGGAGTGAATCACACTTTGCGGATGCACCACGACTTCGATCTGCTCGGGACGCGCATCAAACAGCCAGTGCGCCTCAATCACTTCCAGCCCCTTGTTCATGAGCGTAGATGAATCTACGGTGATTTTTGCCCCCATCACCCAATTCGGATGCTTGAGTGCCAAGGCAGGTGTCACTTCCTGCAACTGTGCCTGCGTGTAGCCACGGAAAGGGCCACCGGATGCCGTAAGGATAATCTGGTTAACGCCGACATCACGCAAGTCGCTGTAAGCTTGTCTTGGCATGACCTGAAAGATGGCATTATGCTCGCTATCAATCGGCAACAAGGTAGCTTGCCCTTGTTTGACGGCATCCATAAACAATTGGCCAGCCATCACCAGGGTTTCTTTATTCGCCAGCAAAATCTTTTTGCCCGCTTTCGCCGCGGCCAGTGCAGGCAACAAGCCTGCGGCACCGACAATCGCCGCCATCACAATGCCCACCTCGGCATGTGCAGCCACTGCAGTCAGGCCTTCCACCCCGGCCAACACTTCTATGTTGAGCTGCTCGGCCTGCACGCGTTGCTGTAACAAACGGGCGGCTTCGGCATCCTGCATCACGGCATAACGCGGCTGATATTGCGCACATTGCTGCAACATGGCCTCCACATTACTGTGGGCCGTAAGCGCAAACACGCCATAGCGGCCAGGATGTTGTGAAATCACATCCAGTGTCTGCTGACCGATGGTGCCGGTGCTGCCGAGTATGGTGACGTATTGCAAAATAACCTCTTAAAACGAATAAGACTGTTGCCAGTAATGAAACCAGAACAGCAGGCACATGCCAATAGGCAATGCCGGAATCACACCATCAACACGATCAAGCAAGCCCCCATGTCCGGGCAAGAATTGGCCACTATCCTTAAGATTGGCGCGACGTTTAAAAAAGGATTCAAACAGGTCGCCATAAATACCGGCGATGGTCACCACCCACAATCCTGGTAACACCCACCAGGTTGCAACGGCACCGGTGATTTTCAAGCCAGCGGCATAAGCAGCCACAGCCAGCAATGCACCAGCCACGCCCTCCCAGGTCTTGCCGGGGCTGATGGCAGGGGCCAGTTTATGTCGCCCAAACTGCTTACCTGCAAAATAAGCCGCACTGTCTGCGAGCCAGATGGTGGAAATAATCACCAGCAACACATAGGGATTCACTTCCTTGGCAGTGACCAAGGCCATCCACAATGACATCATCAAGCCCCAGCCCAACAACAGGTTGAGCGCTTTGTGTTTAAAAAAGTCATTAAAAAACAGCGCAACAGGCACGACCAATAGCCAAAACACACTGGCCGCAGCAAACACTTGTAACGCGCGATAAAAAAACCAGTGAAAACCAAATTGGTGTAATAAATATAGCAACCCTACGCCAGTCACAGCAGACACAACCAGGAAAACACGCGTTTGTGCCACACTGAGTTGCAAGAAGCCCGCCCATTCACGCAAGCAGACCAGCGTCAGCGCCAGCATCACCGCAGCCCAACCCATCAGCGGCAAGCAAAACAGCGCTGGCAAAAACAAGCCCAGCAATACAATTGCGGTAATGATTCTGGTTTTTAACATAGTTTATTAAGAGATACCGCTATCGGAAGTCAGCTGCTCACTGGTGCGGCCAAAACGTCTTTCGCGTTGATGGTACGAAGTCAATGCAGCCTCAAATGCCGCATCGTCAAAGTCCGGCCACAAGGTAGGGGTAAAATACAGCTCGGTATAAGCCAGTTGCCACAGCAGAAAGTTACTAATGCGAGTTTCGCCGCCGGTACGGATAAACAAATCCGGTTCTGGGGCATAAGGCATGGATAAATAAGGCGCCAGGTCTGCTTCGCTGATGGCAGTCACATTGCCCTTGTCAGCCAGCAACTGATTCACCGCATGCACCACATCCCAACGGCCGCCGTAGTTGACGGCAATCGTCAGTGTCAGACCGGTATTACTGGCCGTTTGCTGCTCAGCCTCCAGCATTTTTTGCTGCAGGGCCTGATTAAACGGGCTGCGGTCGCCAATCAGCTTTAAAATCACATTGGCCTCATGCAACTTCCTGACTTCCCTATCCAGCGCCTCCAGAAACAGGCTCATCAAAAAAGTCACTTCATCCGGCGGTCGGCGCCAGTTTTCACTGCTGAAAGCAAACAGGGTCAGGTATTTGATATCAAGACGGACACAGGCTTTCACCAGCGCACGTACAGATTCCAGGCCACGCTGATGACCAGCCACGCGGGGTAAAAAACGCTTTTTTGCCCAACGTCCATTGCCATCCATAATCACCGCAACATGTTGCGGCACTTCCTGAATAGGCGGAACTTGCTTGGTAGAACTGGAAAATAAACCCAAATCGATCCCTGATTCCCTGATCGCGGTTAAACCGCCATCAAATCTGTTTCTTTTTGCTGCAAAATTTTGTCGACTTCGGCCACGGCCTTGTCGGTCATTTTCTGAACTTCGTCTTGTGCACGACGCTCATCATCTTCAGAAATCGCTTTATCCTTGATCAATTTTTTCAAGGCATCGTTCGCATCGCGACGTACGTTACGGATCGCCACCTTGGCCCCCTCACCTTCGGAGCGCACAATTTTGGTCAAATCACGGCGGCGCTCTTCAGTCAGCATCGGCATAGGCACGCGGATCAAATCGCCATTGGTGGCTGGGTTCAAACCCAGGTCACAGTCACGGATTGCTTTCTCAACCTTGGCAATCATGTTTTTTTCGTAAGGCTGCACGTTCAGTGTACGCGCATCGCCCAGATTGATGTTGGCCACCTGGCTAACGGTCACCATAGAGCCGTAATATTCCACCATCACGTGATCCAGCAAACCGGTATGGGCACGGCCTGTACGGATTTTCGCCAGATCGGTTTTCAACGCTTCCAGCGATCTATGCATTTTCTGCTCAGCAGATTTCTTAATTTCTTCAACCATCGTTACTCTCCAATCTTCATGCCAGGCTTAAGCCATGACACGCGTTCCTTCATTTTCGCCCAGAATCACGCGTTTCAATGCACCTTCTTTAAAGATGCTGAACACCGCAATCGGCATTTTCTGGTCACGGCACAGCGTAAATGCCGTGGCATCCATGACTTTTAAGTTCTTGTTGATCGCCTCATCATAAGAGACGATATCATAGCGTGTCGCCGTCGGGTCTTTTTTCGGGTCCGCCGTGTAAATACCGTCGACCTTGGTCGCTTTCAATACGATTTCCGCATCAATTTCTACGCCGCGCAAGGCTGCCGCAGTATCGGTAGTAAAAAACGGGTTACCGGTGCCGGCACCAAAAATCACCACTTTACCCTCTTCCAGGTAACGAATCGCTTTGCCGCGGATATAAGGCTCAGCCACGGCTTCAATATTCAGCGCACTTTGTACGCGCGCAGCCACACCAGCGTGCTTCATGGCATCTTGCAAAGCCATGGCGTTCATCACCGTGGCCAGCATGCCCATGTAATCGGCAGTTGCCCTGTCCATGCCTTCAGCTGCGGGGGCCACACCACGGAAAATATTGCCGCCACCGATGACGATGCCTACTTGCACGCCCATGCTGACGACTTCTTTGACTTGCGCCACGATGGCCGTCACTGTTTCGCGATTAATGCCATAGGCATCATCACCCATCAGCGCCTCACCAGACAACTTGAGCAATATGCGCTTGAAAGCAGGTTGTGCCATGATAATTTTCCCAAACTCAAAATGTGCTTATTTAATCACAAAACGCGCTTTCTTTGGCGTCTTGCGCCCGTTTTGGGCATAAAAAAAGTGGAATCCTCGGATTCCACTTTTTGGGATACCGCTTTAAAAAGTCAATTAGACTTTAGCAGCAGCAGCCACTTCAGCAGCGTAATCAACCACTGCTTTTTCAATGCCTTCACCTACCACGTACATGCTGAACGAAGCCACGCTTGCACCTTTGGATTTCAGCAATTGCTCGATGCTCAGTTTGTCATCCTTAACAAAAGCCTGGCTCAACAAAGTCACTTCTTTCAGGAACTTCTGCACAGTACCTTCAGCGATTTTTTCCAGCATAGCTTCTGGCTTGCCTGCTTCTTTGGCTTTTTCAATCGCAACACGGCGCTCAGCGTCGATCAGCGCAGCATCCACACCAGTGGCATCCAGTGATTTTGGTTTAGCTGCAGCAATGTGCATGGCGATATCTTTACCCAATGCTTCATCGCCACCAACCAGGTCCAGCAACACACCGATTTTGCTACCGTGTACATAGCTAAACAACTGGCCTTGTGCTGGTGTACGTACAAAACGACGTGGCGTAATGTTTTCGCCGATTTTACCTACCAGTTGCGCGCGCACAGCTTCAGCGGTTTCGCCACGCAGTGGCAATGCACCCACCGCTTCAATATCAGCCGGGTTATTTTCATTCACAGTTTGTGCCAGATCGCCTACAAATTTGAGGAATTCTTCGTTCTTGGCACAGAAGTCAGTTTCGGAGTTCACTTCAATCAGTGTACCCAGTTTGCCGTCAGCAGAAATGCTGATGCCGACAGTACCTTCAGCCGCAACGCGACCAGCGGCTTTGCTGGCTTTGTTACCAAAACGCACACGCAGAATTTCTTCTGCACGGGTCATGTCGCCTTCAGCTTCAGTCAACGCTTTTTTACAGTCCATCATTGGGGCATCGGTGCGCTCACGTAAGTCTTTCACCATGCTTGCAGTAATTTCAGCCATTTATTGCTCCTTTTATTCAACGACTCTGTTATTCAACGACGCGCTTGTTTACGCACAAGGCCGTCGCAGTCAATATTCTTTTCAGTGTATCAAGGCTGTGTGACAGACAGATTGCGACATCACACACTCAACACCAATAAACTCAGCACAATAGAAAAAGGGGCGATGCGCCCCCTTTTCAAGCCATCCGAAATTACTCGGCAACAGCCTCAGCTGCTGGTGCAGTTTCTTCCTGAGCAGCTTTTACGATTTCAGAAATCGCGTTTGCGCGACCTTCCAATACCGCATCTGCCATGCCACGAGCATACAAACGAATCGCACGTGAGGAGTCATCGTTACCAGGGATCACGTAAGTGATGCCGTCTGGAGAGTTGTTAGTATCCACGATACCGATCACTGGAATACCCAGTTTGCGTGCTTCAGTAATCGCGCCGCTTTCATGACCAACGTCGATCACGAAAATCGCATCTGGCAAGCCACCCATTTCCTGGATACCGCCGATAGAACGCTCCAGTTTTTCGATTTCGCGCTTGATACCCAAAGCTTCTTTTTTACCGAACTTGTCGATGCTGCCGTCTTGGATCATGGCTTCAAAGTCGTTCAGACGCTTGATAGACTGTTTTACTGTTTTGAAGTTAGTCAGCATACCGCCCAACCAGCGGTGGTTGACGTAAGCACAACCAGCGCGTTGCGCTTCTTCTTTGACGATGTCACGGGCTTGACGCTTGGTGCCCACGAACAGAATACGACCCTTGTTTGCTGCCAGTGTACGCACGTATTTTTGTGCTTCTTCAAACAGTGGCAGTGTTTTTTCCAGGTTTACGATATGAATTTTGTTACGATCACCGAAGATGAACTCAGCCATTTTCGGGTTCCAGTAACGAGTTTGGTGGCCAAAGTGAACACCGGCCTCCAGCATTTGACGCATAGTCACAGACATGATTTTAGTCTTTCCATTCAAAGGGTTATTCATTAACATGCAATCAAAAACACCCGATTAAAGGCACCCAATGTGATTGCATGCAAGTTAATTGACATGAAAGTCAATCCAAAATTATAGCGCTTAAATCAATTGCTTTCAAGCACTTAACTGTTTTATCAGCATCGCTGGCGTCCCCGTCAGGACTCGAACCTGAAACTAGCCCTTAGGAGGGGCTGGTGATATCCTGTTTCACCACGAGGACCGCGGCGCTATTTTAAACGCAAGCGACCAAATCGCCTACCCTGAAAACAACAAAATCAGACTTGCCGACGCAGCAGGCTTGTGAGTAACATGCGGTTTTCAGTCTCTTTAAGCTGCCGACAATGCACAGTTCAGTCATCAACCGTTATGCCGCCGCCATCCGTGATGCCATTCTGGCCCACGAAGCCGATATTGAATGCCTGGACCGCGAGATTGGCGATGGCGACCATTACATCAATATGAAGCGTGGCTGTGAAGCGATTGCTGGCCTGGCAGATGAACTCAACACCCTAAGCGCCGCTGATGCGCTGAACAAGATCGGCATGAAGTTACTCAGCACCATTGGTGGCGCCTCCGGTCCCTTATTTGCCAGCTTTTTTATGAGCATGAGCAAATCACTTAAAACCAGTGACACCATCACCACATTACAAATCGCACTGGCGTTTGAGGCAGGCGTGCAGGCGATTATGCAACGCGGCAAGGCACAAGCCGGTGAAAAAACCATGCTGGATGTCTTGATCCCGGTGGCCACCGCATTCAAGCAGCTAGCAGAACAAGGTCAATCCAGCAAAGACATCGCCGCAGCATTGAAGCCCATCGCCAGCGACGGCCTGGAATCTACCCGCAATATGCTGGCGACGAAAGGCCGTGCTTCAGGCTTGGGCGAGCGCGCCATCGGCCACCTGGATGCTGGCGCAAAAAGCTGCCAGGTGATGATAGATACCATCTGTGACCTTGTGCTATCGAAACAATAAAACAAGGTCACTACAAGAAAACCACGCCCAGCCGGGCATTACGCCATACGCTCACCAAAGAACAGGGGCATTGATATGAAAAAATTCGTCAACAATGTTGATCATATGCTGATTGAAAGCCTGACTGGCTTTGCCACTGCGCATAGCGATCTGGTCGAAGTGCAATTCGACCCCACTTTCGTCAGCCGCAAACACAAATCACATAACAAAGTTGCCATCATTTCTGGTGGCGGCGCTGGCCACGAACCACTACATGCAGGCTATGTGGGCAAAGGCATGCTAGATGCGGCCTGCCCCGGCCAGGTATTCACCTCCCCGACACCTGACCAGATGCTGGCAGCCGCAGAAGCTGTGCATGCCGACAAAGGCGTGCTGTTTATAGTGAAAAACTATGCCGGTGATGTGATGAATTTTGAAATGGCGACTGAAATGCTGCCGTTTGAACATGCAACGGTGCTCACTTCAGATGATTGCGCCGTCGTCAACAGCACGTATACCACTGGCCGCCGCGGTGTGGCAGGCACAGTGATTATCGAAAAATGTGTCGGCAGCCTGGCAGAAACCGGCGCTGACCTCGCCAGTTGCAAGGCGCTGGGCGATAAAATCAACCTGCATACCTCCAGCATAGGCGCAGCGCTCACCAGTTGTACTGTGCCTGCCGCCGGTCGACCAACATTCAACATCAGCGACAGCGAAATCGAAATGGGTGTCGGCATCCATGGCGAACCCGGCCGTCGCCGCGAAGCCATGCGTGCAGCGGATGCCATTGTCGCCAACATGGTAATGCCATCGTGCACGACTTCGAAGCCAAACAATTACCGACCCAAGGCGAGATTTTACTGCTGGTCAATGGCCTCGGCGCCACGCCACTCATGGAGTTATACCTGATTTACAACACGGCGGCTAAATTGCTCACAGAGAAAGGATTCAGCATTGCCCGCAGCCTGGTCGGTAACTACATTACCGCCATCGACATGGCAGGCGCTTCACTCACTGTTTGCCTGCTGGATAACGAGATCAAACAACACTGGGATAGCCCGGTACACACGGCCGGTTTACGCTGGGGCTGCTAAAAGCATCTACCCTCTCTCTCCGAACCGGCCTGCCAGGGCCGGTCTGCCAAACTCGGCCTACCGCAAGTGCAGTATTTTCATTTTCGGGCCGTCACTGTCAACCATCCACGCTTATGCCCGTTTTCAACAAAATCAGCATAATTGCAGTAATCTGCAACACGCGACGTCATTAGGGCTATTTAGTCATTGCGTCTCCGTGAACGCAGGAGTATGTTGATTCTCAGGGCTGCGAAACAATCCTTGCCACAGGCGGATTGATATAAAACAAAACAACATAAATATAAGATTTGAGCGTGTATGTCTGCAACAACCATCTGCTATTCCTCCTGAATTCACATTCAGCACGATTTCCACTGTCTCCAGAAATATAGCTTTCCCGGAATGATTATGCGTTTCCCGAACTACAAACAATCGTTAACCATGGATGTGATGTTGCAGATGGCCGTCAGGGTCAGCATCGTCATTATTGTCGTCAGCGCACTCACCTACTGGCATATTTATAAAACACTGGTCAGCTCAACCATAGACGGCCTGGAGCATTACATTCAGGAGCGCGGGCAACGCGAGAGCGGGATTTTCCAGCTGGCGGAGTCGAATCACCAGATTTTCAGGGCGACTTACCTGGCGCACTGGCAGCAGGATTTTTTCTATAACGATGCGTTCTTTTGGCACGTATTTGAGAGAAGGCCAGACCAGACCATACACTTGCAGAAAAAAGCCTATGATGGTTATTTCAACCATTCCGGCCTGATCAGCAAAGATGTCACCGCCTATATTGGCGCCAACGCCCCGATTGAAAACAATGCCTTTAGAAAGAAACTGCTGCTAGCCTACACCATGGTCGATCACTTTGGCGTGGCCTGGACACGGCAGTTTGCCAACCTCTATGTTTCCATGCCGGAGAACGTCAACATTGTGTATTGGCCAGGCGTGAGATGGGCGGATAACACCACCAGCAAATTGAATGTGCTGAGTGAAGAATGGGTCTATATCACCACGCGGCAAAACAACCCTGAGCGCAAAAGCGTATGGACCGGGCTTTACTACGACCCGACTGCGCTGGAGTGGATGGTGTCACTGGAAACGCCAATTGATATTACGCCGACCAGCACACTGAATGTTGGCCATGACATTTTGCTGAATGCATTGTTCGACCGGGTATTTAACGACCATTTGTCAGGCACTTATAATTTTATCTTCAGGGAAGACGGCCGCCTGATTGCGCATCCGGCCAAAACCAAAGAAATGAACCGTACGCGCGGCATGTTGATGATTTCACAGCTGAAAGACACACAACTGCATCACTACTTTCAAACGCTGCAATCCAATATCAAGAACAAACAAAAGGATTACTTTATTGTCGAGTCGGATGACGAATTTCTCGCCGTGACAAAAATCAATGGCCCGGGCTGGTGGTTTGTCACCGTATATCCAAAATCCCTGCTCTCCTCCCCTTCACTCAAGGCAGCCAGATTCATCCTGATTGTCAGCCTGTTTGCACTGGTAATTGAACTCATCATGCTGTATCTAGTGATGATGAAGAAAGTGGTTGGTCCACTGGAAACCTTTATGGACGCGTCTAGCGCCATTGAAGGGCAACGTTACGAAAAAATCACCAGCAATGTGCTGCCTTTGCCTGACCATCTGGATAATGAAATTGGCAAACTGGCCAAATTGTTTAAAAGCATGTCTGGCAGTTTGCAGCACTTCCGCAGCGACATGCAGCGCCTGACCCACTCCTTAGAGGATCAGGTCAAGGTGAGGACACGTGAGTTACAACGGGCAAAAGACAAAGCCGAAAAAGAAGCCACCATCGATAGCCTGACGCAAATCCCCAACCGCCACTCCTTTTACAATCGGGCAAAAGCGATGGTGCAACAGGCAGATCATGCTGGCGAGCCGCTGTGTTTCCTGATGCTGGATATCGATTTCTTCAAAATCATCAATGATACGTACGGCCACCCACAAGGCGATCAGGTGCTGGTCGCTTGCGCGCGCACCATAGAAAACACCATCCGTGAAAAAGACCTGCTGGGCAGATTGGGCGGCGAAGAGTTCGCCGTGGTATTACCCAACACCAGCCTGGAAGAAGCGCGCGTGATTGCCGAGCGCATACGTGTCAGGATTGCCGAATTGTCGTTTTATACCACACAACGTACGCAAAGCTTCCACACCACAATCAGCATTGGTATTTCGTGTGCAGCAGAGACGATTTATGCCTACGAATTGCTGTATAAACATGCCGACCTGGCGCTTTATGAAGCCAAGCAGTCCGGCCGCAACCTGGTGATTACTTATAGCGGAAACGCAACAACACAAGAGGATGTGGCAGACAGTTAGCGCACCAGCCAACGCAACGTTCAATCGTCAGCGAACAGCGCCTGCCACAATTGCACCACAGCCGCCCGCTCTGGCTGCAACTGGTCAACGGCCACCGCGGCATCCAAGCCTTGCAATTTGGCATGGTGTATCAAGGTGCGATATTCACGATAAGCATCAGCGACTTTTTCAGCCAGCGCGCTTGATTCAATCAAGCCCAGCTTGGCACAGCGCTGCAATAAGGCAATATTGCCAATATTGTCAGTCAGCTCAGGATAATGCACTGCCTGTGCCAGCACCAGATATTGCACCATAAACTCAACATCAATAATACCGCCGGCCCCTTGCTTGACGTCAAAGCGATCAGCTTTGGGTTTATGCGCCTCGCGCATTTTTTCGCGCATGTGTGCAATCTCTTGTTTGAGCGCAGCAGTGTCGCGCGGCTGGCACATAATCTGACGGCGAACCTGCTCAAAGGTTTCACCAATCGCCGTTTCACCTGCCACAAAACGTGCGCGGGTAATGGCCTGATGCTCCCACACCCAGGCTTTATGTTGCTGGTATTCAGCAAAGGCCTGCACCGTACTCACCAGCAAGCCGCTATTGCCATCTGGCCGTAATTGCAAATCAGTTTCATATAACAGGCCGGCATTGGTCAAGGTGTTAAACCAGGTGTTCAGGCGCTGGGCAAAGCGTGCATAAATTTCCTGCGCCCTGTCGGCCTCATCTTCAAACAGGAAAATAATATCCAGGTCAGACAAATAACCCAACTCTTTGCCGCCCAGCTTGCCGTAGCCAATCACCGCAAACTTCGGTATTTCAAGATGCTTAAACGGCAGATTTTGCCAAACCGTCTGCACACTGACCTGCAGAATCACATCAGCCAGCGCGCTCAAATCGTCTGAAATCGCCTCCAACGGCAAGGCAGTCATCAAATCCTGGGCGGCAATTTTAAGCACATTGGCATGCTTGAAATGCCGCATGGCATCCATTTGTGCTTCTACATCCCCTGCCAATTGCTGCATATGCCGTGTCAGTTCAATTTTCAACTGCGCGGCATCCAGCCGCTTAAACAGTGTTTGCTTATTCAGCAACTCGTCCAGCAAAATCGGGTGGGCGGAGACATACTGCGCAATCCACGGGCTGGCGGCGCAGAGTTTAACAATCAAAGCCAGCGCATCCGGAAACTCGGCCAGCAAGGCCAAATAGCTGGCGCGGCGGCAGATGCTCTCCAGCAAATCCAGCGTCCGTATCAAGGCGGTATCTGGTGTGGTGCTTTGCTGCAGACTGGCCTCACGCAACAGCAAGGGCATGAGTTGATCCAGACGGCGGCGGCTCTGCTCCGGCAACTGCTGGATCCGTTGGCTATTACGCGTTTGTTGCAGCAAATGCACAATATCATCGGCCCGGGTGTAACCGTGCTGGACCAGCCATTGCCCGGCTTCGTTGCCGCTCACGGTGCCTTGCCACAGTGCGGTTTCCTGCTGCAAGTCATTGCTTTGCTCGTCTTTAAACGTATCGTCAAAAAAACGCTGTACGCGGTCGCGGTGAATATTCAGCTCAGTGATGAAACTGGCCCAATCCGGCTGCTTGAGCATGTGTAATAAATAGCCGCGATAGGTGTCCGAATCTGGTAAGTCCTGTGTTTGCTGATCATCGATATACATCAGCCGATGTTCCAGGTTGCGCAGGTAAATATAACTTTCCTTTAACGCAGAGACGTCGTCAGCAGGCAGCATGCCACGCGTTGCCAGGCAATCGAGCACCGCCAATGTCGGCTTGATTTGCAAATCCGGGACTTGCCCGCCACGGATCAATTGGAATACTTGCGCAATAAACTCCACCTCGCGGATACCGCCACGTCCCAGCTTAATATTGTCCGACAAACGGCGCTGCACCACATCACGCTGAATCTGCACTTTCAGATCACGCATGGAGGCATAGGCGTTGAAATCCAGGTATTTACGAAACACAAACGGCTTCATCACCTTGGTCAGCGCTGCGTCAGGCCCGCACACGGCACGGCCTTTAATCCAGGCATAACGTTCCCACTCGCGGCCATAATTCTGGTAATAATCTTCCAGCGCATCCAGATTGCACACCAGCGCGCCCTCTGAGCCAAATGGCCGCAAACGCATATCGACGCGAAACACAAAACCATCTGCCGTGACATCATCCAGCGCAGCAATGACCTTTTTGCCTAATCTGGTAAAAAAGTCCTGGTTGCTGACCGACTTTGCACCATCCGTATCACCTTCCTGCTCGTAGGCAAAAATCAGGTCTATGTCAGACGACACATTCAGTTCGCGACCACCCAGCTTGCCCATGCCGACCACAATCATGCGTTGTGCCTGCCCCTGGGCATCGCGCGGGTTGCCATAGGTTTCTGCCAAACGGGCGTGATAAAAATCCACCGCGGCAGTAATGGCTGATTCAGCCAGGGCACTGGTGATTTCTGCCACTTCGGCAAAGTCTGCCAGGCCATTCAGGTCACGCACGATCATATGCGCCATTAAGCGCTGCCGATTCAGTCTGATTTGTTGCAAAAAAACAGATTCTTCAATATCTTTTTCATATAAAAACAAAGTGTTAACATCTTCAGTCTTATATGTCTTATATAAGTTATCTAACAAATCAGTTATAAAATCTGTATGTTTCGTAACGAATCTGGCAAAAAATGGGCTGCAGGCTGCTGCATGTAGCAAATAGGCGGCCTCTGTAGACGCGACCTGCTTTTCTGTTAGAATTTGGGCAAGCTGTTGCATGAGTTTTTGCTCTTGTAATGAGTTGTGTGCTCGGAGAGTTTGTCAATCAGAACCAGAATAATAATACCTGAGGTTCGCTCACACTTTCATTTTTTGACATTGATTTTTGGGGGTCGCTATGTCTATCGAATCAGTACTTCATGAACACCGCGTATTTGCGCCAGGCAAGGCGTTTGCCAGCCAGGCAGCGGTGGGCAGCATGGAGGAATACCAGCGCCTGCATGCAGAAGCATTGCAGGATTACGAAGGATTTTGGGCCAAACTGGCACGCGAGTTATTGATTTGGCACAAGCCATTCAACAAAACGCTGAACCAGGACAATGCGCCATTTTATAAATGGTTTGAAGATGGCGAGCTGAACGTCTCCGCCAACTGCCTGGACAAGCACCTGCAAACCATCCCGAATAAAACCGCCATTATTTTTGAAGCAGATAACGGCGATGTAAAAAATATCACTTATAAAGAGTTGTATCACCAGGTTTGCCAGTTCGCCAACGGCTTGAAGTCGCTCAATCTGGTCAAAGGTGACCGCGTCATTATCTATCTGCCGATGGGCATTGAAGCCATCGTCGCCATGCAGGCCTGTGCACGTCTGGGTATTATCCACTCCGTCGTGTTTGGCGGCTTTTCGGCCAAGAGCCTGAACGAACGTATTATCGATGCCGGCGCAGTCGCCGTCATCACCTCTGACGGCCAATACCGTGGCGGCAAAACCTTGCCACTGAAACAAGCGGTAGATGAAGGCATTGCCATGGGTGGCTGTGACAGCATCCGCCATATGGTGGTATTCAAGAAAACCGGCCAGGACGTGGCCTGGGATAATAAATGTACCTGGTGGCACGACCTGATTGCCGACAAGGCCGACACCTGTGAACCCGTAATGGTCGATGCCGAACATCCCTTATTCCTGCTCTATACCTCAGGCTCTACTGGCAAACCCAAAGGCGTACAACATAGTTCAGCAGGTTATTTGCTGCATGCCATGAACACCATGCGCTGGACATTTGATATCAAGCCGGATGATATTTACTGGTGTACGGCCGATGTGGGCTGGATTACCGGCCACAGTTATGTGACCTACGGCCCACTGGCCATGGGCGCAACACAAATTGTGTTTGAAGGTATTCCGACTTTCCCTAACGCTGGCCGTTTCTGGGAAATGATCCAGCGCCACAAAGTCAGCGTGTTTTACACCGCGCCGACAGCGATCCGTTCATTGATTAAAGCCGGTGAAACTGACTTCACTACCCACCCCAACCATTTCGACTTATCCAGCCTGCGCCTGCTGGGCACCGTGGGTGAACCGATCAACCCGGAAGCCTGGATGTGGTACTACGAAAAGGTCGGCGGCAACCGTTGCCCGATTGTCGACACTTTCTGGCAAACCGAAACTGGCGGCCATGTGATTACACCATTACCTGGCGCCACACCACTGGTGCCAGGTTCCTGTACCCTGCCCTTCCCCGGCATTGATATTGATGTCGTGGATGAAACCGGCAAAGACATTCCCTGGGGCAGCGGCGGCCTGTTGGTGATTAAAAAACCCTGGCCATCCATGATACGCACCATTTATAACGACCCTGAGCGTTATAAAACCAGCTACTTTCCGGCTGAGCTGGGTGGCAATCTTTACCTGGCGGGCGATGGCGCGGTACGTGATGTCAACACCGGCAACTTCACCATCATGGGCCGCATTGACGATGTGTTGAACGTGTCTGGTCATCGATTAGGCACCATGGAAATTGAATCAGCCTTGGTCGCCAATCATTTAGTGGCTGAATCTGCCGTGGTGGGTAAACCGCACCCGATCAAAGGTGAGTCTGTAGTGGCCTATGTCGTGCTCAAAGGCAAGCGCCCGGAAGGTGAAGAAGCCAAAAAAATCGTCGCTGAACTGCGCGAATGGGTAGGTAAGGAAATTGGCCCGATTGCCAAACCCGACGAAATCCGCTTTGGCGATAACCTGCCCAAAACCCGCTCGGGCAAAATCATGCGCCGCTTGCTGCGTAGCCTGGCTAAAGGCGAGGAAATCACTTCCGACATTTCCACCTTGGACAATCCCGCCATTCTGGAACAATTGAAACAGCCAATCAATTAAGACTGGACTGAATGTGGAAGGCCTGATTATCCTGATTGTGTTCGCGGCAGTAGCCATCTTCCTGATGCGAAAATAATCCGGCCAGGTGCATGATGCGGCCCAATGTAAAATCTGGGTTAAAATAGCGCTTTTTCCCAAAGCGCTATTTTTTCATGTCCAGTTTGCAGCAAGAAGTTGAACGCCGCCGTACCTTTGCCATCATTTCGCACCCGGATGCGGGTAAAACCACGCTCACCGAAAAACTGCTGTGGTTTGGTGGTGCGATTCAGGTCGCCGGTGAAGTGCGTGGCCGTAAAGCGGCGCGTCATGCCACCTCAGACTGGATGGAACTGGAAAAGCAACGCGGCATTTCCGTCACCTCCTCTGTGATGCAGTTTCCGTATCGCGAACATATGGTCAACCTGCTGGACACACCAGGCCACGATGACTTCTCGGAGGACACCTATCGTACCCTGACCGCCGTAGACTCGGCGGTGATGGTGATCGACTCTGTAAACGGCGTCGAAGCGCAAACCATTAAATTGCTTAATGTCTGCCGCATGCGCGACACGCCAATTATTACTTTCATCAACAAGCTGGACCGCGAAAGCCGCGCGCCTATTGAGTTGCTGGATGAAATCGAAACGACATTGGGCATGGAATGCGCGCCCATGACCTGGCCGATCGGCATGGGTAAAACCTTCCGTGGCGTGTATAGCCTGGTCAATGACTCCATTTTATTCTTTGATCCGCGCGCTGAAAAAGGCACTTCAGAGACCATTCAAGGTCTGGATAATCCAAGACTGGATGAATTGATTGGCTACCAGGCGCAAGAGCTGCGCGTAGATATTGAGCTGGTACGTGGCGCTTCTAACGAATTTAATAAAGAACGTTATTTAAGCGGTAAACAAACGCCGGTATTTTTTGGCTCAGCCGTGAATAACTTCGGCGTGCAATCGCTGCTGGATGCGGTAGTCGACTTATCACCTCCACCACAAGCCCGCAAAACAGCCACCCGTGCTGTGGCGGCTAACGAAGAAAAATTCGCTGGCTTTGTGTTTAAAATCCAGGCCAATATGGATCCCAAACACCGTGACCGAATTGCATTCTTACGTGTGTGCTCGGGCCGTTTCGAGCGTGGCATGAAGATCAAGCAGGTCGCCTCCGGCAAGATGCTCAACGTCAATAACGCCATTACCTTTATGGCGCAAGACCGTACCATTATGGATGAAGCCTACTCCGGCGACATTATCGGCATCCCCAACCACGGGACGATTAAATTGGGCGATACGTTTACTGAAAACGAAGCACTCAAATTCATTGGTATCCCGTCGTTTGCGCCAGAGTTTTTCCGTCGCGCGCGCATTAAAAACCCGATGAAGATGAAGCAGCTGCAAATCGGCCTCAAACAGTTATCCGAAGAAGGCGCGGCGCAGCTATTCCGCCCCTTATTGTCGAACGACCTCATTTTGGGCGCAGTGGGTATGTTGCAGTTTGACGTGGTGGCACACCGCCTGGAACATGAGTATGGCGTCGACATGGTGTTTGAGCCCTACGACTGTTACACCGCACGCTGGCTCAAAGGCTCTGATGCCGACCTGAAAGCGATTGCGGATAAATACGGCTTTAACGTCGGCCTCGATAGTGCCGATGATTACGTTTACCTGGCCCCTAACCGCGTTAACCTGCAAATGGCACAAGAACGTTATCCTGATATCCAGTTTATGGAAACACGGGAAATCGCCTAAGCGCGGGCAATTAAGCTATCAGGTAGTCAGACCATGTCCACTTTAGTGCCGTCCGGCGTGCTCAAGGCATTGTCTCTCAAGCAACCATTTGCATGGCTGATTGCCAACGGCTATTTACTGGTGGACGACCGCAGCTGGGGCACGCAATATCGTGGTCCCATCCTCATTCATGCAAGTAAAGGCCTGTATGAGGAATATTATCAGTATATTAAATGCCACACTGACGTTCCCATCCCAGACCGAGACAAACTGGAATATGGCGGCGTCGTTGGCATTGCCAAACTGGTTTTGTGCAGCAAGCCTGGTGAGTTACCTGCTGGCATTAGTCGCGAACAGCGCGCGCATTTTGGCGGCGTACATCAGGAATATTATGGTTTTCTATTTGAGCAGGCCACGCCATTACCGTTGATGCCCTGCGCTGGGAAGCTGGGTATTTTTGAGCTTGATATCGATAAGCTGTTGGCAGCACCGCCGGCGGCCCAGTCCGAATTATTTTAATCTGTGACCAGAGCGATCACTCAGGCAACAACCTAGTGATAAATAGCGTGTTTTTTGAGAGTTGGAGTCATATGCAAAATCCTTGCCCATGCTATAGCGGCCAGCCTTATTCCGCTTGTTGCCAGCCTTTACATGAAGGGCAAGCAGCGCCGGATGCAGAGCGATTAATGCGTTCGCGCTACACTGCTTATGTGATGAAACTGCCAGACTATATTTTAGCGACCTGGCACCCTGACAGCAGGCCAGAAACATTGACCTTGGATGACCTGAATGGCATTAAATGGATGAAGTTACAGGTGAAAACACATCACCAGTCAGATGCCACACATGCCGAAGTTGAATTTAGCGCAACGTATCAGAGTGGGAACCAGAAAAAAACGCAACTTACCGAGCATAGCCGGTTTGTAAAAGAGAATGATCGCTGGTTATATATCGGCGAGAACCAGAAGCCGCCTGTAGATTAACCTCGTCATCCAGTCCATAAAGGACAATCAGACTGGCAAATGAAGTCGAAATCGGGAGAGTGCTCGATTCACTGAGCCAATCCAGGATGGCAAGATGAAGCGCATGCGGATAGATGCGCTGATCGCCATCCTGATCCAGCGCTAGCAAAAGTTGCTTGATCTCATATTGACTAAGGCCGACTAATGCTCGCTCCAGCGTATTCTGATCCAGATAACCATATTGATGCTTATCCAAGCGTAAAAAGATATTCTGGGTAAACTGTGCGCTCACCTTGCAAATAATACTCGCCATAAATTTCGCTCTCCTGCACTCATCATGTGATGTCAGGTTTATTCTAGGCGTATCAATATCTCAACGGTGTATCGCTGTGTAACGCTTTGTATCACAACAAGTAATAAAAAACCCGCCTGCCGATCAACAAACAGACGGGTTTAATATTCACACAAAAATTACATGCCCTGCTTCAGGCTCTCCATAATAAATGGATCCAGATCACCATCCAGCACCCCTTGCGTATTGCCAATCTCAACATTGGTACGCAAATCCTTAATACGGCCCTGGTCCAATACGTAGCTGCGGATCTGGTGCCCCCAGCCAATATCGGTTTTGGCATCTTCCAGCGCCTGCTTCTCTTCGTTACGTTTGTTCAGTTCCAGGTTATACAACGCGCCTTTCAACATATTCATCGCTTCCTCGCGGTTGCGATGTTGCGAGCGGTCATTCTGGCATTGCACCACTACGTTGGTCGGCAAGTGGGTAATCCGCACCGCAGAATCGGTTTTATTAATATGTTGACCACCGGCACCACTGGCGCGGTAGGTATCAATGCGTAAATCGGCCGGGTTGATTTCAATTTCAATCGAATCATCGACTTCAGGGAAAATCTGCACACTGGCAAAACTGGTATGGCGTTTGGAGTTGGCATCGAACGGTGACTTGCGTACCAGCCTATGCACACCACTTTCAGTGCGTAGCGTGCCAAATGCATAATCGCCACTGACTTTGATAGAAGCGCCTTTAATCCCGGCGATATCACCTTCAGATTCTTCCAGGACCTCTACCGTAAAGCCCTTGCGCTCGACATAACGCAGATACATGCGCAGCAACATGCCCGCCCAGTCTTGCGCCTCAGTGCCACCACTGCCAGACTGAAACTCAATAAAGCAATTATTAGCGTCCATGGGCTGCGAGAACATGCGTTTAAACTCCATCTCGGCGATGGTTTTTTCGACTTTTTTTACGTCATCACTGACGCTGAGCAGCGTATCGTCATCGCTTTCTTCGCGTGCCATGTCGAACAGCTCCTGGCTATCCGTCAGCGATTGTGCGACGGCATCCAGCGTGGTAACCACGGTTTCCAGCATGCGTTTTTCCTTGCCGAGCTTTTGCGCTTTTTCAGCATCGTCCCAGACTTTGGGATCCTCCAGCAGGCCGTTCACTTCGGCTAAACGTTGCTCTTTGTTTTCGTAGTCAAAGATACCCCCGAAGGGCATGGTGACGTTGGGTCAAATCGCTCAACGCATTGGCGATGGCATTTAGTTGTTCTGCTTCCATGTGATTGATTTTAAATTGTGTAAAAACCACTATTATACCGCAGCTAAAACGCTGATTCAGCGCCAAAACATGCCTTGTATTCCATTTCAGATACAGATTTTTGTCACAAACATTGTCACAAAATAGTAAAATCCCTGTCACAAAACTTTGAAACCACCAGGGAGTACCCAATGGCGAATGCCACTTTTGGCCGCATCATGGCTGCAATCAGCCCCAGAAACGATAACTATTTTGTACTGTTTAACCGTCTGGCCGATTGTGCGGTGCGTGGTTCCAAAGTGCTGGCCCTGATGGCTGCGGAAGTCGATCAGGCAAGTTTCCAGAAACATTTCTCTGATATTCGCGATATTGAATCCGAGGCAGATGAGTACACCAAGGAAATCCTGCTGTCCTTGCATAAAACCTTTATCACCCCGTTTGACCGCCGCGAAATTCGTGAGCTGGCCATGGCGCTGGATGACATCATCGACTATATGGAAGCCATTCCGCAAAGCGTGGAAATTTACGGCCATAGCAAATTCACCCCAGAGATGGTCGCCCTGGCGCAAATCCTGTTGCGCGCCGCTGAAAAAGTCCAGGATGCTGTACACATGTTGTCTGACATGAAAAATGCCGAGCGCATTTTGCGTACCTGTGAAGAGATCAGCAAGATTGAAGGCGAAGCCGACCATATCATGCGCTCCGGCATGCACAGGCTGTTTGAAGAAGACCATGACGCACGCACCTTAATCCGCTCAAAACAATTATATGACCTGTTTGAAGAAGCCGTAGACAGCTGTGAAGACGTGGCTGACGTCATCCATGGCGTTGTGCTTGAACGCATCTAACACCGTCACCAGGAACTCAACATGGATCATGTGATTTTAGTCATGGCGGTGCTAGTCTTCGTCGCCCTGATTTTTGACTTTATGAACGGTTTTCACGATGCGGCCAACTCGATTGCGCTCATGGTGTCCACCCGTTTATTGACTCCGCAGGCGGCAGTGATCTGGGCCGCTTTTTTCAACTTTGTCGCGTTTATGTTTTTTGGCCTGCACGTGGCCGATACGGTGGGCAAAGGCATTATTGACCCGAACATCGTCAATAACACCGTCATTTTTGGTGCGCTGTTTGGCGCCATTGCCTGGAATGTGATCACCTGGTGGTTTGGCATTCCCTCTTCTTCATCTCACGCACTGATTGGCGGCCTGATTGGCGCAGGCATGGCACACTCTGGGACCAAAGGCGTGATTATCGGCAGCAAGCTGATCAGCACCGGCATTGCCATTATCCTGTCGCCACTGTTCGGCATGATACTCGCGCTACTGTTATCGATTGGCATTATGTGGGTGTTTCAAAAGTCGTCACCTTACAAAATCGAAAGCCGGTTTAACAAACTGCAATTTATTTCATCTTCATTGTTCAGCCTGGGCCACGGCGCTAATGACGCGCAGAAAACCATGGGCATCATCACCGTATTACTGTTTGCCAATGGCTATTTGCACGGTGACTTTCACGTCCCGTTCTGGGTCGTTATTGCCTGTCAGCTGGCGATGGGCCTGGGAACGCTGTTTGGTGGCTGGCGCATTGTGCGTACGATGGGCATGGGCATCACCAAGATCCGCCCGACCGGTGGCTTCGCTGCCCAAACTTCAGGCTCGATTGCCTTATTCCTGGCGACAAGTTTAGGCATTCCGGTCTCTACCACCCATACCATTACCGGTGCGATCGTCGGCGTCGGCTTATCACGGCGCATGACGGCTGTACGCTGGGGCCTGGCGTCACGCATTGTCTGGGCGTGGGTGCTCACGATCCCCTGTGCCGCGATCATGGCGGCGATTGCCTATCATATTGGTGAAAGCTTGCTGTAAGGAAAATCAGTGATAAAAAGGGGCGCAGACTGCGCCTTTTTTATTTTTTGTCACATTTCTGTCATATTAAGTTTTTATGATTTCGTGCATCACAACAGACAACACCAAACACAGGAGTGTATAGATGAAAACCCGTTTGTTCCGCAATACTTTAATGGCCGGTCTGATCGTTCAGGCATTTAGCTTCACGCACTCAGCAACGGCTGCGGACAAAATCATCAAGATTGATGGTTCCAGTACGGTTTACCCGATTACCGAAGCCGTCGCTGAAGAATTCCAACGCGCCAAAGGCGTGAAGGTCACTGTCGGCGAATCTGGCACTGGCGGCGGCTTTAAGAAGTTCTGCCGTGGCGAAACTGATATTTCAGATGCGTCCCGCCCTATTTCACAAAAAGAAATTGATGCGTGTAAAGAAGGTGGCGTACAGTTTATTGAACTGCCTATCGCTTACGATGCATTGACCGTGGTCGTGAACGGTAAAAACGACTGGGTGAAACAAATCACCGTCGCAGAACTGAAAAAAATCTGGGAGCCAGGCTCCAAAGTGAAAAGCTGGAAAGAAGTGAATGCTACTTACCCAGATAAAGCCATTAACCTGTATGGCCCAGGCACTGCCTCTGGTACCTTTGATTACTTTACAGAAGCAATCAATGGCAAAGCCAAAGCCAGCCGCACAGACTACACACCGTCTGAAGATGACAATGTATTGGTACAAGGCGTTGCTGGTAATGCAGGCGGCATGGCCTACTTCGGCCTGGCTTACTACCTGGAAAACACGGACAAGCTGAAAGCGGTACCTGTGGTGGCTAAAGAAGGTGGTAAACCAGTACTGCCATCCGAAGCAACTGTGATGGATGGTACATACCAGCCATTATCCCGCCCGCTGTTTATTTATGTGAACGCCACCTCAGCAGCCTTCAGACCAGAAGTGAAAGCCTTCGTTAACTACTACCTGGAAAACGCACCAGTACTGGTAAAGGAAGTGAAGTATGTACCGCTGCCTAAAGAAGATTACAGTGCAGTGAAAGAACACTTCAAGGCGATGAAACCAGGGACTGGCTTCAACGGCACCTCTGAAGTTGGCATCAAGATTACTGACTTGTTATCCCGCATCAAGTAATCATAAAAAAGGGGCTGCAACGCCCCTTTTTTAGTGATGACTCGGCCTGAACCGCGGATTATCCGCTAAAATTCTTCCCTGGCAGATCAATACTCTTGATCATTAGTAAAAGATCAACACACTATGGCGACCCAAGCAATGCAAGCTCCCGTGCAACTGACCATCAGCCCCAGACTGGCGAAAAATATCCGCCGCAATGTCAAAGAGCGGATTATTGAACTGATCCTGATGATGGCAGCCCTGGTCGCTGTCGCCACCACATTTGCGATTGTCGGCGTGTTGCTATACGAATCGCTGAGTTTTTTCAAAACCGTGTCCGTCATCGAGTTTTTTACCGATACGCAATGGACGCCCTTATTTGAAGATGCGCACTACGGCATTATGCCGCTGGTATCCGGCACCCTGACCACCTCGGCCATTGCACTGGCTGTTGCCGTACCGATTGGTACCATTTCAGCGATTTTCCTGTCTGAATTTGCTTCACACAAGACGCGCGAAATCATCAAGCCTATCCTGGAACTATTAGTCGGCGTGCCTACCGTCGTATTTGGCTATTTCGCGCTGTTTTTTGTGACCCCTTTACTGCAAAGCATCTACCCTGACCTGCCGAGCTTCAACATGCTGGGTGCCGGTATTGTGATGGGCATCATGATTATTCCGTACATTGCTTCCATGTCTGAAGATGCCATGCGCGCCGTGCCGATGAGCATGCGTGAAGGCTCTTATGCCATGGGTGCGACGCGCTTCCAGACGGCGATTAAAGTAGTCACCCCTGCAGCGATTTCCGGCATTGTGGCTGCTTATATCCTGGCCATCTCACGTGCAGTGGGCGAAACCATGGTAGTCGCGATTGCCGCTGGCCAGCAACCTAACCTGACCTTTAACCCGCTGGATAGTGCAGCGACCATTACCGCTTATATCGTACAGGTGGCCATGGGTGACTTGCCACATGGCAGTATCGGTTATCAAAGTATTTTTGCAGCAGGCCTGGTATTGATGGCAATGACTCTGTCATTCAACATTTTTGGCCACTGGGTACGCAAAAAATACCGCGAAAGCTACTAATAAACTGTCTCATTGCTGACATATAACCACCATACACTGCCAGTAGCCAGACTACTGGCCAATGCGGAAATAAAAAATCATGGAACATAAAGCTTCTGTCCTCGAAAATCTGGCCGACGTCCGCGCCATGATTAAACGCCACAAGCGCAATGACACACTGTTTGCCACCCTGGGCCTGATTTGCCTGATGCTGGGTTTAATGACACTGATGTTGCTGTTCTGGCAACTGATTGCCGATGGGCATCCAAAATTTAACCTGGATTTTTTGAGCGAATTCCCTTCGCGCCGTGCTGGCCGCGCCGGTCTACTTTCAGCTTGGGTTGGCTCGTTACTGGTGATGTCTGTCACGTTTCTGACCGCCGTACCCATTGGTGTCGCTGCTGGCTTATACCTGGAAGAATACGCACCAAAAAACTGGTTTACCGACCTGATTGAAATCAACGTATCTAACCTGGCAGGCGTACCTTCCATCATTTACGGCTTGCTGGCACTGGGCTTGTTTGTCTACATGCTGGACTTCGGCCAAAGCATTCTGACCGCCGGCCTGACCTTGGGCCTGCTCATTCTGCCGATTGTCATTGTCTCGACCCGTGAGGCCATCCGCGCTATTCCGGTGTCTATCCGCGAAGCCGCTTACGGCGTCGGTGCGACCAAATGGCAAGTCGTTTACGATCACGTATTCAAATACTCTTACGGCGGCATCCTGACCGGCATCATTATCGGCATGGCGCGCGCCCTGGGTGAAACTGCGCCGATTATTACCATTGGTGCACTGACGTTTATCGCCTTCTTGCCACCAAGCCCGATCACGACTGAACCCCCATTCCTTAATTTTGAATGGTTGTCTTCAGGCTTTACCGTGATGCCGATTCAAATGTTTAACTGGCTGTCGCGCCCTGACCATGCATTTCATGTCAATGCGGCTGCCACCGGTGCACTGATTATCGTTGTCACGCTGTTAATGAACGGTGCAGCTATCTGGTTGCGCTACAAAATTCGTAAAAATATTAAATGGTAATGCCACATAAGATTTAGGAAACTCCATGGCCACTGTCACAACTGCAATAAAAGCCGAAGCACGCGATTTAAACTTTTTTTATAGCAACGGCGCCCGCGCACTCAAAGGCATTTCCATGCCTTTGTATGAAAATAAAATCACGGCGCTGATTGGCCCATCCGGTTGCGGAAAATCTACCTTCCTGCGCTGTTTTAACCGTATGCACGATTTATATCCTGGCAATAAATACCAGGGCGAGATTGTGATGCACCCGGACAACACGAATGTGCTGGATTCAGGTGTAGACCCAATTGAAGTGCGCATGCGTATCAGCATGGTGTTCCAGAAGCCTAACCCGTTTCCGAAATCCATCTACGAAAACGTGGCTTACGGCCTGCGCGTGCGTGGTGAAAACAACAAGCGCATCATGGACGACAAAGTAGAAGAGGCGCTCAAAGGCGCGGCTTTATGGAACGAGGTCAAAGACCGTTTGCACGACCTGGCATTCAACCTGTCCGGCGGCCAGCAACAACGTTTGTGTATCGCCCGTGCATTGGCCACTGACCCGGAAATCATGCTGTTTGACGAACCCACTTCAGCACTGGACCCGATTGCGACCGCTAACATTGAAGAACTGATGGTAGAACTGCGCAGCAAGCTGACTATTTTGGTAGTGACGCACAATATGCAACAGGCGGCACGCGTGTCCGACTACACCGCGTATATGTACCTGGGTGAGTTGATCGAGTATGACGATACCGACAAAATCTTCACTAACCCTGGCCGTAAAGAAACCGAAGACTACATTACCGGCAAGTTTGGTTAATTTAAACGTTTGGTTAATTTAAAAGCTCGAATAAAAAAACGCCACACTATGTGGCGTTTTTTATTGCTATGCAGCCATACTTACTGACGGCGGATGCCTGCTTCCAGTACAAAAAACTGTGGGCTCAATGCGGCTAAAGGCGCTTTGAGCTTTTCCACTTCTGCCGCCGGTGCGTGCACCTCCAGGCGAATCAACTTGGCCAGTTTGAGCGCTTCCCCCAGTGGCTCAGCCACGTTGTCCAGATGCGCCAGAATGCCCTCTGCGCTGGCATAGCCTTCGCGGCAATGCGCAATATTGCCACTGAATGAAAATGCATAGTGCATACAGTCGGCTTCGTTACGGGTTTTGTCTAAAAACTGGGCGCCTAGCGCCTTAAATGCGGCCAGGTTCTCGGCAGGCACTTCAAAATAAGGAACCAGCGTGCAGCAGGTGTCTGGGGTAAACATGGTTGATTTCTCCTGATAGGTTACGCTTGCATCAATACAAGTCTGTCCATATCTTGGCTGGCAGGCGGTTGACCGTCAAGCCTCCCCGCACAAAATCAGGATTTTAATGAGACCGCTATGCTTAGGCAGCGGCAGACGCGGCCAATGGCATGTGCGTCAGCATCAGGCGCTCATAGCACTCAAGCAGTTTGTTCGCTTGTGCATCGCTGGACCATACTTGCTCCACATAACGTTTGCCTTGCTTACCAACGCGCTCACGCAATTGATGGTCTATGAGCAAGGTTTGTACTTGCTCGGCAAAGTGCAACTCATCATCTTTCGCAATCAAGGCACCCTGCTCCTGGCGTAAAATGGACGCGGTGCCCAATTCGGCAATCGCCACCACAGGAGTAGACTGCGCCATGGCTTCCAGCAATACCAAGCCTTGTGTTTCGCTCTTGGAAGCAAACACAAAAATATCTGCCGCCTGATAGGCTGCGTTCAGGCCAACGGCGCGATTCAGGTAACCGAGGAACATCACGTGCGACTGTAGCCCATTATCACGCGCCATTTTCTTCAACATGGCCTCGGCCGGGCCTTCACCGGTAATTACCAGCAACACCTCAGGGTGATCCTGAATCACCAGTGACAACATCTCAAGCAGAAACTGTATGTTCTTTTCATAAGCCACACGGCCAACAAACATCAATAAAGGTCGTTGTGCCGGAATGCCGTATTTTTCCCTGAACGCGGCACCATCACCGGGAATAAAACGCGAAGCATCCAAACCAGTCGGAATGACCATGATAGGCGTGGTGACACCGTATTGCTGTAAGACCTCCCGCATCTGCGCCGAAGGAGATACCACGGTATCGACCTGCTGGCATTGCTTGCGTGACACCGATTGTGCGATACGCACCGCCCATTGGCGTGGCACCCACGGCAAATAATGATGCATATAGTCTTCAAAAAAGGTATGGTAGGTTTCCACTACTGGCACTTGCAGTCTTTTGCCAATCTTGAGCCCGGCATAATGTGCAATAAAAGGCGTATGGATATGTACCAGATCATAATCGCCTGGATGCAGGCTGTTGATGTAAGTCACCAAGGCCGACCATTTCATTAAATAGTCTTCCGGATCGAACACGATTTTGCGGGCGTCTATGCGGGTAATCCAGGCCTCGTCTGCCGACAGTGGCTGGCCCGGCTGGACAGGATACTGCGGTGCAATCAGATGGACGACATGACCCTGCTCGCGCAAGCTCTCGGCAAAGGTACGGATGCTGGTAGACACCCCATTCACGCGCGGGAAGTACACATCTGAAATCATCAATATTTTCATGCAGGATTCCGAGTTAACAAATCTCACATAGCTTAACAAGAGCTCATGATGCTTTTATGACAAAAACTGCTTTCATATCAACGTCATACAGATTTCATCTAACTGTCATTTAGCAGGCGCAAAGTGCGCGCATGTCACTCCGCACCCTGACCATTATTTTGCTACTGTTACTGGCCCTGCCAAGTGAAGCACATGCCTGGGGCTTGTATTCGCATGTTGCCTATACACACCAGTGGCTGCAGGCCTTGCCGCTGTTGCCACTGCCCTGGCTGGGCGTCATGCGGCGCTACCCGACGCTGGTGATGGCTGGCGCCTGCCTGCCCGACCTGGCCGTGGTATCTCGCACGTTTAACCATAGCCATGGCTGGGGCATCGGCCAACAACTACTGCATACCAAAAACGATAGGCAACTGGCACTGGGCATCGGCTACAACCTGCACCTGCTGACAGACGTGGTTGCCCACCAGCACTTTGTACCGACCTTTGAGGCTAAATGGCAGCACCACAGCCTGCTTACGCATGCTGCTGCCGAGTGGGCCATGGATGCCTACCTGCATGTGCCAGACCTGCCTACCCCTGGCAAACTGTTGCGTATACACCGCAAGACCATTGTAGACACGCTGACACAATCATTGCAATGTGAAGCCGACACGGTGAATAAAGCAGTCTCCCGCCTGGCCAGTGCAGACCAGGCTTTGCGCCTGTCGCGCATTCCACAATACCTGCTGCACCGTTACTGCAGGCTGGATAACGAGTTTGAACACAAATTGGGTTACTACCGTGACCAGGTCACACTGGCGTTGCAGGACCTGCCGCAACTGCTTAACGGCCACTTTCCATCACTGCACGCCGAGCATATCAACCTGGGCATGGAGCAACTCGATGACTGGCGCCGTAAATGCCTGCAAGATGCCCGTCTGCGCCCTACGCGCGCCATTAGTGCCTTTGAGCACTATCAGCATCAATGGTCTAACCAGCCAGATTGTTAGCGAAATCGCCGCTGGACTTGAATCTATTGGCATTGGCGCCATCTAAAGACTAGCTCGCCTTCGACGCTCCTCTGGATTCATACGCATGCCGCCACTCCGCTTTCTGATCGTCACCACCACGCTGGTGGGTCTTTTACACTATTACATTGGTTCGCGCCTGTTAGGGCAACTCCCATGGCCGTCACTCGTCGTGTGGCTGGGTTGGGCGGGTTTAACCACCTCTGCGTTATTACAACCCGTGGCATTTCTGGCGCGTGGTTTCAGCAACCAGTCCTTGCGTGATGGCGTAAGCTGGGTGGCAATGACCGTGATGGGACTATTCTCGTCCCTGCTGGTATTCACGGTCTTGCGTGATGTATTACTGCTGGTGATGGCAGGCTTGCATGCATTACATGTGGTGCAAATTGATTTCACTGCCCTGGAAAAACAGTCAGCCTTACTGGCAGTCACGGCAGCCTTTGCCATTAGCATTATTGGCTTCTTTAATGCGCGCAAACTGGCGCGCGTGGTCAATGTCACTGTGCCACTACGCGATTTGCCAGCGAGCTTGCAGGGATTCCGTATTGTGCAGATCAGCGATATTCATGTTGGCCCAACCATCAAGCAAGGCTATCTTTCCCGCATTGTGCAACAGGTGAACTCCTTAGAAGCAGACCTGATTGCGATCACCGGCGACCTGGTCGATGGCCGCGTGCATGAGCTGGCTGAACATACACGCCCATTGGCAACGCTTGAAGCACGTCATGGCAGTTTTTTTGTGACCGGTAACCATGAGTATTACTCAGGCGCACTGGCCTGGATTAATGAACTGGAACGCCTCGGTGTACGTGTGTTACTCAATGAACACGTAAAACTGTCGCATGAAGGCGCCACCCTGGTATTGGCTGGCGTGACTGACTATACGGCAGGCAGTTTCTATGACGATCACCACAGTGATCCGCAAGCCGCCATTGCCGGTGCACCCGCAGATGCGCCCAAGATATTACTGGCGCACCAGCCACGCAGTGCAGAAGCCGCCGAGGCGGCGGGCTTTGATTTGCAACTCTCTGGCCATACCCACGGCGGACAATTCTGGCCATGGAAATACTTTGTACCGCTACAACAACCTTATGTGGCAGGCCTGCACCGCCTGCAAGACCTGTGGATTTACGTCAGCCGTGGCACCGGCTATTGGGGCCCGCCTAACCGCTTTGGCTCACCGTCGGAAATCACCTGCTTAACGTTGGTAGCTGCTAACGATTAGACTAATACCTTAAGTGGCCGCTGCCTGGCGCCGGAAGCGCAAATCAGGCAGATAAGTGGCTAATATCAACAATAGGGCCAGTAGCAGATAAATAGCGCGCAACGGGTAGTCTGTCACAAAGCTGGCGGTGGCTGGCTTACCTGCCAATGTACGGTAAAAAGCCTCGTTATCGGTACCTTTCAAATAACTGCCCTTAAACTCATCGGCCAGCGACTTCAGATAATCTTCTTCCAGTTGCGATAGCATGCGGTCATACTCGGCATAGGCCACTGGCGGATCCGGTTCATCCTGGCTCGGGTCAGCATACGTCACACCCACCGCCCCGGCGTTGTTATTGTCACTCACTGGCCAATCCCCTACCCGTTTATTGGCCGAGTTATAGCGTGGAATCGCCACTTTTTGCGGGCCGCCAACGCCAATAAAAGTAAAAAACTCACCAATCTGCACGCCACTCAAGTCCTGCTTAATCGTCACATTCACACGCGGCGCTTCATCGCCATCGGTAAAAAATAGCATTTGGGCTGGCTGATTGAGCGCATCATACACATGCGTCGCCGCATGCACGGCAAAACTGAGACGACTATTGCCCTTCCAGGCCATGCGCCATTCCAGGTGGTCTATGCCGTCACTGATCACATCCAGGTTCTTGCACACTTCTAACGGCGTTTGCAGCATGGCAATATTGTCCGAGGCAAAAATGCCCAAACTGAAATAAGTGCCACAGGGTGACTTATGTACCAGTTGCTTCATCAAGTGCTGGCTATAGGCCAGGCGGCTCACGGCCTGTTGCTTCAGCGTTTCGTCCTCGGCATTCATGCTTTGAGAAATATCGGCAATCAGCAAATAATGTTGTACCTGTTGTCGCAGCTGAATTTCAGGTTTAACCAGCGCCAACAGCACTAACAGCAGGGCCAACCCATATAACACCGGCTCATAATGTTGTTTTAACCAGGCAAAGTACTTCATTATGGCAATCCTATCGGCAGGTTACTCAGTTCCATATGCGATTGCTCTTTGCTCGCACCCTGCATACCGCGCGCCATCACCGAGTGCAGCAAGGCCAGGTTGAACTTGGCCGCTTTGTCAGCTGGCTGCAAGCGTAATGATTGCTCATAGGCAATTTTGGCCTGGGTGAAGGCGTAACGTGCTTCATCCTGAAAGGTGCCATCTTCATTCACCGTGCGCACCAGGCCGGACAAAAACAGGTTATTGCCGATATTAAAATGGATATGCGGCAACTCACTGGCAGGCGGTGACAACTCCAGCGCCTGACCATAGGTTTGTACAGCGTGTTTGTAGTCACCATGCAAACCTTGATCATACGCGGCAGTGAATTTCTGCAAGGCGGGTGAACCGCCCTGCTTGATCACAACACCGCTTTGAATCTGCTGGTTAAGCGCGCGCAATTGATGCAATTGCCAGCCAAAATACAACACGCCTAACAGGCCAAGCGTGGTTAAGCCAGCCCATAACCAATTGGCATTTTTTCGATAGATAGTCATTAATACACCTTTATCTGTTTAATCAACACCAGGCCCAGGCCCAGAATGAACGCGATAATCATCAAGTCCTTGGCATAATCATGGCCAGGAATAATGACTTCGTACTGAATCACATTTTTTTCTTTGGCATCAATTTCGCGCAATGCAGATTCCAGTGCCGTCGCGTTATCCGCCTCAAATGCTTTGTATTTCACATTCAATGACTGGAAAAAACGGTCCAGTGCAATCGCTTCCGGCAGATGGTCATCATCGTAAGTATTTTGGGTAAAAATACTGATGTCATCCGGTTCGCGCAGCACAATCCAGTACAAATTGAGTTTTTTACCGACCAATTGCTTGCGGATCTGGTATTTCACACGCGGACTCAATTTACCTGCGCCATCCGACAACAGCACAATCGCACGTGAACCGGTGCTGGCAATATTTTCAAACAGGGTCACGGCGTTGGTAATGCCCGCCCCAATATTGGTCTGGTTAAGCGCAGGCCCGGTCGCGGCCTGAATCGCGGCATGAATACCTTCGCGGTTGGTGGTGATTTTCATGCCATACAACGCGGAGTTGGTAAAACCGACCACGCCCATCATATCGTCCGGCCGTGAATCAATAAACGCCGTAATCAGGCGCCTGGCCGCAGCCGACTTGATTTCTGCCGCATGGCCGCCGGTGGCCTGCCCGGCAAACGGGTGATCCATACTCACGCTGCGGTCTATCACAAACACACTTTGCGCGCCCTTGCCGATTTTTTGCTCCTGATGGCTATCGCCTTGCGGCCCGGCCAAGGCCAGCACCAGGCATAGCAATAACAGGCTGGTGGCCGCCTTTACCAACAGATTGATGCGGTCAGAAAACGCGTCTGCTGGCACCATCTCCAGCCAGGAATAAGTTTGCGCATGACGACTTTTGAGCAAAAAAGGCACGGCCGCTACTGGCAACAGCAGCAAAAACCACGGGTGTAAACAATGCATCACACCCTCCGTTCACAATCGCGTAACTGACGCGTCAGCGTTTTGCATTGCTGCAGGTATTCGGCCGCAGCAGGCAATTGCCCGCCATACAGTACCGCATTCGCTTGTGTAAAAAACGCCTGTATCTGCGCTTCCAGCGATTGGAATACCGGTTGTTGCTGTACAAATGCACTCACCTGGCTGCCCAGCATTTGCTGACCATAATGCTGGTTAAACGCATGCTGCAGAATCAGTGCTGCCTGCTTTTGTCCTTCCGCCGTTGCAGGCAAACGTTTCAAACGGTGATAAGCCTTGGCAAAGTGCCCATTCATCATTGGCAACCAGGTCCAATCGGCATTACGGTAAAGCAATACCAAGCCGCCAACCACCACCAGCAAAACACTGACACGCAACCAGCACTGTATGGCTTGCGTATCCAGCACACTGGCGCGATATTGGGCAATCACGGTTGGTTTGGCCGGTTGCAAACGGTCAGGCAATTGTGCCATCAGCCAAAAACGCCAGGCGGGTAACTCTGCCGCGGCACCGCTGTTAAAGCTAATGCGTTCAGCCGGTAGCTGTAATTGAGTAGGTTTACCGCTACTGGCAAATACCTGGTAATCAAATACCAGCGTGTATATTTTTTTGTCCGCCTGTGACTCACTGCTGACTTGCAACTGGCGCAACTCGATGCCATTGCGCTGCAAGCCTTTCAGCGGCAAGCTGCTGTCGTTGAGCTGGTCTTGCGCAGCGACTGCGAGTTGTATGCGACGTTGCAACACATCGCCCAGCTGTATGCCCGCATATTGTGCCGGGTTATGCACACTGACGACTTTCACTGCTGGCAATGATTTAGCGGGGGCTACGGTGTCGGCCCAAGCTGGTGTTGCCATCAGGCAAGTCGCCAGCCATCCTAATAAAATCTGTTTCATCACGATACTTTCTGTTTCAGCATGGTTTTTTCTCACTTCGGTTTTGCTTCACGCCGGTACCTTCTGTTTCACTCTGGTACCTTCTCTTTAACCATGGCACGCTAATGAATAAGTTGTTCAAAATAATCCGACAACAAGCTGGCCTCAAATTGTCCGGTGACATAGAGCGGACGAATATCAAAACGTGCGAACAGTTGATCCAGCGCCTGTTTGCGCTGCTCAAACTGCTCGGCAAACTGGGCACGAATCGCCTGGCGGAAAAAAATGGTTTTTTGCAGCCCGGTTTCCGGGTCTTGTAAATTGCCAAAGCCAAAGCGTGGCAAGCGCTCATATTCTTGCGGGTCCCATAACACCACCGGAATCACCTGGTGGCTGGACATGCCATTGAGGCCACGCTCAATCAGGGCCAACGGCAAGTGGAAATCTGAAATCCAGAAGACCAAGCCTTTTTGCTGGCCCAGCCAGCCGGTCGCTTCCACAATGCCCTGGCCATCCTTGCGCGTATTATGAAACCCGGCCAGTTGGTCTATGGTGGCAAATGACTGGTGTGCATGATGACCGGGGGCCAGGCTTAGTTGCGGAATCACTGTCTGGTCATAGCTCACCATGCCAAATAAATCGCTGTTTTCATGGGCTGAGCAGGCGATCGAAGCGGCAACGGCTTGCACCGTCGCCAGCTTGCTCACCTGGCCCTGAAACTGCATCGAGCTAGACATATCGCAGATCGCATACAAGGGCGTCGACGCTTCCTGCTTGAATACCCGCACCTGCACCTGCTCGTAGGGGTCACGCAAGGTTTGCCGTAAATCCAGCCGCCTGGCATCCGGGTAATCAACCAGGGAGACGTGCTTGCTGAACTCGTCACCAGGCCCACGCTGTATGCCTAAATGCTCACCAGCATGCACACTGGCAGAGCGCCATGGCACCTGGTAAAAAAACGGCTGCGCGTTGGCCGGAATCATGCTGCTTTGGCCCGTGCTGGCACGCTGACATTGGCCAGAATCTGGTTGGTGAGTTCACGTGAAAGCTGGGTACGGCGGCTCTCAAACATCGGGTTCAATACCAGGCGGTGGGCGATAATCTCGTGGAATACAGCATGAATATCTTCCGGGTACAGGCTGTCGCGTTGCATCAGCCAGGCGTGTACACGCGCAGCTTTCAGCAACATGCCCATACCGCGCGGGCTGGCACCGGTATGAATCAAACGATTCACATCCACGCTATCGAGCTGAATGCCAAATGCCGCCGGAGACTGCGTCGCTTGCCACAAGTCCAGTGCATAATCTTCCAGCACATCACTGGCGCGAATATGGCTTTGCAGCACATCAGAAAACGCATTCAGCTGGTCATAGGCCAACACCCCGCCTTGCACTTGCTGGGTCAGGCGTTCGGCATGCTGGAACTTGACGTCAAACATCAGTGCCTTGCGCAAATCGCGGTCTTCCGGAATCTCAATCGGGATTTCCATCATAAAACGGTCACGCGCCGCAGAAGGAATTTCAAAGGTTTCGTTCTTTTCAACCTGGTTGCGGTCAGCGAACACCAGCATGTGCGGCAAGCGGTATTCTTTTTTGAACGCATGCACATGGCGCTCGGCCATCACACGCAACATCAAGGCATGCACTTGCGGCCGTGCGCGGTTGATTTCGTTAAAGAAAAATACCGATAACTGTTCACCTGCACGCAACAAAGGGCCTTCCTCTACTTTTGGGCGGCCATCTTCCCCTAAAAAGGTGTGGTAAATCAGGTCATTTGGCATTAAATCCACCGTGCCCTCAATACGCTCATAAGCACCACCCAAACCACGTGCAATCGATTGCAGCAAGGTGGTTTTACCCACGCCAACACCGCCTTCCAGCAGCACGTGGCCACGGGCAAAGATGGCAATATTAATGGCGCGGATGGCTTTATCCTGGCCAACAACGACTTTTTTCACTTCATTTTCAAGCGTCAGCGCATGATCGCGCCATTCCGCCAATTGTGTTGCAATAGAGACAGATGTCATGATGATCCCTTGTTTACAAATTCAGCCAGCGCTATGATGGCAAAGTAGCCTCTGGAATAGAGTGTGTTGACAACCAGTTGCATTTTGCGTGTGACCGCGATAATATGCAGACAGGTCTGTTCACTTCTTTTCTAGTCTACTGCAGCCATCGAAAAAAAAGCAAGCGGATTTTTAGGGGTTATGGTGAATTTACTAACAATAGGGAATCAGACCAGGCAGCGATACGGGCGCACTTGCAAAGCCTATGCAACGCATGGGTTATGGGCACTCGGATTAAAGCAATGGGGCAGGCATGCGCCGTTTTACAGGCTACGTGATGCACTGACGCGCTGGAACCGGCAACGCCTGGCACAAGGTGGTGCAACCAATATACTGAATGTGCAGGATATTGCCACGATCCGCCAGATGATAGACCAGGCACAGCAGCAATCGGTGGCGAGCTTGTCGCCTACCCTGCTCGACCAATGGTTTTTCCTGGCAGTGGGGGCGATACAGGTGCAATCACAGACAGGCAGCCCGCAGGCCTGGCATTTATTTGACCAGTCTGTGCATAGCCAGTTAGCGCAGCCAGCGTTTCAGCGCTCGCTGTCGTTTGGCTTGTTAGTGAGTGCATGTGTGGTTTGGATGGCATTCGCGCCACTCAAGCAAAAACAGCTAGAACCAGCGATGTCACCGTTGGAAACGGCCACCGATCAGTCACATGGCGGCACGGTAGATCCAGTGACACTGAGCTTGCTTAACCTGGCTTATCAGAAAATGCAAAATGGCAGTTGCCAACTGCCACAGGCAGCGATGCTGCCAGAAGTGCAACGCCAGGCTTTCATCTTGTTTGTGACTGAGGGCAAAGTGGATGTTGATCAGGTAGAACACTTGCGGCAAGCGCTTGGATATGTCAGTTGCCTGTATCCGCAAGAATTGATGCGGCCACAGGGGCGCGATCGTTTACCAAGAGAATAAGCGTAAAAGCACAAGCGAAAGATCGGGAACCCTGAAAATCGGGATAAAAGGATAAGTGATGAACATGCGAGAGAAAATACTGAATATAGCCAGCAGCCTGTTTGACAGCAGAGGGATACAAGCTTCTGGCGTCGATACCATCATACTGGAAGCAGGCGTGGCCAAAGCCACGTTGTATAAACACTTCCCCAGCAAGAACCAGCTGATTACCGCCTACTTGCGTGACAAGTCCGACAGGTTTTATAGCTGGCTGAATACGCAACTGTCCTCTAAAAAGGCTGAGTCCTTAGAGTTGCTGTTATTGCTGTGCGAACTGATGGAGCAATGGATCAGCCAGCCGGAATTCCGTGGCCTGCCCTTTCATATTGCCGCGGTTGAATTTCCGGAAGCAGAGCACCCAATTAACCAGTACTCAGTAGTACTGTCTGCCGAATTACAAGGTTATTTGTGCAAAATTGCCCGCCATGCCGGTGCCAAAGACCCTGAGGCACTTGGCCAGCAACTGACCATCCTGTTTGAAGGTGCAGCGCTGGTTGAGCGCCTGGCGCCTAATAGTGGTGCGGCATCGCGTGCCAAACTCGCCGCCATGACACTGGTTCGTAACGCGGTTTAATCTCCACGGCTGCTATCTGCAAACAGATGGCAGCCAACTCACTTTACTTGCCCCGTCGTGTACCCTTGTGCGACTAACTGCGTGGCCATCGCAGCCACGTTAAACAGCTCTGCCTGTGTTGCACCACCCACAGCCTGTACCACCATCCCTTGATGCACCGTCATCACCAGCTTGGCCAATATCACCGGGTCTGTCGTCGCCAATAAGTCCTGTTCGCTGACCGCGCGCGTGAAACGCTGCGCCAGTTGTTGCTCAAGTGTCTGGCGATACCCGCCTAATAATGCCTTGATTTCAGCCGATTCCGCACTGCACGCCAACGCACCTTGCGTCACCAGGCAGCCGACAGGATGCGACTGATCAGCGAGCATCTGTGCCGCCTGCGATAGCATTAACTGCACCACGGCTAACGCTGTCGGCTGCGCCAACGACGCAGCCAGAAAACTTGCAGGCCCTTGCACATAACGCTCAAGTGCTTTTTTAAATAAAGCCTCTTTGCTGCCATAAGCGGCGTAGATACTGGCCTTATTCATGCCCATCACCGCCATCAATGTGCTCATAGAAGTCCCTTCATAGCCATGTTGCCAAAAGGCATGCATGGCATTCTGCAAGGCGGTCTCGTAATCAAAGGCCACTGGCCTACCGCGTTTTTTCGCAAGTGTTTCTACAGTCATGATCATTCACCTGTGTGTATTTTTAATTATTATACCACTTGGTAAAAAATATATTGACAACTTTATCATGCGTGATTATTATTTATTTACCGATTGGTATTTAATATTTAACGCATCACTGACAAGGAGTTAAAACATGAGCACTTCACAACAACGTATTGCATTGATTACAGGCGGCAACCGCGGTATCGGCTTTGAAACTGCCAAAAAACTGGGAGAACAAGGGATTAAAGTCATCATCGGCGCCAGAGATCCCCACAAAGGTGAACAAGCCGTGGCTGAACTGAAAGCGCTGGGCGCAGATGCTGAATATGTGCACTATGACGCAACGCAGGCTAACGCATCACAAGCGGTCGCCACCGCGCTGGAGTCACGTTTCGGCAAACTGGATATTCTGGTCAATAACGCAGGCATTCTTAAAGAGGAGCTCATCGGCCAAAACAATACCCTGAGCGTGGATCAAGACACCTTGAAAACAACATTTGAAGCCAACTTCTTTGCTGTCGTGGCGCTAACCCAGGCATTATTGCCTTTGCTGCAACGCTCCCCTGCCGCGCGCATTGTTAACTTATCCAGCATTTTGGGCTCACAAACCTTGCACAGCACGCCCAATTCACCGATCGAAGTCGCCAAAGGCTTAGCTTATAACGCCTCTAAATCTGCATTGAATATGTTTACCATCCATCTGGCACACGCGTTAAAAGACAGTCATATCAAGGTGAACTCTGCGCATCCTGGCTGGGTGAAAACTGATCTGGGCGGCCCTAATGCACCGATGGAAATCAGCGATAGCTGGAAAACCTCGGTCAGACTGGCTACGCTGGATGAACAAGGCCCGACTGGCGGTTATTTCCACGAAGATCAGCCTTTGCCATGGTAAACGGCAGCAACAAGCGCGTGGCGTTGAAACGCAAACTGCTGTTTGCACTATTGATGTCACTGGTGACAGTGAATATTGTCAGCTTATCTATCTTGCTGATTAATCATGTGCCGACGGCAGTGTTTTTTGAGAAATGGCTCACTAGTATTAGCGTCGCCTGGCCGATTGTGTTTATCAGCATCCTGCTCATTGCACCGTGGTTATTGCGGCTGACGGAATGGATAGTGCAAGAGACCCCGTCACAGACATGATACCGGGCATGGGCAATAGTGCCCTGCCCTTTAAGGCGTTTCAATGTAACAGGTATTGTGACCGTTAGGCCTTGCAAAGCGAGTTGCAAGCCATTGGTCAGAGTGAGCCTAGAGGGCTCAGAGATTAGAACGGCTTGCGTGGCTCTAAGTGACGGAAAATAATACGGCCTTTGTCCATGTCATAAGGTGACATTTCGATGGTGATTTTATCACCGGCCAGAATGCGAATTTTGTGTTTGCGCATTTTACCGCCTGTATAAGCGATCAACTCATGTCCATTGTCCAGCTTGACGCGGTAACGCGCGTCCGGCAGGATCTCAGTCACTGCACCTTGCATTTCGATTAACTCTTCTTTTGCCATTAAGCATCCTTTTAACAATAAAAAAGCCCGGGGACTCCGGGCTTTTTCCGGTGAGTCACTTGAGTAACTCAGCGGACAGGCTTTGAATTATTCAATGATTTGAATATTTGCAGCTTGTTTGCCTTTAGGGCCAGTTGCCACTTCAAAGCTTACGCGTTGGTTTTCTTTCAAAGTTTTGAAACCAGCAGATTGAATTGCAGAGAAATGTGCAAACAAATCTTCGCCGCCGTTGTCCGGAGTGATGAAGCCAAAACCTTTTGAATCGTTAAACCACTTAACAGAACCTGTTACCATAATAAATCCTTGGATAAAAAATAAAAAAACGGGTAAATACCCATAAAAACGAGGATCAAGATGGCGAGAAGTAACGATAGAACCAAAAGATAGAACCGGAGAACAACAACACTACTTGAACTTCGTGAGGGTGTACTATGCACGCAATATTGAATATTAGCAACAAGTATTTTACAAAAAATAAGCAATCCAAGTGATCCGTTGCTGATAAGCGACAAAAACTGCGCCAAACAGCCATAGAACACTGTATTTACCATGCATCCGGCATCTCTTTGACCAGATAATCCATAAAGGCCCGCACTTTATTGGTCATGGCGTGCTGATCACGGTAACAGGCATAAAATGACAAAGGCATGCTGGCAGATTGCACAGCTTCATGCGGTGCAGCAGCAGATTGAAACAATGCGACTAAAGTACCTCGCCGAATGTCCTCATTTGCCACAAAAGCCGCCAGGCGCGCGATACCAGCGCCTTCAACAGCCAGGCGATGTAGAGAGTCGATATCGTTACAAATAATGCTAGGATTGATTTCAGGTTCGTAGTGCATGCCATTGCGATCGAATACCCAGCTCAGCAGCCGCCCATCAACCGGCACTCGAAACATCAGGCAATCGTGCTGGAATAGCGCATCTGGACTGCTCGGTGTGCCTTTTCTTTGCAGATAGTCTGGCGAGGCACAAAATAATACAGGCACACTGGCAATCTTGCGTGCAACCAGGCCTGGTTCCAGCTGCTGGTTGAAGCGTATGCTGATATCAATATCCTCTGTGACATGATCCAGGCTATGGTCAGACAGCACTAACTCAATCGAGACTTTAGGAAAATGCCGGGTAAAGGCCGGAATGAGCGGCATCAGTACATGCCGGCCAAAGGCCACAGATGAACCTATCTTTAAGCGGCCTTGTGGTTGGCCATGAAACTCAGTGATCACAGCTTGCGCCCTGCTGAGTGCGGCGATGATAGGCTGTACTTCGGCATAGTAAAGTTCACCACTTTCCGTCATCGACAGCTTGCGTGTAGTGCGTGTCAGCAAGCGCGCGCCCAATGATTTTTCCAGCCGCTGGATATTCTGGCTGGCTGCGGCAGCCGTGATGCCTTGTAAGCGCGCGCCAGCGGCAATACTGCCTGCCTGTACGGCTTTCACAAAACTCTCGACGCTTCTTAAAGTATCCATTTACTATCGACTCAATAAATTTATTCGATAGTTTATCTTTATATTGATTCAATATCCAAGCGTCTACACAATCGTGAACAGTGTCGATATAGTGCAAAAACACCTATGGAGCACATAATGAACCTAAGCAAAAACACTTTCCGCAAGATTCCCAAAAAATTCACGCCTTATGTGTTTGCATTCTTCATGGCGGGCATCATGGCCTTTTTAATGTGCATGGTGATCGTTGCCGCGAATAGTGGCATACAGACCGGTTATCTATGGCGTGTGGTGCACGCCTATGCGCTGGCGATGCCGATAGCATTCTTTTGCGTATTAATTGTCAGGCCTGTTGTGATGCACCTGGTTGCCCGATTAGTAGAGGCACATTAATTCGCAAGCCAGTTAAACAAAGGAATCGATCCAGAAAATAAAAACGGATGCCATGGCATCCGTTTTTCATTCATGCGCAAAACTTTAAAACACCAGCGAATACAAGGCGACCAGCAAATACCCTATGCCAGCCCCAGCCAGCACATCACTCGGATAATGCAGGCCTAACACCACACGCGAGATACCAACCAACACGACAAACGGATAAACTATCGGGAACAATTGCGGATAATGCTGTACTGCCACCATACCAAAAGCCACCGCATGTAAGGTATGCCCGGACGGAAAACTGAAATAATCCAGCGGCGTGCCGCTTAACAACACATCTTGACGCACCTGAAATGGCCTTGGCCGGCTAGTGCGATGTTTGAGCCATTTATAGACCAAGGTGCCGGTGAGACCTGCGGTAAGCATATGCAAGCAGGCATAATAACCGTCCTGACCTTGCGTGATAGCAATCACCAGCATGAGCAAATACCAGAACATGCCATCGCCCATACGTGAAATGGCGCGGAACGAGTTGCGGATAAGACGGTACTGTCCGGTATGGCTGACTTTGACACACAACCGGCTGTCTACCGACTGCACCCATCCCAGGGTTTGTTGTAGTTTCAGCATCTCAAGTCCTTTCCGGGGCTCACCCCGACTATGCTTCTTGGGTAAGCATAGTCTGACTATGATGCTTGAAACTATCGTGAAGAATTGATGAAATTAATGTGACGTGCGATTACTTCCACAGCACGCGGTAGATAAATCCCGGGAAGGACAGCACCAGGAATACACATAAAGTAATGCTGTAAAACTCCCAGCCTTGTGGCCACACCTGGCCCATGACAAAGCGTTCGACCAGGTAGGCAATCGCCAGCGTGATGAAGTAAGCAGGCAGCAACACAGCAAAGCGCTGCCACAATTGGCTAATCGTCCCGACCAGGCCCAGCCATTTATCTGAGACCCAGCCTAGATTGGCCATAAACAACATCAGTAATAAGAAAATAAGTTTTGTGGCCATGATTATTGCAGACTGATTAACAAACTATGGCCACAGACACCCAGCAGTACTTCCGGAAACAGACCCAAGCCGAGTAAAGCCAGTGAATGCACACTGAGGATAAAACGCATATCAAGCGGTGCGTTCAGTGGCGTATGGTCTTCAGGTGCATCAAAGTACATTTTGCGCACAATGTTGAGGTAATAGAACGCGCCGATAGTGGCCATCAACACGGCCAGCACCACTTGCCAGGTAAACCCAGCCTGCCAGGCCGCTTGCAGCACAGTAAACTTGGCGTAGAAACCAATAGTAGGTGGAATACCCGCCATGCTGAACATAATGATCAGCATGAGGAAAGCAAACCAGGGATGACGCTGGTTCAAGCCTTTGAGGTCATTGATTTCTTCTGCTTCAAAGCCTTGGCGGCTCAAGAGCAAGATAATACCGAAACCCGCGATAGACATCAGCACATAAGCGCTGATGTAGAAAAAGCTAGAAGCAAAGCCATTGGCATTCGCACTCATCATGCCGAACATGATGAAACCCACATGCGAGATTGTGGAATACGCCAGCATGCGTTTGAGGTTGGTTTGTACAATGGCGCTAAAGTTACCAATGATGATAGACAGTACCGCCATCAATACCAGCATGTCCTGCCAGTCTAATGCCAGTGGGTGCAAGCCTTGTACCAGCAAGCGCACCGTCATGGCATAGGCCGCCAGTTTAGGCACCGAGCCAATCAGCAAGGTCATTGGCGTTGGTGAGCCTTGATAGACATCTGGCACCCACATCTGGAATGGCACCGCACCAAATTTAAAGGCTAGCCCTGCCACCACAAACACCAGCCCCAGGATCAGCACCGGGCTTTTTGGTTGCTGCGCAATACTATTCGCGATGTCACTGACGTCCAGACTGCCAGTCATGCCATATAGCATGCTCATCCCATACAGCAGCATGCCGGAAGCCAGCGCACCCAATACAAAATACTTCATGGCTGCTTCTGACGCTCTAGGATTATCGCGGTCAAACGCCACCAGCGAATACAGGCACAGTGACAGTAGCTCCAGGCCAATGTAAATGGTCAGCATGTTATGGCCGGAGACCATAATCATCATACCTAGCAAGCCAAACAGGACCATGGCATAAAACTCGCCACGATACAGGTTGCGGTCTTGCAGGTATTTACGCGTATACACCAGGATCAACGAAGTGCCGAGATACATCATCAACTTGATCACGTCGGACAAAGTATCGTCGATAAACATGTGCGAAAAGGCAAAGCCAACCGCAGGCGTATGGGTTTTAAAAGTAAAAAACGCTGCAGCTAACAGGGTGAACTGGCTCAGGCCATAAATCATGAAACGATTTTGTGGCAGGATGAATAAATCCAGCAACAAAATAAACATGGCCATGCCCATGACAACCAGTTCCGGCAACAGGGCGAGCAAATCGAATTGCATATTATCCATTTTCTAAAATCCTGCCTTAATAGCCTGTGACGGGCAATTTGGAAATCGCCATGTGTTTCAGGAACTCTGTACTGGTGGCCTGCATCACCTCAGTGATCGGCTGCGGATAGACACCAAAACCAATCACCAGCAACGCCAAAGTACCTAAAATCAGGAATTCACGTTTATTCAAGTCGCTTAGTTCAGCAACATGATGATTTGTCACGTTGCCAAAAAACACGCGCTTGGTCATCCACAAAGTATAAGCCGCGCCAAAGATCAGCGTGGTCGCCGCCAAAAAACCAACCCAGAAGTTAAACTTGACCGCTGCCAGAATCACCATAAATTCGCCGACGAAGCCCGAAGTGCCTGGCAAGCCACTGTTTGCCATGGCAAACAGCACAGCAAATGCAGCAAATACCGGCATTTTATTCACCACGCCACCATAGGCCGAAATTTCGCGGCTATGCACGCGGTCATACAACACGCCTACGCTGAGGAACATGGCGGAAGAAATAAAACCATGCGAGATCATCTGCACCACTGCGCCCTCAAGCCCTAACTGGCTGAACATAAAAAAGCCCAGTGTGACAAAGCCCATGTGTGAGATTGATGAATAGGCAATCAGCTTCTTCATGTCTTTTTGTACCAGGGCGACCAGCGCAATATAGACCACTGCGATCAGTGACAGCACAATCATGGCGGTACTGAAATAATGCGCAGCATCCGGTGCAATCGGCATGGCAAACCGCAGGAAGCTATAGCCACCAAGTTTAAGCGCAATCGCCGCCAGTACCACAGAACCACCGGTCGGTGCTTCAACGTGCGCATCCGGCAACCAGGTATGTACCGGCCACATCGGGATTTTGACGGCAAACGCCATAAAGAAGGCAATGAAGATATAAATCTGTGCCTGCATGCTCAATGGCAACAGGTAGTAGTCGGCCAGCTCAAAACTACCGGTTTGGTGGTAGAGGTAGATAAAAGCCACCAGCATCAGCAATGAGCCGAGCAAGGTATACAGGAAAAACTTAATCGTTGCGTACACACGATTTGGCCCGCCCCAGATACCAATGACCAGGAACATCGGGATCAACATCGCTTCCCAAAACACGTAGTACAAAATAGCATCGAGTGATGTAAACACGCCTATCATGATGCCGCTCATGATGAGGAAAGCCGCCATATACTGGGCAATATGCTTGGTAATCACCTCCCAGCCAGCCAGCACCACAATCACCGTCGTAAAACTGGTCAGCAACACCAGTGGCATGGAGAAGCCATCAATACCCAGGTGGTAATGCATATTAAATGCAGGCACCCAGGGTAATAACTCTTCAAACTGGAAGAAGCCATCCTGCACATCAAACAAGGTGTACAGTGGCAGCGTCACCAGAAAGCTGACCAGGCTACCAGCCAATGCCAGCCATCGTGTCAGGGTAGCCTTATGGTCACCCCCCAGCAGCAATACCAGCACGCCGGAGAGCACCGGTAGCCAGATGGCCAGACTTAACCAGGAAATACTTGTGAGGTCGGCTTGCATCATTAGTTTATTTTGATAAAGAAAGTCATGAGAAGGAATACGCCGATAATCATGGCAAAGGCGTAGTGATAGATTAAACCGGACTGCAGGTTACGCATTTTGGCTGCAATTTTGCCCATGGTATTGGCGGTACCATTGACCATGGCGCCATCAATCAGCGTGATGTCGCCATATTTCCACAACAGGCTACCCAGGTAGCGCGAACCACCGGCAAAGAACTTCTCGTTAAAGCTGTCAAAGCCGTATTTGTTTTCCAGGATATTGTAGATCACGATAAAACGCGCTTTGATGGCTGCAGGGATATCCGGACGCTTCATATAGAAGAACCATGACAACAATACGCCAGAGGCCGCCAGGAAAAATGGCAAACTGGTAAACCCGTGAATCGCCATGCCCGCCGGGCTATGCATCAATTCATGGTAGTGATGCGCCAGATGCGCCATGGCCGGATGTGCTTCAGGATTGACAAAAATGACGTTTTTGAAGAAATCACCATACAACATAGGTTCTAAGGCGATATAACCAATCACCAACGATGGAATCGCCAGCAATACCAATGGCAGGGTCACCACCCAGCCTGGTTCATGCGGGTCGTCATTCGGGCCCAGGCCATGATGATGCTCTTCTTCATCGTGTGCGTGGTCATCATCGTGATGCGCGTCGTCATGGTGTGCATTTGCATGTCCATCGCTATGTGCTGCATGTGCATGGTCATCATGCTTGGCATGGCGCCATTTTTCTTCACCGTGAAATACCAGGAAATACAGACGGAAGGAATAAAAAGCCGTCACAAACACGCCGACAATCACGGCAAAGTAAGCAAAGCCACTGCCTGGGATATGCGACAGCTCCACCGCTTCGATAATGCTGTCCTTGGAGTAGAAACCAGCGAAGAATGGCGTGCCGATCAAGGCCAGTGAGCCGATCAATGAGGTAATCCAGGTAATCGGCAGGTATTTTTTCAGGTTACCCATATTGCGGATATCCTGATCGTGGTGCATGCCCATAATCACTGAACCGGCACCGAGGAATAACAGCGCTTTAAAAAAGGCATGTGTCATCAGGTGGAAAATGGCAACAGAATAAGCAGACGCGCCCAATGCAACCGTCATATATCCCAGCTGCGACAAGGTGGAGTAAGCGACCACACGTTTGATATCGTTCTGGATAATGCCAAGGAAACCCATAAACAAGGCGGTAATCGCACCGATCACCATCACCGTCGACAAGGCAGTCGTCGACAACTCATACAGTGGTGACATACGCGCCACCATAAAAATACCGGCAGTCACCATGGTCGCCGCATGAATCAACGCAGAAATTGGTGTTGGACCTTCCATGGAGTCTGGCAACCACACATGCAGCGGCACTTGTGCTGATTTACCCATCGCGCCAACAAACAGTAACAGGCAAGTGACTGTCATTAACGACCAGTTGCAGCTACCCAGCAAATTCACCTGGGTATTCGCCAATTCTGGTGCGTGCTGGAACACCGTGGCGTAATCCAGGCTGCCAAAGTAGTACAGCACCATGCCGATACCCAGCAAAAAGCCAAAGTCCCCTACTCTGTTGACCAGGAACGCTTTAAGGTTGGCGTAAATCGCCGTTGGGCGCGTAAACCAGAAACCAATCAGCAAGTAAGATACCAGGCCTACCGCTTCCCAGCCAAAGAACAACTGCATAAAGTTGTTGCTCATGACCAGCATCAGCATGGAGAAAGTAAACAGTGAGATATAGCTGAAGAAGCGGCTATAGCCTGGATCTTCCGCCATATAACCAATGGTATAGATATGCACCATGAGTGAGACAAATGTCACAACTACCATCATCATAGCGCTCAGGTTGTCGATGAGGAAGCCGACTTCAAAATGCACGTCACCAGAATCGAGCCAGGTATAAATCGCTTCATTCAAGGTAAAGCCATTTAAGGTCTGGTTAAAAATATAGGCAGACAGAACGAACGCAGCACCTACACCAGCAATGGTCAGTACATGACCGGCCCAGCGCGGCAGGAAGTTGCGAAAAATGCCGACGACAGCGGCTGCCAATAATGGCAACACTGGGATCAACATCAGGATTTGTTTGATAGTCATTATGCTTAACCTTTTAACTGATCCAGATCGTCGACGTTGATGGTGCGCAAGTTACGGAACAACACCACCAGAATCGCCAGGCCAATGGCAGACTCTGCGGCGGCCACGGTCAGGATAAAGAACACAAATACCTGGCCAGCGATATCGTTCAGGTAGTGTGAAAAGGCGATAAAGTTCAGATTGACGGCCAACAGCATCAACTCGATGGCCATCAGCAAAATAATCACGTTTTTGCGGTTGAGGAAAATACCAATCACACTGATCGCAAACATCAGCGCCCCCAGAATCAGGTAATGAGACAAACCGACCATGATTACTTTTTCTCCTCTGCCGCGGGTGCTTCTTCTACTTCGGCAGGCATAGACACAATGCGAATACGATCGCTGCGCTTCACTTTTACCTGGTCTGCCGGGTTCATGGATTTATTGTCTTTACGTTCACGCAAGGTCAGTACAATGGCCGCGATCATCGCTACCAGCAACACCACGGCAGCCAGCTCAAACGGCAACAGATAGTCGGTATACAGCACTTTACCCAAGGCCGCGGTATTGCTGTAATTGGCTGGCAGTTCAACCGCCTCGCTAGGATGCAGGTTCTTCTCTGCCAGCACCATGGTCATCTCGACCACCATGAGCACGCCGATCAGGCCCGCCATGGGCAGATACTCCCAGAAACCCTCACGCAATTTGTCGAGGTTGATATCCAGCATCATCACCACAAACAGGAACAGCACCATCACCGCCCCGACGTAGACCAAAATCAGTGCAATCGCCAAAAACTCAGCTTCAAGCAACAGCCAGATACCCGCGGCAGTAAAAAAGGCCAATACCAGGAACAGTGCTGCATGTACCGGGTTACGCGTGGTGATCACGCGGATGCCGGAAAACAGCAGAATGGCTGACAGTACGTAAAAAACAATATCGGTAAATAACATGATTATCCTGTCTCGCCTATCGATAGACCTTGTCCTGGGCGCGGTCTTCTGCAATTTGCGCCTCATACTTGTCGCCGACTTCCAGCAACATTTGTTTGGTGTAGATCAGGTCACCACGCTGCTCGCCGTGGTAATCAAAAATACGGGTTTCCACAATGCTGTCTACCGGGCAGGATTCTTCACAAAAACCGCAGAAAATACACTTGGTCAGGTCGATATCGTAACGCGTGGTACGGCGGGTGCCGTCATCACGCTGATCTGACTCAATCGTGATAGCCATTGCCGGGCAAACAGCTTCACACAATTTGCAGGCAATGCATCGCTCTTCGCCGTTCGGGTAGCGGCGCAAGGCATGCAAGCCACGGAAACGGTTAGATTGTGGCGTCCGTTCTTCCGGATACTGAATCGTGATTTTCTTGGCAAAGAAATAGCGTCCGGTCAGGGCCATGCCTTTCAGCATTTCCACCAACATCAAACTGCCTAATGTATTTTTAATCGAATTCAACATGGTAAGGTTTCCAAAATCCCTGTTTGTGCATCGCCCGGTTTAGTGGAACAAATAAGCCCACTGCGTCTGCATCATCGCCCCAACCACAACAATCCAGACCAGTGTGATGGGAATAAATACTTTCCAGCCCAAACGCATGATCTGGTCATAGCGATAGCGCGGAAAGGTGGCGCGGAACCATAAAAACAGGAACAGCAGGAAAGCAACTTTCGCCAGCAACCACAAAATGCTATCTGGCAGGAAAGGGACCGGCGACAACCAGCCACCAAGGAACATCAGCGCAGCCAGCATGGAAACCAGCATCATGTTGGCGTATTCAGCCAGGAAGAAGACGGCAAACGCCATGCCGGAATACTCGACGTGGAAACCAGCCACAATCTCGGATTCACCTTCGGCCACGTCAAATGGTGCGCGGTTGGTTTCGGCCACGGCACTAATGAAATACACGACAAACAGTGGGAACAACGGCAGGAAATACCAGTGCCAGAAACCGCCCTCCTGGCCCATCACGATATTACCCAGGTTCAAAGAGTTGGCACACATGAGTACGCCCACCAGGGTAAAGCCCATGGCGATTTCGTAAGACACGATCTGTGCTGCTGAACGCAACGCACCCAAAAAAGCATACTTGGAGTTAGATGCCCAACCGGCAATGATCACGCCATACACCGCGACCGAGGTCATAGCCAGAATATACAACAAACCAGCATCCACATTCGCCAGCACCAGGGTCGCATCAAATGGAATCACAGCCCAGGCAGCAAACGCTGGCGCAATCGCTAATACCGGCCCGATAAAGAACAATGCCTTGTTAGAAGCCGTAGGCAGGATGATTTCTTTAAACAACAACTTCAGACCATCAGCCAACGGTTGCAGCAGGCCAAAATAACCCACACGGTTAGGGCCAATGCGCACTTGCATATAGCCGATGACCTTACGCTCAGCCAAGGTCAGGTAAGCCACACCGATCATCAGCGGCAGCACAATGGCCACGATTTTAATCAGCGTCCACACCACTAGTTGCACGTCTGCCCAGTAGGACCCAAATAATTCAGCAAAGAATTGCATGTTATGCCATCTCGGTCAGTTGTTTTTCGTAAATCGCCACTTGATCGGCCGACGCTTTTTCAATGGTGATATCGCCCATCAGGTCACCCAGGCCAGCCGTCAACGGATGCGCCGCGGCAACACGCACGCAGCCTTTGGCCACATGGTTATCCACACGTACTTTAAGTACGGCGCTGCCTTTATCCTGACGCGCAACCACAATATCGCCATCCTGCAAGCCCAAGTCGGCCAATTGCTCGGCACGCATGCGCGCCATGGGGCGAATGTTGTATTTGGTTTTTTGCAACGGGGCTGAACGACGCACAATCGGGTCAAACTCGTATTGCGGCACTTCGCCAATGCGTTGCAAACCCTCCTTTTTGATATTGACCTGAATTTCTACCAACTCTTTCAAGTTGTTGTTCAGACTACGCCATACCACTGCAGACGGTTTTTCACCATTAAAGATGGCGTTTTTCACGTCTTCTGAACTATTGAAATCAAAGCCCGGCAGCCCTAATGTATTGGCCAGTACACGCAGTACTTTCCAGCCTGGACGCGCTTCGCCCAGTGGCCGGGTCACCGCCTGGAAGCTTTGTACACGGCCTTCCATACTCATAAATGTGCCTGAGGTTTCAGTAAATGGCGCAATTGGCAACAGGATATCTGCGTTATCAAGTGCAGCAGACTTATACGCAGTCAATGCAATCACACACTCCGCTTTAGCCATGGCATCGCTGGCCAGGGCCGCATGCTGACAATCCAGCTCAGGTTCGATATTCAGCAGCAGATAAGCCTTGCGTGGCACCTCAATCATGGCGCGCGCATGCATGCCCGTGGCTGAAGGCATCACGCCCATCAGGTGCATACCGGTACTGTTGGCAGCTGGCGGCAAAATACCACCTTTAGCGCCGGTGATACCACCGATAGCTTCGGCCATACTATACATTTCGGTAAAACGCGGATCGCTCAAAGCCATATTGCCGAGGAAAATACCGACTTTAGGCGCAATCAGGATCAGCTCTTCGCTGATACCGGCCAGGCATTCGGCAATTTGCTGTGTATTCGGTCTTACCTGGATTTCCTCCAGCAGTTTATTCAGGGTTGGCGGCAAGCACAGTGACAGTTTTTGCAAGCCTGACATGGCTTTTAACACTTGACCCAGCACATTCACCATATCGTTAGGACGCACAATCACCTTGTGTGCAATATCCATCAATGGGTCATTATCCAGTGGGCTAACGATACATAACTCAGCGCCGTTAGCGACCGCCTTGCGAATACGCTGTGCCAGCAATGGATGCTCATTGCGCAGATTGGAACCGATCAGCAGGATACGGTCCAGCTCTTCGATTTCCTGAATATTGCAGCCCATCCAAGGTGTACCGGTACGTTTACCATCCAGGCGGAAATCGGTCTGACGCAGACGGTAATCGACGTTACCGCTACCCAGGCCTTCGGCCAGTTGCTTGATCAGGTAACCCTCTTCCATAGTGCTATTTGGTGAAACCAGCACACCCAGTGCCTCACCACCATACTCCTTGGTGATATCTTTGAGTTGCCCTGCGGCAAACTCCAGTGCGGTTTTCCAGTCAGTTTCCTGCCACTGGCCGTTGTGCTTGATCATCGGCACTTTGAGGCGGTCAGGGCTATTGAGGCCTTCGTAAGAGAAACGGTCGCGGTCAGATAACCAGCACTCGTTAATCGACTCTTTTTCACGCGGCAATACACGCATGACTTTATTGTCTTTAACATGCACTTCAATATGCGAGCCCAGGCCATCATGCGGCGCAATAGAAGGCCTGCGTACTAGCTCCCAGCTACGGGCAGAGTAGCGGAACGGCTTGCTGGTCAACGCACCAACCGGGCACAAATCAATAATATTACCGCTCAGTTCGGAGTTGACGGATTGATCGACATAGGCAGTAATTTCAGCGTGCTCGCCACGATTGACCAGGCCCAGCTCCTGCATGCCGCCGACTTCCTTGAGGAAGCGTACGCAGCGTGTACACTGGATACAACGCGTCATATCGGTACTGACTAGAGGGCCGATATTTTTATTGAAAACCACACGCTTTTCTTCGGTATAACGAGAGCCGGAGGCGCCGTAAGCCACGGCAATATCCTGTAAATCACACTCACCGCCCTGATCGCAAATCGGGCAATCCAGCGGGTGGTTAATCAACAAAAACTCCATCACGCTTTGCTGGGCTTCTACCGCAGATTTACTACGGGTATAGATCTTCATGCCATCAGCCACTGGCGTCGCACAGGCAGGCAAAGGCTTGTTGAACTTTTCTACCTGCACCAGACACATACGACAGTTGGCGGCCACCGACAGCTTTTTGTGGTAACAAAAACGCGGGATCGCGATACCTACCGCGTCCGCAGCATCAATAATGGTGCTGCCGTGTTCGACTTCTAGTGGTTTGCCGTCAATTTCGATGTTTAGCATGTGATTACCGTTAAGCTTGATAGCGTTTATTTACCATCGACCATGGACTTGCCATGCTGGATGTAATATTCAAATTCAGGGCGGAAATGTTTGATAAAGCTCAACACGGGTGTCGCTGCAGCATCGCCCAACGCACAAATGGTACGGCCGGAAATGTTGTTGCTTAAATCCGTCAGCAGATCGAGATCTTCCATTTTGCCTTTGCCGTCGACGATGCGCTCAATAATGCGATAGACCCAGCCGGTGCCTTCGCGGCACGGCGTACATTGACCACAGCTTTCTTCATAAAAGAAGTAGCTCAGGCGTTTAAGCGTTTTCACCATACACGTGGTTTCGTCCATGACGATCATGGAACCCGCACCCAGGCTGGACCCCGCCTTGCTCAGACCATCATAATCCATAGTGGCATTTTCAATGGCGCTGGCAGGCATGACGGCGGTAGATGGGCCACCTGGAATCACGGCCTTTAACTGACGGCCTTTCCAGATACCACCCGCCATATCGAGCAAGTCTTTAAAAGGCGTGCCCATTTTGATTTCATAGTTGCCAGGTTTTTCAACATGACCAGATACCGAAAATAATTTGCTACCACCAGAGTTAGGCACACCCAGGTCAGAAAATGCCTGGCCACCATGCTGCATAATCCAGGGGATAGACGCGTAGCTTTCGGTGTTATTGACGTTGGTTGGTTTGCCAAACACGCCATAACTGGCCGGGAATGGCGGTTTAAAGCGTGGCTGGCCTTTTTTGCCTTCGATCGACTCAATCAGTGCCGTTTCTTCACCGCAGATATAAGCGCCATAGCCATGCACCGCATATAGATCAAAGCTAAACTCGGAACCAAACAGGTTTTCACCCAGATAACCGGCCTCACGCGCCTCTGCCAGCGCCGCTTCAAAAATCTCGTAGTCTTGCCAGATTTCACCGTGAATGTAGTTATAACCGACGCGTGCACCCAGGGTATAGGCGGCAATGGCCATGCCTTCAATCAGTTGGTGCGGGTTATAGCGAATAATGTCGCGGTCTTTAAACGTACCCGGCTCGCCTTCATCGGTGTTACACACCAGGTACTTAGTTCCATCGTAATAACGTGGCATAAAGCTCCACTTGAGGCCGGTTGGGAAACCAGCACCACCGCGGCCACGTAAGTTGGACACTTTGACCTGGCTGATAATGTCAGGCGCTTTTACTTTCTCTGCCACCAGGCGTTTGAGCTGCGCATAGCCGCCCAATTTTTCATAGGTCGCCAGTGAAGAAGGATTATCTTCTGTCAGCGTTCGCAGGGTGACCAGGGTCTGCCCGGCCAAATCCGTCTTGACCACAGGTTTACTATTCAATGTCGCGTTTGAAGTTTTTGCCATGTTCAGCGCCCTAGCCCTTATTTAACTCGTTAATGAGGGCATCCACTTTTTCAGTGGTCAAAAATTCGTGCATATCGCTGTTATTCACATGCAATAACGGCGCACCGCCACAACAGCCCATGCACTCGCCTTCTTTCAGGCAGAACTTGCCATCAGGCGTCACTTCGTTAAACCCAACACCGAGCTTGTGTTGCAAATGCTCCACAATCTCGTCCGAGCCACGCAGCATGCAAGAGATATTGGTACAGATCGTAATCTTGTGCTGACCCACCGGCGCCAGATCGTACATATTGTAGAAAGTCGCGACTTCCAGCGCAGCGATTTCCGGGATACGCAAATACTTGGCAACCTCGGAAATACTTTCCTTGGATAACCAGCCACGTTCCATTTGGACAATCCTCAAGGCCGACATCACTGCCGCCTGACGCCTGTCTTTTGGATATTTCGACAGTTCGTATTCAATCTTTTCAATTGATTCTGCACTGAGCATGCTTGACCCTTACTATCTTTCCGATCCGTGCTATCACGTCGTTCCGGTTATCTGTCAATTTCACCGAACACAATATCTTGTGTACCAATAATTGCGACCAAGTCAGCAATCATATGACCTCGCGTCATCTCATCCAGCGCGGCCAGATGCGGAAAGCCTGGCGCCCGAATTTTCAAACGATAAGGCTTATTGGCGCCATCAGACACCATATAAATCCCAAACTCACCTTTAGGATGCTCTACCGCCGCATACGCCTCACCTGCAGGCACATGGAAGCCTTCGGTAAACAACTTGAAGTGGTGAATCAAATCTTCCATATTGGTTTTCATGCCTTCGCGGTTAGGCGGTGCAATCTTGTTGTCATCCGTGATGACCGCGCCCGGATTTTTGCGCAACCAGTCGATACACTGTTTGATGATGCGGTTAGATTGGCGCATCTCTTCCACGCGCACCAGGTAACGGTCATAACAATCGCCATTCACACCAATAGGGATATCGAAATCCATTTTGTCGTAGACTTCATACGGCTGCTTTTTGCGCAAATCCCAAGCAATACCAGAGCCGCGCAACATGGCGCCAGTTAAACCCAACGCCAGCGCACGCTCTGGCGTCACCACGCCGATGCCCACGGTACGCTGCTTCCAGATACGGTTATCAGTCAACAGGGTTTCATACTCATCGACATAAGTAGGAAAACGGTTGGTAAAGTCTTCGATGAAGTCCAGCATGGAACCCTGGCGGTTCTCATTGAGTTTTTTGATTTCATCGGCACTACGGAATTTGGTCGTTTCGTGCTGCGGCATTTTTTCCGGCAGGTCACGATAAACACCGCCTGGACGGTAATAAGCCGCATGCATACGCGCGCCAGATACCGCCTCATAGACGTCGAACAAGTCTTCACGCTCGCGGAATGCATACAAAAACACCGTCATGGCGCCGACGTCCAGCGCATGCGCGCCCAACCACAGCAGGTGATTGAGGATACGCGTGATTTCATCAAACATGACACGGATATATTGCGCACGCACCGGTACATCAATACCCAGCATTTTTTCAATCGCCATCACATAAGCATGCTCATTCGCCATCATGGACACATAGTCCAAACGGTCCATGTAAGGCACACTTTGCAGATAAGTGCGGTTTTCAGCCAGTTTTTCCGTGCCGCGATGCAGCAAGCCAATATGCGGGTCAGCGCGTTGAATCACTTCACCGTCAAGCTCCAGCACCAGACGCAATACCCCGTGTGCCGCAGGGTGCTGCGGACCGAAGTTCATCGTATAGTTTTTAATTTCAGCCATGGTGCGCACCTTCGTCACGAATCACACGCGGCACATTGTTACGCTGCTCTATAGACACTGGCTGATAAATCACGCGCTGTTGCACCGGGTCATAACGCATTTCAACATTACCAATCATAGGGAAATCTTTGCGGAAAGGATGACCAACAAACCCGTAATCCGTCAGCAAGCGACGTAAATCAGGGTGGTTCTCAAACATAATGCCGTAGAGGTCAAACGCTTCGCGCTCAAACCAGTTGGCTACCGGCCAGATATCCACCAAGGTCGGAAATACCGGAAAATCATCATCGGCAGCAAAGGCACGGATACGCACACGCTGATTCAAGCTCACAGAAAGCAAATGCAGCACCACGGCGTAGCGCTGACCTTCCCAACGGCCATCACCGTAATCAGAATAATCTACGCCACATAAGTCAATCAGCTGTTCAAATTTAAGCTCAGCATGTGTTTTCAATCGTTCAGTCACAGCCAGCAGGTGTTTCACATGGACTTCCACTGTGATCTCACCCAGCTTTTGCTCCAGCCTGACCACACCATCACCCAAGGCCAACTTGAGCTGCGCGGACAAATGTTCGAGTTTTGCGGACATAGTTTAATTTCTTGGGCTTAAGTATTCTGGATAATCGATCAACATCAGGTTCGGGCGATGGTATTGGTGCGTCTGATTTTCTTTTGCAGCTGGATAATGCCGTATAACAAGGCTTCAGCTGTAGGCGGGCAACCAGGCACATAAACATCCACGGGCACGATGCGGTCACAGCCACGTACCACCGCATAAGAATAATGATAATAGCCACCGCCGTTGGCACAGCTCCCCATGGAGATTACCCAGCGCGGCTCAGCCATCTGATCATAAACCTTGCGCAAGGCCGGTGCCATTTTGTTCACCAGCGTACCGGCGACAATCATCACGTCAGACTGGCGCGGACTCGGACGGAACACAATGCCAAAGCGGTCCAGATCGTAACGCGAAGCACCGGCATGCATCATTTCCACTGCACAACAGGCCAGACCAAACGTCATCGGCCATAAAGAGCCCGTGCGAGTATAGTTAATCACCGTGTCTAGCGTGGTAGTGACAAACCCTTTTTCCAATACGCCTTCAATGCTCATTTTGCATTAATCCCATTCAAGGGCGCCCTTCATCCATTCAAAGATGAAGCCGACCACCAATACAAACAAAAAGACCATCATTGCCCAGAAGCCGGCAGACCCAATTTCCTGAATCACCACCGCCCACGGGAAAAGAAATGCAATTTCGAGATCAAACAGAATAAACAGAATGGCGACCAGATAATAACGTACATCGAACTTCATACGCGCATCTTCAAACGCTTCAAAGCCGCACTCATAAGGGGAGTTTTTTTCCGCATCAGGTTTGTGCGGAGAGAGAATTTTACCTGCAATCAACGGCCCCAAGCCTACGCCCAGGCCGACCAGGATAAACATCAGAATTGGGAAATAGTTTTCTAACACTGATTTGCCTTAATCGATCATGTTAACAAGTGATTTCAATGCATCATACCCAACAGCACATTGAAATACTCCCAAATAACCAATTCCCATCCAGCCACGTCGCAAAACAACATGGGACTGGTGCCGTCGGCGAGACTCGAACTCGCACGACTTTCGTCACTACCCCCTCAAGATAGCGTGTCTACCAATTCCACCACGACGGCTAAGTATTAATTAGGAATATCTTTGGGTGTATTTTCAACCGGCTTAACTGCTTCCGCAGCCTCACCTTTGGCCGGAGCCTGTTGTGTCAACGCAGATTTAACCACGCTGCCAGAACTTGCTTTATGACTGGACATAAATGCCAGCGTCAAGCTAGTTGCAAAAAACACTGTAATAAAAATCGATGTCAGCTTGCTGAGCAAGTTAGAAGAGCCGGACACCCCGAACAAACTGCCGGAGGCACCACTTCCAAAGGCGGCACCCATATCGGCGCCCTTGCCATGCTGTAATAAGACCAAGCCAATCACGGCAGCCGCTGCCAGCACATGAATGACGAGAATGACATTTTCCATATTTCTTTAATCCATAATTAAATAACGATTAAGCTTTTGGCATCTTCGCTATCTAGATGACGCTATTTTCAGGAACGGCCTGACATATTTTTATAAATTGCTCAACATCTAGAGAGCAACGGCCAACCAGCGCGCCATCTATTTCCTTCTGATTTAATAATTGTACCGCATTTTGCGGGTTTACGCTGCCCCCGTAGAGGATTTTTAAGCTATCCGCCGCGGTTTTATCTGCGGCTGCAACGGTGTCACGAATAAACTGGTGCATGGCCACAGCTTGCTCAGCAGAGGCCGCCAGGCCGGTGCCGATAGCCCAGATCGGCTCATAAGACACGATAGTGTGCGCAAACGCCTCACCGCCAAACAACCGGATAATGGTTTCAAGCTGCTTACCAACCACACGCTCCATCACGCCAGCTTCACGCTCCAGCAAAGTTTCACCAACACACAAGATCGGGATTAAGCCATGGCGCTTGGCCATCATGAATTTTTCGGCAATATTTTCATCCGACTCGCAATAGGCAGTACTACGCTCGGAGTGGCCGATAATGACATGGTGTGCACCAAAGTCACGCAGCATTTCCGCGCTCACTTCGCCGGTATAAGCACCCTCTTCATACTTGGCAATATTTTGCGCCCCCCAGGCGACGGAGGTGCCGGCCAGCACAGATTGCACTTGTGCCAGATAAGGGTAAGGCACGCACACCACCACATCGGTTTGCGGTAAGCATTGCAAGCCTTGCAGATAGCCATCAAGCAGCGCCTGGTTGCGGACCAGGCTGCCATGCATTTTCCAATTGGCAACAACAAGTTTGCGTGGGGATAAAGGGGTGATATCAGAGCGGGACATGCAGAAATTAACTCACAATGTGCGGAGCGTTAGCTCGGTTGAATTCGCGTTGCGCGAATTTTACGCCCGCATACAGTGAGCGGCAAGCACAACAGGGCATATTCAACGAATCAGCAGCATTCGTGCAACATACCCTTTGCGAATCCATTAAGCCGTTAAAAACGGATAGTCAGTATAACCATGCTCGGTACCACCATAAAAAGTCGCTGAGTCTGCTGTATTGAGAGACGCATTGCTAGCAAAACGCGCCACCAGGTCGGGGTTGGCAATAAACGGCACCCCGTAAGCCACCGCATCGGCATGACCGCTGGCAATCGCCGCATCACCGCGTGCCTTGTCATAACTCAGGTTAGCGATATAGCCCTGATTAAACAGCTGACGGAATGTCGCAAAGTCAAACGGCTCAGACTCGCCACCACCATGAATGCCACCTTCCACCGCATGCAGGTAAGCCAGGTTGAATGGATTCAATGCCTGCGCAACATAATTGAACGTCTGCTGCGGCTGACTATCTCGCATGTCATTGAATGGATTCACCGGAGACAAACGCACACCGACTTTATCGGCGCCTATGGTATTGACCACGGCCTGCACCACCTCAAGTAAAAAGCGCGTACGGTTTTCAAGGGAGCCGCCATATTGATCCTGGCGCTGATTGCTACCATCACGCAAAAACTGGTCTAGCAGATAGCCATTCGCCGCATGCACTTCCACGCCATCAAACCCTGCTGCAATGGCACAACGTGTGGCGTGCACATAATCCTGCACAATGCCAGCCAACTCAGCAACATCCAACGCCCGTGGCGTTACGTAATCTTGCAAACCCTGATAAGTAAACGCCTGACCGGCAGGCTTCAAGGCCGAAGGCGCGACAGGTGTAGCCTGATTAGGCAACAGACTCGGATGCGAAATACGACCCACATGCCACAACTGAATCACAATTTTGCCGCCCTTGGCATGCACGGCATCGGTGACCTTCTTCCAGCCCGCGACTTGTGCGTCCGTATAAATGCCTGGCAACGCCGGATAACCATGCGCCATTGGCGAGATCGGTGTAGCCTCAGTAATAATCAGGCCTGCCGTTGCGCGCTGCTCGTAATAGGTGACGTTCATTGCCTGTGGCACACCGCCCTCGCCCGCACGATTGCGCGTCAGTGGCGCCATGACGACGCGGTTTTGCAAGGCAATATTGCCCAACTTGACTGGGGAAAACAAATCCAATGCCATTTACCTGCTCCTTTAAAGGTGAGTAGTCGCGCAGGCACTTCGCCTGCGCAGCCACTTGCTTAATTACGCTTACTTGGCTTTCACGCCTTCAATCAGCAAGGTGATTTCAATATCATCCCCCACAGGCGCGTTCGCACCTGCTGCCCAGCCAAAACCATAATCTGAAGCCTTGATAGTCAAATGACCTTCAAAACCCGCACGTTGGCCGCCCCATGGGTCTGAACCATAACCCAATACTTTGACCGGAATATCCACCACTTTGGTCACGCCATGGATGGTCAATTTGCCTTGCATCACCGCCTGCGTCTGGCTGCTGGCGGTAAACTTGGTGCTTTCAAACAGAATTTGCGTGTACTTGCCCACATCCAGGTATTTGTCCGCCTTGATATGCTCGTCACGCTTGCCGAAACCGGTATTCACACTGCTGACATTAATCGCCGCACGCACAGTAGCCGTGTTCAGGTTGGCAGGATCCAGCGTCACCACGCCGGTCACATCGTTAAAAGTACCCGTAGTTTTTGACACCACATGGCGAATACTGAAGTTAGCAAAGCTATGGGTAGCATCGATGTTGTAGGTGTCGGTCGCCGCCCACACCTGTGAAGCTGTTAACAAACCCAGCGCAAGAATGATTTTTTTCACTTATAGTCTCCTTCGTTTTTAGTTAATCGCTGCGTTATGCAGATTTTGAAAATCGCTTGGTCGTCGTTGCCACACGCTCACCCAAGTGCTCAGCCGTCAGCAAATCACTCTGAATCGGTGCCAAATCCGGGCCTTGATCGGAGTTGGCCTGCGCCATGGCGCCCAAAAAGCTACCCAAACGATTTAAGTCGTTGACCGAACCATTGCTGTGATTGTTCCCAGGCAGCAAACCCAAACTGACCCAAATCATGCCATGCTGGGCTGCAAAGACTGACAATTGCGCTAAGGTGTTTAACTTATCACCACTCTGGCTGGCCGAAGTGGTGAAACCTGCGGCAATTTTGTCTTGCCAGTCACGCGTAAACCAGGCTTTAGAACTGGCATCCATAAAGGCTTTAAATTGCGCAGAAGCAGAGCCCATATAGGTTGGGCTACCAAAAATAATCGCATCGCTGGCCTTGAGCAAATCCCATTGCTGCTGCGCCTCATCCACCGTCAGCAGATTCACCGTCACGCCCGCCACTTTTTGTGCGCCACGCGCCACTGCTTTAGCCTGCTCGGCCGTGTGCCCATAACCACTATGATAAACAATTGAAACCTGAGTCATTTTTTTGCTCCTTATCAATAATTCAAAATCAATAATTCAAACGATTATTCGCCAACTTGCGGCAAATCAAACCACAACACTTCACTCTCATTGACAGCGCGCATACTCAACTCACTCGCCGCATCCACCGTCAACGCATCACCCGCTTGCAGGCGCTGGCCATCTATCTCCACTTCGCCACGGGCAATATGCAGATAAGCAGAGCGGCCTGCCATGACATGTACAGGCAAAGCCGCATCGGCACTTAACACCGTGGCATACAATGACACATCCTGATGTACTTTTAATGACCCTGCCTGCGCCCCCGGCGAAGCAATCAGCGCCCAGCGGTTTTGCTTTTCCGCCAAAGGGATGGTTTTGTCTTCATAGCCGGGCGTCAGCCCCAAAGTGTCAGGCGTAATCCATATCTGCAACAAATGGGCAGTGGTTTGCGCGGAAGCATTCATTTCACTGTGGCGCACACCGGTGCCTGCCGTCATGCGCTGCACATCACCGGCGCGTATCACTTCACTATGGCCCATGCTATCGGTATGCCGCAGTTCACCTGCCAGCATATAGGTGATGATTTCCATGTCCTGATGGCCATGCATACCAAAACCGGTCGTTGGCGCAACTTTGTCATCATTGATCACGCGCAACACCGAATATCCCATATGCTCAGGATCGTAATAACTGGCGAATGAAAAGCTGTGAAAGCTTTCCAGCCAGCCATGGTTAGCGTAACCACGTGTATTGGAAGGGCGAACATGTAACATTTATTCACTCCATTTGAAAGATTAACTGTATGATAAAAAAACACTTAATCTTTTGATAGCAAAACATTTTGCATCTCTTGTTCAGTTTTTTTGATTAACCTCACATGACAATCAAACTCAGTCTCGAAGCCCTGGAGGTCATTGATGCCATCGACCGCAAAGGCAGCTTTGCCGCCGCAGCCGAATCCCTTTATCGCGTGCCTTCTGCACTAACCTACACCATTCGCAGGCTGGAAGAAGATCTGGGGCTGGAATTATTTGACCGTAGCGGTCATCGCGCCACACTCACACAAGCAGGCCTCGAACTGCTGAAAGAAGGCCGCTACCTGCTGGACGCGGCACACACACTGGAACGACGCGTGCAGCGTATTGCTACGGGCGTAGAAACCGATATCTCCATTGCAATCAGCGACCTGTTCGATTTCAAGCCCATCCTGCATATCCTGCAAGACTTTTACCAGCAAGGATTCGGCACCCGTATCAAGTTACTGCGTGAAGTCTACGGCGGTAGCTGGGACGCATTACAATCTGGCCGGGCTGATATTTCAATCGGCGCGCCCGGTGATGCGCCACCCGGTGGGGTATTCTCCACCCATTTGCTCGGCCAACTGGAATTTGTATTTGCCGTGGCGCCGCACCACCCCTTGGCAGCGCTGCCAGAACCATTGAGCGCCAGCGATATTGTGCAACATCGCGTGGTAGCCGCGGCCGACAGCTCACGCAACCTGCCACCACGCACCTCAGGCATTCTCTCCGGCCAGGACATTCTGACGGTACCGGATATGCACACCAAATTGCAGGCACAAATTTCCGGCATTGCCATTGGCTACCTGCCAAAATCCCTGGCCCAGGCCGCCGCAGAAAACGGGCAACTCATAATTAAACAGGTATCTGAGCCCAAGCCGGTTGGCCCCACATTTATTGCCTGGCGCCAGCAACGTCCATCTGAAATGGGCAAAGCCATGCAGTGGCTGCTAAAACAATGTTCGCAACTGCCATTGGAGCAATTGCTGAGCAAATGATTTATCATCATCTATGTATGATGAAATGGACGCAATATGTCACAAGAACAACTGCCTGAAGAATTCGAACCGCTTAACCGTATTGCCATTAAAGCCATGCTTTGGCTCAATGGCCTGGCGCATATCATTATTGGATTGGCGCTGGCGACTTCAGTCATCATGTTCACCTGGCTGTTTTTTCTCGACGTCAAAGAAGCCGCCTACGCCCACAACCTGGTACATGGTTTTTTGCGCGCGCTAGGCACGCTGATGTTGCTATGGTCGATCTCGGCCCTGATTTCTGCTGAAATCCGCTATCTGCGCGGCCACAAACTGCTGGTAGAAACTTTTATTGAAGTCGTACTGGTCATGTTTTTGCGCAAACTGATCGTGCTACCGGTACAAGACGCGACACCCACCTATGAAGAAATCGGCATCTGGCTGGCAGGTGCTTTTATTATGGGGCTGGTGTACATCCTGATTCGTCTGGCCGATAAAAGCAGCAGCAGGTAACCAGCACATGCAAGATGAAGACTTTATGCGCCAGGCCATGACGCTGGCAGCCGAAGCTGCTACTCTGGGGGAGGTCCCGGTCGGTGCCGTCGTTGTCAAAGATGGCATCATCATTGGCAAAGGCCGTAACGCACCGATCAGCCTCAACGACCCGACTGCACATGCCGAAATCCAGGCCATGCGCGAGGCCGCCCAACACCTGGGCAATTACCGCCTGGTAGACTGCACACTCTACGTCACACTGGAGCCCTGTGCCATGTGCAGCGGCGCCATCCAGCATGCCCGTATCGCACGGTTAGTGTATGGCGCCAGCGATCCTAAAACCGGCTGCTGCGGCAGTGTGGTGAATCTCATGGCTGAACAGAAACTGAATCACCATTGCCAAGTCAGCAGCGACATACTGGCCGCAGAATGTGGCGCGCTGTTGAGTGATTTTTTCAGGCAACGCAGACTGGAAAAATCAAAAGTTTGATTCATTACCGAACACAGCATCTTTAAAAACAACAAACCCGCCATTGGCGGGTTTGTTTTCACTACTTAATTAAACGCAATTAAGCAGATTTACGACGGCGAACAACAGCGCCCATCAACCCCAACCCAGCCATGAACATAGCATAGGTTTCAGCTTCTGGCACTTGAGTCACCGCAAAACCACTCAACCACATATCTTGGCGAATACGACCACCTTCATTTGTAGAGGCACCTTGCACGATATGCACTGCGTTGCTTACCCACTCATAAGAATAGTTATTGGCACTAAAGCTGATCAAATACAAACCACTGTTAGGGTTGTCTTCACCAATACTTACGTCTGTACGAATAGCCACTTTGTCAGCGTCATAATATGCGCCTGTCGCGGCAGTTGTTGCATTGTATGATGCAATATAGTCAGAACGTGAAGGATCACGCAAACGATAACCATCAGCAGGTGCAGCGCCATAAACATCTGAAGCATATACCCAAGCTGCAGACAATGTACCTGTATAGTCAGCAAAACCGCTACGTACGATAGAGTTGATCTCTGTAATACCGTTTGTGTTGTTATCTAACTGGAAATAGCTACCAATGATGTAGGAGTTAGTAGCACTATCAAGCCATACAGAATCAATGAAAGAGCCAACAACTGCACTATTCACTGGTGAGTAAACAGTAGAAGTTTGTGTTGCTTGCAATGTCCAGGTTGATGGCAGATCAACACCCAGGTAAAACGCATCAGTACCTGTATTATTAGTGCTGCCAGGTGTACGTGCACCGGTATTCACAAGATCAACAAAACCACCAGCATAGGCGCTAGAGCTTGCTGCCAGCGTAAATGCTGCAATAGCAAAAGATTGTTTCAACATAGTTGCTTTCATAGTATTATTTCCTCACAAATTGTCATTAATTAGATGGCGGGGTAGCTTGTGCTCCCCGCTCTTTTTTTCATGGCATATTGTTTTAATAAGCCAATTATTTTGATTTACGGCGACGGGCCGCAACGCCAACTACACCAAGTCCGGCCATCATCAAGGCATAGGCGTCGGCTTCTGGCACTGGAGTAGCAATAAAGCCAGTAAGGAAGCCACCAACAACAGCTTGCCCCTCTTCACCTGCCTGATAGTATCCAATTGCATTTGCGCCAAGACCATAATTAACTGCATCTGTTTTCACCAGATACAAACCAGACCAAGGATTACCTTCGGAAACACTGATATCAGCCTTTTGACGCACGATGCCATCAACATAGCTCACTGATGAGTTATAAGTAATATCGCTTGTTTGGCCTGCTTGATACATACGCAAATCATAGTCACTTAAAAAAGTCCATGATGTAGAAACATTACCGCCTGCACCTTGGCGATACAGGTAATTCACCTCTTGATCGTTGTCTACCAAGTTCAAATAGCGAGTACCAAACACCAGCTTGCCATCCAGACTATCGCGATAAACATAATCAAACACAGTCGCTTGAGGAATACCGGGCAACAGCGTGACATTTTCAGTGATTTTATAATCCACCAGCGTCAATGTACCAAAGGTTGAATTCGCACCAGTAAATGCTCTGTAATTCAACGTACTCGCGATGGTGCCGTTATCTGAGCCATATTCATATCCAGCCAGATAAGTGGTTGAAGCCAGGTTTTCAATATAAAATTTGTCAGCATTCAGGCTATTGGCACCGTTGATCAAGCCACCATTAGCCAATGTCAAATTAGTGCCATTACCACTGGTCAACGTCACAAACTGACCCGCATTTGCAGCATTGACGCCAAGAGCCATTAAGGTGGCAAGCATTGCTATTTTTAACTTCATCCATCTTCTCCTAAAAATTAAGCTTTCGAATTGTTGTCACGAGCAACCTTCATGACGGAGCGCTCGCGCTTAACTGCTCCCAAACTCTGGATATTTTTTTACACCAAAAACGGCTTATAACAGTTCATTCACTCTCTGCAAAAGATATGCCACTTGATCTACCGCTCATAAAAATCATAGGTAAACTCTTGTCAACTCACCAAAAAAAACCCATAACCAATTGTTTTTTATTGGAAAAATTTGGCTGATGTCGAAAGAAATATCATTAACAACGACATAAATATGCGAGTAGCTGCAAGTCAGATATATCAACTTAGAACTGACATGGCTTAAATGAACCACCCTTGGCTGTTCTTAACCACCAAAAGAAAAAAGCCGACATCATTAGATATCAGCTTTTACGATACATTTGACGACACTAGTCTTTTAGAGCCTTGTTTTTCCAGTCCCAATCAAGAGAGACGCCAATCCATATGGCCCTGGGAGCGCCTGGACCAATAAAGGTTGTATTGTTCCATGAGCTTGAATTGGTTTGAAAGTTGCCACTGGCGCTAAATGGATTCCGACCAAGTGCACCCGCAGTAGAATATTCACGATCGAATATATTATCGAACTTTAAATAGGCATTGACGCCGGGTCTGAATTTATAATTTGCTCTCAGATTAAATACGGCATACCCGGCAGTGGAGCCATCGCCTATGTAATCATAACGCTCCCCAGGCAAAGCGTCGCGTGGCTGATGCCTATTGTTTTCATTACCGCGCACATAAGCTGAGGAATGCATCACCATAGATAACGTAGCATCAAACTTATCAGTAAAACGATGATTCCAGTTCGCTTGAATAATGTGATTGGGCATGCCGGGTATCTCATCCCCCGAGCGCACATCAACAAATGCCTGTGCGGCATTTCCTGCGGAAGTTTGGCCGTTAGTACTATTGGCATCGTTAATGATGCGCGCTGAAGACTCAAATGTTGCGGCCATCAAGGTGTAATTGAGACTAAACTTATCCTGGTCAAAATTCCCTTTAAACCCCATTTCCAAGCCTTCGCGCAGAGTTCGCCCAAAGTTGTTAAAAACACCGCGGTTTTTTCGTCCCAAAGGTACAAATAAAATATCGTCAGTGATTTCTGTTCTGAAATACCCGATATTCCAGTCCCAGCCCCCATTTTCACCGCGCAAGCCGGTCTCATAAGCCGTTGAGCGAATTTGCTTTAAATACGGATCAGATGATAAAGAAGTTGGAATTGAGCAGCCGAATTGATAGTTGGTACTCCCCGGCGCATTACTTTTAGTCGGATCGTTTGCACACCCGAGTTCGATTACTGTTGGGGTTCGCGCTCCCCGGCTCACGTTTGCATAGGTAGAAAGATTATCTTTAACCTCCCAGGTAACACCCAGTGAAGGATTAAAGCTGCGGTAATCATAATCACCTTCACTACATATAAAACGGCCCCTACTCGGACTAACATCGCCAGGAACCAAGCACTTTTGCCTGACTGGCCTAAGATCATTCGTCGTAAAGTTATAAAACTCTTTCCCAGAGTCTGACACCAAGGTATTTTTAACATTTGCCCAATTCATACGAGCCCCCATACTGATATGTACATTATCAGTCGGTGACCAAGTATCAAAAATAAATGCACTCTCAGTCTTGCTAGTTCCCTTGAGCTTATTTCTGACAATCGTCATGTACGCGGGAAAATATCCAAAGTCACCAAAAACAGGGTCAGTCACAACTGACACTGAATGGTCGGCATCATTTATTTCGCCAAGCTGCTGTGACTGCAAGAAATCCACCTTGTTCGTATCGAGGGATACGCCTGCAACAATTTGATGTTTCTCAAGGTCAAAAGCAGCCTGAAGTGTAAAACCATCACTAGCCTGATTAAGATTTGAATAGTTAAAAAGCCCATTAATCTTACCGGCATCAACAACGCCGTCACCATCAACATCATCCCCCCAAGCTGAAACCAACTGCCTGTAAGCGTCATAAACATCAGCACTGACCGCCGTCTGATTCATTTTCCTCTTATAAGCCATGCCAGATAAAGTTAATGTATCATTCACATACCAGCTACCACTAAAGTTGTAATGCTCTAGCGAGTTTTTCACCGCATCGGGTGATGTAAATACCTGCTCCCGATCCTGCGCAGCCATCTCAAATGGCAACATGCCATTCCCAACTAATGCGGTATCAACATTCAATGCAGTTAGATTAAATTCAGCCTTATCAAACCTCAAAGTCGCCTTGTTAAACAATTGGCGCACATTACTAGGTGAGTTATCCCTCCAACCATCCTCTTTAAAATGGTTGTAAGCAGTAAAAAAGCCAAACTGCCCGTTGTTCACCCCGTTTGACAACTGGAATTGATCTCTCCCCCAAGCGCCGGTTAGATATTGAGAGCGGAAATAATTGTCTGAGAATCCATCTTTTGTTCGAATCGCGAGCGCTCCCCCAATAGTATTCAAGCCAAATAATGGATTAGAGCCAGGAATTAAATTCAGACTTGAAATGGCATTCATGGGAATAAGATCCCAGTTCACAACCTCACCGAATGCCTCGTTAATCCGCACCCCATCCAGATAGACAGAAATACCCTGTGGTGTTCCTATGGCAGGCGATGCCGTAAACCCACGGAAATTCAAATCTTGCTGAAATGGATTACCCGCATAATCATTCGTTGTCACAGACTGGAGATTACCATTCATAAACTCCGTTATATTGAGGGCTTTAGTCTCTTCAATTTCTTTGGATGTAGCGCTTTGAATATTTGTAGTTGCTGTCGCCTTATCAATTGGCACGCCTGGCAACGGTGTAATAATCTTCAAGCGCTTGGCCTTAACCTCAATTTCGTCTAACTGAATTGTCTTATTCGAATCCGTTGTGTTTTTATTGTTATTAGATGGTTTCTCACCACTGTCATCAGCTGCCATTGAGACACAAGAATACGCGGCAAGAAACAGCACCGACTTTATTTTTTTATTTAACATACTTCCCCTCCGCAGGGGAAGATTGCAAAAATCAAACCATCTCAACCAAGATAATTAGATCAACATAATCAGACAGTTACGATTTAATTAATCTTTACAACCACTTTTAACGGTTGCTGGCAGCCGCTTTGGCTGCAATAAACCATACAGAGCAAACCATTTGCTACGCAATAAACATCGCGCAAATAAAAAAGCCCGCGTTAAGCGGGCTTTTGTTTCATAACAACCAGTTTATTGCTTAAGTAGATTTTCTGCGGCGCACAATAGAACCCATAATGCCCAAACCAGCGAGCATCATGGCAGCCGTTTCGGCTTCTGGCACTGAGGCGACTGAGACATTCAATAGCAATGCCCCCATGTTGTCACCACCACCATTTTTAAATACGACCGAGGCTAATGAGTTAGAAGCAAAGTTCACAGTACGTGTATAAACAGTAACTGGCGCATCAGAAGTCAGGTTAAAGGTTTCGTTATAGCTACCAAAACTGACGTCTACTGTATTTGACTCACCACGTGTACTGCCGGACAAGACGAACTCCAGTGTATACGTCCCGGCAGCCACATTCAGGGCTTTGGAGCTAAAGTCACCGGCGTCACTTGTACTGCCGTCCAAATCGATATATAAGCCGTTACCAGGGTAGAAATCAAAATAGCCATTACCAATTACATCGACTGTGCCGTTGGTCACGGTCCAGTTACCAGCAAAATCAGTCACATTTAAACCAGCGGTATAACTATCAAAATTATCTGAAAAAATCACTGCGGACTGAGCAGGTGCTGATAATGCGCCACACACAGCAACCGCACACAAAGTTTTTGTTACTACTGACATACATCCCCCTTCTCAACCGTTGTAAAAATTAGAACGACAACTGTATGCCTGATATGTATTTAATGCAATACCCCAAATGGGCTAATAAAAAACCCGCCAATTGGCGGGTTTTTTATTTGAATCTTAATCTATGCTTAATCGCGGTTGCCCAGTAAAGCAAGCAGGATGTTCAACAAGTTAACAAACAGGTTGTAGATATCCAGATACAGATTCAGGGTTGCCATCACATAGTTGGTTTGACCACCACGTACGATCTGGTTGACGTCATACAAAATGTAGCCTGAGAAAATGAGTACGGATACACCAGAAATGGCCAGTGACAAAGCAGGAATCTGGAAGAACATATTAGCCAAACCAGCCACAATCGCCAGGATCAGGCCGATCATGAGGAACTTGCCCATGCCGCTGAAATCACGCGCAGGTGAAGAACCGATGGCAGCCAGACTCAGGAAAGTAATCCCTGTACCGGCAGCAGCCAGACCAACGATCTCGGCACCGTTACGCAGATGCAGTGCAAATTGCAGAATCGGGCCTAACATCACGCCGAAAACAAAGGTCATGGCCAACAACAACCAGACGCCTACACCACTATTCTGGTTCACAGCGATCAGCTTGAACATGCCGAACATCACGGCCATAAAGCCAATGGCAAACATGAACGGATGTGCGGCCATCCAGCCAAAATTCATTTGCATGCCGACATAAGCACCAATCACCGTCGGCACCATGCTCAAGCCGAGCAAAGCATATGTATTACGCAGCACGCGATTTTGCGCCGCGGATACATTACTCTCACGACCTAAAACTTGCATATCTGACATAGTGTTTTTTCCTCTCAATAAAACTTTTTTAAAACTTACTTAGGATTAAGATAATGGCAAACGCACAAAGTTTCAAGTTTTAATCATGACATTTGTGTGAAGCTCTCGGTTAACTACAGCTTCCAGATCGCGTAACAAACCAATGCAATCAAAATGATACGTGTGATTTGATACACATTTTTATTCCACTTTTTAAAACGACGGCGATATTGCCCAACGACCCAGGCATAGTGGAACAAACGGTTAATCACGCCAGTTTGGTCTCCTGCTTCGTTCGGTGAACTAGCGGCAGTGACAATGGTATTCGCCAGGAAACGATTGATTGCCTGTGCCCAGCCATAGCGCATGGGGCGCTCAATATCGCAGAACAGAATCACACGCGTTTCGTCGGTCTTGTTATACGCTTCATGGATATAGGTTTCGTCAAACATCACCGCCTGGCCATCGCGCCAGCTATAGTCTTCACCATCGACACGGATAAAACACTGGTCATTATTAGGCGTCGCCAAGCCCAAATGAAAACGCAAGGAGCCCGCGTACGGGTCACGGTGCGGGCGCAGATGCGCACCTGGCGGCAACTCGGCAAACATGGCCGCTTTCACACTGGGAATACTTTGCAACAAAGCCACTGTTTTCGGGCAATAAATGCTGGCAGAAGGATGATGTGCGTCATACCATTTAAGGTAGAAACGCTTCCAGCCGGTTTTAAAAAATGAGTTAAAACCCGCGTCGTTATTGGTTTGTGCCGCCGCAATGCGCTCTTGTTCACGCACGTGCAAAGCTTCTTCACGAATTTCCTGCCAACGGTCGGTGATTAACTTCAACTCAGGGAACTCATTCACCGACAAATAAGGCGTGGTCGGTGCTTTTGAGAACAGGTATAAAAACACATTAAACGGTGACACGATGCCTGAGTGGTCAAACACCTGGCGGTAAAAACGATGCCGCACTTTACCGCGAAAGTGAACATAACTGACTGAGGATAAGAATATCCCGAGAATAATCCATTTCATAATCGATACCGTTGCTTACACAGTTATTAGATTGCTATCAATAATAGACTAGCTTAGCGCATCACCGTTGATTCAGGCAAACAAATCAGACTCTTTTTGACCGACCATGGCCACCCTTTTTATTGCATCCACATAATAAGCAGATTCACGCAAACCAACCATGTCCTGCGGATGGTGCCCGCCATGCATGCGCGCCAGGCGCGCAATACTTTGTGCCGAGATTTTCCAGTCCAGGTTTGCCAGTAATTCATCTGCCAAATCAGGGCGGTTACATAGCAAGACCATATCGCAACCCGCACTCAACGCCGCCAAGGTGCGCGCTGTCACATCGCCAGCGACGGTCGCACCTTCCATGCTCAAATCATCACTGAAAATCACGCCATTAAAGCCCAGGCGTTCACGCAATACCTTCTGTAACCAGCGCGGTGAAAATCCGGCAGGTTTTTCGTCTACTTTAGGGTAAATCACATGCGCAGGCATCACTGCGTGCAAGCCTTCGTCTATCATGCGTACAAAGGGCTGCATGTCGTTTTGCGCAATCTGGTCAAACTCGCGCTCATCGACCGGGATGCTCACATGCGAATCGGCCACCACAAAGCCATGACCGGGAAAATGCTTGCCCACTGCAGCCATACCGGCTTTTTTCAAGCCTTGCATCAAACTGAACGCCAACTCGTTGATCGCTTGCGGGTCGCGGTGAAACGCACGGTCACCGATGACCAGGCTGTCACCATAATCCATGTCCAGCACCGGCGTAAAACTGAAATCCACACCATGCGCACGCAACTCGGCGCCCAGCACATAGCCGGCCTCCACCGCCAGCTCTTTGGCCTTACGTGGATTTTTGTCCCAGATATGGCCAAATTCACGCATGGGCGGAATCTTGCTAAAGCCTTCCCTGAAACGCTGTACCCGGCCGCCTTCATGATCAACTGCAATTAACAACGGCGGCTGACGCACGGCATGGATGCTTGCCGTCAGCGCCCTGAGTTGCTCGCAACTCTCAAAGTTACGCGCAAACAAAATCACCCCGCCTACCAGCGGATGTTGCAAACGGCGGATGTCATCAGCAGTGAGCTCTTTGCCAACCACATCCAGCATGACGGGACCTAAAGACATAACATATTCCTATTGTTCAAATTTCAAGCACATTTTAATCGATAAAGACTGGTGATTTCTTTGGCACGTGCCTCATACAAAGGGTCAGACTGATCACTGGCCTTGGCATGTTTAGGCGCGATATCCAGCTTTTCAACAACCTGTAAACCCGCCTCATTGATCCACGCTGCCAATGCCTCAGGCTGACGCAAGCCAATATGCTCGGCTAAATCCGACATCACCAGCCATGCTTCACCATCGGCGGTTAAATGCGTTTTCAAACCACTTAAAAACCCTTTAAGCATACGGCTATCCGGGTCATACACCGCATGCTCAATCGGCGCATTGGCTTTCGCAGGTAGCCAGGGTGGGTTACAGACAATCAGGTCGGCTTGCCCTTCCGGGAACAAGTCTGCTGGCAGGACCTGAATATTGGTTTGCATATTCAAGCGTTGCACATTCTCTGCAGCACACGCTAATGCGCGTGGATTATTGTCTGTGGCAAGCACCTGTTTCACGCCCCGTGCCACCAAAATGGCGGCAATTACCCCGGTACCAGTACCGATATCCCAGGCCACTTGCGGGCTGTTAAGAGGAGCCTGATCTATGAGATCAAGATACTCACCACGCACAGGGGAATACACCCCGTAATAAGCGTGGATACTGGCATTGAGCGCATGAATCTGCACGCCTTTTTTACGCCATTCATGCGCGCCCACCATGCCCAGCAGCTCACGTAATGAAAGCACCAGCCTTGCGGGCAGTTTGTCGGTTTTTTCGTCCACAATCAACGCGCCTTGCACCGCAGCCTTCACATCAGGGGCGCGAGGCAAATCGCAAACCCCGTACTTGAGTTCAATCAATACTTTATTCGTGATATTGGCACGGCCAATCTGGCGCGCGCGATGCTGGTGAAAAGCTTCGAGCATGGTCGCTGCCGGTTTAACCGGTTTGCGGTCTACGCGGCGCGTAATGGCCTGTAACAGTTGTTTGGCATTTTGAAAGTCACCGCGATAAAGCAATGCAGTGCCCTCACAAGCCAGGCGGTACGCCTCATCCGCTTTGGTGGTATCGTCCGCGATCACCACCGCTTTCGGCGGCGGGTTCCCTGCTTCAGATTGCCAGTCAGCGGCTTGCGTCTTTTTTTGTTCGTACCAGTTAATCAGGTTCAATGGGGTTCCGATAATGAGAAGTTATTAAATGTGGCCAGTTTAAAGCTTAAACGGGCTAAAGTCGGTGTGGGTATCGTAATAATCTTCATTTTCTGCACGTTTGAGAAATGCGACTATTTTGTAGGTGACTGGCGTAAAAGCAACTTCTACCAATACTTTGGCCGTGAATTGTGCCAGCACGATTTGCGGCATCATGGCATCGGGGAATTCGCCAGAACCATAAAACGCCAGCGGGAAAAACAGGATGGTGTCGACTGCTTCGCCAAAAATGGTCGAGCCTATGGTGCGGCTCCATAACCAGCGGCCCTGGGTCAGGATTTTCATTTTGGCCAACACAAACGAGTTGACGAACTCGCCAGCCACAAACGATACCAGCGAGGCAATGGCAATGCGGGCCGTGGAGCCGAACACCGATTGATAGGCCGCCTGGTCGTGCCATTCTGGCGCCGGTGGCAAGGCTACGATCACCCATGCCATTAGGCTGGCAAAGGCCAGGCAGATAAACCCGGTCCAGATTACGCGGCGCGAGGCGGCATAACCGTATACTTCGGTCAGGATGTCACCAAAAATAAAGCTGATTGGGAAAAACATAATGCCGGCGCCAAACGTCAGCGCCCCCAGTAAGGGCACATGAACCTCGGTAATTTTGCCAGGGCCGATGAGATTGGAGCAGACCAACACCACGGCAAACGCCGCCATGATCAGGTCATAGTAACGATACTGTTTTCTCATGAATGACCTTTTCCAATCATCTAGCCCTCGCTGCGCACATCCAGTTTGTCACGCAATACATCGCCGCCCAGGTTAATGGCCAGGATCAGGCTCATCATGCACACGCCGACAGTGAGCACATAGTGTGGTGCCACCAGCATAAAACGCACAGCATCGCGCAACATGGCTCCCCAGGAGGCATTGGGCGCCTGTACTCCCAAACCAAGAAACGACAATGACGCCTCGGCAATCATGACACTGGCCATACTGTAAGCTGCTTCTACCAGCAAGATCGATATCAGTAGCGGAAAAATATGCAATAACATCACCCGCAAGCTGCTGGCACCTAAAGACTCCGCCGCCAACACATGCAAGCGCTGGCGCAATGCCAGTGACTGGCCACGAGACAACCTGGCGTAAGTCACCCAGCCGGTCAGGCACAGCGCAAGAATCAGGTTATTAATTCCCGCGCCCAGTACCGCCGCAAACGCAATCGCAAGCAACATCCCGGGAAACGCGAGGAAAATATTAGTGACTTGCATCAGTACGGCATCCAGCCTGCCGCCTTTATACCCGGCCACCAGGCCGATGCTCAGGCCAACCGTCATCGTCACGGCAGTGACAACCACGGTGACCAGAAAAGAAACCTCTACCCCGCGAATCACGCGCGCCAGAATATCGCGCCCCAAATCGTCTGTGCCTAGCCAATGTTGCAGACTCGGCCATTGCAGAATGGCGTTAAGGTCAATCTGGTTGGGATTCAAACCAATCGCATGCCCCAGCAGCACGGCAAGTAGCCAAAAGCTCAAAGTCAGCAACGAAAAGGCTTTCATGCTGCGCCTCGCGTGCGCGGGTCCAGCCAGCGATAAACCACATCCGTCACCTGATTGATCAGCACATAACTAAACGCCACCACCAGCACACAGGCCTGGGTCACCGGGTAATCGCGTTTTTCAATGCTGTCTACCAGCAAGCGGCCGATACCGTTCCAGCTAAAAATGGTTTCGGTAATCACCGCGCCGGCCAATAAGCTACCCATTTGCAAACCGACAATGGTGACCAATGGCAACAAGGCTGCACGCAAAGCGTGTTTCAATAATACTTGTCGCTCACTCAAACCTTTGGCACGGGCAGTGCGGATGTAGTCCTCATTCAATACTTCCAGCAGGCTGGTACGGGTCATGCGCGTCAAAATGGCGCTTAAGCCCAGCCCCAACGTCATTGCTGGCAACACGATGCTGGTAGCGTTCGCCATGCCACTCACAGGCAACCAGCCTAGCCAGACCGCAAATACCAGCATCAACACCGGTCCCAGCCAGAACGCAGGCATCGCCGCCAGGCGGATACTCAACATGGTGATCATCACATCTTGCCAATGCCCGGCCTTGAGCGCAGACCAGATGCCTAATGGAATACCGATAGACAGCCCTATTGCTAATGCAACCACAGCCAGTAATAACGTGGCCGGGTAGGCCTGCCATAACAGTTGCGAGATCGGGGTTTGTGTGTGGATAGAGGTACCAAAATCCCCTTGCAGCAGATGCATCACATACTGGCCGAACTGCACCAGCACAGGCTGATCCAGCCCCAGTTGCGCTTTGAGTGCGGTGCGGTCAGCAGCACTGGCAGACTCACCCAGCATGACATCCACCGGGTCGCCCGGCACCAGATGCAGCAAGGCGAAGGTCAGGCATAGCACCCCGAAGACCACGGGCAATAGTGTGGCAAAGCGCTTAATCATCCGCCTCACAAATGTTAACGGTGGTACCGACGGGCACCAGCTCGAACAATTCGATCAGGTCCGCATTGCGCATGCGTACGCAGCCATGTGAACCGGGCACACCCAGCACAGTCGCCTCCGGCGTGCCGTGGATATAGATATAGCGTTGCATGGTATCGACATTACCCAAGCGGTTTTTGCCCGGCTCAGTGCCACTCAACCAAAGAATGCGGGTTAAAATCCAGTCGCGGTCAGGAAATTGCTCTTTTAGTGCCGGAGTAAATATTTCCCCGGTCGGGCGGCGCCGAACAAACACGGTATTTTCAGCTGCCCCGCTACCGATTTTGGCGCGGATAATGTGCACACCCAATGGCGTACAGCCACTGTTTTTAATACAGCCGACACCATTGGCCGCCGTAGAGACGTCATAGCGCGTCACTTGTCCGCCATTGTCGTCAAACACCGTCAGTGTTTGCGCCGGGATAGAAATTTCAATATGCATAACCATTATTCTAAGCGATTTGCCCGTGATAGACGGAGATTTGATGCAACACGGTCTCTGGCAATAAAAATTCCATTAAAATCCGATTCACTCGCTTAGTTATTTTATTCATCGCTAGACTCAGGGCAATCGCATGGCACATCACGAATTACACTTTTTACAACGCAGCGGCTGGCTGCGCGCGGCTGTGCTGGGCGCCAACGATGGCATTATTTCTACCGCCAGCCTGCTGATGGGCGTAGCTGCGGCTGGTGCCACGTACCAAGCCTTGCTCATGACCGGTGTCGCCGGGCTGGTGGCAGGTGCGCTTTCCATGGCTGCAGGCGAATATGTATCAGTGAGTTCACAAACGGATATCGAACAGGCAGACCTAGCCCGTGAAGCCGAAGAGTTAAAGGAAAACCCGGAAAGCGAATTGCGTGAGCTGACTGGTATTTATATCCAGCGCGGCTTATCTCCCGAACTGGCTAAACAAGTGGCACAAGCGCTATCAACACATGACTCACTGGCCGCGCATGCGCGTGATGAGCTGGGCCTGCACGACATCAACCAAGCGCAGCCATTACAAGCCGCGCTGGCCTCGGCGCTGGCCTTTGCCAGCGGTGCCATCTTGCCACTGATCACCGCCTGGCTGGCACCGCATACACAAGCACAAACCTGGTTAACGGTGAGCACTTTGCCGTTTTTAGCCTTGCTGGGGATTGTCGCTGCGCGCACCGGTGGCGCCAGCATCGTGAAAAGTGTCAGTCGTGTCGTGATTTGGGGCGCACTCGCCATGGCAGCCACGGCGCTGATCGGTCACTGGTTTGGCGTCAATCCGTGATCCGTCACCCCAATAAGCACTAGTCTTTAGCCGCTTTAAAAACCACGTGTGCCAGACCGTCCAGATTGCCGTCTGGCATGGGCTGGTAAGCCGCAATGGTATTACGGTAGGCGACAAACTGCCCTTCATACCATAGCGGGATCACTGGCAATTGACTATGAATGCGCTGCGTCACCGCTGGCCAATCCTCTTTTTCCAACAATTGATCCAGCACGCCATCCTGATAGCGGCCACGGTTGAAGCCCTGTGGCGGCAAGCTATTAGAAGCAAATACCTGACTGTAAATCTCCGGTGTTTTAATGCCAACCCAGGTCAGGCCATACAGCTGAAAATTACCTTTTTGCACATCGGCAAAAAAAGTGCCCCAATCCAGGCTCTTGATTTGCAGGTCTATGCCCGCCTCCTGCATTTGCGCCTGCAAAATCGTCGCTAGCCGCACACGCTGAGGATCGGTGCTGGTTTTATAAGTCAGCGTCAGTGGCAACTTAATGCCTGCAGATTGCAATAATTGCCTGGCCAGTGCCGGTTGATAAGGGTAAGGCTGCAAAGCCAGATTACCGGCATAATGCTCGGGCGGCAAGATGGCACTGGCCTGGCGGCTATGGCTGACCATGACTTTATCAATAATCGCCTGGGTATCAATCGCGTAGGCAATCGCGCGCCTGACGCGTGCATCGCGCAGAAAATCGGCCTGTACATTCAACCCTAGATAAGAATAATTGGCACCTACCCCAGTTTTCACCGTGACATTAGGCTGTTTTTGCAGATACTTAACCAGCTCTGGCGGCAAATCTCCCTGAATCAAATCAGCTTCACCGCGTTTGAGTTTAAGTACCCGCACATTGGGGTCTTTCACTTCGTCAAAACGCACGTTGAGGCCATCACTTAAGCGCTGCAACTGCAATGCTGACTGCCACTGATCCAGTTTAAACGGCCCGCTACCCACAGGCGCATGGCCAAAGTCGTGCCCGGTCGCAATCAGGCGGGCTGGCAAAATACCAACCATCAAGCGCGCAGCAAAGTGAGGGTCTGGGCGGCTGAGTTCAAAATCGATGGTGTTGGCGTCCAGCGTTGTAATCTGCTGGATATGCTTGAATTCCGCTGTGTGCGGCGAATCCTTGAGTTGTAGCAGGCTGTCGTAGGTCGCTTTCACATCCGCAGCCGTCAGCAACTGGCCATCGTGGAAGGTGGCAGATTGAGATAACTGGAAGCGGTAATGCGTCGCATCGCGCATTTGCCAGGTCGCCAGCCCAGGCACTTCGCGCGAGCGGCTGTCAAATTCCACCAGGCGCTGGTAAATCAGGCGATTAACGCGTTCAGAAGCGGCATCCGTCGCATAACGTGGATCCAGATTCACCGGGGCCTGCGCCACAGCAAACACCAGCGAACGGGGCTCGTTTGACGGCTGGCAACCACTCAACGCCCACGCTAACAACACCCCCGGCAATAACCGGCCTAACATCCTGCCCATCGCCTTAAATCTTCTCAAAAATCGCGATAGATTCAACATGCGCCGTATGCGGGAACATATTCATCACGCCAGCGGCTTGCAGGCGATAGCCTTTAGACTGCGTCAGAATCGCCGCATCGCGCGCCAGCGTCGCCGGGTTGCAAGACACGTAGACAATACGCGATGGCGCATGGCCAGCGTTGGTGTCCTCCGCATCCGGCAGTGACTTGATCAACTCAATCGCACCATCACGCGGCGGATCCACCAGCCACTTATCAAAGGCACCCAGCGACTGCAATGACTCCGGTGTCATATCGAACAAATCAGATTCAGCAAACTCAACATTGCTGACGCCATTGAGCTGTGCATTTTCCACCGCGCGTTTGACCAAGGCTTGCGATCCTTCCACACCATAGACACTGGCGCCGCTGCGTGCAATCGGTAGCGTAAAATTGCCCAGACCACAGAAAAAGTCAGCAATGCGTTCACCAGCTTGTGGCTGCAATAATTGCAGCGCACGACGAATCATGACGCGGTTAATGGCCGGGTTGACCTGGGTAAACTCAATCGGACTAAACGGATATTGCAGGTTAAATTCAGGCAAGCTGTAATGCAGCATATCACCATGCGTGAACAATGGCTTGACAGTGTCCGGACCCTTGGTTTGCGTCCACACTTGGGCGCCGTGCGTTTCTTCAAAGGTTTGCAGCAAGGCGATATCGGCCTCGGTCAGCGCTTCCATAATGCGGAACACCAATACAGTCGCATCTTCACCAACCGCCAACTCAATCTGCGGTACTGCCTGCTTGATAGACAGCTGGCCGATCAAGGCTTTCAACGGTACGATCAGGTCAGACACTGGTTGCGTCAGCACTTCACAGCTATCCATAAAAGTCACATAGCTGGTGCCTTTTTCATTAAAGCCAACCAGCACGCCGCCCTTTTTCTCCACATAACGCACACGCAAGCGAGCCTTGTGACGATAATGCCATGGCGTGCCCTGAATCGGCGGCAGCACTTTCTCGGCACGCACACGGCCGATATGCCATAAATCAGCTTCCAGCATGCGCTGCTTGGCCGCCACCTGCGCGGAAAACTCCAGATGCTGCATGGCGCAACCACCACAGGTGCCAAAATAGGCACAGCCTGGTGTCACACGCTGGCTGGACTGTTTCAGCACCTCTACCGTCGTCGCCAACTCATAGGTCGCCTTGACATGATGCGAGACAAACTTCACCTCTTCAAATGGCAATGCGCCTTCAATAAAAATGACCTTGCCATCGACATGGGTGACACCGCGACCTTCCTGGTCCAGGGATTCAATGGTGGCAATGCGGGGAGTCTGCGCTGCCCTGGCGGCAGACGACAGGTTGGAGGATCTTTGACGGTTGTTTCTCATAACCTGTTATTTTACCTGAATTGGGCATACAATCATCCAGCAAACCAATCAAAATAAGGAGTCTGTGATGCTTAAACAATGGCGCTTAACCACGACACTGGTGGTAGCACTTTTTTCATCGTCTTTCTGCTTCGCTGACGAAGTGGCTATTCAGCAAGAGGCCCACGGCGTGGACTATGTCACTGGTGGCATAGGCTCAGAAGAAGTCGACGCCATGGAGTCCTTTAAAAAGCAATTCAATCTGTATTTCCTGTTTTCCGAAGGCAAAGTCGGCCGCGTGATTGATGACATCAACATCAGCATCGTCGACAGCAAAAATCAGACCGTATTTGCGCTAGAGCACGCTGCACCCAGGCTGTTGTTAAACCTGCCCAGTGGCAAATACCAGGCCATTGCCAGTTACCTTGGCAGCGAGCAACGTTATCGCTTTACGCATGACGCCAAAAAGCACCAACGCGTGATCCTGAACTGGAAAAACAAGATTGATGAAGATACTGTAGAACCCACAGTAGAAGATGCTGCAGCACCAGAAGTGCCTGCCACTGAGACACCTTAAAAACCTTAACCGCCGATAAACGCCGTCAAGGGTTTATCTGCGGTAATATTTAAGATGTTAAATATCGCCAAACCCGGCGTTTAACCTCAAGCCCAGGCAGCCATAAACTGTTGCCAGTGCTCACCGCCATAACCGGATAAGGTCTCGCGTACCAACTGGATTTCTGCGGCATAGTTGGCCTCATTCAAGTGACCGCGCATTTTGAGAAAGCGCAAATAAACAAGGTGCGTGTTGGCGACGTCGGTTTCGCAATAATCACGGATCGCTTTCACTTCACCATTCAGGTAAGCCTGCCACACCTTACTGCCATCCATGCCCAGCTTGCCTGGGAAGCCGCATAACTGCGCCATTTGGTCCAGCGGTGCGTTAGCGCGCCCACTATACATAGCCAGTACATCCATTAAATCCAGATGACGCATGTGATAGCGACTGATGTAGTTATTCCACTTAAAGTCTTTGTCGTCTTCACCCAGATCCCAATAGCGCGGCGCGGCAATGCCATGCACCATGGCGCGATAATGCAGCACGGGCAAGTCAAAACCACCGCCATTCCAGCTCACCAGGTTAGGTGTGTACTTTTCAATGCCGTCGAAAAAGCGCTGGATAATTTCGGCTTCGGTCGACTGCTCATCGCCAAGGGTCCATACGCGGAACTGACTGCCTTCGCGCAAGGCGCAAGATATTGCACAAACGCGCTGCAAATGGTGCGGCAAAAAATCAGTGCCATTCTGCTGGCGGCGTTGGTGAAAAGCGATATTAGCCACGTCAGTATCACTTAAACTGGCAGGCAGGTCATGTAACTGACGAATCCCGTCCACATCCGGAATGGTTTCAATATCAAACACCAAACTTAGCATGACTATACTCGTGAAAAAATTGCTTTTTAAAATAACACAGCGCCCAGGCTTACACCAGAAAACCTTATTTTCACGCGTCGTTTGTACAAAAAATGAGGCAATTGTATCAATTGATACAATCCACGGCCATTTGTATCAATTGATACATTTAAATAACTGATTTATAAAGACTTTTTGTGTTTTTTCAAGCAATCAAAAAACCATGTTCCGCTTTAATCTGGCCATGTTCAGTTAACACGATGTATTGCCAGGGAGCAATCACATCAGCCCTGAACCTTTAACACTTACGGATTAAAATTTACGGAGCTCTCATCATGACATCTATCAGTTCACTAGGCAGTAACAGCAGTATTCAATCTTTATCGCAGGTCAGTCAGCGTAGCGGCATGCAACCGCCACCACCGCCACCCGACGGCGAAGGTCAAGGCAAGGATGGTGGCGGCTTGCTGGGTGCCATTGATTCTGCACTGAAAAGCGCAGGCATTGAAGGTGGCCTGGAATCCATTTTTGGACAGTCTAGCACCAGCAGCACAAGTACGAGCACCAGCGCAGACAGTACGGACACGTCTACCAGCAGCGATAGCACCACCGATGCCGCCAGTGCGCTGAATAGCTTTTTACAAAACCTGATCAGTGCCTTGCAGTCCCAGGGCACAACGAACACTAGCAGCACAGACAGTAGTGACAGCGACACTGAGACCAGTGCAACGCAAGGCATGCCACCACCGCCACCTTATGGCGGCCATGGCATGGAGGCCAAATTGCAAAGCCTGATTTCTGCTTTGGGGAATAGTGATTCAACGGATAGCACAACATCTGATACCAGTGCTGATAGCAGCACTAGCAGCGACCTGCAAAGCAGCTTTCAATCACTCGTGAGTGCGCTAGGTGGCAGCAGCGATAGCGCCAGCCTGAGCGGGTTCTTGCAAGCATTGTCTACCGGCATGCAACACCGCGGCCCGACTGGCAATGTGGTCAGCACCACTGCTTAAGGCACATTGACGCCTCGACTAGCAGCTGCCACATGCTTGTGGTCGCTGCTAGCGCCATTCATATGGGTCAGGCAAACTCCAGTTGCAGGATATCGGTTTCAGAGTCCTCGTCCAACCACTCGGCAGGTGCTTTATGCAAGCGAACCGGGGCTTTCATCTCTTCACCATCAAACGTCAGAATGGCGTAGCTGACTTCATGCGGCGCTTCGATCGGCGTGAACTTGGCAAAACCAAAATCAGCATTACGCATCACTTGCCAGGCGCCTGATGGTTCAGCATATTCTGCTTTGGAAAAGTAATGTGCAATTTGCCTGTCAGTCGCGGCTTTGAGGGCGCAGTCATTTTCGCGCGACATCACAGACCAGCGATAATCCAGACCATCGGCAATCGGCTGCAATTGCATCAGATACCAATGCACGTTTTCACGTGCCAGCTGTATCAAGGATCGTACACGACCAGTATGGTGATTCAGGATGTAGTAAATCCCCAAATCCTGCTGGTGAATACTTTCACCCAAGCGAGGGAGAACGAAAAGATTAGTTGCCACAACGGACTCCTTTCATCGGAACATGCACTTAGATTGTATGCAATGACCATGCCTGAAACTGAAAGCCGATACTTTTACTACGCTGTTTATCGAATTGCCATGACCGACAATTGCAGTGCGTCGCACAGATCACTTCAGGGCCCGACGCACCCCACATCAGCCAAGCTGTTGTTTTGCCAGTCTATTTACGCACCCACTGTCCATCACGTTGCACAAACCAGCCAGCTTGCGCTTTATCAATCCAGCGCTGGCCAAATGTACGTTGTATCTCGCCTTCCCATTCAGGGTGACCATTTGCGGCAGCCATGCCCTGATATAACCTGGCGCGGTCAGTGTTTTCATCCTTGACCAGTGCAGCTAACGCACTACGTTGGGACAATGGCACCAAACCGGCCTCTTTTACCGCGACAAAGCCGTCTGCGGTTAAACCCACAGCCCCAGACTGGTAGTGCGGCAGCAACTGCAAATGGCGGCTTTGCATACTGGCTTTGACTGCAGCAACCGCCGGGGTATTCACATCAAGATCCGCCGCTGCATATACCGGCAACGCCTCAAAAAGCATCGCCAGGCAGCTCAAAAACACACCAACCTTCAAGGTGTGATAACCCTGGTGCAGAAATAGTTGCAACAGACGTGAACAATTATGTAGCAATCTCATCATGGAGCTGACTCCGGATTCACGGTCGGCGTTACCGGTGTTGCAGACGGGGTCACCGGGGTGGTAGTCGGCGCAGAATGCTGGCTCGATGCCGGGGATTGTCCGGCAGGCACCTGCCAGATTTCGTCTATGACTTTGTCCGCTGCTTTTTCTGCAGCGGCGGCCGGAAAGTAGATATTAATGGTGACACAAGCGCTCAAGCCCGTGGCCGATAGTACCAATAGCCAGGTACGCATCCAGTCCTGTTTTATTAAAGTCAGGTTCAATCTGCTTCCTTTCTGACAACCGTTTTGTGCTTCATCATATATTCAAGTTTAATCAATAATGATTTTACTATTGCTATCCGTCACGCGCTGCATGCGCCCCAATACGTCTTTCCAGCTGACATATTGCGTATAGCCATTGACGTTGACCGAGGGCGCCCCTTTGCCTTTGACGATCACAAAACCATCTGGCAGTGGTTCGACGCCGCCCATTTTGCAAATATCGCCGCGCAACTGGCAACTCAGGCCAATTTTTTCATAACCGAACTCTTTAAAAAAGCGCAAGAAGGTGCGTTGCAAGGCCGCCGCCGTGCCCTCACCGCCCAAGGCGGTAATATTCTCTACCGCACGCTGCGAGATTTTCTTCTCGAACGGGCCGTCGGCAGTGCGCACAAAAGCATCCATAGAAACCGGTTTCCAGTTTTGCAGGCGTAAATCCTTAATATCGCCTTCCAGCTTGCCACTGATAGAGCCAAAGTTAAATGTGCGCGTAATTTCACCCAGGTCAATCTCACGCATGGTGAAATTGGCGTGTAACTTGGGCACCGCGCCCAAAGGGTCATCAATATCCAGATCAGACATGCCCACCATGCCATTAAACAGTTTGAATTGCATATCGCCCACCATACGCAATTCGTGGTTAGCGTACGTTACCAGTGGAATCGTGCCTGCGATCTGGCCGCGCATCCTCGGCCAACCCAGCGCCTGGCTGAAGCTAGACATGCTGATCGGCTGCAAGTCCATCTTGACATGCCAGACCATGCTTTGGTTAATCCAGGCAGCGGAAATATCCTGAAAATCCAGTCCGCCATCCAGGATTGGCAACTGCAAACGTGGCGCCGTAATCGAAAAACGGTCCACCTCAGCCTGCCAGCGAGTTTCACCCAAAGGGATTTTTAGAATATGGCCGGACTGGTAACCCATGGCAATCTGCCTGGGATGATCATAATCCCAGGGAATATCGGCATTAAAGTGGCTAAAGCCGAACTTACCAGCCTGATCCTCGACACTGGCGTCAGTGATATTCAGGTGAAACTTGAGCGGCTGCAGGCCTTTGGCCTCAAACGACCAGTCTGCCTTGCCGGATACATGCAAGTGGCCAAACGCTGAGTGCGGAATCAGTGGCTGGATAAACGCCTGGTAAACGCCATTAAAATCTACCTCTTTGGCATCGACCTTTAAAAACTCAAATTCTTTGCTGATCAGGTTGATGCGGCTTTGGCTATGCAAGGTGCCCACGCCCTGCAACTCCAGGGTCGCCTGCTCTATATCAGCATAAGGTTGGCGGTAAAAACCACGAATCTCAAACCGCTTATTGCCCTCGGCGAAATAAAACGGTTGCCAGAACAACTCGCCCTGCTGCCATTGAAACACGCCCTGCCAGCGCCAGCCACCGGCTTGTTCGTGCGCAGACAGATTGACCTTGCCAGTGAGTTTGTCTCCTGCATGCAAACCCGATGCATCACTAAACCTGGCCTCGCGCACCGCTAGCTCCAGGTCTACGCCCCTGGCTGCAGGGCCGCTTTTATTCGCGTCTTTCCAGGTTGGCGTCACCAGCACATTGAACGGCACATGAGAACGCACATCATGGTATAAGCCGTCTTCGCAGCGCCAGGGTTGTGTGGCTGCCTGCGCGGGGACCTGGCAATTCAGGTGAAACGTACCCCATACTTCATCCTGCAAGGCCTTAACCTCTGCATAAAAAGACAATACAGGCTGGCGAGTTTGTGGCCGCAAATCAAGAAATATCTTAGGCTGGCGTACCTGGTAAGGTTGCATTTGCAACTGGTCAGAGGTCACCAGCAAGGTCGGCCGCGTGCCCATATCCAGGCGAATATTGGGGTTATCCAGGCGGGCATTGCCGAGTTGCAAACGATCAGCATGCACTTGTACCTGCTGCTGGGCCTGCAGATTGAGGACGGCATGCGGTTTATCGAGCTGAAACAGATCGCTGGAAATACTGTCTGCGCTCAGACTGATCTCGGTCATGGCACAGAGTGGCAGAGACCACGCCAGTAGCATCAGCCCCCAGATGCGCATCAGTCTGGAAACACCCCGGTAGATAAATAACGGTCACCGCGGTCACAAACGATACTCACAATCACGGCATTGTTGACTTCTTTCGACAATTGCAGCGCACTGTATAAAGCGCCACCACTGGAAATACCGGCAAAAATACCTTCTTTGTTGGCCAGTTTACGCGTGGTGTCTTCCGCATGTTTCTGGCTGACATAACGTAGTTCATCAATGCGCTTGGCATCAAAAATAGATGGCATGTACTCTTCTGGCCATTTGCGGATACCAGGAATTTGCGCGCCGTCTTCAGGTTGCACGCCAATGATCTGGATGTCCGGGTTTTGTTCCTTGAGATAGCGCGAAGTGCCCATGATGGTGCCTGTGGTGCCCATGCTGGACACAAAATGCGTCACTTTGCCTGCCGTATCGCGCCAGATTTCCGGCCCGGTGCCTTCGTAGTGAGCCAAAGGATTATCCGTGTTGCCAAACTGGTCGAGCACGATGCCTTCACCTTCGGCTTGCAGCTTCAATGCGACATCACGCGCCAGTTCCATACTGCCGTCCTTAGGCGTCAGCACCAGCTCTGCGCCATAGGCTTTCATGCTTTGACGGCGTTCAATCGACTGATTCTCGGGCATCACCAATACCATTTTATAGCCACGCATGGCAGCGACCATAGCCAGCGCAATACCGGTATTGCCGCTCGTCGCCTCGACCAGGGTATCGCCAGGCTTGATCTGGCCGCGTGCTTCTGCACGCAGAATCATGCTGTAAGCAGGCCTGTCCTTGACCGAACCGGCCGGGTTATTCCCTTCCAGCTTGAGCAAAATGGTGTTGCTCGGATTAGGGTTCATGCGTTGCAAAGCGACCAGCGGCGTATTGCCGACAAAGTCATCCAAAGTTTTGTATGGTTTCATAACAGACCGATGTTTGTTGTTTTCCAGACGGAACGGGGCCTGGCGCCCAAAATATTCTGAATTGAATCGATTAAAAGTAATACACGCAGATGCTTAATATATGTAAAATTCCAGTGTCGTTCCTGATTTAGCTGGTGAAGTACTAATTTTACATAAACTGCCTGCATCACAAAAACAATAATTACCAAGGAAACTGGATGTTAAAGAAGTGGATTAGCCAAGCGCTTGCCGTCATGTTGCGTCCGATCAAGTTTTTTCCAGAACTGAGCGAAGCCGATAACGTCCGCTATAAAGTCGTTTTCTTGAATAATGTGTTTGCGTTCTCCGGCATTGTATCGCTGTCCATGGGGATTATCCGCTGGAACCTGCAACCCTTCATCGGCCGTGTCGACCTGGTCTCCGCCTTTCTTGCCTTTGGTTTATTGTGGGTGCTTTATCGCTACCAGAAAAATATTGAGTTAATTGCCAGCACGGCCTTATGGCTTTGCTTTATGCAGTTTTTAACCGTCTTTTTCATGGGCATGGGCACCACCACCCGCAGTGCATTACTGTTACTCATATTGGCCGCGGCGTTTTACCTCAAAGGCCGCGTGGCTGGTTACTATATGCTGGCATTATTGCTGATATTGGTGATCAGCAACCATGTCATAGGCATTTTTCCCTCGGAATATAGCAATCTCGACATCCTCAGCCTGTGCCTTTACCTGCTGGCCCAGTTCTTTATCATTCGCAACTACGAATGCCTGCGTGAATCGCAAACCAGCCATTTAAAAGCACTCAATACCGACCTCGAAGCCTTGGTCAAACAACGCACCGAGCAATTAGCTGCGGCGAATACGGCGTTGGAAATTGAAAAGGAAAACCTGAAAACGCTTTCCAGCACCGACCATTTAACCGGCCTTAGCAACCGTCATCACTTTGAAACTGTATTTGCTGAACATACGCCCGCAATCACGCGCAGAAAAATCTCTGACGCGCTTATTTTGATAGACATCGACCATTTCAAAAAGATCAATGATACCCACGGCCATGTATTGGGTGATGTTGTCCTTAAATCGGTGGCCAGTTGTATTAAAAAACACAGCCGCATCTCGGATATCACCGTGCGCTGGGGCGGGGATGAACTGATTATTTATGCGCCGCGCACAACGCTTAAACAGGCCACACAACTGGCAGAAAAAGTGCGGCATCAAATCAATGCCATTCACATGGCGGGGGTAGGCAACATTACCATCAGCGCCGGGGTCGCTGTGCTGCATCCAGGCGATAACTTGTCGCAATTATTACAACGTGCAGACCAGGCGCTATATGAAGCCAAACAAGCCGGTCGTAACAGTGTCTATGCTGCCGCGCTAGACTAAGTCACTACATTTAGGTACCTTCCCACCACTTTTGTCGTTTTCGTGTCGCTCATCATGCTGAAATGCTCTACTGTTGTATTTGCCGTCGCCTGCCTGCAATCCCTGTTATTCACCTCCATGGCCCATGCTGAACAATGGCAAACCGTCCCAGGCCGGGAAAAGTTCCTCACAGTGGCAATCGACCTTGACTCACTACAAGTGGGCCAACATGAAGACATGGTGTTTTTCAAACTCCGCGCCGATGATCATAACGACACGATTGCGACCAGGTATGTGCAAGCCTCTTGCAGCGAATTCTCGCTGGAAGTAGAACGTGAAACCGTGTTTCACAACGCCACCCAAACCTCAGAAAGCATGGACTGGAAAAACAATCACGCCCTCAAAAGCAGTCCAGAGTTTGCCCAGGCACGGTTGTCTTTCTGGGGCGTGACGCAAGCCTACGGGCAAGCCATCTCACTGGCCTGTCGCCGCGTAGGCAACCGGGCGCCTGAACGATTACAGATTCTGCAAGCTGAGAGCTGCGCGCCAAGTAACCCTTTACGCAAGGTCGCCTGTGCCAGCCACGCCAGTTGGCGCGCCAATTACAAGCTGTATTTTTCGCGCTCGCATGACGTCATCCATAACTGTGGCATCGCAGAAGATCGCATGACCAAGCAAGCCGCCTGGCTACTGAAAAGCGTGATGCGTTGCCAAAACGAAAGCTGTGGCAACGAGATTCTCGAAGACTGGATCCACAAACGCGGACAAGACATTGCCAATGTCATTCATATGCAAAAAGCAGACTATGCCTGGCAAGCCACGTCACAAGCGGCCCCACTCTGCCAATCGCTTAACCTGGCCGACCAGGCGATTGCCAGTATGCAAACCGAGGAGATTTATGCCAAAGCCAAATATTTAGGTTGCCTGAAGCGAGAAACGGCCAAGCTACGCGCCGCCAACACGCCGCCTGAAACGCTATCACAACAAGCCGAGCAATTATGTGATGCGCCATTTAAAGAGTGGCACGAGGCGATTTCCAAGCAGTCGGCAATGCTAGACCGACGCACCCAACCCTGAGCACTTTATCATGGCATATACTCTGGACAACCGATTAGTGATAGGCGTCGCATCGAGTGCGATGTTTGATTTATCAGACTCAGACGCAGTCTTTAAAAGGGATGGAGAGGCCCTTTATCGTAAATTTCAGGAAAAGAACCTCAACAACCCATTACCTAAAGGCATTGCATTCTCTTTTATCAAACGCCTGTTGTCTTTAAATGACCTCAGCCCCGCACAAGACGATCCACTGGTGGAGGTCATATTGCTCTCAAGAAATGACCCAGACACAGGTCTTAGAGTCATGAAGTCTATCGAGCATTACAACATAGGCATGACCAGAGCCATTTTCATGCAAGGAAAAGCGCCGTACGAATTTATTCCCGCACTGAACATCTCCCTTTTTTTGTCGGGAAACAAAGACGATGTTGACTCTGCCATTCGCCTTAACATGCCTGCTGGCCATGTCATGAACTCGGCAGTGATTGATGACGAAGAAGATGCTGGATTACGGATTGCTTTCGACTTTGATGGCGTGTTGGTTGACGACGAGTCTGAGACAGTGTTTCAAGCGAGAAGAGATGTGAAGGAATTTAAAGCGCATGAAGCCACAAATGTCATGCAGCCCCACAATCCAGGACCACTGCAACAGCTACTTGTGCGTGTCTCATCCATTCAGTCTGCCGAGGAAGAGAAAAAGAAAGTGGACCCCTCGTACATCAATCGCCTCAGAGTTTCAATCGTTACCGCTCGCGATGCGCCGGCGCATGAACGTGCCATGAATACACTGAAAAGTTGGGGGGTGATGGCGAATGATGCATTTTTCTTGGGCGGTATCGAAAAAAGTAAAGTCCTTGCTGTATTACGTCCCCATATTTTCTTTGATGATCAATCTGGACATCTAAAAACAGCGTCTGAGGTGGTTCCTTCAGTCCATATCCCTTTTGGGGTAACGAATCAGAAAACTAAGGATACTGACTAAACACCTCGCTACTTCAGTGCGCTACCCGATGATTTAACCCGACGATTTAACGGCGTACGCGAAACAGAAACACGGCATATGCGCCGAACAACACAAAGCTGATCAAGCCTAGTTGTGGCAAGGTCAGGCCAAACAATGTCCAGTCTATCGCGGCACAATCACCAGTGCCTCTAAACACCAGCGTCAGGGCTTTTTTGAGCGGGAAGTTTTCAAACATGTAGTCAAAGCCGACACCACAGTCAGCGATAATTTCGTCTTTATGCGCTTGCAGCCACCAGTGACGAATAGCAACACCAGCCCCACCGAGTGCGGTCAACACCTCAAGCAGCGCAAATCCAGCATGCAGCCATGACTTGGGAGAAATAAATGCATGCAGCAAAAACAATATGCCTAGGCCCATAAACACCATGCGCTGCGAAATACACAATGGGCAGGGCTCCAACTGGTTTTGCACCTGTATAAACAAGGCCAGTGCCACAATGCCGAAACCAGCCAGAAAACCGAGCACATAGCCACCACGACCTTTAAACCACTGACACATTGCAAACTCCTGCGCGTTGAATAAAACTTAAATTGTAATAGATAACGCGCTTATGATGCTGGCAGTGTGCACATCGTTCCCTCTTTTTAAAAGTGCAACGTGTTTTATCAGAAATCAGGAGGCCGCCTGTGCACTTTCAAGCTGATGCATAGCCGATTTCTGTTTGACTTCGTGATGTTTCTTTTTGTAATAGCGGGCAATGCGTTTCACATAATCCCGTGTTTCGGGATACGGCGGAATACCCTGATGCCGCTGCACTGCGTTTTCACCGGCGTTGTAAGCGGCTGCGACCAGCTCGACATCGCCTTTAAAATAAGTGATCAGCCAGCGCAAATAAGATAATCCACCCTTGATGTTTTGCTCGGGATCATAGGCATCTTTCACATGAAACCTGGCTTGCGTATCTGGCAATAACTGCATCAGGCCCTGCGCCTTTTTACGCGAAGTGGCTTTCGGGTTAAAGCCCGACTCTACAGCGATCACCGCCATGGCAAAATCAACATCCACGCCATAGCTTGGCGCATGCTTTTTCACCAGTTGATAAATCGGGCCGCGCTTGCGAAACAACACTTCCGCCGCAGAATTACCTTGTTTCAGCATACAGGCAGGCAATACAGCCAACTCAGCATTACCGGCCTCGTTATCCAGCCACTCCCTGGCATCACGGTGCCCCTGTATCGCCGCCAGACTGAAAAAGCGCGCAGCAACATCATGATTCGCTGTCACGCCTTTACCCGTGCTGTAAAACCAGCCCATGGCAAATAGCGCATCGGGGTCACGCGACTCCGCTGCCAGCGCACAATAATGCGCATGTGCTTGCTCATAACTGCTCAGGCCAAGGGCATTTTTGGTACCCGCTGCCAAGCTCACCTGCAACTTAATAAATTGTTTATAGGCTTCATTTTTGATGGCAGACTGCTCACGGCTATAAACAGGCGCAGGCTCGCTACTGACTGGGGAATTCGACGTTTCTGCCGATGGCTGAATTTCACTCACAGGCTGCGTTTCAGGCGAGAGCTGCGCTTCACTTGATAATTGTTCAGCCTGCTCCTCGGCCTTGGACGCCTGCGGTAAAAGTGCCGCGCACACAAACGCTACGCACATGGTCGTCCATAAGCTTGCGCGGTGCATAGCAGTGTGAGGTATATTCAATTGCATTCGGATAAAAATATCTCCAGGCCTTATTTATTTAATGACTCGTTTATTGGCATAAAGTGCCAAGTCTTGCGTTAAAACGGCGCAAAAACCGTGCGAAAGACATAGCCAAACAGCAATCTGCTGTTGGATAATGCGGGGCTATGACCAACTTGTTATCGACGCCTTTTAAACAAATCTTGAATGTCAGCGACCTGACGCGACTGACGAAAGAGCTGCTGGAAACCAGCTTTCCGCTATTCTGGATCAGCGGCGAAATCTCCAATTTCACGCGCGCGGCCAGTGGCCACTGGTATTTCTCGCTGAAGGATGATCGCGCCCAGGTGCGCTGCGTGATGTTTAAAGGCCGTAATAGCCTGGTGGGCAGCATGCCGCGCGAAGGTGACCTGATAGAGGCGCGCGCAACAGTCACCCTGTATGAAGCGCGCGGCGACTTTCAACTGACAATTGAGTTTATGCAGCCAGCAGGCATGGGCAGGCTGTATGAAGCGTTTGAGCAATTGAAACAACGCTTGCAAGCCGAAGGCCTGTTTGACCTGTCGCGCAAAAAAGCCATTCCGTCTAACCCGCAACGCATAGGCGTGGTGACTTCACCCGACGCAGCAGCCTTGCGTGATGTGCTCACGGCCATCCGCAGGCGTTACCCTGGCATGGGGGTAATCATTTACCCGACACCGGTACAGGGCAAAGGCTCGGCAGAGCTGATTGCACAAGCGATTCAATTAGCCGACCAGCGCCAGGAAGTCGATACTTTATTGGTTTGCCGCGGTGGCGGCAGCATTGAAGATTTATGGTCATTTAACGAAGAGATCGTGGCGCGGGCGCTGGCGGCCTGCCGCTTGCCCACCATCAGCGGCGTAGGCCATGAAACTGACTTTACCATTGCCGACTTTGTGGCAGACCTGCGCGCAGCCACACCGACAGCCGCTGCCGAACTGGCTTGCCCGGATCAATCACAATTACGCCAGCAAGTAGCGCAATCACAACAACGCCTGATGCGTGCCATGCAATCATTGATGCGCCAGCAATCACAAACACTAGACTATTTGTCGCGACGCCTGATTTCGCCTGCACAGCAACTGCAGCAGCAGAAACAATCATTGCAACAATGGCAACATCGCTTAAAACTGGGCATGCAACAATATTTGCAAGCACGTCAGCGCAGGCTGGAATATTTGGCCACCAGCTTGCAACAACTGAACCCGCATCAGGTGCTGGCACGTGGCTACGCCATTGTGCAAAAGCAGGATGGCATCGCCGTGACAGACACCAGCCAGCTCACGATAGGCGAACGCCTGCAATTAACACTGCATCATGGTCAGGCAAAAGTCATGGTTGAAAAAAGTGGTGACTGAAAAAACAAGGCTGCTAACCAGCAGGCTTTTCATGCAATCGTCCACAAAGACACCCACTGACAAATTAAAGGCACTTACTGATAGATTATTTGTGTCAAAGTCATTGGTGAAGTTTTAGAATTAACCGATAATCATTGCTTGTCTTCAGCTGTTCACACAATGGACCATACAAAAAATCAGCAAACGGCGCTCCACACCATGGCACTCGCCGCGCTAGGCGTCGTTTTCGGGGATATTGGCACCAGCCCCCTTTACACCATGAAAGAAGTCTTTGCAGTTGGCCACCACCCACTGTTATTGACACAAGATAATGTATACGGCATCTTGTCATTGATCACCTGGGCACTCTTGCTGATCGTTTCTTTCAAGTATGTTGCGTTTATTATGCGGGCAGATAACCGCGGCGAAGGCGGCATCATGGCCTTGCTGTCACTGGCCAGCCGTTATGCCGGTGGCGAGCCTGAGCAGCGAAAGCGCATCATGATGCTGGGCATTGTCGGTGCCTGCATGTTTTACGCGGATGGCATGATTACCCCAGCCATCTCGGTACTATCTGCCGTTGAAGGGCTGGAAGTCGCCGCACCACAGTTGGATAACTGGATTGTGCCAATTACACTATGCGTGCTGTTTGTACTGTTTTGGGCACAAAGCAAAGGCACCGCCGTCGTCGGTGCTTTTTTTGGCCCGGTGATGCTGACCTGGTTTGCAGTACTAGGCATCCTTGGCGTCATCAATATCAACCACCATCCAGAAATCCTCAAAGCCCTGAGCCCCGCCTACGCTTTCCTGTTTTTTTATACCCAACCGAAAATTGCCTTTATTGCGCTAGGCGCAGTGGTACTGGCCGTGACAGGTGCCGAAGCACTGTACGCTGACATGGGTCACTTTGGCCGCAAGCCCATTCGGCTGGCCTGGTTCCTGTTTGTGCTACCTGCCCTGATCTGTAACTACTTTGGGCAAGGTGCACTGATTCTGGCAGAACCAGAGTCGATCCAGAACCCGTTTTATCATTTAGCACCTGACTGGGCATTGTTCCCGCTGATCATCCTGGCCACATTGGCGACAGTGATTGCCTCACAGGCCGTGATTACCGGGGCGTTTTCAGTCTCACGCCAGGCGTTGCAACTCGGCTTTATTCCACGCATGCACGTCGCACATACCTCAGAAAAAACTGAGGGCCAGGTGTATATGCCGCGCGTTAACTGGGGCCTGATGGTGGCCGTGATGGGCCTGGTGATTATTTTTGGCAGTTCTGGCGATTTGGCCGCCGCTTACGGCATTGCAGTGACAGGTGACATGGTGATCACCACCTTGCTGGCGGCCGTGGTTTTCCACCACCTGTGGGGCTGGAGCAAACTGAAAACAGCCTGCCTGATTACGCTGTTCCTGGTCATTGACTTGTCCTTCTTTGCCGCCAATATTCTCAAGATTCCGGATGGTGGCTGGGTGCCATTACTGATTGGCCTGATTATTTTCACCCTGATGCGCACCTGGAAAACTGGCCGTAGACTGCTGTATGGCATCCTCAAATCAGAGTCTATGGAACTGATTCCCTTTATTCAGGCCATTGGTGCGCACCCACCAGCACGCGTTAATGGCGCGGGGGTATTCATGACGCCCAACCCGGACGGCGTACCGCATGCCTTGCTGCATAACCTCAAGCATAACAAGGTGCTGCATGAAACCATGGTCATCCTGACGGTGCGCTTTGAAGATTACCCTTACACCAGCCAGGAAGAACGCGTTGCCGTCGAAGCGTTACCGTACGGCTTTTATCGTGTCACCCTACGCTACGGCTATATGGACGAACCTGACTTACCTAGAGACCTGGTACTCACCGAGCCATTAGGATTGACGCTGGATACCATGGACACCTCGTTCTTTGTCGGTAAGGAAAGTCTGATTGCCTCAGACAAACCTGGTATGGCGTTCTGGCGCAAAAAGATTTTTATTGGTTTGTTCCGCACCGCGGAAACCATCACCAACCAATTCAAATTACCGCCCAACCGCGTGGTTGAACTGGGCTCACAAGTTAAAATCTAAATTAAAAAGATTGCAAACTAAAGTTAATCATCCAGGCGTAAAATACGCTTTTAGCTTGCTAAGTGATGTTGTGACCGATTGGTGTCAACGGATCATGCAAGCCATACGATAAAGCATGATTGCAACGAGTGAGGGAACATATGTTTAACTTAAAAACCATTTCAGTCGCCGTGATGTGTGCATTGCTCACCGCGTGCGCCAGCACCACCAACAACAGCGTCTCTGGCGTGCAACGCAGCCAGTTATTGCTATTGCCCTCTGCCACCGTAGACAAAATGTCTGCGCAGTCCTACACCCAAACGCTGCAAGAGGCGCAAAAGAAAAGTACGCTGAATGCAGATAAACCATTATTGAATCGCGTGACGACGATTTCTCACCGCCTGATTGCCCAGGTCGGCGTATTCAGGCCGGATGCTGCCAAGTGGAAATGGGAAGTCAATGTCGAAAAGAATGACCAGCTCAATGCCTATTGCATGCCAGGTGGCAAAATCATGGTGTTTTCCGGCCTGGCCGAGAAGCTGAATGCCACTGACGATGAACTGGCCGCAGTGATTGGCCACGAAATTGCACACGCATTACGCGAGCATGGCCGTGAACGCATGTCCCAAGCGTATGTACAACAATTTGGCCTGCAGGCACTCGCCTCCTTTGTCGGCGGTACGGCGGGCAGCATGGCCGCGCAGGGCGCAGGTATGGGCAGCCAGTTGCTATTCTCATTGCCTAACGGCCGCGAACAGGAACGTGAAGCTGACCGCATGGGGCTGGAGCTGGCTGCACGCGCCGGTTACAACCCGGAAGCAGCGGTGAGCTTATGGAAAAAAATGATGGCGGCCAACAAAGAGGCGCCGCCTGAATTCCTCAGCACCCACCCTTCCAGCGAAAACCGCATCAAAGACCTGCAAGCGTTAGCGCCTAAAGTCATGCCGCTCTATCTCGCTGCCAAAAATAAATAAATTCTTGCTGGCAGGGGCTGCCTGACATCTGCGGCCCCTGACCCGTCAAAATTAGGTTAAAATTTCGGGTTTACTGTTATTCAACCGAACTATTTAATCGAACAAGAGAACATCATGGATCCACGTCAAAGCATTATTGAAGCGGCTTTTGAAGACCGCGCCAACATCAACCCGGCCAATGCACCAGCCGATATCAAAGCCACCGTGGCTTCTGTGCTGGATGACCTGGATGCAGGCAAATTGCGTGTAGCGACCCGCATTGGCGATACCCAGCAATGGGAAACCCATCAGTGGATCAAAAAAGCCGTTTTATTGTCTTTCCGCCTGAAAGACAACTATCTGATGGATGACGGCGTGACACGCTACTTTGACAAAGTAGATCCAAAGTTTGCCAACTACAGTGAAGAAGACTTCAAGGCAGGCGGTTTCCGCGTGGTGCCTAATGCCATCGTGCGTAAAGGCTCATTTATCGCCAAGAATGCAGTATTGATGCCTTCTTACGTCAACATCGGTGCTTATGTTGGCGAGGGCACCATGGTCGACACCTGGGCGACTGTCGGTTCCTGCGCGCAAATTGGTAAAAACGTACACTTGTCCGGCGGCGTTGGCATTGGTGGCGTACTGGAACCAGTACAAGCGGGCCCAACCATTATTGGTGATAACTGCTTTGTCGGTGCCCGTTCAGAAGTGGTTGAAGGTGTGGTGGTTGAAGATAACTGCGTGATCTCCATGGGCGTATATATTGGTCAATCAACCAAAATTTATGACCGCGAAACTGGTGAAATCCACTTTGGCCGCGTACCAGCAGGTTCAGTGGTCGTGTCTGGCAACCTGCCATCCAGCGATGGCAAATATAGCTTGTACTGCGCAGTCATCGTGAAAAAAGTCGATGCCAAAACCTTGGGTAAAGTAGGTATCAACGAATTATTGCGCGGCGTTTAAGGCTTAAACGCCAGGCGTATTGGGAATCACGCCTTAAAACGATTCCGTCCCTCAAGTTATGCAGAGGACGGGTCGATATTAAGAGTGATTCTCACCTGACGATATTCGATATAGGGTTGTCGATCATCGTTTTATGTTATTCGGAGTGTTAAAGGACGGAGAGTCAGCAGGCAAGAAACAAAACGCAGTAGAGTCACACCACTAACAATCACAATGACCGTGCAACTTTTATGATCCCAACTCACATGCTTATTTTGCTGCTCTTCACATCCAGTGTCATTGGATGTTTTTTTGCATTTAAGCTCGTGGACAATCTGCGTATCGCCGCAGCAAAAGATCATGATGCCTTGCTCAAAAAATACGCTGCACTCACCGCTGCTGGCATTTTCCTGCTGCATGCCGGTTACCAACTCGCAGCAGATAACTTTCCCAAAATCACTCAACATCCGGTCGATTTCATTGGCAGCCTGCTGTGCGCTTACCTGCTGTCACTGTCTTTACTCAAAACCGTTAACAAAAAGAAATTGCCGCTGCGCGATTTGCTGTATGCCTCCTTGGCGGCGGGCGTCAGCGGCTATTTACTATCTTACTTCTTTCAGATCAGTGCGGGTGCCATCAATATCCGCATTGACACCTGGACCGCATTATTCGCGCTATTTCTCGCCTGCCTGACCTCGGCACTGGCGATTGTGACCATCCTCTGGCTGAAAGGCTACGAAGGTAAAGCGCTGCATCGCCTGAAATGGATGTTTTCGGTCGAAATTGCGCTGGGCTTCCTCGCCTCTCACACTGCCATTAACCTGAGCATTGTGCATAACAATATGCTGCTCAGCCAGCCGACTGACCAGACAGGCAACTACCTCATGCTGTTGCTGGTGCTGGTGCCGGTATTGCTGTTTATTACTTCGTTTATCCTGGTGATTTTCTATGAGCGCAATGTCGATATTACGCAAAGCAAACTCACATTCCGCAATACGCAGACTGTGAACAAAAAGTTTCTGGCCTACGACCCGCTCACACACCTGCCTAACCGCGATGCCTTGAACCAGCATCTGATCATCAGCGCCAAACGCTGTGACCGCAATGGTGAGTCGCTGGCATTAGCCTATATCGACCTCGACCATTTCAAACCGGTCAACGACCAGTTTGGCCACCACATCGGCGACCTCTTGCTGATTGAAGTTTCCAAACGCATCAGCAATGCCATCCGCAATTGCGACTATGTGGCACGCGCCGGCGGCGATGAGTTTATTGCCGTGCTCAGCGAAATCGAAAATCATCAAAGTGTGGTCACCGTGACGCAACGCATCGTTGATGCCTTGCGTGAGATTTTCATTATCGAAGACCACGTCATCGAAATCTCCTGCTCCATTGGCGTCTCCATGTACCCGCAGGATGGCAACCTGCAAAAACTCAAATTAAATGCTGACGCAGCGATGTATAAAGCCAAGGAAAACGGCAAAAACCAGTACCGTTTCTTTGATGCTGAAATTGAGCAAGCATCAGACGAAATGCAGCAAACGCGCGTGGAGCTCAAACAAGCCATTACGCACCAAGAGTTCAGGTTGCTATTTCAACCAAAAGTCGATGCCCTGACGCGTATCGTGCATGGTGCAGAAGCCCTCTTGCGCTGGCAACACCCCACACGCGGCCTGCTCTCGCCTAACAATTTTATCGAAGCGGCTGAGCGCTTTGGCATGATTGAAGAAATCAATGCCTGGGTGATTTCGCAAGCCTGCAGCACCATCAAACAGGCACGTGAACGTGGCATAGACTTGAGTATTTCGGTCAATATGTCCAACCAGCAATTCCGCAATAAACAACTCAGCTCACTCATACAGTCGATTCTTGAGCAACATGAAGTCGAAGCACGCAACCTGATCCTGGAAGTCTCAGAAACCAATGCCATCCATCACCAGGCGCAATTCCAGGAAACTTTGCGCCACTTTAAGCAGCAAGGCCTCAAAATCTCGCTGGATGACTTTGGCCTGCACCCTTTCAGCCTCACGCATCTGCAAGACCTCGAAATCAGCGAAGTCAAACTCGACCGCACCCTGACCAAAGGGGTAGCAGCCTCAAATACGGCACTGCTAATTGTAGAAGCCATTGTTAAACTGGCGCACGCGCTGGATTTGAATGTGGTGGCAGAAGGCGTGGAAGACGAAGACCAGCGCAAAGCCCTGGTCAGCATCGGTTGTGACCAAATGCAAGGCTTCCTGTTCTCCAAGCCAGTTGAGCAAAAATTCCTGTTTGACGTCTTCAGTGAACTACAGTTGAAGTCGACCACGCAAAGCCTGTTTTAAAGCAAGCGCTGTTGCAACAATAAATTGCAACGCCCGCACTTCTGGCTGGTAAAATAAGCTTTTTACCTGATTATCCGCCATGAAACTATACGGCATCCCTAATTGCAATACCGTCAAAAAAGCCCGCGACTGGCTGGAGCAACATGCCGTTGCTTATGAATTCCATGACTTTAAAAAACTCGGGCTGGACAATGCCACCGCGCAATCCTGGCTGCAACAGCAACCATGGGAAAAACTGGTCAACCGTAGCGGCATGACCTGGCGCAACCTGACTGAAGCCGAGAAAAATGCGGTTGTGGATGCTGCTTCTGCGCAGGTTTTAATGCAAGAAAAAACCTCGGTGATCAAGCGCCCTATCGTCGTTAACAACGACAAAATCATCGCCCTCGGCTTTAATGAAGCCGATTATGCCCAACTGTTTGCCAAAGAATAAGCCTATGTCAAAAACACTGGACCTTGCCATTGACCTCCTGAAACGCCGTTCGCTGACGCCGGAAGATGCGGACTGCCAGGAAACCATGATTGCCCGTCTGGAACCGCTGGGATTCAAGATTGAGCGTATGCGTTTTGGCCAGGTAGATAACTTTTATGCGCGCCGTGGCACTACTGGCCCATTGATCGTATTCGCCGGTCATACCGACGTCGTACCAACCGGCCCGCTGGATCAATGGCACACGCCACCGTTCGAACCAACCATTAAAGACGGCATGCTGTATGCCCGTGGTGCAGCTGATATGAAAACATCTCTGGCAGCCTTTATTACCAGCATTGAAGAGTTTGTAGCAGCACACCCAGACCACCCAGGCTCGATTGGCCTGCTGATTACGTCAGATGAAGAAGGCATTGCCATTGAAGGTACGGTGAAGGTCGTTGAAGCGCTGCAAGCGCGTGGTGAAAGCTTTGACTACTGCATCGTCGGCGAGCCGACCAGCAACAAAGTGGTCGGTGACATGATTAAGAATGGCCGCCGTGGCTCATTGTCTGGCAAACTTACAGTCAAAGGTATCCAGGGCCATATTGCCTATCCGCACCTGGTCAAAAACCCGATTCATTTGGCCGCGCCAGCAATCAAAGACATGGTGGAAACCGTGTGGGACAACGGTAACGAATACTTCCCGCCCACCTCATGGCAAATCTCCAATATGAATGGCGGCACCGGTGCAACGAATGTCGTGCCAGGCGAGGTCGAAATCCTGTTTAACTTCCGCTATTGCCCCGAGGTCGATGGCCATGGCAGTTCTGAACAAAGCCTGCGTTCGCGTGTGCATGCCATTTTGGATAGCCACGGCTTTGATTACGCGCTGGAATGGGAGCACAACCAATCCTACATCACACCACGCGGCCAGCTGGTAGCAGCCATCAGCCAGGCCATTACACAAAGCTATGGCGTCACACCTGAACTATCCACCACAGGCGGCACCTCTGATGGCCGCTTTATTGCCGATATTTGCAAAGAAGTGATCGAATTCGGTCCGCTCAACGCAACCATTCATAAGCTGAACGAATGCGTGGCGGTGGCAGATATTGAACCACTGAAAGAAACCTACAAGCGCACCATGGAACTGTTACTACTAAAATAATATGACAAGCAATTTACACACTATCCGCGACTGGCTGCGTTATGCCGTCAGCCGTTTTGAAAACTCTGATATTTTTTATGGCCATGGCACCGACAACAGCTACGATGAAGCTGTCTGGCTGGTCATGAGTGCGCTGCATTTGCCGCATGATACGCTGGATAATTTTCTCGATGCGCGTTTAACCACAGAAGAGAGCCAGCACTTGGCAAGCTTGATCGAAAAACGCGTCACCGAGCATACGCCAACGGCCTACCTGGTGAATGAAGCCTGGTTGCGCGGCTATAAATTCTACGTCGACGAGCGCGTGATTGTGCCACGCTCATTTATTGCAGAATTGCTGGAAGATGGCCTGCAACCTTGGGTAGAGTTTCCGGAAATGGTGGAATCGGCAGCTGACATTTGCACGGGCTCCGGCTGCCTGGGTGTATTGCTGGCAGAGACCTTCCCTAACGCGCATATTGATGTGGTAGATATTTCGCCAGATGCGATAGATGTCAGCAATATCAATATCAAGCGCTATGGACTCGAGCATCAGGTGCAAGCAGTGCAATCCGATATGTTTACCGCGCTCAAAGGCCGTAAATATGATGTCATCATCAGTAACCCACCTTATGTTGACGCGCCCAGCATGGCAGAATTACCTGCCGAATATCGTCAGGAGCCGCAGCTGGCACTGGGCAGCGGCATTGCCGGGCTGGATCACACGCACACCTTGCTAACGCAAGCAGCTGAATATTTGAATGATGGCGGCGTACTCGTGGTAGAGATTGGTCACAATCGGGACGCTTTGCACGACGCTTATCCGGACTTGCCATTCACCTGGCTGGATACCAGTGCAGGTGACCAGTTTGTGTTTATGCTGACGAAAGAGGACCTGGTCGAAGCAGGTTTGCACAGCGAATAAACAGAGTTGCCTCTGTTAACCACAAAAAAAGCACTTCAAAAGAAGTGCTTTTTTTATAGCTCGAAACCGCCTAACCACGTCCGCGATCACTGCGTTTCTTCGCGCCCGTATTCAGGCGCGCATTCTGGCGTGATGCCTGTAGCAGATCTGACTCCTGACGAATGCGGCGGTTAGCCGTAGGCGCGCGTGCCGGGCGCTGCTCAGGCGTGGCAGGTGCATTCGCGGTTTCCAGCAAGCTGCGGCGCTGTTTACGCACTTTGGGCACAAACACGCGTGTAGCACGGTCTTTTTCGTGTGGACTCAATTGCTTGAGCGGTTTACGTGGCACAGGTAACCCTGCCCATTCCAGCAAAGCGACTACCTGTTTTTGCTCCAGTTTAAGCATGGTGCCACGTTTGAGGCGTGGCGGCAGTGCCACCGGGCCAAAACGTACACGCATCAAGCGGCTGACCGGCAAGTGATAGGCCTCGAATAAACGACGCACCTCGCGGTTACGGCCTTCTTTAATCACCACCTGATACCACTTATTGGCGCCTTCGCCACCACTGGCATAAATACTCTCAAAGTTGGCTGGGCCATCTTCAAGCTCAATGCCTTGTGTCAGTTGAGCCATCTGATCCTGGTTAAGTTCGCCCAGAATACGCACTGCATACTCCCGCTCCACTTCGTAGCGTGGGTGCATGAAACGGTTTGCCAGCTCGCCAGAGTTGGTAAATATCAGCAAACCACTGGTGTTCATATCCAGGCGGCCAATGGCAATCCACTTGCCCTGTTTGATGCGCGGCAATTTATCGAATACGGTTGCACGGCCTTCGGGGTCATCCTGGCTCACCAGTTCGCCTTCCGGCTTGTGGTAAAGCAATACCTGCGGCAGTTCAGCCTCAAACGGTAAATGCAGAATGCGGCTATCCAGACGGACGATGTCATGCTCATCCACCACCGCACCGACTTGCGCCACCTGGCCATTAATCGTGATACGGCCACTTTCAATCAGTGTTTCCATATCGCGGCGTGAGCCAAAGCCCGCCAGTGCCAGTAACTTGTGTAAACGTTGGCCGGAACGCGATGCAGATGGCACCTCATCGCCAACCGTCTCTACCGGGGCGGCTGATGGCGCTTTAGGGGGACGTGTCGCAGAAGTGGCTTTAGGGGATTTAAATGGGCGAGCCATGCTTAACCTCTTGAATGAAGGCTGTATTTTACCGTATTTAGGGCATTCACTCTAAGGCTAAATGCAATTAGCAGCCAGAGGCCGCACCAGCGACCACTTTAAGCGGTCACGGCGTGTACGACTTGCAACTGCAAATTGCGCGCACCATTAAACTCGTTCACCTGCAAGGCATAGGCAATCTCTACCTGCTCGGGCAAAAACTCGGCATGCTGAAAATAAATCGCATCGAACTGCTGATGCTGTTTTTGCAGGCGTAATTTCAAGTGTTTCTCGCCCAGCACCTTTTGCTGCAGCACCTGAAAAGTGTCGTAGAACACGGGTTGCGGAAAACCCTGGCCCCACACTTGATCCGCGATCGCTTCTGCGGTTTGCATGGTCATCTCTTGCGCAGCCAATGCACCGTCTGTTTCCAGCACTTCCTGCAAAATTTCAGCATCGATCAGGCTTTGCACCACATGCTCAAATGTTTGCTGAAACCGGGCAAAATCATCGGCACGTATGCTGAGGCCTGCAGCCATCGCATGACCACCAAACTTGATAATCAGGTCAGGCTGCTGCTTGGTGACCAGATCCAGTGCATCACGCAAATGCAGACCAGCGATGGAGCGGCCAGAACCCTTGATCAAGCCATCACCCGCATCAGCAAACGCAATCACCGGCCGATGGAACCGCTCTTTAATGCGCGAAGCAAGAATGCCGATAACCCCCTGATGCCAATCCGGCTGGAACACGCTAATCGTATATTGATCACCACGAAAATCCTGCGTCAAATCTGCCATCGCATCCCATTGCATCTCGGCTTCAATCTGCTTGCGCTCGGCATTCAACACGTGCAATTGCTGCGCATATTGCATCGCCTCCTGCGGTGTTTCTGCCAGCAGACAACGAATGCCGATGGTCATGTCATCCAGCCTGCCTGCGGCATTGAGGCGTGGCCCGACATAAAAACCCAGATCCTGTGCATTCACTTGCGAAGCATCACGCCCGGCCAATTTTAAAATGGAAAGGATGCCGGGGCTAGCCTGGCCTTGCCGGATACGTTTGAGCCCTTGCCTGACCAGAATGCGGTTATTGGCATCCAGTTTCACCAGATCGGCCACCGTGCCTAAGGCCACCAGGTCGAGCAGACTGCCCAGATGGACGCCATCATCGCTTAATTGACCACGTTGCTTGAGCTCAGCGCGCAAAGCAATCAGCACATAAAACATCACCCCTACCCCGGCCAGGTGTTTACTCGGGAAATCACAGCCGCGCTGGTTAGGGTTAACGATACAATCTGCGGCTGGCGTTTGCTCGGCGGGCAAATGGTGATCGGTAATCAGCACCTGCAAACCAAGTGCTTTCGCCGCAGCCACGCCATCGATGCTGGCAATGCCGTTATCCACCGTGAGAATCACATCTGGCTGCTGTTTAACCGCCAAGGCAACAATTTCAGGCGTGAGGCCATATCCATATTCAAAGCGGTTAGGCACCAGAAAGTCGACCTCGGCCCCCATCATCCGCAACCCACGCATGGCGACACTGGTGGCTGTGGCACCATCGGCATCATAATCGCCAATGATCAAAATACGTTTTTTCTGCGCAATGGCATCTGCCAATTGTTTCGCCATGTCTGCCGCGCCCGTCAAGGCGTCCGGCTTGAGCAAATGCGGCATTTCCTGCAAAGACCAATCCTCAGCAGTGACCGACCTTGCGGCCAGGAGCCTGGCTAACAAGGGGGACAAACCTTGCGTTTGCAGGGCTGCAAAGGTGGTGTCGGAATAAGCGCGTTGCTGAATTTTCATCTTGTGTTCATCATGGGTCATTAACAACTATCCGCTAGTGGCTTCTCATCAGCGTTGCTTCAAGTTGTTGCAATAAGGTTTCGAGGTCAGGTGATTTTCGCCAAAACTGCCAGCGTAATTGTTTTTTATAATGCACTTCAACGCTGCGCTCGGCAAACGGCAACACCAGTTTCAATGCTGAAATACGACCAGCTTGTAAGGCGTTTGATAAAGCGGGCCAATCACACGTTTGCCATGTGTCTGCAACCCATAGCGCTTGCTGCATGTGTTCATCAGCCAGCATCCCGGCCATGGATAATGGCCGAATGGCCGGCAATGTGCTGGCTTGCAGCCCATCGAATACGTCACCCTGCCCCGCAACCGCATCCCACTCATGTTGCCAGGCTGGGATATCGCCGACGCTGGCAAACCATAAACTGTTTAATTCAGTTGGCCAGTCAGCAGCCTCAGCAGAATGCGCTGCCTGATGCAGCAGCATTTGTATTTCATTGGTCCATTGCCTGATCACCGCCGCATCCGGCCCTTGTGGTTGCCATTGAAAAGCCTGCTGATACAAACAATCCTGCGGCCATTTGCACTGTGCCTGCATGTCGCGCACAGGCTGCACCCGCCAGAATCTGCGACTGCTATCCTGCTGCACCACAAAATCATCAGCAAAGTGTGTTTGCAAACGCTCAGTCAATGCGGCGTAGACGGCTTCTGCCAAAGGCACCACCGCCTGCAAACTAAATGTATCCCGCCGCATCCCTAAATGCACTGGCAGCAAGCAAAATGCCGGGCGAGCTGGCCACACCTGCCGGGCAGACAGCACGGCCGACACAGGCATATCAGACGGACCATCTTCACGCACGGCGAGTACATCGAACAATGCGCGCAGTGGCGGCAGCGGGCTGACTTTCCATTGTGCTTTTAGCAACATCGGGCATTGCGCAATCACGGATTGAATCATCTCAACCGGCTGGGCAGCGGCATCAGACAGGTAATCTGTGATATAAATTTGCTGTATCATGCGAAAACAAATACACTAGGTTGATGATAAAAAAACTTAACAATTTGACGCATTTAAGCTACAAGCCAAGAAAATTGTTACTGCTATAATCATTGCGACTTATACACGAAATCTGGGGGGATGTCATGAATCGAAATCTATGGCAATGCTGCCAGCCTGTGTATATGCCTGCTGATTCAATTTAAACAGACTCCCTGGAATCCATGCCTTTCTTCCAAAACTTAAGTATCCAGTCCAGATTACTGTTATTCGTCATCGGACCGGTATTCGCGTTATCCTGTATTTTATTGTTGTTTGATTTCAAGGAACAACTGCAACGGGAAGAAGACAAGCTGAGCCAGCATGCCCTGACCACCGCAAAATTTCTGTCTGCGGTGATACATAATCAAACTGAATTGCATAGCAAAGACTATATCGGCCGGTTGCTCAAAGCCAGCCAACTTAACCGGGAACCCTATTTATCCCTGATTATTTCCGATGCGGATAATCACGCCATCGCCAATCTTGGTACCTCTTTCAACATTAGCGAAACCTTGCCGCAACAAGACACCATCGTCATGCAACAAAACACGCATGACATCACCATGGTGAAAGTATTTTCAACCGAATCCACACACCGCTTGCTGGGATATGTGTTTGTCGCCATCGACAAAGGCTCGCTGATTGAAGATCACCGCCAGGCGTTTATCAAAAATGTCGGCTACATCACCTTGGCACTTATATTATGCTCCATCCTCGTCAGCTGGGTGAGCCGCTCAATCAGCCAGCCGATTCGAGACATGACCTCGGCTCTCAAACGCTTTGTCATCGGTAGCCAACAAGTCAGCCAGGGCAAAAATACTCTGCCGGAAATCCAGTCGCTGCAAAGTACGATTAATCAAATATCAAGAGATATGCAGCATGTCGAAGCCGATATGCGTCACCGCATTCAAGACGCGCAAGCGCAGCTGCGCTACCAGGCGCGCCACGATGCCTTAACCGGCCTGGTCAATCGGCAGGAGCTGGAAAGACGGCTGCAACAAGCGTTGCAGGACGTCAAACAACACCGCGCCAATCATGTATTCTGTTACATGGATCTTGACCAGTTCCGCGTCATCAATGACACTTGCGGCCACTTGGCCGGGGATGAAATGCTGCGCCAGATCAGCATGATTCTCAGCCAGCGCATACGTGCAGAAGACACGTTTGCACGCCTGGGCGGCGACGAATTCGGCCTGTTACTCAGTTACTGCCAGGTCGAAAAAGCCATCGAAATTGCGGCACAACTGCGGCAAATGGTTGAAACTTTCCGCTTTATGCATGAAGGCCGCTTGTTCCAAACCGGCATCAGTATCGGCATTGTCGAAATCACCACCGCTTTAAAAGATGTGGGTGAAATCACCCGCCATGCCGACGCAGCCTGCTACGTAGCTAAAGATAATGGCCGCAACCAGATCCACCTGTTCCATCCTGAAGACGACGTTTTACTCAAACGCCACGTTGAAATGGAATGGGTATTGCGCATTAATGAAGCCATTGAGCACAATGATTTTGTGCTTTACTGCCAGGGCATTTTCCCGCTGCAACAAAAAGAATTGCCGCCTTTTTATGAGATTTTGATCCGTAAACGCGACGAACATGGCGGTATCATCCCTCCGGCTGAATTCCTGCCATCGGCAGAGCGCTACCACCTGATGACCAAGATTGACCGCTGGGTCATCCAGCATGCTTTTATGGCGCTACAACCGCTGTTTAAAATGCAATCCAGCGTCAACCCTTTCATTGTCAGCATCAACCTGTCCGGCATGTCCTTAGGTGACGCTCAACTGCTGCCTTACATCCAGAGTTGTTTCGAAACTTACGATATATCGCCTGGCCATGTCTGCTTTGAAGTCACTGAAACCTCAGCCATCATCAACATCGACAATACGATCAAGCTGATTAAAGAACTGCAAAAGATGGGCACACGTTTTATGCTGGATGATTTCGGAAGCGGCATGTCGTCATTCAGCTACTTGAAACACCTGCCAGTCGACTTTCTTAAAATGGATGGCGCTTACGTCAAAGACATCACCAGCAACCAGGTCGATCTTGCCATGGCCAAAGCCATCCAAAGTGTGGCGCAATCGATGGAAATCCAGACCATTGCCGAATACGTCGAAGACGAAGCCACGCTGGACTGCCTGAAAGACATGGGCGTCGCTTATGCCCAGGGTTTCTATTTAAACCGCCCGATGCCCCTCAGCGAAGCATTGGCACGCCATATTGGCACCATCAGCACTCAACAACAAATCGCTGCCGCAATCGCACCAGATATGACTATTTAAGCAGAATTGTAGCGACCAGTGACCGTGATGTTGCTGGTCATAGGCTGACGTCAGTTTTATTTAGTAATTCAAGATCAATGTAGATGCGGGCCAAGAGTACCAGAGCGCCCTGAAACAGATTTTTCTGCGGATACGTATAACAAAGAAATGTTTGATTGGTCGGAACGGTGTGATTCGAACACACGACCCCTTGCACCCCATGCAAGTGCGCTACCAGGCTGCGCTACGCCCCGACGTTGGACTCGAACAGGAACCTGCTCGAAAAAGAAGGCTGCATTATAAAACAAAACCGCATATTCGCTAAGCAGAATATGCGGTTTTATCAGCGCGCGAGCCAGTTCAGGCTGGGGCTTTTAACAGTTGAAGTACTTGTTGAATTTGATCCCTGAGAGCGGCAACATCGACCACCGGCAGTTTGGTATCCTCGGCAATCAATGACGAAGTATTCGTGGTTGCTGCACTGGAGACCTCAGCGACAGACCGAGATTTGTCCATTTTTTCATCTACGCCATCCAGTCGATTGCGTGCACCGCTGATGGTGAAACCTTGCTCGTAGAGTAGTTCACGGATTTTACGGATCAGCAATACCTCATGATGCTGGTAGTAACGACGGTTACCGCGGCGTTTAACCGGTTTGAGCTGGGTAAACTCCTGCTCCCAGTAACGCAAGACATGCGGCTTGACCCCACACAACTCGCTGACTTCACCGATAGTGAAATAGCGTTTGGCAGGGATAGGCGGCAAGGTGACTTTTTGCGTTTCTACCATGTTTTGGAGTCAGATCAGGCTTGTGCTTGTAATGGTTGTTCTGCGTAGTGTTCTTCTACGCGTAATTTTAATTTTTGACTGGCGTGAAAAGTCACCACGCGACGTGCAGAAATTGGAATTTCTTCACCAGTTTTCGGGTTACGGCCAGGACGCTCGGATTTGGTACGCAACTCGAAGTTACCAAAACCAGACAGCTTAACGCTATCGCCTTGCTCCAGCGCATTGCGAACTTCTTCAAAAAACGCTTCCACCATGTCTTTGGCTTCACGCTTGTTCAGCCCGACTTGTTCAAACAACAAATCGGCCAAGTCAGCTTTTGTGAGTGTCATTAACGATCCCCTGAACCTTCTTATTATGCGAGATGCTTGTGTTGTATCAACTGTTATCCTTGGTACTATCTAATGATGATCCCAATGATATTATCTTAGTGACGCAGCAAATTTGGATGACCAGTTGTTGAGGATTTTTGCCACGATGGTATCCACTTCCTCATCGACCATTGTCTTGCAAGTATCTTGCATAAGTACAAGAAATGCAAGGCTTTTTTTGTTTTCGGGCACACCTTTACCATGATAAACGTCGAACAATTTCACCTGTTTTAGCTGAGAAATGTTCTCATTCATCACCGCATCAATCATCGCTTGAGCTGATACAGATTGCTCAACGACCATCGCTAAATCTCGACGAACCGGCAGGAACTTGCTGACCTCACTATAGGCAGGCACCTGGGTTGCCAATGCAGCATCGGCATCCAACTCAAACAGGTAACAGGCACTGGTTAATCCATATTGCTGCTGCCATTGCGGATGCAATTTACCCAGCCAGCCCACTGCTTTATCGCCCAGGTAAATACGGGCAGACTGGCCCGGGTGCAGAGCAGGATGCTGTTCAACCACAAAGCGCACAGGCTGTGCAAACAATGCCTCGACATGGGCTTTGGCATCATAAAAATCAAACGTTCTGGCTTCGGCCGCCCACTGCTCTGGTTGCTGGCTGCCATAGACCAGGCCGGATAAAGTCAGCGTTTCGGCAAACCCTTGCGTGCCCTTTTCATAACGTGCACCGAGCTCAAACAACATGGCACGTGTTTGCTGGCGTTTGAGGTTGTAATCCAGCGCATCCAACAAACCACCCCACAAGCCGGAGCGCATGACGCTCAGGTTGCTGGCAATCGGATTTTTAAGCGCGATGGGCTGGGCATTACCGTATAAATCACTCTCCCAGTTGGCATCGACAAAGCTATAAGTCACCACTTCTTGATAACCTTGATTCACCATCACGTCGCGCAGCCAGTGTTTGCTGCGTGTCGCTTCTGGTGCCACCAGCATGCCTTGCGGAGCAACCGGAGTCAGTGCAGGAATATGCTCGTAACCATGCAGGCGGGCGACCTCTTCAATCAAGTCTTCTTCACGCGCAATATCAAAACGGAAGCTAGGTGCGCTCACCTGAAATACGCCATTAGCCTCAGTGTAGGCAAAGCCTAATTGCGTTAACAATTGGCCTACTTGCACCAGGCTCACATCGATGCCCAGCACGGATAACAAATAAGCATGGCGTAAAGTCACCTGCTTGCGTGCTGGCAATTGTGCGGTGACCGCAGTCACGGCACCAGCCTGACCACCACAAATCTCCAGCACCAATGCTGTCGCACGCTCCAGCGCATTTAAGGTATTACCAAAATCTACACCGCGCTCAAAACGGTAAGACGAATCTGTGCTTAAACCCAAACGGCGTGCTTTGCCCGCCATGACATCAGGCGTAAAGAAAGCGCTTTCGAGGAAAATTGCTTGTGTGGCATCAGTCACCGAGCTTGCTTTGCCGCCCATGACGCCTGCCAGCGCGACCGGGCCATTGCCATCGGCAATCACCAGATCATCTGCCTTCAAAGTCACTTCTGTGTCATTTAGCAAGGCCAGCTTTTCACCAGCCTTGGCAAAACGGACTTCGACCTCGCCCTGCAACAGCGCATGGTCAAACGCATGCATAGGCTGGCCGAGTTCAAGTAATACATAATTGGTAATATCCACCAAGGCACTGATACTGCGGATGCCGCTGCGCTCCAAACGGCGCACCATCCAATCGGGCGTCTTGGCTTGGGCATTCACACCGTCAATCACGCGGCCATAATAAGCCGGGCAAGCGTCTGCTGCATTCAACGTAACAGTTTTGGCAAGATGGCTGCTGACAGCTGCCGCGTCAATCACAGGCACGGTTATTGGTGCGCCAGTCATGGCAACCACATCGCGGGCAATGCCCAAAATGCTTAAACAATCAGCGCGGTTAGGCGTCAGTTTCAGCGTATATGTACTGTCATTCAATGCCAGATATTCACGGATATCCTGGCCAACAGGCGCATCGGCTGGCAGCTCCAAAATACCATTGGCTTCTGTCGCAATACCCAGCTCTTTGGCAGAGCACATCATGCCGAAAGACTCTACGCCACGCACTTTGGCTTGTTTGATCTGAATCCCTGGCAGCTCGGCGCCCACCAACGCACAAGGCGCTTTCAGGCCTGCGCGTGCATTCGCTGCGCCACAGACAATCTGCAGAATCTCTTCGCCGACTTTCACTTTGCACACTTGCAAGCGGTCTGCATCCGGGTGTTTGGCAGCCTCCAGAATCTCCGCCACCACCACATGACTAAACGCAGGGGCGACCGGGGTTAACTCTTCAACTTCCAGACCAGCCATGGTCAATGCGTGACCAAGTTGCGCGGTATCCAGTGATGGATTCACCATGGAACGTAACCATTGTTCGGAGAACTGCATATGTGTCTAACCCTGTATTAATTCGGTGTGTAAAGTGCGTGGAGGCTGGATTATTTAATAAACTGCTGTAAAAAGCGCAAATCGTTATTAAAGAAATGGCGCAAATCATTGACGCCGTAGCGCAACATGGCCAAGCGCTCTACGCCCAGGCCAAAGGCAAAGCCTCGGTATTTTTCGCTATCGATATTCACGTGTTTGAGCACCTCAGGGTGCACCATGCCGCAACCACCAATTTCCAGCCAGCCGCCATTCCAGCTCATATCCATTTCGGCTGAAGGCTCGGTAAACGGGAAGAAAGATGGGCGGAAACGCACAGTTAAATCATCGCGTTCAAAGAATTTTTGCAGAAAATCCTGCACCACGCCCTTGAGGTTGGCAAAGCTGATTTGTTCATCCACCCACAATCCTTCCACCTGGTGGAACATCGGTGAATGCGTCGCATCAGAGTCGACGCGGTAAACACGGCCAGGTGCAATAATTTTCAGCGGTGGCGTATTGTTTTCCATGTAATGCACTTGCACCGGCGACGTATGCGTACGCAAGACGTGCTCCATGCTGTCATTACCGCTATCAATGTAAAAAGTATCATGCATGGCACGTGCCGGATGGTTATCCGGAATATTCAGCGCCGTGAAATTATAAAAATCGGTTTCAATTTCAGGGCCATCAGCCACACTGAAACCAATCGAGTGAAACAATTCTTCTACACGACGTAAGGTCAATGTCACCGGATGCAAACCACCGGTCGATTGCGCGCGCGCAGGCAAAGTCACATCTATAGTCTCGCTCGCCAGCTGTTTGGCCTGTGCAGCGGCCAGGATACTGTCACGGCGGTCATTCAAGGCTTGCTCAACGGCTTGTTTAACCACATTAATCGCTGCACCAGCTGCTGGACGCTCTTCAGCAGTCAATTTACCCAGCCCTTTCAAGGCTTCGGTCAGCGCGCCAGATTTTCCCAGGTATTTGGCCTTGGCGTTTTCCAGTGCAGGAACATCATGACAAGCCGCAAAGTCTTGTGCGGCTTCTGCGATTAAGTGATTGAGATCAGCCATCGTGCGTATTCTTTAAGTTTTGAGTCACATTAAAATAAAAAAAGAGGCCGCAGCCTCTTTTTTTGGTAGGTCTGATTAGGCGCTTAAACCTGTTTTAGCCAATTCTACGAATTTAGCAAAAGCAGCTTTATCGAACACGGCCAGATCAGCCAGTACTTTACGGTCAACTTCAACCGCAGATTTTTTCAGACCGTTCATGAAACGGCTGTATGTCAAACCAGCTTCACGGGCTGCCGCGTTGATACGGGCAATCCACAATGCGCGGAATTGACGTTTTTTCTGACGACGGTCACGGTATGCGTATTGACCGGCTTTCATTACCGCCTGTTTGGCAACACGGTAGACGTTCTTACGACGACCACGGTAACCTTTAGCAGCATTTAAAACTTTTTTATGTCTTGCGCGTGCGACGACACCACGTTTTACTCTAGGCATGTCGGTCTCCTTATTGTGTTGGCATCATTGCGCGGACGCGTTTCACGTCAGTCGCAGAAATAATGGAAGTACCGCGCAGCTTACGCTTTTGCTTGGTGGTTTTCTTGGTCAGAATATGGCGCAAGTGAGAGTGTGTACGCTTCACTTTACCGTTACCCAAGAACTTGAAGCGCTTTTTGGCGCTGCTCTTTGTTTTCATCTTTGGCATTTTTTTCTCCTTAGAGGTTGAATAGAGAGTAACTGGGCAGCCAATTTAGCCGTATTACTCCAAAAAACTGTTGTACTACTTAAAACCTTATTCTTCGCTTGGTGCTGCTTTTTCAGCTTTTTTGGCCACAGGCACAGCTTTCTTCGCTGGCGCCAACACCATCACCATCTGGCGGCCTTCCATTTTAGGATACTGCTCCACCAATGCGTGCTCTGTCAGATCAGCTTCCAAGCGTTTCAATAACGCCAGGCCGAATTCCTGATGCGTAATTTCGCGACCACGGAAACGCAAGGTAATTTTTGCTTTATCGCCATCACCCAAAAAGCGGATGATATTGCGTAATTTAATATTGTAATCGCCGTCATCAGTGCCAGGTCTAAACTTGACCTCTTTAATCTGCACCTGTTTTTGTTTCAGTTTTTGCTCGTGCATACGCTTGCTCTCAGCGTATTTGAATTTGCCGTAATCCATCAAACGGCACACTGGTGGTGCGGCATTTGGTGCAATTTCAACAATATCAATATCAGCTTCTTCCGCTTTGGCAAAAGCCTCTTTGAGACTCATCACACCTAACGGTTCGCCATCCACACCAACCAAACGCACTTGTGGCGCAGTGATGTCGCCATTGATGCGTGTATCTTTATCTTGAGCTATAACAATCCCCTAACAATAAACAAAGCCGCACGAATACCCGAAATTAGACCCGGTTTTGGATGTCTTTTTGCAGGAGCGCTACAAACGCCTCTACAGACATCACACCCAGATCTTCACCTTTTCTGGTACGTACGGCCACATGACCATTTTGCATTTCCTTGTCGCCGACCACAATGAGGTATGGCAACTTTTGCAAGCTGTGTTCGCGTATTTTATAGGTAATCTTCTCATTTCTCAAGTCAAAATCGCATCGAATGCCATTTTTCTTCAATTTTTCAACCACTTGGCGTACATAATCAGCCTGGTTATCTGAAATATTAAGCACCATGACTTGCACTGGCGACAACCAGACCGGCATCGCACCGGCAAAGTTTTCGATCAAAATACCTAAAAAGCGCTCCATAGAGCCCACAATGGCGCGGTGCAGCATAATCGGCCGCTGACGCGTATTGTCTTCAGCCACATACTCCGCGCCCAGGCGCTCAGGGAGGTTAGGATCAAGCTGGATAGTACCGCATTGCCACATGCGGCCCAGAGAGTCTTTGAGGGTAAACTCAATTTTCGGGCCGTAAAATGCGCCCTCACCTGGCTGATATTCAAACTCAAGACCATTGGCTTTAATCGCGTTAGCCAAGGCAGTTTCTGCCATATCCCAGGCTTCTTCTGTGCCCACGCGCTTTTCCGGGCGGGTAGACAATTTGACGATCACATCATCAAAACCAAAGTCTTTGTAGACTTCATACAGCATCTTGATAAAGTCTGCTACTTCAGCCTCGACTTGTGACTCCATACAGAAAATATGCGCATCATCCTGGGTAAAGCCGCGTACGCGCATCAAGCCATGCAAGGAGCCAGATGGCTCATTACGATGACAGGAACCGAACTCTGCCAGACGTAATGGTAAATCACGGTAGCTGTGCAAACTGCTGTTGAAAATCTGGATATGGCCAGGGCAGTTCATCGGTTTCACCGCATAATCGCGGCTTTCCGACTGCGTGACAAACATATTGTCGCGGTAGTTTTGCCAGTGGCCGGATTTTTCCCACAGGGTTTTGTCCAGCACCGTTGGCGTACGCACTTCCTGGTAATCGTACTCTTTAAATTTGGCGCGCATGTACTGCTCGACCTCTTGCCAGATCACCCAGCCACGCGGATGCCAGAACACCATCCCTGGTGCATCATCCTGCATATGGTAGAAATCGAGCTGTTTGCCCAGTTTGCGGTGGTCGCGCTTTTCAGCCTCTTCCAGCATATGCAGATAAGCTTCCAGCTCATCCTTGTTGCGCCAGGCGGTGCCATAGACGCGTTGCAGCATTTCGTTATTGCTGTCACCGCGCCAGTAGGCACCGGCCAGCTTCATTAATTTAAACGCCTTGAGCTTGCCGGTATTCGGCACGTGCGGGCCACGGCACAAGTCAGTGAAGTTGCCTTCAGAATACAAAGACACGTCCTCATTGCTTGGAATGTTGGCAATGATCTCGGCCTTATAATGCTCGTTAATGCTTTTGAAGTAAGCCACAGCTTCATCACGTGGCAATACCTTGCGCTCGACTTTTTCGTCTTTCTTCGCCAGCTCAGCCATTTTCTTTTCAATGGCTGCCAGATCGTCCGGCGTAAACGGGCGCTTGTAGCTAAAGTCATAGTAAAAGCCATTATCGATGACCGGACCGATGGTCACCTGCGCATCCGGGAACAGCTCTTTCACCGCATAAGCCAGCAAGTGGGCGGTCGAGTGACGAATCACTTCCAGGCCTTCATCGTTCTTATCGGTAATGATGGCGAGGTCTACATCCTGCTCAATCAGATGACTGGTATCGACCAGTTTAGCTTCCTGACCTGTGTACGTGACCTTACCCGCCAGTGCGGCTTTCGCCAGACCAGCGCCAATATTCATCGCGACATCGGCCACGGTCACCGGCTGTTCAAAACTTCTGGATGACCCATCAGGCAAGCGGATTACAGGCATGACTCCCTCTCTTTAAACATTAAACAACCAAACAAAACAAGCACATGGCACCTGTTTTTGGTCAAACCTCGATTATCTCACAGCGCACGAAAATTCCGCAATCAGAAACCGAGTGCAGCCACATTTAAGGCATTGATACAAAGCGATACACGCCGATACAAAACCTGCATTCAGGCGCGGCATACCCAGTCGTTAAAACAGTTGACAGGCAGACGCGCCTGCCGAAACCAATGTAAAGGCGAAACACCAAGGGAGAACCACTATGACCAGCATCAGTTTAAGCAGTGTGAGTAGTCAAATCACCAACAACATCTTTAGCAAACTAGATACCTCTAACCAGGGCACGATTGATGCCACCTCTTTAAGCAAAGCACTGAGCGAATCTTCTGACGATGAGGTCAGCGATCTCGTCAGCAGCATAGATACGGACGGCGACAGTAAAATCAGCAAAAGCGAGCTGACAAAAGGAATCGAAAACCTGTTCAGCCAGTTGCAGAGCGCCAGCAACCAGGCTGGCGGCGCTCCAGGTGGGCCACCCCCACCGGGCGGCGCAGGTGGCCCACCGCCGCCTCGCGGCGGAGACGAGGAAGATAGCGGCCTCACACAGGACCAGATGCAAGAAATGGCTTCCTCTACTGACGACAGCAAACTGTCAGAGTTGCTGAACAATGTCGCCAGTAATTTTGAGGCCGCTGATACGAATGGCGATGGCAAGGTAACCCAGCAAGAAGCGATGGAGTATCAACAAAGCCAGAACAGCGATAGCAGCAATCCATCCAGCACCAGCACACAACAAAGCAATACCCTGGAGCAAGTGGCCAAGTTGATTAAAACCTACGGGCTGGATCAGGACACATCCAGCAGCTATTTGACCACCTCCGCTTAAGTCCACACCAGCCTAACAGATGAGAAAAACAAAAAGCCACCAGAGATTCTGGTGGCTTTTTTAAATTTTTCCATGTTTTATTTGGTAGTCGCGAATGGACTCGAACCATCGACCCCCACCATGTCAAGGTGGTGCTCTAACCAGCTGAGCTACGCGACTATTGTATTGCGCAGCAGTTGCTGCGAATCAATAAGGTTGCGCATTCTATCCGAAAGCCATCGGTTAGGCAATGGTATCGCGCTTATAATATGCGCATGACAAGCACTGCAGCCTTACCGCCTTTACTCTCCGATCGCATAGTAGACGTTATCATCGACACACTGTCCGAACAGCAGTATTGCGTGATTGATCAGTTTTTACCGGCGGATCTGGTTGAAGCACTGCGTACCATCGCACTTGATCAACAACAGCAAGGGCAGATGCACCAGGCCGGCACCAGCCAGTCAGCGGTTAGCAACCCCAAGTTGCGCGGCGACCAGATTGCCTGGCTGGAACCCGGCGATCCGCATCCAGCCATCCAAGACTACCTGGCACGCCTGACTGAAGTGCAACAAGCCGTCAACCGGCAATTGATGATGGGGCTGGACAGTTTTGAAACGCACTTTGCCATTTACCCGGCAGGCTCCTCCGGTTATGTCACGCATATAGACCAGTTTCGCCAACACCGCGCGCAGGCAGCGCCTGGCGCAAGAACGCTGACCTCGATTATTTATTTAAATGATGACTGGCCAGAAGAAGCTGGCGGCGCGTTGCGATTGTATCTGGACGAGCACACACAAACACCCGGGCAAGATGCCAGACACATTGATATATTGCCGACAGCGGGCAGGCTAGTGTTGTTTCTATCCGCCAGGTTCTGGCATGAAGTGTTACCCGCCACCTTGCCACGCGTCAGCGTCACCGGCTGGTTTAAAACCCGCTAGTATTTAAATCTAAATACGCAGTTACTGGGCCGACTGCACTTGCGCCGTCAAACGGCTAAACATATCTGCCCCGGCATAACCATCTTGCGGCAACCCTTTACTAGCCTGGTAGCGCCGGATGGCCGCTTGCGTTTTTGCCCCCGGAAAGCCATCTGGCGACCCGCAATCAAAGCCTCTGGCATTCAGTGCCTCCTGCAAAGACCACATCTGCTGGTAACTGAGTGCAGGGGGTTCCGGCGGCATCATCAGCGTGTAGGTGTCCTGACGCAATTGCTGGCTCAGTAAACTGACACTGAGCGCATAATTAATGGAGCGGTTCCACTGCATGATCACATCAAAATTCGGGAACACCATATACGCCGGACCATCATAGCCTTGTGGCAACAAAATAGCGGCCTGCGGCAAGCCCAGCGCGCTATCAGGCACACCAGCAACCCCCGCTTTCACCCAATCACTGACCGACTTATTCAGCTGCCATTGCGCCTGGCTGTAGTCAAATCCGGCAGGCAAGGCCACCTGAATGCTAATCGGCTTGCCTGGCTGCCAACCTGCTTGTGACAGATAGTTGGCCGCCGAACTGAACACGTCAGGATAAGAATTCCAGATATCTATTTTGCCGTCAGCATCTGCATCCACACCATACTTGAGCAAGGTAGATGGCATAAACTGCATATGCCCGGTTGCGCCTGCCCAGGAGCCCACCACAGGGCTGTCATAACGCTGCTCGCGCTCGACCACGCGCATCAGGTTCAATAATTCACGTTTAAAAAACTCGGCCCGTCGCCCTTCATAGGAAAGTGTGGCCAAGGCAGAAGCCAGCGGGATATCGCCCATAAAACCACCAAAATTGGTTTCCAGCCCCCAAAAAGCCACCAGCACCTCGCGCGGCACTTGATACAACTCTTCGACCACATAAAGCACACCTTGGTAGTCCTGCGCCATCTGCTTGCCTTTAGCCACCACCCGTGGGTTAATGCGGCGGTTTACATAGGCTGAAAAACTGGTGACAAACTCTGGCTGCTTGCGGTCCAGCTCAATCAAACGTGGCAAGAAAGTCACCTGACTGAGTGTCGCATCCACCGCTGCTGGCGCCACATGTAACGCCAGCGCCTCCTGGCGCATGGCTGTCACCCACAACTTAAAGCCATCATCATCCTCAGCACTGCTCAAATCGCTGGTGATAGCGAGCCCCGCCACCAATAACCCGCTCCATACAGCTTGCCACTTCCCGGTTGTTTTTACGTTCTTCATAGACACTAATTCAGGCTGGATAAAATGGATGCATAGCCTGCCTGATAATCGGCAAATTGTGGCTTGAATCCTGTGTGTTGCAAGAAACGGTTACGGATGCGTTTACCAGACTGCGGCTGCAATGGCGGCGTTGACGGTGCTGGCACTTGCTGCTGCGCGGCCAGCCACTGCAACACCTCATGCTGCATGGCGGGGACACCGTCAGTCAAAATACAGTGTTCTGGTAACACCACACCATCCATGACTTGCTGATACAAATGCACCACCGCCGCGGCCACATCCAGCTCATGCATACGATTTGTCCAATGCACCTGCGTGGGCCAGCGCACGCTGTTTTGCAGTAAACGTAACAAGTAAAGTCGCTGCGGACCATAAATTCCCGATACCCGCAGCGCTGTATGACCACACGGCAACTGTGCCATTAGCTGCTCGGCTTCCAGCATGACGCGCCCACCTTCATCTGCAGGCAGGGCTAGCGTCTCGTCATCAATCCACTCCCCTTGATCCTCGCCATAAATGCCGGTGCTGGAAATAAAGAAGACGTGTTTCAATGCAGTCACTGCCACGCTTGCCAGCACCTGACGCAGACCTTGCACATAAGTTTGCTGATAGCTTTGCCCTTCTACAGGCGCCAGGCAATACAGCAGGATTTCCGGCTGCAAAGTAGATAATACGGACAAGCTTTCTTCGGCAATCACATCCAGGTATATCGCCTGCGCCCCGGCAGGGACCGGCAGCTGGGAGCGCCTGACGATGGTCAGTGCATGCCCCTGGGCCAGGCTTGCCTCTGCGATCAAGGTTCCCAAACCACCACAACCAATTTGCAATATGCGCATGCTCACCCTAACTCTTCATCTCTGGAAGCGGGTGTTTACGCAAATAGCGCTCGGCCAGCAACATGGCCGACATGGTTTTGCTATCGGTGATCTCGCCGGCTTCTATCGCCTGCATCACACGCTCAAACGGCCAGACAAACACATCCATCGCCTCATCAATATCCCTGGCGTGCTCACCGAGTAACAAGCCGGTGGCCAGATAGATATGAATCACTTCATTGGAATAGCCGATACAAGGATGTTGTACACCCAATTTGACCCAGGTTTGTGCAGTGTAGCCAGTTTCTTCCAGCAATTCGCGCTGGCCGGTGCTCAATACCGGCTCGTCGGGGTCAATTTTGCCTGCTGGCAACTCAATAAATACCTGCTTGAGTGGATAGCGAAACTGTCGTTCCAGCACTACGTCGCCTGTGTGCGTCAATGCGACCACAACTACCGCGCCAGGATGTATTACATACTCACGACCACTAATCACGCCGTTAGGTAAACGTGCTTGGTCATAACGCACGGTCAGCATTTTACCCTGCGCCATAATTTCGCTGGACACCGTAGTCTCAATCAAATGGGTTTCGATTAAATGCTGATCCTGATTGAATCCTTTTTCTTCTGCCATCACTCACTTCTACCGCTTAAACTGCATCTTTAAATGTGTTGCAATCATTCACCTTGCCAGATTGCAACCCTTGCTTAAACCAATGGACACGCTGCTCAGAACTGCCATGCGTGAAACTGTCAGGCACCACATAGCCCTGCGCCTGTTTTTGCAGTGCATCATCGCCAATGGCCGTGGCGGCGCGCAAGGCCTCTTCAATATCACCGGTTTCCAGAATACGGAACTGCTGGTCAGCATGATGCGCCCAGACGCCTGCGTAACAGTCCGCCTGCAATTCCAGCCGCACAGAATAGGCATTGGAGGCAGCCTCAGAACGTGCCTGTTGCCTGGCTTGCTGTACCTTTTCCGAAGTGCCCAGCAAATTTTGCACATGATGCCCGACCTCATGCGCAATCACATAGGCCTGGGCAAAATCTCCTGGTGCTTTAAAGCGCTCTTGCAGCTCCTGGTAAAAACTCAAATCAATATACACCTTCTGGTCTGCCGGGCAATAAAACGGCCCCATCGCCGCCTGCCCTTGTCCGCAAGCTGTTTGTGTCGCACCGCTAAAAATTTCCAGATTGGGTGCAGTGTATTGCTGGCCGGCCGCTGAAAACGTGCTTTGCCACACCTGCTCGGTACTCCAAAGCACGCGGGAGACAAACTTGACCTTGGGGTCATTGCTATCCGCAGGCACCGCTTGTGACTCGGCTGCCGGTTGCGCTTGCTGCGCAATATTCAACACCAGGCTGGGGTCCACGCCAAAATACATGGCCACCAGCGCAATCGCAATGGTGCCGATGCCGATACTGCGGCCACCGACCATTCCACGGCCACGACTGTCTTCGACATGCTGGCTTTCTTCTAAATCATCCAGGCGCACAAGAATCCCCCGACCATTACTATTGAAAAATGTTGATGGAATGTGATTACTTTAGCATGCAGCACTGATAAAATCACACCATGTTTACTGGGATTATTCAAACCGTCGGCCGGATTGCCGAAGTGGTTCCGCATGGTGAAGATTGCGCATTACGCATTGAAGCCGCGGAACTGGGAATGCAAGATGTGCAACTGGGAGATAGCATTGCCGTTAATGGCGTATGTCTCACCGTGACTGAATTCGACGCGCACGCTTTTCAGGTCATGGTGTCAAAAGTCACGCTGGACGTGACTACCGGACTGGGCCAACCAGGCCCGGTCAACCTGGAAAAAGCCTTGCGCCTGGCTGACCGCCTGGGCGGCCACCTGGTCACCGGCCATGTCGATGGCATAGGCACCATTACCGCCTTGCAAGAGGTTGGTGAATGCTGGCTGCTCAAGATACGCGCCCCGCATGCCATCAGCAAATACGTCGCGAAGAAAGGCTCTTTGTGTGTGAACGGCATCAGCCTGACCGTGAACGAAATCAGCCAGGACGAGGTCAGTATTAACCTGATCCCGCACACCATGCAACACACCATCATGCAATACGCCAAGGCCGGAGACCCGGTCAACCTCGAAATCGATTTAATTGCACGCTATGTTGAGCGTATGCAAGCCTGGGAGCAAGAATAATGTCGGCGCAGATTAGCCCTATTGAAGCCATCATTGCCGATATCCGTGCCGGAAAAATGGTCATCCTGGTCGATGACGAACACCGTGAAAATGAAGGTGATTTTGTCATTGCTGCTGAGTTCGTCACCGCAGAGCATATCAATTTCATGGCCAAATTTGGCCGCGGCCTGATTTGCCTGACCCTGACCGAGCAACGTTGCCGCCAGCTGGATTTACCGCCCATGGTACAAAAAAATGGCACCCGCCTCGGCACCAATTTCACGGTATCCATTGAAGCAGCCGAAGGCGTGACTACCGGTATTTCTGCGGCTGATCGCGCCACAACGATACGCGCAGCGATTGCCAAACAAGCCAACGCCAGCAGCCTGGTCAGTCCTGGCCATATTTTCCCGCTCTCAGCGATGAATGGCGGCGTGCTGGTTCGTGCCGGACACACGGAAGCAGGCTGCGATCTGGCACAACTGGCCGGCTGCGAACCTGCCAGCGTCATTTGCGAAATATTGAAAGATGACGGCGAAATGGCACGCTTGCCAGACCTGATGCAGGTGGCGGCTGAGCATGATATTAAAATTGGCACCATTGCCGACCTGATCCATTACCGCGCCTCACACGAGACCCTGATTGAGCGCAGCGCCGAGCGCAATATCGAGACCGTGTTTGGCCCAATGCGCCTGATCGCCTACCGCGACAATATCGCGCAGGAAACACATCTGGCGCTGGTCAAAGGCGATCCGCAGACCAGCGAAGAAGCGCTGGTAAGGGTGCACGAACCTTTGTCCATGATAGACCTGCTGGATAGCAGCCACCAGGCGCATAGCTGGAACCTGTTACACGCTATGCGTATTATCAGCACCGCGCCTTGCGGCGTGATTGTGCTGATCAACCGCGATGAAGACGGGCTGGGACTGACCGACCGCATTTTGCGCGCGGACCAAAAGCTGGTGGTGAACCAGGAATTACGCAATTACGGCACCGGCTCACAAATCCTGCTCGACCTTGGGGTGAAGAAAATGCGCCTGATGGCCGCCCCGCGCAAAATGCCAAGCATGGATGGCTTTGGCCTGGAGATTACCGGCTATTTGAGCGCGGAAGAAGCTAGCCCTGTATGAGTGAACAGTTATCGTTAGACAGCAATGACATGCGCCTGAACCTCACCGGCCAGATTTTGATTGCCATGCCAGCCATGGAAGACCCCTACTTCAGCAAAAGCGTGATTCTGGTGTGTAACCATGACCAGGATGGCGCCATGGGCATGATACTCAACCACCCTTTGCAGCTAAATGTAGGCGACCTGTTTGAGCAACTGGATATGGAATGCCATGCCAACTACCAGCAAGAACGGCAAGTGCATTTTGGCGGCCCGGTGCAAGTGGAACGCGGCTTTGTGCTGCATACGCCAGCCACTGAATTCAACACCACCATGGAGTTATCAGAAGGCCTGGCCATGACTTCCTCCAAAGATATCCTGGAAGCGGCGGCGCGTGATGAAGCACCGCCAGACATGTTTATCGCCCTCGGTTATACCGGCTGGTCCGCAGGTCAGCTGGAGGAAGAAATTCAGGCCAATGCCTGGCTGACGTTGCCGCTCGAGGACAACCAGCAGCTCCATAAGCTGATTTTCAAACTGCCCAATGATGACAAACTCTCCTGGGCCATGCAGCAATTAGGCGTAGACTTTGCCACTCTGTCCGAGGTCGCTGGCCATGCCTGATGCGGTCAAGCACGGCAAACAGCCTCTCAATCAAAGCCATTTACCGATTACCCAACGCCGTTACCCGGATGTCAGTGGCACGGTGCTTGCCTTTGATTTTGGTGAAAAACGCATAGGCGTGGCCGTTGGCGACACCCTGCTCAAGCTGGCACACGCACTGCTCACCATAGAAGCAGAAGAAAATGCCGCCAAATTTGCGCACATTGATGCGCTGCTGCAAGAATGGCGTCCTGTCTTGCTGGTCGTTGGTTTGCCGATGTCTATGGATGGCGAAGCCCATGCCATGACCGCGCTGGCGCAAAAGTTCGCCCAGCGCCTTGAAGGCCGCTTCAACCTGCCGGTCGTGATGGTAGACGAGCGCCTGTCTTCTGCTGAAGCAGCACAGTCGCTGTATGAAGCGGGTGTCAGAGGCCGTGCACAAAAGCCGCTGCTGGACCAGGTTGCCGCACAAACTATATTACAATCCTATTTTGATGCTTATCATGGACGTGCATAGCACACCCCCCTCATGACATTACCTGACCCCGAACAACTACTAGAGCATTTATACCAGCAACTCAAGCCACGCATACAGGAAAATACTGCCCTGGTCGGTATTTACACCGGCGGCGTCTGGCTCATGGAAAGGCTGCTCAAGCGCCTGCAAACTGAGCTAGGGCATGACATCCTGTTTGGCAAACTGGATGCAGCCATGTATAGAGACGATTATGCACAACGTGGTTTGAAAACATCCGCGCACCCGGCTTATATCCCGTTCGATATCAATGGCAAGCATATCATCCTGATCGACGATATTTTTTATACCGGCCGTACCACGCGTGCGGTCATGAATGAACTGTTTGACTATGGCCGTCCGGCCTCGGTACAACTGGCTGCCCTCATCAACCGTGGCGGCGCACAGTTACCAATCCGGCCAGACATGGTCGGTGCCGACCTGCCTTTACAGGCGCATCAATCGTTTGACCTGGCCATGAACACGCTGGGGCGCTTAAGCCTCAGCATTTCTGAAGCGGCCTCGCCTGCCAAGCCTGGAGCTGACGACCATGCATAACCCGCAACTCAACGCGCAAGGACAACTACAGCATCTGCTGAGTATCGAAGGATTACCCAAACGCATTTTGACCGACATTCTGGATACGGCCGAAAACTTTGTCGGCGTGGCCGAGCGTGAAGTCAAAAAAGTGCCGCTGTTGCGTGGCAAAACCGTTTGCAATATTTTCTTTGAGAACAGTACGCGCACGCGCACCACGTTTGAAATTGCTGCCAAACGCCTGTCGGCCGATGTACTCAACCTCAATGTCAGCACCTCGTCGCAATCCAAAGGCGAGACGATTTTAGATACGGTAAACAACCTGATTGCCATGCACGCCGATATGTTTGTCGTGCGTCACCAGCAAAGCGGCGCCGCGCACTTTATTGCGCAGCATGTGCCACCGCATATCAGCGTCATTAATGCGGGTGATGGCCGTCATGCGCACCCGACACAAGGCTTGCTGGATGTCTTTACTATCCGCAAATACAAACCGGAAATGCACAACCTGCGCGTGGCGATTGTCGGCGATGTGCTGCATTCACGCGTCGCCCGCAGTGAGATTCATGCCTTGACGACACTGGGCGTACCCGAAATACGTGTCATCGCACCACGCACCTTACTGCCAACAGACGTGGAAAAACTCGGCGTGCAGGTATTCCACAATATGGAACAAGGCCTGAAAGATGTCGATGTGGTCATGATGCTACGCCTGCAAAACGAGCGTATGTCTGGCGCCTTGCTACCCAGTTCGCAAGAGTTTTTCCAGACCTTTGGCCTGACGCCAGAGCGACTGGCGCTGGCCAGGCCGGATGCGATTGTGATGCACCCTGGCCCGATGAACCGTGGTGTAGAAATTGATTCGGCAGTCGCAGATGGCAAACAGTCAGTGATTCTGCCGCAAGTGACTTATGGTATCGCAGTCCGCATGGCGGTGATGGCAATTCTGGGAGGGGGCAACGCCGCATGAACATCGTAATTAAACAAGGCCGCCTGATGGATGCCAACCAGCAACTGGACCAGGTCAAAGACCTGTATATCAGTGCAGGGAAAATCGTCGCCATCGGTGAGGCACCGGCAAACTTCAAGGCAGACCAAACGCTGGATGCCAGCGGCAAATGGGTGTTACCTGGCCTGGTCGACTTATGCGCCCGTCTGCGCGAGCCCGGCAGTGAATATAAAGCCACGCTACTGAGCGAGTTACGCGCAGCCATGGCCGGTGGCGTCACCAGCCTGGCTTGCCCGCCAGACACCGACCCGGTGCTGGATGAACCCGGCCTGGTCGAAATGCTCAAACACAGGGCCAAATCACAGGCACTGGCGCATGTCTATCCGCTAGGCGCCGTCACGCGCCAGTTGCAAGGCCAGTTACTCACAGAAATGTACGCCCTGACTGCGGCAGGTTGCGTAGGCTTTTCGCAGGCAGACACCACCATTGTCGATACGCAAGTACTGTGGCGCGCCTTTGAATATGCGGCTTCTTTTGGTTACACCCTGTTTATGCGTGCCGAGGACCCTTACCTGGCCAAAAATGGTGTCGCGCATGATGGCGAGGTCGCTTCGAGACTAGGCCTGAAAGGCATTCCTTCTGCGGCAGAAAGCATCGCTTTGCAAACCATGCTGCGTATTGCGCAAGCCACCGGCGTCAAGCTGCATATCGCCCGCGTCTCTACCGCAGAGTCCGTGGAACTGATTCGCCAGGCCAAACAATCGGGTATGCAGGTAACGGCAGATGTGAGTATTCAGCATCTGCACCTGACCGACATGGATATCGGCTTCTTTGACAGCATGGTGCATTTAAAACCACCCGTGCGTACCCAGCGCGATCGCGACGCGCTGCGCGCAGGCTTGCTGGATGGCACGCTGGATGCCATTTGCTCCGACCACACGCCGGTGGACGATGACGCCAAGGCGCTGCCGTTTGCCGAATCACATCCGGGCGCCTCTGCGCTCGAACTGTTGCTGCCACTGACCTTAAAATGGGCGGCACAAGCCAAGCTATCTCCCACACAAGCGCTGGCCAAAATCACGCAAGCACCAGCTAATATCCTTGGCGTTAATGCAGGTGATTTGCAGGTAGGGGCAACGGCAGATGTCGTGATTTATGACCCGGAAATGGAGTGGCGTGTTGACGGCCGTGCCCTGCTGAGCCAAGGCAAGAATACGCCGTTTGTGCATCATGCAGTCACCGGCAAAGTGACCACCACCTTCACGCAGGGCAACCTGGTGTTCCAGCAAGAAACCTTGCAAACTACTGTGTAAACCAGCGTGTAAGCCTCAACAAAAACGCCTGCAATGTATGACCACATCGCAGGCGTTTTTATGTACAGCGTTTTGAAACCGGGCGTGGGCTGACTACAAGATATCCAGGTCAGAAATCTTGCCGCGCTCCTGATTCTCAGGGTTCGCCATCTTGCTGTTAAGCTTAAACTTGAGGCGCAAATCATTGACCGAATCGGCATTGCGCAAGGCATCGTCATAACTGATCTGGCCCGACTCAAATAAATCAAACAAGGCCTGGTCAAAGGTTTGCATGCCCAGTTCGCGTGATTTGGCCATGATCTCTTTAATCGCGTGCACATCACCTTTGTAGATCAAGTCAGAAATCAACGGTGAATGTAACAACACTTCCACCGCAGCCACGCGCCCACTGCCATCAATTTTGGGAATCAATCGCTGCGAAGCGACACAGCGCAAGTTAAGCGACAAGTCCATCAATAACTGTTGCCGGCGCTCTTCAGGGAAAAAGTTAATAATCCGGTCCAGCGCCTGGTTGGTACTGTTGGCATGCAAAGTGGCCAGGCACAAATGGCCGGTCTCCGAGAAAGCAATCGCGTAATCCATGGTTTCACGGTCACGGATCTCGCCGATCATAATCACATCCGGCGCCTGGCGCAGCGTGTTTTTAAGCGCCGCATGCCAGCTTTCAGTATCCACACCAACTTCACGCTGGGTGACAATACAATTGCGATGGCCGTGAATAAACTCAACCGGGTCTTCAATGGTAATAATATGGCCGTAGCTACTTTCGTTTCTATGCCCCAGCATGGCTGCCATTGAGGTTGACTTACCAGAGCCGGTGCCGCCGACAAAAATGATCAGACCACGCTTGGCCATCACCACGTCTTTAAGAATCTGCGGTAACTTTAATTCATCAAATTTGGGGATATTGGTATTGATCACCCGGAACACCAGTCCGACCGCACTGCGCTGAATAAACGCATTGACGCGGAAACGGCCGACGGACGGCATACTGATAGCAAAGTTACATTCCAGCGTCTGCTGAAACTCCAGCGACTGCTTATCGTTCATCACCGCGCGACCGATCTCGGCGGTTTGCTGGGTGTTCAGGGTTTGTGAGGACACCGGCGTCAGCTTGCCGTCTATCTTCATGGCAGGCGGAAAGCCCGCCGTGATAAACAAGTCCGAAGCCTTGCGCGTGACCATCAGTTTCAGCAGGTCAGTGACGAACTTCTCCGTATGGGCGTGATCGCCCGTCGTTTGCGTGCTGTCCATATTGTTAGCCGATGATAGCGTCACGGTTCGCGGCCTTGGTGCGCGCTTCAGCAGCACTGATGACATTGCGTTTTACCAGGTCTTGCAGGTTCTGGTCCAGGGTTTGCATGCCCAGGCTCTGGCCGGTCTGGATCGCAGAATACATTTGGGCAATCTTGTTTTCACGAATCAGGTTACGAATGGCCGGGGTGCCCATCATGATTTCATGCGCAGCTACGCGGCCTTGCTCATCCTTGGTTTTACACAGGGTTTGTGAAATCACGGCACGCAACGATTCAGACAACATGGAACGCACCATTTCCTTCTCCGCCGCCGGGAACACATCGACCACCCGGTCTATGGTTTTTGCCGCAGAACTGGTGTGCAAGGTACCAAATACCAGGTGACCGGTTTCGGCCGCAGTCAACGCCAGGCGGATGGTTTCCAGGTCGCGCATCTCACCCACCAGGATCACATCCGGGTCTTCACGCAACGCAGAGCGCAGCGCATTCTCAAACGATTGCGTATGCGGCCCGACTTCGCGCTGGTTGATCAACGACTTTTTCGAGGTGTGCACAAATTCAATCGGGTCTTCCACCGTCAGCACATGCGACATCTGCGATTCGTTGATGTAATCAATCATCGCCGCCAGTGTGGTGGACTTACCGGAACCGGTTGGTCCGGTCACCAGCACAATGCCGCGTGGCGTATCGGCAATGTCCTTGAATACTTTGGGGGCATTCAGCTCATCCAGCGTCAGCACCTTGCTCGGAATGGTACGAAACACCGCGCCGGCGCCACGTTGCTGGTTAAAGGCGTTAACCCGGAAACGCGCCAGGTCAGGAATCTCAAACGAGAAGTCACATTCCAGCGTTTCTTCGTAGATTTTGCGCTGGCTGTCGTTCATGATGTCATACAGCATGCGGTGTACTTCGGCATGATCCATGGCGGGCAAATTGATCTTGCGCACATCGCCATGCACACGAATCATCGGTGGCAGGCCGGAGGACAAATGTAAGTCCGACGCTTTATTTTTAACTGAAAATGCCAATAAATCTGAAATATCCACAATCGACTCCAGTGATTATTTATATAATGTTGCTTTAGTTTTGTATTCTTAGTTCTTCAACACTTGTTTAGCTGCCATGACTGCCCTCTCTGACAATCTTGCCTGTATCCGCCAACAGATCGCAGACGCACAGACACGCTTTCAGGCTACGCAACCTGTCACGCTATGCGCAGTGAGCAAAGCGCAACCGGCAGCGGCGATTCGCGCCGCCTATGACGCTGGTCAAACCGTATTTGGCGAAAACTATCTGCAAGAAGCCCTGCAAAAGCAGGCTGAGCTTGAAGACTGTGCTATAGCATGGCACTTTATCGGGCCAATTCAAAGCAATAAAACACAGCCAATTGCCCGTCATTTCGACTGGGTACACTCGGTAGATCGCCTTAAAATTGCACAACGCCTGTCTGATGCACGCCCGTCAACGCTGGCTCCACTCAATATTTGCCTGCAAGTGAACATTAGCGAAGAGGCAAGCAAAAGTGGTGCCAGTGGCCAGGAGTTATTGGAACTCGCCTTAAATATCAAACAGTTGCCACGCTTGCAGCTACGCGGCTTGATGGCAATTCCGGCACCTTGCAGTGACATTGAGCAACAGCGTGACCAATTTCGGCAGGTGCGCGCCTTGTTTGAGCACCTGAACAGCCATGGCCTGCAACTGGACTCATTATCCATCGGCATGAGTGGCGACTTTGCGGCGGCCATTGCCGAAGGCGCCACACTGGTACGCATAGGCACCGCCATTTTTGGTGCGCGCATCCCCTCTTTACCCACAGATTCAGTGATAAAAGGAACCTGATCACCATGCAATCACTTTCAGCCACACGCATTGCCTTTATCGGCGGCGGCAATATGGCACAAGCCTTGATGATAGGCCTGCAACAACGTGCATTTAATATGCAGAACATTACCGTGATTGACCCGGACACGGCCAAACACCTGCACTTGCAGACCAGCCTGGGCATCCACACCAGTGCCAGTCTGACGGCAGAACCACTGGCGGCAGATATCATTGTGCTAGCCGTCAAACCGCAACAATTACAAAGCGTGGCGCTGGCGCTGGCGCCCTTGCTGCAATCACAGTTAGTGGTGTCGGTCGCTGCGGGCATACGCACGGCGGATCTGAGTCGCTGGTTAAATGGCTATCAAACCATGGTGCGCACCATGCCGAACACCCCGGCGCAGATTCAGGCCGGGATTACCGGTGCTTACGCTTTGCCTGCAGTCTCGGCCACGCAACGCACATTGGCCGATGCAGTACTGCAAGCCGCAGGCGAAGTGATTTGGCTGGAAGATGAAGTACAGCTGGATGCCGTCACCGCCATTTCTGGCAGCGGTCCGGCTTATGTCTTTTTGATGATAGAAGCATTAACTGCGGCAGGCGTTGCATTAGGCCTCAGCGAAGCACAATCACGCCAACTGAGCCTGGCGACGTTTAAAGGCGCCAGCCTGCTGGCCGCTGGCAGCACCACGCCGATTGCTACCTTGCGTGAACAGGTCACCTCCAAGGGCGGCACGACCGAGCAAGGGCTGCTCAGCATGCGCCAGCATGATATTCATGGCATGATGCAACATGCAGTTGCGCAAGCCGCACGCCGCGCCAAAGAACTGGGTGATCAACTGGGAGCACAAGCATGATGTTGCAAAACATGACGACTTTTTTACTCAATGCCGCCTTCGGCATGCTGACGTTTTTACTGGTACTGCGTTTTTTAATGCAATGGACACGTACTTCGTTCCAGAATCCGTTGGGTCAAATGACCATGGCACTGACCGACTTTATGGTCAAACCCGCACGTAAATTGATTCGCCCGATCAAGCAGTGGGATTTATCGACATTGCTGCTGGCCTTATTGATGCAGATTATTTTGTTTGCCCTGTTGGCCTTGCTGACTGGCGCACCTGCCTCACCGTTGTTCTGGGTATGGCAAGCAGTGTTTGGCGTGCTGGGGCAAATGGTAGATGTGTTTTTCTATGCGATCTTACTGATGGCGATTTTAAGCTGGGTCAACCCTTACAGCCCGATTTACGGTGTCTTGAACCAACTGTCAGCGCCCATTCTGGAGCCATTACGCCGTATTTTGCCACCGATTCAGGGCTTTGACTTTTCTGCACTGGTCGCGCTGATTTTATTGCAAATGATCAGCCATATTGTGCTGCCAGGCCTGGCCGTGAGTATTCTTTAAGGCAAGCAATCACATAAAAAAGGACGACAAGTTGTCGTCCTTTTTTATTTATATCCACACAATATCAAACTCTTCCCGCCCGTACTGCGTATCCGGATGCAGTGACAGCGGCTTTTTAATAAAGTCAGACAAACTGGCCAGGCTCTGCGACTCTTCATCGCCCAGCATATTAATCACTTCAGGGGATGCCAGAATCTTGAATTCTTTGGCGCTTTTAAACTGCTTGGACTCACGCAATACTTCGCGCATGATTTCATAGCAAATGGTTTGCGCAGTTTTGAGTTCGCCACGACCCTGACAGACCTGGCAAGATTCACACAACAAATGCGCCAGGCTCTCGCGTGTGCGCTTGCGCGTCAACTCAACCAGGCCCAGTGCAGAGAAGCCGTTGACATTGATACGCGCCCTATCCAGCGTCACCGCCTTGCGCAACTCCTCCAGCACCGACTCACGCTGCGCATCTTCATCCATATCAATAAAATCGATGATGATAATGCCGCCCAGGTTACGCAAACGCAGCTGCCGCGCAATGGTTTGCGCCGCTTCAAGGTTGGTTTTAAAAATGGTATCAGACAGGTTTTTGCCGCTGACAAAACTGCCGGTGTTGACGTCCACCGTGGTCAGCGCCTCGGTCTGGTCAAAAATCAGGTAGCCGCCGGACTTAAGCTCCACCTTGCGCGACAAGGCTTTTTCAATCTCGCTTTCAATGTCATAAAACTCAAACAGCGAACGCTCGCCCTTGTAGTGCATAAGCGGCTTGACTGCATGTGAGACATACAACTCGGCAAACTCTTTCAGACGCTCAAACATCTCGCGCGAATCAACGCGGATACTGGTCGTTTCAGTACACACCACATCGCGCAAAATGCGGCGCGGCAAACTCAGGTCATAAAAAATCAGCGAACGCTCACCGACCTTTTTGCTTTCGGCCTGGATTTTTTGCCAGACTTTGCGCAGGTACTCAATATCCGCCAGTAACTCTTCATCGGTCGCATTCTCAGACATGGTGCGGATAATGTAACCGCCTTCACGCTCTTCCGGCAACAAGCCTAGCAGGCGATTGCGTAAAAACTCGCGCTCTTCTTCAATATCAATGCGCTGGGAGACACCAATGTGCTTCTGGTATGGCAAATAGACCAGAAAGCGACCAGCAATACTGATTTCCGTCGTCAATCGCGCACCTTTGGTACCGATCGCCTCTTTAATCACCTGCACAATAATCGACTGGCCTTCATGCAAGACTTCCTGAATCGGCCTGGCGGTTTTAACCGTGCCATCTTCTGAATGGCACTCCATGATATCCGCCGCATGCAGAAAAGCCGCACGCTGCAAACCGATTTCGACAAACGCTGACTGCATGCCCGGCAATACGCGCACCACGGTGCCGCGATAGATATTGCCGACGATGCCAAGTGATGAAGCTCGCTCAATATGCAGCTCCTGGACAATGCCCTGCTCCAGAATCGCCACGCGCGTCTCTTGCGGCGTGACGTTAATCAGTACTTCTTGCGCCAATGACATATTGCTTTACCCGATCCCGATTCATTATCTTTTATACAAAGTTTACCATGCGTGCAGCAACTGCGCCGTTTCATGCAGCGGTAAACCCATCACGCCGCTATAACTGCCATCAATGCGCTTGATCCACGCCCCGGCGCGCCCCTGTATGCCATAGGCACCTGCCTTATCCATTGGCTCGCCCGAGGCGATATAGTCCTGCAACACCACTTGTGGCACCTGCATCATCTCAACCTCTGTGGTATTGAGTAAACAACGTACCTGACCGGCCTGATAAACTGCCACTGCCGTATGCACCACATGAAGGCTGCCACTTAAACGCGAAAGCATGGCCATGGCCTCACCCGCATCTGCCGGTTTGCCTAAAATATCCTGCCCCAAAGCCACGGTCGTATCCGCCGCCAGAATCGACAAACCACGCTGACCATGCACCGCAGCCACAGCAAGAGCCTTTTCTTGCGCCAGGCGTAACACATATTGTGCGGGATCTTCGCCCGGCAAGCTGGATTCGTCGATATCCGCAGGCACAATTTCGCATTGCACGCCTAACTGCGCCAGCAATTCCACACGGCGTGGGCTGCGTGACGCCAGGATGATCTTTTGTTGATGCATGTAGATTCCAGAAACTTAACAAACAAGCCGCACAAGGTAACACAAACACAGTCTATTTTGCGCTAAAGGCAGTCCCAATTGCGACCCAACTTGTACTAACAGGCGCCTGTCTCATTGTGTACAATAACCGCTCGTTTGTCTTTTCTCACCAAGCCACCCGCATGAACTCACTTGAACACTTGCTGCAGCGTGCCGAACAACTCATCACGCGCCTGGAAACCCTGCTACCCGCACCGCCCGCCGAGATCAACTGGCAGGCCATCGCCTGGCGTTGGGTCAAACATGGCGTGCAGGGCCAGCTACAAGCCGTGGACCACCCCCATGCAGTATTGCTGCAAGACATACAATTTATTGACCGACAAAAAACTGAAGTGGTACGTAACACCCGGCAGTTTTTGCAAGGCTTGCCCGCCAACCACGTCTTACTCACCGGTGCCCGCGGCACAGGTAAGTCATCATTAGTCAAAGCTCTGCTCAATAGCTATGCCGCCGAAGGCCTGCGCCTGATCGAAGTTGAAAAGCAGGATCTCAATGACCTGCCACAGATTGCACAACTGATTCGCCAGCGGCCGGAAAAGTTTATTATCTTCTGTGACGACCTCACGTTTGAAGCCAACGACACCGGCTATAAAGCGCTCAAAGTGATCCTCGATGGCTCGATTGAGGATGCATCGCCTAACCTGCTGGTATATGCCACCTCCAACCGCAAAAACCTGATGCCGGAATATATGGCGGACAACCAGCCGATTGTAGACAAAGGTGAAATCCGCCAAAACGACACCATAGACGAAAAAACCTCACTGGCCGAGCGCTTTGGCCTGTGGCTCTCGTTCTACAGCTTTGACCAGGACGAATACCTGAGCATTGCCGAGCACTGGCTGCAAACGTTCGGCATCTCCATGGATGACGCCGCCCGCCACGCCGCCCTGCAGTTTTACCACACCCGTGGCGCCCGCAGCGGCCGTGTCGCCTACCAGTTTGCCAAAGACTACGCAGGCAAGCTGCAACTGGGCGCATAAAACACTGCGCTTAGAGGCATTCATCTTTAAACCAATTGCACTTATCCGTATTGAAACGCAGCTAGAAATAATATGACCAAACTCGTTCAAGTCGCCGTTGCCATCCTGATCAAACCCAATGGCGAATACCTGCTCGCCAGCCGCCCCAATGGCAAAGGCTGGGCGGGCTGGTGGGAGTTTCCCGGCGGCAAGATTGAATCCGGCGAAACGCCAGAACACGCATTGATTCGTGAATCCCAGGAAGAACTCGGCATCACCCCCACGCAAATACAGCCGTGGATCAAACGCCGCTACGACTACCCGGCCACCCATGATGCCGAAGCCAAAACCGTGCTCCTGCACTTCTTTTTTGTGCATGCATGGCAAGGTGAGTTACAAGCACGCGAAGGCCAGCAATTCGCCTGGCAACATCCGCAAAAGCTCAACGTCACCCCGGTGCTACCCGCCAATGCGCCAATTATGCAAGCCCTCAGCCTGCCACCGGTTTACGCCATCAGCAATGTGCAAGAGATGGGCGAACCCGCCTTCTTGCAAGCACTCAAACAGCAACTCGACCAAGGCCTGCAACTACTGCAAATCCGCGAGTCGCAACTTGATAGCGCAGCACTGGCGCAATTAAGCGCACAGGTATTACAGCTATGCGCGCCCTACGACTGCCGCTGCCTGCTCAACGGCAGCCCAGAGCAAGCCCAACAACTCGGCTACCAGGGCGTGCATTTAAATAGCAAGCGCCTGCTGGCACAAACACAAAAGCCGGATAACTTGCTAGTCGGCGCCTCTTGCCACAACTCTGAACAACTGCAACAAGCGCAAGCCCTGCAATTAGACTTCGCCCTGCTATCGCCTGTGCTACCGACAAAAAGCCACCCTGAAGCAACTGGATTAGGCTGGGAGAAGTTTGGTGAAATGCTCAATGGGCTGGAAATTACAGTCTATGGGTTGGGCGGTATGCGCTTAGAACATCTGTCAAAAGCACAAGCCTGTGGTGCGCGTGGTATCGCGATGCAGAGGGCGTTGTGGTAAATATCAGCACCAGATAATCGCTGCTAGGTCCAAACCTTTCCACTTCTCTGCTAAAGTAATTTAGGCAGATGAGTTGACGCATTGATATTTGTATTTTAGGATGCACCAAACTTAATTAAAGTTAAAAATATTTAAATAAAGATCGCATCCATTCAACTAAGAAACATCTATGACGGAAAGCAATACGTCATTTAGGATGCCCACTTCACGCGAGGGGTAAAGGCATGCACTTATTAAAACAGGTGATTAATGAGACCCTTTGACAACGTTGCTGTTGGCGAAGTCTTTGAAGCCTATCCGGCCAATATGCGCATCAAGCTTTTGGCACTTCGTGAGCTTATATTTGAAACAGCTGGCTCAATTCAAGGTGTTGGCAAGCTTGAGGAGACTCTAAAATGGGGAGAGCCTGCCTACGTCACATCACAGAGTAAAAGCGGCAGCACTGTTCGCATTGATTGGAAAAAATCAAATCCATCACGGTACGCTATGTACTTTAACTGCAAAACAACGCTCATTGACACTTTCAGAACAGTTTTTCCATCCGAGTTTAAATTCGAAGGCAACCGAGCTATAGTATTTGATGAGTCAGATGTTGTTTCAACTGAAGCTTTAGCTTTTTGTGTAGCGGCAGCTTTAACTTATCATAGTAAAAGGCCCCTAACCCACCATTCAAGTGGAACGCCTAACGGCGCCCCTTAATTCCAACGTTATGCCTATCACAAGAAATCATGAATAATATCGCCGTCCGCCAAGCTGTTCTATCCGACATAGATGCACTTGCACCACTTTTTGATAGCTACCGCCAGTTTTATGGTCGTGCCAGTAACGTTGCCGCTGCAACCAATTTCTTATTGGCACGCTTTAATCACGGAGAGTCAGTAATTTTTATTGCGTATAAAGACACTACGCCAGTAGGTTTTGCTCAGCTTTACCCCAGCTTTTCTTCTGTTTCGCTTGCCCGGACGTTCATACTTAACGACCTTTTTGTGAGTGAGCACGCACGTAGAAATGGTGTCGCTTCACAGTTAGTGCAGGCGGCCACCGAGTTTGCAGGCTTGTTAGGTGCCGTTCGCGTTTCTTTATCAACTACTATCACAAACGAAACCGCTCAAGCCCTTTATCTTTCTGCTGGTTGGGTGCGTGATGAACAATATTTTGTCTATCATTTCAGCATTTAGGCATAACCAATCCATCACACAGAACGGGCTAAAGCGCGCCCAATATGTCAAACGCTAGGCTTAAGGCTTAAGATTTATGAATGTTTCCGAACTACCATTTAACAAGCTCATTGGGTTGGAGTTAGCCCCCAAAGATAGTGACTTTCAAACAAGCCTGCCTGAAAATACCCAATACACCAATCATCTAGGTACCGTCCACGCCAGTGCTATGCTTGCAGTCGCTGAGGCGGCCTCAGGCGCTTTTCTAGCTAAGCACTTTTCTAGTTATTCAGGGTTTGTGCCTGTTGTTAGACGTCTTGAGGCGAAATTTCGTAAACCAGCGGTTGGTCAAATATCGGCAAGATGTGTCTTCACTCCAGAAATACTAGACACTTGGAAAGGCGAGCTGACAAGTCGCGGACGGCTATCCATAGCTATTCCAGTTGAGGTTGTTGATGCCGCTGGGATTATCGTTATGTCTGCCACCGTTGAATGGTTTATTTCGAGTGCAGCTTAGCCCACTATTCAACGAGTACGGGCTAAAGCCTTATGGGATGATCCTAGATTACTTGAGATTCAAGCAAAAACAGCAGATGAGCCGCGATATCTGATCATTGCTCTGATTAACGGCAAACACTGGTCTGCTTTAATCACTGACAGAGGCGCAAAGATCCGACTTATTTCCGTTCGTCGCTTACGCACCGAGGAGGTCGCATTATATGAAAGCTAAAGACTTTGAACAGCAATTTGACGAGGGTGTTGATATCACGGCTGCGTTGGATTTATCAAACGCAAAGCGCGTTTTACAAACACAAAAACGGGTTAATGTCGATTTTCCCACCTGGATGGTTGAATCTTTTGACCGTGAGGTTGGCAAAAGACAATCGATCATGAAGGTGTGGCTTGCCGAACGCCTTGAGAAAGTTGCTCTAGCCCATCCATCAAGCGAAACGAAACGCTAAAGCTTAACCCCCTCATGTCAAACGTTATCTACTGCCTACATGTCCGGCGAATATCATATGAGCTATACAATCCTTACCGATAAAAACATTTCCGCAACTGAGTATTCGTCTCTCATGGAATCCATCGGCTGGGGTTCAGATTACTCAGAAGAATTAGTCCAGCGCTCATTAGCGGCATATCCTTTCATCGCGCATGCTCGCTCAGAGAGCGGTGTTTTGTGGGGGTACGTCAGCGCGTTCAGTGACCGTGCATTTTCTACGATGCTTGGCGAATTAGTGGTGCATCCAATGGCGCAAAGAAAAGGTATCGGTCATGCTTTACTATCTGCCGTCGAAAATGAGTTCACGGGTATTCCTGTCTATGTTAAACCACTCGGCGAAGCCAAGCATTTCTTTCTGGCTTGCGGCTATCGCGCGCCCATCATCGAAATGCAAGTCTTGTTCAAGCGAAATGGTGCCGCAAGCTAAGCCATCGCTGGGCCGTACCTTACGCATAAAACCGCTAAATTTAAACGTTAAAGTCATATGCTACACAATGGAACTTATACATGCGTCTTGCCTGATCATCCACAGATCGACATCAAAGTGAATCTTGTGCGAGAAAGCAAACTTGATATATATATTTATGTTGACGAAGTATTTACCGATGCGGCAGTCCGCCACTTTTTGAGTCTAGGAAACAACACAGTGAGAATAGACGACATTTACGGTGCTGGCCCTGGTAGCCGCTGGCATAGAAAAGGACTGGGGGCACTAGCTGTCAACACTGCGATTCAATTTCTCAAAACACTTTATGCGCCTGCAACAACACTTCATGGCCATGTCTACGATGCAAAAGACTTGAATTTCCCCGAAAATGAACGACCCAAACTTCAAGCAGACCGTAAGGCATTTTGGCGCACATTCGGCTACGAAATAACGGCGCCCAACGCACAAGGAGATGAATATCTTTGTGGAACAGTTGGCAACCTAATAGCGATGGATAAAGGTAAAGTACTAGGCATTCACCCGCGAGTGCTCAACATAGCGCAAATGCATTTTACTGGTAAGTAGGCTATGCATTGACGTCCAGTCAACTGCCACTCTTGGCTAAAACAATACAGTGAATTCATGCGTCATTAGCTCTTCAAAAAACACCAGCTTGCAACACTCACACAACCAGCTATATACTAATGCAATATACATTTATTCAATGGAGACTTTGCATGAGTATCAGCACTGTTTTTATCAACAATAGAACTCAGGCAGTTCGGATTCCGGCAGATGTGCGCTTACCTGAAAACGTTAAGCAGGTGACGGTGCGGGCAATTGGCAAAGAGCGGATTATTGCCCCGCTGGAGTCAAGCTGGGATAGTTTTTTCATCAATCCATTACATGCAACTGATGATTTTATGCCTGAACGCGCAACACAAACGCAACCCGAGCGCGAGGCGCTGGAGTGATTCAATACCTGCTTGATACCAATATTGTGATTTATGTGATCAAGCATAGACCGATTGAAGTGCTTGAAACCTTCAATCAACATGCCAATAGAATGGCGATTTCAAGCATCACGTTGGCTGAGTTGTTTCATGGCGCAGAAAAAAGTAGCAAACCATCGCACAACTATGCCGTGATTGAGGATTTTGCCAGTCGGCTGGAGATATTCGCTTACGCAACTAAAGCAGCACATCACTATGGCAGTATCCGCAGTGAGCTAGAGAAACGCGGGCAACCCATAGGCGTGAATGACTTACATATCGCGGCACATGCACGTAGCGAGGGGCTGGTATTAGTCACCAACAATCTGAAAGAATTCGAACGTGTGCCGGGATTATTACTTGAGAACTGGGTCAATCGCTGATTGAAGCGCTTTTTATCACATATGAATACACAACAACCCAATAACCCTTTGCATGGCGTAACGCTTGAGCATGTCGTTGAGCAACTGGTCGAGCATTACGGCTGGGACAAACTCGCACAGAGAGTGAATATCAACTGCTTTAAGAGTGATCCTTCTGTGAAGTCTAGCTTGAAATTTTTGCGGAGGACGCCATGGGCGCGGGCCGAAGTAGAAAGCTTATATCTCGCGACTTTTGCTAAAAATCACGGCTGATATTGATTGGGGTTTCACCCCCACATGAATCGCTTTTAAATCAGGGCGCAGCTTTTACCGGCATGGTGATGAACTGATCTGTAATGTTGCCTTTTTTGTCTTTGAAGCACAGTCTGAATTTGACTTGCTCGCCTGCTTTAAACGATGTGGGCAGTTCAAACAGCATTAAATGCAAGCCGCCCGGTGCCAGTTTAACTGGTTTGCCAGCAGGCACTGGCAGCTCTTCCATACTACGCATCTTCATCACACCGTTTTGCATGGTCATGCTGTGCATTTCTACCGTGCCAGCACGCTCTGTTTCTGCATACACAAGGGTGACATCCTGCGCGCTGGATAATGTGACGTAGGCGGCGCCTACGGATTGGCCTGGATTGGAAGCACGCACCCAGGCATCGCTCAGTTTCACCTCTGCGTGCGCATTGCCTAGCCAGCCGATCAGGCAAACGCTGGTGACGAGGCGGGATAAGAGGGCTGTTTTTTGCATATTCAAGAATCCTGGCAGCCAGTTATTCTGGCTCGTATAAATCTGGCGGGGTGCTATCAGGAATACGAAACTTCTCCGTGGCCCAATCGCCGAGGTCGACCAGTTTGCAACGCTCACTGCAGAATGGGCGGTATGGATTAGCGGTGGAGTACTCTGAAGTTTCGCCGCAAGACGGACAAGCCACCTTGCGGGACTTAACGGCGGGCTGTGTCAATTGTGTCCAGCCCCGGTAAAGTTACAGACGATCATCTTAAACGGGATGTCCTGCTCACAACCTTTGGGGCGTTGCACGAAATCAAGTTTTTGAAAGCGGATATTGATCGCGTATTTATTGGCGCTGACTTCAGGGAAGCATTCGTCGTGGTCTATCTCGATGCGTAATAATTGCGCCGGCTTATGACCGGACAATTGCTGCTGGTAAGCGCCATGATGCGCCACCAGTGACAATACCTGGCCGCTGCCGCGCAATAATTGCAGAATCAGTCGAATCGACTCATACATAGGCATCAGTTTGGTCAGCCAGTTGTCGAAATCGTCCTTACGACGCTCTGCGCCTAGGTACAGCCAATGACGGTAAGACGGCAAATCAAACTCACACACGCCGCCAGGAATACTGGTGCGTTGCTTGACGCTCATTAACCAGTCATTTTCACGCAACGACTGGCCGAGTTTTTGATGGTCAGAACGCAAAGCAGTGGCACAACGATCCAAGCTGGACAACGTGCTCGCCAGTGCATTGCGATCGATATTAGGATTGGTTTGCAGAAAGGATAACTGGACTTTGTGTCTGTCCAACTCTTGTAGCAGATCGACTTTCAAATCCCCGCGATCAATCAAATCCAGGATTTGCAGCATGGAAATCAGCGCGACATGATGACTGATCTCATGCCCAATCTCAATGTGGTGCAACATCTTGACGAACAGATCTTCTAGGCGGAGATAAGTTCTGATGCGCTCGTTAAATGGAAACTCGTAGCTCGACACGGCAGCCTTTTCTGTCAGCTGATACTTGAAAAGTATGCAATAAAAGCCTGATTATGAAACCCTTTTCACTCACTGGCAAGTCTTAGAGAAATTTTTATGAAACTCTAGCACTTTTTCCTGCAATTTAACCAGTGTTTGATCGTTTTCGATCACCGAATCTGCAATGGCTAAACGCTCATCCCGGCTGCTTTGCGCAGAGATCATGGCCTGTGCCATGCCTTCTGATAGTTGGCTGCGCTGTATCACGCGCGCAAGTTGCATCTGCTCATCGCAATCGACGACCAGCACGTGATCAATCATGCGCCAGTCATCACGGCTTTCCACCAGCAACGGAATCGCCAGCACCACGTAAGCATCGGCATATTGTGCTATCTGCCGGATAGCCTCCAAACGAATGGCCGGATGCATGATTTGATTGAGTTGATCCAGCGCATCTGGCTCGGCAAAGACCAATTCGCGTAATTTTGCCCTATCCAGCTGGCCATCAGCATTAAACATGGCATCGCCAAATTGCGCGCGTACCGCCTGCATGGCCGGGCTACCAGGCGCGCTCATGTCACGGGCGATATGGTCTAAATCGACTACGGGCACGCCTAATGCCATAAACGCGTTGCATACTTCGGTTTTACCACTACCTATGCCGCCAGTCACGGCCACGACTTTGCTCATGATGGTGCTCGTTACGGTATCAGGTAATAGGAAGCCAGCGCTTGTCCGTAAAACAAGGCAGCAATACCACCCAGGGCTAAAAATGGGCCAAACGGGATCGCGGTTTGGCGTGTTTTGCCTTTCAGCAAGATCAGGCCGATGCCAATCACACTGCCCACCACTGAGCTCAGCAAAATAACGGCGGGTAATAATTGCCAGCCAAACCAGGCACCAATGGCGGCCAGGAGTTTAAAGTCACCATAGCCCATGCCTTCTTTGCCAGTGACCAGTTTAAATAGCCAGTAGACTGACCACAACACCAGATACCCTGCCATCGCGCCGACGACGGCTGAAGTCAGGTCGGTAAAGCCGTATTTGATATTAAGCAACAAGCCCAGCCACAACAAAGGCAGCGTAATGTCATCGGGTAGCAGCTGGGTGTCAAAGTCGATAAACGTCAATGCGACCAGCGCGAACACGAACACCAGGGCAAATACGGTCAACATGCTGTAGCCATACTGTATAGCCACCCCCAGTGACAGCAAACCGGTTAATAACTCGACCAATGGATAACGCACAGAGATCGACGCCTGACAGCCGCGGCAGCGTCCACGCAAAAACAGGTAACTGATGACAGGAATATTTTCGATGGCGGTAATCCGGTGTCCGCAATGCGGGCAAGCCGAGCGCGGGGTCACAAGGTTATATTTGGGCTGCTCCGGCGCAGTTTGCCCTTGTAAATCCAGGCAACTGGCATGCCATTCACGCTCCATCATTTTCGGTAAACGATGGATCACCACATTGAGGAAACTCCCCACCAGCAAGCCAATCAGCAGGCACACTGCCTGTAAAAAATGGGGTTGCGTCTGCATTAAACTTAAAACGGGTTCAAGGATTTCTGACATGATACCGATAACATAGTTAAGGTTGCTGCATGATCGCATCGTTAATGCAAGTAAGCAAGGCTAAAAGACGGCAAAACCTGTTTAAAAGCCGCTTTCCCTGCCTTGAAAACCACTTGCCTGGCACCATTTATGTGTAAGATGGATACTACAGTGCAACCGACCAGGTCTGTATCTGTGTTTAAGTGACATCCGTTATCAAGTGAAGGAAGTTGCCTATGTCTGATCAAATCAAATTTACGCCACCGACCGAAGCAGGCCTCAATCAGGTCGAGTTAAATCAAGTCGAGCATCCTGCCTGGGATGAGCCCGTCATTTGCCGGGTAGAAGTTGACTTGCCAGGCTGGCTGACAAAACTGACCGGACAATCACACTGGGAAGTCTACAGTGAAGAGGAAGAGGAAAACTGCATCAGCTTTGGCATGCGCTCACTACAAACACGCGGCTTGCATAAAGCGGCCGAGCTGATTGCTGAAAAGGATATGCAGGCAGAAGTGACGTTGTACCACAACGGCTACGCAGTGGTCGACGTCAATGGACAGTCATTGTTTGATGGCGCGCTCACCAACGCCACCAATGATTGTGCACGACTGAGCTACTACCATATCAGTGGCGAGCCGATCGCATTGAATTAATAAGCTAAACAGTCAGCCTGCTCACAGGCTGGCTGTAAGGTTATTGCTGACGACTGACAGAGAAGTTAGCCAAATCCAGCAAGACCTGCTTGGCTTCTGTTGGCACGAATACGGATAAGGCCTCACAGGCCAGCCTGGCTTCTTTTTGCGCGACGGCGCGCACGTAATCAAATGCTTTCACCGCATGCAAAATTTCCAGCACAGCGCCTAACTGAGACACCTGCCCTTCCAGCAAGGCCTGCTTCACAAGATCGGCTTGCGCTGCTGGTGCTTGTTGAATCGCATACAACATCGGCAGCGTCACTTTGCCTTCTGCCAGATCATTGCCCAAGGTTTTGCCTATTTTTTCGCTGTCGCCGGTTAAGTCCAGCACATCATCAATCAGCTGAAACGCAGTGCCCAAATGCATGCCATAGGTGGCCAAACCCTCTTCCTGCTCAACGTTGGCCTGGCACTGCACAGCGCCCAAACGTGTCGCTGCTTCAAACAGCTTGGCGGTCTTAAAGTGGATCACCTGTAAATAATCCTGCTCACTGACGCCAATATTGCGCACATTAAGCAACTGCAACACTTCGCCTTCAGAAATCACATTGGTCGCATCGGCCAAGATCTCCATCACGCGCATGTTTTGCAACTTCACCATCATCTGGAAGGCGCGTGAATACAAAAAATCACCCACCAATACACTGGCCGGGTTGCCATACACATGATTGGCTGTCGACTTACCACGACGCAGCTCAGACGCATCTACCACGTCATCATGCAACAAGGTCGCGGTATGAATAAATTCGATGATGGCGGCTAATGAATGGTGCGCCGGCGTCACCGCGCCAGCCAAATCGCCGGACATTAATACCAGTGCCGGACGCAAGCGCTTGCCACCACTGTGGATGATGTATTCCGAAATTTGATTAATCAGCGGAACTTGAGATGACAAAGACTGGCGAATAACGGCATCCACCTGCTGCATATCGCCTGCAATCCGCGCCAAACAAGCATTTAGAGACACTGAAACACCAATGAAAAAACAAAGTTAAAGCATACCATACCTGCCCCGCCTCTCGCTACGCTCAAGGCGGCAGAATATACATACAGACAGCATTGATCATGCAGCAAGTCCGGCGAATAAGCAGCAAATACATGATGGATGACAGAAAAGAAAAAAGCCTTGCTTCCGAAGAAACAAGGCTTTTTATTTTTGGCGCGCCCGGAGCGATTCGAACGCCCGACCCTTTGGTTCGTAGCCAAATACTCTATCCAACTGAGCTACGGGCGCCAAGGTTTGCTGCTATGCAACAAAAACAGCATTATAACACTATTTTAAGCTTTGTGGCGGTGCAGATTCACATCCAACAACCAATCTACCAAAAACAACACCCGCGCGGAGCAAGGTTTTTGGCGGTGAGCGAGGGATTCGAACCCTCGATACAGGTTTAAGCCCATATGCTTCCTTAGCAGGGAAGTGCCTTCGACCTCTCGGCCAGCTCACCTTATTAAAACAATCAAGTCCTAATAAAACCAACACAGCTTACGCTGTTCTCTTTGCAGTATTGCTACTGCATCGAAGGGCGCCATACTACGTGAAAACCCTTCAGAAATCAACGTCAAAAACAAGAATGTTTTATTTCTTTACATAAAGGAAACGTGAAATCAGCGAGCGAGCGGGATGAAGTGCAAGGCGCACGGAACGCAGAAACCGGAATGTACTGTAGTACATGAGGATTTTGAGTACCGCGTAACGCAGCAATTCGCCCGCGCAGCCGCTTATTCCGCGTTTCTATTAAGCGTTTTCTAAACCGAACGCTTTATGCAGCACGCGTACCGCCAGCTCCATATATTTCTCCTCGATCACCACGGCGATTTTAATTTCGCTGGTAGAAATCATCTGGATATTAATGCCCTCTTCGGCCAGTGTGCGGAACATCTGGCTGGCAATACCCACATGTGAGCGCATGCCCACGCCGACCACAGACACCTTGGCGATCTTGTCATCGCCACTGATTTCACGTGCCTGGATATGACCTTGCACCTTGTCACGTAACAAGGCCAGCGTCTTATTCATTTCATTCTTATGCACAGTAAAGGTAAAGTCAGTCGTGCCATCAGCGCCGACGTTCTGGATAATCATGTCGACATCGATATTGGCATCTGCCACCGGGCCCAGGATTTGATAAGCGATGCCTGGTTTATCAGGCACGCCAGTCACGGTAATTTTCGCCTCATCGCGGTTAAAAGCGATGCCGGAGATAATTGGTTCTTCCATGTTTTCCTCATTTTCTTCGAATGTGATCAGTGTGCCGTCGCCTTCTTCTTCAAAGCTGGACAACACACGCAATTTGACTTTGTATTTACCGGCGAACTCCACAGAACGAATCTGCAGCACTTTAGAGCCTTGAGACGCCAGTTCCAGCATCTCTTCAAAAGTGATTTTTTCCAGGCGGCGCGCTTCAGGCACCACGCGAGGATCGGTGGTATACACGCCATCCACATCGGTATAAATCTGGCATTCATCGGCTTTTAAAGCAGCAGCCAAGGCCACACCAGTGGTATCAGATCCACCGCGACCCAGCGTGGTGATATTGCCATTGGCATCTACGCCCTGAAAACCTGCCACCACACAGACATAGCCGTCATCGAGGTCTTTTTTCAGGTTGTGCTGATCGATGTCCAGAATGCGCGCTTTGTTATACGCATCATCCGTCAGAATTTTGACCTGGGTGCCGGTATAGCTTTTTGCCTTGATACCAAGCTCCATCAGCGCCAGGGCAGTCATGCCTATGGTCACTTGCTCACCGGTGGACACCATGACGTCCAACTCACGTGGATCCGGATCCGGCATGATTTCCTTGGCCAAGGAGATCAAACGGTTGGTTTCACCGGACATGGCAGACACCACGACCACCACTTGATGCCCCATGGCTTTATAGCGCGCAACACGACGCGCCACATGACGGATACGCTCGGGATTGGCGACTGAGGTGCCACCATATTTTTGTACGATTAATGCCATTATTTCGCTCTGTTAATCAATTGAATTAATTTAGTTTTGCTTCTGCCCAAGCCTTCACGCTTGCCAGTGCCTGCGGCAAATTGGCTGGCTCGGTACCACCAGCCATCGCCATATCCGGCTTGCCACCGCCCTTGCCACCGACCTGGCCTGCCACATGATTCACCAGCTCACCTGCTTTCACCTTGGCCGTTAAATCAGCAGTTACGCCTGCTGCCAGGCTGACTTTACCGTCAGCGACACTGGACAAGACAATGACGGCAGATTTGAGTTTATCCTTGAGCTTGTCCATGGTTTCGCGTAAAGCATTGGCATCAGCACCTTCCAGCGTTGCCGCCAGCAGTTTGACGCCATTGATATCCACGGCTTGCGCCGCCAGGTCATCGCCCTGCGAGGATGCCAATTTGGATTTCAAGCGTGCCAGTTCCTTTTCCAGCGACTTGACGTTATCCATCACTTGGGCGATCTTGGCAGGCAGCTCATGCGCTGGCGCTTTCAACTCACCAGCCACCTGATTAATCAGGGCTTGTTGCGTTTGCACCAGCTTCAATGCGCCCTCGCCTGTGGTCGCTTCCACGCGACGCACGCCAGCAGCCACACCACTCTCAGCGGTGATTTTAAACAAACCGATATCGCCGGTACGGCTGACATGGGTGCCACCACATAATTCACGGGAAGTACCGATATCCAGCACGCGTACTTCGTCACCATATTTTTCACCAAACAGCATCATGGCACCGGTTTGCTGCGCAGACTCAATGTCCATCACACGTGCTTGCGTGGCTGCGTTGGCAAGAATTTCCGCATTCACCAAGGTTTCCACTTTGGCAATCTCTGCATCCGTCATCGGCGCATTATGCACAAAGTCAAAACGGGTTTTTTCGGTATCCACCAGACTGCCTTTTTGCTGTACGTGTTCACCCAGCACTTCACGCAAGGCTTTGTGCATCAAATGCGTGGCAGAGTGGTTACGCATGGTGTTGGCACGCGCTTGCAAATTGACCTTGGCAGCTAACGTATCACCGACTGACAAGCTGCCGGTTTTAAGTACGCCATGGTGACCAAATACCGCCGCCTGGATTTTTTGCGTATCTTCTACGGCAAAAATACCGTTAGCTGACTTGAGTTCACCGCTATCGCCAATCTGGCCACCAGACTCAGCGTAAAAAGGCGTGTCATCTAGCACCACCACACCCATGTCGCCCTCGTTTAAGGTGTTGACCGGGCTACCATCTTTATACAACGCTAATACGTTGGCCTGCGTCTCCAGCTTGTCGTAACCGTGGAAAGTTGTTGCCGCGCCATCATATTCAAGATTCAGCGCCATTTTAAATTTACCGGCCGCGCGTGCCTGTTCCTTTTGACGCGCCATGGCGGCATCAAAACCAGCCGTATCCACGATCACACCTCGCTCGCGGCAGATATCTGCGGTCAAATCCAGCGGAAAGCCGAAGGTATCATGCAACTTAAACGCCAGATCGCCATTGAAAATAGCAGGTTTGGTGGCTAATTCTGCTTCCAGAATCTGCATGCCGTTTTCAATGGTTTCAAAGAAACGGTCTTCTTCCTGCTTGAGAATATCGGTGATGCGTGCCTGGTTGCTCACAAGCTCAGGATAAGCCTCACCCATTTCAGCCACCAGATCCGCGACCAGCTTGTGGAAGAACGCGGCTCTACAGCCAAGTTTGTAACCATGACGAATCGCGCGGCGGATAATCCGGCGCAGCACATAACCACGGCCTTCATTGCCGGCAATCACACCATCGGCAATCAGGAAGGAGCAGGCACGGATATGGTCAGCCAGCACTTTGAGTGACGGGCTATCCAGGTCAACGGTATGGGTTTCGCGCGCAGCTGCTTTAATCAGCGCCTGAAACAAGTCGATTTCGTAGTTGGCATGCACACCCTGCAACACGGCAGAAATACGCTCCAGGCCCATACCGGTATCGACCGATGGCTTGGGCAAGGGATGCATCACACCTGCTTCATCGCGGTTAAACTGCATGAAGACGTTGTTCCAGATTTCGATGAAACGGTCGCCGTCTTCATCAGGTGAACCTGGAGGACCTCCTGGAATATGCGCACCGTGGTCATAGAAAATCTCGGTACAGGGGCCGCAAGGCCCAGTATCGCCCATCATCCAGAAATTGTCAGACGCGTAACGCGCGCCCTTGTTGTCGCCAATACGGACAATTTTATCCGCAGGCACGCCGACTTCTTTATTCCAGATATCGTAAGCTTCGTCATCTTCCGCATAGACAGTGACCATCAGGCGCTCTTTGGGCAAAGCGTACACCTCGGTCAACAACTCCCAGGCAAACTTGATCGCATCACGCTTGAAGTAGTCACCAAAGCTGAAGTTACCCAGCATCTCAAAAAAGGTGTGGTGGCGAGCGGTATAACCGACGTTTTCGAGGTCGTTATGTTTACCGCCTGCGCGTACGCATTTCTGGGCTGACGCCGCGCGGGTATAAGCGCGTTTGTCAAAGCCGAGAAACACATCCTTAAACTGGTTCATACCCGCATTGGTGAACAGCAGGGTCGGGTCACCATGCGGCACCAGCGAGCTGGAAGTCACCACCTGGTGGCCTTTGGAAGCAAAGAAATCCAGGAAAGCCTGGCGGATTTGCTTGCTGGAAGGGTTACTTCCGTAACTAACTGTAGTCTTCTGGACTGTCATCTTCTGCGTGTCTATTCAAAATATGTTTAATCACTTGAAACGTAAAACCGCGGCTTTGTAAAAAACGGGCTTGTTTCGCCCATTCTTCACGCGTCGTCGCGGCCGCTTTAAACTTTTTGCGCCAGACTTCCCTGGCGCGTGCTACTTCATTCTCTTGCAAACCGGCAACGGCTTCGGCAATCAAGGCGTCATCCACCCCTTTTTCGCGTAACTCGTTAGCCACCCGTGCCGCACCAAACTTGGCCTGGCGCGCATGCACCATTTGCTCGGTGTAGCGTGCATCACTTAACCAGCCACGCGCTTGAAAGTCTGCGATCAAGGCAGGTATATCATCGGCTTCATCGGCGTAAGCCTTAAGCTTTTGCGCCAGCTCGGCCGCAGAATACTCCCGCTTGCTTAATAGCTCCAGCGCACGCTGGCGTAAGGATTTTTCTAACGGCTTTTTTGCTGGGGGTGGTGGCAACGGAATTAATCGTCCTCGCCTCTGGCTGAAGGCATGCTATCGGCCAGCACATTCGAGTTGTCGCGAATCTTGGCTTCGATCTCTGCCGCAATGGCTGGATTTTCACGCAGGAACTCTTTGGCGTTTTCTTTACCCTGGCCGATTTTTTCACCGTTGTAGCTATACCAGGCACCGGCTTTTTCCACCAGTTTGAGGTTGGTGCCGAGTTCAATCACTTCGCCTAGGCGTGAAATGCCTTCGCCGTACATGATGTCAAATTCGGCCTGCTTAAATGGCGGCGCGACTTTGTTTTTAATCACTTTGACGCGGGTTTCAGAACCAATGACTTCATCGCCCTTTTTAATCGCGCCGGTACGGCGGATATCCAAACGTACAGAAGAATAGAATTTCAGTGCGTTACCGCCTGTGGTCGTTTCCGGGTTGCCAAACATGACGCCAATTTTCATACGGATCTGGTTAATAAAAATCACCAGCGTATTGGTACGCTTGATATTGCCGGTCAACTTGCGCAGTGCTTGCGACATCAAGCGTGCTTGCAAGCCCATATGGCTGTCACCCATTTCGCCTTCAATTTCAGCACGCGGTGTCAGCGCCGCAACCGAGTCAACCACCACGATATCGACAGAACCAGAACGCACCAGCATGTCGGCGATTTCCAGTGCTTGCTCACCGGTATCCGGCTGGGAAATCAGCAACTCAGGCACATTCACGCCCAGCTTGGCCGCGTATTGCGGATCCAACGCATGCTCGGCATCGATAAATGCGGCCACCCCGCCAAGCTTTTGCATTTCTGCAATAGCTGACAAAGTCAGCGTGGTTTTACCTGAAGACTCAGGGCCATAAATCTCCACAATCCGGCCACGCGGCAAACCGCCTACGCCCAGCGCGATGTCCAGGCCCAGCGAGCCGGTGGAGACGACTTGCAAGTCCTCACCGATATCGCCGTCGCCCATGCGCATAATGGAGCCTTTGCCGAACTGTTTTTCAATTTGAGAGAGTGCGGCGGCGAGCGCTTTGCTTTTGTTGTCATCCATGCTGATTGCTTTCTTTGACCAATAAAAATGCGTTGTTTACACAAACGCTATATACTTCAAACAATAACTTCTAATTATTTCATAAATCGACCATCAGTGAAATGGCGAAGCCATGAATTAGGCGAGTGAATGCCAACTGCGAACGCTCACCGGCGACTGTCAGTGAATAACGACAAGGTCGCCGATTTGAACGCAGTGGCTGTCAACCGTTAGATGACAGGTGCGTTAAAGCTTCAGGGAGCATTAATTTGTTTTCCGTGTGAGGAGAATTTATGAAAATCGTAAAATATATTTTGACATTCACGCTGGGCAGCCTGGCTGCCTTTAGCGCACAAGCACAGGACAACTGGTCTGTCGGTGTGGTGGTCGGCAATCCGTATCCACCTGCTTACTACGCACCACCTCCGGTATATTATGCGCCACCACCAGTGGTCGTTTACCGCCATCCGCAAAGTAACTTCTATGGCGTGCCAGCAGTGGCTTATCCGCAACCAGCGCCTGGCTTTATCCAGTTTTCGTATGGAAACGGTGGCTATGGCGGTTACAACTACGGCCCGAGAAACTTTTACGGTGGTGGCTGGAATGGCGGCGGCGGACATGGCCATGGTCACGGCCACCATCATCACCGCTAGTTCTGATTACAACGCATTAGCTATCTTAAGCAAGCCAGCCAGCAAATAGCTGGCGGCCTGCTCACGCACTTGCGTTCTATCGCCTTCAAAATGACGGGTTTCTATCACCGTAGTATTGCCGCTGTCACCATCACCGCGAGATGCCCAGGCAAAGCACACAGTGCCGACTGGCTTGTGCAGTGACCCGCCACCTGGACCAGCAATGCCGGTGATGGCAGCACTCAGATGCGCCTGACTATATTGCAATACCCCCAACGCCATTGCTTCGGCCACTGGCTCGCTGACTGCACCAAACTCGGCAATCAATGCAGCAGGAACACCCAGCATTTCAGTTTTTGCCGCATTGCTGTAGGTGACGAAACCACGGTCAAACCAGCCGGAACTACCGGCGATGGCAGTTACCGCTTGCGCCACCATACCGCCAGTGCAAGACTCGGCGAGCGCCAGTTGCCAGTGTTTTGCTTGCAGCGCCTGCCCCAGGCTAGTGCTTAACTCAAGCAGCATATTCATGACAAAAATCCTTGCGCGACTTGCAATAGTAATATGGCCATGATTGCGGCCAAGACATCATCCAGCATTACCCCAAAGCCGCCTTTTACGCGCTGATCGACCCAGCCAATCGGAAAAGGCTTCCAGATATCAAACAAACGAAAGCTGGCAAACGCAGCTAGGCCCCAGCCCAAGGTGAAGGGCACCGCGATCAACACCGCGGCCATCGCCACGACTTCATCCCACACAATGGCACCATGGTCACTGACACCTAGTGCGCGCCCTGTCACTTCACAACACCAGACGCCGAGCAAGAACAACACGCCTAAACTTAAGCACTGCTGTGCGAGTGGCAAATTCATCAATAGCCAATACAGTGGAAAGCCCAATAATGTGCCGACGGTACCGGGCGCTTTGGGCGACAAGCCTGTGCCCAGGCCAAAACTCAGGCAATGTAAAGGATGTGAAAACAGCAAGCGCCAACTTGGCGGCTGCGGTGGCTGACGGTCATTAGCCAAAATGCGCATACCCTTTCTGCGATAAGTCGATGCGGGCCTCACCGTTAAACACCTGTAAACCTGCATGCGCAGTCACTTTCCCAATACGGCTCAAGGGCAACCCCAGTTGCGTTGAAAGTGCCTGCAAGGCATCCCTGTGCTGCGGCGCAGCAGTAAAACATAATTCATAATCATCGCCACCGGCCAACACTGCCTGTTGCAACACAGTGTCTGTCACTGACGACAGCGGCAACAATGGCTTGGGCATCGCCGCCCAATCCAGCTCAGCGCCAACGGCAGACGCCTCTAGTATGTGCGCCAGATCTGCCAGCAAGCCATCTGAAATATCCAGTGCGGAGGTCGCCATGCCACGCAATGCCAGCCCTAACGCCACGCGCGGTTGCGGGTGGTGCATGGCCGTGGCCAGCGCAGCGAGTTCTTCGGCATGCACATCCAGCTTGCCTAAGCGATGCTGCAGCCATAAAGCAGCCTGCCCCAATACGCCACTGACCCAGATATCATCGCCCGCTTGCGCGCCATTGCGCTGCAATGCCTGGCCTTGCGGCACTTCACCCATGATATTAATCGCGACATTCAATGGTCCGCGCGTGGTGTCACCGCCAATCAGTGACACGCCAAAAGCATCAGCACAGGCAAACAGCCCGTCACTAAACCTTTGCAACCAGGACCCATCAACCTCTGGCAAGGCAATCGACAAGGTGGCCCATTTTGGCTCGGCGCCCATGGCGGCCATATCACTGACATTCACCGCCATCGATTTCCAGCCGATGACAAACGGGTCAATATCGGCAAAAAAATGTGTGCCTGCCACTGACATATCTGCCGAAACCGCCAACTGATAGCCAGATCGCACGCGAATCAGGGCCGCATCATCGCCCACGCCCAGATCAGCTTGTGCTGGCCGGGTAAAATATTTGGCGATGAGCGCAAACTCAGCCACGACGACCCTGCCACCAGCGCAACCACACCGTGGCGATGCCCCAAGCCAGCAAAATACCAACGACATCCGCCAGCCAGTCATAGACGCTGGGCTGCCTGGTGGTAGTGAGTATGCCTTGCAATACTTCCATCAGCGCACCAAATGCGGTCAGCCCGAACAAAGTCGTTTTAGGAAAACGTTGAAATGCCAACAAGCCCCAGAAAGTGACACCACCAAAGGCAATCACATGCTGAATTTTGTCTTTGTAAATTGAGCCATCGTTTGTTGGCGCCATTTCCATCAGCAACAAATAGGTCAGCAAAGCAAAACAACTTATAAAAATCAGCCGGGAAATGGTGTGGTAACGCATGCAATCTCTTTAATTACTGAAGAATTGAGTTTATTTACGAATGGCAGATTTAGGACGAAAAGATTTGACGATGGTTTCGTCAGTTTCCAGATAAGGCATCGGTTTGTCGCTGGTCGCCAGCAAGTCCAGGCAATACGGCACTGCCGCAAAAATACCCGGCACCAGCGTATTGCCTTCGTTATCTTTAAGGCCTTCCAGCGTTTCCTGTATCGATTTGGGCTGTCCCGGCAAGTTAATCACCAGGCATTGCTTGCGGATCACCGCCACCTGGCGCGACAAAAGCGCCGTTGGCACAAAACGCAGGCTGATTTGCCGCATTTGCTCACCGAAGCCTGGCATGTCACGGTCGGCAATCGCCAATGTCGCCTCCGGCGTTACATCCCTGAGCGCAGGGCCGGTGCCGCCCGTGGTCAGCACCAGGTGGCAACCTTCTTCGTCCACCAGTTGCTTGAGAGTCTGGGAAATGGTCGCTTGATCATCGGCAATCAGGCGGCTGGATACTGTATATGGAGAAACCAGGGCTTGTGCCAGCCAGGCGGTAAGCGCCGGGATGCCCTTGTCTTCATATACGCCTTGCGAGGCACGATCACTGATAGAAACTAATCCAATGCGCGCGAATTGTTCTTGCATAACCTGGTCTATGTCAATGGTGACTGTGTTAATGTACCAATACATCATAACATTACAACCTGCCATTCGATCATGGAGAATTCGATGAACCCCCTGTGCAAGCCTGGACAGTCCGTTATGCCCGCCCCTTCCTTATCAAGCAAGTGGTCCTTATATATTAAGCATGCTGCCATGCTGGTAGCCCTGGCCTTCAGCCCTGCCACCTGGGCAGAAGACAACCCTTACAGCAACCATTACCAGGCACAAAATCAGGGTGATTTACACTCGTTGCAAGCGAACCCAGAACCGCAGCTATTCAGTGGTACGCGCCGCGATGAAGACAATATCAAGATGCTGGAAAACGGTTACGACCTGATGGGATTCAGTAGCTTTGAAGCGGGCGAAGTCGATGCGGAACAGGCACGCAACCATGGCCGCGCTATCCAGGCCGACAGCATCCTGGTTTATATGAAAAAGGCTGGCGGCGCTTCGCCGTCATCCAGAATGGAAGTCATCAAAGAAGCGGTTAAAAAAGGGCAATCACTGACCGAAAAAGATGTGGCGGCAACCGCCAGCAGCTATCGCTATTACGCCACCTACTGGGCAAAACTGCCACCTCCGCTGCTGGGTATCCATGTGATTAAACTGGTGCCTAAACAGGCGACGCAAGGTGAGGATGTGCCGACTAACACTGCCAGCAGTGAGGGCGTACGCGTGATCGCAGTGATTCATGGCTCTGCAGCTGAAAAAGGCGGTGTGGTGCGTGGCGATCAATTACTGAGCCTCAACAACGAAAAAGTGGATGATGCGGCCCAACTGTCCAACCTGGTGAGAAAATACCGTGGCAAAGCCGTCAAATTGCAATTAGAGCGCCAAGGAGAGCCACTGGCGACTGATGTACAGTTATAACGGCCACGACTTTAGTAGCCCCCGAGCGATTGCCACCCTACTCCTCATGTAAGCGGCAATCCCTTTGTTAAAAATAGAATTACAGAAAGTGTTGTGCATGTTTCAACCTACCTTCGAGCACCAGGCAGCCCGTGAAGCTGCCGGTGACCTGGACGATATCCAATTCTTGCGGGCGCTGTTCGACGATATCCGCCCCAAGGTGTCCACCGACATCGAGAGCGCCAGCAAGGCGTTACAGGCTTTGTGCTTTCTGCTGCAGCAACATCCACAGTATGCCTTGTCATTGCGTAACAGCCTGCTCAGGTTACTGGACGAAAAAAGTGTGATTTCGCTCTATTCCGACCATGGCATCCAGTCTGATCTTGGTTTTTTCACCGAAATCTACCGCCGCCTCTGGCACAAGCTACTGCCCGATGTGCCAGACCCCAAATACCTGAAAGATGTGTTTGGGCAGATATTTCACAAAAACAGTGATGTCGACTGGGTTATTGGCATGCCGGACACCGTCTGGCGCGACTTCATGCAGACACTGGACATCAGCCAGGGTAACGCGCAGCAACAGCAAAACTGTATCCAGGAGGTCAAAGATGCACTACAGGTGCTGTCGTATCGCTTATCCGCTTCCGGACTGGACCCCGAGCTGATTTTGCAACATGAAGACCTGGAGTCGAATGGCTCGCCGTTTATTACGCAAAACATCGAAATTCAACAGTTTCTGGCACTGCCGGCGATTCAGGCAGAAGACATCCAGCATTTGTACAGCGTGCTCAAACGCTGCGAGCAGCTGACGTATGAAATCCGCAAATCGAATGCCAAAACCGGGACCAGCATTTCGCTCACGGCGCTGATGCAACGCATATTGCAGCAAATTCAACGCATGCAGTTATTGCTGGATATTTTGCATGGCCTGATCCTGAAGCATGATGTCAGCCACGCCATCACACGTTTGCTCAAACAACTGGTAGATGCCGAATGCAAGAAAAACAACCTGTCTGAATACTGGCGCCAAAATACAGAGTTACTGGCCTTGCGCGTGACTGAAAACGCCAGCCACACCGGCGAGCATTACATCGCGCAACACCGCAATGAATACTTCAAACTGATGGGCTCAGCCATGGGCGCGGGCATTATCATCGCCATCATGGGCATGATTAAAATCATGATTGCCAGCTACCACCTGCCGCCGCTGACAGAAGCGATCCTGTTCAGTCTCAATTACGGCCTGGGTTTTGTCATTATCCATTTGCTGCACTTTACCGTCGCCACCAAACAACCGGCGATGACGGCGGCAACCATCGCCTCCACCATAGATGACCATGGCCACGATAGCAAAAACATCCATAACCTGGTGAATATTGTCGCGCAAACCACCAGCAGCCAGACTATTGCCATCCTGGGTAATGTGGTGGTGGTGATTCCGATGGCGATCCTGATTGACTGGCTGATCATGCAAGCCACCGGCCATCATTTTATTGGCGCCGAAAAAGCGCATGCCTTACTGGATAGTAATAACCCGCTGATCAGCCTGACAGTCATGTATGCCGCGGTAGCGGGTGTCTGCCTGTTTTTATCCGGGCTGATCGCTGGCTACCACGACAATTTAGCCGCTTACAACCGGATTCCGGAGCGTTTAGGCCATTTGCACTGGCTGCAAAATCTTCTAGGCAAAGATCGCCTGTGGCGCATTACCGAATATATCCGCCACAACCTGGGGGCGCTGGCGGGTAACTTCTACTTTGGCTGTTTGCTGGGTTTTGCGTCCGGCTTGGGCGTCATGTTGGGCTTGCCGCTGGACATCCGCCACGTCACTTTTGTGGCGGCATTTGCCGGCTACGCTTTGCCAGCCCTGGACTTTCAGGTCAGCCACTACATTATTGCAACCACGATACTCGGCATTGCATTAGTCGGCACCACCAACCTGATCACCAGCTTCGGCCTGGCGATTTATGTGGCGATGAAATCGAGGAAAGTACGTTACCGTCACTGGAAGGCTTTTTGGCTGGAGCTGTTGACGGCGCTGTATCGTCAGCCTGGCAAGTTTTTACTACCGCCCAAAAAACCGGAATAAGCTTGAATCAGCAGGCTGTTTTTTACAGCCTGCTTATAAAACATGACGCACAGTCGCTTATTCGCCCGCCAATACAGCTTCTTTTGCAATCAAGAAATGAAATACGCCATTATCCTTGTTCAAGGACAATAATTTGACCGGGTGATTATTGATCAAATTACGAATATTCTGCTCACTGCCAGCGGCGGTGGTTTTTACCAGCATGACCTGCCCTGGTAACAAGTGATCCAGCGCATCCTTCGTTTTCAACATGGGCAGCGGACTTTCCAGACCGGTTAAATCAAGTTCCAGATCAATATGGCTGTGCATGTTGCCTCCCCTCTTTCATGTCATTAGCAAGTCGTTGACACAGAGTCGCCACTCGCTAATTCAATCTTGTTTTATGATTAATCGTCCAAAGACTCGTCTTCTGGCATCTCTGCATCAAACGCATCATCTTCGGCACCACTTTTACCCTCCATCACTTCGCGAATCACTTTAAACAGTTCGCGGCTACTTTTGGGTGGCTTGCCTGCGGCGTGCTCTTTTTGTGCATTGCGAATCAGGGTACGCATTTGCTGCACATTGGTTTGCGGAAACTCAGCAATAAACAACTCGATCACTTTGACATCCTCAAGCAAGCGCATACGCCAGCGCTCCATGTGATGAAAGCGGGCATTTTCTTCCTTGTGTTTGCCGTCCCATTTTTGCAGTTGCTCGACGATAGGCGCCAAATCAGTGTCACGCATCAAACGGCCGATATACTGCATCTGGCGACGAATGGCGCCATTCGCGGTAATGCGCTTGGCTTCGGCAATGGCATCCAGCAAGGATTCCTCTAATTGAAGTTTCTTCAATCTATCCTTAGGTAGCGCAACCAATTGACGGCCTATTTCCTGCGCAGCATCCGCCTCTGCTTTCAATCTGGTTTTACTGGGTTGGGAATCATCAAAGGTTTCAGATGTCATGGTAAAAGCAATCTCTGCCAAATCGGGTATGATAACAGTTTTAACTGCCAAGCAAGAAACAAGCGCGTACAGCATGCAATCGGATCAACTTCAACAAATCGCCCAAGACATTATTCAACTGACACGTAAAGCAGGTGCCAGCAGTGCCGAAGCAGAGGTCAGTTTTGGCACCGGCCAGAATGTGTCCGTCAGGCAAGGCGAGACTGAAAACATTGAATACAACCGCGACAAAGGCTGTTCAGTCACGGTGTATTTTGGCCAGAGAAAAGGCTATGCCAGCACCTCTGACTTGAGTCCTCAGGCCTTGAAAGACACGGTTGAAGCCGCCTGTAATATTGCAAAATATACCGCGCAGGACCCGTTCTGCGGCTTGGCCGATGCCGATTTGATGGCGACAGAATTTCCAGATTTATCCTTGCACCACCCGTGGCAGATTGACGTCGACGCCGCACTGGCATTGGCCAAGCGTTGTGAGGCCGCCGCCCTCGCCGTAGATACACGTATTAGCAACAGCGAAGGTGCCAGTATTTATAGCCAGAGCGGTGCATTTGCTTATGCTAATAGCCATGGTTTTATTGGCGGCTATCCAAGCTCACGCCATAGCATCAGTTGCTCGGTGATTGCCGAAGCAGATGGCCTGATGCAACGTGATTACTGGTATAGCAGCGCGCGCGATGCGCACGACCTGGCCACACCGGAGCAAGTCGGCCAGACGGCGGGCTCGCGCACTGTCAAGCGCCTGGGTGCTCGCCCGATCAAAACCGGCCAATACCCGGTCTTATTTGAGGCGCCATTGGCAAGCGGCCTGATCGGCACCTTGATTAGTGCGATCTCTGGCGGCAACTTATACCGAAAATCCTCTTTCTTGCTCGACAGCCTGGGCCAGCCCATTGCCAGCGCATTGCTGCAGATTGATGAAAACCCGTTTGTACTCAAAGGTGCTGGCAGCAGCGCCTTTGATAGCGAAGGCGTGGCTTGCCGCCCACGCACACTGGTTGAGAACGGTGTGTTACAAGGATATTTACTGGGGAGCTATTCTGCCCGCAAGCTGGGCATGCAGTCGACAGGCAATGCTGGTGGCGCGCACAACATTATGGTGCGTTCAACAGGCCATAACCTTGAGCAACTGTTGCATACCATGGGCACCGGCTTGCTGGTGACAGAGCTATTAGGGCACGGTATGAATATGGTGACAGGTGACTATTCCCGAGGAGCTGCTGGCTATTGGATAGAGAACGGGCAGATTGTGCACCCGGTAGAAGAAATCACCATTGCGGGCAATATGAAAGACATGTTGAAAAGCATTGTTGCGATTGGTAACGATACCATTCCGAACAGCTCAAGACTGACCGGATCGATACTGATTGAGCGGATGACCATCGCCTCTGCGGAATAAATACCGCGGTCACAGCGACAGCAAATAAAAAAGGCTTTGCACAACGCAAAGCCTTTTTTGTATCACCGAAGATGTCGGCTACTATTGCTCGGGCACTGCAGCATCCAGGGTCAACAATGTTTCATCAACACCCGCAACCATGGCTGCAGTTGCAGCTTCGTTTTCAACCACGGGTTCTTGTTCTGCAGCAGCTTGATCTGCTTGAGACTGATCCAGCATCGGCGGCAATGCCTCAGGCGCGATTTCCGTGGATTCGCTTAACTCGATGACCATTTCAGCAGCGGTCGCCTCAGAAACGACAGACTCAGAGGCATCCACTGCTTGCGCTGGCTGCGCTACCGGTGCACCTTCAGTGACTGCATTCTCAGTCGCAGTGCCTTCGATTGGCGCGGCAGATTGCAACAATACGGCATCCGTGGTGGCTGGTGTTTGTTCCGAATGGTTTGGCGTATCTTCATCTGCAGGCTCGAACTCATCTTCCAGCAACTCTTTAGGTACCAGGCCATCCTGGATCAGGCTGGCACGGCGTTGCAGGTAAGCATCACGCATAAATGCATAGGGATCAATCGACGCGTTATCCACCAAATCGGTCGCATCCAGCAATTGCGTGCGTTTATCCAGCAACTGTATCGCACGTACCTGGTTGTGGGCACGGATCTGGCCAGTATTATGCAAATAGGTAATCGGGTCGGAAGTCACGGTATCAATGAACAAACCGCTGGCATCACGCACGGTGCTCGGCCCAACAATCGGCAGCACCAGATACGCGCCGGAACCAACGCCCCAGTAACCCAGGGTTTGACCAAAGTCTTCCTGGTGTTTTGGCACATTGTCCATGCTGGCCACATCAATAAAACCGGCAATACCAAAGGTAGAGTTGATGACAAAGCGGCCAGCATCGGTAAAGGCCTGGGCAAACTTCAGTTGCAACAGGTCATTCACGACGGTGGTCAAGGTGCCGAGGTTGCTAAAGAAGTTGCTGATGCCAGTACGCACAGGCGTAGGCGCAACGGCTTTGTAGGCTTTGGCAACGGGTTTCATGGCATAACGGTCAGCCACATCGTTAAATTTGTAAATTCCCCGGTTGATGCCTTCCAGTGGGTCTTTATTGGTTGTGGCGCAACCAGAGACACTCACCAGAACTGCAGTCAGTACAATCGCTCTTAATGTTTTCATATTTGTCATTATGTTTAGAAGCTTTTCAAGCGCATTTAAATTGTTGTATCCCCAACACAGCTTGCAGTGCGTACTTCGCAAATGTGTGTCATCTCAGTTAACGGAAATCTCTTCTAAAAGTTGAAGGGATCATTGTTAAAAAGTCGGTTAAATTAACCAGCAGGCGTGATGCAGACCTCACCTTAGCACGAAGTAAAACGATCTTATTCTACATCAAATGTCATCTTTGCTTCACATTATTTTTGTATAAGCGCAAGGCCTCTTCGCGCTGTTGCGCATGATCCACCACAGCCACCGGGTAGTCGAGCACTAAGCCTTTGTCAAACAAGCCTTTTTTACGAAATTTCTCTGCCCATGGCGCATGAATTTGCTGGTCATCAAGACCGGCAAGCTCCGGCACATATTTACGGATAAATTTGCCTTGCGGATCAAACTTTTCTGACTGCGATTGCGGGTTAAAAATCCTGAAATAAGGTTGCGCGTCACAACCGGTCGAGGCTGCCCATTGCCAGCCACCATTATTGGCTGCAAAGTCAAAATCGATTAACTTTTGCTCAAAATAACGCTCACCCCAACGCCAGTCTATGAGCAGATCCTTGACCAGGAAACTGGCGACGACCATGCGCAAACGGTTATGCATGTAACCGGTCTGGTTTAACTGGCGCATGGCCGCATCCACAATTGGGAAACCGGTACGCCCTTCGCACCACGCAGCAAACCAGTCAGCGTCATTGGTAAAAGGCAGCGCCTCATACTCCGGCTTATAAGAACGACCTTGTTGCAAGTCTGGCCGGTGAAACAGAATCTGGAAATAAAAATCACGCCAGATCAACTCACTCAACCAGATCGCCGCCCCCTCATTACCCGCCAGGGATAATTGCCAGGCCGCATGCGCCAGTTGGCGGATGGAAATTGTGCCGAAACGCAAATGCACCGACAGATAAGACACGCCTTTGACCGCCGGGTAATTACGCGCATCATGATACTGGTCGATACGATGCAGAAAATCCTCGAATAACTGCTGCGCACCAGCCATACCGGTTGGCAAGCGCAATGCGGCAAGATTGGTGCGCTCAAACCCCAGCGATGCCAGCGTCGGCATGGGCGCTGGCGCCACGGGCGCAAGATGACTGATATATTTTTTGACCGGGTAAGCTTTTAAATAAAAGGCATTCAACTTGGCCAGATGGGCATTTTTATACGGCGTGAATACCCCATATGGCTTGCCGGTTTGTGTCATCACCTCATCTTGTTCAAACAGCACCTGATCTTTGAATAAATGCAGGGTTTGACCAGCCTCAAGCAGCGCCTGCGCTACTACTTCATCGCGGGCAATCGCGACCGGCTCATAATCTTTGTTGGCATAGACTGCTGTGACATTGAGTGCGCGCGCCAGCGCCGGGATTTCTACTTGTGCCCGGCCATGACGCACGATCAGGTCACTGCCGTGCGCTTGTAAAGACTGCTTGAGTTCGCGTACGCTTTCCCAGATAAATTCAACCCGGCGATCTTGTTTATCCGTTAATGCATGCAAAATATCCGTATCAAAAACAAAAGCGACAATCACTTGCGTATGCCGCTTCAAGGCGTGATACAGCGCGGCATGATCATCATCGCGCAGGTCGCGACGCAACCAGACCAATGCTTTAGACATCGTTACTCTCGGTGATAGGGATGACCACTTAGAACCGTGTGGGCGCGATAAAGTTGCTCAGCCAGCATCACACGCACCATGCCATGCGGCATGGTCAATTTAGACAAGCTGAACAGCCATTGCGCCTGCGTTTTGAGTTGTGCATGTAAACCATCAGCACCGCCCACCACTAAGGACACATCACGCCCCATTTCTTGCCAGCTTTTGAGCTTTTCTGCCAGTTGCAAGGTAGTGACGGCCTGGCCACGCTCATCCAGCGCCACCAGATAATCTTTACCGGCCACTTCCAGGATACGCTTGGCTTCGGCCTCCTGCACCACTTCACTATTTTTACCGGCCGCACGTTTATCAGGTTTGATTTCGATGATGCGTGTTTCAAGTTCACGTGGCATGCGCTTCAAGTATTCGGCGCAGGCAGTTTCAACCCAGTCGGGCATTTTATGGCCGACCGAGATGATATTGAGTTTCATATCTGGAGGAGTGTCGTGCTTTTAGGCAGCAGAAGCCGCGCGACGCGTCTGTGACTCGGTCCACAGTTGTTCAATGTTGTAATAAGCGCGGGTGGTTGGCACCATGACATGCACCACGATATCGCCTAAATCGACCAAGACCCACTCGCCTTCTTTTTCGCCCTCTACGCCGCGCGCTTCCAGGCCTTTTTCTTTCAGCTTTTCACGCACATTATCGGCGATTGCCTTGCATTGGCGGGTAGAGTTACCACTGGCGACAATCATGTAGCTGGTCACCGCCGTCATACGGCGCACGTCCATCACGGTGATGTCAAAGGCTTTAATATCTTCCAGCGCGTCGACGACGGCCAGTTTCATCTCTTCAAGAGACAGGGTATCAATGTTTGGTTGCATAGGTGTATTCAAAATCAGGCGGCTTGCGCAGGAATATGGTTTTTTTGCTCGACAATGCGGTTTTGCGCATCGACGTAAACCAGTTGCGGATGGTAGTGAGTCAATTCGGCTTCGGTATACTGGGAATAGCTGGCAATAATAATCAAATCGTCAGGATCCGCTTTGTGCGCCGCAGCACCATTGACCGAAATCACGCCAGAGTGACGCTCGGCACGAATGGCATAAGTTGTGAAACGCTCACCATTGTTGATGTTGTAAATCTGGATTTGCTCATATTCATGAATATTGGCGGCCTCCAGCAAGGCTTCATCAATCGCACAGCTGCCTTCATAGTGCAGCTCGCTATGCGTCACACGCACTCGATGCAGCTTTGATTTCAACATGGTTCTTTGCATTGCGTCCCTTAGCTCGAACTTCCACTCGCGCGGAAAAGGTCGTAATTATAAAGTTATCAATAGCTTAGCGCAAAATAAATTTATCAAAAAACGTATGTAATTGCATCAGGCGCTGACTTCGCAGTTATCGATGAGCCGCGTCTTGCCCAACCTGGCTGCGGCCAGTATCACCCATTCACGGGTCTGCGCATCCGGCAAGGTCAGTGACTGTTGACGCCGGATCTCTACATAATCTACCTGCCAGCCCTGCTGGCTTAACGCTAAACGGGCTTGCGTTTGCAAAGCCGCATAGTCACGCTGGTCAGTCAGCAAGGCTTGTTTCATGACTTGCAACTGCTGATTTAACTGCGCGGCCTGTGTTTTTTCTGCTGCGGTCAAATAGCCATTTCTTGAGCTCATGGCCAGGCCGGAAGCCTCACGCGCGGTTTCTCCGGCAATGATTTCAATCTCAAAATTGAGTTGCCGTACCAATGCGCGGATCACCATTAGCTGCTGGTAGTCTTTTTTGCCAAACACCGCCACTTGCGGTTGCACCATATGAAACAGCTTGGCGACCACGGTCGCCACACCGGCAAAATGGCCAGGGCGGCTGGCGCCACATAGATCATCGGCCAAAGGTGGCGGTTGAATCACCATCTGCTGGTGCAAATCCTGACCATCAAAGTCAGGGTACATTTCCTCTACCGCTGGTGCAAACACCACATCAGCGCCCACGGCTTGCAGTTTGTCACAGTCAGACTGCAAAGTGCGTGGATAACTGCCGAAATCCTCATTGGCACCAAATTGCAGCGGGTTTACAAAAATACTGACCACCACAATCTCTGCATGCTTTTTCGCCAGCGTCACCAACTGGCAATGCCCCGCATGTAAATTACCCATGGTTGGCACAAACCCCACGCGCTGGTCGCGGCGACTGGCCAGAAATGCGCGCAACTCGCGCAAGCTGTGAAACAACTGCATGTAGACTCTTTTTAATCCATCAAAAATCAGAATGATTCAATATATCACACAGCACCCTATTCAACCGTGACAGGTAAAAGATCAGCGCCCCGGCAATTGACAACCTGGCAAGTCCGCGCCTATAGTCATCATTTGCAACTATCTACAATTATTAACATCAGGAGTAAGTGAATGAGTGTGATGACCGAGTTTAAACAATTTGCGCTGAAGGGCAACGTCATGGACCTGGCGGTCGGTGTCATCATTGGTGGTGCCTTCGGCAAGATCGTTGATTCCATGGTGAACGACATTATCATGCCGGTCATCGGCAGAATCTTTGGCGGTTTTGATTTTAGCAACCTGTATGTGCCACTCAACGGCCAATCGGCTGACCTGGCCCTGGCAGAAGCCAAAAAACTGGGCGCGGTACTGGCTTACGGTAATTTCATCACCATTGTGCTCAACTTCGTTATTCTGGCATTTATTATTTTCCAGATGGTTAAATTCATGAACAGCCTGAAACAGGCCGAACCAGCACCTGCGCCAGCAGCGACACCGGAAGATATCGTCTTGTTACGTGAAATTCGTGACAGCCTGAAAAAATAATTTTCTGGCGATAGTGATATGACAAAGGGCGCTGTGGCGCCCTTTGCTTTTTAACTACCCACAAAAATCAAAGATTACAAATCGGCGGGATTCGGTTGTACTTCATACGTCTGACCAGCATTGGCATCAGACCCATCATTATTCAGAAACACGACCACACTGACCTGGTCATCAATCAGATCCAGCTCTGTGGTTGGGTAATAAGCCCCCGCGGCATCTTTATTGATATTGTGATAATGCCAGATAGAAGCCACCACGCGCCCGCTATCTTTTAACTTCACATCTTCCGCGCGCGCTGGCTCGCCCAATAATGCAATTAACTGCGCGCGATTCAACTTGCCCACCGCATCCACAAAGCCCTGCTCGTCCTCAGGCAACTTGCCAGCCGCCGCACCTGCCAGCACCGCGCCGCTTAAAGACAATAATGCAACAGCCAATACCCCGTTTAACCAAGTTTGTGCTCTCATCATGACTCTCCTTTATACTCAGAAACTCAGGCAATTAAAACAGCAATAGGTTCATACAAGAGGCACTACACAGACTCGATAGGATACGCCTCTTCCGGCAACTGTTCGACCAGTAACACATGTACACGGCGACTGTCGGCATGTACCACGGTGACACTGAGATTATCAATACGGATATGCTCGCCTCGCTTGGGCAAATGACCGAAGTGATTCACCACCAGGCCACCCACGGTAGAAAACTCTTCGTCGCTAAACTCGGTGCCTATGGCTTCATTAAATTCAGGAATCTCGGTCAAGGCTTTGACGCGATAAATGCCCGGCTCCTGCTGAATGATATTGCCTTCGCCTTCATCATCATCGTATTCGTCCTCGATGTCGCCGACAATTTGCTCCAGCACATCTTCAATCGTCACCATCCCGGCTACGCCACCATACTCATCAACCACAATGGCAATATGATTACGGTTACTGCGGAACTCTTTTAACAACACATTCAGGCGCTTGGACTCGGGAATAAACACCGCCGGACGCAGCATATCGCGCAGCTCGAATGTCTCGTTGGCGTAATAGCGCAACAAGTCCTTGGCCAGCAAAATGCCGATCACATCGTTTTTATTATCTTCAATGACAGGGAAGCGGGAGTGCGCCGTTTCAATGACAAACGGCAGAAAGCTTTCTGGCGGCTGGGCAATATCAATGACGTCCATTTGCGAACGCGGGATCATGATATCCCTGACCTGCATTTCACTGACTTGCAGGACACCTTCAATCATGGCCAGCGAATCGCTGTCCATCAGGTGATTTTCATAAGCCCCATGCAGCAACTCGACCAGTTGCTCGCGGTCTTCTGGCTCGCGCAGAAGAAAATGGCTTAATCGTTCTAAAAGTGAGGGTTTGTGAGACAACTTATCCGGCTCTGAAGCCATAGTTACTGCTGAAAACAGCATCCTGTATAACGCGTTAACTTAAGCATACATGAAAACGGATGGCAATGTCACCTTCATGACATGGGTTTCCTGACTTATTCGAGGCTATCCCTGGCCCTGTGTGACACGCAAAGATTTGTCACTTTCCGGTGTCAACAAACGATATAAAAGATTTAATTTCTGCTAAATTAACACCTATGTTGAATCGCCTGCCCCCTTCCTTACGTCCCCTGGTGCAATCACTGACTTTCAAGGTGCTTGCCGGGCTTATTGTCTTCTACTTTGCATTTGCCTGGCTGGCCATCAATCCGCTGGCAAAATGGCTATTACCATGGGTAGCCGAACACCAATTGGCCAGTAAAGCCAGTGTAGAAAAAGTCACGTTTGACCCGCTGCGCCTCACCACGACCATCGAGAAGCTGGCGCTGACCGAAACAAACGGTGCGCCACTGGCATCGTTTGACAAACTGGTGGTCGATCTTGAAGCCAGCGGCCTGTTCAACTGGGCCTGGAAACTCAAGCAAATTACGCTGACAGCGCCGCGCGTCGATGTGCATATCTCCAAACAGGGCCGCCTCAACTGGGCTGACCTCATTGCAAAACTCAACGAGGATCCAACGCCGCCAAATAAAGACTTGCCGCGTGTCATCATTGAAAATATCGCGATCAGCCAGGGCAATATCGATTACCAGGATGCGCAACACGCCACGCCGCTACAAGCCTCACTCAAGCCACTGGATTTTGAACTCGAAGGCTTTTCCACGCTACCTAAAGACCGTGGTGACTACCTGATTGCCGCCAAACTGCCGTACCAAGGCGCGACCATCAAGTGGAAAGGCAATTTTGGCGTCAATCCACTGGCATCACAAGGCTCACTGGCGATCGAAGGTTTGCAAATCGCCAAAGTCATGCAATGGATAAACACGGCCAAGTTGCCGCTGCAAGTCACGGCAGGTACGTTTACCAGCCAGTTTAACTATGACTTTTCTTTACCGAATCAACAACCGAAACTGTTGGTCAGCGATGCAAAACTGCGCGTGAACGATTTGGCAGGCGCATTGGCGCAAGGTGATCAACTCGCTTTTTCGCAGTTGGAAGTCAAAGCCAAACATCTGACGCTAGATCAACAAAAACGGTTATTGGTCACGACACAAGACATCAACATTCAACTTGATCAACTCAAACTGCATAAACCACAGGCAGACGTTTCAATTGCCAAAAGCAGCCTGGCTTTGCCCAAGCTGGTCTTCGAGCATGACAAGCAGGCGCAACTCACATTTGACAACCTGAACCTGCATATTGAGCAAACTCAGTTACAACAAGCACAAAAAACATTATTTACATTGCCAGAACTGGCGATCGAAAATGTCAGCCTCAATCTGGCAGAACGCCGGGCCAATGTGGCACACATTTTATTAAACAAAGGGCAATTATCGGCGACGCAAACGGCTGCCGGACTTGATTGGCAACTCGCCTTTGCCGAACCTGCAACAGCCACGCCCTCGCCTGCTGAGACCCCTGCGGTGCCAGATGAAAAGGTCAATGAAAAGGCCGGCGCCCCCTTCCAATTTGCGATAGACGACATCGCCCTGACGCACTGGCAGCTCGCTTATACCGACCAGCAATTTGCCAAGCCCTTGCAAGCCACGGTTGGCGACCTCAATCTACAGCTGGCGGTAGATAATACGTCAGGCTTGGCGCTAAAAAATGTGCAACTGGAAGCAACACAACTCAGCGTCCAATCAGATAAAAAACCCGCCGCACAATTAGCCAGGTTTGCGCTGAATAATGCGCAACTGGCGCTGGACCAGCAAAAAGTTGATATTGCCGCGATTCAATTACAAGGACTTAAAACAACGGTCATCAGGCAAGCGGATCAACGCCTGAACTGGCAAGCCATGCTGGCACCTGCCCCAGGCAGCTACACGGTGACTGCCAAAACAAGCACACAGGCAGCGGCGCCCGCGAAACCATGGTCTTACGCCGTGAAGCGGCTGGCCTTGCAACAGGCAGACATTCATATTGAAGATCAATCGACACCGACACCTGTGGTGCTGGATGTGGTGGATGCCAGCGTGGAAGCTAGCGACCTGAGCCAGAATATGGCACGCTTGCTGCCGGTGAAAGCTGGATTCAAGGTCAAACAAGGCGGTCAGTTCAACCTGCAAGGCAAACTGGCTGCAGCCCCTTTTAAAACCGAGTTGCAATGCACACTTACTGACCTGGCACTGAAACCCTTTGCCCCTTATATCCAGCAAGCTGCCTTACTGCAACTGGAAAACGGTTCTGCCAGCCTGCAGGGTAAACTGCAACAAACCAGCAGCGGGGCAACCAAGTTTGACGGCGGCTTTAGTGTCAACCAGCTGTCCATCCTGGAGGAGGCGAGCCAGCAACCATTTTTACGCTGGGAGAAACTGCAAGGGGACGGCTTGGCGCTATCACTGGCACCCAACAAACTGCAATTAAGCACGCTGACATTGAGCAAGCCGCAAAGTAAATTTATCATTTACCCTGACCGCAGCCTGAATATCACCAAGGTCATGCGCACGGCTACGCCAGACCAGACAGCGGCAACCGCATCGACCACAACGAAGGCGGCGCCAGCCCCCGTGAGTCAAACCACCGCAACGGCAACGCCTGCCAGCACTAGCAGCGACTTCCCGGTTGCAATTGATACGGTACGTATCAATAACGCCGAACTGGAATTTGCTGACTTATCGCTGCCACAACCGTTTGGCACGCACATCCACACCCTGGGCGGCGTCATCAACGGCATTTCCAGCAACCCGTCATCGACTGCACAAGTCGAACTGGATGGCAAGGTAGATGATTACGGTGCAGCACGCATCCGTGGCTCGTTGCAACCGTTTAAAACCACAGAATTTACCGATATCAAACTGGCATTCACCAACCTGGAGATGAATCGCCTCACGCCCTATTCCGGTAAGTTTGCCGGGCGCAAAATTGAATCCGGCAAGCTGTCTGTAGACTTGGGCTATAAAATCAAACAGCGTGTACTGGCGGGTGAAAACAAGTTTGTCATCAACAAACTCACCCTGGGTGAAAGAGTTGATAGCAAAGATGCGCCTAACCTGCCCCTGGACCTGGCGATTGCCATTTTGGAAGACAGTGACGGGGTGATTGACCTGGACTTGCCTGTGAGTGGCAGCCTGGACGACCCCAAGTTCAGCATAGGCGGGATTGTCTGGAAAGCCTTCACCAATGTGCTAACCAAAATCGTGACCGCGCCTTTCAGCGCGCTGGGCAAACTGTTTGGCGGCGGTGAAAAGCTGGAAGCGATTGTGTTTGACCCTGGCAATACCACGGTTGCGCCACCGGAACTGGAGAAATTGCACACGGTAAGCAACGCGCTCGCCAAACGCCAGCAATTAGCGCTGGGCATTGTACCTGGCTACGATGTAGCCGCAGATACACGCGCCATTCAGGAAGCCAGCTTGCGCAAACAAGTGGCAGCAGAAGCCGGTGTGCGCCTGGAGCCTGGGCAGGCAGCGGGGCCAATTGACTTAAATAATCCCAAGGTGCAATCGGCCATACAAACATTGCATGACCGCCTGAACAATAAGGGCTTACTCAAGCGGCTGGCCGCCAAACTGGAAAAAGCGCCCGAAGGTTTTTACGCGCAAGCACAGGAAGCACTGACCACCAGCATCCAGGTCACCGACGCTGACTTGCAAGCCCTGGCCAAGGCACGCGCCGACGCCATCCAGAAAGCGTTACTGGCTGCGGGCGTTGGTGCCGAACGGGTTTCGATCACTACCCCAACAACCGTGAAGGCAGACCGCGATCACGTGCCAAGCAAGCTGACGCTGGACGCTATCAAACACTAGCTGCAAATAGCATGAAGCCGCTGGTTCAGCGGCTTCATCAATACCTCACCAGCGCAGCTACATGACCAGCATGGTCAATAACTGCTGAAAAAACTTGAGCACCGGCGACAATAAAACACCCAGAATGCCGGTGAATAATAAGGCGATAAGAATCAGCATGCCATAACGCTCTATTTGTGCAAACTTGATCGCGGCTTGCATGGGTAACAGGCTGACAGCAATGCGGCCGCCATCCAACGGTGGCAGCGGAAACAAGTTCAGCACCAGCAAGACCAGGTTAATCTGGATGCCTGCCAGGCTCATCTGTGCTAAAAAAGCCTGGGCGGACTCCGGGAATAATGCAATCCGCGCCAGTATCAATCCCCACACAATGGCCATGGCAAAGTTAGACGCCGGACCCGCCAGTGCCACCCACAACATATCCTGCTTGGGGCGACGCAATTGACCAAAGTTGACAGGCACGGGTTTGGCCCAGCCGAACAGCACGCCCCCCAGGATAATGCTGAGCGCAGGCAGTAAAATCGTGCCAATCGGGTCTATATGCTTGAAAGGGTTGAGGGTAATCCTGCCCATGCGCTCGGCGGTCAGGTCACCAAAAAACTTGGCAGCATAGCCATGCGCCGCCTCATGTACCGTGATCGCAAACAGGATGGGCAAAGCGTAAGCGGCAATTTTCTGTACAACAGTGAGTTCCATGTAACACTTCCAGCTAAAGTCAACACTCTGTCACAGCGTCTAAGAATAAATATCGGGCCAAATCAAGTGCCACTCAAGGCCAAGGCGCAACGCCCGCGCGCACCAGCTCGGGCGGGTCTTGCGTCAAATCGACCACCGTCGTGGCGCCCACATGCGCAATATCACTGTCGATCACCGCGTCAATCTGATGTTCCAGGGCTTCACGGATTTCCCAGCCAACAGACATAGGCGCTTCATCGCCAGGCAACTGCAAGGTCATGCTGAGCAAGGGCGAATCCAGCGACTCCAGCAAGGCTTGCGTGACCACATGCTTAGGCACGCGCAAGCCAATGGTGCTGCGCTTGGGATGCTGCAATCGGCGCGGCACTTCGCGGCTGGCCTCTAGCAAAAAGGTATAAGCGCCAGGTGTCATCGCCTTAAGCAAGCGGAACTGGCTGTTATTCACTTTGGCATAAGTGCCAATCTCAGCCAGGTCACGGCAAATCAGGGTAAACGGATGCTCATCATCAACGCCACGCAAGCGGCGGATGCGGGTTTGTGCCTCTTTAAACTCCATCAGGCAGACCAGGGCATAACTGGAGTCAGTAGGACAGGCCAGCACCCCACCCTGCTTTAACCACTGCGCAGCTTGCTGGATTAACCTGGTTTGCGGGTTCTCCGCATGAATCACAAAATACTGTGCCATGATTGGGAGATACGCTAACTCGCTACTGCTTGCAGTTGACTGGCTTCGGGCCAGTCCTGCCACACAGGCACGCAACCGGCGGGCAATGCGGGCAAACGCCCCATATCCATATAAGACATGCCCGGGCCGTGGTAATCAGAGCCTTGCGAAGCTTTTAGATCAAAACGATGCGCCAGCTTGGCAAATTGCTCATACTGCGGCGGTTGATGGCTACCAGTGACCACTTCAATCGCTGCACCACCCAGATTTCTGAATTCATTTAATAGCAGATGCATATTCACAAACCCCAAGTCATAACGACCCGGGTGTGCCAGCACCGCCACCCCGCCACTGTCACGAATCAGCTGCATGGCTTCTTCCAGGCTCATCCATTCATGGTTGACATAGCCTGGCTTGCCTTTGACCATATATTTTTTAAACACTGATTTGATGTTTTTGGCATGGCCACGTTTCACCATAAACTGTGCAAAATGACTGCGCGTCATCACGCTGTTGCCCGAGAGTTCGCGCGCGCCTTCATATGCATCTGCGATACCTGCCTTGGCCAACCCTGCGGCAATTTGCCTGGCGCGGGCATCACGTCCTTCGCGCACTTTAGCAAAGGCAGCTAACAATTCTGGATGTTGCGGATCGACACGCAGACCGACAATATGCAAGGTACGATTTTTCCAGGTGACGGAAATCTCAACGCCATCAATAAAAGAGATACCTAATTGCTCGGCCGCGGCGCGTGCCCGTGCCAACCCGCCCACTTCATCGTGATCGGTGAGTGCGAGCACCCGCACCCCCCTGCTCGCCGCATGCGCAACCAGGTCTTCAGGCGAAAGCAGCCCGTCTGACAGGGTGGAGTGGCAATGTAAATCAATGGGAACAGACATGATGGATATGGGGCGCCGTTTGAATAAAAGGATGACAACAAAGCGACTAACTTTACATTTTGACAGAAATCATAGCAAAATAGTGCCCTCACAGATAGCAGGAATTCAGTCACCTGAAGCCAGTCATGCAAGTCATTACCGATTTACTCCCCGTTATTCTCTTTTTTATTGCCTATAAAAAAGCGGGCATTTTTACTGCAACCGCCGTCGCCATGATCAGCACCCTGGTCCTGATGCTGATACTCTGGATCAAACGCGGCAAGATAGACAAGATGCTGGTGATTAACGGCGCGGTGATTACCGTGCTCGGCGGCATCACCTTATTGCTGCATGATAAAACCTATATTATGTGGAAACCCACTGCAATTTACTGGATCGGTGCACTGGTATTGCTCTTCAGCCGCTACGCGCTCAAACGCAACCTGATCGAAAATATGCTGGGCAAAATGATGGCACCGCCGCTGGCGATCTGGGACCGACTCAACCTGTGCTGGATTGCTTTTTTAGTAGGCATGGGCATACTCAACCTCTATGTGGCTTTTCATTTCAGCGAAGATGACTGGGTCAATTTCAAACTGTTTGGTGCCACCAGCCTGATGTTTATCTTTATTATTGTGCAAGTGTTTGCGTTAAAAGAACATTGGATTGAACAAAACACCCCGTCTGCCTGACTAAGAGAAAACCACCATGCTTTACATGATTTACGCCCAAGACACTGCTAACAGTTTGCCGCTGCGGCTGGAACATCGCCCGCCACATCTGGCACGCTTGCAACAGCTACAGAATGAAGGGCGCTTGCTACTCGCCGGGCCATTGCCAGCCATTGATAGCGTGGACCCTGGCGCAGCCGGGTTTAGCGGCAGCCTGATTGTGGCAGAATTCGATTCTTTACAGGCAGCCACCAACTGGGCCAATGACGACCCTTTCGTGCATGCAGGCGTCTATGGCAAGGTAGAAGTCAAACCTTTTAGAAAGACGCTGCCATAACATGTTAAAAGCAGAAATCGAGCAACGTTTGCAGCCGCTGGCACCCACACTTCTTGAGATACAGGATGACAGTGAACTGCATCGCGGACATGCAGGGAACACGGGCGGCGGGCATTTCACGCTCACGGTAAAAAGCTCGCTATTTTCAGGAAAATCACAGATAATGCGGCATCGCATGGTCTATCAATGCTTACAAGATTTAATGCCTCATCGCATACACGCGCTCAGTATTCAGGCCCTATCGACTGATGAGTCATTTAGTTGAAACATTTCTGTTTTTTAATATCGCACCAACTCAAATCGTTATATAAGGATATTGCATGAAATTTTTGAAAGTAATGTTGGCGATTGCTTGCTTAAGCGCACTGCCACATGTATACGCGGCCGATGCCGATGCGGTTGCCACAGTCAATGGCAAACCAATTAAAAAAACCTGGGTAGACTTTATTTTACGTGATGCTGAAGCACGTACCGGCCAGAAAGCCAATGACGGCATGAAAGCCGCCGTGGTCAACGAGTTGGTGGGTTCAGAACTGGCTTACCAGGAAGCACAAAAAGCTGGCATCGACAAACTGCCTGACTTTATCGCAAGCGAAGAACTGGCACGTCGTAAATTGCTGGTCAACGCATTCCTGGCTGATTTCATCAAGAAAAACCCAGTCACGGATGCCGAGAAAAAAGAAGGCTACGAACAGTATAAAAAAGAGCTGGGCGACAAAGAATATAATGCGCGCCATATTCTGGTAAAAACTGAAGCAGAAGCTAAAGCCATTATTGCCGACCTGAAAAAAGGCACTGACTTTGCGAAAATTGCTAAAGAGAAATCACAAGATCCGGGCTCTAAAGACAAAGGTGGCGATCTGGGCTGGTTCTCACCTGCTGGAATGGTAAGACCATTTGCCGAAGCACTGGTTGGTTTGAAAAAAGGCGAAACAACGCCTGAGCCAGTACAGTCACAATTCGGCTGGCATGTGATCAAGCTGGTGGATACACGCGCACTGCAAGCACCGCCTTATGAAAAAGTGCAAGAAGGCATTGAGCGTACTTTGCAGCAGCGTAAACTGGAAAAATACATGCTGGGCCTGAAAGACAAAGCAAAAATTGATGTCAGCGGCATCGAGAAGAAGTAATCAAAACCGCTTGTAACAAATCAATAAAAAAGCCAGTTTAGACTGGCTTTTTTATTTGCCGCGCATCGCCTCTGCATGAGGCTATCACCCGCCAGACCCGCACAGAAACATTCCTTTGCCCGTCAATCTGAGATAAAATCAAGAATTATTCTCATTTGTAATATGCACATGCATCTTGACGCCCTCAAACCCGGCCAGTCAGCCATGATTGATCGCATCCATGCTGAACAGGCCTTATCACAACGCCTGAGCGCTTTGGGTTTCCGGTCTGGCAAACAGCTGGAAGTCATCCGCCAGGCCGCGTTCAATGGCCCATTGCATATACGCATCGGCTCGACAGACGTCATTATCCGCCTGCAGGATGCCAAAGCTATCCATGTGCACCTTCTCTCCAACCAGACAGAATCCATCACTGCATGAAACGTGTTGCCCTGCTCGGAATGCCCAACACGGGCAAATCCACCCTGTTCAATCGCTTAAGCGGCGCGTCCGCCCGGGTCGGCAACTGGCCAGGGATTACCGTGGATTTAATGAGTGCCAAAATACTGCTGGGCGGCCATATTGCTGAACTGGTAGATTTGCCCGGCCTGTATGATTTGCATGGTTTCTCAGATGATGAGCACGTCGTGCGTCATTTTCTCAGCCACCACCCGGTTGACCTGGTGCTGATTATTTTAAACAGTGCCCAGATTGACCGCCAATTATCGCTCGCCTTGCAAATTCGCGCCCTCGGCTTACCTGCGGTATTGCTGCTGAACATGGAAGATGAAGCCAAACGCGCAGGCATTACGATTGATGCACAAGCGATGAGCAAACAACTGGGCATACCAGTACGCACCATTAGCGCCAAATATGGCCAGGGCTGCCCTGAGGCATTGCAACTGGCGGCACAAACCATCCTGCAGCAACCTAACCTGGTGACACCGGAAACCATTGCGGGCAAGTTGGAGATGGACAATGTCATCGAGCAGGAAATGCACCAGATTATTGACCTCACTGTGCATTTTCCGCTGCAACTCAATCACTCGCTGACCGATCGCCTGGACAAAGTACTGTTACACCCATGGCTGGGCTTGCCACTCTTCCTGCTTTCAGTGTTCCTGCTGTTTCAGTTTATTTTTACCGTCGGCGCCCCGTTACAAGAGGGCATGGCATGGCTGTTTGACAGCTTGCGCAGCACGGCGTTAGAACCACTGCTGGCCAGTTTGCCCACCTGGTTAAATGGCTTGCTACTGGACGGCCTGTATACAGGTTTTAGCACGGTAGCCGCATTTGTGCCGATTATTGTTCTGTTCTTTTTAGTCATGAGCATGGTCGAAGATAGCGGTTATTTATCACGCGCAGCCTTTCTCATGGATACCCTGATGGCAAAAATGGGCCTCGATGGCCGTGGCTTTGTCATGATGCTGATGGGCTTTGGCTGCAACGTCCCCGCCTTGATGGGCACGCGCGTCATGCGTAGCCGCCCCATGCGCTTGCTGACCATGCTGACCATCCCACTGTCCTTGTGCTCGGCCAGATTACAGGTATTCCTGTTTATCATTGCCATCCTGTTCCCGCCCTCACAAGCCGCGCTGGTACTCTTTTCGCTCTACCTGGTCAGTTTCGCCACGATTTTCATCACTGCCATCCTGTTCAAAGGCAAATTTGCCAGCCGTGAACCGTTTGTACTCGAACTGCCGCCGTATCGCTTTCCTACCCCGCAACAAATCTGGATGCGTGGCTGGCAAGAGGTGAAACACTTTCTGTCACGTGCAACCAAATTTATCGTCATTGGCGTGGTCATGGTTTGGCTGCTCACACACCTGCCAACCACTGCCGTGCCGGCCAGTGCCGAGACCTGGGCGGGTAGCATAGGCCGTTTCTTTGCGCCAGTGCTGGACCCGATTGGCATTGACACCCATCTGGCAATTGCCTTGATCTTTGGCTTTGTCGCCAAGGAAATCGTCGTCGGTTCGCTAGCCGTCATTTACGGCTTGCAAGGCGATGCACTCAGCCAGCAGATCGCAGCCAATATCGACTGGGTACAAGGCATGAGTTTTATGCTGTTCACGCTGATTTATACGCCCTGCCTATCTACTATTGCTACCCTTAAATCCGAAAGCAAAAGCAGTGGCTTTATGTGGCTATCACTCACCTGGTCATTAGCACTGGCGTGGGTTGTGAGCTTTGCGTTCTACCAAAGTGCCCGCGCGCTGGGTTACTAGCGCCTACCATTCTCAATCGGCCACCTGTGCGTGGCCGATTTTATTTGGGATTCGATTAGCCCTGCGAGACGACGCGCTTTCTGTTAAAATGACGGTTTGAATTTTCATTGAAAAATCCAACCGTCACATGTCCAGTCAAGCGCATTTTTTTAGTCTGCGCGGCAGCGCCGCCCTCTCGCAATTCCGTCTCGATAAACTGTATAGCGCCCTCAACATCAGCGCACCGAATATCGCCCATATTTATACCGAATTTGTGCATTTCGCCTTTAGCGAAACGGCATTGAGTGCCACTGAACAAGACACCTTGCGTCAGATTCTGACTTACGGCCCGCACACGGATATCGAATCACCGACTGGCGAATTGCTGTTGGTGACACCACGCATAGGCACCATTTCACCATGGGCCTCACGTGCCACTGATATTGCCCATAACTGCGGCCTCAGCAGCCTGCTGCGCCTGGAGCGCGGCATTGCCTACTATGTGACAACAAAAAATGGTCAGCCACTCACGGAGACCGAAAAACAGGCCTTGCGCACAGCAATTCAGGACCGCATGACAGAAACGGTGATCTACCGCCTGGCTGATGCCGAAAAACTGTATCACCACGCCGATCCTAAACCGCTATCCAGCGTGGACATCCTGGCCGGTGGCAAGGCCGCGCTCGAAACTGCCAACAGTGACATGGGGCTGGCGTTATCGCCGGACGAAGTCGACTACCTGCTGGAAAATTACACAAAAATGGGGCGCAACCCGACCGATGTCGAGCTGATGATGTTTGCCCAGGCCAACTCCGAGCATTGCCGCCACAAGATTTTCAATGCCGACTGGGTGATTGATGGCGTACAGCAGGAATTGTCGCTGTTCAACATGATCCGCAATACGCACAAACTGCACCCTGGCCACACCGTTGTAGCCTATTCGGATAACTCGTCGATTGTGCAAGGCCAGAAAACCAAGCGTTTTTACCCTTCTGCCGACCAGAGCTACCAGTTTGTAGAAGACAATATGCACTACCTGATGAAGGTAGAAACGCATAATCACCCGACCGCGATTTCACCGTTTGCCGGTGCCGCAACAGGTGCAGGCGGCGAGATCCGTGACGAAGGCGCCACCGGTATTGGCTCGAAACCCAAAGCAGGCCTGGCAGGCTTCTCGGTGTCTAACCTAAACCTGCCTGACTTCAAACAACCCTGGGAAACCAACTACGGCAAACCTGGCCGTATCGCCAGCCCGCTGCAAATCATGATAGATGGCCCACTCGGTGGCGCTGCTTATAACAACGAATTTGGCCGTCCCAACATTGCCGGTTATTTCCGTACCTTTGAGCTGGAAACAAGCACCACAGACGGGCAATCAGAAGTGCGTGGCTATCACAAGCCCATCATGCTGGCCGGTGGTGTCGGTAATATTTCTGACAGCCATAGTTTTAAAAACAGCATCCCTCCTGGCTCAGCCCTGATTCAACTGGGTGGCCCGGCCATGCTGATTGGCCTCGGCGGCGGCGCAGCCTCCAGCATGGATACCGGTGCCAACACCGAAAACCTGGACTTTGACTCGGTGCAACGTGGTAACCCTGAGCTGCAACGCCGTGCGCAAGAAGTGATCGACCGTTGCTGGCAAATGGGCGATAAAAACCCGATTTTGAGCATTCACGACGTCGGCGCTGGTGGTATTTCTAACGCCTTCCCAGAGCTGGTAAACGACGCCAAAGTCGGTGCAGTGTTCCAACTGCGTGACGTACACAACGAAGAACCTGGCATGAGCCCGCGCGAATTGTGGAGCAATGAAGCGCAAGAGCGCTACGTACTCGCCGTCACACAAGACCAGTTGCCATTATTTGAAGCAATTTGTGAACGCGAGCGCTGTCCGTTCGCGGTAGTGGGGGTGACCACGGAAGAGCGCCACTTAACCGTGGAAGACACGCACTTTGCCAACAAGCCTGTCGATATGGAGCTTTCTGTATTGCTGGGTAAACCGCCAAAAATGTTACGTGACGTCAAGTCCGTGCAGAAGTCACTGCCTGCCTTTGATACCAGCAACATAGACTTGAACGATGCCGTGGCACGCGTACTGCGTTTACCAGGCGTGGCCGATAAAACCTTCCTGATCACCATCGGTGACCGCAGTGTCACCGGCCTGATCGCGCGCGACCAGATGGTTGGCCCATGGCAAGTACCGGTCAGCAACGTGGCCGTGACTTGCGCCGGTTTTGAAACCAATATTGGCGAAGCATTTGCCATTGGCGAAAAAGCGCCCCTGGCGCTGATTGACGCCCCGGCTTCCGGCCGCATGGCGATTGGTGAGGCCATTACCAACATTGCTGCCGCCTCGATTAGCGAGATCGGCAACCTCAAACTGTCCGCCAACTGGATGGCGCCTGCTGGCCACACCGGTGAAGATGCCGCCTTGTATGCCACCGTGAAAACTGTCGGCATGGAGCTGTGCCCGGCACTGGGCATCAGCATTCCGGTCGGTAAAGACTCCATGAGTATGAAAACCGTGTGGCAAGACAATGGCGAAAACAAAGCCGTTACCGCCCCCATCTCGCTGGTGATTTCTGCGTTTGCCAATACGCCAGACGTACGCAAAACACTGACGCCACAACTGCGTACCGACTTAGGCGACAGCGAACTGATTCTGATCGACCTCGGCAACGGCCGCAACCGCATGGGTGGTTCGGCCCTGGCGCAAGTCTACAAGCAACTGGGCAATACCGTGCCGGATGTCGATCAACCAGCGCAATTGAAAGCGTTTTTTGCCGCTATCCAGCAATTGAACAGTGACGGCAAATTGCTGGCCTACCATGACCGCTCTGACGGCGGCCTATATGTGACGCTGGTAGAAATGGCCTTTGCTGGCCATTGTGGCCTTAATATCGATTTGTCCAGCCTCAATGGTGACACAATCAGCACCCTGTTTAACGAAGAGCTGGGCGCCGTGGTACAAGTGCGTGCAGCGGATGCTGCCGCGATTGCAGCGCAACTGCAACAAGCGCTGGGCGCCTGTGTACACCGTATTGGCCAGGTCGACGCGGGGCATGACATTGCCATCAGCCAAGGCAACACACAATACAAAGCTTCGCGGATTGAGTTACACCGTATGTGGTCTGAAACCACTTACCGCATGCAAAGCCTGCGTGATAACCCGACCTGTGCGCAGCAGGAATACGACCGCATTCTCAATGCTGACGACGCTGGTTTGCATGCCAAGCTGACGTTTGACCTCAACGACAATATCGCTGCGCCGTATATCAACACCGGTAAACGCCCGAATATGGCGATTCTGCGTGAGCAAGGCGTCAACGGCCAGACCGAAATGGCCGCGGCGTTTGACCGCGCAGGTTTTAACAGTGTTGACGTGCATATGAGCGACGTCATTAGCGGCCGTGTGTCCCTGAAAGACTTTGCTGGCCTGGTCGCTTGTGGTGGCTTCTCTTACGGTGACGTGCTGGGTGCGGGTGAAGGCTGGGCCAAGTCCATCTTGTTCAACAGCCGCGCACGCGATGAATTCAGCGCCTTCTTTAACCGTACCGATACCTTTGCACTGGGCGTGTGTAACGGTTGCCAGATGATGAGCAACCTGCACAGCATTATTCCTGGTGCAGAGCACTGGCCGCATTTCGTGCGCAACAAGTCCGAACAATTTGAAGCACGCGTGGCGCTAGTCGAAATTCTATCCTCGCCATCCATCTTCTTTGATGGCATGGCCGGTAGCCGCATGCCGATCGCTGTGGCACATGGTGAAGGTTTTACGGAATTTACTGATGCCAGCGCTGTCACAAGTGTGCTACAACAGCAACTGGCAACTGTGCGCTATGTTGACCATGCTGCGCAAGCGACCGAGGTCTACCCGTTTAACCCGAATGGTTCGCCACAGGGCTTGACCGGTTTCACTACGCAAGACGGCCGTTTCAGCATCATGATGCCGCATCCTGAACGTGTATTCAGGGCTGTACAACACTCCTGGCGTCCTGATGGATGGCAAGAGGACGGCCCGTGGATGCGCATGTTCAGGAATGCACGCAAGTTTGTGGGTTAAGCGAAACCGACTCACGTGGTTTCGCCATTAAAATAAAGTGGTTATTTTTAAAAATGAAAATCAGGTGTTTGGAGAGATTATGAAATCAGTTAAGTTTTTAGTGGCCTTGTTCTCACTGTCATTTGCCTTACAGGCATTTGCCTTGTCAGATGAGGAGTATATGGAGTTTACCGAGGCGCTCACCGGTGGTAACGTGAAAGTGGTCAAAAAGTTTGTTGAAGCTGACCCGACCTTGGTAAAACAGAAATTCTTTGCCTGGGAGCCACTGCAAATGGCGGCATCAAAAGGCAAGCTGGACGTGGTGAAATACCTGGTGTCCAAAGGCGCTGACCTGAACTATGTACACCCGGCCAGCCATAATACGGCGTTCCATATGTCCGCATTTATTGGCGATACTGCTACCATGAAATACCTGGCTTCTGCGGGTGCGGATGTGAACATCAAACTCAAAGGCGATGTATCCCTGGTGCGTTATTTCAAAGAAGAAAATGACCAGAAAATGGTCGACCTGCTGACTGAACTTGGCACCAAAAACGATGGCTGTCAGGAAGAAAAATGCTTTTAATCGCTGGCAACTCGCAACGATATTAAACAAAAACGGTCATGAGATTCATGGCCGTTTTTGTTTTAAGGCAATTGTTTTGAGGCTGTGTAACCATAGTCACTCACGCCTCGGCATCCATTTAGAATAATGTGATACATCAATATCACTCACAATCAATCCTGGGGGAAGCATGAAGCAGATATACGCGCGTATTCTATGGGCTTGCATTGCAATATGGTCGCTATCGACGCATGCAGAAGACTCGTCGGCCATTCATACCCTGGCGGCCTCTTGCGCTGCCTGCCACGGACCCAATGGCAATAGCCTGGGCGGCACACCTACGCTTGCAGCCCTCAATCAAGCCTATTTTGTGCAGCGCATGCAAGGCTTTAAAGATGGCTCGGTGACTTCTACCGTCATGCATCATCACGCCAAAGGGTTAACTACAGAAGAAATAACCGCACTGGCCAGCTATTTCGCACAACAGCCCAGACAAACAGCGCATGCCTTGCCACATCAATCATTCCTGGGGGCACAATAATGCAGCCGGATTCTATATTGACCACCACCCTCACCTCTCGCAGGCAATTTGTGCGCTCAGTGATTTATGGCGGACTCGCCTTTTATGGCCTGCCCGCTTTTGCCCGCGCCAGCAAGCCGCCACTGGGCCATGTAGTGATAGTCGGCGCTGGTTTTGCAGGCCTCACCGCCGCCAAATACCTACGCGCCTGGAGCATGGGCAACCTCAAAGTCACCATCATTGAGCCCAACCCGCAATTTATCTCCTGCCCGCAAAGTAATCTGGTACTGGGTGGCAGCCGCACGCTGGATCAATTAAGTTTTGCTTATGACTTATCACGCAAACAACATGGGCTGCACTGGATACAAGACAGTGTCACGTCGGTTGATCTTGTGAATAAACAAGTGCAACTCGCGCGTGGCCATCTCAGCTACGACCGCCTGATACTTGCTCCCGGTGTTGACTTTAATTACAGCAAGATTCCTGGCATGTCAGCCCCGGTCGCCGATATTCCACATGCATGGAAAGCGGGCAAACAAACGCTGCAACTACGGCAGCAATTGGAGAGCATGCCTGATGGCGGCATATTCGTGATGACCATTCCAACCGGCGCTTACCGCTGCCCGCCCGGCCCTTATGAACGGGCCTGCCAGGTCGCGCATTATTTCAAACAGCACAAACCGCGCAGCAAAGTGATTATCCTGGATGCCAATGCCGACATCACCTCCAAAAAAGGCTTGTTTTTGCAAAGCTTCAATGGTGCCTACCAGGGCATCATTGAATACCATAACAATAGCGAAATCCTGCAACTGGATGCCGCCAGCAAAACCATTAAAACCGACTTTGAAACGGTGAAAGCAGACGTGCTGAATGTGATTCCGCCGCAATTGGCAGGCAAAGTCGCGCAAGTGGCGGGCCTGAATAATGTCGATGGCCGCTGGTGCGAAGTTGACTTTGTGACGTATGCATCGAGCCTGCAAGCTGATGTACATATCATCGGCGACAGTATTTCGGCAGGGTTGCCGAAGTCAGCCCATATGGCGACCTCGCAGGCGAAAGTCTGTGCGGCAGCCATCATAGACCTGCAAACTGGCAAAGCCCCTAACCCGCTGCCTGTGTTCGCAAACACTTGCTACAGTTTTGTCGACAACCAGCAAGCCATGCACGTGGCCAATGTCTATCGTTATGACCCAGCCAAGAAATCCATGGTATCAGCCGAAGGTGGTGGCGTTTCGGCCAAAGCTAGCGTGCAGGAAGGCGAATACGCACAAGCCTGGGCAGAAAACATCTGGGCCGACACATTGACATGACGGCAGCACACGCCCAAACCTCTTCCCCCAATAAAGTTTCGCGCTTGCTGTTGATCGCATTGACAGGGTTGTGCACGGCAATTGGTTTGCACTATGCCATGGCACAAACGCCAGAGGTCGATGCTGCTTTATCGACGCTGGAAGTCCCCGCCGGGCTCAAGATAGAGCGATTTAGTGATGTCAGCACCTTGGGCGCACCACGCATGCTGGCGCTGGACACACAGGGACGGCTATTGGTCAGCTTGTCTGATACTGGCCGTATCGTGCGTTTAAACGCACAAGGGGAAGCAGAAGTCATTGCCCAAGGCCTCAATGCGCCACACGGCATCACCTTGCTAGGAGAGGACTTGCTGGTGGCTGAACAGACCGGCGTGGTCAAACTGCCGAAACAAGGCGATGGCTGGGGCGCCCCGCAACCGTTTATCCGCAACTTGCCTAGCGGTGGCCATAGCCTGAAAACACTCAAAATCTCGCCGGACGGCTATCTGTTTATCAATGTCGGCTCCAGTTGCAATGTCTGTGTCGAAGATAATCCGATGCGCGCAACAATACTAAGATATACGGCAGATGGCCGTCCTGCTGGCGCGCTGCTGACGGTCGGTCGTCATGCACAAAGTGCAATCTGGGCCCGTGGCCTGCGTAATAGCCAAGGTTTTGCCTGGCAACCACAAAGCGGAGAGATGTTTGCCACCAACAATGGCGCCGATAATCGCAGTGGACAGAAAAATGGCCATATCGATGACGACTTGCCACCAGAACACCTGAACAAGATTGAAGCAGGCCAGCACTATGGCTGGCCGTATTGCTGGAGCGACCCCGCGCAGCCCGGGCAACTGATGCAAGACCCCAACTTTGTTGGCGAAACAGGTGCTTGCCAACAGGCGCAAGCGCCCGTACTAACACTCCCCGCACACAGTACGCCCATAGGCATCACTTTTTTGCATCAAAGCCGGCTAGCAGGCGACATCCAACAGGATGCGATTGTGGCCTTGCATGGTTCCTGGAACCGCAAACAACCCAGCGGCTACGCCTTGCTGCGTGTACAATTCAGGAACCAACAGCCCGTGGCAAGCGTCCCATTCATTAGTGGCTGGCTGCAAGGCAAACGAGCCTGGGGACGACCAGTAGACGTGATCGTCGGTGCCGATGGCTGGCTATATGTGTCAGATGACCTGACCGGCTGGATTTACCGTATTCGCAACCTGTAGCCACCGCTGCAAGGATATTTTCAGGAGCAATATATGAAACGCATTTTGTTGTCTATCAGTAGCGCACTCTGCCTGGGCTGGATCAGCCTTAGCCAGGCGGGTACGCAACCGGCTTTGGTCATTCAGGTACCAGAGTCTTTTTACCAGCATCCAGTACGCCTGTTGAATCCCTACCTCAACTATTGGCATAACCGTGCCGAAGCAGCTGAAGCTGTCGGCTTGAGCAGCTTTCAGGCGCAAAACTTTACCACCTCCAGTTGTGAGGCCGAAGCCAAAGGCCAGGCCCTGGTGGTGATTGAACCCAATATGTTCTATAACCCGCAAACGGGTGTGTTTTACAGCGAAATCACTGCCAAGGTGTATAACCAGCCTGCCGCAGACAGTGCTCTGGGAAAACCGCTGCTGACAGTCAAGGGTGAAGGCCAATCACGTGGCTGGCTGACTTACAATGTGGAGCACTCGACACATAAGTCTTACCAGCAAGCGTTTGACCAGGTGATTCAGCAATTGCAGCAGAATCCTGCTTTCCAGCAATCCTTGGCACAAGCACCGGTACAAACCTACGAGGCTTTGTGCAATAGTATTAATACCTTATCCCAACCTAAAGCCTTTTTCTAGGAGTGTTTATGTTGTTTTTCCAGCCTCGCCGTGTCTTGACCTCTAGCGCCATCTCAAGCTTAGTCGCTGCCTGCTTACTGACGATCACCAGCCACAGTCACGCGCACGGCTTAGCGCCTGTGAATGGATTACTGACGCCGGAATCTGTTGTGCAAGCCGCCGACGGCAAAATCTACGTCTCTGAAATCAATGGCTTTGGCCAGGATGGTGATGGACAGATTCGCGTCATCGACCATGGCAAAACCTCGGTCTTGGTACAAGGCCTGGATGACCCTAAAGGGCTGGTGCTGATCGGCAATGATTTATATATTGCCGACAAAACGCGTGTATTGCGTGTCGCACTGAACCAGCCAACCGCCAGCGCTGAGGTGTTTCTGGCAGCGACTGACTTTCCTAAAGTGCCGCAATTTCTCAACGACTTGAGCGCAGATGCCAATGGCAACCTGTATATCAGTGACAGTGGTGATATTCTGGGCAGCGGCAAAGGCGGCATTATTTATAAAGTCACACCTCAACGTCAGCTGAGTTTGCTGCTAGACGGCACGATCGATGCACGTATTTTAGCCCCGAATGGTTTGCTGGCCGATGCCAAAGGTGAGCATCTGCTACTGGTCGACTTCACTTCTGGCGTGCTTTACAACTACAACCTGTTGAGCAAAAAACTGGATGAAGTGGCCAGCGGCCTGGGTGGCGGCGATGGCATTGTCAAACAGGCAAATGGCACGATTTATGTCAGTGACTGGAAGTCAGGCAAAGTATTCCGCGTTGACCAGCAACATAAAGTCACCCTGATCAAAGAAGGTTACCAATCTGCCGCAGATATTGCGCTAACACAAGATGACCACCATCTGCTGGTACCGGACATGAAGGCAGGCAAGCTGGATATCATAGATTTACGTTAGACCTTGACTTAGTGGGCTTGCACCAGAACCTGGCGCAAGCCCAAATCCACATATTCCAAATCACACATAAAAAAAACCACGCTTGCGCGTGGTTAAAGTGAGAGGATACACACGAAACCGCTGATTGCTTCAACGCACTGCAGGGAATTCAGTACGCTTAGGCAACTTCGCAGTTACTTGGTTTGCGCAGTTTTTTTGTCAACCTCCTTTTGGGAGTTGACCGCTGGCTGCGCAACAGCGTGTCTGGCTACTTTCAAATGTTTCTGCATTTCAACCTGATCATGTGGCGAGGGGTTGGTCCCGGCCATGGCATAGGCTGAAAGAATGAATCCCGACATGACTAACAGGGTCTTGATCATGATCGCTCCTTAATCGCTGCTGCTCATTTAATATTCTGTGTTTAATGGCATCGTGGCTCGTACTGCGTTGTCCACCCTTGCACAATACGCTGCTCTCCTTACAGCTAACTTACGCCTGGCTTGCAGCAAACTTACAAACGAAAAACCCGCCAGCATTGAGGTACACTGGGCATATTCAGACCAGCGGATATCAGCAATGCGTTTATTAATTGTGGAAGATGATTTAGTGATTGCGAATGGACTGGTGCGTGCCCTCAGCCAGTCACAATACGCGGTTGATCACGTCACCGATGGCAAACAAGCCTTACGCGCCATTCAGGATGACGTATACGACATGGTGATTCTGGACCTTGGATTACCCACGATGGATGGCATGCAGTTGTTATCCCACCTGCGCCAGCAGGCTAACGCGATTGCGGTGCTGATTTTGACCGCACGTGAGGATGTGGCCACGCGTGTGCAGGCGCTGGACCTGGGCGCTGATGACTTCCTGACCAAGCCGTTTCACCTCGAAGAACTTGAAGCACGCGTACGTGCACTGATACGCCGTAGTAAACTGGGCAACAACCTGCCATTACAGTGTGGCAACCTAAAGCTCGATGTCGCGAATAAACTGGCCAGTATTAATGACCAACTGATTACCCTATCGGCACGGGAACTCAACCTGCTGGAAACATTGATGATGCGTATGGGTAAAATCATTGCCAAAGAGCAAATCATGGAGTCTTTGTGCAATTGGGACGAAACCCTGGGTGACAATGCCATTGAGGTGTATATTCACCGCCTGCGCAAGAAAATTGAACCCAGCGGCGCCCACATCCGCACTGTACGTGGTTTGGGCTACATGCTGGAAGCCGAACACTTAAGCCTTTAATAACACACTGAATACATGGGACCACGTTCACTCAAAAACCAGCTGCGTTTGTGGCTACTGTTGCCCATGCTGCTGGTACTCGGGGTGTCTGCCGCCCTCTCTTACTCACGCGCCTTGCACTATGCGACACAAGCTTATGACCAGTCGTTGTTGCGTACCGTGCTTGCCTTGGCTGATGAAGTCATTATCGACGCCAACAACGAAGTCAAAATTGAAATTCCCGAAGTCGCCAGCCACCTACTCAGTTACAACGAAGGTGACCGCATTTATATCCGCATTATCGGGCCGCGCGGCAAACTGGTGTTCGGTGAAGCCAATCTGCCACTCCCCACCAAACCGCCAGCGGGCAACCAGCAGATTTATTACAACAGCCTCTACAAAGGCGAAGCCATTCGCGCCGTGACCTTTGGCTTGCCCGAAAGCAAAGCGATCAATGCGCGCAATATCCTGATCACTATGGCAGAAACCACCGGCAAACGCGATGCCATGGTGGCAGAAATGGTGGAAGAAATGCTGCTACCGCAAGTGCTGATGATGCTGTTGGCTGCGATTGTGATTGAACTGGGCATCCACTTTGCGCTAAAACCCATGCAAGACCTCAGGGAATCTTTACATCAGCGCTCCCACCGCGACCTTAGCCCGCTGGATACCAGTTCCTCGCCATTGGAACTGCATCCCCTATTGCATGCCATGAACGCGCTACTATCGCGGGTAAAAGCGGGTTTGCAGCAACAACAGCAATTTATTGCCGATGCCTCGCATCAATTACGTACGCCGATTGCAGGCTTGCAAACACAAGCGGAACTGGCACTCAGAAGCCACCCACCAGAAGCCGTGCAGGAACCATTGAACTACATGCTACGCAGCACAACGCGTTTATCACACCTGATTCAACGTCTGCTGAGCATGGCCAGAACCGATGCCGCCAGTAGTCAGCTGATCTTTCAGCCAGTGTCACTGACCAGTATTATTTATGAGGAGTGCGCGCGCTGGATAGGCCCGGCTGCGGATAAACAACTGGAACTGGAGGTGCTGATTGAAACGCAGCAGGACAAGGTGCTGGGAGACGCCTTGATGCTCTCGGAAATGCTCAATAATTTGCTCGAGAACGCCATCCAGTACACGCCAGAACAAGGCCTGCTTGCGATCCGCTTATGGCAAAGTGAGCAGTCTCTGATGTTACAAGTGTCTGATAGCGGCGTCGGCATTCCTGCCGACCAGACCGCCTTGATTTTTGAGCGCTTCCACCGCCTAGACCCCAATCAGGGCAACGGTTGCGGGCTTGGATTGGCCATCGTCGCCGAAATTGCAGAACACCACAATGCCAGCATCACCGTCTCGGCCGGGCTGCCTCACCCAATCACGCATCACATCGGCAGCCAATTCACGGTAAAATTCCAATGCTATGACATCCTGCCTGAGAACCCTCGCCCTGCAAGCACTGACCCTCAGTGATCCGCAACAAAAATGCCAGCAAGTGACTTTGCTTTGGGAAACCAATCTCGACTACAACGCCCATCTCACGCTGACCGCGCCAGTACAATCCATTCCAGGCCGGCCGGAAAAGCCTCATCTGGTGCCGCCCAAGCAAGTACAGCGTCGCGCCATGAATACGGCTGAAGGCCGTGCGGCGCTGATACATGCATTAGCGCATATTGAATTCAATGCCATTAACCTGGCGCTGGATGCCGTGTGGCGCTTTGCCAACATGCCGGAAGACTATTACCGTGACTGGCTGCAAGTCGCCAAAGAAGAGGCTTACCACTTCTCGCTGCTACGCGCGCATCTGCAAACACTGGGCTTTGACTATGGTGACTTTGATGGTCACAACAGCCTGTGGGAGATGGTCGAAAAAACGCAATCCGATGTACTGGCGCGCATGGCGCTGGTGCCGCGTACCATGGAAGCGCGCGGCCTGGATGCCACGCCCCCGCTCAAACAGAAACTGTCGCAAGCAGGTGACCATGCCGCCGCCGCGATTCTGGATATTATCCTGCGTGACGAAATCGGCCATGTGGCCATTGGCAACCGCTGGTTTCAATATTTATGTGACCAACGCGGATTAGATATCGTCGCCACGTTTGAAACCTTGCGCCAACAATATCAAGCGCCCAAGCTGCGGCCACCGTTTAACATGGAAGCGCGTAAGCAGGCGGGTTTTAGCGAGATTGAACTGGCCTACTTAAATGCAGAGACCCACTAAATGTTTTTTATGAAGGCTTGCGTGGCGGTAGATGACGGAAAGTAATGCGCCCTTTACCCATATCATAGGGTGACATTTCAATGGTGATTTTGTCGCCAGCCAGAATACGTATTTTATGTTTGCGCATTTTGCCGCCAGTGTAAGCAATCAGCTGATGGCCGTTATCCAGCGTCACGCGATAGCGCGCATCTGGCAATATTTCCGTCACTGCGCCCTGCATTTCAATCAACTCTTCTTTAGCCATGAGGTATCCTTAAAATAAAAAACAAAAAAGCCCGTACAAACGGGCTTTATCCGGGGGTGAATTCACCCAAACGCACGTGCTTAAGCAATCACTTGAATGGCTGACGCTTGTTTACCCTTAGGGCCTGTTGTTTCTTCATAAGAAACACGCTGATTTTCTGCCAGGCTTTTAAAACCAGCAGATTGAATCGCTGAGAAATGCGCAAATAAGTCATCGCCACCTTGGTCTGGCGTAATAAAACCAAACCCTTTTGCATCGTTAAACCACTTCACAATACCTGTTGCCATAATAATTCCTTAAAAAATGAATGGGTTTCCCCTATTAAAGGCGAGGGTCAAGTAGCGGGATTAACGATAGAACCGAAAGATAACACCAGAGAAAACAACAATGCTTGAACTTCGCGTGGGCACACTATGCACGTTAATCGCCACAATAGCAAACTATTTTTTAAGAAAAGTATAAATAAATCAATTATTTATTTAAAAAACACCAACCCAGCAGACTGCCGCTCATTGATCGATGAGCGCAGCAACTAGATGGTCAACAGATTGGCGACGCCATCCAGGCCCACCACATTCAGTGCATACATGGCTTGCTGCTGCACCACCGGTTTGGCGTGATAAGCCACACCGACCGCAGCCACGGACATCATGGTCAGGTCGTTGGCGCCATCACCAATGGCGATGGTTTGCGTGGCATCCAGGCCGAGTGCTTCGCGCAGATTCAATAACTCATCGGCCTTGCGCTGGGCATCTACAATGTCGCCCAGCACCTGGCCGGTCAATTTGCCATCGACAATTTCCAGCGTATTGGAGACGGCATAATCCAGCCCTAGCGTATCTTTGACATAATTGGCGAAAAATGTGAATCCGCCAGACACCACCATGGTTTTAATGCCATGTTGCTTGCAGGTATTAATCCACTCTTGCGCGCCTGGATTAAAGGTTAAGCGCTCCTCAATCACGCGTTGTAGCGCTGTCTCTGGCAAGCCTTTGAGCAAGGCCACACGCTTGCGCAAACTGGCAGCAAAATCCAGCTCACCGCGCATGGCAGCCTCGGTGATCTCGGCCACTTGCGGCTTGAGGTTCATCATGTCGGCAATTTCATCAATACACTCAATGGCAATCAGGGTCGAGTCCATGTCCATGACGCACAGACCTATTTCTGGCAGGCGGTGGGCATCCTGCACAATGGCGCAATCAATCTGCTGGCTGGTACAAAATGCCTTCACATCGAGGTATTCCCCCTCGGCGACCGGCAGGTAATACGCATGTTGCGCCACTTGCATAAACTGCGTATGCCCACCGACCAAGCCATGAATATGAGACAAATGTGCCATGCTGATGGCAGGACCTTGAACCACTAAACGCATGATAAAAATCACTAATTAAACAAAAGCGCGATTATACCAGTTGCCTACATAAACGCTGAGAACAGGCTGTTTTTAAGGAGTATTTCTGTTTTTGGAATGCCACAAGCGATGGTATGCTTGCAAGCAAATTAAAAAACCCCGGGAAACGTATGAAACAAGACTCACAAACATTGCCATGGCTGAACCTGCCCAACCTGCCATTGCCACTTAAAGCGCTGTTTATCGGTTACCTGCTGGTCATTGGCGTTGGCTTGTGCATGGCTGGTTTGCAAATCATGCTCACACACGGTATGGCTGATGGCAAATTCGGCTTATCCGTCAACGATATTGTCTACAGCTATTATGGCGACCGCAGCGGTACCAAACTGGCCAGCAAGTTAAATGGCTCCATGTCTGACAAAGCACCGCTGGAAGTGCGCCAGGACATCATCAAATGGGCACAGCAAGGTGCACCGGAAGACCAGTGGGAATCACATTACAAGCAAATCTTTGCCCAGCACTGTATTGTCTGCCACAGCAACATTCCCGGCATTCCCAACTTCACCAAGTATGAAGAAGTGAAATCACGTGCTGAAGTGAATGAAGGCGCCACGATTAGCGGCCTGACCCGTGTCTCACATATCCACCTGTTTGGCATCAGTTTTATTTTCTTTTTTATCGGCCTGATTTTCAGCTTTGCGGTTAACGTGCCTAAAACCGCCAAAATCGTCGCCATCGCCTTCCCGTTTGCGTTCCTGATTGTTGACGTCATGTCCTGGTGGCTGACCAAGCTGTCACCGCATTTTGCCTGGCTGACCATTATCGGTGGTGTTGGCTATAGCCTGGCTTCCAGCTATATGTGGGTAGTCAGCATGTATCAGATGCTGGTGCTGTCACGTAATGGAAAAGTGTATGGCAATGCCTGGGCGCAGGATTTGAACCAGTAACAATCTGGACTAGTGGCGCGATTGAATCGCGTGCCAGCCCACCGCAACAAAAAAGCCGTTTAACGCTGAGCGTTAAACGGCTTTTTTACATACAAGGAGATAAATCAATCAGATCAGTTTGCGACGGCGAATCACAGCCCCCATGACACCCAGGCCTAATATGATCATGCTGTAAGTGTTAGCTTCAGGCACAGGTGTGGTCACCGTATTGATCGTAGAGGTCAAAGCATAGCTACCGCCACCAGTCACGTTAAAACGCAAGCTGTAATCACCAGCTGCCAGGTTGGTGAAATTAAAACTGTAAACATCACCGGCAGACGCAGTGAAATCAGCAAGTGGTTTCAGCAGCGTTCCTGTGCCAGGCGTGTTTAAATACAAGCCAAATACTGCACCAGCATTATTGCTTTCCTGTAATTTTTTACTGAGATCCAAGCTACCAAAAAAATCAAAAATAGTACTTTGGCTAGGAAGATTAATAATGGTCGTTTTATCGAGCGAGGCGCCGTTCACATCGACACCAGAAACATTCAATACCAGCGCATTCGCGTGCATTGATACAGCCATTGCCGAAACTAATAGTAGTTTTTTCAACATGATCACTCTCCAATAATTTTTTATGTATAAAATATTACTACGATAACTATATTGAAAGCGATGACGAATGCCAATAGTCAATATGGGCTAACGCTTTAACGCAGGCATTTTTTGCAAAGTCTTACATACCTGACACCAGCAACGATATACGTATAAAATCGCATACCCGCATCACGGTTTTTTTGCCTGTGGTCTAGCCTTGAGCGCCCATTTGCGCGAAAATAGGCGCTTAATCATAAAAAGCGCTCACGCTCATGAATCTGCACGAATACCAGGCCAAACAATTACTGCAAAAGTATGGTTTGGCAACCCCGGCCGGTCTGGTCGTCCAATCCGAAGAAGCTGCTGCCGCTGCCACCAAAGAATTAGGTGGTGAAGCCTGGGTCGTCAAGGCACAAGTGCATGCGGGCGGGCGTGGCAAGGCGGGTGGCGTCAAAGTCGTGAAATCCGCGCTTGAAGCACAAACAGTTGCCGGTAGTTTGCTTGGCAAGCATCTGGTGACCTACCAGAATGCCCCTGATGGCCAGCCGGTGCATCAGGTGCTGGTTGAACAGACGTTGCCAATTGCACGCGAGCTGTACTTGTCCATGCTGGTTGACCGCACGCTGGAACGCGTGGTCATGGTCGCCTCCAGTGCAGGCGGTATGGATATCGAAGAAATTGCTGCCACGCAGCCGGAAAAAATCCTGCAGGAAGTCTGCGACCCCCTCAATGGCCTGGTGGATTACCAGGCGCGCAACCTGGCATTTAGCCTGGGTTTAAGTGGTGACCAGATTGGTGCGTTTACCAAACTGGCCAAAGGCTTGTACAAACTGTTTAAAGACAATGACCTGGCACTGCTGGAAATCAATCCGCTGATTGTCACCGCAGATGGCAAATTGGTCGCGCTCGACTGCAAAATGACCGTCGATGACAACGCACTGTATCGCCAAAAACCTTTTGCCGAAATCCGCGACTGGTCACAGGACGACACCAAAGAGGCCGAAGCCCACCACAGTGGTCTCAACTATATTGCCCTGAATGGCAATATTGGCTGTATGGTCAACGGTGCTGGCCTGGCCATGGCGACCATGGACCTGATCAAGCTGCACGGCGGCATGCCTGCCAACTTTCTGGATGTGGGCGGTGGCGCCACGGCAGAGACTGTGACTAAAGCCTTTAAAATTATTCTGGCAGATAGCAATGTTAAGGCCATCCTGGTCAACATTTTTGGCGGCATCATGCGTTGCGACATTATCGCGACCGGTATCATCACAGCCGTGCGCGAAGTCGGCATGACGATTCCTGTCGTGGTTCGCCTCGAAGGTACCAATGTTGAACTGGGCAAGCAAATGCTGCGCGACAGTGGCTTGAATATTATTTCTGCGGAGGGCCTGACGGATGCGGCCCAGCACGCGGTCAAAGCAGTAAGTAAAGGTGTGTAGTCATGGCGATTCTAGTCGATAAAAATACCAAAGTACTGTGCCAGGGCTTCACCGGTAAACAAGGCACCTTTCACTCTGAACAAGCATTGGCCTATGGCACAAAAATGGTGGGTGGTGTGACGCCAGGCAAAGGCGGCCAACAACATCTGGACCTGCCTGTATTCAACACCATGCGCGAAGCGGTGAAAGCAACCCAGGCCAATGCCAGCGTCATTTATGTGCCGCCACCATTTGCGGCTGACTCGATTCTGGAAGCGGCAGATGCTGGCATTGAGCTCATTGTATGCATCACAGAAGGCATCCCTGTACTGGACATGCTGAATGTGAAAGCCGCTTTGCGTGCCAACGGCACCAGGCTGATTGGCCCCAACTGCCCGGGCATCATCACGCCTGGCGAATGTAAAATTGGCATTATGCCGGGCAGCATTCATCAACGCGGTAAAGTTGGCGTGGTATCCCGCTCTGGCACCCTGACCTATGAAGCCGTGCATCAAACGACGGCGCTGGGTTTGGGTCAAACCACCTGTGTCGGCATTGGTGGCGACCCGATCAAAGGCCTGAACTTTATTGAGTGCCTGGAACTCTTTCAGCAAGACCCTGAAACTGAAGCCATTATTATGGTCGGCGAAATTGGTGGTAGTGATGAAGAGGCTGCGGCTGACTTTATCAAGCATCACGTCACCAAACCAGTGGCCGCTTATATCGCAGGCCTGACTGCACCAAAAGGCAAGCGTATGGGCCATGCCGGTGCCATTATTTCGGGCGGCTCAGGTAAAGCGGAAGATAAAATCTCCGCCCTGGAATCCGCTGGCTGCGTGGTGGCGGCCTCCCCTGCTGGCCTGGGTGAAGCAGTACTCGAAGCCATCAAACGCGCGACAACATAAACAAAGGAAACGGCATGAAGCATCGTCCTCAGACAACCCATCGGCTTGGCGCTCTTTGCATGAGCGCCAGCCTGTTGCTGGGGCTATGCTTGCCGCTGCCTGCACAGGCCGCCAAAAAAGCGCCCGTCGATGAAACCAGCATAGAACCAAGCGCCAATATTTCCTACCTGTTGATCGCGTCGTCCAAAGGCGACCTTGCCACGGTCAAGGCACTGCTTAAAAGTGGTGCCAACCCCAATGTGACTGACAGTGAAAAAATCACGCCCATCATGTATGCCGCCCGCAAAAACCAGGCTGAAGTCATACGCGAACTGCTGGCTCATGGCGCCGACATCAATGCCAAAGATCAAGGCGGTTGGACCGCACTAATGTTTGCGGCGAAAAAGAATAATATTGACGCGGTGAAAGCATTGCTGGAAAAAGGCGCGGATGTCAAAGTACGCGATCCGGCCGGCTGGAGCGCGCTCGGCCTGGCGGCCACCTCGGGTTATAGCGAAGTCGTGGGCCTCATTATTGAACGTGGCTTTGATGCCAATGTACGTTCTTCAGATGGTAAAACCGTACTCATGTATGCCGCAAAAAGTGGCGATGTGCCTACCATCACCTCGATTTTAAGCCACGGTGCAGATGCAAACCTCAAAGACAAACTCGGCACCACCGCTTTAATGATCACTGCCAGGGAAGGCTTTACCCCTGCTGCCATTTACCTGCTGGAGCATGGCGCCAAAGTGGATGAAGAGGACGAGCACGAATGGACGGCATTGACCTGGGCGGTCACTAAAAATCAAACCGAAGTCGCCAAAGCACTACTGGAGCATAAAGCGGATGTTGACCACAAAGACAGTGAAGGCACCCCCTTGCTGCATTTGGCAGTGAGCAACAATTCACCTGACATGGCGCGCCTGTTATTGGAACATGAGGCCAATGTCAAAACCCGCGACCAATATGGCCTCACCGCTTATGTCTACGCGCTGAAAGGCCAGAATCCTGCCATGGTAGAGCTGATTAAAGCGGCTGGTGGCAAGTACTGACCACTCAAGTACTCAATAAATAGGGCATCATGAAACTCGCAATTGCTCAAATGAACTGCATGGTTGGTGCCATGCAGCAAAATGCAGAACGTATCCTGGCGCTCGCTAATCAGGCCCATGAGGCAGGTGCAAGACTGTTGCTGACACCGGAGCTGGCACTCTGCGGTTACCCGCCCGAAGACCTGCTGTTCAGACAAGACTTTTATGCCGCCAACCAGCGCGCCCTGCAATGGTTAGAGCAACAGTTGCCCGCCGATATGGCGGTGATTATCGGTCATCCGCATATGGTCGCAGGCAAGCGTTATAACGCGGCCTCGGTGATTCACTCTGGCAGAATCCAAGCCACTTACCACAAACACAACCTGCCTAACTATAGCGTCTTTGATGAAGAACGTTATTTTGAAGCGGGCGATCTGCCCGTCGTATTTGAATGGCATGGTGTGCGTTACGGTATTTTAATCTGTGCCGATAGCTGGGAACCAGCACCGGCGCTGCAAGCCTTGCAAGCGGATGCGCAAGTGCTGTTGACCATCAATGCCTCTCCTTACCACCTGCACAAACAGCAAACCCGTTACCAGGTACTGCGTGACCGTATCAAGGAAACCGGCCTGGCGATGGTTTATGCCAATATGGTTGGCGGCCAGGATGAACTGGTGTTTGACGGTGCCTCGTTCAGCATGAATAGTCAGGGCGCCTTAGTGCAAGAGCTGCCGATGTTTGAAGAACACCTGGGTTACCTCACGCTGCAACAGACACAACCCATGGCCACGGACATCGCCGAGCCACTATCCACGGAAGCTACCGTATACAAAGCCTTGGTGCTGGGCTTGCAGGATTACGTCAACAAAAACAAGTTCCCGAGCGTCGTGCTGGGACTGTCCGGCGGTATAGACTCTGCGCTGACGCTGGCGATTGCCGTCGATGCGCTGGGCAAAGAACGCGTCAAAGCCGTGATGATGCCATCAGAATTTACCGCCGGGATCAGCGTCGAAGATGCTGCTGAAATGGCGCACCTGGTAGACGTCGATTACAGCGTATTACCCATCAAGCCGCTGTTTGAAGGCTTTTGTGCCACCTTGGCTGATGAATTCGCGGGCAAAGCATTTGACACCACTGAAGAAAATTTGCAGGCACGCATACGCGGCATGTTACTCATGGCGCTCAGCAACAAATTTGGCAGCCTGGTGCTCACCACCGGCAACAAGTCTGAAACGGCCGTTGGCTATAGCACACTGTATGGCGATATGGCTGGCGGCTTTGCCCTGATTAAAGATGTGCCAAAAACACTGGTATATCGGCTGGCCACTTATCGTAATCAGTTAGGCCCGGTGATTCCAGAGCGCATTATCACGCGCGCGCCAAGTGCAGAACTGCGCGCCAACCAGACCGACCAGGACAGTTTGCCAGCCTATGAGGTACTGGATGCCATTATGGAAGCCTACGTTGAAAAAGATCTCAGCGTAGAGGCCATTATCAGCCTGGGCTACACACAGGCTGACGTACAGCGTGTCACGCGCCTGATAGACCGCAACGAATACAAGCGCAGGCAAGCCGCTGTGGGCGTGCGCATCACCGAGCGTGGCTTTGGCAAAGACCGCCGCTACCCAATTACCTGCAATCTGGCTTTTTAATTCGAAATCACTGTGACATTTGAATAAAAAGCACTGCTTGCGTAGAATACTAGACAAAGATTTATCCACGGAGCGCGTATGAAAAAAGTAGAAGCCGTCATTAAACCCTTTAAACTGGATGAAGTACGTGAAGCCTTGTCTGCCATTGGCGTCAATGGTTTGACCGTCACAGAAGTCAAAGGGTTTGGTCGTCAAAAAGGCCACACCGAGCTTTATCGCGGTGCAGAGTATGTGGTGGATTTCCTGCCAAAAATCAAAATTGAAGTCATTTTAGCCACTGACATGGTAGATGGCGCGATCGAAGCAATTATCAAAGCTGCACACACCGGCAAAATTGGCGATGGCAAGATTTTTGTTACTTCTGTCGAACAGGTCATCCGCATCAGAACCGGCGAAACTGGCGAAGCTGCTATTTAATTCAATCAATATATCGTGTGACGCAGCGCAATGCGTCACACAGTGACGTGGCATGGCGCCTGGTATGTCTTACACCCTGATTAAAACCGTACTGTTACTCTCGGCAGCCAACCTGTTTATGTTGTTTGCCTGGTATGGCCATTTGCGCGACCTGCACCAAAAGCCACTGTGGATTGCCATTATTGCCAGCTGGAGCATTGCCCTGATTGAGTATTGCTTTCAGGTGCCCGCCAACCGCATTGGCTTTACCCAGCTCAACCTGGCACAGCTCAAGATCCTGCAAGAGGTGATTACACTGGTCATCTTTGTCCCCTTTGCCGTGATGTATATGCAGCAACCACTTAAATGGGACTATCTGTGGGCAGGCCTGTGCATGATGGGCGCGGTCTACTTTATCTTCAGAACCTGACGCTCGATAGCGCCATCCCCAAGACCCCAGCCATGTGCTGACCCTAACGGGCTATTTCCCTGCTGACGCCAGGTTGTCATAATCCGTCTCAGCAACATTTTAAAAATATCAATCGGGGAAAAATTATGTTTAAGAATCTGTTAGTCGCAGCATCACTGTTGGCCAGCACCTCTGCTTTTGCCACCACTACAACATTCAGCGGTAATGATCACCCAGGTACCAGCTTATCCCACACTGTAAAAATCAACATTTCTTACCTGGACGGCAGCTTTGATCTGACCGGCGTGTTGGACCCAAGCCTGAGATTGCTGCACGAAAACAACTCCGGTTTGTATCAAGGCCTGACAATCATCAGTGATGCAGACGATACATTTACTTATGCGCCTATCCTGACACCATTGGTAGACCTGGACTTGACCAGATACACATTCAGCGTGTCTAACCTGGCTGCAGGCAACTATACACTGCAGTTCAACCTGATTGCCGGTGGCCACTACGAAGGTAGCTACACCATCAATCCAATCACTGTACCAGTGCCAGAACCAGAAACTTACGGCATGATGTTCGCCGGTTTGGCTTTGATGGGTGCGATTGCTGTACGCCGCCAAAGAAAAAACTAATAATGCGCGCTTAAAAAGCGCCAATAAAAAAGCCTGCTGATGCAGGCTTTTTTATTTTGGTCGGCTGGCAATCAAGCATGCGACGCAGCAAATACTTCCCTAACCAAGTCTAAATCATCTTGCGTATCGACTCCGCTCGCAGGAGCATGATCCGTGACCGTCACTGCAATCTGGTAACCGTGATACAACACGCGTAATTGCTCCAGGCTTTCAATTTTCTCCAGTGTAGTCACTGGCAGGCTGGCATATTGTTTTAAGAAGCCCACACGATAGGCATAGATACCAATATGGCGATAGGCAGCAGGACTTTGCCTGTATTCCGCATCACGCGGAAACGGGATTGCAGCACGGCTAAAATACAAAGCTTGTTGTTTTGCATTTAACACCACTTTGACCACGTTTGCGTTATCGAAAACTTCTGCCTCATGGATAGGATGGCAGGCGGTGGACATCACGGCTTGCGGGTCATTCGCCAGGGTTTGTGCGACCTCATTAATCAATAGCGGATCTATCAGTGGCTCATCGCCCTGCACATTAACCACGATCACATCGTCCGGCCAAGCCATTTTTGCGACCACTTCAGCAATACGATCGGTGCCGGACACATGATCCTCGCGCGTCATGACAGCATTGAAGCCATGCTGCTGAGCAGACTGCATAATGTCTAGATGATCTGTCGCAATCACGACTTCATTCGCCAGGCTTTTTGCCGCCTGCGCAGCGACCCGGATTACCATCGGCTTGCCAGCAATATCCAGTAAGGGTTTACCCGGTAAACGGGTGCTGGCAAAACGGGCAGGAACAACCACCTTAAACATCGTTATTCGCTATACTCGTGCTCATCCAGGCGGCGAGCTTCGTCTTCAAGCATGACCGGGATACCATCACGCACCGGATAGGCCAGGCGTGCATTTTTTGAGACCAGCTCCTGCTTTTGCTTGTCGTAAACCAACGGCCCTTTGGTCACTGGACAGACCAGGATTTCCAGTAATTTAGAATTCATTTTTGACTTCCTTTGCATGCTTGTGTTTCAACAGGCCAATGACAGACTCTGCCAGTGATTGATCATGGCCGACAGGACTTAGTTCAGCCGACATGGGCAGAAACCAGGCATTTTCCAAGCCCAGATGCTGACATTTTACGGCATCTTTCTCTGTCATCAGTATGGTTTTTCCGCGCAACGCTATAAAGTCGGCCTGGCTATAGGCATAATGATCTGCCAGCGGACGTTGTTCGCAGTCCAGGCCCATGGGCGCCAGCAGGTCAAAAAAGCGCTGCGGATGCCCGATACCAGCCATCGCCACCAAGGTCTGCTCAGCGGACTGCCCACGCAGTCGCTCAGTGCTGGTCTCGCTGGAAAAATCAGCAACCGACGTCCAGGTACCCATGCGCAAGCCCAACTGGTAAGTGTTCACAGGCTCGGGCGTGGCAGGCAATTGCCCGGTTTCGACCACCAGGTTGACCGAGCGTAAACGACGCAATGATTCACGCAAAGGGCCGGCAGGCAATAATCGGCCATTGCCTATGCCCAATGGCCGTTGTACCACCGCAATTTCAATATCACGCTGCAACGCATAATGCTGCAAGCCATCATCGCAGATCAATACATTCACCTCGGGATGTGCCTTGAGTAATGCCAGGCCACCAGCGGCGCGTTTAGGGTCCACCCACACCGGACAGCCCGTACGGCGGGCAATCAATACCGGCTCATCGCCGCACAGTGCTGGCTCGCTTTCGGGCCTCACCTCACCTCTATGCTGACCACCGTAACCGCGACTCAAGATACCTGGCACATAGCCGGCATCACGTAATTGCTGTGCCAGGTAAATCACCAACGGCGTTTTACCAACACCGCCAACAGAGATGTTACCAACAATGATGACCGGTACCGGCAAAGCCTGGCTTGAAAATAAGCCGATGTGGTAGCCATAACGCCTGCCCGCTGCCAACAAGGCAAATAACCACGATAACGGCAACAGCAGGCATTGCGCCCAGCCGTTTATTTGCCATTGCCGCTCAAACCAGGTGCGCAACATTAGTCGTCTTGAAACTGCTTGTGATAAAGCCTGCTGTAATAGCCGTTTTGTGCCAGCAAGGTTTGGTGTGAGCCGGTTTCAATAATGTCGCCATGATCCATGACAAAGATTCTGTCGGCGTTCTCCACCGTACTCAATCGATGCGCAATCACAATCGTCGTGCGGTCACGCATCAGGCGGTCCAGCGCCATTTGCACATGCAGTTCTGACTCACTATCCAATGCAGAAGTCGCTTCATCCAGCAGCAATACCGGTGCGTTCTTTAAAATAGCCCGTGCAATCGCCAAACGCTGACGCTGGCCGCCGGAGAGACGTACGCCACGATCACCAATCTCGCTTTGCAGGCCTTGCGGCATTTGCTGGATAAACTCCCAGGCATTGGCCGCTTTTGCCGCATCTATGACTTCCTGCTCGCTGGCATCGCGCAAGGCACCATAGGCAATATTATTAAAGATGCTGTCGTTAAATAACACAATATCCTGGCTAACCAGCGAAAACTGCGCGCGCAAATTGTCGAGCTGGTAATCTCGCACATCGTGACCATCCAGCGACACGCAACCCTGTTGCGACTCATAAAAGCGCGGCAGTAAATTCACCAGTGTGGTTTTGCCGCTGCCTGAACGCCCAACCAGCGCGACTTTTTCACCCGCTGCAATCTCAAAACTCAAGGCAGACAAGGCATCTTTTTTGGCTTGCGGGTAACGCACTGTGACTTGATCAAAACGCAATGCGCCTTGAGCGCGGGCCACCTGATAGCGACCTTGATCGACTTCGTTATCAATATCCAGCACATCAAATACACTTTGTGCCGCCGCCAGGCCTATCTGCAAATCTTCATTGGCGGCGGTGATGTGTTTGATTGGTGCAATCAGCATCATTAACGCACCGACAAAGGCAGCAAATTCGCCGACGGTAAACTGCGCCAGTGCATAAAAAACCACCAGGCCCAAGGCCACGGCAGACAAAATCTCAATGACAAAACTATTAAGGCCGGAAATTCTGGCAGTACGTAATTCCAGTTGGCGGTTACGGCTCACCACTTCACCAAAGCGGTCATTCTCGAACGCCTGTGCCCCAAAAATCTTGACGATACGCTGTGCAGCAATCGCTTCTTCTGCCGTTTTGGTAATCTCGCCAACGGCCTGTTGTACTTTTTTAGCATTGGCCCGTAACTTGGGCGTGGTGCGCGCCAGATACAAACCCATCAATGGGGCGACCAAGGCAAAAATGAGCGTCAGGCGCCAGTCTAAATACAACATGTAACCGATCAGGCCGATCACGGTCAACACATCGCGCAATACATTCAGCGCAGAGCGTGTGACCACCGTAGACAAGCGCTCAATATCGTAGGTCATTTTAGACACCAGCAAGCCATTAGAGTTGGCATCAAAAAAACTCACCGGCAACATCAGCAATTTGGCAAAAATTTGCTTGCGCAGTACTTCCACCACGCGCCTGGCCACCGTGCGCAGACTGTACACAGAAAAGAATCCGGCCACGGCCCTGATCGCCATCAGGCCAAACAGCATTAAAGGCAGCACATAAGCATCATGATCGACAGACTTGGCAAAGCCTTCATCGGTGACTTTTTTAATCAAGGCCAGGAATAGCGTATTACTGGAAGCAAGAATGCCGGTAGACACCATGGATAATGCAAAATGCATCTTGTAGTGCCAGGCATAGGCAAACAAGCGCTTATAGAGCAAGACAGGATTAGTAACGATGACTGATTCAGAAGCGGACTTACGCGCCATGCGATTTTCTCGGGCAGACTAAAAACAAACAGCCCGCCATGATTGACGGGCTTGTTGAGGGATCACAACCATGTGTGCCCAGTAATACATTAGCGGGAATTCACCTGCGTCGCAAACGTAATATGCGTGTAATTGGCCATACGCGAAGCTTCCATAATATTCACCACGGACTGATGCGTGGCTTTGGCATCGGCATTGATAATAATGGTGGGCTCTTTACCTGTTGGCCCTTCGGAGCCCACTTGCGTCAGCACCGCAGCCAGGTCAGAGACGACTGCACCATTGGCTTCTTTGCCATTCACCAGGTAGCGGCCATTCGCATCCACCTCTACCGTAATGGTCAATGGTTTTTCCTGCGGCGCACTGGCATCGGCAGTTGGCAAGTTAATTTGCAGTTCGCTGGTGCGAGAGAACGTCGCACTCACCATCAAAAAGATGATAATCACCAGTAGTACGTCGATCAGTGGAATAAAGTTGATTTCCAACTCTTCGTTGCGGACACCACGTTTGAAATTCATGAAATTGCCTTTGTTTTCAATATGCGGTGAAGCCGCCGAGCGCAGCAATCACCTTATCCACGATGATCCTAGCCACGGTCACCATGGATGATTTCTACCAGTTTAATCGCTTGCTGCTCCATATCGACCAGAAAGCCATCAATCTTGCCGCGGAAATAACGGTAGGCAATCATGGAAGGCACCGCCACCACGATACCAGCTGCCGTGTTGTACAGCGCCACAGAAATACCGCGCGCAAACTGCGCCACGTCATGGCCACTGTTGGTAAACGAACCGAACAATTCCACCATACCGATCACCGTACCCAGCAAACCGAGCAAAGGCGCCACAGTCGCAATGGTACCCAGTGTTGGCAGGTATTGTTCCAGTTTGTGCGCCACCGCACGGCCGGTTTCTTCAATCGCCTCTTTAGTCACTTCACGTGAGTTATTCATATTGGCCAAAGCACTGGCAAACACTTTACCCAACAAGGAGTGTGCTTCCAGGCGACTCAGCGTTTCACGCGTCACACCACCCTGCTTGAGCCAGTTTTGTACTTCTGGCAATAATTGCTCAGGGGTGACGACCGAGGCTCTTAATGCCCAGAATCGCTCGACGATAATAGCCAAGGCAATCACGGAGGCAATAATCAGAGGCCAGATGGGCCAGCCGGCCGCTAAAATAATTTCCCACACAGCAAACACTCCAGTTGTTTTTAAACTTTCGCTACTTTAGCGTTAACCAGGCCAGAGGGCAAGTTTTGTCCGGTATCTACCCCGTTACAATGCGCCTGCTACAACTTGATCAGTAGTCTCCCAATAATGCGGCTCGACTGCGCGCCAGCGAATGACTTGTGGTCGTTGGCCGTGCGTAAAATCCAGCACAATGGCGCCATCATGGTCTGAGCGCAGTGTTTGGCTGCCCAATGCCTGATACCTGGCCATCACTTCAGGCTTGGGATGGCCAAAACGGTTGCGGTATCCAACGGTGGCAATCGCTATCTCGGGCTGTACCTGCCGGATAAAGGCAGGGCTGGAAGATGTTTTACTGCCATGATGCGGCATGGTCATGACATTGGAACGCAGCGCCTCAGGCGAAGACTCAAGCAAGACATGCTCGGCATATTGCTCAATATCGCCCGTCAATAACACACTGCCATGCGCTGAAACCACCTGAATCACACAGCTTTTGTCATTGTCTTTCACCTCGGGGGCCAATGACGGCGTCGGGTAAAGCACATTAAAAGAGACTTGGTCCCATTGCCATTGCTGACCAGCATGACACGCGATGCGTGGGATAGCACTTGCCGGGATGCCGCTCGCAGAGTGAATCTGCTGCAACTGCGTAAAGAAACTAGCATCAGATGTCAGCGAGCTCACTATTTGCTTAGCCGCGATGCCCGACAACACAGAGGCCATGCCACCGACATGATCATTATCATCATGTGAGACTACCGCCAGATCCAGCTGCCTGAGGCCTAAATGGCGGAGATAAGGCAAGACGATGCGCTGACCAGCGTCACTTTGTGCGTTATAAACAGGCCCGGCATCGTACAGCATGGCATGTTGTGCCGTTTGTACCAGCACACTCAGGCCTTGGCCGACATCCAGCACGGTGACACGCATCTGACCGGGCTGCAAGCTTGAAGAAACCGGCAAACAGAGCGGCAACCACAACAGCAAACCGGCCCAGCGCAAGGGCCAGCCGCGCGGCATCAGCCAAACCAATGTACCCAGCATCGCCAGCAGCCATGCCCACATGGGGGGCGTCGCTAAATAAGCCACAGCCCAGGGCAATTGATGCAGCCACACTAATGCGTGCGCACAAACCTGCCACAATCCGGCCGCCCACTGCAGCAAGAAATCGAATGGCAACACCGCCCCGGCAATCGCCAACGGCACCACGCCCAAACTCACCAGCGGGATTGCCAACCCGTTTGCCAGCGGTGAGACCAGAGACAGTTGATTGAATAGCATGACCAGCACCGGCACAAATGCCAGTGTAATGATCCATTGCGTGTGTATTGCTGCCCGCCACCAGCACGCCGGGCGCAAACGCCCACCCATGGCAAACGCCAGTATTGCCACCGCACTAAAAGACAGCCAAAACCCCGGCGCCATGACCGCCCAAGGATCCAGTAATAGCACCACCCACATGGCAACGCAAAGTATCCATGAAAAGGGCAATCTATGTTTGAGGCTCAGCATCGCCAACACCGTGAGCAGCATATACAGCGTGCGCTGGGTCGGAATAGAGAAACCGGCCAGTGCAGAATAGGCGACTGCCACCAGTGCACCGCCTGCACTCGCGGCTAATGTAGAGGGTAGGCGCAGGGCCCACCGTGGCCGTAAACGCCATAGCCAGCCAGTGCATAAATAGCCTAAGGACGCCAGCATCGTAATATGTAGGCCTGAGATCGAGACCAGGTGATTAATGCCGGTATCGACAAATAACTGCCAGTCCGCGCGTGCAATCTGGCTATCATCACCGATCACCAGCGCACGCACCACTGCACTGGCTGGCGTGGTGCCCAAAATCCGTTCGATACGGTCGCCGACACGGGCGCGCCAGCGTGCAATCAATGCGGCAGGCTGCCAGACCAGCGCTTGCAATCTATGCATAGGCGCTTTGGTGATAATCGAACCGCTAGCCCCGATTTGGTTAGCCAGGCACCAGGCGGCATAATCAAATCCATGCGGATTACGCGTGGCGTGTGGCCGTTTAAGCCGGACGCTGAATTGCCAGCGCTCACCCGCTTGCAAACGCGGCATGACGGCGACCGATTTTGCAGCGTCACCGCGATAAGACTGCTCATATAAATTGAGGCGCACTTTTGCCGGTGGCGGGCAGGAGGGATTAAAACTACGCACTATCGCCACATCTACATGTTGGCCGCGTGCATCACGCTCAGGCACGCTGACAATAATGCCCTGCATGGTGATCACCTGCTGCTCGCAAGCAACAGGTAAAGCCGATTGCAATCGCCACCAGGCACGTGCCTGCGCATAGGCAAATGCCAGTGCGGCAATCAGTAGAACCAGCCACAAGCTGCGCAGTAATGTTTGAACGGGAAAAGAAAAAGGAACGCCTGGAACACGAGCCGGTATCCGGCCGAATCGGATTAGACTCAGCGTGATTAGCACAACCAACCACCCGGCCCAGACTGTCAGCGACCACAGCTGGGGCTGTTGCTGAAATAGCCAAACTCCAAACAGTAATCCGACTGTGGCGCCTGGCAGCATACGGTCGCGCTAACTGGCAGTCACATCCTGTGGCGAAGATGCCATGGCTTGCAGTGTGCCATCCTGCAAACGATACTGCCGGTGCATGCGCGCCGCCAGTGCCAAGTCATGCGTGACGACCACCAGTGCAGTGCCTTGTTGCGACTGTATTTGCAGCAACAACTCAAACACCTGCTCTGCCGTTTGGCGATCCAGGTTGCCGGTCGGCTCATCAGCCAGGATACAACGCGGCTGCGTCACCAGGGCACGTGCCAGTGCTGCACGTTGGCGCTCTCCACCGGAGAGCTCACCAGGCGTATGTTCCAGCCGGTGTGACAACCCAACCAGCGACAAGTAATGTGCTGCCTGTGCCAACGCGTCTGCTCTTGGCATGCGGCGAATCAACAATGGCATCGCCACATTTTCCAGCGCGCTAAACTCGGGCAGCAAATGGTGAAACTGGTAGACAAATCCCAGATACTGGTTACGCATGGCGCTCTTGTCACGTTCGGATAAACTGATCAGCGGTTTGCCCAGCCACTGTACGTCGCCTTGCGTAGGCGCATCCAGTCCGCCCAGCAAATGCAGCAAGGTGCTTTTACCGCTGCCCGAAGCACCGACAATCGCCACATGGTCGCCCGCCGCCAATTGCAGATTGACGCCGGTCAACACCGAGGTATCCAGGCCTTGATAGGTTTTCGCCAGGCCCTGGCATTGCAATATTAACTCACTCATAACGCAAGGCCTCCGCCGGATTCATGCTGGCCGCCCGCGCACTTGGGTACAAGGTGGCGACCAGGCTGAGCAAAATAGACAAACCGACAATTGCCGTCACATCTGACCACATCAGTTTGGAAGGTAAATCACTGATGTAATACACATCTTTGGACAAGAACTGTACATTAAATGTGCGCTCTATCCATGGCACCACGGTTTCAATATTCAACGCCAGTATCACGCCCAGCACCGCACCAGACACCGTGCCTATGATGCCTATCATCGCGCCCTGCACCACAAACATCTTGCGGATGGCTTGCGGCGTAGCACCCATGGTGCGCAAAATCGCAATATCCGCACGTTTATCCGTCACTGCCATCACCAGCGTAGACACAATATTGAACGCTGCCACCGCCACAATCAGCGCCAAGATAATAAACATCACGCGCTTCTCGAGCTGAATTGCTTTAAAGAAATTGGCGTGCTGTTGCGTCCAGTCTGTCACATAGTAGTTAGGCCCCAGCGCCTGAACCAGCTCACGGCTGACACGGTCGGCCATAAACAAATCGTCCAGTTTCAAGCGCAGGCCAGACACCTGGTCACCCAGGCGGTACAATTTGGCGGCATCATCGAGGTGGATCAATGCCAACCCGGCGTCATACTCATACATACCCACCTGGAAAATCCCGGCCACAGTGAACTGCTTGATGCGTGGCACTAGCCCGGCAGGCGTCACCTGCCCTTGCGGTGCCATCAGCACCACTTTTTCACCGACACGCACGCCGAGGGCCATGGCGAGATCTGAACCAAGGACGATATTGAATTGCCCGGCCTGTAAATCTTTTAACTGGCCAATTTTCATCTGGCTGGAAAGCTCTGACACACTGGCTTCCTGCGCAGGCAATACCCCGCGAATAAGCACGCCCTGCACCGCCTGGTCATAGGTCAGCATGCCTTGCGCCATGATATAAGGCGCGACGCCTTCAATCGGGCTGGCGACGGACTTGGGCGGAATGGACCGAATCTGTTGCTGCAAACTTTGCCAACCCGCCAGGCCGGCCTCAAAACCACGCACTTCTATATGCGAGGCAACCCCCAGAATGCGTTTGCGCAATTCATCCTGAAAGCCATTCATGACGGACAACACGACAATCAGCGCCATCACGCCCAGCGCAATACCCACCATGCTGGTCAGCGAAATGAATGAAATGAAATGGTTGTTACGCTTGGCACGCGTATAGCGCCAGCCTATCCAGTATTCATAAGGTAAACGTTGCAGCAGCGATTGGCCCAACGCATAAAGTGTGTTCTTCATGCCCGAATCTTAACAGCTTTCAATGGCGCAGCGGAACCCACTCAAGCGTAAAGTCACGCTTAAAAACAGGTTTTCTGACCATGCATGTCAGTCTCCTCTGACCTCAAGTTAGTCCAGGCGCCGACTGAATCCATGCCGTTTTATCTTTAACATGCAACACAGGTTAATGACCTGAACACCATTCTTAAATTGAGGAGATTCGACATGAATAAAGATATTTTCGAAGGCAACTGGAAACAACTCAAAGGTAAAGTCCAGGAACAATGGGGCAAATTAACCAATGACGACCTGGATGTGATTGAAGGCAAGCGCGATCAAGTCGCCGGTAAAATCCAGGAACGTTACGGCATCACCAAAGACGAAGCCGAAAAGCAAATCAAAACCTGGGAAAGCAAGCATAAGCACTAGGCTTATGTGAAAAAAGGACAAGCCAGGCTTGTCCTTTTTTACTGCCTACAAAGCAATCAACCGGTGTTGCGCAAACTGGTGGCAATACCGTTAATAGTGAGCGGAATCGCCCACTTCAGCTTTTCATCCGTTTCACCATTGCGGTAGCGCTGAATCATTTCTACCTGCAAATGATTCATAGGATCAAGGTAGGGCAAACGGTCACGGATAGATTTTGCAATCACCGGCTGACTGGCCAGGCGTTGCGTGGTGCCCAGTAACAGATTGACGGCATCCGTAGTCAGCTTGTGCTCCTGCGCAATCCGGCTGAAAATCTCTTCGCGCAGATCGCGGTCTTCGAGCAAATGAGCATAATGGCGCGCCACAATCAGGTCAGTTTTAGCCAGCACCATATCCACATTCTGAATCAAGGTATTAAACAATGGCCAATGTGTTTGCATCTCATGCAGCATGACCAGCCGCGCTTCTTTTAAAGCAGGATCCTGCTGCAAAAAATGATGGATGGCGCTGCCCAGGCCGTACCAGCCGGGCAAGAGCAAGCGGCATTGCCCCCAGGAGAATCCCCATGGAATCGCACGTAAATCCTCGATGCGACGCGTCGATTTACGCGCCGCCGGTCGACTGCCTAAATTGAGTTCGGCAATTTCGTTAATCGGTGTGGTATTAAAAAAGTATTCGGCAAAACCAGGCGTTTCATAAACCAGGCTACGATAGCTGGTCATGGCGGTGGCAGACAGTGTTTCCATCACGCCTTCGAAAGCGCGTCGCTTGCCGGATTCCAGTTGGTCAGCCGGGAATAATGTCGCATCCAGCGTGGCGGCAATCAGGGTTTCCAGATGCTGCCGCCCAACCACCGGATCCGCATAACGTGTGGAAATAATCTCGCCCTGCTCGGTCAGGCGAATCTGGCCATCCACTGTGCCTTTGGGTTGCGCCATGATGGCCTGGTAAGTAGGGCCACCACCGCGCCCCACCGTACCACCACGGCCATGGAACAGGCGCAACTTGACGTTGGCCTGGTTGAACAGCTCCACCAGTGAGATTTCTGCTTTATATAGCTCCCAGTTGGAGGTTAAAAAGCCGCCGTCCTTATTGCTATCAGAATACCCGAGCATCACTTCCTGCTCACTGCCCTGGTAACGAATCACATGACGGATGCCAAGCAGGCTCAGCCATTTGCCCATGATCATGGGCGCATCGCGCAAGTCAGCAATGGTTTCAAACAAGGGCACGATATTCAAATCGACCTGGATATTGGCGGAACCCCACACACCGCGCAGCAAACCGGCTTCACGTTGCAGCAAAGCCACTTCCAGCAGGTCAGACAGCGTTTCAGTATGCGAAATAATATATTGACGCACGGCATACTCGCCAAAGCGCTCACGCATTTCACGCACTGCCACCAGGACACCGATTTCTTTATGCACCAGCTCAGAATATTGCTGAAAAGGCGAAAACAGCAAGCGTGGCTGCTTGAGCTCCTCCAGCAAAATGCCGATTTTTTCATCCTCATTAAAGCCCGCATAGTCAAAGTCATGGCCGGCTTTTTGCAATAATTCTGTAATCACCGCCTCATGTACGTCTGAAGACTGGCGGATATCGACCGTCGCCAGATGAAAGCCAAAAGTGCCAATCGCCTTAATCAGCTTGCCCAGCCGCGGGTAGATCAGGGCTTCGCCATGATGGTTGCGCAATGAGTCGGCGATGGTTTGCAAAGGCGCCAGCAAGGCCTCTGGCGTATCGTAAGGGTCAGCCGCCATGTCTTCAGGCAACACCCAGCCACCTTGCGGCAGCAGCGTATTGGCCGTGGCCAGCAAACCATCATGAATACCATTCAGCGCCAGGCGATAAGGTTCATCCAGCCGGTGTTGTGATTGGTCGCGCGACGCCTTTGTCATTTGCAGCACGGCCTCGTCCACGCCGACCACCCGGGTTGACACAGCCAGTTCGCGTTTTAAGGCCGCCAGCTCCTGCAAATAAAACCTGAATAAAGTGGTGGCCTGTAAGCGCACACTTTCGCGCAACGTCGTCCCGTTCACAAATGGATTGCCATCCCGGTCACCGCCTATCCAGCTGCCCATACGCAAAAAACCGGGTAATGCCACATTGGGCAGCAAGTCAGACAAGTCGCGTTCAATGTCTTGCAGAATCTCGGGGATGACATGCAAAAACGTACTTTCGTAGTAAGTCAGTGCATTTTCGATTTCATTGAGCACGCTGAGTTTGGAGTAACGCATCATGCGGGTTTGCCATAATGCTGACACCGCGCCCTGCAATAGCAGGCTATTACGGGTGCGCTGGCGTTCGGACACCATAGACGCACGATCGGCCAGCAGTTCGGCAATCAGGCGCTCAATATCCAGCACGCTTTTGCGCTGTACTTCGGTGGGGTGCGCGGTGAGTACGGGCGAAATCAGCGCGTCCTGCAACAGGTGTTTAATCGTATCTGCCGGGATCCCGGCTGCCTTGATTTGCAACAAGGTATATGAAAGCATGCCGGGCGCAGGCGTATTCTGCTGGCAATGCCCTAATTGCTGGCCGTATAAATCTTCAGCCAGGTTCACCAGGTGCTTGAAATAGGCCAATGCCCGTACCACACGCACGGTATGCTCCAAACTCAGGCCGGCCAATAACTGCTCCAGGTCTAGCGAAGCTTGCTGGTCATGGGTCTGGTGAAAGCGCAGGGCCGCTTGCCGAATCGCCGCAATTTTCTGCGCGACCTCGTCACCTTCAACCTCCAGAATCGCTTTATCGAGCAACTCACCCAGTAATTGAATATTGTCGGTCAATTGGGTGTCTGCCGACATCATGGCGGCTGACATCGTTGCGCTGGCCGCAAGTTTTTTTATCATGGTGCCTCTCCTCTAGCTCAGTGCTAGCTCCTTGCTAGACTAGCAACAAGCAGGCCATATTCAAGGTATCTTTTTTCACTTAAAAATCATGGTGTTAAATAATTAGAATAGCGCACACGCACCGACATCAGGCAAGAGAGTGCACTGATTTGGCTCTATAACAAGGCAGTGCAAAAAGTATTGTGGTGAACAAGATTGAGATCAATACGCACCATGCACAATGATTTACTTGCGAGTAAATTGTTTTCAGAAGCAATTACTGTTAAAAAGGAAATACGGCAGAAGTGAGCGAGCGAGATGAAGTGCAAGGCGCACGGCACGCAGAAACCGGAATTTACATATAGTACATGAGGATTTCGAGTACCGCGCAACGCCGCAATCCGCTCGCGCAGCCACTTATTCCGTGTTTCCTAAGGCATAATAAACACATGGCGCTTATCAACCTCGATCATTGGATACAGCAAATACTGACTGTCTGGCAGTCGCTGTCTGCGCTGGGTCTGTGGCAGCAAGATGCCTTCTTGCTGTTGGTGTGTTTGCTCGCCTGCCTGTTGCTATTTATCACCGGCACCGTGATTGGCCTGTTTGTGCAGTCGCTATGGGGGATTTTTATTTCCAGCCGCCGCCCTGCTGACGAAGATCATAAGTAAGCAATCAATTATTGCGCAGCAGCAGTGCTCAGCCATTGTTGAATGGCCACCAGCTCTGCGGCCACATCCGGGCCGTAATCTTCATATTGGTGACCACCGGTTCTGGCATACCAGTACTTGCTATTCCAGGTATCGCCTTCAATCTTATGCAGCACGGCGTGAATCCAGTTCGCCGTGGTGTCGCTATAGTCCTGCGCGATATTGTGGGCCGCATCCCAGTTGCCAGCTTGCGCCTGCGTCACAGCCTCTAATAACTGTGCCTGGTTAGACATTAACGGGGTACTCAATCGTCCCCTTCTGGATGAATTCGATTTTATAGCCGTCCGGGTCTTCGATAAACGCAATGACAATCGTGCCGTGCTTCATCGGCCCCGCTTCGCGCACCACTTTGCCACCTTTGGTTTTGACCAGTTCACAGGCTTTGTAAGCATCGTCGACCTCAATCGCCATATGGCCATACGCGCCGCCCATATCATAGGTTGTTTTGCCATAGTTGTAAGTCAGCTCCAGCACGGTGTTATCGTACTCATTGCCATAACCGACAAACGCCAATGTAAATTCGCCATCCGGGTAATCCTGAGTGCGGATCAGCTTCATACCCAGCACCGCGGTATAAAAATCAATCGAACGTTGCAAATCGCCTACGCGCAACATGGTATGTAATACTCGCATTATTGACTCCTTGAGATCCGTGTAACTTCGTTTTAATGTTGGTTTTAATTATTTTCGTTTTAATGATTGAGTGCAGTAATCCGCACATATTTTTCCATCAGCTGTTCCTGTGTTTCAGGTCGATCAGGGTCTAGCGGAATACAACTGATAGGGCATACCTGCTGACATTGTGGCTTATCGTAATGCCCAACACATTCCGTGCACAAATCAGGGTTGATTTCATAGATTTCCGCGCCTTGCGAAATGGCCTCATTCGGGCACACTGGCTCGCAAACATCGCAGTTAATACATTCATCGGTAATAAATAACGCCATGACTCTTTAAAATAAGGGATTTTCTATCGGTATAGCGTTAAGCTCTAGGGGGAAGCCGTAGCCAGTTTTTGCTTGATCGCAGTTTCGACGCCTGGCGACACAAACTGGTTCACATCCCCCCCCAGTCGCGCGACTTCACGCACCAGGCTGGAGGAAATAAACATAAATTCTTCGGCGGGTGTCATAAACAGCGTTTCCAGTTTGGGATACAGCTTGCGGTTCATGCCCGCCAGCTGAAACTCGTATTCAAAATCACTGGCCGCACGCAAACCACGAATCACCATCTGTCCGCCTTGCGCCTGCACAAACTGCATCAGCAGGCCATCAAAGCCCACCACGCGAATGTTGCTGCCATTAAACACAGACTCGGCCAACGCCACGCGCTCTTGCAGGCTGAACAAGGTCTGCTTGCTGGTACTGCCGGCCACCGCCACAATCACCTCATCAAACAGATTGGCGGCCCTGCGCACAATATCTTCATGCCCCAATGTAATCGGATCAAACGTTCCCGGATACACTGCCACTCTGACTTTACTCATTCACCTTTACCCCGAATATTTTTTTAAGGTGTTCCCGACCTATGCGTTTACGGGCTGCAGCAGATGATAAAACACCTGCCCCGCCTTGCCGGACTTGATCACTTGCCAGCCCGAGTCGGATTTTAACGCATATTCCGCCTCCACATACAGCAAACCATCGTCGGCCAGGTGGCTGGCCAACTGTGGCAACAACTTATCCAGCCACTGTTTATGGTAGGGTGGATCGCAGAAAACCACATCATAGCGCTGTTTGTTTTGCGCCAAAAACTGCAAGGCATCCATTTGCCGGATCTCGGCCTGCGTCGCGCCCAGCAAGCGCTGGTTTTGCAGCAATGCCTGAAATGGCGCTTTGGCCAGTTCCAGCATGGTCACCTGCCTGGCATTACGCGATAGCGCTTCAAAGCCCAGGGCGCCCGTGCCCGCAAACAAATCCAGGCAGGCTTTGCCTGTCATCTCCTGCCCTAGCCAGTTAAACAAAGTCTGGCGCACGCGGTCAGACGTCGGGCGCAAGCCTTCTGCATCCGGAAACTTGAGTATGCGGCTACGCCAAACGCCGGCATTCAGGCGAACTTGATTCATGAATATTGTTCTATTCGTTAGCAACGACAAAGCATGATTATAAAGGCGTTCTTACTAGCAGCCACATTTACATGATCATCCATGCAAATGGATCGTGCTATGATTCATGGCAATTAACAAAGGAAAACAGCATGGAATTCTTATTTGGGTTTGGCATATTAGGCAGCCTGATTGCACTGGCACTAGGATTATTTTGGGTATGGATGCTGGTCGATTGCCTGGCCAATCAAAGCGAAGACAAACTGGTCTGGTTTCTGGTGATTTTCTTCCTCAACCTGCTGGGTGCATTTCTATACTACCTGCTGGCACGCAAAAAGCGGCTGGTTTAAAGAATATTAAGCACCATAAAAAAAGCCGACCATCTGGTCGGCTTTTTCACTATTCGGCCCCGACAATCACGGTGGCAAAACTTTCCGGATGAACACGTCGCTTAAATGCATCATTCACTTGCTGTACCGTCACCTTGGCCACATGATCATTAAAATTATCCAGGTAGTCCAATGGCAGCTGGTAAAAACCAATCATATTCAGGTACTCCAGAATCTTGCTGTTGCTGTCTATGCGCAGCGGAAAGCCGCCGATCAGGTTATCCTTGGCCGCAGCCAGTTCTTTTTCTGTCACGCCTTTATCCACAAACTGCTGCACCGTCTCTTTCACCAGCTTGAGTGCTTCATCAGCCTGTTCCTTCTTGGTTTGCAGGCCGATCTGGAACGGGCCTAACTGGCTCATCGGCATAAAATAACTATACACACTGTAGGCCAGGCCGCGCTTCTCACGCACTTCTTCAGTCAGGCGCGAAACAAAACCGCCGCCACCCAGAATATAGTTACCCACATACAAAGGGAAAAAGTCCGCGTCACCCCGTTTATTCCCAGGCTGCCCCAGCAGAATATGCGCCTGCACCGCCGGATGCGGCAATTTTTTCACGCTAGCCGAGACAGGCGCTGTCACTGGCGGCACCGGCGCTACCGCAGCACTTTGCGGCAAACCAGCACTCAGCCGTGCGGCAATCTGCCTGGCTTGCTCGGTGGTCAAATCTCCCATCATGGCAATCACCGCCGACTTGGCCGTGTAATAGGTTTGGTAAAACTGGCGTAACTGCGCCACCGTCAGCGACTGCACAGTGGAAATTTCACCGTTTTGATCCAGGCTGTAAGGATGCATGCCATACACGGATTGCATAAACGCTTTTTGTGCGATGCTATCAGGCTCGGTTTCGGCCTCCTGCAAGGCCGCGACGATACGCGCCTGCTCGCGCGCAAGCACTGCTGGCGGAAAATCCGGCTGATGCAATACCAGCGCAAACGCATCCAGCGCCGCCTGCTGTTCGCTGGTCAATGTGCGCAACTTGAAGCTGGCACGGTCAGCATCAAAACTGCCACCCAGCACGGCGCCAATATCGGCAAAACGGTTGGTGAGTGCCTCCTCCTCAAGCCCGCCCGCAACCAACGCCATCAAATGGTGCGTTACCGCCGCCGTACCGCCAGTTTCAGGCTTATCATAGGCACTGCCAGCACGAAAATTAATGCTGACATCCATCATTGGCAGTGAGTGATTTTCAACAAAGTAAACTTCACTGCCTTCCGCGGTTGTCCAATGCTGAATGTTCAGGGCGGCCAGGACATTGGCGGCATACCCTTGCAACACCAGCGCCAATAGGGCCACTTTCAAAAAACCAATTACGTTCATGCTGTTCCTTGATTCGCCTGTGATGCAGGCGCATTAAATAAAACCAGTAAAAAATAAAATCAAATTAGTGCTGATGCGGACGACCAGCTGGTTTCTGATCGGTGGTCATCGGTTGCGGATCCAGGCTGACCAGGGTTAGTTGATCCGGCAATAAATACTTTTTAGCCACCGCCTGCACTTGTTCCGAGGTCACCGCCTGCACCCTGGCGGCATTGCTCTGCAACAATGACAGCGGATAGCGCATGGTTTCCAGTTGCCCGATTTGCATGGACTGATAGAACACAGAATCACGTTTATAGACATCCGCCGCAATCACTGCGGCCTTCACGCGATGCAATTCAGCGGCCGTCACACCATTATTCTTAAGCTCATCAATTTGCGCCCAAATGGCCTTGATCAAGGCTTCCTGCGAGATGCCATCACTCGGTGAAGCCGCAACTTCAAATGTCGACGTCTGGCCACGATTGGTACTGTCATAGGCGGTATCAATTTCCAGGGCAATGGCCTGCTCGCGCACCAGCTTCTGGTTGAGGCGCGAGGCACCGTTGCCACTCAAAATGCTGGACAACACTTCCAGCGCATAAGGCTCCCAGTCTTGCTCGCTATACGCCTCGCCATTTTTGAGCGCTGGCGCATGAAAGCCCATCACAAAATACGGCAGTTTGGCCGGGGCTTTGACTATGGCGCGACGCTCGCCCAATTGCACAGGCTCCACTTGTGGTTTGCGCGCGGGCAAGGTTTTTGCAAGCAGTTTGCCAAAGTTTTTTTCAGCCAGCGCAAACACCTCTTGCGCCTTCACATCACCCACCACGACGATCGTCGCATTATTTGGTGCATACCAGGTGCGGTACCACTCACGCGCATCTGCGGCGGTCATGTTCTCAAGGTCATTCATAAAGCCAACCACCGGGCGCCCATAAGGATGCGCTCTATACACAGAGGCTTCAAACTGTTCGTTCACGCGTGACTGCGGCTTATCTTCAGTGCGCCAGCGTCGCTCCTCTTTAACCACTTCAATCTCTTTGGCAAACTCTGCGTCAGTAATTTGCAAATTGGCCATGCGGTCAGCTTCGAGCTGAAACGATAATGGCAGTCGGGACTTTTCCAGTTGCTGGAAATAACAGGTGTAGTCTTTGCTGGTAAATGCATTTTCCTTGCCGCCTGCCGCAGCTACCTGGCGTGAAAACTGCCCGGCAGGGACTTTTTTGGTGCCCTTGAACATCATATGCTCCAGCACATGCGCCACGCCGGTTTTGCCATTCACCTCATCCAGCGAACCTGCGCGATACCACACTTGCGACACCACCACCGGCGCCCTGTGATCTTCCTGCACAATGACCTTCAAGCCGTTTTTGAGGGTGGTTTGCACAATCTCGGCATGGCCCGGTAACGCATAACTGCTGATCAGCACAGCCAGCAAACAGGGACGCGCTAAATGCCGCGCTAATTTGAGTGGGGTTTTCATGTTGTCCAGATTCAAAATGGAAGGAGAATAAAAAGGATTCAAAAAGTCTTGTTTGTGACCAGCCAGCGCCTGGGTTAGTTCTAGCGCTGCTTAAACAATCACTGCCTGAACAACCATCGCCTGCGCCTAATCGTGGCAGGAAACGCCGATTCAGCTTAAAATGACGATATTACCGAGTTTTCAGCCGCCATGTTCAATCCATTTGCTAAAAAAACCGAGCCCGTCACGCCCCCTGAAACAGAAGCCACTAGCCTGAGCTGGACGCAGCGCTTAAAAAACGGCCTGGCTAAAACACGCCAGCAGTTGGGCGGGCAACTGAGTGCCCTGTTTGGCGGCGGCAAGATTGATGAAGAGATTTACGAGGAGCTGGAAACCATCCTGCTCACTTCTGACGTCGGTGTCAGCGCCACCCAGCACTTGCTGGAACAACTGCGCAACCGGGTCAAAAAACAGGACTTGCAAGACACCATTGCGTTAAAACAGGCGCTTAAAGACACCTTACTTGATCTATTATCACCGCTGGAGTCGCCTCTGGAAGTGCGTGGCCACCAGCCATATGTGATGATGATGGTCGGCGTTAACGGCGCTGGTAAAACCACCACCATCGGCAAACTGGCCAAATACCTGCAAGCGCAAGGCCATAGCGTGCTGATTGCGGCAGGCGATACCTTCCGTGCCGCGGCGCGTGAGCAATTGCAAGTGTGGGGCGAGCGCAACGATGTGCATGTGGTTGCGTCTGAAAGTGGTGACCCGGCTGCTGTGATTTACGATGCGGTTAATTCAGCGATCGCTAAAAAAATCGACGTGGTGATTGCTGACACGGCCGGCCGCCTGCCGACGCAATTACACCTGATGGACGAAATCAAGAAAGTGCAACGCGTCATCGACAAGGCATTGCCTGGCGCACCGCACGAAATTTTGCTGGTGCTGGATGCCAACACCGGCCAGAACGCCGTCAACCAGCTCAAAGCGTTCAACGAGGCGCTGGGCGTCACTGGCCTGGCCTTGACTAAACTGGACGGCACCGCCAAAGGCGGCGTGATTGCCGCCATTGCCCACCTCAGCCAGCAATCTGCCAGCAAGATCCCGGTACGTTTTATTGGCGTGGGTGAAAGTATTGATGACTTACGCCCATTTAGCGCCAATGACTTTATTGATGCCTTGATTGATGACTAGCCATGACAGTGTTTAAACTATGATTGTTTTTAATAATGTCAGCATGCGCTATCCCAATAGCGCACACTTGTTCCGCCAGGTCAGCTTTAGCATAGACAAAGGCGATTTTGTGCTGGTCACCGGCCACTCAGGTGCCGGCAAAAGTACCTTACTCAAACTCATGGCGGGCATAGAATTACCTTCCAGCGGCCATATTCTGATTAACCAGCAGGACATCAGCCAGTTACATCCGAATGCCGTGCCTTACCTGCGCCGTCGTTTTGGCCTGGTGTTCCAGGACCACAAATTGCTGTATGACCGCAACAGTTTTGACAATGTCGCCCTGCCGCTGAGCATACAGGGCATTACCGGTGAAGAAGCCGCGCGCCGCGTGCGTGCTGCGCTGGATAAAGTCGGCTTGCTGAATAAGGAAAAAGCCATGCCGATTACACTTTCCGGCGGTGAGCAACAACGGCTGGCCATTGCGCGCGCCGTCGTCAGCCGCCCTTCGATTGTCATTGCCGACGAACCTACAGGCGGACTGGATCAAGCCGCCTCACTGGAAATCATGCAATTACTCAAAGCCTTTAACGATGTCGGCGTGACCGTGGTGATTGCCATGCATGACGTGAGCCAGGTCAGCTCCATTGCCTATCGCACCTTGCATATCGACCAGCAAACCATCAGCGCCATGCCTGCGCAAACGGCAATGTTATGAGTGCCCCATTAACGAGAATAAGCGCATGAAAAACTGGCTCAATCAACACGCGCTGGCCATAGACCTGGTCCTGCAGCGTTTAAAAAGTCACTGGCTGAACACGCTCACCATCTGCATGGTGATCGGCATTACCGCCACCCTGCCCGGCCTGCTATTTGTCGGCCTGGATAACCTGCAAGATATGTCACGCTCGATTAAACAGGATGCGCAAATCAGCGCCTTCCTCAAACCCTCGGTCAACGCCAACCTGATCCAGCGCCTGATTAATGACGTAGAAGCATTGCCGCAAGTCAAAGAAGTACGTTATGTGCCCAAAGAAGATGCCATCAAGCAGCTGGGTGCGCAGTTTTTGCAAAAAGACCTGCTGGTGGACTTGCCACAAAACCCGTTGCCAGACGCCCTGTTTATCACATTAACCGACACGCAGCCCACGTCGGTCAAACCGGTGCAGGACTTACTGCAGAAACGCGGAGAGATCGAGGAACTGGTGATTGACAGCGTGTGGATTGAGCGCCTGCACTCCATGCTGGTGCTGGGCAAACGCATCGCTATCATTTTTGCCAGCCTGCTCGGCATTGCCATGATCACCGTCATCAGCAACACCGTGCGCATGCAAGTGCTCACGCACGAAGCCGAAATCGAAGTTAGCCGCTTGATTGGCGCTACGCATAGTTTTATCCGTCGTCCGTTTTTATATATGGGTGGCGCTTATGGACTGGGCGGCGGCCTGATTGCCATCGCGCTATTGTTCATGATTGTGTGGAACCTGAGACAACCGGTGCAACTGCTGGCGAACAATTACCAAAGCAATTTTCAGTTAGTGTTTCACCTGTTTAATGTGGGCGGACTGATGCTGCTCACCACCATTGCGATTGGCTGGATTGCTGCTTTTATTGCGCTGACGCAGAAGCGCTGAACGGTCTTCTTTCGTCTATAGGTGATTGTGACTTTTCTTTGTTTGCTCAAAGGGAAGGTTGTTTGATGAACTATCTATTTCGCCTTTTCGGCGACCCTTCTTTCTTATGCTTGTCCATAAGAAAGAAGGCAAAGAACAAGACACCCCAGCTTCCGCTTGACTCCTGTGCTACTCGGATTGTCGGGCGTCCATCGAAACTCGCCCTGACAAGCCACACAAGACGTGGCTTGTTGCGGAGCTCGGACAGCCGATGGCCGAAGACTCCCGCCAACCCTGCGTTGCTCGGCGCGGCAGATGGGGACCCCGAACACCAACTGAGCGCAACGGCTGGTGATTTAAATAAAAGAATCTGGTTTTTGAACCGTTCAGATTTCGACAATGTGAGTTTGGAGAGATAAATCCCATCCCATCACGCTGAGTAGCGGAGACAAAACAAGGAAGAAGGGAGCGACTGTTTGAGCTCCGCGGCAGCTTGCGTAGTGTGCAAGCTGCTAGGGCGAGTTTCGTGACCGCTTGTTTTGTTGAGCAACGCAAGGAAGCCGCAGGCCGTGATGGCTGGGTGTCTTCTTCTTTGGTTACTTTCTGGGGGACAAGCACCAGAAAGTGACTCGCCTAGAGGCGAAAGAAACCTTACATCACTGCGCCAACATTAAAGCCAAAGAGTACCTGTATTCACACGCAAAAAATAAAAAAGGCGTTACCCCTCAGCATATTCGCCGGAGCAACGCCTTTTCCAATCACTGCGAAACGTAATTCGGTCCGCTACCGCCCTCCGGTGGCACCCAATTAATATTTTGTGTTGGGTCTTTAATATCGCAGGTTTTACAATGAATGCAGTTCTGCGCATTGATCTGCAAGGCTTTTTCACCGGCCTGCTCAACAAATTCATATACCCCAGCCGGGCAATAGCGCTGCTCTGGCCCAGCGTAACGCGGCAAGTTCACACGTACCGGCATATCGGCCACGCCCAGTTTCAAATGGCAGGGTTGATGATCATCATGCGCAATATTGCACAAACTGACCGAACTGAGTTTATCAAACGTCAGCACGCCATCGGGTTTAGCATAAACTGGCTGGCGGCTTTGTGACGCCTCAGCCAGCGTGGCGTGGTCTGCGTAATTGTGTTTGAGTGTCCACGGCAAACTGATATTCCAGCTCGCCAGCCACATCTCAGCACCACCCAACACGGTGCCTGCCCAAGTGCCCCAACGGGACAAATACGGTTTCACATTGCGCACCGCATACAACTCTTGCCAGACCCAGGACGCACGCAGCTTTTGCACATAACTGGTCAATACTTCCGGGCTGCCCTGAGCAACAGCTTCAAACACAGCTTCCGCCGCCAGCATGCCGGATTTCATGGCGTAATGCGTGCCCTTGATTTTGGGCACATTAACCAGGCCAGCACTGCAGCCCAGCAAAGCACCTCCCGGGAAGGCCATTTCTGGTAACGACTGCACACCGCCTTCAGAAATAGCCCGTGCGCCGTAGCTCAAACGCTTGCCATCTTGTAACAAGGCCTTGAGTTTTGGATGTGTTTTATAGGTCTGGAACACATCAAACGGTGACAAATAAGGATTGCGGTAATCCAGATGCACCACGTAACCGACGGAGACCAGGTTTTCACCATGGTGATAAATAAAACCACCGCCACCGGTGTTGGCATCCAGCGGCCAGCCCAAGGTGTGCTCAATCAGGCCTTTCTGGTGCAACTCGGGCTTCACGCGCCAGACTTCCTTGAAGCCGATGCCATATTTGGCCGGGCTGGAGGCGGCACGCAAGCCGTAACGCGCTTCCAGCTGCTTGGTCAATGAACCACGTGTACCTTCAGCCACCAGCGTATATTTGGCGAGAATTTCGATACCTGGCGTGTAATTCGCCGTTGGCTCGCCTTGTTTGTCCAGGCCCATATCGCCAGTAATCACGCCTATCATGCGGCCATGCTCGTCATAGCTGGGCGATTGCGCAGAAAAACCGGTATAAATTTCCACACCCAGCGATTCTGCCTGCCCAGCCAGCCAGCGGCAGACTTCGCCCAGGCTGATAATGTAATTACCATGATTACCCATGAGCGGCGGCAAGGCCCACTCAGGCATGTCCCAGGCTTTTTCTTCACCCAGCACGACAAAGGTGTCTTTATTCACGGGCGTATTCAACGGCGCACCTAAGGCCTGCCAGTCTGGAAACAGCTCCTGCAAGGCTTTCGGATCCAGCACAGCGCCCGAGAAAATATGGCTACCGACTTCGGCGCCTTTTTCCAGCACACACACGCCGAGCTCCTGGCCCTGCGCCTGTGCCAATTGTTTGAGTCGAATGGCTGCGGACAAGCCGGCCGGGCCTGCCCCGACAATCAGCACATCGTATTCCATGACATCTCTTTCCATCTCTGCTCCTTCTGTCAGGCAATGGCCGGGATATCGATCAGGTCGCTACGCGTCGCCCCTTGGGTGAACGCCTGGCAAAATGCCAAAAACTGACGGATGCCACCGGTCTGATATTTTTGCCTGTGCCATAAAAAATAAAAATTGCGGTGAAACTGCAAACTGTGGTTTTCAATCGGCACCAGGCTACCGCGCCTGAACGCGTCCTTAAGTGCCAGCCTTGAAATACAGCCAATGCCGAGCCCGGACTCCACCGCGCGCTTGATCGCTTCGGTGTGCTCCAGCTCCAGCGTAATATTGAGCCGTGAATAATCCTGCTTGAAGGCACGGTCAAACGTCTCGCGTGTGCCCGAACCTCTTTCACGCACGATCCACGGTTGCAACAATAAATCTGACTTGTGGATGGTTTTTCCTGTTTGCGCAACCTGCGCCAGTGGATGCGTGGGCGCTGCAAAAATCACCAATTCGTCGGCAATCCAGGGTGCAACGGCAATATCCGGGTGATTACACTCGCCCTCTATCATACCCAAATCCAGTGTATGATTTGCAATCTGCTCGACGATAGTACGTGTGTTTTGGACCTGCAACTGGATGTGGCTTTGCGGATATTGCTGCAAAAATTTAGCTACCAGTAAGGTGACCAGGTAATTTCCCACGGTCAGCGTTGCGCCGATTTTGAGATGGCCATAGCCTTGCTGTCCCTGCAACATACGCTCAATTTCGCGCGCCCTGTCCAACAACTCGACCGCTTTGGGCATCAGTTGCTGACCGGCCTCATTGATACGCAAAGACTTGCCGACACGGTCAAACAACTGGATATCAAATTGTTTTTCCAGCTCGATCAGGGCAGTGCTGGCGGCAGATTGCGACAAGGCAAGCTGATCACAGGCGCGCGACACACTGCCAGCGCGACTGATCGCAACAAAAATTTCCAGCTGTCTGAGTGTGTACTTCATTGAAGGATAAAGGATTGCACGACATTTGCGCCGCGTCAAAATCAATCTAAAAAATAGATATATATTATTATAATAATCAATTTAATAAATATTACAAGCTGGCTTAAAATGCTCGGTTACGAGTAAAACCCCAACAAAGGCAAACGTTTTATGAAAGCACTGGTAGCGATCAAACGGGTCGTTGATTATAACATTCAAGTCCGCGTCAAAGCGGATGGCTCAAATGTGGATATTGATGGCGTCAAAATGGGCGTCAATCCGTTTGATGAGAACGCGATTGAAGAGGCGATCCGCCTCAAGGAAAAAGGCATTGTGACTGAAATCGTTGCCGTCACCATCGGTGCCGCAGTCAATCAGGATATCCTGCGCCATGCATTGGCCATGGGCGCTGACCGCGCCACGCTGGTTGAAACCACAGACAGCCTGCAACCACTGGCAGTCGCCAAAGTATTGAAAGCGGTAGTCGAACGCGAGCAGCCGTCGCTGATCCTGCTGGGCAAGCAAGCGATTGATGATGATGCAGGCCAAACCGGCCAAATGCTGGCAGCCTTATTGAAACTGCCACAAGCCACTTACGCGTCACAAATCACCATTGCCGATAATCAGGCAACGGTAGTCAGGGAGATTGATGGCGGTACGCAAACATTGAGCGTAACCCTGCCAGCCTTGATTACAGCAGACTTACGTTTGAACGACCCACGCTACGTCAAACTGCCTAACCTGATGATGGCCAGAAAAAAACCGATTGAAACCATTGCACTGGATTCCCTCACTCTTGCACTCACCAACAGCGTGCAACAACTGAAAGTGGCCGCACCACCTGAACGCCCTGCCGGCATCATGGTGAAGGACGTGAATGAATTATTGAGCAAATTGCGTACGCATGAGGGGATCATTGCATGAGAACACTGATTATTGCCGAACATGACGGCCAGCATTTGAATGAGCAGGTCGCGCGTGCCGTGACGGCTGCCCAACAATGGCAACAACCGGTTGACGTGCTGATTGCCGCCGCACAGCCAGATGGATTGGCTGCACAAGCCGCTGCCTTGCAAGGCGTGAGCAGCGTATTGGTCGCCAGCGACGCAGCCTTGCAACACCCTACCGCAGAACACCTGACTGACATTATTGTGCCACTGGCCGCCAACTACACCGTGGTGCTGGCTGCGCACAGCGCATTCAGCAAGAACGTGTTGCCACGTGTGGCTGCGCTGCTGGATGTCAACATGCTGTCCGACGTACTGGAAATCGTCAATACCAATACCTATGTGCGTGGCATTTACGCAGGCAACGTGCTGGCGACCGTGCAAAGCAGCGATGCCATTCAAGTGCTAACCGTGCGCGGCAGCAAATTTGCCGCGGCAGCGGCTGGTGCGACTGCCGAAGTCAAATCTATTAATACGCCAGCAGCCCCACAAGGCAGCCGTTGGGTATCAGAAGCCTTTAATAAATCAGAGCGCCCCGCACTGACAGCCGCCAAAGTCGTGGTTTCCGGCGGCCGTGCATTGGGCAGTGCTGATGCATTTGCACAAGTCATTGCACCATTAGCAGACAAACTGCATGCCGCCATTGGCGCCAGCCGTGCCGCGGTGGATGCCGGTTATGCACCGAATGACCTGCAAGTCGGCCAAACCGGTGTCGTGGTGGCGCCTGAGCTGTATATCGCCGTCGGCATTTCCGGTGCCATCCAGCATGCTTATGGCATGAAAGACAGCAAAGTGGTGGTTGCCATTAACCAGGATCCGGAAGCACAAATCTTCAAGATCGCAGATTACGGCCTGGTGGCTGACTTGTTTGAAGTCGTACCACAACTGACAGCTGCGCTATAATAGAATCCTTAGAATAAACCCTTTTAAATTCAATCCCTTTGCCTAGTCGCGAGTAAAAGAAAAGACATGAGTAATAAAAAATATTCCACCGAAACGATTTTGAGCGTTCATCACTGGAACGACACCTTATTCAGCTTTAAGGCCACTCGCGACCCAGGTCTGCGTTTTGAAAATGGCCAGTTTGTGATGATTGGTATGGAAGTTGACGGTCTGCCTTTGACCCGCGCTTACAGTATCGCCAGCCCAAACTATGAAGAGCATCTGGAGTTTTTCAGCATTAAAGTGCCTAACGGCCCGCTGACCTCACGCCTGCAACACTTGAAAGTGGGCGACCCATTACTGGTCAGCCGCAAGCCGACCGGCACCTTGGTCACGCATGACTTGAAACCAGGTAAAAACCTGTACTTCTTCTCGACTGGTACCGGCCTGGCACCCTTCATGAGCCTGATCCAGGACATCGAAGTGTATGACCGTTTTGAAAAAGTCATCCTGATTCACGGCGTACGTTACGTCAACGAATTGGCCTACGAAGAGTTCATCACTAAAGATTTACCGAATAATGAATTCTTTGGTGAAGAAGTGCGCAACAAACTGATTTACTACCCCACCGTGACGCGTGAGCCGTTCAGAAACCAGGGCCGCCTGACTGACCTGGTGGAAAGTGGCAAACTGTTTGAAGACATTGGCTTGCCGCCACTGAACCCGGAAACGGATCGCGCCATGATTTGCGGTAGCCCAGCCATGTTGGTGGATACCGCAGCAATGCTGGACAAACGCGGCTTCAAAGTTTCACCACGTATTGGTGAGCTTGGCGACTACGTGATTGAGAAGGCTTTTGTAGAGAAGTAAAATTCTTCACCTGGCTGTTATCCCCCTGATAACAGCCAGCAGATCGTCGATTACTATTCGCGCTTCGCGTCCTTCATCCCCAGCGCAGCAATCATCGCCAGCGCAAACACCACCGATAACAGTAAAAAGCCTTGTGCATAGGCCTCAAAAATACCTGGCGTCACCATGCCTAACACGCGTTCGCGCCACTCCATAAATACCGCCATCATGGTCACACCGACCACGCCACCCAACTGCCTGGCATAACTGACAACCACCGAAGACTGTCCCAACTGGTGCGGCTCCATTTCATGTAAAGTCGCCAGGTTGAGCGCAGGTAAAATCAGGCCCAGGCCGATGCGGCCAACCACCGTTGCGGCCACAATATCCCAATACTGCACCTGCCTGGCCACCAGCGCAAACACCAGGAATGACGCACCAAATACCATCAGCCCTGCCAGCGTGATGCGTCTGGGTGAAAAGCGGTCAGCCATGCGCCCGGCAAATGGAATCGTCAACACCAGCGCCAAGCCGGAAGGCAGCAATAACAATCCTGCATCCGTCGCCGAATAAGCCATCGCATTTTGTAAAAACACCGGAATCAGGTAAGTCGACGCATACAAGCCAAAACCATAAGCAAATGCCACGAGCGTGCCGCGGCTGAAGGTGGGCCGGTTAAATAAATGCAGCTGGATAATGGCGTGTGGCAACTGATGTGCATGGCGCAGGTAACAGATCATGGACACCACAGTCAGTGTCGCCTGCCCCCAGGTCCAGGCCGACGCCAGCCCGCTATGGTGCAAACTGGAGACAAATTCCACCAGGCCGATGGTGGCGGCCGACAGCCAGCCCAGACCCGGCCAGTCAAATGGTTTGATGGGATTCTTGCGCGGCGCGGGTAGCCAGCGCCAGGCGCATAATAATGCAATGAGCGCAAACGGTACGCCAAGCAGAAAAATGGCATGCCAGCCAAACTGGTCGAGTAACCAGCCACTGATAGACGGTGCAACTGCTGGCGTAAACGCAATCCCCACAATCAGGATGCCAGAGGCGCGCCCCTGGATATTAGGCGGAAACAAGCGCATCAGCGCCATGACCCCCAGTGGCTGTAACACACCAGCGGCCAGGCCTTGCAACAAGCGCGCAATCACGACCTGTACAAATGAATGCGCATAAAAACCACCGACGCTGGCGGCAATCAGTAGCCACAACGTAGTGATGAATACGCGACGCAACCCGAAACGTTCCAGCCACCAGGCTGCTGGTAGCATGCCTATGGTCATGGCCGCCAGAAATGCCGTCATCGCCCACTGCACATGGTCTTGCCCCAGGTGGAAGGTATGCGTCAACGCAGGCACAGCCACATTGAAGCTCGACGTACACAGGACGCCTGCAATCGTGCCAACGCCGATAATCAGCAGCACCATCCATTTATACCGCTCACCATAGCGCTGCGACAGCGCCTCAAACGAAAGAACTTGTGTATTAGCGTACATGATGACTCACGATTTATTGATGGATGATTGTGATCTGACCTCACGCGGACCATAGCATGCATTTTTTGCAGAGTCACCTGCTGAGACCCTGCAAAAAAAGCAGGGTTCGCTTGCCTTTGAAGCGATCACGCCCTCATCTTCTGCTGGAAATAAGTTGTAACCATATGATTTATTTGAATAACGTTCAAACCCACTTATGCCTTGCAGGTTGGCATTCTTATTGCAAAAAAAGCTTATTTAAACTGGGAGCCATTGTGAAACGTTTGATCATGTATACCTGCCTGGCCTTGCTGACCCGTGCCGCGTTTGCCGACGAAGCTCTGGATAACGAATTGGCCGGCCTGCAACATGCCTGGGCAAAAGCCACCTACCACACCAGCAAAGACCAGCAAGAAGCCTCTTTTAAAACCCTGAGTGAACAGGCACACCAGCTGACGGCGAAAAACCCTGAGGCCAATGAGGCGCAGATATGGGAAGCCATCGTACTCAGTGGCTACGCCAAAAGCATGGGGCCACTACATCCGGTCAATGCCCTGAAAGCCGCTGAGCAGGCACGCGACTTGTTGCTCGCCAGCATTAAAACCAATCCACAGGCACTCAATGGCTCAGCTTACACCACATTGGGTTCATTGTACTTTCGCGTACCCGGCTGGCCGATTGGCTTTGGTGACAAGAAAAAAGGCCATGAATACTTGGAAAAGGCTCTGCAACTGAATCCGACAGGCATAGACAGCAATTACTTTTATGCGGACTACCTGCGCGCGCAGGGTGATTACAACCAGGCCGTGACGTATTACCAGAAAGCCTTGCAAGCACCCGCCCGCACTGGCCGTGAAGATGCGGATGCTGGCCGCAAGCAGGATATCGAAGAAGGCCTGAAACTGGCACAGAGCAAACTTAAATAAGATTTATCAATATCCATTGGAGCAATCATAATGCGTAAACACGCCCTCTTATTTTTAATCAGCAGCCTGACCTTGGCAACACCATTGTGGGCCAGTGCAGAAGGCTTTTATGCCGGGGCGAACCTGGGGATAGGCATGCCAAACTTAAAAACACCCAACGGTGTCGACAAAGATAGTCAAGCTGTCGCCGGGCTTGTAGCAGGCTACAAATTCAACCCTTATTTTGCTGTAGAAGGCCAATATACTGGTATTGGCAAGGTCACTGACAATGCGCATGGCAGCGTCAAGGCCGATGCCCTCAGCCTGACCGCAGTAGGCACATTGCCACTGAACGATGCTTTTGATGTCTATGGAAAATTAGGGGTTGCTGCCACCAGCAGCAAAGTATCGAGCTTAAGTGCTTATGACGATGCAACCCACATGGGGGCCACGTATGGCCTGGGCGCAGAGTACCATTTCGACAAGGCTATTGCCATGCGTGTGGGCTGGGATCACTACCAAGCGGAAGTGGACGTCAACGGCGGCGGCAGCAAATCTTTTAATTCCAACGTCACCAGTGTCGGCTTTATCTACAACTTTTAACGCTAAAACTGGCTAAAGCACCCGGCCTTTAGCCAGCGATTAGAACTTGATTTTGGATGCTACCAGTGACGCAGCAGCGGTCCTGGTTTCAACCCCCAGTTTCTGGAAGACATGTTCAAGGTGCTTATTGATCGTGCGTGGACTGGTGCCCAGTATCTCACCAACGTCTTTATTAGTCTTGCCCTTGACGGTCCAGTACAACACCTCTGACTCACGCTTGGTGAGCTGAAACAACTTACCCAGTGATTCAATCTGCGCTTCGTCCGAATGCTCGCGTAACACCACCACCCATTGCTCTTCACTGGTATTGGCCACGGTCAGGCTCAGACGTGCATTGCCCTGATTGACACTAAGCGTTTGCATGGACTGCCCGCTGGAGAATTGCTGTATACAGCTTTCCAGCCACTGATAAATCATGGGCGGCAAGGTTTGCACAGCACTGTAAGCCTCTTTGGCTGCCCACTCGGCAAAATACTGTTCCAGGTATTGTTTGGCCAGCGGCGTTTGCCATACCAGGCGTTTGTCACTCGGCAGAATGGCAATCGTTGCCTGGCCAAAAGCATCCAGCGCTGAAGTAGCCTGATGCATTTTGGTGGCATTCTGCACATGTGCCTTGAGCCGCGCCAACACCTCTGCCGGGCGTACTGGCTTGGTGACGTAGTCCACACCACCGGCATCGAATGCCATGGTGACATGTTCGATCTCGGTCAGGCCGGTCATGAAAATCACCGGGATATGCTGGGTTTCTGCCGCAGCCTTAATGCGACGACAAGTAGCAAAACCATCCAGGCCAGGCATCATCGCATCCATTAAGATCACATGCGGCTGCATCAGATGCGCCACTTGCAACGCCATCTCACCGGAGTTGGCGACATAGACCTGGTAGCCGGACTCATCCAGTGCGTCATGCAGATAGGCCAGGTTTTCTGGCACATCATCCACAATTAACACGGTATGGCTATGGCTGGTCATTTTTGGTGTACTCCTCAATCAAGCGTTGCAGTTTAGCAAAATCAAAGCGCTCCATGGCCTGTTGCAGGTCATGAATAAATGTTTGATGTTGCGAATGTTCTCTATTCAGGGTGGCTAATACTTCGCGCACACCCTTGACGTAACCCATACGGGCGAACTGGGCCATATTTTCCAGCAAGATCGCTGGTACAGGGTCAACATCACTCGCAGGCACCACAGGTTTCAGGGCAAGCGCCGACTGGGATGCCGCGCTATCGACATAACGCCAGGTCAGGCCGAGCTGATTGCCTATCCAGTCCAGCACCTCGTCCAGGTTAACCGGTTTGACAAAAAAGTCTTGTGCCGGAATCTTGGCCTGGTTATCCAGGCTGCGGTCATAGGCATTGGCGGAGATAATCGCAATCGGCAGTTTGGATTGATGCACCTGGCGGATGATATAAGCCGCCTCCCAGCCATCCATCACCGGCATGGCCAAGTCCATCAGGATCAAGTCTGCATGCACCATCTGGTACTGGTTCACACAAGCCTGGCCGTTACCTGCTTCATGCACAATAAAACCCAGCGGCTGCAAGGCATCGCGCAATAACTCACGATCGACCTCTTCATTATCCACTACCAGCACGGTCTTGATCGGCCCTTCGTAACCAATACGCTGCCGCACGGCCTTTTTCGATAAATGTGCTGTTTCACGAATCTGCGGCAAAAATAGCCGAATTTCAAACCGCGTGCCACGTCCCAGCACACTATCAAACTGCATTTCGCCGCCCATTAGCTGCGTCAGCAGTTTGCTGATGGTCAGGCCCAAACCGGTGCCACCGATCCCAACCACATCGGCTGCACTGCCGCGCTCAAACGGCTCAAAAATCTTCTCCACCTCATTCGGCGCAATGCCAGGGCCGGTATCCTCAATATCGATCTGTGCAATCTCCCGCGCGTAGCTCACACGGAAAGTCACACTACCCTTGGTGGTGAACTTGACCGCATTGCCCAGGATATTAACCAGTATCTGCATGAGCCGCTTATGGTCGGCCCGCACGTACTCCGGCAAATTGCCAGACTGCTCGAAATAAAATGCCAGGCCTTTGTTTTGTGCCTGGATTTCAAACATGCTGACCATCTGGCTGATAAATTCCGGGAAATGCAGCGGCTTGACATCAAACGTCATTTTGCCGCTTTCAATCCGCGCGATATCCAGCGTGCTTTCAATCAATGACAGCAAGTGTTCGCCGCCACGGCTAATGGTTTTAATCGCCTGCTTGCGGTGGTCGGGGATGCTGTCGTCATTGGTCAGCAGTTGCGCATAGCCCAGAATACTGTTGAGCGGCGTACGCAATTCGTGACTGATGCCGGTAATGTAGCGGCTCTTGGCCTGGTTCGCCTCTTCGGCCAAACGGCGTGCTTTTTGCAACTGCGTATCAGTTTTCTTGTGCGACTCGATCTCTTCCAGCAACAAGCCGGTTTGCCGGTTAGATTCTTCCTGTGCCACCCGTCGGCTGGCCGAAGTCAGCACCAGCCACCAGGCCACAATGCCACCCAAAAACAGCAAGGCGACAAATACCTTTAAATAGCCAGAACGGAAATGCTGCATCAGCCCAGGATACTCCCGGCCAACAGTCAGGGCATCATGCAGGTAAATCAGGCCAATGGTGGCGCCAAACAAAATCATGGCGATCAGCATGAGCAATAAGAAATGCGCCACCCCGCCATTTAAATGCGGCCACAAACGTGGTGGTAAAAACTTCTTGTTGAGCGCCTCCCACTGCGCGCTGAGCCTGGCTTGGGGTTTGCAAGCATCATGGCAACGCGCATCCAGACAACAGCACAAAGAACAAATAGCGCCGCCATAAGCCGGGCAATGCGCCATATCACTCACCTCATATTCGCGCTCACAAATCACACATTGTTTGGTGGTCGAGGGTTGCAAATAGGTTGGACGTTGCCTGGCCAGGTAGTATTTACCTTTGGTATACCAGGCAATCAGCGGTGACATTAACAACGCAGTCACCAGCGAAATAAAGGTAGAGAATGACTGTGCCAGCACACCCATGATGCCGGTATACGCTGCGATCGACACCGCCGAGGCAATAAACATGGCCCCGACACCCACCGGGTTAATATCGTATAAATACGCACGCCTGAACTCAATACCTTTAGGACTTAAACCCAAGGGCTTATTGATCACCAGGTCGGCCACCACGGCGGCGATCCAGGCGATGGCGATATTGGCATACAGGCCCAAGATTTCTTCCAGCGCCTGAAATACATTGAGCTCCATCAGCACAATGGCAATCATGACGTTAAACGCCACCCACACAATACGGCCAGGGTGGCTATGCGTGAGGCGGGCAAAAAAGTTGGACCAGGCCAGTGAACCGGCATAGGCATTGGTCATATTGACCTTGATTTGCGACACACAGACAAACAGCGCCGTCACCGCCAACGCTACCTGGTGGTTACTGAATACGTGCTCAAAACCGACCCAGTACATATGCGTAGGGTTCACCGCCGAGCTCAATGGCATATCGCGGTTATACACCAGGTAAGCGAGCAAGGCGCCTGCCAGCATTTTGAGCATGCCCAGAATGACCCAGCCCGGCCCGGCCATCAGCACGCCCAGATTCCAGCGCCAGTAATTCTCCTTGTTGCGCACTGGCATAAAACGCAAGAAGTCGACCTGCTCACCGATTTGTGGAATCAGCGCCACACCCACCGCCGTCGCGGTGCCGAACATGACCCAGTTAAAGTGGCCACCATCTGTAGACACGCCGGCAAAGCTACTGAGCCTATGCAACACATCTGGATCCATCTGCAAAATGGCAAAAAACGGCAAAAACATGAGCGCAATCCAGAGCGGTTGCGTAATCATCTGGATACGGCTGATCAAGGTCACGCCGTGCGTCACCAGCGGAATCACAATCAGCGCACTGACCAGGTAGCCGAGATAGAGCGGCAAATGAAAATACAGCTCCAGCGCATAGCCCATAATCGCCGCTTCGAGCGAAAACAGGATAAACGTGAACGAAGCGTAAATAAACGAGGAAATAGTCGAGCCGATATAGCCAAAACCGGCGCCTCGTGTCAGCAAATCCATATCCAGGCCATATTTGGCGGCGTAGTAGCTGATCGGCAAGCCGGTCAAAAAAATAATCAGGCCAACGGCCAGAATCGCCCACAAGGCATTGGGGAAGCCATAATTAATGGTAATGGTGCCGCCAATCGCCTCCAACACCAGGAAAGAAATCGCCCCCAGCGCCGTATTCGAGACACGCAAGATCGACCATTTACGGAAAGCCCGTGGGGTATAGCGCAGCGCGTAATCTTCTATGGTTTCGTTAGCGACCCAATTGTTATAGTCGCGACGAATCTTGACGATACGCTGTATCGGCTCGGCATGCGGTGCCTGTGATAGCTCGGAAGGGTTAGACAATCAACAATCCTTAAAAAGACGGGACCGTAAGAGGAAATAAGCGCCCCAGCGTATGCTAGAGCGTGAGATGAAATCAATCACTACGTTAATTGACGTAGCATAACTAAAGCATGCCACAAATAAAAAATGCGGATAACAAACTTATCCGCATTTTACGTTTGCTGTCTCGCCACAGCCTGTTATTTTAAGCCCAGAGCAAGCTGGCTCCCAAATAGGCACCTAAGACCAGCATGATTCCGCCCAACCCTCTGGACACCGAACTTGCCCACGACTGTGGCTGACGCCCCAATCCCCAGCCAACCCCATGCAACAGCGCAGTCGCCACCATCATACCGGCCAACGCAGCCCAGTGATTGCCTAACTCCACACCGTGTAAATAACCATGTGCAGCCGCAATCACCGCGACGCCAGCAAGCTGGATGCTACGCGATAGCTTGATCTCTGCCAGCAACAAAGCACCCATCACCAACACACTCAACGCCACCAGCAACTCAGCCATGGAGACAGATAACCAGGTCATCGCTGTGAGCGCAGCCACCGCCATCGCCAGCACAAATAACACTGGCAATTGCCAGCCTTGCCCTTGTGGCCGACGCGCGGCCCACACGCCAAGTGACAGCATCACCAGCAAATGATCCCAACCGGTAAGCGGATGCAGGAAACCCGCCGCAAACCCAGTCGTCAGGCCATGCCCCGGATGCGCCCAAGCCACGCCAGATACCAGGCTAGCTGCGACACCCCAAACAATACTTTTTTTCATTCAATCTTCTCCAACAGAATTAAGTTAGCCATGTATGATGGATTCATAGAGGCAGCGATGTCGCTATAACATCAGGCCCTGCTTTTCTATAAACTTCACAATCTCCTCCAGGCCCCGCCCACTTTTCAGGTTGCTGAACACAAATGGCTTCTCGCCACGCATACGTTTGGCATCCTGGTCCATGACTTCCAGCGAGGCGCCCACCATAGGTGCCAGGTCGATCTTATTGATCACTAGCAAATCTGACTTGGTAATACCAGGGCCGCCTTTACGTGGAATTTTCTCACCTGCAGCCACGTCGATCACATAAATAGTCAGGTCAGACAACTCCGGGCTGAAGGTCGCCGCCAGGTTATCGCCACCACTTTCGACAAACACGATATCCAGCGTTTTAAAGCGCTTGCTAAGCTGATCGACGGCTTCGAGATTCATAGAGGCATCTTCACGAATCGCCGTATGTGGGCAACCGCCAGTTTCGACACCGATGATACGTTCTGGCACCAGAGCTTCATTACGCGTTAAAAATTCGGCGTCTTCCTTGGTGTAAATATCGTTGGTGACGACAGCGATGTTATATGCCTCGCGCAAGCGCTGGCACAGCGCCAGGGTCAGAGCGGTTTTACCGGAACCGACCGGGCCGCCAATGCCTACGCGCAAAGGCTCTTTGTAGTCGGTAACGGCGGGCGTGGGCGTGTCAAATTGGGTATGTATTTTCATGATCTAAATAACCTGCTGTATTGTGTTTCATGTTGACAGCCAGCGATGCTGAGCAGCGGGTTGAAATTGCTCATTTCATCCTCTGGCAGTTGCATCGCAGCCTGTATTACTTGCGGCAATTGCTCACCCAAGGCGAGCAGAATGGTCTGGCCAGCGACCTGCCCTAATGGCACGGCTTTCATGGCAGCGCTGGCCTGGTTTTCCAGCCAGCCCCAGGCGTAACCGTGTAACATCTGCTCAGGCGCAATCTGCCAGTGCTGGGCAATGGCCGCGTAAAGCGTCGGAAAAGCAGGTGACTCCAGCGTATTCACCTGCGCAACCAGTTCGGCAGACATCGGCTTTAAATCATTCAACAGCCGCCGCAACGAATATCCCATTTGCCGCGTCTCCGCCCAACCTTCAGCGGTATCGCGCCCGGCCTGGTAAAAACTGTCCCAGGCTTGCACTTGCTGCATGTTGCCTGCCTGCCAGGCTTGATATAAACGGTATAACACTGGCAACTCAAAGCGCGCATGATAGACCTGCAAACTGTCGCCTATCCAGCCTTGGGCCGAAGCAACATCTTTCACCTCGCCAGACTCAATGGCCCATTCCAACCCTTGCGAATAGCCATAAGCCCCCACCGGCAGCAGCGGACTCGCCAGTTGTAGCAACCGACTCAATGCCAGTGCACTAGCCATGCGCATGACCATCCTGCCGCGGGCGCAACGAATGCAAGGCATCCTCACCATGCCGGTGACCGCCACCATAAGCGCCTGCTTCCGGTTCAAACGGGGCCTGCACCTCGCTCACCTGCATACCTAAACCCAGCAACATATCCCTGAGCACATAATCCTGCTCCAGGCGCAGCCAGCCATCGCCAATCTGCAAGGGCACATGGCGATTGCCTAAATGATAGGCGGCTCGCATTAAATCTCTTGGGGTAGGCGCAATCACGTTATAGACAGGCTCTTGGGCAGCCACAATCTGCACCACCAGACTGCCATCCTCTGATTGAATCAAATCGCCACCGCGTAAAATAATGCCGCGACTAAGAAACAGGGCGGCTTCACGACCAGACACCAGCGCCACACGCAGACGACTTTTCTGGCGTTGATCAAAAGGTAACTCTAATTGATCGTCTATATGGCCGCTGACAGTCATACGTTCAGTTAAATGAATCATGATTAAAACAGGAAATAACGTTGCGCCATTGGTAGCACTTCCGCCGGTTCACACACCAGCGGCATGCCATCAGCCAGCACTTCATAGGTTTCAGGGTCGACCTCGATTTTGGGCATCCAGGTGTTATGTATCATGTCTGACTTTTTCACATCGCGTGTGCCTTTCACCACGACAAGCGGCTTTTGCAGGCCTAATGCGTGCACTTCAGGATTATCCAGCCCGGCTTGCGAAATAAAGGTCACTGCCGTTTTCAAACCACCACCATAAGCGCCAAACATGGGGCGGTAATGCACCGGTTGCGGTGTCGGGATAGACGCATTTGGGTCGCCCATCGCCGCTGCGGCAATCATGCCACCTTTGATAATGGTAAATGGTTTCACGCCAAAGAATGCGGGTTTCCAGACGACTAAATCGGCCAGTTTACCAACTTCCACGGAACCCACTACATGCGAAATACCATGTGTTAGCGCCGGGTTAATGGTGTATTTGGCGATATAGCGCTTGATACGGAAATTATCGTTGCCAGGACTATCCTCAGCCAACGGGCCACGCTGTATCTTCATTTTATGTGCGGTCTGCCAGGTGCGGATAATCACCTCGCCGACGCGACCCATGGCCTGTGAGTCAGATGACATCATGGAAAACGCACCGAGATCATGGAAGATATCTTCAGCCGCAATCGTTTCGCGGCGGATACGGCTTTCGGCAAAGGCAATATCCTCGGCAATGGCTGGATCCAGGTGATGGCAGACCATCAGCATATCCAGATGCTCGTCAATCGTATTGACGGTGAATGGCCGCGTCGGATTGGTCGAAGACGGCAACACATTCGGATGGCTGGCCGCTTTGATAATATCCGGCGCATGGCCGCCACCCGCGCCTTCGGTATGGAAGGTATGAATGGTGCGACCTTTAAAGGCACCTATGGTGGTTTCCACAAAACCGGATTCATTGAGCGTATCGCTATGAATCGCCACCTGGATATCCATCTCGTCGGCCACACTCAGGCAGTTATCAATCGCTGCGGGCGTTGTGCCCCAATCTTCATGCAATTTAAGGCCAATCACGCCTGCGCGCACCTGCTCACGCAGCGGCTCAGGCAAACTGGCATTGCCCTTGCCAAGAAAGCCTAAATTCATAGGGAACGCATCCGCAGATTGCAACATACGGTGGATATGCCATGGCCCCGGCGTACAGGTGGTCGCAAATGTGCCAGTGGCTGGCCCAGTACCGCCACCTATCATGGTGGTCACGCCAGACATCAAGGCTTCTTCAATCTGCTGCGGACAAATAAAGTGGATATGCGTATCAATGCCGCCGGCGGTGATAATCATGCCTTCACCGGCAATCACCTCAGTACCTGCACCAATGGCAATGGTGACGCCGGGCTGGATATCCGGGTTACCGGCTTTGCCAATGGCAGAAATATAACCGCCCTTGATACCGATATCGGCTTTAACAATGCCCCAATGGTCAATAATCAAGGCATTGGTAATCACGGTATCCGCTACTTCCGCCGCCAGGCCCTGGCCTTGGCCCATGCCATCACGAATGACCTTGCCGCCACCAAACTTGACCTCTTCACCATAAATGGTGAAGTCTTTTTCCACCTCTACCCACAGTTCGGTATCCGCCAGACGCACTTTGTCGCCCACAGTCGGACCAAACATTTCGGCATAGGCACGTTTATCCATCTTAATGGTCATTGCTTACTCCCATCCTTGAGGCTCCCCATCACCCGTGCAGCAAAGCCATATACTTTTCGATCACCAGCCAGTTGCACCAATTGCACGGTACGCGTCTGACCAGGCTCAAACCTCACCGCCGTGCCTGCAGCAATATTTAACCGGCAGCCATAAGCCAGCGCACGGTCAAACGCCAAGGCATCATTGGTCTCATAAAAATGGTAATGCGAACCAACCTGGATCGGCCGGTCACCTTTATTCGCCACATCCAGTGTCACGGTTTCGCGCCCTGTATTTAATTCGATGTCGCCTGCTGCGACCTGCATTTCGCCGGGAATCATGTGCTTTCCTATTGAATTTCTAGAGCGTTAGTGAATGATCAACATGGATGAAGTGCAAGGCGCACGCAACGCAGAAACCGCAATGTACATGGAGTACATGAGGATTTCGAGTAGCGCGCAACGCCGCAATTCGCCATGTTCATCATTCACACCTATGGAATCGGGTGATGGACAGTGACTAGCTTGGTCCCATCCGGAAAAGTAGCCTCCACCTGTATATCCGGAATCATTTCCGGCACGCCTTCCATCACGTCATCACGCGTCAGCAAGGTGGTGCCAAAACTCATCAGCTCAGCCACGGTATTGCCATCGCGCGCACCTTCCATAATGGCTGCCGTGATATAGGCGATCGCTTCGGGATAATTGAGTTTTAAGCCACGCGCCTTGCGCCGCTCTGCCAAAAGTGCGGCGGTAAATATCAGTAACTTGTCTTTTTCTCGGGGAGTAAGTTCCATCGCTGCGTCTCTTTAATCGTTATTGTTCTAAGTGTTCCAAATGCGCGGCCTGATCGCTGCGCGGCCGTAATACCAGGGTCGCAGCAGCTGCCAGCATTGTTCGAAGTATTGTCTGGCCTGCTGTGAGGCCTGCCCGACGTAGCGGATCGCCAGCACCTCCGGCAAGGCAGTGATGCCGGTCTTGGCATCGGCTGGCACGAGTTCCCGGCACGCCTGCACCACTTCAGCAGGCACAGCCCCCGCACAGACTAAAAAAGTACCAAATACCACCGAGCCACCCAAACCAATACGACTGCTCGTCAGCACATCAGCTGCACGCATATGCGCACGTTCGTTCCAGATTAGCCTGCCATCGCGGCGTATCTGTTGCTTTAACTGGTAAACGCCGGTTTGCCAGGCCTCTTGCTGCGCCTGACGGCCCAGGCAGGCAATATCCCAGGCAGCAAATCTGGCATCGGCAGCCAGGTCTATCTCGGCACCGAAGCGCACTTCAGCCGCGTCGAACAAGATATTTTCTTGCGGCAACCACTCCAGCCCACTGCCAGCGGCCAGGGTAAACTTTAAATCCTGCGAAGCCAGTGTGCCATTGGCTTTATACCATTTACCGGCACCCGGTGTCGTCAACAAGGCTTGCGCACCCTCACCCACATTGACCTGTAACTGTAAGGCGTCACCGCCCGCTACGCCACCAGGCGGGTGCACAATCACCGCATGGCAAATGGCGTCGCCCTCGGGATGCAATGATTTTTGCACGACCAGCGGCCCGTTATGCAGGCGATGTGCCAGGTAAGATCGTTGCTCGCGCAAGGCGAAACCTAATTCGAGTCGCGCCTGCCAGCGCTTGTGTTGAAACTTGCTCAGGGAAGGCAAAGGCGTTGCCGAGTTAATATCATCCATACCGACGCATCATGCCACAGGCAAATCAAGAGTGTTTATTTTTTTATATTTGCCACAGAGGACACAGAGAGCACAGAGATTTCAACTGCTGCGTTAGGTTTTTCTCTGTGAACTCTGTGTCCTCCGGGGCTAAAAAACATGTCTAAACAGACAAATAACTTTTCACCTTGGCCGCATCGACATTATCACGCGTATCTTCGTGAATAAAACGGCCTTTATCAATCACGATAATACGGTCAGCGACCTCCATGGTGAAACTCAATACCTGCTCAGAGACAATGATGGTGATCTCACGCATTTTGCGGATTTCATTCAACACTTTAGCAATGTCTTTAATAATCGACGGTTGAATACCCTCGGTCGGTTCATCCAGCAATAATACTTTAGGATTGGTCACCAGCGCACGGGCGATGGCCAGTTGCTGTTGCTGGCCGCCAGACAAGTTACCGCCCTTGCGTTTGCGCATTTCATGCAAAACAGGAAACAGGGCAAAAATATCCTCCGGAATTTCGCCAGAGGAAGACTTCTCCAGCCCCGTTTCGATATTTTCCTGCACGGTCATATTCGGGAAAATCCAGCGCCCTTGTGGCACGTAGGCCAGGCCTTTCATGACACGGTCATGCGTGGCAGCACCTTGCAGGTCAACGCCGTCAACCGTCGCCTTGGTCGCTTTGCTTGGCAAAATGCCCATCAGCGATTTAAACAAGGTGGTTTTACCCATGCCGTTGCGACCCATAATCGCCAGGGTTTCGTTTTTGTTGGCTTTGAAGTTCAGGCCATGAATCACCTGACTTTGGCCATAACTCACCTGCAAATTCTCAATTTCAAACATGCTGTGCTCCTTTAATGGTCACTTTAATTAAAGAATTAATGACCCAGGTAAACTTCAATGACTTTTTCGTCAGCCTGCACCTTTTCCATCGGCCCTTCAGCCAGAATCTTGCCTTGGTGCAATACAGTGACTTTGTGCGCGATTTTTTTCACAAACTCCATGTCATGCTCAATCACAATCACCGAACGGTTCTGACAGATGCGGTTGAGCAAATCAGCCGTCTGGTCACGCTCTTTCGCACTCATGCCCGCCACCGGTTCGTCCAGCATCAGCAGCTCAGGCTCTTGCATTAGCAACATACCGATTTCCAGCCATTGTTTCTGGCCGTGGCTAAGCAAGGCAGATTCCATATCGAGAAACTCGGTCAACATAATGTCTTCTGCAACTTTACGCACACGGTCTTCAACCTCTTTGGTGCGTTTGAAGGTCAGGCTACCAAACACGCCACGGCCCTTGGGATAAGACACTTCCAGGTTCTGGTACACCGACAGGTTTTCGTAAATCGACGGGTTCTGGAATTTGCGGCCAACGCCGGAGCGTACGATTTCATGCTCTGACAGCTTGGTCAGCTCGGTATTATTAAACTTGATCGAACCAGAGGTCGATTTGGTTTTACCGCAGATCAGGTCCAGCACGGTTGTCTTGCCAGCACCATTCGGGCCCACCAGCACACGCAGCTCATTTTTGTCGATATACATGGTGAGGCTATCCACCGCTTTAAAGCCATCGAAGGAGACGGTTAAATCTTCTACAGCCAAGACGAAGTCTGTATTACTCATGCTTCTGCTCCTCTCAATTTGTTACTCTCGATTGCAGGGCTTACGTCTGCTTTCTTGCGTGTCACTTTTTTGCTGGCCACACTGGTAGATTCAGTGGCCAGGGATGTTTCAGTGGCTGTGTCGGTAAGGACTGCTTGCGCTTCTACCTCAGAAGTACTTACCTCAGGCTTTTTTACAGGCTGCGCTTTATCTTTAAACCAGCCGTATTTAGTTGCATATTTATCCCAGATACCCGCCAGACCGCTCGGGAAGAACATCACCACGGCGATAAACAAGCCGCCCATCAGGTATAACCACATTTCAGGGTAATTCTCGGAAAATACGGTTTTACCGTAGTTCACCAGTAAGGTGCCGTAGACCGCACCGATCAGTGACGCACGACCACCAACGGCACAGAAAATCACCATTTCAATCGAAGGCACGATCCCGACGAAAGAAGGTGACATAAAGCCGACTTGCAGGGTAAACATGGCTCCGCCCACCGCAGACATCATCGCAGCCAGGCAGAAGATAAAGATTTTGAAATTGGAGACGTCGTAGCCGGAGAATCGTACGCGCTCTTCTTTATCACGCATGGCCAGCAACAACATGCCGAACTTGCTGCTCATGATGTATTTGGACAGGAAAATCGCACCGAACAACAACAGGCCATTCGCAAAGTACAGGATATATTTGGCAGAATCAGTACGGATATCCCAGCCCAGCATGGTGCGCAAGTCAGTCATGCCGTTGACACCACCGGTATAGCCTTGCTGGCCGACAATCAGGATACTCAGGATCAAGGCAACCGCCTGGGTGATGATGGAGAAATACACCCCGCCCACACGGCGTTTGAACATGGCGTAACCAATGATGTAGGCGAATAATGCCGGAATAGTCAGTACGGCAAAGATAGTAAACGGCAAGCTCTTGAACGGCTCCCAGAACCATGGCAAGGCCGTGAGCTGGTTCCAGTCCATAAAGTCAGGGATGCCTGGCGTAGACTGGATTTTGGTACTCAGCGGATCAGAAGCCTCCAGCTTCAGGAACATCGCCATGGCGTAACCACCGAGGCCGAAGAAAATGCCCTGGCCTAAACTCAGGATACCGCCGTGCCCCCACAACATGACCAGGCCCACCGCAACAAACGCGTAAGTCAGGTATTTACCGATTAGATTGAGGCGGAAAATATCTACGCCCAGTGGCAATACAACGAAGATGATGGCAGCCAGCACAGCCAGGCCGATCACCCCCTCCTTACCACCCAGTACAGGACTGGCTTTCATTTTTTCCCATAATGTCATCAAGATTTCTCCTCTGTTGATGCGTTGATTCTATTGCGGCAGGTAGAAACAATTAATACGTTCATTTACTTATGGCAACGCGTGAAAAACCTGTTCACACGTTGCCATCACCCTGCTATTTACGCAGTTTGGAGGCAAACAAGCCCTCTGGTTTCATCATCAAGATAGTGACAATGACGAGCAAGGTAGACACTTTGCCCATAGAGCTGGTCATAAAGAATTGCAGGACAGATTGCGCCTGGGCGATACCGAAGGCCGAAGCAATCGTACCGACAATGCTGGCTGCACCACCAAACACCACCACCATAAAGCTGTCGACGATGTATAAGGTACCTGTGGTCGGGCCGGTAGAAGCAATGGTGGTAAAGGCCGCACCGGCGATCCCGGCAATGCCGCAACCCAGGGCAAAGGTCACACGATCCACTTTGGCGGTGTTAATCCCCACTGCGCCCGCCATGGTGCGGTTTTGCACCGTGGCACGCACGCGCAGGCCCCAGCGAGACTTGAACATGAACATATAGACGCCAAAGGTCACTAGCGCAGCCAGCACCATCACAAATACGCCGTTAATGGGAATATCAATATCTGGTGTCGGCTGGAAAGAACCCAGCATCCATTCTGGCAGTTCGGCGCTCACTTCTTTGGCACCAAATGAAGAGCGGAAAATTTGCTGCATGACCAGGCTCAAACCCCAGGTGGCCAGCAAGGTATCCAGCGGCCGCTTGTAGAGATGCCGGATCATAATGAATTCAATAAAGTAACCAACCGCGAAGGCCAGTACAAAGGCAATCGCAATCGCAAACACGAAGTAATAATTCGTGAAGCCATACGTCGCAGCCACTTTGGAAATCAGCACCGTGGTATAGGCACCTATCGTCATAAACTCACCGTGGGCCATGTTAATCACACCCATCTGCCCGAAAATAATCGCGAGACCCAGAGCCATCAGTAGCAACACTGTAAACATGCTCAGACCCGAAAAGCCCTGCATCACCACAATATTGCCTATCTCAGCCATTGAATAACCAAACATATCGGTCTCCTTTAAATGCTACTTCTCTAAAATATTGTTTGCTACTTGCGCCAAACGGTAGCCGGATATTCTCCGGCTACCGCTCAAGCTTTTAAGCCACTACCGGTTTATTGGTAGCCTTTTGGAAATGGATCTGGTTTGATGTAGTCAGAGGTGTAAACCACTTTGGCCTGGCCATCCTTACCCCATTGACCAATACGCAGCTTGGTCGTCAGGTGATGGTTAGCCTCAACAGTCACAGGACCTTCAGGTGCATCTTTGAACTCGTAGCCAGGCAATGCCGCTTGTACTTTATCGACATCAAAGCTACCTGCGCGCTCAACTGCCGCTTTGTACAACCATGGGCCCAGGTAAGCCGCTTGTGTTACGTCACCGATCACAGCATCTTTACCCCAGCGTTTTTTGAATGCTTCAACAAATTTCTTGTTTGAATCATTGTCTTGGGACTGGAAGTACTTCATCGCTGAGTAGAAACCAGCCAGGTTTTCACCGCCAATACCCAACACTTCATCTTCAGTCACGGAGATAGTCAACATGGTTTGCTTGCTGGAGTTCAAACCAGCCGCGTTCAACTGTTTGAACCAAGCCACGTTACTGCCGCCCACCACCGCTGCGTAAATCACGTCAGGTTTTTTCAGTTTGATTTTGTTGATCACAGAACCAAATTGTGTGTCGCCCAGCGCGATGTACTCTTCACCTACCACTTTGCCGCCCAGATGTTGCTCGATGTGTTTACGGGCAATTTTCATCGAGGTACGTGGCCAGATGTAGTCAGAACCAATCAGGTAGAAGGTTTTGGCTTTTTTCTCTTTAGCAATCCAGTCCAGACCTGCCAGAATTTGTTGTGTGGCTTCCTGGCCGGTGTAGAACACGTTTTTGGATTGTTCCAGGCCTTCATAGAAGGTTGGGTAGAACAGCAAGCCGTTGTCTTTCTCAAACACTGGCAAAGCGGCTTTACGTGAAGCCGATGTCCAGCAACCCATCACAGAAGCCACTTTGTCTTTTTCCAGCAACTTCTTCGCTTTTTCAGCGAATGTTGGCCAGTCAGAGGCACCGTCTTCCTGCACGATTTCAATCTTGCGACCCAGAATGCCGCCCATGGCGTTAATCTGCTCGATGGCCAGCTTTTCAGCCTGGATAGACCCTGTTTCACTAATCGCCATGGTACCGGTGGCGGAATGCAGAATACCTACTTTTACCGTCGTGTCAGTCACTGCCAGGCCGGTGGTGTTTACTTTTGCCGTTGGAAAATCTGCAGCAAAAGCATGACCGCTGATGAGGCCTGCGGCCATCATAGCTCCCAGCAATGCGCCTTTCATAAAACCTCGTCTGTTTAAGGTACTCATTACATCTTCTCCTTTATGGATAAATCAATTAAGTTAATTGCTATTTCTGCTTACATACATGTGAATACTGGCGAGTGTCCGATCGGACTAATGTCCGATCATCCACGGTCTTGCTGTTTTCTTGGTTTGCATTTGCATCGCAGGTTTGCCGTTATCCGGATTCACCTTGGTGGTGGTCTTACAGGTATGTGACCCGGTACAACCACAACTGGAGCGGCGACCGCTGCGAGGCTCATGCGCAGATTTCTCGTTACGTTCATATGCGGAGCGTTGCTGCTTGCCCAGAATGGCCAGTTTGGGCACAGAAAGAATGCGCGGACTTTCGGCACCGCAACACTCACACTCTGCTGGCAAACTGGATTCACTCATTTTGCGTAGCGCGGTAAACACGCCACAACTGTCACACTCATATTCGTAAAGAGGCATCTGTACCCTTTCTTTGCCGGTTTGCCTGATGCAAACCTGGCCTGATGAAAACGTTTTCTTGTTCAGTACGGGCTTACGTACTCGGCGCCACGTTAATACCAGGTGGCACTTCAATCTTCGGTCCATCGGCATTTGGCCGGATATCAAACTCGAAGATTTCGGTCGGGATCCACAAGGTGGCGCAAGCGTTAGGAATATCGACGATGCCGCTGATATGCCCTTCTACCGGTGCCGTGCCGAGAATCGCTACTGCCTGCTCGCCGCTGTAACCAAATTTCTTCAGGTACTCGATCGCGTTTAGGCAAGCCTGACGATAAGCAACATGTACATCCAGGTAATGCTGCTTGCCCGCTTCATCCACTGAAATACCTTCAAAAATCACGTAATCACGGTAAGTCGGTGTGATCGGGCTAGGCTGGAAAATCGGGTTTTTGATCGCATATTTCTTCACACCGTCTTTGATCAGGCTGACTTTGATATCCAGGTAACCGGCCATCTCAATCGCACCACAGAACGTGATTTCACCATCGCCTTGTGAGAAGTGCAGGTCACCCATGGAGAGACCGCCATCCTTCACATAGACCGGGAAGAATATTTTCGAGCCTTTGGTCAGGTTCTTGATGTCGCAGTTACCACCGTGGTCACGTGGTGGCACGGTACGTGCACCCTCCGCCGCCGCCTTTGTGGCAGCTTCACCAGACAAACGGCCCATGACGGCAGATTTAGGCTCAGGTGGCAGTGCCAGTGCCGGCACGCGGTCCGGATCCGTTGCAATCAGCGCAGCTTCACGCTCATTCCATGTCTCCAGCAATTCACGTGATGGCAGGCAGCCAATCAAACCCGGGTGCATGATGCCGGCATAGCGTACCTTAGGCACATGGCGGGAAGTGGTGTATACGCCGTGGAAATCCCAGATCGACTTGCTGGCTTTAGGGAAATGGTCAGTCAGGAAACCACCGCCATTCTCCTTGGCAAACAGGCCGTTAAAACCCCATTGCTGGTCGTCAAAGGTACCTACATCCAGAATTTCTACTACCATCAGGTCACCCGGTTCAGCGCCTTCGACACCGATTGGGCCGCTCAGGTAATGCACCTGAGTCAGGTCCACATCACGGATATCATCAGCGCTGTCATTGTTGCCAATCTGGCCACCGGTCCAGTCCATACACTCGACGCGGAACTCATCGCCAGGTTTAACCATGGCAATCATCGGCAGATCTGGATGCCAACGGTTATGAATCTGACCGTCCTGCTCCCAGGGCTTTTTATCCAAATCCAGCTTCACTATTGTTTTCATGTCACTCATCTCCTAATAAGAAAAGTTAGGTGAGAAAGGGTTATCCGTCTTGATTAGAATTGCATCTGCAAAGCGACTTTGAAGTCGTTGGTGTCAGATGTGGTTGAGGTATCTGTTTTGCCATAAGACGCTGTAATCATGGCGTTGTAAGGTGCGATCACATAGCTGGTACCGATCTCTACACGCTTGGTATCTGCGCCAGTACGGATGTTGGATGTACCGGTTGTCACACCATCCGCGTCAAACTTTTGATAGCGGACAAAAGGTTTGAATTTGCCCCAGCCGATTTCGTCCTGGAACAAATAGGCAACCGCAGCTGAGTAAGCTTTACCTTGTTCACCCAGAATGGCATTGTCGGTGTCGTAGTAGTAATAGGCAGCTTCAGCTGAGAATGTGCCCGGACCGACATCTTTCTTCTCTAACAAGAAGTCAACGCTGTAGGAGCTGTAGTCACCAATGGCGCCTAAGCCACTAACCACGCCGTCTTTTTTAACACGCCCGGCCACACCAACAGACAAAATGTCTTTGGCACCAAAGTAGCTACCTGTGCCGTAATAGCCTGGCTCTGCATCCCAGAAGTTATATTGCACACGACCGGCATACATCAATTTATCTTTGCTGCCTGCGGTTTCTGATTGCGCACCCACACCGCTCAAGCGGAAAATGTTGTCGCCTTCAAAAGCACCGAAGGACACTGCCAGATGGTCTTCGAGGAAGCTGGTGACCACTGCCACACCTTCATCACGGCCAATCACACCACCGTTGAAGCCATAACGTGAAGCGATGCCGCTCCAGTAGCCGCCACCCATGGAGTAGTAAGGACCCGCCATGTTGGCGCGATCACTTGGTGACAGGAAACGACCCGCCCAAATCGCCACTTCTGGTGTTAACTGGAACTGTACGTTGGCATCAATTACTTGAATGGTGTCACTGCTACCACCACCTGGTGCCGCAATGTTTTTCTCTGTGTTCAACATGCCTTTGATGTATTTGTTGAACGAACCAGATAAATAAATACGGGCACTGTCTAAAGAAAAATCGTTAGAACGGTCTTTACCGTTAGCTGCACCGTCTTCTACTGAAGAATAACCGCCGATAAAACCAAAGCCAGCACTGATATACTTGTCTTCACCAAAAGTAATCGTGGCACCCGCGTTTGCCATTTGTGCACCCAGGCCGCAAGCCATTGCTACTGCTGTATGCAAGGCACATTTTTTCAAGTTCATCATTTAAAACTCCCTTTCTCGTTAAATTCAAACAATCACAGTTGATCAAAACTTGCGCTCAGCTTAACGAGAGGGGGGTGTAGGACAAATACGTCAATTTGCGTAGTGATAGTGACTGGGAAACACAGCTAGACTGCACATAACAAATTGATAACGGGACAAGCAATGCGTCTTTTAACTTACCTTCTTTTAACTGCTTTATTGGCGGGATGCGGCGAAGTATCTTATAAGCGAGGCGGCTCGCAACAAGACATAGACCGCGCGCACCAGGCTTGCCGCGGCAGCGGTGACCAGCTTGCTGCCTGCCTGGCCGAACACGGCTGGCAGAAACCGCAAGTGGATGCGCTGGACCCGCTATTTGCCACCATAGAAGTGACGGATAACAAGCAGGCCAGCCAGGCCAAACCCAGTCCGTTTATAGAGTTATCGGCGGATACCCCGCAAAAACCTGCGGCCGCAGCTGTTGCAAAAACACCACAAGCAGCACCGCCAGTGCAGAGTAGCAAACCAGCAGTAAACAATACGACAGCGGTTGAAGAAGCGCCAAAAAGTGTGGCGAGTCACTCGACTGCCAATGATGGGCCGGATGTCACCTATCCCATCAACTCGTGGTGGAAGATGGGGGCTTTCCCCAATCAGCTGAAACAGGATCAGCTATCTTGTGAGAAAAAACTGGGACCGGACTATTTGCCGGATTACAAAACACAAACCTACAAACGGGCGTTTGTCGTGTGTATGCATGACCTGGGGTGGATGGCCATTCGCAACCTGAAATAAGCCGCCACCAACACATGTTCATCTATCGTTTTTTACTGTTACCGTCGTCAGCAGATTCTGACATGACTATCAGAATCATGAGACTGTCATCAAATTATCCAGTTTTCTAGAATGCGCATACGCGTGAAATTTCATGCGTAAGTATCAGGCAACAATGCCTTATTTAGAGGGATGAACGATGATGAAAAAATTAGCGATGGGTGCAGTATTAATGGCTAGCGCAGTCACGGCCTTCGCAGAGGTTGGCGTGGCAGTGAGCGTAGGTCAACCAGGATTTTATGGGCAGATTGTGCTGGGGAATGCCTATCCGGCGCCACAACTCGTCTATGCCCAACCAGTGATTATTCAGCCGCCGCCAGTGGCCGTCGTGCAACAGCCCATGTATTTGCGCGTGCCGCCTGGCCAGATAAAAAAATGGGGCCGTTATTGTGGTAATTATGGCGCCTGTGGCCGCCAGGTCTACTTTGTGCAGGACAGTTGGTACCAGAACGTGTATGCGCCTCGCTATAACGCCTATGGCGGGCCTGGCGGCAGACATGATGACCATGATCACGGTAACTGGCATGACGATGATCGTGGACACGGGCATGGGAATGGACGCGGCAATGGTCGCGGCCGTGGACGTGACTAAATAATACATGTCTGTCTGCACGCAGGCAGGTCGCACGACTAGCAAGCGGATTCTTTGAAATTGTAAGGCGCCCGTCAGCTATTGCTGTTATGGTATGAAATCCAGAGCTGCGCCGGTTCAAAGGCTGGCGCAGCTCTGCCAGATTTAAACGTCACAACTGATTGAAAAGCAATTGCTTGTTAACCACATGTTTAAAAAGCATGTAGCACAGGCAATTGCCCCTTGTTCAGCACGTTGTTTAACCAAGGAACAAGGACTTTGCAGCATCTTTTATTGAAACAATCATTGACCACGACAGTCAGCGATATTTCATGCCCGCCTTATGAATATCCGCCCGTATTCCCCAATCCCTTTCCTGCCCCGCCGCTGAAATTATCGTTTTAAGTTTAGACGCAGATTGGTCAAAGTTTACTCGACGCCGCAAAAATTCAGCGAATCATAGAGTTAGGCGCGTTACCAAGAAGCAATCCACTGTGTTATCCACAGTAATTGTGGAATGGAAAAACGGATTACTTTAAATGCTCGGCTAAATAATCCACAAACGAAGCCAGTTTAGGCGTCGTCTGCCGCTCTTTGGGATAAACCGCATTCACAGGCCGAGAGGGTGGCGTAAATGCTTTGAGCACTTCTACAAGTTGCCCTGTGTGTATATCGTTTTCCAACAGCACTTTTGGCATCATGATAATGCCGATGCCCTTTAATGCCGCCTCCCTTAATGCCTGCCCATTATTGGAGTCAAATCTAGAGTGACTGAAACTCTGGTTAGTCAGGGCTTTTTCAACCACCTTCCAGCCGCTTTGACTGCGCCAATTGGTAAAACCCAAACATTGATGATTTTTCAGATCTTCTGGTTTTGTTGGCGTACCATGCCTGCTAAGATAGGCGGGAGAGGCACATATCGACAGCTCAAACGTAGACAGTCTACGGGCGATGAGTGACGAATCTGACAGTTCGCCAATCCTGATGGCCACATCGAAGTGCTCATCAATAATGTCTACAAACCGGTCTGAAAGGGATAACTCCACACTGACATCCGGAAACTGATTTAAATAATCACACACAATGGGCGTCAGGGTAATAGACCCAAACCAGAGTGAAGCGGTGACTTTCAGTAACCCTTTGGGTTTACCGCTTAAAATGGCCGTACCGGCTTCTGCATCCTCGACTTTCTTCAGAATCTCCTTACAGCTTTCGTAATAGGCTTTTCCAACTTCCGTCACTTGCAGCCTGCGCGTGGTGCGCTTGATGAGCGTCGCATCCAGCCTCTTTTCAATGGCGTTAATGTGTTTGGTCACCATGCCAGGAGACATTCGAAACACATTCGCTGCGGCTGTAAAACTGCCTAACTCCACCACTGATGTATACACCTGCATGCTGGTGAATCTGTCCATTCATCACTCTCAGTAAATAATATTTTTAATATTATGCTATTTATCAAAGTGATTGTAATCATCAGAATAGCGTTCATGCAGTAAAGCGCGCCTATTAAAAAGCGCTTCTATGCCCTGTTGATAGGCGAACATTGAATGTCATTATTGAAGAGGAGATTTCACATGAAAGTATTTTTAGGCATTGGTTCCGGCCCAGGCATGGGCATTGCAACGGCAGAGCGCTTCGCCAAAGAGGGGTTTAAAATCATTCTGGCGAGTCGTAACGCCGAAAACACTGGCAAATTAGTTGCCGAATTGAATAGCAAAGGTTACCAGGCCGAGGCCAAGGTGGTAGATGCATCTGATGCAAACCAGGTAGCCGCACTGATTGCCGCCGTTAAAAATCAGGAAGGTAACATTGATGTGCTGCACTACAACGCGGCAAATCTTCGCCAGGCCACAATCGCCAGTCAAGCCAACGACACGTTTAACAGTGATCTGGCCGTTAATATTGGCGGTGCCTTATCGGCGATTAAAGCAGTGGTACCGTTAATGACTGAGGCCAAGTCAGGCTCTATTCTGCTCACAGGTGGTGGCTTTGCGCTGTATCCAAGCCCAGACTATCTCTCGCTGAGTATTGGCAAAGCTGGCATTCGCGCGTTGACTTTGGGACTGTTTGAAAACCTGAAAGAACAGAATATTCATATTGCCACTGTCACCGTGGCCACCTTTGTGAACCCAGGCTCAAAAGAGTCTCATGACGTCGCCGAACAATTCTGGACATTGCATGCTCAACCTGCTGGTCAGTGGACCGCAGAAGCAATGTATCCAGCCAGCTAATTGTAGGTAAGCTCAATCTTGAGGTGGAGGAGCACCCCTCCCTTCATGATGCACGGCAAGCTAGTGCAGGCCTGATGGTCAGTGAGGCAGCAATATATCAAACAATGTGAGGGGAGATCATTTTATGCGTCCTCTTTCTGATCCATGAGCCCAGATAAACGCTTATTACATAGTGAGTTTGTATCTACTTTGCTGAGCAGGAATTAAGGTCCAGACCTTTTACGAAGGAAACTGGACTGCACAAAAATTATTTTCACACTCGGAATTCAATCGGAACAGTAGCCCATCCATCAATAGGCGTATTGCCACGCCTGGCTGGTGCAAACATCCATGTCTTCACAACCTCTTGAGCCGCTTCATCAAGAGTTTTTCGTCCACTTGACTGTTTGACCTCAACTGAACCGGCCTTACCATTGGCAAGCACACGAACGCGTAAAATTACCTTGCCTCCCCAACCTTGACGCTGTGCAAATAAAGGATATTCAGGTGGTGGATTATTTAGATATCCTGCATAGCCAGTAGCCTCCGTCACAGGCTCTTCCTTAGGTGCCGGTGGTGGTGCCACGGGCCCTGCTGCCACAGGCTCGGACGGTCTTGTTGGTGCTGCTGCCACAGGTTCTGGCGTATGCTGGGCTGTGGTATTTTCCTGCACGGTAATATCATCAGGGCGAATATCTTGCTGCGCAAGCTGAGTCTTTAGCGCAGGGGTTGGTTTCGCTGGTTGAGGCTTACGCTCCACGTTGCGAGGTGGAGGAGGCAGTAGCGGCTCTATTTTTTGTTCTGGCACCACAGGCCGAACAAACTCGATCAAAACTTCTTTTTTCTTGGAAATCACAACCAGATCATGCTTCGCATACAAATAAGTAGCAAATCCAACAATATGTGTTCCAATCACAAGCACAACGATACTGACATTGCGGAGGCTGATCCACCTACTTGGTCTATCAAATGGTTGATGAGCATGCTTGTGAAAAAAATCAAATTGCTCGCCACTGCCGGTAATTGCCTTTGAATCTGCAGACTTTACTATATTCAAGTTCTCTTCAATATTATGTAGAGGCTCAGATACTGGATAATTAGTAAGATTAGACATGGTCATTTTATCTTTTCAATGAAAACGCTTACTTTGATACAAGCTAAATACAATCTGTTAGCACATCACCACAAGGTCGCTTGAGGCTGATGCGGAATACATCGTTGAGCAGCAGCGCTCAACATCTATGTCAACAAGCATCTTCAACATGCTTGATACTACAAAAATTGAATTTCCTACTGACAGATTCAGGCAGCAAGGAATCGCTCGGACTAACAAAGCAGAACTCACAATACTTCGTTGCTTTATTTAGAAATCCGATTCCTTGCTGTTTGAATAATGACTAGTAATTCGTTAAGTAATCATCATTCCTGAAAAAAGAATGCATAGGATGAAAATGTCACGCGGTTTTAGCGCCCAATCTCAGTATTCTCCGAATTGGTATATCCAAAGGTAGCAAGAAGAGCGGAAGCAAATGCGCGATTGTCACAACGACAAAAAACGGAATCAATGTTGGCAGAACGAACAGTGGGAACAAAAGAACTGGTCCCAAGAACATGGAGATATATAAAAACTGCTCCGCGATCCCCCCCGCCCCCATCACATCTCCATGGGTAGACATTTTGGGGATACTGGTAAATATCCATGCAACAACGAAACTTCCGAAGAATCCCTGCGCTATTTTTGCCACGATAGCCACTGATGGACTTGTCCCAGGGAGAAATACAACGAACTCTAACGCAAGGCCGATTAAAGCACTCGACACCACAACCCAAGGACCCAGCCGTTTTATATTCAAGATAAATCCAGCAAAAATCCCAGCCAATACACTAGAGAGAATGCCCACAGTAGAGATGACACCAATCGTTGTGGGAGCAACATGCAGCTTTGTAATGAAATATACCGGAACAATCGCAACCAGCCCTAACGCTAAGGTTAATGGGGCACCTACCGCAGCAGCCAATCTGATCAATGAAGGATCGGAATAAATGTCAAAAACTTTGGACAACGGCTTTCGCTCTGTTTTATGAACTAGGTTACCGCCTGGAAGTAATGGCGTCAGCAATACAAGTCCGAACAAGATGTACGCATGGCCAGAAAAAACGACTCTCCAATCTACTCCCACATAAGGTGAGACGGAAAAGATAGCGATTGCTCCACCTAATGGAGATGCAACTGACCAGAACGCAAGCGCCGAGGTTCTGCGTTTGCCATCAGTCGTATGAAGAATCAACGCCAAAGCAGCCAATACAACGAGGATATAGCCCAACCCCTCAAGAACCCTTAAGATTAAAAGGCCTTGAAAAGTCGTGGCCAGGCTATCCAGATAACTGAATGCCCCAGCTACGACCAACCCCAGAACAATTGATCTGCGCTCACCGATATGTGCAATTGCCCAATTCACGATAGGAGAAGCTAAAGCAGCAACCAATGCTACTGCCGAAACTACCCAACTTGCATGGGCAGGAGTCACTGAAAAAGCATGTGCAATATCACCAACCAAGACAATGGTTTTGCCGTGACAAGCAGCAATGATGACTGCAAAAGCGAGTGTTAAAGCGATAGATGGCCAACTTCCAGCACGCATTTTTATTTCCTTTTTGAATAATTTTCTGATTAATTAAGCGCGGCATTTACCACTTGCAGCTCGCTGAACTCTTCATAACCTCTGAGCCCACCTTCATAGCCAAGCCCGCTCCATTTGAACCCACCTTTTGGTGCCCCTGGATGAATATCGCCATGTTGATTCACCCAAGCCAGCCCAACGTCTAATTGGCGCACAACAGCAAGCCCACGTTGCGCATCCGCAGTCCACACAGAAGCGCCAAGGCCAAACGGGCTTGCATTAGCCTGCCGGATGGCATCTTTTTCATCAGAGAAGGGAATGATAGGGAGAACAGGACCGAACTGCTCTTCATCAACCAAGGCAACCCCTTCACCAACACCCGTGACGATGGTTGGAGGATAGAAGTAGCCAGGACCGGCGAGAGCGGCCCCACCAGTATGAATTTTTGCACCATGCTTTAACGCATCGGCTACAAAATATTTCACTTTCTCGAATTGGATAGCATTGGTAATAGGTCCAAGTTCGACATCTTTTTCAAACCCATTTCCTACCCTTGCAGCTTTGGCTCGCTCAATCAATGCTTCCAGCAATTGCGGGAAGATCCGCTCATGCACATACACACGCTTGATAGCAAAACAAATTTGCCCACTGTTCCAGAATGCTCCCCAGAAGATCTTTTCGGCGATCGCTTTAGGATCAGCATCATCAAGCACAATTGCTGCATCATTACCACCAAGCTCAAGCGTCAGCCGCTTAACATCTGATGCTGCACCTGCATAGAGCTTTTTACCGGTAGCCACACTACCTGTAAATGTGATCTTCTTTACCAGGTGATGCTGGCTTAACTGTGCCCCCACCTCACCATCTCCGGAGATGATATTCAGCACACCAGCAGGGAATATTCCATTCAGGACTTCGCCCAACAGTAATGTTGATAGCGGGGTAAACTCTGATGGTTTGATCACCACGGTGTTTCCCGCTTTGAGTGCTGGTGCAACCTTCAGAATGAGCAGGATGATTGGCACATTCCAGGGTGTGATCGCTGCCACTACGCCCAATGCTCTACGCTCAATAGCTACAAATTTCTCGCTATCAGAACGTAGTGGTAAAAGTGGTGGTAGATCGAAATTCGCATAGTGTTCTAAAGTAGCAGCGGCCCCGGCAACTTCACCAATCGCGAAGTGAATTGGCCGTCCTTGCTCAAGCGTGATGAGCTTTGCAATATCCTCACTGCGTTTCCGAATCGCCTCAGCCGCCAGTTTAAGCGCGACGCTTCGTGAGCTCTCGTCTTTGGTCCAGCTAGGGAATGCTTTATGTGCAGCTTGAATAGCGGCATCTACCTGAGCGCTGCTGGCATATGGCGCCTGAGCAACAATCTCTTCTGTTGCAGGGTTAATCACATCGAAATAGCGATCAGAAGAAATAAGATCACCATCGATGTACAACGAATATTTAGACATATATGTCTCCTTAATTTCCACTGAGGATGGAATCAGCTATTTTTTCGGCAACCATGAGTGTCGGCAGGTTGGTATTGGCAGTTGGCACGACCGGCATGATTGACGCGTCAGCGATTCGAAGACCCGATAAGCCGTACACTTTCCCATGGGGATCAACCACCGCTAGTGGATCATCTTCAGAACCGATTTTTGCCGTGCCACTTGGATGCCATACCCCGCCAATATTGACGCGAATGTAACGCTCCAATGCAGCGCTGTCATTCAGAAGCTCGGATAACAAAGGCCCTCCAGACTGGGGGGCGGCAAAGCGTGATAACGTCAAAGACAGTTCATACTTGGCCAAGGATGGGTGCTTGAATAATTGATCAATCACTCGCAATCCTGCTTTGACTCTTTCAAGGTCACGCTCATCAGAAAGAAGATTAAAGTCGACTTCAGGATAAGTCCTGGCGTCGTTACCCTTCAGCTTTAAATGCCCGATCGAATCGGGTTTGTTAACCCAAAAGACTGCAGATGCAAGTCCAGAGTTAGCATCAGCGCCGATATGCAGAAAAAGATCAGATGGCGTATTTGGGTCAACCCCCGATGAGAGCCGGATTCCTAATTGATGGCGACCAGTAGAGAACTCGTTTCTTGCGGCAGCTTTGGCTTTATCAGATAACTCAGCAACGACTCCGATAGAAGAGTGTTCCCAAAGGTTTTGTCCAACGCCATCTCGATCCGCAACAACCTCGATACCAAGTTTACTCAGGTCTTCAGCCGGCCCTATCCCAGCCCTTAAAAGAAATGCCGGTGACTGCAATGCCCCGGCAGCCAGAATCACTTCAGAGGCAAAAACCTTTTCTACCTTGCCGCCATGATCCACCGTTACACCTTTGACTGTCCCTGCATCCAATATCAGGTCTAGTGCATGAGAGTCGGTCCATAGTGTCAGATTCCTGCGTGCTCTCACGTCCTGACTAAGGTATCCACGCGCAGCAGAGAATCGTTCATCACCTTTCAAGGTGAATGCAGGAGGGAAATAACCGTCCTCAAAATTTGCATTCTGATCATGAATATTTTTGAGACCGATACTTTGTAAAGCCTCTGTCACAGATAGCGTGAAGTCGGTCCAATGATCGGGATCTACACGGTCAATCGGGATAGGACCATCGTCGCCATGTAGCTCATGAGATCCATAGGTTTTATCGGTTTCTGCTTTCTTAAAATAAGGCAATACACCATCCCAGTTCCACCCTTCAGCCCCAAGCGCCTCCCACTCATCATAATCACGCGGCAAGCCACGATTAGAAACGACCATATTGACACTAGAGCCACCACCCAGAATCCGGCCTTGTTCGATAAACTGTAATTCACGATCAATATCAGGATGCAAAGCGGTTCGATATACATTCAGCCCAGGCCAAAAGAATCGCTCTCCAGCAAGCCTTGGTAACCAAGGCTGTAACCCATTATTTATCTCAGGCGGAATGCCATCTTCAGGCGTATCAATACCGGCCTCTATCAATAGCACCTTGGTTAATGGATCTTTTGATAGTCTATTAGCTAACACACTGCCAGCTGTGCCACCACCAACGATCACATAATCATATGTTTGTACTGTCATCATCACTTTCCTTGTCAGGCCTGCCAGTCAGGAAAAGACGCTCCCAACTGACAGGTATCAACTACGTCAAATCCCCAAGATCATCAGAGATTTCACTAACTGTGTTTTCTATTCTTTTAGAATTCCAACGTCAGATTAGCGAACACACTTCGTGGTTGAAGTCTGTTATAGGTAGGTGCGGCAAAGAATGCGCTTGATGTATTAGCAGAAACAGTGCCTGCATACAGCCCTGAAAGTGCCTCTTTATCAAACAGATTATTCACGTTCAGGCTAATGGTACTTTTCTTGACGATCTTGCTGCCGAGATCAAACTTGTAACCAAGATTAAGATCAACAACTGTGTAACCGCTCAACTTTTCTGTATTCGCCAGATCGCCATAAAAGCTACCGGTGTAGCGCGCTAGCAAATTGCTATATAAGCGACCATCGTCATATCCGACCCCAAGGGATAAAAGATTCTTAGGCGTGTTGAATAGCTGATTGCCTTTGGTATTTTCTTCCAGACCTCCAGCAGCATAGTTGTCTTCCTGCTCTGCTTTTACGTATGTCCAGGAACCACGATAGTTAAAGTTGTGTGGCAACTTACCACTCAAAGCCAACTCAAGGCCTTTTGTCGTCACGGCACCGGCATTGATATAGGACGTAGTTCCCAACGACGTGTATGAAACCTGACGATTCTTAAATTGGTCGTAGAACAGTGCAGCACTCACTAATACATCAGGCGTACTGTAGCGCCAGCCGATTTCCTGATTGAAGGTAGTTTCAGCTTTCTGATCACCACCCGTGTTGTTACCATAGATAGAAGCAACAGCCGGTACACGAATATTGGTGGTCGCGTTGTAGTAAATCTGATTATTTTGATCATACTGATAATCAAGGCTGAAACTCGGGAGGAGCTTATAGTAATCAGCCGATCGCTTGAAAGCTGACCCACTTAACACACCTGCGATGTTCTCACCTTCATATTCGGTATGCTGCCACGCAAGCGCACCTTTCGCATTCCATTGCGAAGCAAAGTTCCAAGAGTCCTGTACCCAGAGTTTTTGGGTTGTCATCCTGCTTCTCTGATCGGTGAAAAAGATCTCTTTACCATTCACATCTCGAATGATTTTGCTTCCATCAATAGCAACAGGCTTACCATCACTTCTTAAGGGAATCGCCGCCATTTGGTTAGTTGCATGGGTGTAATCAAACCAGGCACCAACCTGCAATACATTCGTATCAGTCAGATCAAAGTCGATCTTTTGAGATGAACCTACGCGATATTGCGTTGGGAATACACCGCCAGCAAATGGCCTGATATCAAGAAGATCGCCGTCCCCGTTCACATCAGCATTCAGCACAGACTCGGGAATCGCTGATGCGAACACTGTTGCCGTACCGTCTGTTACTCGAACGAAGTATGGGTCGACATGAAGATGCGCATTGTCGGTCAGGTTGAATAAACCATTAAGGCCGTAGGTCTGAATTTTGAAGTCAGCTCGCTGTAGTTTCGCACTATTAGATGTTGCTGCAGAAATATCAGCAACGCCATTCGTTCCACCATAGGTGGAGTTAATGGCACTTGAATAATTCGCGTCGTACGGCTGAGACTTATATTGAGCAAGGGTTGGGTGAGAATAACTGTTACTTCTCATACTAAATATGGAAAAGATAGCATTGATGCTATTGTTATTTCCCCATTCGTATTGCAAGTTGCCCTCGAAGCGGTTCGATTCGACTGCGCCTGTGCCACTAGTCCATAAGTCAGCCGTTGTTCTGGAGGCCGATACCCAAGCAGAGAATCCATTTTTTTCGCCGAGATTCGCTCGGACAAATGAACGACGAGTATTATTACTACCGAAACCTTGCTTGACCAATAAGCCTGCATCTTTGGTAGGTTTGACAGTTTGAATCTCTATACTGCCGCCACTCGCCGTAAGTGTAGGTGCATTAATCGACTGCCCACCGTATATGACGCTAATGGATTCGTAATTCTCCGGATCTCCGAAGAAATCGCTGTGAGGGGTCAGGTATAGTGGATCATTCAAAGGAATACCATTTCTGGTTACACCAATTTGATCTTGAGAAAACCCTCTAATAGATAAATTACCTTCACTGATCCCTGATGTATCCCCACCACTAAAATGGATGCCGGGCAAATACTTCAACGCGCCTGTGACCGCTGAATCCAGGCCGACAAACTTCTCAAGCTGGGACTTACTTAAAGTTGCTCTAGATTCTGCGATGGTTTCTTTAGGTGTATCACCGACAAGTGGCTGAGTCTTGCCTTGAACAACGACTGCACCCAAATCTGCAGACCCCTCACTGTTACCCTGAGCGTCTTCCGCCAGAGCAACTCCCGCCCCAGAGAGAAACATGGCACCGTAGACTGCCAGCGTGAGCTTTTTGATGGCAGGCTTCTTAATAATGTTGTGAGACATTCCTTCTTCACCCTTAAAATTAATGAAAAAATCGAAACTAATGTTTTATTAATTTCTGTGGGCTTCAAATGGCAACATACATGCCTAACCATCCGTTAGCGTTAGTTTCTATTTCATTAATAAAAGAACATCGAAAAAATTAGAGGTTGCTCAAAAACTATTTGGTAATTTTCGAGGATATCTGCATCAGCTTATGGCGTTTTAAAAGGTTATATACTGAAGACAACGCTACTTTCCGGCCTAAATGCTCTTCTAAAGCCGTCTTAACATCAGATACCCTGATAGCCTCTCCATGCTTGGCGGCTTGGAAATATGGATGCAAAAACCTACTTTCCTGCGCCAAGGTCATATTTTCGCGGCGTCGCCCACCCAATACAGAAGCACTCCTACCAAGCACCAGATTACCTTTCAGGAAATTCTGACGAAGTTTATAGACCCAATTGACTGATATTCCTAATAAGGAGGAGGCTTCACTTGCTGTCATTCCATGAACGCAAGTCAACAAAAAGGCTTGTGCTTGCCTCAGTTGAGATAAGTCTTTTGTTTTACGGATGATTTGTACAGCCCGTAAAAGACTCTCCTCCGACTTGTCTGAAATTCTTATCAGTTCTCGTGTTGGTTTCATACTCATGAATTGGAAAAATCACCGAAAATTGCTTCTGCCAGTCCGACAAAAATGTTTGATAGCGAACAGTAAAAGTTGCGTATCAAACATCGTGTACTTTTTTATGCATGCGTACGGCCAGAAGCGATAAATAAATATCAATCATCATTAGTGACTGCAAATTATGTACCACATAACGATACAACATACCAATATACGGTTAAATTTTAGAGGTGGCATAGCGTTGTATATAGGCGGATAATTCACAGTATTGTTTTCTTAAAAATCATAGAAATGAATAGTGAATCCGCTAATGGCATCCAGGTAATCAACCGCGCCTCAACCATTCTTCGAGTACTGGCAAAAAATCCGGCCGGACTTAGTCTTGGGAAAATTTCAGAGTTGGTTGATCTGCCGCGTTCAACAGTCCAACGAATTGTCAAAGCGTTAGAGCATGAAGGTCTGGTTGCCATGATGGATGGCGGCAGAGGATTCAAATTGGGTATGACTTTTGGCCAACTCATTCATGAGACGCAAATTGATATCATCTCTGTGATGCGGCCTCAACTGGAGCAACTATCGAAAAAGGTCAACGAGACCGTTGTCTTATCTTCCTTTTCATCTCAACAGACCAATGTAATTGACCGAATTGTCGCTGAAAGGGAGTTACGCGTAGTTGCCGCACTGGGAGCGGTACATACACTTTATACGGCAGTAGATGGCAAGCTTCTTCTTGCAAGCCTATCTGACAAAGAAGTGGTTCAAAGAATTGGGAAAAAATACCCCAAACACACGGAACATACGAAGGACTTGCAAAGCCTTCTTGAAGACTTGAAACAAACCAGGGAGACAGGATTTGCGATTGACCGCAATGAATACATTATAGGCATCAGCGCAATAGGTATCGCACTAGAAACCTTTATGGGAAATTACGTCATTGCAATCGTTACTCCAAGTTGTCGTTTTGACACTGATCTGGAAAACTTCAAAACGGAGCTACTTGCAGTGAAAGATAGAGTATTGCTAGGGCTTGGGCGCACTTTATAAATAAAATATGGCCACGCTTTGCGCGTCCAATCATGCACCAGATCTATCTCTATCAATGATAGCTAACGTGGATGTCGACCTAATACATGAAACGCAAAGTCGACAAACTACCAGAGAAAGAAATGTACAACATCCTATGAGTCTAAATTAAATGATACATACTCAGGCACTTCGAAATTTTTATCTAATCCAGGAAATAAAAAATTCAGAACTTTCGGATTTTTAGATACACCATTGCCTCCAATTAACTTCCACTCACCACCTGAAATCTTTCTCACGGCCAAAGTAAATCCATTGACCTGAAGTTTCAGACCGGGCTTCTCCAGAATTGAGACTTCTCTGATAGTACAAATTAAATATTGTTTTGATTTTGCCGCAGTGTCTGGGATGTTATTTGTGTAAGAGATGAGTTTTAACTTTTGTGCATCCATATCTTTAAACGTATTTTCTAACCGCTCAATATATTTTTCTTGCCCTCCCATGATGGCTAGAATCGGACCAAAAGTAGTTTCTGTAATTACCTTTGGTTCCCTAGTAGCTAATGCTTGGTTAACTTTATCGAAAAGTGCGGCAATTTCGACTTTGTCCTTTTCTGAAAGGGTGTCTGCTGCTACAGGCATTAGAAATTGAATTGCTACAATTAGAGAAATTAATATTTTCTTCATAGATGGCTTTACAGTTTTTTTGATTTTTACGTAACTCAGCAGAATCTGTGCCAGCTTAAATTTAAAGCCATCCTTAAAAAGGCGGAGCCATGGATGCTTACTGCCCAACATTTCCATGCAAAAAAGAACACATTAACTGCTTGCAATTCAACATCCAGCAATCAAAGCATTTAAGTCTTTCAAATCAGAAACATCTTCACGGAACAAAGCGCTCACATGCCTTTCAGTTTTCGGCGCACCCGAAGATAAAGGTTTTGATTAAACTGGCTTAAATATTGCCTTTACAGGCCAATAAGCTAAGTGATTATTCTTAATTGAGATGAAAAAGTAGTTTATGGCACCGATTGCGATATTTATGGCTAATCCGACACTCATCCTACAAATACCTGTACACAAACAAGTCCAATCGCGTTGAACTTTTAAATGGGCTAGCACTCTCAAGCTTTGAGTGCTAAAATCATTTTAAACATCTTCTTTCAATAAGGAGTTTATTATCAACGCGTTAACTTTACCTGTCGTTTCCTCGGCTGACAGCCTGGATAAATATCTGCGTACTATCAAGCAGTTTCCAGTGCTGACGGCTGAAGAAGAATACAGCTATGCGACTGAGTTGAAACAAAGTGGTGACCTGGAGGCTGCGCGTGCACTGATCGTGTCGCATCTGCGCCTGGTCGCGAGCATTGCCCGTGGTTATAGCGGTTATGGTTTGCCACAGTCTGACCTGATTCAGGAAGGCAATATTGGCTTGATGAAAGCGGTGAAACGCTTTGACCCAGACCGTGGCGTGCGCCTGGTCTCGTTTGCCATGCACTGGATTAAAGCCGAGATCCATGAATACATCGTGCGTAACTGGCGCTTGGTGAAAACCGCGACCACCAAAGCACAGCGCAAACTGTTTTTTAATTTGCGCAGCATGAAGCAAGGCTTTGAAACGCTGAGCCCGGATGACGTACACCGTATCGCCACCGAGCTGAATGTGAAGCCAGAAGAAGTGACCGAGATGGAATACCGTCTGAACGGTCAGGAGATTTCACTGGATGCGCAGTTGGATGACGACGGCGAAGAAGTGTATAGCCCGATCGCGTTCCTCGAAGATGAAGGCCCTGAGCCATCGACCTTGCTGGAAAACCTGCAAAACGAGCATCTGCAAACCGAAGGCTTGAGCATGGCTTTGCAACAACTGGATGAGCGTAGCCGCCGTGTGCTGCAAGCACGCTGGTTGACCGAAGGCAGCGCCTCCACGCTGCATGAGCTGGCTGCAGAGTTTAATGTGTCAGCAGAACGTATCCGCCAGATTGAGCAGAAGGCGATGCAAAAAATCAAAACCTATATGCTGGAAAGCAAATAACAAAACGGGAGCAAATGCTCCCGTTTTTGTTTTCATGGCAGTTATTTTTAGGCTGCTTGCACAATCACTTCTTCGTGCGCCAGCGCAAACATGGCTTTGCCATTGAGTTGATCTAGCTCAGCCAGTTGCTGGCGGATCGACAACTCCACCTGCTCTAAATCGGCAATACGCTCTTCCAGGGTATCGGTTGCCTGGTAAATGCGCTTAATGCTTTCCACACGGCGCTTGAGTTGCACATGGTGTTCGCGCATCTGGCTTTCCATCGGCGCGATGACGGCTTTTAGCCAGCTCTCGGTATCGCGGTTCGCTGCCTCATATTCCAGAATCACATGGCTGGCCAGCGTTTCGAAAAACTTGCTGGTTAGCGTCAGTTTTTCGTGTGCGATCATATTGAAGGTGGTGTTGAACTGGTCACGGTAAATGGCTTCCAGTTTATTGAGCGCTTTTAAATAGCGTGAGGTAGAAAATGGGGGGGGCGCTTTTTGCAGCAAACCGTGCTCTTTGGAAAACTTCTCATACATGGCTTCCATCATTTTCTTGATTTCATGCACATGCACATCGGCATCCATCATGCGGCGCTTGAGGTCACTGAAAAAGTCATCCATGGCTTGCCGCATGGTTTTGGTAAACGCTGCTTTCATCATGGTATCGCGGGTTTCACGCACCTTGTTTTTAAGCGCAGGCATGCCTAGATGATGGAATACCTGGTTGGACTGCGCCGAAAACACGCTACGCAAGGCTTGATAACGCTGTAAACCGACTTCAAAATTGACCTTGTCTTGCTTGACCTTGCGCATCATCTGCGCAATCACGTCCTCATTCTTGCCCTGCAAACAACGCAACTCATCGGCTTGATCCAGCACACTTTGCAAACGCGTTTCCAGCGTGATGCGCGTCTGATGCACCATGTCTTCAATTTCGCCCTGTATGCTTTCGCGCACAATCTCCTGCTTGGCCGGGATCAGCTCATCAGACAGGTTTCTTTCCAGTTGCAGCAAACGGCTTTTGAGCAGCAACTGCTGGTCGCCCTTCACTTTAGCCAACAGGCCTTTTTGCGCGGAGGTCGGTAAAATCTGGTCGCGCGGCAAACCTAATAATTCAGCCGTGTTTTGTAACTGGCGATAAAGCTCTGTTTCTACTTCATCATCGGTTTTCAGTGGATCCCACAAACCATCAATCTTGTTAAGTACGGCTATACGACCTTTTTGCTTCCAGCGTGCGCCACTGATATAACGACGCCAGACTTCCATCTCGGACTTGGTGACACCGGTATCGGCACCTAAAATAAACAACACCGCATGTGCATTCGGCAACATGCTCATGGTCAACTCAGGCTCTGCACCAATTGCGTTTAAACCTGGGGTGTCCAGAATCACTAAGCCTTGCTTGAGTAAGGGATGTGGAAAATTAATCACCGCGTAACGCCAGCAGGGAATTTCCAGCAGGCCATCGTTACCAATCAACATGGCATCATCTGGCTGGTCCGGGTGATATAAGCCCAGGGACTGTGCTTCATCAACAGTGACGCGGCGGGTACGGCTGACCTCTTTAAAGGCTTCGACCATGCTTTCGCGTGAGTGCGCATCAAATTCGACCGCAGACCAGGCTTGTGGCATACGGCGGTATTCGCTGATGGAAATCTGGTGGGTGCTGGTTTCAATCGGCAGCAATGACAAACTGACCGGCTTGCCGGTGTCATAACGCAATTCGGTTGGACACATGGTGGTCCGCCCTGCGCCAGATGGCAGCAAACGGTGACCGTAGCCGGAAAAGAAGATCGCATTAATAAGCTCGGATTTGCCACGCGAAAATTCGGCGACAAATGCCACGTTTAACTTGTCCTCACGCAAACGGTTTAGTTGCTGCTGTATCCGCTCTTCTATTTGCACATCGCTGAGCTGTTTATCGGCCAACCAGCGCCGATAATCCCCCAAAACATCAGCAATCGATTGACGCCATCGCGTGTACAAATCAAATTGTTGTGCCAGTCTGTTATTTTCCATAGGACCTGCTTAAGAATTGTTAGGTAACCTATTCATGATGGTTTGTTTTTTTAGTAATCTATCATGAAATAATAAAAGTTCAAATAAATCATGTAGGTATAGCCATTAATTCACAAATAAAATGAATTATCAACCATAAGATACAACAATTACTACCCATGCGCGGCTACCATGCATCTGCTATCATGCGCATAATTAAAGTTAACGACCTCATCCACCACTTTCTTCAATCTTATGAGCGGTCTACATCCAGATTGTCCGACCCCGACCCTGATACAGCTGCATCAGGCCTCACACCTGCTTGAAATACACTTCGATAACCATACCGAGTGCATGCTGTCTTGCGAGTTTTTGCGCGTGTATTCACCCTCGGCCGAAGTGCGCGGACATGGTGCCGGACAGGAAGTACTGCAACTGGACAAAGAAAACGTCAATATTAACGATATTGAACCGGTTGGCAGATACGCCATCAAACTGATATTTGACGATGGTCATGATACTGGCCTGTATTCATGGGATTATCTGTACTATCTGGCGCAACATTATGAAAGCCTGTGGCAAGACTATGTGACTAAACTGTCTATGGCTGGCCATACCCGCAAGGAACCGACACATGCAGCAAAACACTGATCAGGAAAAAACCACTCACTTTGGCTTTGATACCGTTGCCGAAACCGACAAGCAGAAAAAAGTTGGTGAGGTGTTTCATTCTGTCGCGCAAAAATACGACATCATGAACGACGTCATGTCCGCAGGCATGCACCGCTTATGGAAGCGCTTTGCGATTGACGTCAGCGGTGTAGGCCAAGGCGACAAGGTGCTGGATATTGCCGGTGGCAGCGGTGATTTGTCACGCCTGTTTGCCAAGAAAGTTGGCACGCAATCCGCTGTCAATCCTGGCACGGTGATTCTGACTGACATCAATGCCTCTATGCTGGGCGTGGGCCGTGACCGCATGATAGATGCCGGGCTGAGTATCCCGGCGGCACAATGTAATGCAGAGATTTTGCCCTTTGCTGACGAAACCTTTAATTGTGTCATCGTCGCCTTTGGCTTGCGCAACATGACGCACAAAGACGTTGCCTTGCGTGAAATGCAGCGCGTGCTCAAGCCGGGTGGCCGCTTGCTGGTACTCGAATTCTCTAAAGTCTGGCAACCGCTGGAAAAACTGTACGACACCTATTCATTTAAACTGCTGCCCAAATTTGGCAAATGGATCGCCAACGACGAGCCCAGCTACCGTTACCTGGCAGAGAGCATACGCATGCACCCAGACCAGGAAACCCTGAAGCAAATGATGCACGAGGCAGGATTTGGCAAAGTGGATTATTACAACCTGACAGCTGGTGTGGTGGCCTTACACAAAGGCATCAAGATCTAAGCCCATGTTTAAACCCCTGATTCAATTCGTGTTGCAGCATCTGATGCAGCAAAATAGCTGGACAGCGCCGCTGCTACAGCCTTATGCCCACAAAAATCTGCGTTTAGACTTTAAAGTCGCCCAGGCCATACTCACCATTCTAAATAATGGCGAACTGGCGGTGGCCGGAGACACGGCAGAAGCAGATGCCACCATCCATTTACCACCCAGCCTGGCCATGCGCTTGTTACGACAGGACCCGCTTGCACATAGCCTGATTAAAATTGAAGGCGACGCCGCACTCGGCATGGCCGTCGGCAAGATACTCTCCGCGGTGCGCTGGGATATAGAAGATGATCTGAGCAAAGTCGTTGGTGATATTGCCGCTTACCAGGTCGTGCAAATCGGACAGGAAAAGTTGCAGCGCTGGCAAAACCAGGCCAAAAACCTGGGCGAGATGCTGGTGGAATACTGGCAAGAAGAGCAACCCATCATCGCCAAGAAAACCCGCATCGCGCAATTTAACCAGTCGGTGGATCAGTTACGCGAAGACACCGACCGATTACAGCAACGCGTCGACAAACTCCTCGCAGCAGTTTCAGAAAGCCAGTAACACATGCATTGGTTACGTTTTTTTCATATTATCGGCGTGCTGATCTGGTATCGCCTGGATATTTTTTTCGTCCGCGATGAGCAACCTGGCTGGATGCATCGCCTGTTGAATGTCTTTTTCTTCTGGCGTCATGCCCCTGAACAACGCGCCGTACGCTTACGCCTCGCGCTAGAGAAGCTGGGGCCAATTTTCGTCAAATTCGGCCAAATGCTGTCAACGCGCCGCGATCTACTACCAACTGACGTTGCCGATGAACTCACCAAGCTGCAAGATCAGGTGCCGCCATTTGCTTATGCGCAGGTCGAGGCCATTATTCAAGAAGCCTTTGCTGCACCACTGAGCACGGTGTACGCAGAGTTCAATATCACCCCTGTTGCCAGCGCTTCAGTGGCGCAAGTGCACTTTGCCAAACTGCATAGCGGCGAGCAAGTGGCAGTGAAGGTATTACGTCCAGGCATTGCCGCCACCATCCATCGCGACATCGCCTTGTTACGCACACTGGCCTGGTGGGTAAAACAATGCTCGCGCGAAGGCCGCCGCCTGAAACCGGACGAAATGGTCAACGAGTTTGCGCGCCATACCGAGCACGAATTAGACCTGACCCTGGAAGCGGCGCAATGCGCGCAGCTAGGTCGCAACTTCAGCGATCGCCGCCTGTTGGTGCCCACCGTTTACTGGGACTATTCGCACAAACACGTCATGACCATGCAGCGCATGTTCGGCACGCCGGTCAGGGATACCGAATCTTTGCGCGCCTACGGCATAGACCTGACGCAACTGGCCCACGAAGGCGTCGAGATTTTTTTCACCCAGGTATTTCGTGATGGCTTTTTCCATGCCGACATGCACCCTGGCAATATTCAGGTTGTGACCGAGGGGCCGGACAAAGGCAAATTTATCGCGCTCGATTTTGGCATCATGGGCAGTCTGTCACCGACTGACCAATACTACCTGGCGCGTAATTTCCTGGCGTTCTTTAACCGCGATTACCGCGATGTGGCCGTGGCGCATATTGAATCCGGCTGGGTGCCTGCGGATACTAATGTTGAAGCGCTGGAAACCGCCGTGCGCGCGATCTGCGAACCGATTTTTGAAAAACCGCTGAAAGATATTTCATTTGGCCGCACCCTGCTCAGCCTGTTCCAGATGTCACGCCGCTTTGGCGTCAATATCCAGCCGCAGCTGATCATGCTGCAAAAGACCTTGTTGAACATTGAGGGCCTGGGCCGCGAGCTCGACCCGAATATTGATTTATGGCATAGCGCCAAACCTTTCCTCAAACGCTGGATGAGCGAGCAAATCGGCTGGCGCAGCCTGCTTAAATCCGCCAAACGTGAACTGCCTTATATTCTCACCCACGCAGCAGAAATGCCGCGTCTGTTTGAGCAATACCTGCGCAACCAGACCGAGCTTGGCAAGCAGCAAAGCCGTATCGATGCCCTGCTCACCTCGCAGCACCAACAGGCCACCTGGCAGAAATGGGCCACAACCGCTATCGTCGTGCTGGTGTTACTGCAATTTGCAAGTTTGTTCCTGCTGTTTAACCACTAAAGGAGATCGACCATGCGACTGATCAAGCAACTGCTGGTGACCACGCTGCTCATGTTGCCCTATGCACTACATGCAGCAGACTTGGGCGGCCTGTGGCAAACCACCGACGACAAAACTGGCAAACCCAGATCACTGGTGCGCATTGTTGAAAACGCAGGTGAATATAACGCGATTGTCGAAAAAGGCCTGCTTGCCACCGACACCGGCGATGCCGTGTGCGACAAATGCACGGACGAGCGCAAAGGCCAGAAAATTGTCGGCATGACTATTGCCAAACATTTAAAGAAAAGTGCCAATAGCAATGTCTATGATAGCGGCGAGATTCTCGACCCGGAAAATGGCAAAACCTACAAATGCAAAATGACACTAGGCGCAAACGGCAATGAGCTTGAGGTGCGAGGATTTATCGGCTTCTCGCTGCTTGGGCGCTCGCAAACCTGGAAGCGGGTCGAGTAATTGTGCAGAATTGTAAAAAGGCCTGATTTTCAGGCCTTTTTAGCTTTCGCAACCATCACAAAACCATGTTTAGGCATGGTTTTGTTTTAAAATCAGCCTTTTGCAATTACCTCAAAGGGAAACAAGCTGTGCTGATCTGGTTTGTCGTGGCGTATTTACTGGTTTCAATCGGCATCGGCCTGATTGCCGCCAGAAATGTGCACAGCACCAAAGATTATGCCGTGGCAGGCCGTCACCTGCCGCTGCCTGTGGTCATGGCAACCGTGTTTGCCACCTGGTTTGGGGCCGAGGCCGTGTTCGGCGTCTCCGCCACCTTTGTGCGTGAAGGCCTGACCGGCGTTGCCGCCGACCCATTCGGCTCCAGCATGTGTCTGATTATTGCCGGCATTTTCTTCTCCAGCCGCCTGTACAAACTCAACATCCTGACGTTGGGTGACTTCTATCGCATGCGCTATAACCGCTCGGTTGAGGTGCTGACCACCATTGCCATCGTCATCTCTTACATGGGCTGGGTCGCCGCGCAAATCAAGGCACTGGGCCTGATTTTCAACCTGATCAGCCATGGCGCCATTTCAGAACACACCGGCATGATCGTCGGCACCGCCATCGTGCTTACCTATACCACGCTGGGCGGCATGCTCTCGGTGGCAATTCTCGACTTTGTGCAAATGATCGTCGTCATCGGTGGCCTGCTTTATATCGCCAATATCGTCTCTGGCCAAACCGGCGGCGTCGCACCGGTGATAGAGCACGCGCGCAATGCAGGCAAACTGCATTTCTTTCCGCAATCTACAAACTGGAGCGTATGGCTGACCTTCCTCGGCGGCTGGCTGACCATGATGCTGGGGTCGATTCCACAGCAAGACGTATTCCAGCGTATCACATCGGCCAAAACAGCAAAGATCGCCTTGTGGGGCTCATTGCTGGGCGCGAGTATCTATTTCTGCTTTACCTTTGTGCCCATGTTTATCGCTTATGCCGCGACGCTGATAGACCCGGCGGTATTTGGCACCCTGGTTGAAACCGACTCACAGCGCGTGCTGCCCACGCTGGTGCTTACGCACACGCCGCTGATCGCACAAGCGATTTTCTTTGGCGCTGTGCTGTCAGCCATCATGAGTTGTTCCTCAGCGACCCTGCTGGCCCCTTCTGTCACCTTTGCTGAAAACGTGGTGAAAGGCTTTATGCCGCACATGAACGACCATGCATTTTTGCGCGTGATGCGACTGTGCCTGGTAGGCTTTGCCGCCATGGTATTGTTTTATGCGCTTAACTCAGAGCTGTCGATCTTTGGTATGGTAGAAAGCGCGTATAAGGTCACGCTGGCAGGTGCGTTTGTACCGCTGTTCTTCGGCGCCTTCTGGAAACGCGCAAGCAGCCAGGGCGCACTCGCGGCGATAATCTTCGGTATCGGCAGCTGGGTATTGATCGAGATCCTGGTAGGCGAAGCCAGCCTGGTACCGGCGCAACTGGTGGGGCTGCTCATCAGTGCTGTGGCAATGATCATCGGCTCATTGCTACCACAAAAGATTGGCGGTACGCCGCACAGCCCTTCCGGCTATTTACACGAGCACGCGGCAAGCAGTCACCCGCATTAAACCTCGTCAATGCGGGAATACGGCTTTAAAACAGTGACTATTCAAATAAACAAAGTCGCCTTATATTGATGATAATGCTTTTTTGAGCATGATCCGCCTTTAGATAATTGAACATTTATGGCCGTTAACAAGCGTTACTACACCCTACTCCTCAGCGCCATTGTGCTCATTGGCTTTGTGGCTACCAGCCTGATTGGTTACTTTGTCGCCAAAGACTCGCTGACTGACCGCTTGCAGCAGGAAATGCTGCCGCTCACCAGCGACAATATCTACTCTGAAATCCAGCGCGACTTGTTACAGCCGCTCTTGATTTCCTCACTGATGGCCAATGATGTCTTTGTATTCGACTGGATCAATAATGGCGAGCAAGACGCCAATAGAATGACCAGTTACCTGGCGCAAATCCAGAAAAAATATAACACCATCACCGCCTTTTTTGTGTCTGAAAGCTCAGGCAATTACTACCATCCGTCTGGCGTTTTAAAACGCGTATCGCCAGCAAATCCTGAGGATCACTGGTATTTTGATGCCAGAAACTCACGCAACCCTTACGTCATCAATATTGACCGCGATACTGCAGACAAAAAACGCCTGAGTATTTTTGTGAATTACCGCATTGAAGATAAATCCGGCAAGTTTATTGGCGTGATTGGTGTGGGCTTATCGCTGCAAACCGTTGTTGAGCTGATTGAAAACTACCAGAAACGCTATGGCCGCGAAATCTACTTTGTGAATCGCCAGGGCGAGGTCATGCTGCAAAGCAGCCAATACCGTTCTGAGCTGCATTTGCAAAACAAGTCAGGGCTGGATAAAGCGTTTCTGCAAGTGCTGACCTCGCCTAGCTCTTCGCTGTCGTTTAAAACCAGTAGCGGCAACATGCTTTACCTCAATAGTCGCCTGGTGCCTGAATTTGACTGGTATTTAATCGTCGAGCAGGTCAACGATCCAAGCTCAGAACGCATCGAAACCGCCTTCCTCATCAACCTGGCCGTGGCCGTCGTGATCAGCATGATCGTACTGGCACTGGCGCATTTTGCCGTGCGTGGCTACCACGACAAGTTGGAGATGATGGCTACCCAGGACAAATTGACCGGTGTCACCAGCCGCCAGGTATTCGAGTTCTACTTCAAGCAAGCCGTCGCACGTGGCAAACGCCGCGACGAGTCATTGTCCCTGGTGCTGTTGGATATCGACCTGTTCAAACTGGTGAATGATACTTATGGCCACGAAGCCGGAGACAGAGTGCTCACGCGTGTGGCGCAGTTGATCAAGTCGCACGTTCGCGAAGAAGATGTGGTTTGTCGATGGGGCGGGGAAGAATTTTTGATTCTGCTTTCCGGCTGCAATATGCAACACGCCCGGGACATTACCGAACTCATACGCTCGGCAGTCGCCGGACTGCAATTCCACTTTAGCAATAAAGTGGTGCAAATCACAGTCAGTGCCGGTATCGCCGAAATGCAGACCGATGAAATACTGGGCCAGGTGGTGGAGCGCGCAGACCATCACCTGTATGCCGCCAAGCGTGCCGGGCGTAACTGCATCAAGCCAGACATCGACGACGACGAAACGGCATAACGCAGACGTTGCTGTGATACTTATTTTTTACGTATGCTGCCAGCCGCACGTGGCTGGCAGTGCTCACAATAAAACGTAGAACGCTGACCCAGGCGGATATTCAGGATCGGCCTGGTACACACGCGGCAAGGCTCACCAGTGCGGCCATACACGGTATACGTCTGTTGAAAATAACCAGGGTTACCATCGGCGCCAAAGAAGTCCCGCAAACTGCTGCCGCCAGCCTCTAACGCTGCCTGCAAGGTGGATTTGATCTCGTCTACCAGTAATGCACATTGCGCCAGTGTTAAGGCCTTGGCAGGTGTTTCAGGGTGTATGCGCGCCCTGAATAAAGACTCACTGGCATAAATATTCCCCACGCCCACCACCAGGTGCGCATCCATGATGGTCGTTTTTATCGGTGCGCTGCGTGTGCGTATATGTTGATATAAATAGTCAGCGTTAAAACCAGCCTCTAAGGGCTCGGGGCCCAGGCTGCTGAGCAGCGCATGCTGCAATGGGTGCTTATCCAGCCACAATACGGCTCCGAACCGGCGTGGATCGCGCAGGCGGATCACGCGGCCATCTTCAAAGCGGATATCAAAGTGATCATGCTTTTCGGCAGGGAAATCGCGCTCCAGCAAACACAGGCGACCAGACATGCCAAGATGCAGCAACAACACGCCTTCTGCTTCAGTGGTGCCGATCTCGGCCAAGATATATTTGGCACGGCGCGTGAGTTTAAGCACACGGCGGCCTTGCAAATGTTGCGGCAAATCGGCCGGAATCGGCCAGCGCAAGCCATGATGGCGGATAGTCACTTGCGCGATCTGCGCCCCTTCTACAGGCAGCAACCCGCGCCGCGTGACCTCAACCTCGGGTAATTCAGGCATACCGGTTATTTGCTCTTAGGTGCCTGGATATTCACCGGCGGGTTCACCATGGTAAAACCGGTGTCATTGCTGAAGTGATAAATAATCCCTTCATCCGGACGTGCCAACAGGTACTCTGGCGACTCCTGCAGCTTGTCGAAATGGACTTTCTTGCCATTGCGCAACAGCACCTCAAAAGAAGGATAGGCCTGCTTACGGTCTGGCGTGTAAAACTCAACCGAGGTTGCTTGCGCCTGCACCCAGCTGAAATCCATCCACTCATTCAACTCATTCTGTGTGGGCTTGGCTTTGGCATCGTTGGCCAGCCATTTACCTTCGCCAGACATCTGCACTTTAAGCGCATTTTCTTCCCACTGCTCCAGATGCGCGAGATCGAAGCCAGCCAGTTGTTTACGCTCAACCGGGGACAAGGGTGTTTTATCCACCATTTCTATCGGCTGCGTAGACGCTGCTTCGCTATACTGCCCGGGCAACAAATACACTTGTCCCGCATACCCGACGTACTGTTCTTCTGAAACAGGATTGTAAGTGCCAAACGTGAACACTTGCTCACCCTTGGCACCAGCTAGCGTCAACTTCAATACCGGCTGATCCAGCCCGTATTTAGCTGCATCTTGCAATGGCAGCCTGGTCGCCGTGGTTGCAGCAATAATAGACATCACGCGCTGCACAGAGGATTGGTCTGCACGTGCCGCATACGGCTTGCGCATCATCCAGTAACCATCCTGCTTTTCAAAAATGGTCGGGGCCTTGGCCGGAAACTCCGCTTTCACGATATCGAAATCAGCCATTTTAAGGCTGGAAACTTCAAACCTGGCTGATGTTGCCTGTTCTTGCGGTTTTAAATGCAGGAACACGGCTATGCCGACCACCACAGCCAATAACAACAGATTCAATATCCATCTTTTTTTCATGACACCACTCCCACAACCAGACCGTTAGACATTAAGCCTTGCGGCGTTTCCACCACAGGAACAGGCCTGCAACAAACAAACCGACTGGAATCAGGTACTGGAAAGCATGGAATACGATCCAGGCCACCAGGCGGCCTTGATCGTTTGCTGGAATCGTGACGTTAATATCTTTCAGTGGCATCGGCTGTATCGTAATCAGGCGATCATCACCCGCCAGCCAGTTGATGATATTAATGCCCAAATCCAGGTTGCCGCCGTTAGTAATAAAGGTATTGGCCAGGAAGTTGGCATTACCGATCACCACCACGCGCTGGCCTTTTTTACCGTATTCGCGCTCCAAAGCCACGCCGACGTTAATCGGGCCTGCTTTGTCTTTACCCTGGTCAAAACTGACCTTAAGGTTTTGCGCACCCGCCGGAATCTTGTCAGATTCCAGCCAGCCATTCGGCGCCACGTCGATCAGGCGGCCCACTTTCCAACCCAGGTCATCTGACGCCTGGCCATCGATCTGATGTGCCTCAGGGAACACGGTACGCAGCATAAAGTTACGTGTAATGGCATGGTCGCCATACAGGCTGGCAAACGCCATTTTCGGATCGGCGCCGTATTGTTCAGCCGCACGGTCAACCACGATACCGGCAGACACTTTAATGCCCAGGTACTCGGCCACTTCTTGTAAACCATGCAGGTTATCGTCATCCAGTAGCCATAGCACATTGCCGCCTGCTTCAATATAGGCCTTGATCTTTTTCGCTTCGACGGCGCTGATATCGACTTGCGGTGCTGCAATCACCAACATGGCACCATTGGCAGGTACCGCCTGGGCAATGGTCAGGTCAGGGTTGGCAAATTTAAAGCCTTTGCTTTCCAGCTGTTTGCCGAACTCACCCAAGTCATGGTTTTTCAGGCCTTGCAGCAAACGCTCGCCATGGCCATCCAGATACATAACTGGCTGGTTATTGGTACGAGACAAACGCACCAGCAAGTTGGTCATTTCCTGCTCGGCAAACGGCGGCGTGATGTGCTCGGAACGCTTGTTGTACTCTACAATCGTCTCGCCATCGACCTTCACACCGGCTTCTTGTGCCAGTTTTGGCTCTTCGGACGGATTGATGAACTTGATAAATACGTTTTTCTTTTCACGCTGGTAGCGGGCGACAAAATCCAGCATGCCTTTACGGAAAGTATCGCCATTATTGGCGTCATCGTTGGTGGCAAACACTGTGATATTGACGTCACCATCCATCTGCTTGAGCACATTAACGCTGCCCTGGGTCAGGATATTGCGGTTGGCCTGGGTAATATCCTTGGCCCAGCGGTATTGGCTGGACAAATACCCCAGCATGACCACCAAGGCCAAAAACACCAGCACAAACATCCAGTTTTGCGCCAACAACTGCCATCTAAATTTACGGTTAATTTTCATAATGCATTCAGCTCAAAAACAATGTCGCGACTAACCGCGTAAACGATCCGCATCCAGACGACGAATCGTCAGGGTAATAAAAGTGAGGATAAACAAGCCGAAGTAGGCCAGGTCCGCCGTATCCATCAAGCCACCGGCAAACGACTGAAAATGGCGCATGAGCGAAAACTTGAGCATGGTGCTGGTCGGGTCACCAGCAAAAAAACGGTCCAGGATCATCAGCACAAACAAGGCAATAAAACTGAGGATACCGGCAATAATCGGCTGCGCGGTCAGGCTGGAGAAATACAGGCCCAGCGCGGCAAAACTGGAAACCAGCAGCAGCAAACCCAGCGAGTTGGCAAAAATATAGCCGAAATCAATGTCTGCCCAAATGTTCAGCGTAAACAGCATGGCGGCAATATAGACCACCAATATGCTCAAAAACACCACCAGGCCCAGAAACTTGCCAACCACGATCTCGCTGATAGACAACGGTGCGCTGAACAAAAACGGCATGGTCTGACTGCGACGCTCTTCTGAAATCAAGCGCATCGAGAGCAAAGGCACGGCAAACAGCATGATAAAAGACGCCAGGCCATAGACGGTTTGGCCGACAAACTGTGTCACGCCAATACGCTCGGCCGGGCGGATGGAGCCGGACATGACTTCAAAGTAATTATTCACTCCATTGAGGTAATAGGTACCGAAGGAGAAGGTCAGCAGTGCCAGAATAATCCACCCCATTGGTGAGGCGAACATACTCTTGAGTTCTTTTCTTGCAATATTCAACATACTTAAATCTTTCCGTCTACACTCAATCTGCTGGCTTAAGCCGCTTTGGCCTCATCCGTACCTGCTGCCTCGTGGTAAGTCAGCTGTACAAACACGTCTTCCAGGCTGGTCTGATCAGGGGCGATATGATACAAGCCCCAGCCGTTTTGTACGGCGGCCTGCACGATGGCTTCATGCGGTTGTGTGCCTTCATGAAAACGAATGCGCCACAGCCCATCCGCCGACTCCACCTCAGCCACACCGGCAATCGCTGCCAGTTGCGCCGCTTCTGGTGCATTGCGCAAACCAACCAGCAACTTGTTACCGATGCGCTGCTGTTTCAGCACATCAATACCGCCGTTAAACACCAGCTTACCTTTATCGATAATCTGCACGTGGTCACACACCATTTCCACTTCCGGCAAAATATGCGTAGAGACAATCACGCTATGCGCCTGGCCGATCTCTTTGATCAAGGCACGGATATCACGGATCTGGATCGGATCCAGGCCGACCGTCGGTTCATCCAGAATCACCACCATCGGGTTATGAATAATGGCCTGGGCAATCCCCACGCGCTGCTGGTAACCGTTAGACAGGTTTTCAATCAGGCGTTTGCTCATATGGGTGAGGCCGCAGCGCTCTTTGGCATGCTCAACCGCTTTTTTAATATGCTTGCTGGAGACATTATGCAAACGTGCAGCAATGGTCAGATACTCATCTACCGTAAATTCTTTATATAAAGGACGCATTTCCGGCAAGTAGCCGATCAGGGCTTTGGCTTCTTTCGGATGCTCCATCATATCGATGCCACAGATTTTGACGCTACCGGCACTGGGCGCCAGATTACCGGTCAACATTTTCATGGTGGTCGACTTACCAGCACCGTTAGGCCCCAAAAAGCCTAATACCTGCCCCTGTTGCAGACTAAACGTTACGTCACTGACCGCTGCGCGGCCACCATACAAACGGGTCAATTCGATTGCTTCAACTGTCAAATTTGCCATGATTCTTTCACACACCTACCGACTAAAGACAACTGCATTGCGCCAACAGTACCACTGCCGACCAGCAAATCCCTAGACAAAGATTTCATCAAAAAGTTATAGTGCCAATACTACTGTTGTAGCATGCGGTTTTAGCCCGAGCCAAACCGTCAATTACAATTCAGTTACAAATCGCACATTATGGATGAACTTGCAGCAACTGTCACGGACTAAACAACAATTCAGCATCACACAACGACCGCTTAAATCGCCGCCATGACACTGTTCATCAACAGACCAACCAAACAGGAATTCAGTATGCCTCAAACCAGCCGTTTCACGCTTAAACCCACTGCAAAGCGCCGCACAGCCCTGGCGCTTTGCCTGGCATTGCTGACAACCCCGGCCTGGTCAGCCAGCAGTTCCCCTACGATCACCACACCCACGGCAGAATTTGTCTACAAATACCTGCTGGGCGAAGTCGCGGCTCAGCGTGGCGAATTTGTGTTGGCAGGCCAGCTGTTCCTCGACTTAGCCAAACAGACACGCGACCCATTGCTGGCTGAACGCGCGACCCAGGCCGCCACGATTGCGCGCACGCCGCAACTGGCCTTGCCTTCGGCCGAACTATGGTCAGAGCTGGCCCCGGACTCGATTCCTGCCGCACAAACGGCGAGCCAGTTATTCATTGCCAACGGCAACCTGAAAAAAGCCATTCCGCAAATCCAGAAAGTACTCGCCAACGACAATATCCGCCCGAATGCCTTCATGGAATTGAACAGCCTGATGATGCGCGTCACGGACAAAACCAGTGTGCTGGAAGCGATTCAGCAGCTGGCCAAGCCTTACCCAAAACTGCCTGAAGCCCATTTTGCGGTTTCACAAGCCGCTTATTTTGCCCACAACGAAAGCCTGATGGTTGCCGAACTCAAAGAAGCGTCCAAACTGCGCCCGGGCTGGGAGCCGCCAGCGCAAATCCGCGGCCAGATGCTGAGTGAGCAAGACCCGCAAAAAGGTATTGCATTTTATCGTGATTTTTTAAGCACCTTCCCGGAAGCTGACCAAATCCGCCTGGCGCTAGCGCGTGCCTTACTGGTACAGAAAAACACCACCGATGCCAAGGTAGAGTTCACCAAATTGCTCGAGCGTCATAAAAACAATCCGGAAATGAATGTCATCGTTGGCCTGCTGGCGCTGGATGCCAAAGAGTACAGTTTTGCTGACCGCTACCTGGAGCACGGCCTTGAGGTTGGTTTTAAAGAGCCCAACAAAGTGTATTTCAACCTGGGCCGCTCGGCTGCCGAGCAAAAAGATGATGCACGCGCACTGCAGTGGTTTGACAAAATCGGCGAAGGCGAGCAGTTTCTGACAGGTCGCCTGGCATCAGCCGGCATTATCGCGCGCCGGGACGGCATTGATGCAGCAATTACCATGCTGGACAATGTCGATGGTTTAACACCGGAACAACAAGCATTAGTGGTACAAAATGAAGCTTTGATGCTTAACCAGGCCAAACGCACCGACGAAGCCTACACCCTGCTGGAAAAGGCGGTGCAAAGCTTCCCCGAGAGCCCGGAACTACTGTACGACTACGCCTTAAATGCGGAACGCAAAGGCAAATTTGACATCATGGAAGAGACTTTATCCAAGGTCATTAAAATGAAGCCAGACATGGCTGCCGCCTACAATGCGCTGGGCTATTCTTATGCGGATCGCAATATCAAGCTGATGGAAGCCAAGAGCCTGATTGAAACTGCCACCAAGCTGTCTCCAGAAGACCACTACATTATGGACAGCCTGGGCTGGGTGTATTACCGCCTCGGCGACCTGGGCCATGCCACTGAGGAGTTACGTCGCGCATACACCATTCAGCAAGACCCTGAAATTGCTGCCCACCTGGCTGAAGTATTATGGAAGCAAGGCCAACGTGACGAAGCGCAGAAAATTCTGGATCAGGCACTCTCCGCCAATCCTGACAACGAAGTGTTGGTCGCCACTGCGCAAAAACTGAAATCTGCCCTGTAATGCTGGTCACACTACCCACGCTGGTGCGCTGGAAGTCGCGCACAGGCCGCCGAGTCATGGCTGGCCTGCTGAGCGTGGCGCTGGCCGGTTGCTCCACCTTGCCAGCGCCGCCGATCCAGACCACGGCAAGCACCGCCACCCAGCAACGCATACAGCGCTTGCAAGCCAGGCAGCCATTTGCGCTAGAAGCCAAGTTGGCGGTGCAATATGCGGGCAAAGGCTATACCGCCCGCCTGGAATGGCAGCATGATGCGCAAGAAGATACCATGCGCATTTTCAGCCCCTTGGGCCAGCAAGTCGCCCTGATTCACCGCACACCACAAACGGTTACACTGACCGACCAAAGTGGCAAACAACACACCGCGGCCGATGTCGCCAGCCTGACCGAGCGACTGCTTGGCTGGCGCCTGCCGCTCGCCGGGCTAAGCCAATGGATTTTAGGCGCGCCTCACCGTGACAGCCCGTTTCAGGCCAATTATCTTGAAAATGGCGCCCCGGCCAGCCTGACGCAAGATCAATGGCAAATCACCTATGATGATTACCAGCAAACAGCCCTCAATGGCGCACTGGAACAACTCCCTTACACCACGCGCCTGCAACAGCAGGATGTACGCCTGAAACTGGTGATTCAGCACTGGTAAGCAGTCACTCACACACGCATCACCCGACCTTGCGCTGATTAAAGATTCAGCGCAAGGCGTCGATAATGGCACTATGAGCTGTTATCTTCTCACCCCCACTTATTACCGACTTTGGCTGGCATTTAGCTTATGGCTAGTGCTGGGCCTCATGCCTGGCCACGGCCATGCATCACAGTGGTTATCGATCAAGAAAACCGATGACAACCAGCTCATGATAGACAAGCAATCTCTGCTGGAAGAAAAACCTTATATCAAAGCCTGGGTCAAGGTCGATTACCGCAATCCGCAGAAAAATGTGGAATCGGTAGACCGTGTCTACAACCATGCCAAGGCCCTATGGTATTTTGATTGCGACAAACGCAAAGCGGCGACCATCCAGGTCTTTCAATACGATGACGAAGAGCTGGTCTATTCTGCAGGCACCACCTCAAAACAGGCAGACTTTATTGAGCCGCTGCCGGAGTCCGAAGTAGAAGTCGCACAACAATATGTGTGCAAATGGCAATCCAAGGAAAAACAGCGTATAGAAGCCGCCGCCAGGCGCGCCGCCAACCCGGTGGTGCCTGCCGTTGCCAATAGCAAAGACAAACCTGTCGCGCCTGATAGTGTTGCCGAGCCTGCCGCTGCGCCACCAGCCCCCAAACCCGAAGACAAAGCTACTGAAGCAAAACCGGCAGATGCCAAGCCTGCGGCCAAACCTGCCGATGACAAAGCGACAACCGCCAAGCAAGCCGCCACCGGTAAAACAGACAAAGGCGCTGATAGCAATAAAGACAAGGAAAAGGCAGCTAAAACGGACAAGGCCAATGATAAGTCCTGGGCCTATAGCGGTCCACGCGGGCCTGAAAAATGGGGCAGCCTGAATCCGGACTATGCGGTGTGCAATGCCGGTAGCCAGCAATCGCCGATTAACGTCGACAATACGATCACAGCCGCCCTTAAACCGATTAAGCGCTTGCAGAAGTTTCCGCTCAAAAATATTGTCCTCAAGGACCACAGCCTGATCCTGGATGCGGGCACCGGCAATATGATGGTGCTGGACCAAAAGCCATACCAGCTGAAATATATCAGTGTGCATGTACCTAGCGAACATCAGATCAAACAGAAATCATATGCCGCAGAGTTGCAGATGGTGCATGAAGATAAAGCCGGACATCGCGTGATTATCGCGGTCATGCTGGAAGAAGGCAGCACACACACCGGGCTGGAAAAGCTGTTAGGCAGCTTGCCTAAAGAAAAAGAACAAAGCAAACCGTTGGCAATACGTGTCACACCTGCCGACCTGATGCCGACCAAACCTGCGTATTATCGCTACAGTGGCTCGCTGACGGCGCCGCCATGTACCGAAGGCGTGCAGTGGGTGATCATGAAAGAAGCTATCAAAGTGTCTAAATTCCAGCTAGGCAGTTTGCAGCAAGCCATCGGCGAGCCCAACCAGCGTCCGGTGCAGGATGGTCAAGGCCGCATGATCCTGGAATAAGCACGCCAGAACGCTGCAGGCATGCTTTACAATAACGGGTATGGAACTGCTGACCTACCCCGCTCCCTGTAAAATCAATCTGTTTCTGCATATTACCGGCCGCCGTGCTGACGGCTACCATGCGCTGCAAAGCGTCTTTTTGCTGCTGGATCACGGTGATGAGCTGCGCATACGCGTACGCCAGGATGGGCAAATTGTGCACATGAACCCGCTACCCGGCGTGCCGCCAGAAAAAGATTTAACCATACGCGCCGCGCGTGCCTTGCAGCAAGCCAGCCAATGCACACTGGGCGCAGACATCGAATGTATCAAGCGCACGCCCATGGGCGGCGGCCTCGGCGGCGGCAGTTCGGATGCTGCCACGGTACTCATGGCACTGAATCAGCAATGGCAACTAGGCTATTCAAGGCAACAGCTGATGGCGATTGGGCTCACATTAGGGGCGGATGTGCCCGTATTTATCTTTGGCCAAACGGCCTGGGCAGAAGGCGTGGGGGAACAATTATCAGCCGTTGCCCTGCCAGCTGACATGCTGGAAAAATACTACGTGGTGATCACACCACAGGTAGAGGTGCCAACCGCAAAAATATTTGCGCATCAAGCATTGACAAGAGACTCGAAACCATTGAGAATGGCGGACTTTTCAAACGGCGCTAATTCCAGCGCGTTCTGGCAGCAAGCCAAAAACGATATGGAAGCGGTTGTTTGTGCGTTATATCCCGACGTTGAAAATACGTTGCTCTGGTTAAAACAATACGGCGATGCCCGTATGAGTGGCTCAGGCGCTTCGGTATTCGTCGCGGTGGATAGTGAAAAAAAAGCGCACGAATTGATTGAAAATAGACCAAAAAACACTTCCGGTTTTTGGTCAAAAGGGTTAAAATACCATCCGCTTTTTGCCTCGGTCGCCGATGACGGCCAGGTAACAAAAAGCGTGTGATTAAGACAAGTTATTGGGGAGTCGCCAAGCTGGTTAAGGCACCGGATTTTGATTCCGGCATGCGAAGGTTCGAATCCTTCCTCCTCAGCCAAACATAAGCGTGTAGATTTAACGATTTACACGCTTAAATTTTTTGTAGATTCCGGACCTGTGGCTGGAATCAGGTTCCAAGACATCGTCATCGCTTAAAAAAGGGTACAACGTTGAGTAACGCCAACATGATGGTATTTACCGGCAATGCCAATCCGGTACTGGCACAAGAAGTTGCCACGCATTTGGGTATTGAATTAGGGCGTGCCGATGTTGGCCGATTTTCAGACGGTGAAATCATGTTGGAGCTGCTGGAGAATGTCCGCGGCCGTGACGTGTTTGTATTGCAGTCTACCAGCTACCCGACCAATGACAGCCTGATGGAAGTCATGGTCATGGTCGATGCGCTGCGCCGCTCTTCTGCTGGCCGCATTACCGCAGCCATCCCTTACCTGGGTTATTCGCGCCAGGACAGACGTCCGCGCTCAGCCCGTGTAGCGATCACAGCGAAAGTGGTCGCCAATATGCTGACCAGCGTCGGTGTGAACCGCTTGTTGACCATGGACTTGCACTCAGACCAGATCCAGGGCTTTTTTGATATCCCGGTCGACAATATTTATGCGACCCCGATTTTGCTGGAAGACCTGGCCAAGCAAGGTCACGAAAATCTGGTAGTCGTTTCACCAGACGTTGGTGGTGTGGTGCGTGCGCGTGCAGCCGCCAAACAATTGAATGCCGACCTGGCCATTATCGACAAACGCCGCCCGAAAGCGAACGTTGCCAAGGTCATGAATATTATCGGTGAAGTTGAAGGCCGCACCTGCGTCATCATGGATGACATGGTGGATACAGCGAACACCTTGTGTGAAGCCGCTGCCGCCCTGAAAGACCGTGGCGCGACCAAAGTGGTTGCTTATGCCACCCACCCGGTATTGTCCGGTGGTGCCGGTGAGCGCATTACGGCTTCCGCACTGGATGAGTTAGTGGTCACCAACACCATTGCATTAAATGCTGGCGCACAGGCCTGCAGCAAAATCCGCCAGTTGAGCGCGGCTACCTTGCTGGCAGAGACCATCAAGCGTATCAGCCAGGAAGAATCCGTTTCTTCCTTATTTATGGACTAAAAGTACATAAATACAATGTAGAGCATGGATTAAGTTTTACACCACCTGCTGGTCGCGGCAGGTGGATTTTAGTGCAGTACCGCCATTCGTGGCGTTTTTAGGAGCCTCAAAATGAGTATCGAAATTAAAGCAGTCAAACGTGACGTTCAAGGTACGGGTGCGAGCCGCCGCCTGCGTCGCGCTGGCAGCGTGCCTGGTGTTGTTTACGGTGGCGATCAAGCCGCTGTATCTATCGAGTTGAACCACAAAGAACTGTTCATGGAATTCCGCCATGAAGCGTTTCACGCATCTATCCTGAGCCTGGTGCTGGATGGCAAAGCTGAAAGCGTTTTACTGCGTGACTATCAACTGCACCCAGTGCGCAACACGATTCAGCACATCGATTTCCAGCGCGTATCCGCGACTGAGAAAATCCACGTGAAAGTGCCTTTCCACTTCATCAATGAAGATGTGGCCCCTGGCGTTAAAACTGGTGGTGGTAACATCTCCCACATCCAGACCGAAGCTGACGTAAGCTGCCTGGCGAAAGATTTGCCAGAGTTTATCGAAGTAGATCTGGCCAAACTGGAAGCTGGTCACTCTATCCACTTGTCCGAAATCAAACTGCCAAAAGGCATTGAGTTCGTTCAACTGGCACACGGTGATGACGCTGCAGTGGTTTCAATTGCTAAACCACGTGGTGGTAGCGAAGAAGCTGCTGAAGAAACACCAGCAGCCTAAGCAGGCCTGGCGGTTATCCGCTACAATAAACGCGCACAATCCTGTGCGCGTTTTTTTTGGTGTGCGTTTTTGTACGCCAATCTGAGCCAGATCGTAAATACGCAAATATGAGTGGAATAAAACTAATCGTTGGCCTGGGCAATCCGGGTGAAAAATACACCATGACCCGTCACAATGCCGGGTTTTGGCTGGTGGATTTACTGGCAGAGCAATCCGGTAGCCGCCTAGCGGCTGAGGCCAAACTGTTTGGCATCGCTGGCAAATGGCAACCTCACAGCGATAAATGGCTACTCAAACCCAGCACCTTTATGAATGCCAGCGGCAAGTCGGTGGCTGCCATTGCCAATTACTACAAAATCCAGCCCGCAGAAGTGCTGGTGGTACATGACGAACTGGACCTGCCGCCAGGACAAGCCAAACTGAAATTTGGCGGTGGCCACGGCGGCCATAACGGCCTGCGCGACATTCACGCGGCGCTGGGCACGCCTGATTACTGGCGTTTGCGCATCGGCATCGGCCATCCTGGCAATAAGGCTGAAGTGGTGAATTTTGTCTTGAAAGCGGCGGGCAAAGACGAACAGCAAGCCATTGATGACAGCATCATCAAAGCCACCACCGTCAGTGACCTGCTGGCACAAGGCCAATTTGAAAAAGCCATGCTGCAACTGCACAGCAAATAACCATTAACGTGAAATAATCGCCGGATGCTGGTGCCACTCATGGTGCCAGCTCACAAAGGCCTCGGGGCGTAGCGGTGGCGAGAAGTAATAGCCCTGGCCGAAATCGCAGCCCATCTCCTGCAAGATGCGTAATTGGCGCTGATTCTCAATGCCTTCTGCAATCACCTGCATGCCCAGGCTATGCGCCATCACAATAATCGCGCGGCACAGCGCTTCGTCCTCACCTGAGGTGCCCAGCTCGCGCACAAATGAACGGTCAATCTTTACGTAATCGATCGGGAATTTTTTCAGGTAAGACAAGGCTGAATAACCGGTACCAAAATCGTCCAGCGCCACTTGCACGCCCGCCCGCTGATATTGCGCTAAGCGCTCACTGACATGCGAACTGGCATCCAGCAACAAGCGCTCGGTGATTTCAACCACCACCATATTGCCTTCATGATGGTTTTTTGCCATTTCAAACAGCCAGTCCTCATTCTTTCTATGCTCGGTGGCAAATTGCACCGGCGATTTATTCACCGCTACCTGAAACATCGGATGCAGCGACTGGCGCCACTGACGACACTGCGCAATCGCCGTTTTAAACACCCATTCGCCAATCGGCACAATCAGTAAATTGTCCTCGGCAATGCAGACAAACTCCATCGGCGGAATCAGGCCTTTGACCGGATGCTGCCAGCGCAACAAAGCTTCCGCCTTCACCACCATATTGGTCTGTAAATCCACTACCGGCTGATATTCGAGGAAAAACTCGTCATTGCTGATCGCCTGGCGCAAATCCTGCGACAAACGCATACGGTGCTCGGCACTTTGCTGCATACGCGGCGTGAAATAGGTAAAGCAGTTACCACTTTTTTGCTTGGACGCATACATCGCCTGGTCCACGCGCTTCATCAGGTCTTCTTTATTGCCAGCATCATCAGGAAAGATCGCAATGCCAAGGCTGGCAGAGACATAAGCATGCGTATCATCCAGCTGAAAAGGCTGCGACAAGGCTTCCAGTATACGTTGCGCCAATGCTTCCACATGGCTGGCATGGGCATCGCTCAGCATCAGCACAAACTCATCGCCTCCCAGCCGCGCAACCAGGTCTTTGTTGCCCACGCAGCCTGTCAGGCGTTTACCTGCCTGCAACAATAACTTGTCACCCTGGTCATGGCCCTGGCTATCATTCACCTCTTTAAACCGATCCAGGTCTAAAAAGATAATCGCCAGTTTCTGGTTATTATTTTTAATGCCATGTAGTGCCTGATCCAGCCGGTCAAAAAACAGGCGGCGGTTAGGCAAGCCGGTCAGCGTATCGACGTTAGCATACTGCCAGACCACTTCTTCTGACTGCTTGATCTTCGAAATATCCGCCAGCGTGCCCAATATCCGTGTCGGCTTGCCCTGCTCGTCCTGCATCAGCACCATACCGCGGTCAAACACCCACTTCCAGCTGCCATCCTTGCATAACATGCGATACTCAATCGCATATTGCTCACGCTCACCATCCAGCACCTGCTGATGCAAATCCATCGCCACCGGCGCATCATCCGGGTGTATGCGCTGGTTCCAGGTGGCCGGTTTATGGTCCAGTTCATTCGCGGCAAAGCCCAGAATTTTCTTCCAATGATCAGAAAACACCACTTTGGATTCGAGCACATTCCAATCCCACACGCCATCCCCGGTGCTTTCCATGGCAAACTTCCAGCGCTGCTCGCTGCTGTTCAGTGCCAGGCTGTATTTTTCCAAGGCGTTACGCGTGCGATTACGTACCACGGCGAATTGCACCAGCCCAGCCAATAACAGGCTGATCACCACGCCTAATACACCCATATCGTTAGCATCACGGTAATCAGTCGCCGCTTCAAAGGCAGGCGTAGAACGTGCCTGCAAACGCCAGACCTGGCCACTCACATTCAAAGTATAGGCGACCGTAAACTCGGCCTCGCTGTCATGCACGTGCGCATCCTCAGAGCCACTGTGATACAAAGGCACTTGCCCTTCTTCACGCCCCTGGTCAAACACATCAAAATGCACCAGCCGCTGCTCCATCGGGTGCAAGGCCTCCGCCAACAGGGCAGCCACATCAAAACGTAAAAACACCCAGCCATTTAACCAATGGCGGCGATCGCCTGTTTGCAGGCCCTCATGCTGACGGTACACCGGCGCATGGAAAATATAATTTTTATAAGGCTGCACGCTGGTATTGGCGGCGTAATGCCCAGACAACACCAAACGGTCACCGTCGCCCGCTTCCAGCAAATCCGCGCGTAATTGCGCATCCAGAAAAGTGTTTTTCAGCAGGGTGTCACGGTTGGCATCGTTACGCGGCTCCACATACAACACAGGCGCAATCTCGTCATCACCTTTGATGAAATCCAATTGCTTGAGCAATTGTGGCAACGGCATATCCAGGTCTTTAAATGTTTCCGGATGATGCAGGTGGATATATTTGATAAAGCCCAGTGCGTTCAGGCTGTTGTATTCGGTACTTTTGAGGTAGTCATCAACATAGAGTCTAAACTCTTCGGCTGAGACAAATTGCGAAGATATATACAGCTGCTCCACACCCTTAAGAATTTGCCGGTAAGCATTGAGCCGTTGTTGAATCGCCTCAGACGCAGACAGCGTAGCCTGCTTGAACTTGACCGCCTGCAAGGCCTCAGCATGATGGCGCTCGCTCATCCACAGCAAAAAGGTGGTCTGCAATGCGCATAACAGGACTGCCGCCGCAATCCATCGTGACGATAAAACTTGTTGTAATGATGCCATATTGAAACGAAACATTTCACATCCTTGTCAGGAAGGCGCATGACGCATACGATTATGCCCCCGCAGTCATGCATTTGTTTATTTATAATAAAACTTAAATCTTGTATGCAACTTGCGTCAAATCAAGATTGATTCTGGCTCTATCTCCATACTAACGGTAAAATATTGGTTTTATTCAATCTTTGCCGCAAATTAATGGTGCGGCAATATTCACGCTAAGGTTCATCCACTATGAAATGCGGTATTGTCGGCCTGCCTAATGTAGGCAAATCCACCTTGTTTAACGCCATCACCAAAGCAGGCATCGCGGCAGAAAACTATCCTTTCTGTACCATCGAGCCTAACGTCGGCATCGTCGAGGTGCCAGATCCGCGCCTGCAACCGCTCATCGACATCGTCAAGCCGCAAAAGGTACAACCTGCGATTGTCGAGTTTGTCGACATTGCCGGTCTGGTGGCGGGCGCCTCCAAAGGTGAAGGCCTGGGTAACAAGTTCCTGGCCAATATCCGCGAAACTGATGCCATTGCCCACGTCGTGCGCTGTTTTGAAGACGGCAACGTCATTCACGTGTCCGGCAAGGTAGATCCATTAGCCGACATCGAAGTGATTAACACCGAGCTGGCACTGGCCGACATGGAAACCGTAGAAAAAACCATGCAGCGCGAAGGCAAAAAAGCCAAAAGTGGTGACAAAGATGCCATCGCCCTGATCAAAGTGTTAGAAAAAGTCGTGCCTTGCCTCAACGACGCCAAAGCCGTGCGTACACTGGGCCTGGATGCCGATGAACTCAACTTGCTCAAACCATTGTGCCTGATCACCGTGAAACCAGTGATGTACATCACCAACGTGATTGAAGGCGGTTTTGAAAACAACCCGCACCTGGACAAAGTGCTGGCATTAGCCAAAACTGAAAACGCGCCTGTGGTTACCATCTGCGCCAAAATCGAAGGTGAAATCTCCGAGCTGGACGAAGAAGACAAACTGCTGTTCCTGGAAGAACTGGGCCAGGAAGAGCCAGGCCTTAACCGCGTCATCCGTGCCGCTTACGATTTGCTCGGCCTGCAAACCTACTTCACCGCCGGTGTACAAGAAGTGCGCGCCTGGACGGTTAAAAAAGGCGCGACTGCCCCACAAGCTGCCGGTGTCATCCACACCGACTTCGAACGTGGCTTTATCCGTGCCGAAGTGATTGCTTACAACGACTACGTGCAATTTAAAGGCGAAAAAGGCTCACAAGAAGCTGGCAAAATGCGCCTGGAAGGCAAAGAGTACATCGTGCAAGACGGCGATGTGATGCATTTCCGTTTCAACGTTTAAAGCAAGCCCGCGCCAACATGCACTAAACAAGAAAATTGGCGTGGATTTACTTTGACAATCCAGCGCAAAATCAATAGAATTGCGCCTTCAGTTTTAATGGTGATGTAGCTCAGCTGGTTAGAGCACAGGATTCATAATCCTGGGGTCGAGGGTTCAAGTCCCTCTTTCACCACCAAAATACTAAATAAGCCATTGATTGAATAGATCAATGGCTTATTTTTTTGCCTAAGTTCCACGAGGTAGTACACAATGGTGAGGCCTGTCGCCTGCTCACTTCCGTCATAAAGTCGGCAATTGCATTTCAACTCATTCTTTAAGTAAGTCCATGTCGAATCACTCAGTTCCCCAGATCCAACTCTCAAAAGCCAGGCAAAACCTCATTATTTTTGCCCTCTCCATCGGGGCATTTGCAATCGGGCTGAGCGAATTCTCAAGCATGGGTTTGCTGCTTGAGATTAGCCGTGGATTAGGTGTGTCGGAATCTCAGGTTGGCGTTTCTATCAGCATTTATGCTTTAGGCGTGGTGGTGGGCGCACCCTTGCTGGCTATCTTTGGCGCAGGCCTCAAAAGAAAAAACTTACTGCTTGCACTCGCATTTATGTATGCTCTCGCCAACATTGCCAGCGCGCTTGCCCCCACTTACGGCACCATGTTGATCGCGAGATTTATTTCAGGCCTGCCACATGGCGCCTATTTCGGAATCGCCTCGTTAGTCGCAGCGTCTATCAGCCCGCCTTCGCAAAAAGGCATGGCCGTCACCAAGGTCATGCTTGGCCTGGCAGTCGCAATACTGGTGGGCAACCCGCTTGCGGTTTGGTTAGGCCAACAATTCACATGGCGATTAGCTTTTGCCTTAGTCGGCGTGCTGGCATTCATTACATTGTTGATGGTAAACAAGTCGTTACCTTTAGATCATCAAGAGAAACAATCCAGCCCGATGGAAGAGCTGGCAGCATTTAATCGGCTACAGATTTGGCTAGTGCTTCTGATAGGCGTATTCGGCTTTACCGGCATGTTTACTGTCTTTAGCTACATGGCACCGGTGCTGGTTAATGTCACCAAGGTTTCTGAGTCATATATGCCCTGGCTGGTTGTCGCCTTTGGCATAGGCTCTATCATCGGCATGTTGTCAGGTGGCAAAATTGCAGATGCCATGAAATTCAAAGGTGCATGCCTGCTTATCGTGTGGTCTATATTTGTGTTGGCCATGATTCCATTCATTTCAGGCTCACTGCCTGGAATTATCATCGCAGCAGTCGCAGTTGGCACCATGATGGCACTGCCAGTCACACTACAAACGCATTTGATGGAAATTGCTGGCGATGCACAAGTATTATCTGCCGCCGCAATTCAAGCCGCGTTAAATACCGCGAATGCTTTAGGCCCCTGGTTGGGAGGGATGGCGATTGACCATGGATTAGGTTACAACGTATTTGGTACGATTGGTGCGGCTACTTCAGTGATTGGGTTATTGATCTGGATGATCTCTTTCAAATTGGCTCAAGCAAAAATGCATCAAAATAAGTAGTTAACTTCAGCAATTATTCCTGCTTTGATACAGCAAATGTAAAATGAATAAAATTTCGCCTCCAGTATTTAAGCCTATCTTTCACAATCAAACACCCAGCGGCTTTCAAAGATTAAAACCGTTTCCATTTATAGACTTCAAACTAGCCAATTGATTTAGGTCTACATAAAACTAGCTTATAGTGTGATACACAATTAAAACTAGCTCGTGAGGCGCCTCATATGTCAGCACCAAAAGTCTTTGTAAGTCACGCATCAGAAGATAAAAATCGATTTGTACTTCAGTTCGCAGAGAAACTTAGAGCGAATGGAGTCGATGCTTGGCTTGATAAATGGGAAATGTTGCCAGGAGATAGTTTAGTAAACAAAATTTTTGATGATGGATTAGCTCAAGCTTCAACTGTATTGATTGTTTTGTCTAAAAACAGTGTAAGTAAACCATGGGTTACAGAAGAGCTAAACACAGCCGTTGTAAAGCGCATAAATTCAAAAATCAAACTGATTCCTATTGTGATAGATGACTGTCAGATTCCTGAATGCTTAACATCAATACTTTGGGAAAGGATTTCAAACTTAGAGTCTTACGATGAGAGTTTTAATCGAGTCATTGCTGCGATAACCGGGCAAACTACTAAACCTCCGCTCGGAAATCTGCCTAGTTATACAACTTCACCCATTAAAGAAATAAGCGGATTAGCCAGAGTTGATAATCTGTTACTAAAAATAGCATCTCAAATATCTTTAGACCAAGGGCACGATCTGATTGATGCTCACCAGTTGCAAAATATAGAAGAGCTGAATGGTTTAGGTGAGCAAGAACTCGATGATTCCATAGCAATTTTAGAGCAAAAAAGCTTAGTTAAAGCTATACGCCACATGGGCGGAGGACTTCCCCATTTCAGAGTTACTACATATGGGTTTCAACAATTTGGACAGGCTTATATTGATAATTACGTAGAAAGACTTAACCGTATAGCATTAACTATTATCAATCAAAACTTACAAGACAATCATTCAATCGCTACTCAATTAAGTGAAAATACTTTCTTTGTTGATCACTGTTTATTGGTTCTTGAGTTGAATCAGTACCTCAAATTAGCAAGAGCAATAGGAGGTCATATTTTCATAGTTAATGTACATGCTTCTTTGAGGCGCGCTTTTATGTAGCCAATATAAAACTATCCTACATAATAGGATTTTAAAAGTAGATTTGTATAAGAGCCCTAGACTGTCCAATTGATAGATATCTAACCATCTGAAATATAGACTAAGTTATAAATTTAGAGCATATTAATTCTTCATTCAAAAGAATAAGAATCATGAAATATATACTTCCTAATAATCATGGCTTGTCTCAACAGACTGTTGATCTACTCGTATTCAAAGAAAATGAATCCCCAGCATTAAGTAATGTGCAGCATTCGGCATTAGGAGCTGGAGTTGGAAGAGGGGAAAGTCTATTAGTCGTCTCCCCTACTTCAACAGGGAAAACTCAAATCGCGCTATGGGCAATAGCGAAAAGCCTAGAGGAAGGCTGCAATACTGTTTACTTAGTAACTCATCGAGCGTTAGCTAAACAAAAATTCGATGACTTTAGAACGCTTCTTTTACCAAGTTACTTGAGCAATGACCCATCGAGTCTTGTTTTAGCTACCGGCGATTATGTTGTAGATTCCGACGGAGAGCTTCCAAAAGAACCATTACGCTCACCGCTTATCGTGGCTACCTATGAAAAATACTTAGCAATGTTATCTGCCTCGGGTGTACCTAACGATATGCGGAGGACAGTAATAGTATGCGATGAGATTCAACTATTAGGTGATGAACACAGAGGACAAAGCGTAGAAATTCTACTGACTTTACTTCGAAATGCAGGATGGAAACAGTTTGTTGGACTCTCTGCTGTTTTACAGAACAATGATGCTGTAAACCTTGCCGATTGGTTAGGCATAAAACTAGTTATAGAAACTTCCAGAGAAAAACATCTGCGCTACGAGTGCTGGCATCAAAACGGAGTCGTGGCAGTATCTTCACAGTCCCCTGAAGTATTTGAAGAGCTAGAGAACAGCCTCGACAAAAAGACTGATGTAATCTCAGCATTAAAAATGCTGATTAAAGATAAAAACCCACCATTACCTATTATTGTTTTTTGCATGCGTAAACAGGATACATATGATTTAGCCACTGCTTTTATCAAAAATACATTACCCAATACAGAACCACAATTATCACTGGTTTTTGAAGCTTTGCCCGAAACTTCAGCTAATACATTTTTAGCTAAAACAATAGAAGCAAGAGTTGCATCTCATAACGCAGATCTTACTGATGAAGAAAGAGGAATTGTTGAACAACATCTTTTAGAGAATAAATTGGACATAGTGTTCGCAACTACCACCTTGGCAGCTGGAGTGAACTTCCCTTTAGGCGCTGCTATTTTCGCTGACTGGAAGCGTTGGGATGCAGATTTGAGAGCTCGAATACCAATCGAGGGGGGAGACTTTCACAACATGGCAGGCCGCGTAGGAAGAATGGGCTTTGCGCATGAGCATGGTAGAGTTATTTTCTTTGCCGCATCCGATAATGAATTAAGAGCTTCTAACACCTACTTGCAGCTAGGTGATATGTCCCCTTTAGTACCACGCGTAAATCATAAAAAATTCAATCAACTTGCATTGCAACTTGTGTCATCAGGACTATGCTCAACACGAGATCAGCTTGAGGATTTGGTTTGCAATACATTTAGCGCATTACGAGAGCAAGACAACAACTTAACATCATTTGCTAAATGGCCCAACAAACTCGAGTTAGCCGTAAACGGATTAATATATGAAGGATTCTTGATTGAGTCTCAAGCAGGTAAGCTTGTTGCAACACCGGTAGGTAAGTCTGTTGGGCATAGTGGCCTTTTGCCTGAAACTTGCACCTTCTTATTGAATTATCTTGCAAGGAAATCCGATGTGCTGGCAAGCTGCCTGCCCAGCAACGAGTCCCAAGGTGACATTGCTAAACTTTCCTTTCTATTATTCTCGGCTTGCTTATGTAGTCCCGAATTTCGAGTTCAAGGAAACACAAAGCCAACAAGATTCTTACCTTTCCCACTCGAGGAGCCTACGCTTTTCAATCCATCTCAATATGCACAAGATTTAGCAGAACCTATTTGGCAATCAGATGTAATGCCTATCAACGCGGCGATGATTTGCAGAGAGTGGATGGATGGTGCCGAGGTAAGAAAACTAGAAAGTTACTGCAAATCTTTAAGTGCAGGCATGCTATTTGAGATGTTTCGGAATTTGGGTTGGATATTACAGGGATTGTCATCAATCATTACCGCAGCTTCAGATAAAAGAGTCGACTTCTCGCTTAGACCTAGAGTTTTACAAGACAGTACATTTAACTTTGATTCACTTGCAAAACTACCAAGGGTCATCAAAAGATTGAGCTTTCGTGTAGCAGAAGGTTTACCAGACGACGTTCTATGGATGATGGCATTGAATGTTCCAGGGTCTCAATTCAAGTTGAGCAGATCAGATGTTCTTTCGCTTAAATCTGCAAATTTCAATACACCAGAAAAAGTAATGCTAGGCAATGCCGCTGCTGATGCTATAAGAAATGAAACATTCAAGAATGCAAAACCCTCCCCACAGGCAAAAAGTAATTGGTTACGCGACGCCTGCAGAGGATGGAAAACGGTGCATCGTCAGAAGGCTTCAGAAAGACATAAACGACGCGCCTCGAAGTGTTCAAGACCAGAGCTGGTAGATAGATACTACTCAGCAAAAGGGGTTGAATTCGAGAGGGTTTTCGAAGAAATACTCTCTTTCTTGGGCATCAAGTTCGAGCGACTAGATGATAAAACTAAAACTGGTGCTCCGGATTATTTACTACTATTACAAGACTCTTCACCATTGGTAATAGAAATTAAAACAAAAGAAAATGATGGCCTCGTTGATTACAATAAGGCAGTAGAAGTATTGGCAGCCTCAGAAATACATGGATATAAAAATGCGTTTTGTATTACTTTATGTCACCCTGGGGTTGACCCAAGTGTACCCATGGTCATAGTTGATTGCGGAAGACTGTCCGTGGTGGAAAGCCATGATTTGAGTGAAGCCCTAATGAGAATTTGCGAAAACTCATTAACTCAGTCACAACTCTGGCAATGGTTAGCAACACCGGGGCAAGCTCTTGCCGCAGACCTTCCATTCAGAGAGTACAATTAAATTATATTTATGTAACAAAAGTTCTAACTAATTAATTGAATTTCGTTGATAAGAGCTTTTTTACCTCCAGATAAAAAACGGTTTCCAGAAATGGAAGCCGTTTTCTTTAAGCTTTAATATCTTATTTAATTACTCCGCATCCTTTTTAGACTTAAAGCGACTAAATAAACCACAACGTACTTTCTCTTGTTCATCTGCTGTCATGGCTTCACTACCGCAATGCCTATGGTGATGCCCATGACGACCTCTGAATCCGCCAAAAAGAATTCTGCTTAGAATCAATAGCCCAACTGCGTAGCAGTAATCAATCACATGAATGCCATCGGCTAATGCAACCACTCACTGCAATAAATAAACAAAGCCCTCTATGCAGAGGGCTTTGTTTTGCTACGAAAAAACTAAATCTGCGCCTGGCCGCCATCGACAAAGAATTCAATGCCGTTGATAAAGCTTGCATCAGGTGATGATAAAAACGCCACTGCCTTCGCTACTTCATCGGGATCACCCACTCTGCCCATAGGCACTTGAGAACCTAAATAATCCAGCAGGCCTTGTTGTTGCACTGGGTCGTTACCTGCCAGCTCTACCAAACCTGGTGTTTTGATCGGGCCAGGGCTGACGACATTGACACGGATGCCGCGGTCTTTGAGGTCTAAAATCCAGCTGCGGGCGAGGTTGCGAATGGCCGCTTTGGATGCGCTGTAAATACTAAATGCAGCGGTGCCTTTGACGCTGGTGGTTGAGCCAGTTAATACAATAGAAGCGCCATCTTTAAGCAAAGGTAATGCTTTTTGCACGGTGAAAATCACGCCTTTGACATTCCTGCCAAAAATATCTTCGTAGTGATCTTCGGTAATGGCGCCCAACGGCAACATATTACCGCCACCCGCGTTGGCATAGATCACGTCAATCTGGGAGTGATCTTGCTGCACGGCGTCATAGAGGCGGTCAATATCCGCCAGTTTAGACATATCGGCCTGAACGCCTTTCACCTTACCGCCTATGGTTTTGATCGCAGCCTCTAACTCGGCTTGTCTACGGCCTGTGATATACACATGCGCGCCCTGGTTGGAAAAATGTTTGGCTGTTGCGAGGCCGATACCGCTAGTACCACCAGTAACGACGACGACTTTGTTTTGAAATGTTGCTGACATGATGTTTCTCCTTAAGTCATTAAATGAACGTACTGCATGGATGAAATATTGCCAGTGAGCCAATAAATGCACTAGACTGCTTTTGTGAGTTTAATTGTTCCAAAAATGAGCCAATATGCGTGATATCAATGATTACATCCTGTTTGCGGAGGTGGTGAGTGGCGGCAGTTTTGCGGCTGCCAGCAGACGCGTGCGCATTCCAAAATCCACTATCAGCAGAAGAATTGGCCTGTTAGAAGAAAGGCTTGGCGTTCGCTTGATCGAAAGATCGACCAGGCGATTCCGCGTGACTGAGATCGGGCAATCGTTTTATGAGCGTTGCAAAGTCATTATGCTGGATGTGGAACAGGCGGACTCCATCGTCTCTGAATCGCTCAGTGAACCCAAAGGCTTAGTAAGATGCAGTTGCCCGCTAGGCTTGTACGAAACGCTGGCGCCAATTTTTTCTTCATTCCTTTTGGCTTACCCGCAAGCCAGATTGCAATTGGTGGCCGGGGACAATCCGGTGAACCTGATCGAGGATAGAATCGATGTCGCCATCAGGGTGCGCACGGTATTGGATACCGATGGCTCTTTGGTGATGAGAACACTTGGGCATTCCGAGCGCATTTTGGTCGCTTCACCTGCGTTTGCGAGCAGGATGGATCAATCCAGTTTGGATAATTTATCCGCCTTGCCAACCATCGCGACTTCAGACCAGAACCATGCCATCGAATGGCAATTCCATCATGCGTCATTAGGCACAAAATCTATCTGGCATGAACCCATATTGAGTTGTGTGGATTTTTCAACCGTGAGAGAAGCCGCCATTACTGGCATTGGGGTGGCGTTATTGCCTGACCATACGTGCAGCCAAGCGTTAAAAAGCGGAAGATTGGTCCGGATTTTCCCTGAGTGGAAAACGACCTTGGGTATTCTGCACATCGTATTCACTACACGGCGCGGGTTGCCGCCAGTGGTGCGTGCATTTATTGACCACCTGGCGAGTCAAGTGAAGCAAACAGGCTGCACCATCAATTAGCTGTACTAACTCACATCTGATCGACAGTGACCGAATTTTTAGGGTATCTGTCAGATTAGATTCAGCTCACAATAGTGCACCTTGCGGTCGGCCCAAGTCAAAGCACAGCGTTAGTTATGTTTTTGAGCAGTTTTTTTAATAATATCGACACATCCGCACCATGTGTCGATAAAAGTTAAAAATATCGACACAAAATATTGACGTGTCGATAGCATCGACATACACTCAATATGTGTCGATAAAACTCACAATTGCAAACATAAAGGCATGCGTATGAACGTACAAGCATGGCAGCCAGACCAGCCTTATTTATCTTTACCCTCCCTGCCACCTCAAGTAGATATTGAGACTAAGGCGATATTAAAGCAGTGTATTACTGCACGTGCAGCTTTGGCTGAGCTCAAACAGGCTGCCGAGTTAATCCCTAATCAAGCCGTGCTGATTAATACCTTGCCACTGCTTGAAGCAGGGGCGAGTTCTGAAATTGAGAATATTGTCACGACGACTGATAAGCTTTTTCAACACTTGCGTAATGAGGCTCAAGCCGACCCTGCCACGAAAGAGGCTTTGCGTTATAGCCGCGCATTATTTGAGGGATTTCGGGCACTGAATCAGCATCCATTAAATACACGAACGATTGAAGAAATTTGTACGCAGATTAAAGGTGTGCAAATGAATGTGCGCAAAGTCTCTGGCACGGCACTCAGCAGCCATAAAACAGGCGAAGTGATTTATACGCCGCCAGTGGGTGAAGATGTGTTGCGGACCATGCTCGCTAATTGGGAGCAGTTTTTACATAACCAGGTAGATATTGACCCTTTGATTCGTATGGCGGTCTCGCATTATCAGTTTGAGGCTATTCACCCATTTACCGACGGCAACGGTAGAACAGGCCGCATTGTAAATAGTTTGTTTTTGATTCAGGAAGGCCTGCTGACATTGCCAATTTTGTATTTAAGCCGCTACATTATTCAACATAAATCCGAATATTACAGGCTATTACTACAAGTCACGCGTGAGCAAGATTGGGAGGCTTGGATTCTGTATATCCTGAAAGGGATTGAGGAAACCGCCATTTGGACAACGGCTAAAATTGCAGCGTTGAAGGCGCTCAATGAGCACACGGTAGCGTTTGTGCGACAGAAACTGCCTAAAATTTATAGCCACGAATTAGTGAGTTTAATTTTTGAGCTGCCTTACTGCCGAATTAGCAGCCTGGTGGATGCAGGGATTGCGAAACGGCAATCGGCCTCTGTGTATTTAAAGCAATTAGTAGACATTGGGGTGTTGATTGAAGCGCCCATGACAAAAGAAAAATTGTTTATTCATCCCAAGCTGATGCAGTTACTTACTAAAGACAGTAACGAGTTTAAGCACTATTTATAAATGCAGCCGCCCCCCTGCGAATAAAACCCAGCCTGCAAGGCTGCGGGCTGGGATGGCTGACAGTTTATTTAGAAAAATCTGCTGTCACTATTCAGCGTCTTTTTTAGATCTAAAGCGACTGAACAATCCACAACGTACTTTCTCTTGTTCATCTGCTGTCATGGCTTCACTACCGCAATGTCTATGATGATGCCCATGGCGACCTCTGAATCCACCAAAAAGAATTCTGCTTAGAATCAACAGCCCGACTGCGTGGCAGTAATCAATCGCGTGAATGCCATCGGCCAATGAAACGACCACGTGGTTCCATAACAGCATGACCACATAAGATAAGGCCGCGATGCAGACTACAGCTAACGCCGCGAATGCAGCACATTTACTTTTACAATTTCTCATTCATCTCTCCAATAATTCGGTTATTAATACGATTAGTCACTGGCATGCAGTTGCTCTCTGAGGAAAGTCACTGCATACCGTTTTCTTGCTAATAAGGTGTTGATGCCAATACCTGTTTCTGCGGCAATTTGCTTAAAGCTTTTGCCATCTAACTCATGTGCGATAAACACTTGCCGTTGTTCAACTGGTAATTGATTCAGCGTCGCAATCACGTGTTCAACCAGCATTTTTCTTTCGTAAATTGACGCCGGGGTTTCGGTTTCAATGGAAAGTATTGATTCCAGCCAGAGTGCATCGTCATCTTCGTCATGCTCTAGCGTGACTTCCTGCTTTTGCTTTCTAAAGCGATCAATAATGCGGTTTCTTGCAACACGGTATAACCAGGCGCCGACTTGCTCCAGCGGTTCTGGCAGGCGGTAAGCCGAGACAAACTCATAGAATACATCCTGCAAAATATCATCCGCGTCACCAGCATTCGGTACGCTTTTGCGGATGAAATTGCGCAGCCTGGCTTTTTCTTTATTGAAGGTTTCTGTGATGACAGAATCTTGCTGTGCCATGTTGAGGTTATTTGCTAAATGTATATCCATGCTGTGAAGACGTTTCACAACTGGAAATATTGTATGAACCCTGAAATATTTTTAAATAAAGTTTGAGCCGCATGGTTATTGCCACTCCGTTGGCGTGGTGCCTAGCCGTTTTGCAAACACGCGGCTGAATGCGGCTGAGCTTTGGTAACCGACTTGTGTGGCGATGCTTTTGAGTGGCTTGCCTTGCCGGATCAAGTTTTGTGCAATCGAGAGCCGCCAGTCGGTGAGGTAATCTAATGGCGTGGTGCCTACCGTGGCTTTAAAGTTGGCGGCAAACCTGGCGCGTGACATGCCAGAGACATCCGCCAGGGTTTCCAGTGTCCAAGGATGGGAAGGATTTTCGTGCATAGCCTTGACTGCTTGTGCCAAGCGCGGCTCTGCCAGTGCGGCAAAAATGCTTTGCTGAAGCTGACCATGTTGAATCACATGCCGCAAAATCTGGATCAGGAAATATTCTGCTAGCCTATCCAACGCTGCTTGCCTGCCTAAGTCTTGCGCAAATGCTTCATGAAACAATAACTGCAAGGTGGGTGCAATCTGCTGCATGTCACTTAAGGGCACAATCACAAATTCTGGTAATGCTGTCGCCAGCGGGCTGCGCACTTTGGCACCAAGATCAATCATGGCGCATACCAGTTCACATGGCTCACCTGCCACAGGTGTGAGCACGTGTATGGTGGGCTTGGGGAAGAACACTACGCTGGGCTGATCTATGCGGGCGAGCGGCTTGCCCCTGAACATCAGGTCCAGCTGTCCGGCGCGCAGCAAATGAATATGGCCCACCTGACCCGTCCCATCAAAATTGGCAATCTCACACAGTTCGCCGGTAAAAAACACCTGGGCCGAGAGCGAGATTTGGTTCAATAGTGGTAACAATGGATCCAAACGATACTCCTGATCAACATAACGAGACCTTTGATAATCATGAGTATTGCATGATATCTCCAACGCACAAAGCGTCTTAATTAACCAGACAAGGAGATTCATCATGGCACGTATTCAAACTATCAACCGCGAAACTGCTAGCGCAGAAGTCAATACAACACTGGATGCAGTCAAAGCCAAACTGGGCAAAGTGCCTAACTTAATTGCCACCTTGGCGCAGGCGCCCGTGGCTTTAAATGCTTACCTGAGTTTGAGTGAAGGGGTGACCAAAGGCCGCTTAAGCGCTAAACAAAGAGAATCACTGGCGTTGGCGATTGGTCAGGCCAATAGCTGCCAGTATTGCTTGTCGGCACATAGCCTGATTGCCAGAGGCGCAGGTCTTAATACTGAAGCGATTCAGGCGGCACGCAAGGCTGAGGCCACAGATGCCGTGACAGAGGGTTTGTTAAAACTGGCAGTGAAAATTGTGCAACAGCGCGGCATACTTTCTGACCAGGACTTTACCGAAGCGCATTTAGCAGGTGTGGATGATGGCCTGATTCTGGAGGTGATCGCTCATGTCGCTTTAAACACCTTGACCAACTACACCAATCATATCGCCCAGACGGAGATTGATTTTCCAGTAGTGACTGTATAAATAGACGAGATCAGGCCACTAAAGTGTGGCCTGATTATTTCTGTGTATATTCGAATTAAGCCAGAAAGTTTTCTACCGCTTGTATAAATAATTGCGGCTGTTCGGCATGCACCCAATGGTCGGTTGGCAAGGTGACAAATTCAGCCTGAGGGAAATGCTGTTGCAGTTGGGTGATGTCACTGTCTTGCACGTAATCACTGCGTTCACCGCGAATAAATAAACTCGGCTGGTCAAAATGTACTGCAAGCGCTGCAATGAGTTTTGCGTAATTGGCTTTAAGCGCTGGCAGGTTAATCCGCCACTGCAACTCATCCTCATTTTTGACCAGATTCGTGAGTAAAAACTGCCGTACCCTCACATTAGTGATCGAATCCTTTAAGGCGTTATCCACCTCATTACGTGATGCCATTTGTCTAAGATCGACTGCCAGCATGTGATCCATCAACTGCGTGTATCTGTCAGGATAAGCGCGCATGGCCATATCCACTACAATGAGTTTGCTCACTTTTTCAGGATACTGCGTGGCAAATTGCATGGCGACCTTGCCACCGAGGGAGTGGCCAAGTAAATGCACTTGCTCTAAACCGAGGGCATTGAATGTTTCGAGTAAATCATTGGCCATTTCAGGATAGGTTTGCGAATCACTGTGCGGCGAACGGCCGTGATTGCGTAAATCGACGCTGATGACCTGGTAATGCTGTGCAAAATGTTTGGCGATGCTGCCCCAATTGTCTGCCGAACCGAATAGCCCGTGTAATAAAACCAGTGGTTGGCCCTGGCCTAGCGTTTGAGTATGTAATTGCATGCTTAACGATGAAGTAGTTTGAATTTAGCGCTATGGTATCTCAAAGTGCTCCATCGTAAATATCGATCAACGCCCAATCGACTTTTGCAAGCCCTTCAGATAAGATAACTTTTTTTAACAATCATATTTAATATGTTCACTTCCTCCCTGTCGACAGCCTTAATCACCATGGCGATTTGCCTGGCGCCTTTCTCGGTTATTTTAATGATTGTGATTTACTCAAAAAAACGATCCTCGGCCAGAAGAAAAAATCCAATCACCCAGTACCTGCTACGAAGTGCAGGGGAGTCAGTGAAGGCGCAATTATCTGATGTAGATAGCGAACTAGCGATGTATCTTATGATGCCGCCGACGATTTCATTATTTATTTACGCGTATTATTCAAACCTCCCTTCGGTTAAACATCCTTTGATACTAGGTGCCATCAGTGGCATCATTCTCTTCGGCTATATCCTGTTCAAATTAATCAAGCTGATCAAACTACGTGAAAAATTGCGACTGGGCTACGATGCTGAGCTGGCGGTAGGCCAAGAGCTCAATACGCTGATGCGGCATGGTTATCACGTTTTTCACGATGTCACGCTGAAAAATACAATCAGCAGCTTTAATATTGACCATGTGGTGGTTGGTAAAACCGGCGTATATGCGATTGAAACTAAAGGGCGATCAAAGCCGCTGTTCAAAAATGGCGGCCATCAACATAGAGTTAATTTCGACGGAAAACGACTGCGTTTTCCCGGCTGGAGCGAAGAGAAGCCCGCTGAACAGGCAACACGCCAAGCGCAATCTTTGCAACAGTGGTTAAGTCATGCCGTTGGTGAGGCTGTGACCGTAAAGGCCGTGATCGCCCTGCCTGGTTGGTACGTGACGCATACTCAACGCTCAGAAATTGCCGTCATCAATGGCAAGAACCCCGAGCGCTACTTTAATGCGCAACGACCAGAAAACACATCTGAAAAATTCATACACCAAATTGCACACCAACTGGAAAACATTTGTCGTGATATTGAGCCCATTGCGCTGACCAAACCAAAATCATAAACACACTCAACACCAAGTGATCGTCAGTAGACTCCTACGCCAGGATCAGAATGCACTGTATTCCTAACTTTTCGTGATGCCTGAATAATGAAACCTCCATAATTTAACTCAACAAGGAATCATCATGAAAAACACATTCAAATCTCTGTTATTAGTAAGTGCTTTGACATTGCCTATGGCTGGTTTTGCGGCGGATGGTGACTCGATTGGCACCAAGGTTGAAGACTCTGTGATCACCGCCAAAGTGAAAACAGCGTTTGCCAAAGACAAAGCGGTGAGTGCAACAGACATTAAAGTAGAAACCGACAGCAATGGCCTGGTGCAATTGTCTGGTGTGGTGAAATCGAAAGCCGAAGCCGATAAAGCGGTGCTGTTGGCTAAAAATGTGAAAGGCGTGACTGCCGTGAAAGACGATATTGTGGTTGCGCAATAAATGTGATGCACATGACCTTGCCCATAGGAATCAGCGCGATTCCTATGGGCAGCTTACGTTCTACTCCCCTCTCATCTTCAAGCCAGCCTCCCTCTCCCCTGCTACGCTAAACAGCCTATAATGGCTTGAACTCTGTTGTCATCACGTGTGCCACATTCGGGGACATCAATCATGGCTGTTTATAAAACGCCCGGCGTTTATATTGAAGAAGTGAGCAAGCTCCCGCCCAGTATTCCAACCCTGGAAACGGCGATCCCGGCATTGATAGGCTATACCGAAAAAGCAGATAGACAAGGTGTGTCGCTGTCATTCGTCGCCACAAAAATCTACTCCTTACTGGATTATGAAAACCTGTTTGGTGGCGCAGCCAGGTCGGCGGTGACGCTGTGGCTGGATGCGCAAGACCAAGTAATTGACGCTACCGTAGATCAACCGTTTTATCTCTATGACAGCGTGCGGCTGTTTTTTGCCAATGGTGGTGGCCAGTGCGTGATCGTCTCCGTCGGCAATTACAACGACCAGGTTTCAGCAGCCACATTGGCAGCTGGTTTAAGCGCCATAGAAAAAGACCCGCTGCCAACGCTGATCGCCATGCCGGAGGTTACCTTGTGTCGCGAGACACATACGCTGGAGGCAGCCGCGCTGGCGCAATGTGCACAGGTACAAAACCGGTTTGCGCTATTTGATTTACGTTTGCAACATAACCCGGCTGACCTCGCCACCGAAGCCGCGCGTTTCAGGCAAAGCCTGGGCATCGACCATTTAAAATATGGTGCAGCCTATGGTCCGTGGCTGGTGACCAGCCTGGCAAGAACAACCGACTTTAACCAACTGTTGTTTAAACGTAAAAGCGATGGCAGTGAGGTGAGCGCAGAAAGCCTGACCCAGGACCAGGGCATGCAGGCACTGATGGCGCAAATACGTGCTGCCGGGTTAGTTAAGGCGACGCCTGAATCCCAGGCGCAATTAGCGTCGCTCAACCAAAAGCTATACGCACAATATATGCTCGCCAAACAATGGATAGATGCTGCGAATATCGCTTTAAATACCTTACCGTCTACGGGTGCCGTCGCGGGCGTATATGCCGCGGTCGATCAGAAGCATGGCGTCTGGAAGGCGCCCGCCAATGTGTCACTTAACGAGGTGATACGGCCAGTGCTTAACCTCACCAGCACACAGCAACAGGATTACAACGTGGATGTGGATGCTGGCAAATCCATCAATATCATCCGCAAATTTACGGGCAAAGGCACGCAGATATGGGGAGCGAGAACACTGGCTGGCAACGACAATGAATGGCGTTATATTCCTGTGCGGCGATTGTTTAGCTGGGTCGAGGTATCTGTCAGCCAAGGGTTGCAGCAGATGGTATTTGAGCCTAACGATGCCAATACTTGGGTGCGTGCGCAAGCCATGATAGAAAACTTTTTAATCTTGTTGTGGCGACAAGGGGCGTTACAAGGTAATAAACCGGAACAGGCATTTTTTGTGAATATCGGCCTGGGCAAAACCATGACAGCAAATGATATTGCGCAAGGCTTGATGCGGGTTGAAATTGGCATGGCTGCAGTAAGGCCTGCCGAATTTGTGATATTGAAACTTACCGTGAAGCTAGCTGGTTGAATAGATGAATGGGCTGGATGGTAAAACCGTCACCTATCACCACCGACCCATCCACCTATCCATGTAGCGCATCTGCATTTATGCGAACTCAGCAGCGCCCACCTTCAGGCATGCTTCTGCGCAACGGCGACAGGCCTGCGCGCACGCACGGCAATGGTCAGAGGCATGTTGCTCGCATTGATCGGCACAGGCGGTACAAATTTCCGCACAGTCCTGGCAAACCAGTGCAACAAAGTCGCTGCGGCGCGCAATAAATGAAGCCGTCAGGCGACAGAAATCCGCGCAGTCCATATCCAGTTCAATACAGGTTCGCAACATGGGGTTGGCCTCAGTTTCACAGGCGATGGCACAGCTTTCGCAGGTATCTGCACATTTCTTGCACAGTTCCATACATAACTTCAGGTCTTTTTCAGTCATGGTTTTCTCCAGCTTAGTAGCATTTTAAGAACACTTAGAACTTAGTCACCCTGCCCTGCCAGACTTAAACACAACTTAAGCCATACAGGGGAATCGACTGATGTGGGCCATTACTGTTTCACGCCCGTGCCGCCGTCTTGGGGCTTTTCATGAAAACGTTTGCTTTTTTCAACGTTGCCCGGCTTGGACTGTTTATTACCACTGCCCTGCCGACCCTGCGTATCGCTGTTACCAGTGGTAGCCGCATTATTATTGTCAGGCTGTGGCTCCAGATAGTCGCCGTTTTGATGCGTATCAGGCACCTGATTTTTTTGCTGCTGTGCGGGCGGCGCATTATCTTGTGGTGCCGCAAAAGCAACCGTCATTGAACATAAAAACGTACTGGCTAATAGTATTGAAAGTAATTTTTTCATCATCGCATCCTCATAAAGTTTTAAAGTCACCTGCCAGATGTGGCAGGCTTAGACTCATGCTAATGATGTGGTTAACAGCTGTATGTCAGTGTCTTTACAAAAAACCTGTAGGATAAATTATGAAGCGGCCTCTTCATTGCCAGTCAGGCTGCCATGGCTACGTATCCAGGCAATGACTTTCAGCAACTCGTCGGGGGTAATACCGTTGTTTGGGTCTGAGGGATCCATCAAGCCCTTGCCTTTAGCACCCATCCCACCGTTGGTGCCATTCCAGACCGTCTCAAACATGCCTTTATTCGTGGCATCTTTGGCGTAGTTATAATTCGGTCCGGTCAGCGCTGGCCCGACCTGTCCACCGGCATCCGGACCATGGCATTGCGTACAGGAATAAAGCTGGAAGGTTTTTTTACCCTGGGCAATCGCATCTTCCTTGCCCACATAGGGGTTTTTACCGGTGGCTAAAAATTCTTTGGCGGCAGGGGTATCGAACAGCTCGGCCTTGATTTCGAGCGGAGAACCATCCTGTGTTTTAACGAACTTAATGGCCTCACCACTAGCAGACGCTCCAGCAGTAGATTCCCCGGCGGCGCCAGTAGTCGATGCCTGTTTATCACAGGCGGAGAGTCCAGCAACTAATACCAACAGGCCTAAGCCAAGCTTGTGATTCATGTCGTTCTCCTAATGATTGTGTTATTCACGCGATTGATGACGCAACCCATTATGAATAAAAGGAAAATGTGCGCCCATGTAACAAAGGCGGAATTTGCTGTAGGAGAATTCGGACGTCGCGCCCGGAAATAGTCGGCGTAAAAAAGCCTGGCATACACCAGGCTTAATTCGACCAAGAAAGTGGTCAATTAACCATTAATGATTTCACCACCATTCGGGTGTATCACCTGCCCGGTCATATATGACGATGCCTGGCTGGCCAAGAACACATAGGCGGGCGCAATTTCACTCGGTTGTGCAGGTCGCTTTAAAGGCACCTGGCTACCAAACTCGCTGACTTTCTTTTCATCAAAACTGGCGGGAATCAACGGCGTCCACACCGGCCCCGGTGCCACCGCATTGACGTAAATATCCTTATGCACCAGTTGTCGCGATAATGAGCGTGTAAATGACACCACGGCGCCTTTGGTGGCCGAATAATCCAGCAACTCGGGGCTACCCCGGTAAGCCGTCACCGACGCGGTATTGATAATATGGCTTTTTTTCGGCAGATGCGGCAAGGCTGCCTTCACCATATAAAACATGGAGAAAATATTGGTCCTGAACGTATGCTCCAACTGCCGTTGGCTGATTTCCACAATACTGGTCTGCGGAAACTGCTGGGCGGCATTATTGATGACAATATCCAATTGGCCAAACTGCAGCAGCGTGTCGTGCACAACTTGCTCACAGAACCGCTCGTCTGACACGTCACCTGGAATCAACAAGCATTGGCTACCATAGGCTTCCACCAGTTGCTGGGTCTTTGCCGCATCTTCATGTTCATCTAGATAAACAATCACAAGATCGGCACCTTCTGCGGCAAAATGCACCGCCACGGCGCGGCCAATCCCGCTATCACCACCGGTAATAATGGCCACTTTACCTTTGAGCTTATCGCTGCCGGCGTATTCCTCTTCAATATATTGGGGCTGTGGATGCATATCCGCTTCCAGGCCTGGTTGCACATATTGATGCTGCGGCGGATTGATTTTATCTTCAACAACTTCCATGACGTTCTCCTTGGTCATGGCCAGATGTAGCGCTGGCGACATTATTTTTTTAAATGATTGTCTGTCGCCGGGGTGGCAGGCTCCCGCGGATCTTGCCGCGGCTGCTGACTGTTCTGGCGCCGTTGATTCTGGTTAGGCAAACCTTCAGCAGGCACCTCTGGCGGTACAATCACGCCGCGTTCATGTGGCATCTTCGGTGGCACATTGACGCTGTCAGAATCGATATTGCAGGACGGTTTATTTGAAATGGCGGCATCTTCGCAAGGCGGTACGGCATTGTTCACTGGCGGCGCAGACCAAGCATTTCCCGACCACACACTGCAACACAATGAGCCAGCCAATAACATCCAGGCAAGTGTCTTTTGCATACTGTCTTCTCCTTAAAATATAAGAAAGATACAACTGCATCATGCATTGTATGGCCGCAAATACCGCGTCGCCGTCGGCAGTCAACTGATTCGGCTGTAGGAGTTGCCACGGGTGAAAACCCTCTGTGTCAGACTGGTCTGACAACACAATCAGCCCCTGCCCGATACTTGGTCATCGGCTTCATTTTTACACTGCTTGCAGATGGTATTCATCTGCCAGGGCCGCGCATTGGCATCAGCAAACCATATGTATGCTGATGCCAGCCCATATTAAAAATAAGCTTTTTGAGTAGGAGTACGCCATGAGTAGTTATCCCGTTAATGCTTTAGCCATGCCATTGTCACTGGAGCAATCAACCGCGAGTGGCGACATTACCGAAAGTGGAGACATCATCCATGCGCGCTACATTCTGAACCGTTTGTTTCAGGACTACCCAGTGGCCTTTGCCGTGCGCTTGTGGAACGGCAGTATGCTGACGATCGGCGACGGCGCACCAGCGTTTACCTTTTGCCTGGAACAGGCATCGGTATTACGTGACATGGTATGGTTTAGCAACCCTAAACGCCTGGTGGAGGCCTATTGCTCAGGTGAAGTACAGATTCAGGGGGACTTTCATGCCGCCATGCAGTTGCGTGAACATTTCGAATCTCTATCTTTGCCGCTGCATGAAAAACTAGGCCTGGTCTTCCGGGCACTGACCCTGGCCAATAACCAACAGGTGCTACCCGAACACACTGCCCACACACCTCACTCCCCGACACAATCTCAATCCGCAAGCGTTCCCTCCTCACATGGCATTGCACTCAGTTACGATGTGCCTGAGGACTTTTATCAGCGCTGGCTGGGTGAACAGATGCTGCACTCGTGTGCTTATTTCGCAAGCCCAACACACACCCTGGCGCAAGCGCAGCAAACACAGTTAACACTGATCTGCCAGAAACTGCATTTGCAACATGGTGACACGCTACTGGATATTGCTTGCGGCTGGGGCACACTGGCCTGCTGGGCGGCCAAGCATTACGGGGTATTTGTACACGGCATCACACATAACCCAACGCAATATGCGTATGCACTCAAACAAGTGCAACAACAAGGCCTGACGCATCTGGTCAAGATAGAGCTGGCGGACTATCGCACACTGCCTGCGCTGGGCAGTTACGACAAAGCAGCTTGCATCAGCATTGCCGACCATCTAGGCGCAGCGCATTATCCGGACTTCCTAGCCAAGGTACACGCAGCACTCAAACCCGGCGGGTTATTTTTGAGCCATGTGATCACGGCGGAAAATCCGGCTGGCCAGCAAGACGCCTCCACCGCCTTTATCAACCGTCAGCTATACCCGGCAGGCGAGTTAACCTCTTTCGCCCATCTGTTACAACATATGGATAGCGCCAGGTTTGATGTATTTAATGTAGAGGGCTTGCGTCGACACTATGTGATGACCTTGCGCCAGTGGCTGGCAAACCTGGAGGCGCAACATGCGTCGATTGCTGCCAGCATGGGGGAGCGTACTTACCGTATTTGGCGTCTGGCTATGACTGCTAGCGCCATCCAGTTCGAACAGGGCGTGACCGGCATGCACCAGATGCTGGCGACACGTAGATAATCTTAACCAACCAGGAAATAGCCAGATGCCCAACATACTCACAACCTCCCCTCAGCGACGCCTACTCACTGCCGCGGTTTGTATGCTGGCATTCAGCAGTTATTCGCAACCATCAAAACTACTGCAATCGCCAGGAATGCGCACCGTCTCTAACGCATCTATCAGCCAGTCAGGCTGGTTTCCAACCACGCAGGCGGCAGAAACCATGCGCGTACCAGAAGGCAAAAAGTCGATCTCAACGCCAGGCACGAATGTGGTTGCTTTTGCCAATGACTTGCATCACCCGCGCTGGCTGTATGCTTTGCCCAATGGCGACATTCTGGTGGCAGAGAGTTATCCCCAGCCTAAAAATACAGCGTTTAGCCTGAAAAACTGGATCGCCAGAAAATGGATGCATGAAGCAGAGGAGCTGGCAGGTAGCCAACACCAGATTACCCTGCTGCGTGACAATGATGGCGATGGCATCGCTGACGAACGCCATGTGTTTATCAAGGATATCGCTGCCCCGCTGGGCGTGGCGCTGGTGGGCGACACATTTTATGTCGCCAATGCCGAGGCCCTGCTCCTGTTCCCCTACCAGGCAGGGCAAACCCAGATGACACAAACATCCGATCCTGAAACGGCTGATCAAACGATATTGATGCGACCGGCAGCGCAGGAAAAACTGGCGAAAACACCAATGGATGTGCTGACTGACATCCAGCAGGAGGATGGCACCGCACAAGGACGTCCTGCCAATGTGTTACTCGATAAAAGAGGCTACCTGCTGGTGGCAGATGACGTCGGCAATGTGATCTGGCACGTGAAAGGCAATCGCAAAATCGCACAAAAATAGCCTTATTAGGCTTGAAATGGATAACAAGCCATGAAAAATATATTGTTAATCTACGGCCATGCGCTGAGCCATTGCGCATTAAAGGCACTGGTCAATGACGACCATAACGTGCACCTGGCCGATGAGGCTGGCAGTGTGCATGACGCTATGTTGAAAATCCGCGAGCATACCTACGATGTCATCATTTTGGATGTGTCCGCAGCGGAAACCAATGGCCTGGAAGTATTCTGCGACCTCAAGCAAGCTTTTCCTGACCTGCCTGTCCTCATTATCAACGGCAGTGAACGGGTCGAGCGCATGATCCATTTTATCCGGCTGGGTTGCGCTGGCTACTTGTCTTACACGACAGACAGCGCGCAAGTGATTCCGGCTATCAATGCCATCGCCAGCGGACAAGTCTATGTTTCGCCTCAGCATCAGCAAATGGCTGCCAACAGCGAGCCCATGCTGCATGAACGTTTGTCACTGCGTGAGCTGCAGGTATTTTTCAAATTGATTAAAGGCCAGGCCGTGAATTCAATCGCGATGGAACTGGAAATTGCGCCAGGCTCTGTCAGTGTGTTTCGATCGAAGATCCTCAAAAAAATGCACGTGCTCAATAATGCTGCACTGATTTACTACGCACTCAAATACCATCTGGCCCCCGTGGTGGGGGCTACCAGCAAGTCAGCCAGGGAGGTGGCCTGATTACAGTTTCTTAATGGCAAACTGCAATTGCTCAATGGCTTCCCATGAAATCAGCGAGCCGATCAAAATCACCGCAAATCCTAGCCCAGCGGTACACACAATCGCCATGCTGAGTGTGACCAGCGCCCCGCGTTCGCGGATCCCAAAAATATAGCGCACACCTCGATACACCAGTAGCACCGATGCCAATACGGCTACTCCATGCACAACCACATTAAAACTTAAACTGGGCACAATATAAAACAGTGAGGTCAGCCATAGCGGCGTGGTGGCAATCGTCATAATGAGCAAGGAATCACGAAAGTTGGGCTTGATATTGACCATCTCGGCCAGGTTTTGCGTAATCCAGGCCATCACCAACAACACGCCCAATTGCAAGAACAACAACTCGGCACTCACCATCAGCAAACGGTTACCAGGCAGGTTATCAAAGAACAATTTGGGGTAATTATGATATAGCCGTAGATACATCATCACGCAGGGAATCAACGACAACGGCAAGACATAGAACAGCATGAGTTGCGATACGCTAGGCTTTTCGGCCAGCAGAGATTTTGCCTCACCTCGCTTCGGTGACACGTAATTAAATAAATGGATAGGATTCATGCGGTGCTCCTTGAAACGAAAGAGAGTGAATATCTATCTATTAAAAAACAGGCCATCACACTGCGCCACAAGGCCTAGGCTGATTTGGCTGTAGGAAGATGCAATGCCATTGGATCCAACGATGGATAAAGTAATTCCTACAGATATTTGCGGATTCATCCGATGCTGCCGACATACAGCCACGAGCATACTAAAGTTTCTGAATACATTTACTTCCACACATTTAATAGACAATTTGGAGACTTACCATGGCAGACAATGACGATGTGATTTCTACCTTGAATGATTTGATCGAAGTATCGAAAGATGGCGAAGAAGGTTTTCGCTCTTCGGCAGAGCATGTGGATGAACCGCAACTTAAAACATTCTTTTTGCGTCGGTCACAAGAGGTGGCTGCCAGCGTACAGGAGTTACAAGAGCTGGTGCGCTCACTGGGTGGCGAGCCTGCATCATCCACTAGCTTGGGTGGTGCCTTGCACAGACGCTGGATTGCCATTAAAACGGCGCTGACCAGTAACGATACCGTGGCCGTTTTAAACGAAACCGAGCGTGGCGAAGATGTCGCCTTGGCTGCTTATCGCAAAGCGGCTGAAAAAGACTTGCCGACACATATCCGCTTTGTGGTGGTACGCCAGCTTGAAGGTGCCAAGCGTAATCATGACCAAGTAAAACAACTGCGCGATGCCGCACGTGCAGAAGCCGCCGCACATTAGTCATACCGGCACCACTCAACGGCTTTATTAGCCATCCCGAAGCCTCGTCTGACTGACGGGGCTTCGTTTACGCGTTTTGATCACGCATATCACGTGCCTGAATAATCAGAGGAGATCCAAGTGAACCATCGTTCTGACAAATGGGATCAGTTAACCAATGAATGGGCAGAATCCCTTAAAAAAGCAAAAGTCCGGCAGGCGATTATTGACGACAAGATGCATTCTTTTTTGCGGGGGAATGGTTGCCTGCCAACGGCAGAGGAGTTAAAAATCGTTGAAGAACTATGGCGTCAACATGTAGAGGCCAGAAACAGAACAAACCAGTTTATCCAGGTGGTGCTGCAAAATTACACGACAACGGATGCGACTCAATAGGGATGCCCCTATCTGAAACCTCAGCCGCACCATGCCCGAAAACTAATCTGCTTCCCAGTCATTGGTGATCTGCGCTAGTGTACGGTTGATTTTCACAATACCACCTTCAGTAGACACCACCCAACTCACAGGGATGTAGTGGTGAACGCCAGCTTCATCCTTTTTGAGTTTGATGACATCGTCACTTTCGAGATGGTCGACTACAGCAAAGTGTTCCGCCTGTGCGGTAGTGACAGGCATATCGGCTTTAATTTCTTTAGCATCAATCATGGCGCTTCCTATCCCGCTCACGCGGCAAACAATGAAACTTCAGTCTGCCGTGTTGCAATGGCACTGGCTAGCGCACGCTGACTGAGTTTGCTGTAGGAATCAGAAGATGGCCTGCGCCAATAAAGACTGCTCTAGATTATCTGACAGTAAACTCAGCTGGCGCCTACACCATTTTGAAGCGAACTGCTTATGATGAACCCTGGTGCGAGAGGGTAGTGCTCGTGTGTAAACGACAGTCAAAAAGGCATGGAATGGCAATATTTTACCTAAGCGTATGGCAAGGCGTTCCCCAGCAAAGCGATCTGATCTGGGAAGCCGATGTGCTGGCGCAAAACATAGAGGATGGTTATAGAATAGGCAAAACGCGTTTTGCGGTGGAGCATCCAAACAAGGACTTGAAGCGTTACACAATGGTGGCGACGGGTGACAGCGTTGAAAAGTCGATTAGTGTCTAAACTTTTAACCTCAATGCATAACATTGAATGCAACAGCCAGAAACAATAAACCCGACCTAGTGTCGGGTTTATTGATATGCAAGTTAACGCTTGAATTACTTGTTCATCACGTACATTGTCACTTCAAAGCCAAAACGCATTTCAGTAGCAGCTGGTTTAGTCCACATGATAGTCTCCTTGGTTAAGTTGTTACATCTCGTTAGACACAACTATACGCAGACCAGCCATGAAATGCTTGCGCAGCATCCCTAAAAGCACCTCATGATTTTACTTAGTGGAGGCTTCATTCACTGCCCCCTGCCTTAACACCACGCTTAGCCATAACCAGCCTGCCACCCCGGAAAGCAGCGAGCCTGTAAGTATGGCCATTTTGGAGAGATTGATCGCATCCGCCATCTCGCTAAAGGCCAGGTTGGTAATAAAAATCGACATGGTAAAGCCGATACCGCCCAGCATGCCTGCGCCAATCACATGCGATAAACGCAAAGGCGGATGTAGTTTGCAAACACCCGTCACAATAGCCGCTACCACGGCCAGCGTAATCCCGACCGGTTTGCCAATCAGCAAACCGAGAATAATCCCCAGACTGTTGCTATGTGAAAATACGGCACTCATGCTATTTGCCGCCACCTGCACACCGGTGTTGGCAAAGGCAAAAACAGGCAGGATCAAGAAAGCCACCGGCAGGTGTAAAGCATGCTCCAATTGATGCGATGGCGAATGCTCATCATCCGGATTGCGATTGAAGGGAATGGCAAATGCCAATGCGATGCCTGCCAGCGTGGCATGCACACCAGACTTGAGTGTCAGCCACCACATGAATGCCCCGCCCAGTACATAGGGAATCATGCCGAGCACTCGCCAGCGGTTGAGCGCAAACAGCAAAGCCAGCACAGCCAATGCGGCCAGCAGGTGCGGCCATGAAATAGAGGCGGTGTAAAACACGGCGATCATGATAGCGGCGCCCAAATCATCAATCACGGCAAACGCAACCAGAAACACCTTGAGCGGTGCAGGCACGCGCTTGCCCAATATTGACAACACACCTAGTGCAAAGGCGATATCCGTCGCCATCGGGATGCCGACACCTGCCTGGTAGGCAGTGCCGTGGTTGAATTGCCAGAAAATGAAGGCTGGCACAATCATGCCACCCATCGCCGCAATGGTTGGCAGCAAGGCATTGTTGACGCTGGATAGCTCACCCACATACAACTCGCGTTTGAGCTCCAGCCCGATCAGCAAAAAGAAGATTGCCATCAGGCCATCATTGACCCACTCTTCAAGGCTTAAACCCAACCATTGGTGATGCCAGAAATGATGGTAGTGCTCAGCCAGCACGCTGTTGGCAATGACCAGCGCCAGCACTGTGACCAGCAATAGCAGGATGCTGCTGGCCTGCTCAGAAGCCAGGAAGCGTTGGAAAGTGGCGGTTAACGGACGCATATTGATAGCGCTAATGAATTACTCAATTAATTATTCACCAATGGCAAAGCCGATGCCAAACATGGTTTGCGCCTGATTATAATCCAGTAGCGAGACACCGTAACCACTGGCCAGCATGGCGTAAAAACGCACGCTCTCACTTTTGAGCGGCTTGTACTGCACATCAAACTTCACATAGCCTTTGTTATCGCTGCGCATATTGTTACGCAAGGTGACACTGGCAGCCGTGGTATTGGCCTCGTTATCCCAGCGCAAAATCGCATCGCCATAACCCATATATTTGCTGATATCCGGGTTATCGTTATCCGATTTGCTTTCAGGAATACGCCACCACGGGCGAACCAGCAAACTATAGCGCTCATTGAGCTGCCAGCCGCCCTGCAAATAGACGCGGTTCCAACTGCGTGATAGCGGTTGCGAGCGGCCATTGGACTCATGCATCAGGCCCACATTGAGCATATTGGGCATGGCATTGAGCCAACTGTTTTCTTCTGCTGGTTTGTTCAAGCCTAGCGATAAAATCAACTCAGGTGAATAATTGTGATCCCGCATGGGGCGCGACTGCTCTTCGTTATACACCTGCCAGAATGACTGCTGGGTATAAGCCCCCCACAAACGCGCACTTTGCACCCACTGGTTTTTAGGCAACCAGTCTGACAGGTTCATTAACTGCGTTTTCAGGCTAATCTGGAAATGCAGGTCATTGTGCCCCAGGCCACGGTCTTGCGTATTAGGACGTGATGGCGAGGTCGGGACATCATTGGGATTATTCGAGTACGCGGTCACCAGGTAATTGAGCTGATGGGTTTCCAGATCGGTAAAGTGCAGTTCATCCTGGCTGTTTAAATGCCATTTGCGTGCGAGGTAACCCGTCTCGGCCCCCACACTTTTCACTAGCTCCTGTTGGCTAGGGGCCAATATTGGGGGTACCACACGTGTCGGCGTATATTGCTCGGCGACTTTATCAAAACAAATCAGGCGACGGCTGGCATCCGCGGCAAACTCGGTTTGGCAGGTGCGCAAGGCATTTTGCATCTCCTGCATGTCCGCGGCCTGTGCCTGACCACTCAATACGACGGCAAAAAGAATGAAGCTGCGCAGAAAAAGAGTGCGCAGGGTGTGAAGCATGAACATACGGATTCCCTTCAGCGGGCGCCTGCGTTAAGGCGCCGGATTCATCATGATCAGATGCTGTTGCTCGATTGCGTTTAATACCTCATCACTAAGCTTTACTTGATAAGCCGCGACGTTTTCCTGCAACTGGTTCATGCTGGTGGCACCGATGATGGTGCTACCGACAAACCAGCGGTGATAGACAAAACTCAGTGCCAATTGCGTTGGTGTGAGGCCATGTGCACGCGCCAGCTCGGCATAGGCCTTGGACGCCGCCGGCACGCCCGGTTTTTTATAACGCTGTGCATAACCCAAAAACAAGGTGGCACGACCAGGGGTGGCGGGATCGTCGACATATTTTCCGGTCAAATGGCCAAATGCCAGCGGAGAATAGGCAGCCAGGCTAACACGTTCGCGGTACAGCACCTCGGCCATGCCAAACTCCATGCCACGGTTCATCAGGTTATAGCAGTTTTGCAACACGGCAATCCGCGGCAAGCCTTGTTCGCGGGCAAGTCGCAAAAACTCCATCACACCCCACGGTTGCTCATTACTCAAGCCGATCGCACGTACCTTGCCTTCCCTGATCAACTCGTCCAACACTTCGAGCTGGGTTTGAATCGGCACCCAGTTGAGAGGTTGGCCGCTGGCATCGCGTTCGGCACGGGGGTCAAACTGGTATTGGCCAAACATGGGCACATTGCGTTCTGGCCAGTGCAGATACAATACATCGAGGTAGTCAGTTTGCAAACGTGTCAGGCTGTCATGCACCGCCTGGCGGATATTCGCCCTATCCATGCCGCTCGGGCCGCCGCGTATCCACTGCATGCCACGCCTGGGACCCGCCACTTTGCTGGCCAGCACAAAGCGGTCGCGCGCCTGCTTTTTAATCCAGTGGCCGAGGATGGTCTCCGTCTGCGTCACGGTTTCTGCCCGTGGCGGCACCGGATACATCTCAGCCGTGTCGATAAAATTAATACCTTGTGAGAGGGCAAAATCCAGCTGGTTGTCGGCGTCTTGCTGGGTGTTCTGGTCGCCAAAGGTCATGGTGCCCAGCGCGATTTTGGAGACGCGAATACCGCTGTCCCCGAGTGTTGTGTGATCCATTAATGTAATACCTGTTTTTCTGTGGGTACCTGCATTACGATACTGGAAACCGCTTCTGGTTCCTTATCCTGATGTGCGGGCAATGTCCAGCCTGCGTCCTGGCTGGCGACCATCAACATACGGCTGATGGCCAGTACCAGTTGGTGGTTTAAACTCATATTGACGTTCATGCCGTTGGCGCATACCAACTGCATATGGTTCAACTGGTCGTTAATCGACACGAAGCGTGTGTCAACGACCAATAACTCCTGCTCACTCACGGCCGATGGGCGTTGCTGGTAAGCCGTGGAAAAATCCAGGTCTTCCAGCTGGTGTACAGCATCAGCCTCTTCTTCAAACTGGCGCGTGGCTTCAGTCGGCGATTGTGCCGCAGGCAAAGTTGAAGCATTTCCCAGCGCCAATGCGGATACGGGCAAATGCGCTTCACGGTTAAGCACTTTAAACATTTGCCGCGCGATACGATAAGTCAGCCATACGCGGATTTCCTGTGCCTGGCTGACAGCCGCTTTCATCAGCAAGCGGTCTTGTTGCTGATCATAAGCAAGATTGATCTGTTGGATGGATTGCTGTTGCATGAGATTAGTAGCTTTGCAAAGGGTCATCACTAGCATACCGCAGTTGCTCACCTGCTGCCTAACACAATCCTCAGCTGACGGTGAATGTGGTGGTTAAAGATACACTCCGATACAAAACCGCCACGCCCTGCGCGGATAAATTTACGTATGCTTTGGTCATAGAAATATAAGTAAACATGCCTGTCACAGGAGGCGATATGTCCAAACAAAAACTGACGCATTTAAAAATACCTATGCACTTAAAAGCAATGGCACTCACTGGCCTGATGGCCGCACTGATGCTCGCCAGCAGCGCTGCTCAGGCACACCCACCAGGCCGCGGCGGCTGGCACGGTGGAGGTTGGCATGGCGGTGGTGGCGTCGGCTTTTATTTCGGTGCCCCTTATCCTTATTTTCCATATGCATATTCGCCTTACGCCTATCCGTACCCATATGCTTATAGCCCACCACCAGTCATTGTGACCCAACCGCAACCACAGGTCTATATCGAACAAGGTAGCGGTGCCACCAGTGCGCCTGCCCCGGCACAAAGCGCGCCGCCTGCGGCCACTGCCGGCAACAACGGCCAGGCTTACTGGTATTACTGCGAGCAATCTGACAGCTATTATCCTTACGTCAAAGAGTGTCCGGCAGGCTGGAAACAAGTGACGCCTTCGCCACCAACCAAATAGGCCTAAGCATATGAAAACAACACATCTGCTAATCATGGTCTCGGCACTGAGCTTGTCAGCCTGCGCTACCAACCCCACCGGCCCAAGCAATATGGCTTTGCCGGGCACGGGCAAAGACTTTAATGTTTTCAAGGCAGATGACCTATCCTGCCGTGACTTTGCCTTAACGCAAATTGGCGGCAAAACGGTGAACCAGCAATATAACGCCAGCCTGGCCACTACTACCGCAGTCGGCACCGTCGTAGGCGCAGCCCTTGGTGCTGCGGCAGGTGGTGGTGAAGGGGCAGCCATCGGCGCAGGTATGGGTGCCTTATCCGGCGGCGCCATCGGCACTAATACGGCGGCAGTCAGCGGCATGAATGCGCAGGATAAATACGACAACGCTTACTTCCAATGCATGTATGCGGCCGGACACCGTATTCCGGTACCGGCCAGCATGGCGCGAACCTACTCGCAAGGTGGCAATGCCTCTAGTACCGCATCCTCGCCTGCTGCATCCGGTTATTACCCACCGCCTCCGCCGCCAAACCGCCCTCGCTAGGCAAATCGACAGGCAGCAGTAGAAAGCGGCCTGTTGCTATCACCCTGGCCGATTAAATTAACATGCCGCCAGAAGCCTCAATACGCTGTGCATTCACCCAGCGATTGTTCTCCGACAACAGGCTCGCAATCATCGGGCCGATATCATCTGCCACCCCTACGCGGCCCAACGCAGTTTGCGAAGCAATATAGGCGTTGACCTCTTTGTTATCGCGCACCAGACCCTGGCCGAAATCCGTTTCAATCGCACCTGGCGCTACCGTATTGACCGCAATCTGGCGTGCACCCAGCTCTTTGGCCATATAACGCGTCAATACCTCAATGCCCCCCTTCATCGCCGCATAAGCGCTGTAGCCAGGCAAACTGAACCGCGCCAGGCCGCTGGAAATATTCACAATACGGCCACCATCACGTAATACGGGCAGTAAGGTTTGCGTTAAAAAGAAGGTGGATTTCAGATGGATATTCACCATATCGTCAAACATCTGCTCCGTGGTTTCAGCAAATGGCGCATGGATGCCCGTCCCTGCATTATTCACCAGGTAATCAAACTGCGTAGCTTGCCACTGTGTTTGCAGGGCCTGCTTCAATTGCGCAGAAAATGCAGAAAATGTTTTCACCTGTGCCACATCCAGCTGTAAAGCCACCGCCTTGCGCCCTAACGCTGCGATTTCATCCACCACCGCTTGTGCAGCGGCCTGCTTGCTTTGGTAGGTCAATACCACGTCTATGCCCTGCTTTGCCATTGCCAGCGCTGTGTTCTTACCCAAACCACGGCTGCCACCTGTAATTAATGCAATCTTGTTTGTCATATGCGTACTCCTGTGTTGATGAAAGATAGACGCAGTTTATTGATAATCATAAATACGATAAATAAGCATTAAGTGATTATACTGTTCATAATTAATGAACAATTGAAAGCAAATTGCCATGCTGGATAGCACCGAAAGCCTGAAGCGTTTTATGCGCGTTGCCGAACTCGGCAGCTTTACCAAAGCGGCAGATAGTCTGGGACTGCCCAAAGCCAGCATCTCACTGGCGGTGCAGCAACTGGAAAGTAAACTGCAAACGCAGCTGTTCCACCGCACCACACGCAAAGTGCAACTGACGCCGGACGGCCACTTGTTTTATGAAAAAAGCAAAGATGTCTTGAGTGAGATCGAAGAATTAGAAACTTTGTTCATCAGCGATGATAGCCAAATCTCAGGTGTCGTCAGGGTCAACCTGTCACAACCGATGGCGCGGCACCTGCTTATTCCGGCCCTGCCTGCATTCTTGCGGCGCTACCCCAACCTCAACATAGAAGTCAGCAGCGAAGACCGCAAAGTGGATTTAGTCAGCGAAGGTTACGACTGCGTAGTGAGAACCGGTGAGGTCGAAGAGTCCGGCATGATGATGCGCAAAATAGGCGAAATGCAGCAAAGCAATTTCGTCAGCCCTGGCTACCTCGCCCAATATGGCACGCCCAAAAGCATAGACGATTTACAGCAGTATTATTTGATTCACTACCAAACCAGCAGCAACAAACGGTTTGATGCGTTTGAATATCAGCTAGATGGCGAATTACATCGTATCAAAATGCCCAGCCGTATCTGCGTCAACAATACCGACGCCTACCGCGCCGCCTGCGTGGCCGGACTCGGCATCATGCAAGCGCCTAAGTTAGGCGCCATGGAAATGCTTAATAGTGGCCTGTTAGTCGAAATCCTACCAGCCTGGACCGCACCCAGCATGGCCGTTTCCATGCTGTTCCCGCATCGTCGCAATTTGTCTAAGCGCGTGCGGATTTTCATGGATTGGCTGAGTGACGTCATTCAAAACGAGCTATAAGCAAACCACTGCTACATCTGATATTAAAAATCATAGCGCACATTAAGCCATGCCGCACGCGGGGCACCCGGGGCAAGAAAGGTAGACGCCAACCAATCGTTACTATTGTAATTAAACCCACCTGGGCCAATGGCACCATTAATACTGGGGGAGAATGGATTAACTCCCAAACGTCCTGCTGTGTAATATTCACGGTCAAAAAGATTATTAATCAATAAGGTAGCGGTTAGTTGGTTTGTGAGTTTATAACTCGAACTGAAATTAAAGACAGCATAACCTGGCACCATCCCCGCGAAACGATAATTCGGCCTTGTCGCCAGACCCGCTCCACAACTACTGTTGCCGTAAGAAATCCCATCAATCACAGTAGGCACTCCGCCTTGGGCAGCTGAACACCCATATACCTCACTAGGCATACCAGCACGATGCTTATTGTTCTCATTGCCTCGTACATAGCTTTCTGAGTGCAAAACCGCAGTTAACCCCACAGTCCATTGCGGGGTTAGATCATAGGTGACCGTTGCATTCAGGTTATGCAATGGAATACCCGGAATACGATTACCCGGAGTCACTGCAATATTCTGATAGCCATTGCTGACGAAGGTACCAGCACCGTTATAACTTTGAATCACATTGCCCGCGCTGCTGTTATTAGGGCTCGCCATTTGAAAGCGATCCTGAAATGTTGCATCGGTTAAAGCGTAGTTTAGTTTAAAACCGGTTTTACCCCATTTTCCTTGCAAGCCCATTTCAAGCCCCCTTCTGCGAGTATCTCCAATATTTTGAAAAAAACTGCGCTCAGGCCTGAATGACACAAAATAAATATCGTCTGTTAAATCAGTCTGATAAATACTCGCATTCCACTGGATATCACTCGTGAGAAAACCACGTGCGCCGACTTCTATGGTTTCTGACCTGACTTGTTTTAAATAAGGATCTCCTGACAACGTAGTCGGCAAACTGCAGAATCTGTTCTCGACCAAAGACCGTGGGCCAAAAGCCGGATTACCTTGCGAATCGACGCCGACTCGCACAGGAGTGTCATCATATGCACAACCCAACTCAATAACAGTTGGCGTTCTGGCCCCCTTGCTCCAGTTGGCATAAATATTCAAATTCTCATCTGCCTGCCAAGTCGCCCCGAGCGAGGGATTAAAAGAATAATAGCTAAATTTCTCGGTCTCCCCTGGCCCAATGGCACCTGCCTGCTGGGCTAATTCAAATGAAAATGGGCGATAACCAGTTCCACACTCTTCTGTTTCATACTCAATCGCCCCATTACCATTTAAATCCCTACATACCACTAATGGATCATAAAAGTTCTTGAATTGTGATGCCCCGGCCAAGCCGAGAATATTACTAATTGCCAGCTCGTTTTTAACTTTCGTTTGATTGTAGCGGCCAGAGGCAGTAAAAGCCCATTGTTTTCTCGGCGTCCAGGTTTCGCTAAAATAGAGACTTTTCGTCGTACTGGTACCTGCAAAATCATTTAGGCCCAGCTTTTGTGTTGAAGCAGCGAATTCATAGCCCACTTTGCTCGGGTCCAAAATAACATTACGCCTGTCTCCAAATACACCAAGTAATTGACCACTGCTGTAATCAGCATTCGCAGAGTCCATAGACATACCAACCATCAATTTGTGCTTCTCGGTATTCCAGTTTAATTGGAGTGACCCACCATCGGTGAGTTGATTAATTTCAGTCTCCGTTACCAGGGCGACCGGCGTGCCCTCTATATACCCTTTTTTACAATCAGGGAAGATTTGTATAATTTGCGCTTCACAATCCGCGCCATCTCGCATGTACGGAATTCCCGTCACGGGGTCTCTTACGAGCAGCCCCATAGGAGAACCAAGCCCTCGACTCACGCCTGAAAACGCAGCTAAAATAAAGTCTCCTTTTGCATCACGATTTTTATCAAGCACAATAAATGATCCAGTACCAATAAAACCATTACTGTCCTTAAATGTGGCATTCCAGTCAGAGTAGCTAAACGCTAAGCCCTGATTACGCAACTTTAACTCCAACGCCTGTTGTGCAAGTGACCCTGGAATAGCATTTGCAATAGCCAACGCCGCCTGATAATAGTCGCTGTTAAAGTCTGGCTGAGCGGATAACGGTAGAGAATTGAATGCCCAGTTTGGCGTTGTAGTCGTAGATCCATCCGGGTTTGTGACGGCAATGGTTGATTGCGAAACATTAGGATTGGTAAATACAAATGCGGTATTTGGATTGGACCCTATCGCAGGACGACTGGCGTCATAGGCTGGGTTATCAGTGACAGGGGAGTCAAAGATAGGATTACCATCCTGATCAGTACCTATTTGAGTGAGAGGCCCAAAAAGGTATTGTGGATCACCATCCGCATCGGCTGGTAACTGGACGAGGTTTCCAAACCCATCGAAGGCATCGACCGTTGCTATGTTATTGATATATGTTTGAGACAGATCCAGATCTGCCAGACCATCATTATTTAAATCCTGTGCAAAGTAGCCAGGCTTTTCACCGGCGGCTGGCCTACGCGTCGCACTGCCGCCGAAGTCTTGGTTCACATCACCAGTACTGGAAAAACGACGACTTTTTCGGTGATAGACCTGAGCGGTAATGTTAAAAGTGTCTGACACATCCCATAGGGCATTTAATTGAAACTGCTGGAGCCGGTTACTGGTTTCATCAGGACTAGTAAAAATGCTAGAGCGATCTTGCTCAACCATTTCTGATGGCAATAAACCGTTACCGGTAAGCTTATTACTGGCATAGAGTATATTCAGCCCCAGTTGCAATGACTCACCACGCCACTCCAACTTGCTAAACACCTGATTTACTTTACTTGGAGAGTTATCACGCCAACCATCCTCTTTAAAGATATTGGCAGCCACAAATCCTGCGACTACGCCATTATTGCCGCCCACAGACCCTTGAAATTGATTGCGCTTAAAAGAGCCTCCCAAATACTCAAGTGACCCTTCTTTCGAGTCAAAACCACTTTTAGTCTTCATACTGAGCGCACCACCTAAAGTACCCAACCCAAATAGTGGATTAGACCCAGGAAAAATATCCAGACTACCTAATGCATTGAGCGGAAGCATGTCCCAATTAACAACATCGCCAAAAGGCTCATTGACTCGGACACCATCCAGAAAAACTGAAAGCCCTTGCGCAGTACCTAATTGCGGGGAGGCGGTAAAACCTCGATAAGTGACATCCATCTGGAATGGATTACCCTGGTAATCATTGACATTGACCGACTGCAATTTAGTATTCAATAAATCAGCAATACTTACGGCATGCGCATCCCTAATCTCTTTTGCTGTCAGTGACTGGACGTTGCCAGGGATCTCCTCTTTCGTTAGCGCTAAACCTCGCATGGGGCCGACCTCATACATACGCTGCGCCCTCACTTGCACAGCATCCAGTTCCAAGCTGTCTGACCTTACTGGCATAAGTCGTTTTTCTATCGTCAAATGTTGCTGAATTATTTTACCTTCTAAACCTGACCCTTCCAGCAATCGTTTAATCGCCTCTTTGCGTGTCATGCGGCCTTTGACGGCAGGGGATTTCTTATCGACAATAAGGGCACTATCGACTGTGAGTGAAAGATTGCTTTGGATAGCAAACTGGCGCAGCGCAGCCGCGAGTGGCTGGGCTGGCATATCCATATTCAAGGGGATGGCAAAACTCTCTTCTTGCTCCCCGGGTAGGGCAGTGTTGAGCTCTGCATAAAGTGCGGTAGGCGTACTCAGGCCAATCAATGCGGCCAGGGCGGCTGTTTTAATCGTTATGGTGTGCATGGTGCATCCGTCGGTTACAGGTCTTGTTAAAGGGGTAACCGACGAAGGGGAGAAATGCCTGATATGCGGCAGCTAAAAAGAAATGTAAAGAATTACCTGTTTGGCTCGATCACTAATGCATCATCTGTGCGTTTGAGCATTACCGGCACCGATTGTGGCAGGGTTTGGATAAAGCTTTCAACCTCAGCGACTTTAAGGACAGCATTCACCTTAGGCGTTTGGTTACCGAAAAAGACGGCTTTGACGGTAGGGTTACGGTAGCGCGACAAGGTATCGGCGACTTCGAACATATCAGCACGGTCAAACACGATGCGGCCACTGATAAAACTGAAACTGTCGTCAGCATTGCGATTGACCTTATGCGGCGAGGCCATTTGCTCAATCTCGGCCACTTCGCCATTGTGTAGAATCAATGCAGGTTCGCGGCCATCCGCGCGCGCGACTTGTACGCGGCCGTGGTCGACACTGATGCGGACTTTGTTGCTAAGCTGGTTAACGGCAAATCGGGTGCCAAGCACCGTGACTTTGGCTTGCTGCGTTTCAACCACAAATGGACGTTTCGGATCTTTGGTGACTTCAAAAATCGCTTCGCCACGCGTCAGTTTGACCAGGCGCTGATGACGGTAAAACACGATTTCCATCGCACTGTTGGCATTGGCAGTCACCACCGAGCCATCGTCCAATGTACGTTTGACCATTTGCGCCACAGCCGTGGTCTGCACCTCGCTGGATAAAGGTGATGCCTGCCATTGCTGGTATTGGCTGCGTCCTAAAAAGCCCAGCCCCAGGCAAAGCAACATCACGGCCAGGCCAGAGCCCAGTTTGGTAACTTTTTTACGGCGGGTATTTTGTTCGAAATACTGTGTCTGCAAGAGTGCATTAGAAAGCGCTTGCAATCGCTCGGTAGAACTAAAGTCGTCCATGGTGGACTCGATCATTTGATAGGCGGCACTGTGCCTGCGATCTGACAGCAACCACACTTCAAACATGGTGCGCTCAGGCGCATCCGGCGCAGCTTCACGCATACGCATATACCAGCGTGCAGCGGTTTGCCTGATCATCTCCTCGTGCTTGCGATGTATCATGCTTGCATCATCAGTTCACGCGCACTGCTCAAATCCACAATCGCGCGCATGACATGGCGCTCGACCATGTTTTTGCTAATGCCGAGCGCGGCAGCAATCTCGGTTTGCGTATGCCCTTCCACGCGATACATCCAGAATACCTGACGGCAACGCGGCGGTAACTGCTCTAATATCTGCTGAATCATTTGCAGCCGCTGTTTGATGTCACTGAGCTGTTCGACAGATAAGGTTGGCGCATCCAGCCATTCACGATTAAGCCCAACTTCAGCCTCAAGGGAGACGAAACGCTGCGCGTGGTGATAACTATCCACAATCAGGTTTTTGGCGATGCTGCGCATATAGGCATGCGGCTCTGTGCCTTTATTGACGCTACCAGAGACGGTATAACGGATCAGTGCATCATGCAGGATATCTTTGGCCATGTGCGGGCAAGCGACTTTAAAGCGGATGTAGCCGAGCAGGTCGGTATACGCCCACTGCAGATTAATGCCACACCAAACCATCGCTTTATCCATGCCTTGTCATTTGCAAATTGTATGCCACACCACTGAGCCCGCATTTACTTGTCTTGCAGCCAGTTCACCGTAAAAATTGGCAGTTTTCAGCCACCAGCCTGGTTGAAAACAACCAGTTGATATACACAAAAAAATCCCCTGCGCTTGCCGGAGGAAAGTTGGCAAACTGCAGGGGTTAGGAGAACAGGTGCAACCATTTTGGGAAAGTGAGGGATTTACTTTCTGATCACACCTGACTACAAGAAATCAATGACGATTACTCCAGTTTAAATGCCACCGGAATGGTGATTCTGAACGTCTTTTTTTTCAGGCTATCTTTCACGCCCAGCTGTGCAATCGCTTTTTTCACCATGCGCATAGCCTCTTCATCCAATGGCACATGCTTGCTGCTATCCGCCAGTGACACATTGACCAACTCGCCACGCACAAACTGGGCGACCACCGTGGCCTCACCTTCTAGATGGCGGCGAATAGCGATGGCGGGATATTGTTTGCTTTTACTGACCAGCGCGCGTAATTGTTCGCCATAATCGCCCCAGGCATCAGAGTCACTAGCGCTCAACTCGTCGGACTCGGTGTTAGCCTGCGTGCTCGGCGCAGACGCGCTGGGTTTTGCATCTTTTGCAGCAGAGTCATTCGCCGCATGCTGGGCGCTTTCTGCACTCACACTGGGGGCCGCAGGCGCTGGGCTCACAGCTGCAGGTTCCACTTTCGTCGGCGCCGCTTGCTCTGGCACACGATAATCGGCCTCATGATTGCTCGGGGCAGCCAATATCTGTTTAGGCGTTTCTACCGGCGTTTGCGGTTTCCCCACTGGCGTTGGCGTCGCTTTGGGCGGTTCAACCGGCGTGGCCGTTTCCGTCACTTGCTGCACACGCGGTGGCAAAGCTTTGATTGAGAAAAACTCAATTTCCAATTTTTCCGGCATCTCAGGCAACTGAATCCGGCTTAAGCTGGGATACACCGCCACCACCAGCACATGCAAGCCCAGCGATACAATCACTGCGCGCCATAACTGCGAATAATTCGGCTGCTCTGGATAAATCAGGCTGCTCATGCCTATTTCCCGGCCTCGGGCGACATCACAAAACTAAACTTGCTGATGCCCGCACGCTGAATGGCCGCCAACACTTTGGCCACCACGCCATATTGCGCATGTTCATCAGCATAAATCTCCACCGCCGGATCATGGCTTTTTTTGAGCACACCCAACTCTGTCGTCAACACCTCCAGCGCCAGTCGCTGTTGGTCGAGAAACACATCTCCTGCATCGGTGACACTGATATGTGCTGTTTTGGGCACCGTGATGGCTACCTCGGCACTGGCCTGCGGTAACTTGACCTTCACCGCATTCATGAGCAAAGGTGCGGTGACAATAAATACCGTGAGCAATACCAGCATCACATCCACCAGCGGCGTCACATTGATTTCACTCACCAGTTCTTCGTTTTCACTGTCCCCTAAAATCGCCATGTTATTACCCCTCCGCGCCTGACTGCGTCAGCAAAGATTGAAAGCGGCTAGCGACTTGTTCCATATCGGCTCTATGCACTTTTTGCTTGCGCATAAAGTAGTTGTACGCCAACACCGCAGGCACCGCAGTCGCAATACCAATTGCCGTCGCAATCAACGCCTCGCCTATCGGCCCTGCCACTACATCCAGCCCGGCAGAACCGGTCGCCGTGATGGTACGCAACGCATTCATAATGCCCCACACCGTGCCAAACAAGCCGATAAACGGCGCGGTAGAGCCTATGCTGGCCAGCACCGCCACACCGCCATCCATGCGCTTTTGTTCCAGGTAGGCCTGTTGTTTGAGCGAGAGTAAAATAACCTCCTGACGCTCGTTTCTGCGCAACACTGAGTTCGCCATCACCTCGTTCATCGCACGCATGCCCGCATCACACAAACGCGCAAAGCTGCTATTACTGTTAGCAATAATCTTGGGCAATTCGTAAATAGTTTTTACTTGTTGCCACTCGGATAGAAAATTGTTCGATGCACTACGGGACTTGTACCAGGCCCAGCTTTTAATGATGATGATGGACCACACCAGCACAGACAGCACGCCCAGTAAGTACAACACGAGATCAACAATATCAGGCACCAAATCCACAGCGAGCTCCATTATCAAAATACATACGAGAAAATAATCTGGATGCTTGTTGCGCTCACAATATTAAAAACGCAAACCAGGAAAAACCCCCGCCAATATCGGGAATTTCTCACATTTACATCCCTTCATATGTTTAATCGCTGGGCGAGGCAAAAGCCTGATGTCATTAACACAACTTTACATTAAGGATAGTCAGGGCAACGATGTACACCGTGCTTTACACACCACCAGTATTCACCGCCACGGTTTGCGGCAAATAAACGAAGTACCATTCACCGTAATAACGCTTGTCATTCAAATGTTGTAATTCACCACGATAGCCTTTGGTTTTAAATGGCGCTTTATCAGACAAGCTGTAAATCCCCATGATGCCGCCACTGGGGGCCATGACGAGACCCCAGCCTTCGCGTTGCGTGATGGGGTCAAGATAGGCTTTGCGCAGATGACGGCGCGCAGTCGGGAAACGGGTATCTTCTTGCAGTACTTCCAGCGTTGGCGGAAACGTTTTCACCACACCTGGCGTCTGGTTGTAATAGCGGCCGATGGCATCGCGATAGGCTAAGCCCACCTTGAGCAGCTCTTGTTCTCTCTCGCGCAACACCTGGGTTTGCCAGCGCATGCTGGCTTGCACCATGACCAAGCCACTGAGCATAATCAGCATAAACATGCCAATCAGCACAAAGCCAGTGGCGGATAACCTACCAGAACGCATAGGGCGTACCATCTGCGGCCACCAGCGCAGAACCGCTATGCACATCAAAAACACTGCCCTGCTCGTCAATATTGGGCGGCAAGGTAATCACCCAGGTATCCATACGTTCGGTGATCGGGTCAGGCGGGATCGCTTTCAGGTATTGGCGCTCAACCAGTTCATCCAGCGTATCTGGGTAGCGGTTTTTGTCGCTGTAAAACTTATCAATCGCATCGCGCATGGTCAACAGGTCATGGCGCAAGGTGGTTTCTTTAGAACGCTGCAACATATGCATAAACTTGGGCGAAACGATGGTCAGTAACATCGCAAGTATCGCCAGCACCACCAGCATTTCAATCAAGGTAAATCCGCGCTTCATGCTTTTACCACTCACTGTAAGGTTGCTGGTTAATGCCCATGGCAGGCGAACGTGAAGACACGTCATACACGTCCTGCGCCATCTCATCGAGCCCACCGTCATAGGCACGGATACGCCAGGTGCCCGCGTTGCTTTGTTCGGTATCCGCCGCAAACGGGTCACGCGGGATGCGCCTTAAAAAAAACAGTTTTTTCTTTTTGGGATCCTGCGCATTCTCTACCCCGGTCACCAGGATGGCCAGATTGGCCGGATATCCACTGCCATCGGCCACTTTCTTGATCAGGCCCTGATCTACCGCATCCTTGTAGGCATCCAGTGCATCGCGGATTTGCCACAAGGCGCGCTTGAGTTCACGTTCTTTTTCGCGCTTGCTATTGAGCTGCAGCACCGGACTGGCCGAAGTCACCAGTAACGCCAGCAAAGCCAGCGTCACCAATAGCTCAACCAGGGTGAATCCATAATGTTTGCGAGAAGAAAGAAATAACATCAACTGACTGGCCTCAAGGCTGTACGGCGCCGGTGTCACTGCTATTCATCATCTGGCTGGCAAAACCGCTGTCGTTACGCACATTGCCGCTCTGCGTCGATTGTGGTGTCACCGCTGGCGCGGATGGTGTCGGTTCCATCGCCTGCACCGCGCGCGCACCGCCAGTCCCCACCGGATTTGCTGTAGCGGCAATGCCGGAAGGAATCAGGCTATAGACCGAACTGGCCGGGCTCAGGTTATGCATGATGCGCGGTGTAATCAGCAATACAATTTCATTTTTACGCTTGTCTTCATTATTACTGCTGAAAAATTTGCCAATCAGCGGCAAATTACCGAGGCCGGGTACTTTGCGCCGCGTTTTCTGCTCGTCGTCACGGAATAATCCGGCCAGAATCTGCGTTTCGTTATTGCGCAACTGCAAGGTGGTATTCGCATTGCGGCTGCCGATGGTATACGCCAGCACCCCAGAACTGGTCGTGACCTGGTCGGTGATATTACTCACCTCCATGCCGACTTTGATACTGACCTGGTCTTGCATCTGGATCACCGGCTCGACGTCAAGCTTGATGCCGACTTCAATATAATTCACATTCTGGCTGACAAAACCCTGCGCACTGGCGACGCTGGTCAGCACCGGAATTTTATCGCCGACATGAATCTTGGCGCGGTCACGATTCTTGACCCGGATTTTGGGGCTGGCCAGCAAATTGGTGTCGGTATCCTGATGCAGCAGGTTGAGCACAATGGCGGGATCATTGATCGAAAACACGCCGAGACCGCCATTAAAATTGCGCAACTCGGTCAGCGTCAGTTTGCCTGCTTGCGGTTGCGTACCGCTGCTGCTACCGGCTGCGTTGCCCTGCACGCCGACGCCAATCTGAGTTGGATACTGGATACCGAGGTTTTCCAGGTTACGGCGGTTGATTTCCATCACCTCAACTTCGAGCATCACCTCGGGTTCATTGAGGTCTTGTGAGGCAATCAGCTTCTCTGCGACTTTAATGCGGTCCATGGTATCGCGCATCACCAGCGTATTGAGCTTTTCATCAATATAGACATCACTGGCACGTAACACGGTTTTCATCATATTGAGCGCACGTTTGGCGTCCATATGCGTCAGGTAAAAGCTGCGCACAAACAGTTCTTCATACTGTGCAGCCCGTGCTTGCGGATAAATCAGCAATGTATTGCTGTTGAGTACTTTTTTGCCTAACTGATGGCTGGTGAGGATCACTTCCAGCACTTGTTCAATCGGCGTATCGCGCAGCAACACATTCACGCGTATACCTTCGTTGAGCTCCTGGTCAAAAGAAAAATTCAAATCTCCGGCCTTGCCTAGATATTCGAAAGCATTTTTAATCGGCGTATTTTTAAGCTCCAGCGTGACTTTCTTTTTCAACGAAGACTGCAAGGGCCTCACCACACTGGTCCGTTCGTTTTTCTTTTGCTCCAGCTGCTCAAACAATTGCCGCGCTCCGGCATGCGCGGGCTGCTCGGCCAGGATACTGCGCAAGCCAAACTCGGCGCCTGCCAAATCCTCAGTTGTAATTGCCGCTTTCACCTGCTCAAGCTGTGCCGCATGCTGGCGTGCCAGTTGTACTTTTTGCATGCCGTCACTGGCAGCACGGTTGCTGGGTGCAAGCTGTAACACTTGCTGATAAACCTCAATCGCCGCATCATATTGTTGGGTGAGCAATAAACTATCCGCTTGCTGCAATTGCTTTTGCAGTTTCTTTTCCTGCAACAGGGTCAGCCAGTTTTTATATTGCGGTTGGCGCGGATGCTCGTCCACCAGCGGCTGTAACAGCTGGATGGCTTCGTCATCCTGGCCACGCGCCGCATAGATTCTGGCCTGCTCCAGCGTGGCATCACCGTTTTGCTGTGCGGGTAATAGGTTGCTGCAACTGGCTAATAACAGCGGACAACCCAACAACCAGGCCCAATGACTATACGTTTGATTCACTTGCTTGTTCAAAATACCACCCCGTTATCCAGCCTGATTTCAAAGCGCTCGGCCGCATGTTGCAGCACGATTTTTTGTTGGTCGAGCAGGCTCACCTGCCACCCATCGGCAAAATGGTCGCCTGCATGTACGACGTATTGTTGCTGGCCATCGGTTAAAAACACGGTCCAGCGCCCGTCTTCCTGCAACCGACCGGCATAGGTATAAGGATTCACCGCCTCAGGCGCCACAGGCACCGCGGTGTCGGCTGCCGACATTTCCAACGCGGCAAACAGGTTAATCGCGCTATCATCGGCGCCTGCACTCATGGTTGCAGGCGCTGAGACGCTTTGCGGTGAGGCCGTGTGAGGCAAAGGCAAGGCCTGCGCCAAGCTCACTCGACGCTGAGGGGCTTGTTTCACAGCGGCAACCGGTGGCTGCTCGGCTTGCTCTACCCACCAGCATGCCAACAAGGTGCAAGCCAGTGCCACCCATACTATTCCACGCCGCATCATGTTTGGCCTCGCTTACGCGTGTACAAACTAAACTCCACATAGGCCTCGAGGTCTGGCTGCAACACATCACTGCGCTGCAATTTAAACTGGCTTAAGGCCAGGCTAGGATAGGCCTGTAACACCTGCTGCAAAAAATGCCGCACCTGCAAATAATCCCCTTTGAGTGGCAACTTGATGCGCTGTATCTGCAAACTCGAATGCTCAACAGCTAAAGACTGAAATTCTGCGCGCTCAAACAACATGCCCATGGCATCTGCTGTCGCCAGTATCTCAGCACTGATACGGTCAGCTTCGTCTTCACTGGGCCAGCTTTGCAGCACATTCACGACGTGAGGCCTGGCCTCAGTGACAGGCAATGTCCGCTTGGTGGATGCAGGTAATTGTTGCAATACATGTTGTAAGGTATGACCGCGCCACCAGGCATGCGCCACCAGGCCAGACAGTAAAATAGTGACTAACAGCATGACTGCCAGCCAGCGATGTGCCCGCAGCGTTTGCTGGCAGACAAAGCACACACGTTGCATAAAGTGACTTAGAACTGCCATCCGGCCTCCACATGCAAGGTCGTCATGCGCAAACCGTTCACCTCGGTCGCTTCGCTGGCCTTAAGCTTCACATCCACCAAAGCAGGCTGTTTTTTCAGCCGCTCTACCAACGCCCAGCCTTGCTGGCGCTGTTGTGCCAGCACCGTCATGCGTATCTGCTTACGCTTGGCATCCGGGGAGAGTTGCAGCCAGTACAAGTGGGCTTGCTGGGCATGTTCAAGATCACTCAACAAAGCTAACCACGGCGTGACTATCTGTGACTGCGCCTCGGCCATGTCAGCCGCCAAGGCCTGATTCACGACGGGCTGTTTATTGACGGCCTGCTGACTGGCAGTCAAGGCTAATTGGCGCGTTTGCCATTGCTGCTGCAGGGCGATATTTTCCTCGGTAAGCTGATGATAAACAGCGGCCAGCCATACCAGGCTAGTGAGTAATATCAGGCCAATCACCGTGGCCGCAGGCCCAGGCAAGCGATCGGGCGCATGATTTAAGCGCACGTGCATTAAGCCATCCGCCTTTCGGCTACCTGTCGAGAAAGCTTATCCAAGCCATGGGAAGGCTGCACATCCACCACCTGAAACGGCTGCATGGACTGTGGCGTAGCGCCGCTAGACTCTGCCTGTGACAAAAAGATTGGCAAAGCGGCCCGCTCGGGATGTATGACCTGCTCGCGCGACAATAACTGCATCAAGGTCAATCGCCATTGCGCATCAACAGGTAGCTGGCGAATCTGTAGCCAGTCTCCATGCATCAGGCATGCCACCGTTAAGTGGCTGGACTCGCGACAGACAACCCAACCATTGGCCGAAAAACCTTGCTGGCGCATGGTATGTAAAGCCTGGTTGGCTGCCAGCGCCCACGCGGGAGTGATGATGCCTGGCGGCAATCGATGCTTGGCCAGCGCCGCCTGTAACTTTTCCAGTAGTACGGCAGGCAGTGCATTCAGCAAGGTATGCTGGTCATAGCCCCCTGGCTGCGCCCGAATTCGCCAATCTTGCCCATCGCTGGTAAAGGCCTGCTGCAAGCCGTGGAGGTAATAAGCCGCTTTATCCGCCTGGCTGCGTACCTCAGCCTGCCACGGCAATACCAGCCAGCGCGCATACTGGTTGGAAAGCACCACGACCACATGCCAACGCTGGCCCGCTAAGGGTGCCAAGACGTCATGCAAGGCCTGCCACAAAGCCTCTGGCGGCAATATATCCTGCGTGCTGCCCGGCAAAGTATGACGTTGATGGCTGATCATCTGCGGATGTCTACCCGGCAACCACGCGCGTTGAAACTGGAATACCTCTAGCGCATCACAAGTAATGACCAGCCGCAATTCCGGCGCTGTCAGTGCCTGCCACCAGCGACGGCTGTCGGCCACGCGGCAATCTACACCGGGATCAGGAGAGCGCTGTAACACGGTTAATCTCCTGCAAAGTCGTTTCGCCCGTAGCCACCAGCGCCAACCCGGCGTCGCGCATGGCACGTGTACCGGTTGTGGCGGCTAATGCCTTAATCTGGCTGATAGGTGCTTTAGAGACAATGAGTTCACGCATGCGGTCGTCAAACAACAACAGTTCGGCGATACCTTTGCGGCCCTTGTAACCGCTACCGTGGCACTGACCACAGCCTTGGCCTTTTTTAAACTGGTAGTGTTGGGTCGTTTCCACACTCAGACCGGACTTCACTAGCAATGCGGAGTCTGGCATATCATCCACTTTGCAGAACGGGCAGATGACGCGTACCAGCCGCTGCGCCAGGATCACGTTGACTGCCGACACAAAACTATAAGCGTCGACGCCCATATTGGTGAAACGGCCGATCACGTCAAATACGTTATTGGCGTGCACGGTGGTGAGCACCAAATGCCCGGTCAGCGCGGACTGCACGGCAATTTGTGCAGTTTCGCCATCGCGGATTTCGCCCACCATAATTTTGTCGGGGTCATGGCGCAAAATGGAGCGCAAGCCGCGCGCAAAGGTCAGGCCTTTTTTCTCATTGACAGGGATCTGCAGCACGCCAGGCAGTTGATATTCGACCGGATCTTCAATGGTAATAATTTTGTCCTGACCCTGGTTGATCTCGGAAATCATGCCGTACAAGGTTGTGGTTTTTCCGCTACCGGTGGGCCCGGTCACCAGCAACATGCCATAAGGCGCTTCGGCCTGCGCCCGAATTTGCGCCAATAAAGCGGGCGCGAATCCCAGCACTTCGAGGCTGATACCTTGTGCTTCACTCAACGCTTTACGATCCAGCACGCGTAGCACGGCATCCTCACCCACCACGCTGGGCATGATAGAGACACGCAAGTCTATTTCTCGGCCCAAAGCATGTACTTTGCAGCGGCCATCTTGCGGAATACGTCGCTCGGCAATATCCAGTTCAGACATGACCTTGATACGCGACACGGCCTGCTCGGCCTGCATGACGCCACTGAGGCCACCTGCCTCTGTCAGCACGCCATCGATGCGGTATTTGACACGCAAGCCTTGCAGGGTAGATTCAAGGTGAATATCACTGGCCCCGGCCTTGAGGGCATCGTATAAGGTCGAGCGTACAAAACGCACCACCGGGCTGCTGTCTTCGCTGATGGATTTCAGCGACAACTCTTCTACCGGCGTTTCTTCTTCGCTACCGATGCTGTCACTGGCATGCACCTGATCCATCGCGCGCATTTGCGTTTCATGAAATTGCAGGCAAGCGGCGATATCGTTACGATGCGCCAGGCACCACTGTACCGGCACGCGCACCATGCTCTGCAAGCGTAATTGCAGTGGCTCGTCAAACGGGTCGGCCAGCACTAGGTATAACGATTGATCTGGATACAGCGACTGGTCGGATTTTTGCATCAATACCGCATGCAAAGTGCTGGCATCATTAAAGCGCAACAGGTCAAACATGGGCTGCATGGCGTGCAAGTCCAGTGCGGTCAGCGTCGGGTAATGCATGCATTGCCCCAATGCCAGCACAAACACATCTGGCGTCAGGCCAGACAGCTCCTCCAGCACCTCCATGAGTGGGCGGCCGGTTTGCTGGGACAACTGGCGTGCCTGCGGCAATAACCCGGCATCTAAGGGGGGGACATGCCCAGTCAGTGGTAAATCCTGCATATTCATGCGATGGCATTCCTCATTCTATGGCGCCCGCCAGTTCAAAAATCGGCATATACATCAACACCACCACCAAACCTACAATCAAGCCGATCAGCACCATCAGTGCGGGCTCCAATAACTTGCTCAGCCACTCCACGCGTCGTGCCGTTTCTTCGTCGTAAAATACGCCTATACGCCCCAGCATCTCATCGAGTTGCCCACTACGCTCGCCCACGCGTAGCATGCGGTTGGCAATGGAGGTCGTCAGGCCATGCGACTCCATGGCACCTGACAAGGCCTTGCCTTCACGTACTTCAGTAATCACGCGTTGCAAGGCCAGTTGCAACTCTTGCGGCAACAAAGATTGCACCATGCCCAGTGCCGTCAGCAAGGGAATTCCTCCCTGTAACAGCATCCCCAGCGTGCGGTAAAAACGCGCCAGCTGGTAAATACGCAAAGCCTCGCCCAAGCTGGGGATTTGCCACACGCGTTGCATCAGCCAGGCCTTGCTGACCGGGCGCGAAAACACCAGCCACAGCGATGCCGCCATAGCCAGGGTTGCCAGTAGCACCCACTCGCCATGCCCTTGCAATAATTGCCCCCAGCGCAACAGCATCTGGCTGGCCCAGGGCAAATTGTCGCCCCCACTTTCATAAATCGTGCTGAAGCGTGGCACCACATAACCGAGCAAAAACAGCACCACCAGGCCACCGACGACAATCAGCAATACCGGGTAGATTGAGGCTGCAATAATTTTCTTGCGGATCGCCTCTACCTGCGTCTGATAAGCCACATGCCGCCGCAACGCCTGCACCATATCGCCCGTACGTTCACTGGCCCGAATCAGCGCGATATATAACTGGCTGAATACCGAAGGCTGCAAGGCCAGTGCCTGTGACAAGGACAAGCCTTCAAACAGGCTGGTGCGTAATTGGGTTAACACGGCACGTGCATGGTCTTGTTGCTCCTTCTCGGCCAGGCCCTCAATGGCTTCAATCAGGCTCAGTCCGGATTCAAGCAGTGTCAGCAACTCCTGGCTAAACAGGCTGAGATTAAAGGTGTGCGTTTTGAGCGGCCATTGCGGCCAGCCTGATACCCGCGCAGACCGTACCTGCAACACACCATAGCCTTGTGCCTGCGCCTGTAGCAGCGCGGCCTGGCGATCCGTGGCATCCAGCGATAACCAACTCACCTGCGCCCCCTGCAACACTTTTAACTCAAACTTCATGATGGCTGACGTTTAAGCGCTACCAGTTACCGACATCGCTATCAGCATCCTGGCCACCAGCGGCGCCATCACTGCCTAGCGTCCACACATCGTAATCACCATGCTCGCCGGGGTAACGGTACAGATACTGCCTGCCCCACGGGTCGGCGGGTACACCTTTGGCCAGGTATGGGCCTTGCCACTTGGTCTCACCATCCGGCTGGCGATTGAGTGCCGCCAGGCCTTGCTCAGTCGCAGGATAATGTCCGGTATCCAGCCGATAGGTATCCAGCGCGCGCGATAATGCCTCAATTTGTGCCTTGGCCGTTTTGGTTTCTGATTTACCAATCTGGGCAAAATACTTGGGGCCGACATAGCCCGCCAACAGACCGATAATGACCATCACTACCAACAGTTCCAACAAGGTAAACCCACGTTGCTTGCTATACACACCCACTGATTTCATATGCATTTCCACCTTTAAACGATGCCTATTTTTTCGCAACAAACAGCTGGCTGACGCGGTTAAGTGCCTCCAACGTCAATACACCACTACTAAACTGCAAATTGACCCAGTCACTGATCAGGCTGTAATAAGCTTTGGTCAGAGATAACTGGTTGGTAAACAGCTTTTGCTGGGCATCCAGCACTTCGTGGTTGGTTTTGAATCCGGCCAGGAAGCCTTTTTGTGTACCATCCAAGGCAATGCTGGCCGACTGCACGGCTTGTTGGTAGGCACTAATCGATTGCTGCTGCGCCTGCAGGCTCTGGTAATACTTGCGCACATTAAACTCGATCTCACGCGACTTGGCCGTCATGCTTTCTTCACTGGCGGTCAACCGGCTGGCGCTCTGGCGCACATTGGCATTGACATAGCCGCCCGCAAACAAGGGCACATTCATCTGCAAGGCAATAGTGGTGGTATCAAAACGTGAGCCCAGTGTATTGTTACTGTCGTTCTGGCTATATGAGCGCACACCAACCAGATCCAGCGTCGGATAATGCCCGGCCTGTTTCTTTTCAATGTCTTTTTTTGCCACTTCCACATTTTGATAAGCGGCTGCCAATTCCGGATGATGTTGCCGCGCCAATGCCAGCCAGTTGTCCAAAGACTGCGTCGTGGGATTCAAGCCGCCCAGGCCATCTACCATCAATGCCGCTGACAAGCCCTGTGGCGCCCCTGTTAGAATCTGCAAGCTCTGCTGGCTGGAAAGCAAATCATTACTGGCCTGAATATGCTCAACCTTGGCCACATCCAGGTTAGACTGCGCCTCACTCACCTCGACGACTGTGCCGCTGCCACGCGCATAGCGCTGATCAGCCTGACGCAGTTGCTGACCCACCGCATCCAGCTTGCGTTGCTGCACACTGACCCGGTCTTGTGCATACAAGGTTTCCAGATAGACGGAAACCAATTTGAGAATCAGCTTGGCATTTTCCTGCTCCAGCAATGACTCCTGCGCACTGACATAAGACTTGGCACCGCCATAAATCGCCATGGTCTCGCGGTTAAACAAGGGCTGTTTGACCGAAAGACTGTAATTCTCCAGCGAATAATCGAGTTCCGTATTAACCGCCCCCAGCGTGGTTTGCGTGGTGCGGTCGGTATTACCGCGGCCTTTACTCAAGCCTAATTGCACCTTGGGATAAAACAGGGCGCGTGCCTTGGTGAGCTCCTCACGTTCGGCTTCGGTGTTAGCCAATGCCGCACGGTAATCGGCGTTATTTGTCACTGCCAGTTGATACAAGCCGTTCAGGTCCTCTTGCGCCTGTATTTGTTGTGCCTGTATAAACGTAAGTACGCAACACAAGCCAGACAAAACAATCGCCAGTGGCTGCCAATAGAAGAGACCAACACGCATTATTCTTCCTTCATGGATGCAGCCAAGCGTTTGCTGAGTGGATGCATCAGATAATTCCACAACGTACGCTCACCGGTTTTAATCACCACCTGCACCGGCATACCGGGTTGTAACTGACGACCTTGCAAGGCGTGCATGCCTTTGTCTGTCAGCATCACACGTGCCAGGTAATAGCTTTGGCTGCCTTCCACCGTCGCCGCCGGTTTACTCAACAAATCTTTAGAGACCGACTTCAACTGCCCTTCTGCCAGTAGTTGCGGACTATTGGCAAAAGTAGAGAATCGGATATCAGCGGCCTGCCCCACATGGATCTTGTCGATCAAATGCGGCGGAATCTGTGCATCCACAATCAATGCCTCGCCGGAAGGCACAATATCCATCAACTTCTGCCCGGGCTGAATCACCGCGCCAACCGTGTGTACCTGCAACCCCACCACCTGACCGGCGGCGGGTGAGCGAATCTCGGTGCGCCCCAATTCCTGGCGTAGCGCCAGCACTTTCTGCGCATCGGCTTCCACCTGCAATTTCACCTGCGCCATGTCAGCATCAATCTCTTTTTGCTCGGTCTGGTTGCGCTGATTAATCTGCTGCTGCAACTCAAGAATGGCGCGCTGGGCGCGCGTGATATTGGCCTGGGTATTGGCGCGGTCGCCATACAATGCGGCCACGCGCTGCTCAAGATCATTTTGCTGGTTGCGCGGCGCGTAACCTTCTGCGGCCAAGGCGCGTACGCCTTGCAATTGATCCTCAAGCAACCGAAGCTGCGCTTCATGGCTGGATAACACGCCACGGTAGCCTTCAATCAAAGCCTGGTAGCCCGCGATTGATTCCTTTTTACCGGCGATATCCGCCGCCAGTGCCGAGGTTCGGGCGAACAATAACTGACTCTGGTTACGCATCTGTTGTTGTATCAACGGATCTTGCTGCTCCCGCGTCAAGTCCGGGTGAAAATCAATCACCGGGCGGTGGCTTTGCTCCGCGCGCAAACGATCCTCTTGCGCACGCAACCCGGCATAACGCTGCCAGACTTCTTCATAACGCGCCTTGCTGGCCTGTGCATCAAGCTTGAACAGCACATCGCCCGCGTGTACCTCCTGCCCTTCATGCACCTGCAAGGCACTGACCATGCCGCCGGTTAAATGCTGCACGACCTTGTGATTGCTTTCTACACTGATGACGCCTTCGGTAGGGACGCCCTCATCCAGCGGTGCAAACACCGCCCACAGCACAAACCCCACCAGCCCGCACAACAGAATGGCAGCGCCTTTACGCGTCTGGCTAACACTTTGTGCATAAGACTCGATGGCGTGCACATTGTCAGAAATAACAGGATTCATGGTCACGCAAGCTCCGTCGCCATACTGCTGGCAGCAGCATGCAATTGATTTAAATAGACAATCCCCGCATCGCGTGGCCCATGGTGTAACACTTCGCCGCGTTTAAGCACCAGCAAGTCGTCAGTAATTTTGAGCACACCAGAGCGATGCGAGATCACCACAATGGTGGTATTCAGGGTTTTTAAGGCTTGCAACAACTGCATCAGCCTGGCTTCGCCAAACTCGTCCAGACTGGCATTCGGCTCATCCAGCACCAGTAAGGCAGGCTCTTTGTAAATGGCACGCGCCAGCCCCAGCAATTGACGTTGCCCGCCAGACAAAGGCAAACCCTGCTCATCCAGCCGGGTATCATAGCCTTGTGGCAAACGCAGAATCGCCTCATGCAAACCCACGCGCTGGCAAGCCTGCAAAATATGCTGGCTCTCCAGCTCACCAAATCTGGCGACATTTTCAGCGATCGTGCCTTCAAGCAAAGACACCTGTTGTGGCAAATAGCCAACACTGGTCATCAACGCACGCGCGTTGTCTGCGGTAATAGTGGATTGATTGATTTGATAGTGACCTGCCGTGGGCGATACGACCCCGACCAGCAAACGTGCCAGCGTACTTTTGCCTGCACCTGAGGGGCCCATCACACACAGCAGGCGCCCTGGCTGTATGGTCAGGCTGACATCGTGCAACAGGCGGCGCGAGGCCACAGTGACACCCACTGCCTGCAACGCCAGTTGATAGGGGCGGATCAAATTCATCGTATACACGACAGGTTCACCCGGCTGCGCTGGTACGATGACATCGCTCAGCAAACCATGCAAATCAGCCGCCGCCGACCTGGCCTGTAACCATTGGCGCCAGCTATGCACCATGACATCAAACGGATGCAAGGCACGCGCAATCAGCACATTGGACGCCACCATGGAGCCGACACTGATTTCACCGCGGATGGTCAGCCAGGCCGCCATGGCCAGCATCAGTGACTGCAAGGTATAGCGCACCCATTTATTGACAAACTGGCTACGATCACTGGCTTTTAACCAGGCGGCTTCTGCCAGCGATTGCTGCGCCAGCAATGCCTGCCAATGCTGGCGCAAGGTTTGCAACATACCCAACACATAGCTGGTGTGTAAATGCTGGATTTTTTGCTGCAAAAAATACTCAGTGCTTTGTTTTGCCTCCAGTGCCGCCTGCGCTGGCGGTGTTGTCATGCGCTGATTCCACAAGGCTGCCGCGCACTGCACCAGGCAAAATGCCATTGCGGTCGCTCCCAACACCGGGTGCAAGGCAAACAACACCACAATGTAGATCACACTCCAGGGAATATCCAGCAGGGCGAACAAACCTTGCCCGGTCATAAACTGGCGAATGGCAGTTAATTGCTGCAATGACTCGGCAGGTGGCGGGCGCTGTGTGGCACGTGGATCAAACACGGCCGAAAACACTTGCTTGCCGTAGGTGAGGTCGAACTGCACGCCGGTTTTAATCGCATACAAACTGCGCAACCAGTCCGCACCTGCCATCAGCAATAACAAGCCGGCGGTTAATATCGTCATCGCCACCAGCGTCAAGGTATTGCGGCTGAGCATGACGCGATCATATAACTGCAACATATACAAAGTAGGTACCAGCATCAGCACATTGGTCAGCAAGCTGAGCCAAACCATCTGCACAAACGCGCCACTGAACGGTTGCATAAAAGACCATAGCGGCATCTGCCAACCAGGTCTCCAGGCGGGGGTGTCAGTAAAATTACGGGGGAAGATCATGACTGTGCCACCTTTCCAGACTCTGCTTGCCTAGGCTCTGTTTTTCTAATGTCTGCTTGCCCGGGCTCTGCTTGAAAACTTGCCAGCACTTCAGCCGGTTTGCCATAACGAATCATTTGCCCCTGGCACATCACCAGCATGGTGTCAGCGATGCTCAAAATATGCTGTAAATGGCTGATGATGATAAAGGTTGTACCTTGCTGCTTCAGGCGCGCAATGGCGTGCTGCAACGTGCGCTCGGTAGTAGTATCCAGATTGGCATTCGGCTCATCCAGCACCACGATGCGTGGCTTGCCATAAAAAGCACGCGCCAGGCCGACTAATTGGCGCTCACCACCAGACAGCGCCATGCCGGATTGACCAATGACCGTATTTAAGCCATCAGGTAATTGATGTACCCACTCGTACATACCCAGCAGGGTCAGCACTTCAGTCAGCGCTTCGCGGTCAGGCGTCTGGAAACGGCAAATATTGTCGACAATGGGACCATCAAACACATCCACCTCTTGCGACAGGTAACCCAAGTACGGCCCCAGTTGCGTTTTGTCCCAGCGATGCACATCCACACCATCAAACCGCACACGGCCTGCACTAGGGGCCAACAGGCCGACCAGCAATTTGGCTAAAGTGGTTTTTCCTGAGGCCGACGCACCTGCCACAATCAGCACTTGCCCAGCAGTTAATTTAAATTGCACCTGACGGATAAATACTTCAGCCGAGGACTTGCCCGTTTGCGGCATGGCATAGCTGAGCTGCTCTACCGTTACCTCGCCCGTAGGGGGTGGCAAAACCAGCCCGTCCGTGGCGGTAGTTGCCCCAGATAGCAAGCTGTCAATACGACGATAAGCGGTCCAGGCCTGCTCATAGGTTTTCCAGTGCCCGACACATTGCACCAGCGGCGTGAGCACGCGTGCGGCTAAAATAGACGCCACTATCATCATGGCACCGCCATTGAATAACTCGCCGGCAATAAACAGATAGCAGGCCAGGCCCAGAATCAAACTGGTCTGCAAGGTTTGCAGCCAGCGTGAAGCGGCAGCACTTTTGCCTGCCAGCTCTGAGGCCTGCGCCTGCTGCCACAAAAAACCATGCTGATGCTGTAACCAGCGTTGCTCAATCGGCGCCAGCATATGCATGGCATGCATCACATCACCATGACGGCTGATGCTGGCAAAATAGCGCTGGGATTCGATGGCGTGCTGGTTCGCTTGTTGCATCAACGGCGCTACGCGCGACTGGTTGTGCACGGTCAATACCAGTTGTATCGCCAGTCCGAACAAGGTGAGAACGCCCAGTGCCGGATGAATCCAGAACACGGCGGCGAGAAAAATCAAACAAAAAGGTGCATCAATCAAGCCAAGCAAGGCTGAGGAATGCAAAGCATTTTTGAGTGTAGAAAAATCGGAAAATACTTGTTGCGCAGGAAACGTCTGCACGGCTAATTTAGCGGCAAAGACACGCTCAAACACGCGCTCCTGCAATAATTGCTCAAAGCGTTTGGCCCCGGCCTGCAACAAGTGACGTCGTTGCCATTCCAGTGCTTCCATCACCAGGTAAGCAAACGCCGCCAGCAGTGTCAACATCAATAATGTCGACACATTGCGACTATTAATGACGCGGTCATATACCTCCAGCATATACCAGGAGGGCACCAAAATCAGCAGATGGGTCACCACCCCAAACAGCCAGACTTTGCGCCAGATGGGCCAAAGTTCGGACAAGGCTTGCTTGATGGATTCAGCTTGCGACGACATGTTCACGATAAAGAATTCAGTTTACAAATATGGCGAACGGGGTTAGCCGCCCGCCAATATCGTGATTAGACGATCACAAAGTCAGAGGTTGACAATGTAGTCACGCCAGTCAGCACTGCAATGTCTACCTTCGCACCGCTACCATTACCATCCGCGTCATAGCTGAGGGTTTTGGTGGTGGTGTTGTAAACCAGGTAGTCATTAGAATCCTGTGCTGTACCCGTGCTGTTTACACGCAGCATGCTGGCGTTGAAACCAGCCAGTTGGCTGTACTGGTCCAAATGCAACTCCAGCTTGTCAGTGCCACGTGTAAAGTCAGTGATGGTATCCACACCAGTCAGGTTAAATGCCGTATTGGTATAAGTTTGCACCGTGGTAGAAGAGCCAGTCACGACTTCTTCATACACCTTGCCAAATACAAACGTATCCTTACCGCCACCACCGGTCAGCGTATCGTTACCGCCATTGCCAACAAACACATCAGCCTTGCTGGTACCGATAAAGGTTTGCTGGTTAGCATTGCCTTCAAAACGCAAGCCATTGGTAGTTACGCCAGAAGCATCGACCACGACATTATTGATCGTGCCGCCGTTGTTACCCAGGGTGTTAGAAAGATCAGCCACAGTGCCATTGGCTTTAAAGTAGTAGTGGTCATTCAACAGCTGCAATGCGGTATTTTCCACATTTAAGCGGCCTACTGTACCACCCACTTGTACAACTTCCATAGACTTGAAGTTATCGTTGTTGAGTACCACTGTACCGTTGGCTTTGGTGTTAGCACCGATACCAGTCGTAATGCGCAATGTATCCACGCCATCACCACCGATAATCACATCATGCTTGGCACCTGTCGCAATCCACTCTTTGTTACCATCGTCAGCCTTGGAAGTCGTGCCTTGCACACCACTACCAAATCCACCAATCACAAAAATGTCATTGCCTTCGCCACCATCCAGATAGTCAGCACCACCATGGCCAATCAGCAAGTCATTACCACCGTTGCCGTAAACAGTGTCATCACCCAGACGCATGGTCGCGTAATCCACGCCATCACTACCATAAACGATCTCGTGCGCATCACTACCTTCGTTTGCACCATCGATGCGAGTGAAGCTACCAGCTTCACCTTCAGATGCGTCGTAAATCACATCAACGTTGTGGTAAAGATGCGCAACTGAGTAATCATCCACCTCAAATACGGCAGCTTCATAAGTCACTGGCGTTGCGCCAACGATAGTTGCGGCTGGTTCGAAAGTGTTTTCTTCAAACTCGAGCTCTAAGGTGACGGTTTCGACCGGACCGCCAGCAACACCGTAAATGTGGGTGCCTGGATTCAATTCACCCGTACTCAGTGACTCACCATTTTCTTCGATTTGCTCAGCTTCCAAAGTGATACTTACACCACTAGCAAGCTCGATACGCTCAATGCCTGAGAAAAGGATATCCTCAAACTCACCAGATTTTGTGAATTCCAGAGTATCCACCGCATTGTAACCAGCAATCGTTGTAGCAAAAGTGCTAATCGCTGAGGAGCCAGGACGAGTGACAATATTCAAACGAACATCAGTTTCCGCCTGCTCAGACATCTCCTGATCTTCCATTTCAACAATGTTGCCGGTGGTCGTATCAATGGCAACCAAACCAGCATCTTCATCTGTTTCATCGGCTTCAGACAGTTCAATATAACGTGCTTCATTACCTGCATTATCAAGGCCTGAAACGCCACCCTCAATAATCAGGCCTTCGGCTTCTTCCTCATCACCAATACGGAAGGTATCGTTACCTTCGCCACCAATCATTGCATCGTAAGAAGTTGCCAAGAATAGATTACCAACAACGGTTTCATCTCCGGCAGAACTGTCATCGCCTTGCAAGTAGTCGTTACCTTCCCCACCACTTAAGACATCATCACCATCACCGCCATAGATAACATCGTCACCGGCACCACCAAACAAAGCATCGTCACCGTCACCGCCATAAATGCTATCACCGCCATCACCACCATCGGCGTAGTTGTTGCCACTACCTACATCAATGGTGTCATCACCGGCACCACCAACAATTGCATCATCTCCATCGCCGCCCAGCAAGATGTCATCACCATCACCACCGAAGATAATGTCATCACCATCGCCACCATCAACAAAATCATTACCTGCTTGAGCAATAATGATGTCGTTACCACCATCGCCCGCAATGAAGTTATCCAGCCCATTACCAATGATCAAGTCTGGATTCGGTGTACCGGTATAGTCAGTCTCTGTACCGTTAAAAATCTTAACTGCCATAATAAAACTCCTCAAACTTAGGTCTGGAGTAGCAGCATTTGCTACCCCAGATAATTAATTAAAAAGTGCTCAGATTATTAAGGTACAGTTGATCCTGGAGGCGCATAGCCATCGACGCTAATTTCCTGCATGGTGGTATTTTCCTGCCCTGTTTGACGCAAGCGAATCGCACCTGTTTTCACCCAGCCAGAAACAGCTGTTGAGTCGCATGGCGCTTCTACATATGTCATCGCAGAGACGATATTGGAGCCACCATCATCATCTACATAAGCAACGTCTATCGTGAAATCGATCCAATTGCTATTCACAACAGCATCCTGAGTGGCTGCAGTTGTTGAGGCAATCACTGTTGGGCCAATGCCTGTGACTTCACCAGTGTAGGCAGTGTTAACACTATTAGCCGTTGGCAAATCCAAGTAGTTGGTACCTAGCAGTAACTTATTAGCCGCAGTATCGTACTTATAGGCACGATGTTGTACTGAGGTAAATGTGCGGCCAATACGGTAGACGGGTGATGCATTAGTGGCTTGTATGTAATAACCAGCATTGACAGATGCACTACCAAACCCACCACGTGCAATATCATTGACTTCAAAATACTGAGTACCAGTTGTACCAGCATCCCAATCAACATTCAGGGCCGTAAATCTTGCACCAAAAATGCAGGAGGTTTGCGCGGTATTGCGCCATACGCGATCTGACACATTGCCAACTGTTACACCACCAATCACTGCATTTCTAGTGGTTGATGCAATTAATGTATAGCCCGAAACCGGTGAGGTTGCTTCGTTTGCTGGAAAGGTAGCGCAAGTGTTATTTGCGCCTGTGGTTGGTTGTGTTGGCGTACTGGAGCCAAAATTACCCGTTGTATTGCATAAGGTATAAGCAGTACCGCTAAAACCTGCGGCGGGAATAACCACCAGACCGGTTGCCATGGCAGGCATAGACAGGCCAAATGCACCCATTACAGCAAGACTAATCATTACATTTTTCATAATCGCTCCTTAGAGACACTATGCAGACACTTTGGTAGCCCGCATCACCAATTCCCACATCCTTCTAGCCCCTCGTCAGTTCTAAGCAGGCTGTGGAAAATTTCTAGTACAAATACCTTATAAATACTCCCAAGAAAGAAACAGTCATCAGGGCAAAACCGCCCCTGGAGGGGCATAACCATCGATAGAAATTTCTACCAGACTTTCCCCCTCCTGACCGGTCTGCCTGAGTCTAATCGCCCCCGATTTAACCCAGCCACTCACATTAGACGAGTCACATGCAGCCTCTACATACACCATAGACGAAACGAGGCTGGAACCCGAACCTTCATTGTCCGAGTACACTGACTCCAACGTAAAATCTACCCAGTTAGCATTCACTGCCGCAGATTGCTTTGCAGCTGTAGTGGAGGCTGGCCAAACACTTGTAGTCTCGCCATTGATTGAAAGTGTTAATGCGCCGCCAATAGTAGGCAAGGCTAAATAATTTGCGCCAGGCAAACTATTTATTGGACTTCCGAGACCATAGGCACGATGCTGAACAGAAGTAAATGTGCGTCCAATACGATATACAGGCAAAGCGCTACTCGCTTGAACAAAGTAACCGGCATTAACAGATGCACTACCAAATCCACCACGCGCAATATCATTCACTTCAAAATATTGAGTGCCTGCTGTGCCAGCGTCCGAGTCCGCATTCAACGCAGTAAATCTGGCCCCAAAAATGCAGGAAGTTTGCGCAGTATTTCGCCAAACTCGGTCTGAGAGCGTACCAACGGTTATGCCACCAATCACCGCATTGCGATTAATTGATGCAATTAATGTATAACCAGCGACTGGAGAAATAGCTTCATTTACAGGAAATACCGCGCAGGTATTATTTGTAGTGGTTGTAGGGGTGGCTGAAACACTAGATCCAAAATTGCCTGTGGTATTACATAAGGTATAGGCTGATTCACTAAATCCAGTAGCTGGAATCACGATCAGCCCAGTTGCAAAAGCAGATGTTGTATTGAACGCATATAAACCCGCAACGGCCATCGCCAAAATCATTCTTTTCATGTTCTACTCCTTGTAAAAAGGTACAATGAGCAGGCATTTGTGGCTGCCCGCATCCCGAATTTCCGTCATTTCTAGTCCCTCGTAAGTTCTAAGCAAATAGCGGAAATTTAATTAAGGCATGTCACAAATGCCCTTTTAGATACTTCCCAGAAGTTAAATACATTCACGCAAACTTTCATTAGGATTTTTTCCTGTCATGCATTAATCAGGCTGAAAGTGCCAGTTCAAGCTAAACCATATTCCGCGCGGTGCGCTTGGTGCAATGTAGTTTGTACTCCGCCAATCGGCCGAATTATGGTTATAACCATCAGGCCCAATATTGCCTAGCACACTAGGTGAGAAAGGGTTTCTACCTAACCGACCAGCAGTGAAATACTCTTTATCAAACAAGTTGGTGACCAGCACAGTGGCTGTCCACTCTTTATTGAAGCGATAACTACTTTGCAAGTTAAAGGTCGCATAGCCTGGTGCCTTACCAGGGTTAGTGGTAGGCGCTAATGTGCGGGTATAAACTTCGGCTTTGGTCGTACCAGTACCACTACCATCATCTACCTGACGAATCGCGGTATACGTACGAGAAACGCCCACCTGATGCTCGTTATTCTCGTTGCCACGCATAAAACTGTCAGAGTGCGCGACCATGGTCAGCCCGACATTCCAATTATTCGTCAGGTCGTAACTCAGCGTCCCATTCAGGTTATGTAGTGAAACTCCTGGCATATGATCGCCTGGTTTGACATTAATGACTCCTTCACCTAGCGTACTGATAGTTCTGGAGCTACTGTTATCCGCACTAAACATCAGGAAATCATTCTGAAACGTGGCATCGGTGAGGCCGTAGTTAAGGCCAAAATGCAATCTATCAACATTCCCTTTGAGGCCTGCTTCAATCCCTCGGCGACGTGTTTTGCCTATGGTGTCGAAGAATCCACGCCCGTTACCAATAGCCACGAAATAGATATCATCTTTGAGGTCTGTTTGATACGCATTAAGGTTCCATTGCATGTTTTCGCCCCATGACCCTCTCGCCCCGACTTCATAACTGGTTGCTTTAATTTGTGGCAGATATGGGTCACCTGAAAGCGTGGTAGGTAAGGTACATTGGCGATTCTCGGCAATACTTTTAGGTATTTCATAAACATTGCCATTGCCATCTGTTTGAAAAACGCCTGATGGCCTGTGATCCAAAGCGCAACCAAGCTCAATCACGCTAGGTACTCGCGTGCCCTGGGCCACGTTGGCATAAAGATTGAGATCCGGCCTCGCTTGCCAGCTGGCGCCTAGTTGCGGATTAAACGAGTTGAACCGAAACTTTTCTGTCTCAGCACTATCCAGTGCATTCACGATTCTTGGAGTGGTGTATTGTGTGGAAACGCCGGTACAAGCCGGGTCAGTACAAATATTATAGAGATCAGGATAACCAATCACATCGCCAATTTCATAGGCTCCTATACCACGACGCGCAGCAATCTTGTTTTTTGTTTGTGTATCGTTATAGCGGCCTGACATACTAAAGTGCCAGTTATCGACCGGACTCCAGGTTTCACTAAAGTAAATACTCTTAGTCGTTTGTGTGCCTGAAAAATCATTATTGCTAACCCATTGATCCGCCCCAGCATACATAGGGTGGATATCATCTGGTGCCAGATAGGCGTTACGACTTGCATCTAGCAACCCAAGACGCTGTTTATTGGCATAGGTGGCATCTGCTGCATCAATAGAAGCCCCCACCATGACTTTATGATGATCAAGATGCCAGTTAAATTGTACTGATGCACCATTGGTGACCTGGTCTATCTGGTTATCTGTAAATAATGCGGTTGGCGTGTAGTATTTCTTACCTGTATCAGGGTCGACTTCGTACACTACCCCGCCTGTTCCACTCCCAGCGCCATCTACAGTAGCAAGCGTGTTGGAGTTGGGAGCCAAATATGAAAATGCGCCATCTTTAGTAGCCACATCCTTATTTTGAGTTTCAGCACAATTAACTCCATTTTGAGGGGCGGTCAAAATCAGCCAATTTTTATAATTTACGCCGCTTACCGTAGAGTAGTAGAAGTTGTCTAAATTAAAATAAACGGTCTGACCAGCTACCGTTGGGAAAGCCTGCGCACGAAAATCGAAGAGTTGATAAGAGACTTCCCCTCCCTCAGTTGTACCGCTAAACTCAGGGGAACTACCTGAAGCCAGATAAGTTTCTGAGCCTCTGTTATACACAAGACTCTCCCAGGTGTTTCTAAAAAACGTATATTGATCTTTTAAAACATTCGCATAATACTCAGGCAATTCGGCATTAAATACTGCATCTGAATAATTTGTTAATGTGTTGCCGGTTGAGTCAGTGCTTAAGTCTGCAAATCCACCAAGAGCATCTAAAATGAATGCATTACTGAAAGAGTCATAGGTACCAGAGCCCGGGCTATCTTCTGCAATTGAAACGACTACGTAATCTGGCACACCATACTTATTATTCGCGCTACTGTTAAACAAACAAGTATATTGCTCTGTAGCCGAAGGAATGCGGCGCGCTAAGGCATCATCTTCAATCCCCATAAACACATCAGCCCCCACCTGATGACGACGGCTATTCCGGCGATAAACCTGACCAGTGATACTGAAAGTCTCGGTCGCTTGAAATGCACCAGAAAGCTGAAATTGCGCGAGATTATTCGTCGTTTTATCAGGACCGGTAAAAATACTCGTTGGGTCTTGAGCATACATTTCACTCGGCAATAATCCATTACCCGTCAATTTCGTTTGGACTAATAGCGTACTCAGGCTTAAATCTAGCTTATCGCCTCTATAGCTCGCTTTAGCAAAACCCTGATTAACCCTGCTGGGCGAGTTCTGCCGCCAGCCATCCTCCAGAAAGAAGTTGCCCGCACCAAATAAAGCAATCTCACCGTTATTCCAGCCGCCTTCAAGCTGTAATTGTTTACGCCCAAACGAGCCTGTCAAAATATCAACATCTGCACCTGCATTATTAAAACCATCCTTGGTTTTAAGTGAGAATGCACCACCCAGAGTGTTCAAGCCAAAAATAGGATTTGAGCCGGGAAAAACGTCTACGCTAGCCAGAGCATTCATCGGCAGCATGTCCCAATTCACCACATCGCCAAATGGCTCGTTGACGCGAATACCATCAATAAATACGCTCAGACCTTGCGGCGTACCGATTTGTGGCCCTGCCGTAAAACCGCGGTATTGCACGTCCATTTGGAATGGATTGCCCTGGTAGTCATTGACTGTGACTGATTGCAATTTGCGGTTCATCAAGTCAGTGATACTAAGCGCATGCGCTTCTTTAATCTCTTTGGCAGAAATACTTTGTACGTTGCCGGGAATCTCTTCTTTAGTTAAACCCAAGCCCGGCAATGGGCCGACTTCATAAAAACGTTTGGCACGCACTTCCACCTTGTCGAGTTGCAGGTCTTTTTTGTCCTGTTTCGGTGGCTTTTGAATAAAAATATTGTTGCCCTCGACCTTAGGCTCGAGGCCGCTCTCGCCTAGCACGCGTTGCAGCGCTTCTTTGCGTGTCATGCGGCCGCGCACTTCAGGTGCAGTTTTGCCGGAAACCACATCGTTTGGGAATGAGATATTCATACCTGTGGCTTTGCCCAGGTCGTGCAATGAGTTTGCCAGCGGTTGCGCTGGAATATCGACATTAACGGGCACACTAAAGCTTTCCTCCTGCTGTTTGGGCAACTGAGTATTTAATGCTTCGGCCCACACTGGTTGTGATGCCATCACGCTCAATGCGGCTAGTGCAGTGTGTATCCCTCTTCTATTTATTTTCTTATATGTACTCACAGATTCTTCTCCTGTCCTATGACTCATCTGTGAGCGGGTCAAAAACCTGATGCTGTTAACTTAACTTTACATTTAAAGATTGGAGTCTTTGAATAAAAGGAAAATGTAGCGGTTGAAACCAAGAGAAAAGGCGCCAAAAAAGCGCCTTTGATGGATGAAATTAATGCTGGGAATGAAGCAGTGTGTACTGCGGCGTGTCTTGCAGTTTGACCGGGTGGATATTGGGCAGGCCGCGCAAGAACTGGTCTATATCCTGAATATTGATATCAGCCGAAATATTGCGCACTTGCTTACCTTGCGACTGCACCGGCTTCTGGCGGTAGCGCGAAACGGTATAGGCAATTTCGCTGGTATCGGCACGGTCAAATAATAAGCGCCCTGGACTTCACCCGCTTTAAAAGACGCATTAGGAGTTTCTCCTGATGTAAAGTTAATCCGGTACAAAATGCCAATTCAAGCTGAACCAGACTCCTCTCGGAGCACCTGGCGCAATAAAGTTTGTACTTAACCAATCCCCTGAATTATGGTTGTAGCCATCCGGACCTATTGCGCCATTAATACTTGGAGAAAATGGATTCCGGCCTAAACGACCTGCAGTGAAATACTCTTGATCAAAAATATTGTTGACGATCATGCTGGCAGTCCACTCTTTGCTGAGCTTATAAGAGGTTTGCAGGTTAAACACCGCATAGGCCGGTGCTTTACCTGGGTTATTTGTTGGAGGTAAAAGAATTGTGTTGTTACCTACTATGCGTTGACGTGGCACACCTGGCCGATGTTCGTTATTTTCATTGCCACGAAGGTAGCTGTCTGAATGTGCAACCATACTCAAGCTTACCTTCCATTTATCAGTTACATCGTAGCTGACATTGGCATTGATATTGTTTAGTGACGTTCCTGGCATGCGATTACCTTTTTTCACCCGTATCACACCAGGCCCATACATCGGATCAAAAGTGGCACTGCTATTGTCCAGGCTATACATCAGAAAATTATTCTCGAAGGTTGCCTCTGTTAACGCATAATTCAACGCAAAGCCCCACTTATCTTTTTTGCCAGAAAGGCCTGCCTCAATACCCCGGCGTCGCGTATCGCCTATACTGTCAAAAAAGCCTTGTGAATTTCCCACAGCTACAAAGTAGATATCGTTCTTCAGATCGGTTTGATAAGCCCCCAAATTCCACTGCATGCTCTCGCCAATAGTTCCACGCATACCAATGTCATACGTGGTCGCTTTTATTTGAGGTAAATAAGGGTCGCCAGATAACGTAGTAGGTAAAGTACATTGACGATTCTCTTCAAGGCTTTTGGGCAATTTATAATTAACCGTATTGCCACTACTATCAACATAGCTGTAAGTATTACTTCCGGGGGTTTTATCTAGTGCACAACCAAGCTCTACAACACTTGGGGTACGAGTGCCTTTGGCAACATTGGCATAGACATTAAGATTATCTTGAGCCTGCCAAGAGACTCCCAGAGAGGGATTAAACGAATAGTAGGTAAACTTTTCCGTTTCTGCGGGATCAAGAACAGTATTGAGATTCAATGGTCGATAATTCAGAGGAATCCCAGCACAATCAGCGAGTTCAATTGTGCCATTGCCATTGGTATCACTACATACATTGAATTTATCTGGCTCGGCAATCAAATCACCGACACTGTAAGAGGACTGACCGCTTCTAGCAGCAATTACATTTTTTGCACGAGTCATGTTGTAACGGCCAGAAGCATTAAAATGCAAAGCTTCTATTGGCGTCCATGTTTCACTAAAATAGACACTCTTGGTGATATTCGTCCCTTCGAAGTTGTTATTCGCAAGTGGAACAAAAGCAGCACCAAATTGTGGATGTGCCTGCTCTGGGTCCAGGTAAGCCTTTCGACTAGCATCAAAAAAACCTAACATCTGCTCATTAGTATATTCAGCATTTGCAGCATCAATTGACGCCCCCACCATTAGCTTATGATGTTCAAGATTCCAATTAAGCTGGACGGACATACCATCTGTGACTTGCTTGATCTGGTTTTTAGTGATTAAGGCTGTCGGCGTGCCTTCAATATACCCAGGTTGATTCAAGCCTACACCATCAACTAAAACCGGATTACCGGTAACAGGGTCAGTTATTTCAAAGCTGGCACCCTGAGTTTGTGCACAATTGGATTCGTTAAGAGTCGAAAGCAGCATCACATAATTCTTTGTTATGGTGTTTCCGTCACGAGTAAAAAAATAATCCGAAAAACTTGGAACGATGCCTCCCACCCCTGTAGGCACTCCACCAAATGGTGCAGTAAAGTCAGAGAAATAAGAGGGCTCATCAAAGTATGCAGGATCAGTTTCGCCAACGTTAGGCGGTGCATCTCCAGCATCACTGTTATTGTTATAAGTAATGTACTCTCTGAAGTTTTTAAATTGGTTGTAGGTAAACCTATATGAAGCCAAGAACTCATCTGGTAATGGCTTGCTGTTGACTAGATTAGAATAGTTACTTACATCTAACGTGCCATTGGCGAAATCCTGGAAGAATTGAGTTGAAAATAAATCGACACCATTAGCAGGATCATAATTTTCAACAGGAATAATAACGTAATCAGGTAATCCGTACTGATTAGTGCTTGGGAAGAGACAAGTGTACTGATCTGCACTGGTTGGTCGCCGCTTGGCAACTAGCTCATCACTGTAATCAGTCATTACATCAGAGCCTTTTTGCTTTCTGTCACTATTCCTGCGATACACTTGACCAGTAATCGTGAATGTATCGCTCACAAAATAACTACCCGACAGCTGAAACTGCTGTAGTTGATTTTTTGTTTTGTCAGGCGAAGTAAAAACTGCATTCCGGTCCCGGTTATATTCCTCGCTTGGGATTAAACCGTTACCAGTCAGATTTGTTTCCACCAACAAGGTACTCAAATTAAGATCTAACTTATCACCTCGATAACTCGCTTTACCAAACAACTGATTCACTTTACTCGGTGAATTCTCACGCCAACCATCTTCAAGAAAAATGTTGCCTGCGGCAAATAAACCCACGGTGCCATTATTCCAACCAGCCTCAGCCTGAAGTTGTTTTCGACCATAGGAGCCAGTAAGAACATCTGCATCAATCCCCGCATTATTAAAACCATCCTTGGTTTTAAGTGAGAATGCTCCACCCAAAGTATTTAAGCCAAAAATTGGGTTAGAGCCCGGGAATACATCGACACTTGCCAACGCATTCATCGGCAGCATGTCCCAATTCACCACATCGCCGAATGGTTCATTGACGCGAATACCGTCAATAAACACACTCAAACCTTGCGGGGTACCAATTTGAGGACCTGCAGTAAAGCCACGGTATTGCACGTCCATTTGAAACGGATTGCCCTGGTAATCATTAACTGTCACAGATTGCAGTTTGCGATTCATCAAATCCGTAATGCTTAATGAATGCGCTTCTTTAATCTCTTTGGCAGAAATACTTTGTACATTGCCTGGGATTTCCTCCTTGGTTAAACCCAAGCCAGGCAAAGGGCCGACTTCATAAAAGCGCTTAGCGCGGACTTCTACGGCGTCTAGATTAAGTGCTTGCGGGCTTTTCTCTGGCTCGGGCTTGATAACAGCGGAGTCTCCACTGATATTGAGTTGTAATCCACTGCCTTGAAGTATCTTTTTTAAAGCCTCTTGCGGGGATAGAAAACCCTTCACCGCCGGGGCAGTTTTATTTTTGGTGAGCTCACTATCGAAAGAGATGCTCAAGCCTGTTTGATTGGCTAATTGCCTGATGGATTGATTTAAGGGCTGTGCAGGTAAATTGATTTGCACCGGGAAACCACCTGTTTCGCTGGTGGTGGGCACATTGGTATTGAGTTCAGCAGCGTACAACTGGTGCAAAACTGCTGAGTTACTAGTGAGTGTTGATAGCACAGCCCATGCTAAAAGGCTGTGTTTATGTATGATCCTCTGTACCATTGCCATCCCTGAATTCGTCTTATTACCGCAATGACGTTTTTAGCGGGCAATATTGTGATGTCGATTTTTAAATTTATTTATTTAGCAGGTGTTTTCGCCTTTATCAGGGTGGCCTGCGCGGTTGGTACAATACGCACTGGGGCCAGCTCAGGCATTTGATGAATAAAGGTCTCAATCGAGGTTGTCTTCAGCATCGAAGAGATATGTACGCTGTTAGATACCGGTTGTTCTGCGACTAAAGGCAACTTGCGGTATCTGGAAAGCGTCTCGGCGATTTCATCCAGATCAGCTTCTTCAAATATCACCATGCCTTTTTCGAACGCAAAGGCATCAGACGCCTGGTGATGTGAGCGTGTTGGTTTTGTATTGTCATGTTTCACTTCGGCCACTTCGCCATCATGTAATATCAATGCATTTGGCTGGGTCGTACTGTCCACACTCTGAGGCTCAACCTTGACGGTGCCATGATCTACGCTGACACGGACCAGTTTATGCAAGCGGTTGACTGCAAAGCGGGTACCCAGCACCGTGATTTTGGCCTTGCCGCTGTCAATGATGAATGGACGGCTTTCATCGCGAGTGACTTCAAAGATGGCCTCCCCGCGCTTGAGCGTCACCATGCGCCGGTCACGGTAGTAGGTGACTTCAATATCTGTACCGGTATTCATGGTCATCAAGGTGCCGTCTTCCAGACGTTGCGCCTTCACTTGCCCGACCTCAACCTGTGCGGCCATTTGCATGACAGGTTGAGCACGCCAGGTTTGGAAACCCAGTAAACCACCCAGGCCTATCGCCACTGCAGCCACGGCACCCGCAACATAATTTTTGATTTTTTTGGATTGCGCGGCCTGTTGAAAGAAAGCATCCTGGTCGGCAATATCCGCCAGTTTTTCAAGCGCATGCGGTGAGTCAAAAGACGCCCACACGTTTGCAACATCCGCATATGCTTGCTGATGTGCCACACTGGCCATTAACCACTGCTCGAATTTGGATCGTAAAGGGTCATCGGCTTCGACATCTTTAATGCGGATAAACCAGCTAATCGCGACTTCACGCAATTTGTCCGTGTGGTTACGCGACATCATGACAGGACTTGATCTTGCAGTCGGGTTAAATCCAGCATGGCGCGGGTGATATGTCGTGACACCATATTCACACTAATAGATAGCTGATCTGCAATCTCTTTGAGGGAGCGCTGGTCTACCCGATATAACCAGAACGCCTCACGGCACTTGGGTGGGAGGCGATTAATGACGCGTTGCAAGGCTTCAAGCCGTTGTTTGAGCGAAGTGAGCTCCTCAGGCGAGGGCGCGACTTTAGTGGGGTCTTCTAAAAAAGCCGCCAGATCAAACTCTTCAGTGGAAAATGCGACCAGCCTTTTATTGAACTTGCGGTCTTCGTGTGCCAGGTTATGTGCGATGACCCGCAGATAAGCATGAGGTTTTTCCAGATTGATGGTGGAAGGTGAAATTGCAAACTTTAACAAGGCGTCATGCAGGATATCGTAAGCCTTGTGGCGACAACGGATGTCGTTATAGATTGCAGGCAATAACTCGCAATACGCCCATCTTAAGTTGATGCCATGCCATTCAATTGAGGAATTCATCGCTTATGTTTCCGAATGCTTTTAAAGTGCAAGCAAGTGCCATTTCTATCGTATCAGTGCTCCTGACCATACTGAAAACCAACACTAGGTCATGCACTAATGCAAACTATTAAGCAGTGTGTACTGCGGCGCGTCTTGCAGTTTGACCGGGGCGATATTGGGCAGGCCGCGCAAGAACTGGTCTATATCCTGAATATTGATATCAGCCGAAATATTGCGCACTTGCTTACCTTGCGACTGCACCGGCTTCTGGCGGTAACGAGAAACGGTGTAGGCAATTTCGCTAGTATCGGCACGGTCAAACACCAGCCGCCCTTTGAGAAAAGCAAAGGCATCAGAAGCCGGGCGGTTGACCAACACCATGGCGCGGTTAGGATACACTTCAGCCACTTGGCCATTGGTAATTTCACGCGAAATCAGTGCCTGGTTTTCAGCTTGCATCGCATCCCCCTCAAACCTGGGTTCGACTTTGACATGGCCGTGATCAACACTCACACGCACTAGCTGCTCCAGCCGGTTGACGGCAAAGCGCGTCCCTAATACCGTCACTCTTGCAGTGTCTGTTTCCACCACAAATGGGCGATCAGGGTCTTTGGTCACTTCAAAAATCGCTTCGCCTTCTTTGAGCAGTACATGGCGCTGGTGGCGGTAATAGGTCACTTCCATATCACTTCTGGCGCTCAAGGTGACTTTGGTGCCGTCATCCAGTGTTTTAGTGACAATTTGCCCCACCGGGTTTTGTGCGGCTAGCTGCATGACGGGCTTGGCTTGCCAGACCTGGTATTGCTGATGCGAGAAAAAGCCAGCAATACAAATAAAACAGACGACCATCAGCTGTGCCAAACGCTGTTGTTTGGCTTTGCGGCGGGCTTCATTGGCCAGAAACGCTTGCTGCTCAGCGGCATCTGCCAGGCTAGACAAGCTCTCAGCTGAGTCAAGCTGACGCATGGCATGGGCGAAGCTGTTGTATTCGGCAGCGTGACTCGGGTCGTCTGCCAGCCATTGCTCAAACGCTTGATGCTCGGCAGCGCGTTGATTGTTCGCATGCTCACGCATACGCAAGTACCAGCGCGCAGCCATTTCACTTAGTGTGAGCGACTTGGCTGTGGATGATTTGGACGTGAGCGGTTTAGACATAAGCGGCAGGCTTAATGGATCGCCTGTTGAAATGCCCGGATATCCAGCATGGCACGGATCAGGTGTTTTTCAACCATATTGGTACTGATATTGAGCTGCACGGCAATTTCGCGTTGCTTCATCTCATCCACATGATAGAGCCAGAATACCTGGCGGCATTTTTCTGGCAACAAGTCGACCACACGCTGCAAGTGATGCAGCTTTTGCCGGGTTTCATACAACTGCTCGGGCGTGCATTCCAGAATCAGCGCGGCTTCGTCAATCTGGTCTTCGTCGACAAACCGCGTCCTGTGGCGAAACTCGTCTACCAGCAAATGGTTGACGATGCCATTCAAGTAAGCTTGCGGTGATTCTTCACGCGCCGGATGGCTGGACACAGCAAAGAAAACCAGTGCATCGTGCAAGATATCCTTGGCACGCTGCACACATGCCGTGCGACGACCAATACGACGCAAGACGTCGGTGTAAGCCCACTTTAAATCGATGCCGCACCAAGCTAGTGTTTCGCTCATATTCCACCACCCTACTTTGAATAGCTTGATTGTTGCAAAACACATGCCATCACCAAGAGATTCAATAAGAGATTGATTCTCAATTAAAAAATGTCAATGCATTTAAAAACTGGCAAATTCCTCCGGTTCATTTCAACCATTTTTATAAAAAATGGCTGCAATAAACCATTTAAATATATTGAAATAAAAGTAAAATCACTGCCGGACTCGGGCTGCGCAAAAATACCGCCGACAAAACGGCTGCCAGTGTTTGCTGCCAGACCAAATCCACAATTGGAAAGCTTATTGCGCTGTGTTTACCAGATCAAAACGGGTTGCGCATGCTTAATATTGGATCACTAAAAGACAATAATTAGTCTAAAAAATCAATGTCATTTTTTAAAACGACCAGCCATGAAGTATTGCGAGCGCGCTATAACAGCCTGCTTGAAGATGTGCCTGTCGCGCTTTTCACCGCGATTAGCGCCCTCAGCATACAAATGATCGTTTTAAATAACCAGGTGCATTGGTCGCTGTCAATCGCGACGCCCCTGATCAGGATGCTGATTGTTTGCAGCCTGCTGCTGTACTGGTTCTGGCACCGCGACGAACGACCTTCTATCGACAAAATACGTAAACGACTGGAGATCGCTTCCATCGTTTTTATTCTGGCTGGATTCTTTACCTTCTGGCGTAGCATTTACCTCTACCCGCTCACCGACACCTTCGGGCACTACTTCCTGATCTTCCACAATACGCTTTACGGTTTTTGCTTCGCGTTTATTTTAAGCAAGCTGGGCCCGGCCGCTTACGCCTACAACCTGCTGATGATTTCGTCAGCCATCGCCTGTATTTATCGTGGCGACTTCGAACATGCGCATTTGATGACTTTGCTGATCATGGTGTTTGAAGTGGGCATGTTAATCACCATGCGTGGCAGCACCACCATGTTCGATAAATGGGTAAACGCCACGTTTGAAACACACACATTATTAAAAGAAAATCAGCGCCTGGCCAATCAGGACGTACTGACGCAGTTGCCCAATCGACGGCAGTTTTTTGTGCAAGTAGAGCAACAACTGGCACTGGCCAGGCAAACGCAAGACTGTTTTGCGGTGGGGATTCTGGACCTTGATAACTTCAAACCGGTCAATGATGTGCACGGCCACCATATCGGCGACCTGGTGTTGATTGAGGTCGGCAAACGGCTGGCGCAGGTCAGGCCCGGCCAGGTGCAGTTTTACCGACTGGGTGGCGATGAGTTCGCTTTTCACCTGGTCACCGACGATAAACACGCGTCACTCAAGCAAATCGCTCATGAGATTAACCAGGCAATTTCACAGCCTATCAGCATTGATGGCCTGCTCATTATCGTTAAAGCCTCCATGGGTGCCTGCATTATTTGCGACGACTATATCTCGGCACAAACCCTGTACGAGCATGCCGATTTTGCCTTGTATCACGTCAAACGCACGGGCCGCGGCAATCTGGAAATCTACTCAGCGACGCTGGAACAAGAGCGTATGCATTTGAACCGCATAGACCAGGCCTTACGCACGGCAGATATCCATGCCGAGCTCTATCCGGTATTTCAACCGATTATTGATATTGATGCGGACGAGGTATGTGCGTTTGAAAGTCTGGCCCGCTGGCAAAGCCCCACCATAGGCGCAGTTTCACCGGCCATGTTTATCCCGGTGGCAGAAAGCCTGGGCATGATTGCCGACATCACAAAACTGATGTTCAGCCGCTCAATGGCAGAAATGACGACCTGGCCAGAAACAATGCGGCTGTCATTCAATCTATCGGCTTACGACGTCACCAACCAGGCCGTGATTAAAGAGCTGATCCGCATGATGCACACCAGCCAGATCACCCCCGACCGTTTTGTATTTGAAATCACCGAAACCGCCTTGTTACAAGACTTTGAAACAGCGCGGGAAAATATCGGCCTGCTGCGCAAGGCGGGCGCCAAAGTGGCGCTGGATGATTTTGGCACCGGCTACTCCAGCTTAAGTCATGTACAGCACCTGCCGCTGGACAAACTGAAAATTGACCGTAGCTTTGTCAAGGATATTGAAACCAATACCACCAGCCAAACCATCGTGCGCTCAATTCTTACGCTGTGCCAGGGCATGCATATGGAATGCGTGGCCGAAGGCGCAGAAACAGAAAGCCAGGTGCGCTTTTTACAAGCCATGGGCTGCCAGTTGATTCAGGGCTATTACTTCGCCAAACCCATGCCCAAAGAGCAGTTACAAGCCTATCTGGCCGACGCTAAACGCATCCCAAGCACTTGACCGGCAACCAGCACTTCTACGGGCATTCAATGCCTACCACCTTACGCCTGCTCAACTCATATGGCTCTTAAAAGTTGATAAGAATTACCTGTTTGACAAAAACTATATTAATATCAATTCGTTAATCGCCACATCCACCCATCGCATGCATCGTTGCGATGTCATGTACCACATGCCTGAAAGCGCTTTGCATTAAGCGCCTGCAATACTCAATCGAACGAAACAGGGTTCTATCCATCAGTATTGAAATAGATCACAAAGGAGGTTGCGCAATGCGTACAAGCACGCTTTTAATCCTGGATGATGATACTCAGGATGCCAATATCATTGCCAGCGAAGCTCAAAGCCTGGGATTTGAAGTCAGGATATTGGCCGACGCCTCGCTGTTTATTGATGCATTTTTAGCCTGGAAACCCACACATCTGGCGATTGATATCGTCATGCCCAGCATCAATGGCATCGAGATATTAAAAACCCTGGCCCAGCTGGATTGCCAATCAGCCATTATTTTAAGTAGCGGCATTGGGACAGACACGCTGCCTGCCGCGCAACTTGCGGCGATTGAGCACAACCTGAATATCCGCGGCATTCTCTACCAGCCATTCCACCAGCACATATTGAGAAACCTGCTGACAGACCAGGTATCGGTCGACCTGCATGCGCATACCAGCAGCGATATGAGCGCCCAATCATTTATTGTCGATGCTGCGACCATTGATGACGCCATCCGCAACGACCAATTCACCTTGTTTTATCAGCCACAAATTGAATTGCTCAGCGGTAAAGTGATTGGCTTTGAAGGTTTGTTGCGCTGGAAACACCCGACCCTGGGAATCAAGCTACCCGAATTGTTTATTCCAGTGGCTGAAAAAACCGGGCAAATTGACCAGCTGACGCAGATTGTGATTGAAACAGGATTCAATTTTATTCGATCACTCAGCAAAACGCTGTCATTTTCACTCAACATCTCGGCAAAAAGCATTAAAAACCACTTACTCACCAATGCATTGGTCAACGCCAGCCAATCTTTGGAGGTAGCACCGGAAAGAATCATTCTGGAACTCACAGAAACCGCCACCATGCACGACCCGGAAGAAGCGCAGCAAATCCTCTCTCAACTCAGGACCGAAGGTTTTAAGCTGAGCATTGATGATTTCGGCACCGGTTACTCCTCGATGGCGCAATTGGCCAAACTGCCATTTACCGAGCTCAAGATTGATAAATCCTTTGTCACCACCATGGAAACCTCGTCAAAATCGAGAAAGGTAGTCGCCTCCACCCTCAAACTGGCAGAAAGTCTGGGGCTGGAAACCATTGCCGAAGGTGTAGAAAATACGTTGGCCGCCATTGGTTTGCGCGAGCTTGGCTGCCGCTACGCCCAAGGTTACTACTTTGCCAGGCCGATGGACCAGGCGACTGCCAATACCTGGTTAACACAGTGGAATAATCAGTTTTAGGCTTGGGGGGAAAAGCATCCTCCAGCTCGCCCAACAGTCTTCAGTCAGCAGCCTCTTTTGCAAGCAGGGCCTGTTTACGCACCACGCCCCAGCGATAGCCAGACAGCGAGCCGTCCTGGCGAATGACACGATGACAAGGAATCGCCACAGCCAGCGTATTCGCGGCGCAAGCACTGGCCACCGCCCGTACCGCTTTTGGCATACCGATACGCTCAGCAAGCATGCTATAGGTCACCGTCTCCCCACTGGGAATCTCGCGTAAAGCCTGCCAGACACGCCGCTGAAACAGCGTTCCCTGAATATCCAGCGGCAAATTCAACCCGAGTTTGGGTGACTCGATAAAAGCCAGTACGCTGGCAATCATAGCCTCAAAATCCGCATCGCCACCTATCAAGACTGCAGCAGGAAACCTATCTTGCAACGCATTTAACAACAACCCGGCGTCATCGCCCATAGAGATTGCACACACGCCTTTGGCACTCCTGGCCACCAGCACCGCGCCCAGGGAACACTGCGCCAAAGCGAAATGGATTGGTACCTGCTTGCCACCTTGCACATATTGCGTAGGCTGCATGCCCAGTGCCTGGCTAGAGGCTTCATAAAAACGGCTGCTTGACCCATAGCCTGCTTCGTAAATCGCATCGGTCACCTTCATGTTGGCATCAAGCTGCTGGCGCAATCGTTGCACCTTGTGTGCTGCAACATAGGCCTTGGGCGTCAAGCCAGTGACGGCTTTAAACATGCGATGAAAGTGGAACCGGCTTAAACCGGCATGCTCAGCTAATTGCGTTAAACTGGGACTGGTCTCGGCCGCGTCTATCAAGCGACAGGCCACCGCTACTTTTTCGGCATAAATATCTGCCAGCGCAGCCTGGTTCGGCTTGCAGCGTTTGCATGGCCTGAACCCGGCAGCCTCAGCGGCAGCGATGGTGGCGTGAAATGCCACATTTTCCGGACGTGCCTGCCTGGCGCCGCAAGATGGGCGACAATAGACACCAGTGGTTTTAACCGAATAAAAGAAGCTGCCATCTGCCTGTGCGTCGCGTGCCACGACCTGCTGCCAACGTGGGTCACTCAGGGTTTGCTGTGCTTGTATGCTGCTTGAAATTGCCATGCTTGCCGTCTCCACTCGAGACCTCAACGATATACCATCATGCAGCACTAAACACTCCGGCGCTTGCGGTTGAATTTGATTGCATCAAGATCAACACTCACGACAGGCTATTCACTGCCCCGCATGTTATCTGGGCCCGGCTTCTCCGCAGCCAGCATGTCCCGCGCAAGTGCGCCAACATCGCGCACGGCCTGCTCAATCGCCAATGTCCATAAATGGCTAAAATTAAGACGGATATAGTGGGTAAGCTCTTTCTTACGCGAGAAAATCGTCCCCGGTGCCACAGTGATGCCATTGTTGATCGCGGCACGATACAACTCCAGGGCATCCAGTGCTGGTGGTAATTTCACCCAGATGACATAACCGCCTTTGGGCACAGACAACTGCGTGCCCGCTGGAAAGCTCTGCTCTATCACATTGCGGATAAGTACATATTGAGAGCGCAGTGTATGGCGTAACTGCCTGAGGTGCTGCTCAAAGCTGTCGCGCTGCATAAACTTGGCAATCGCGATCTGCGGTGCCGATGTCAGTGACAGACTATTGAGGAACATCAGGCGCTCCACTTCCTGCCGATAACGGCCAGCCGCCGTCCAACCCACGCGATAACCTGGCGCCAGCGATTTGGAAAATGACGAACAATGCAACACCATGCCCGCGCGATCAAAGGCTTTGGCGGGCAAAGGGGGCTCGTCACTGAAGTACAACTCGCCATACACATCATCTTCAATCAACGGAATATTCTGCTCCGCCAGAAATGCGACTAAAGCCTGTTTTTTCTCGTCAGGCATCACAAATCCCAGCGGATTCTGGAAATTGGTGGTGAGGATTACCGCCGAAAGACGCACATTGTCGGCCACGGCACGCAAGGCATCCAGATCGATACCAGATGCTGCATCGGTACGGATTTCGGCCACTTTCATGCCCAGCCGCTCGACGGTATGCGCCAGCGCATAATAGCCTGGCGATTCCAGCGCAATCGTGTCGCCCGCCTTGGCCACGGCCTGCAGGCATAAGGTAATGGCTTCAGTGGCACCATGCGTGATCACGATGTCGTCCGGCGATACATCCATACCATTAGCCAGGTAACGGCGGGCAATCTGCTGGCGCAACATCTCGTTGCCAGGCGGCAAATCGCTGAGCACACCCCATTCCCCCTCGTCATCAGTGAGGGCTTTTTCATATTGGTGGATACGTTTGAGTGGAAATAACTGCGGATCCGGGAACGGAGAGCCCAAAGGTACGGTACCGAATTCGCGAATAGATTTAAGCGTAGTGAGCACCAGCTTGCTGGCATCTACCTCAGATAAATTGAGATCTTTCGCCAATGGCGACGCCTGTTTTTGCTGCAAGCGCTTGCGCGGCGTGACGTAGTAACCTGATTGTGGATGGCTGCTGATAATGCCATCCTGCTCCAGTTGCAAATAGGCACGCAACACCGTGCTAATGCTGAGCCCGTACTTCTGACTGGCTTGCCGCACCGAGAACACCTTGTCTCCTGGCCGCAGTACGCCTTCATCGATCATTGCGCGTATGCGGGCGGCAAACGAGACATAAAGCTTCATGGTAGCCAAGCGGAGAAAGGAGTTGTGATGCTTGCCATTATACGTCAGGCCTGTAGCAGACGGCTGAGCGGCAGTATTAAGATTCAGGCAGCCTGCAACGCAAGGGAAATTTCTTCGCCGCTGGTGGTCAAGCTAGCCACCAGGCGGTCTTTTTGCGTCAATACATTCACCAGCGCCTGCTCGCTTAATGCGGTCATCAGGCGTTGCAAGGTGCTCATGCGAATATCCAGGCGCTTGCAAATCACGGCCAGTGAAACTTGTGTGCGGCCTTGCGCATGTTCCGCATGCAACAACTCCAGAATACTCAACATCAGCACGGTGCTTCTGTCCAGCGGAATGCAATCGGAAAGTACATCGTCCGGCGCCGATACGTGATCCACATCATGCTCAAGCAGCATTGGCGACCTCAGGTGCAGTGGTTTTTTCGATAATCACCGGAATAGACTTGGAGGTTGGTGTCCGTGAATCATCGGCCACACTTTCCAGCGGTACCAGGTTATTGGTTTCCGGGTAATAACCGCTCAGGCAACCTTGCGGAATATCGTATGACACCACCAGGAACTTGTCTGCCCGACGGGTGATACCATCCTGCCACACGCTGATCAGGTTAATCCAGTCGCCCGCCTGCAAGCCCATGCGTGCAATATCTGTCGGGTTCATAAAGATCACGCGGCGTTGACCAAATACGCCACGGTAGCGGTCATCCATGCCATAAATTGTGGTGTTGTACTGGTCATGCGAACGCGTAGTCATCAGAACAAACAATTGGTCGCCATATTGCTCACGGGCCTGATGGATAGGTGAATGACGTGGAATCGCCTGCAAGGTGAACTCCGCTTTACCAGAAGGCGTGTTCCAGAGTCGTTCGCTGGAAGGCACCGGCATACGGAAACCGCCCGGGTGCTTGATGCGCTCGTTGTAATTTTTAAACGCCACCGGCATGGTCTGCTCGATCACATCACGGATTTTGCTGTAATCCTTGATATATTCCAGCCACGGTGTCTTGCTGCGCTTAAGCGTAGCATGGGCCAGACGCGCCACGATGGCTGGCTCGGACAGCAACTGCGGTGAAGCGGGCTTGTTCATGCCGTAAGAGATATGCACCATGCTCATGGAGTCTTCTACCGTCACACCCTGTGCGCCAGTTTCCTGCGTGTCGATCTCGGTGCGGCCCAGGCATGGCAAGATCAGTGCTTCCTTGCCATGCACCAGATGGCTACGGTTAAGTTTCGTCGTCACATGCGCGGTCAAATCGCAGTTGCGCATGCCTTCCCAGGTGCGGTCAGTATCTGGCGTCGCAATCGAGAAATTACCGCCCAGGCCAAAGAATACTTTACCTTTACCTTCTATCATGGCGTGAATTGCGCCTACGGCATCATAGCCTGGCGTTTTCGGCACCTTGATATCAAATACGCGCTCCAGGCTTTCGAGAAACTCCACTGGCATCTTTTCATAAATGCCCACAGTGCGGTTGCCCTGTACATTGCTATGGCCGCGCACTGGGCACAGGCCTGCGCCCTCTTTGCCGATATTGCCGCGCAATAACATCAGATTGACCAGTGTTTTAATCGTGGCGACGCCATGCTTGTGCTGGGTAATGCCCATGCCCCAGGTAGCAATCACGCGATCACCTGTGGCGTAAATCCGTGCGATTTCCTCAATCTGCGCCAAGGGCACGCCGGACTCTTCCACAATCACATCCCAACTCTCCTCGCGTGCATCTGCGGCAATCGCTTCAAAATTATTGGTATGCTGCTGGATAAATTCCAGGTCGACTACGCGCTCGGCACCATGCTTGATCGCCTCGTCATCCCACTGGATCACGAACTTGATCATGCCTTTAATCAGTGCCAGGTCGCCGCCCAGTTTAGGCTGGATAAACAAATCACTGATTTTGCTGCCTTTGAAAGACAGCATATCAAACGGACTTTGTGGGTCAGCAAAACGCTCCAGGCCACGCTCTTTCAGCGGGTTAATCGCCACAATACGTGCGCCACGCTTGGCGGCTTCGCGCAGCTCACCCAGCATGCGCGGATGGTTGGTGGCCGGATTCTGGCCAAAAATCAGAATGGTGTCGGTATGCTCAAAATCATGTAAAGTCACCGACCCCTTGCCGATCCCCACGGTTGGCGGCAACGCCATGCTGGTAGATTCGTGGCAAAGATTGGAGCAATCGGGGAAGTTATTGGTGCCGAACTCACGCACAAACAACTGATACAAAAACGCTGCTTCATTGGCGGCACGGCCAGAGGTATAAAAAATCGCCTCATTCGGGTCGGCAAGCGCATTCAAATGTGAGGCAATCAACGCAAACGCATCATCCCAGGAAGTTTCTTCGTACTTGTCTGTGCTGGCGTTATACCGCATCGGGTGCGTCAAACGACCTTCGTTTTCTAGCTCAAAATCGCCCCAGCCCATCAGCTCGGTCACCGTGTGTTTGGCAAAAAACGCTGGCGGCGTACGCTTATTGGTCGCCTCTGCCGCGACGGCTTTCACCCCATTTTCGCAAAACTCAAAAGTAGACGTGTGCTCTTTGTCTGGCCAGGCGCAACCCGGGCAATCAAAACCATCCGGCTGGTTTTGGGCCAGCAAAGTCATGATGCCTTTCACAGGAATCTTTTGCAGCGCCAGTTGCGCAGCGACTTGCTTTAACGCCCCCCAACCGGCGGCTGGGTGGTGATAGGGCTTAATGGAGGCTTTTGGTTGCGACATAGTCTCTAACGGTGAACTGGCACACATGAACCATTGCCAGTGTATGAATGCGGAATGACGTTGATTGCCATCCTAAGGCAAGCAACACCAGGAAACCAGATACAGAAACGCGTAATTTTTAGGGTACAGTTGCACACCAAAAAAGCACCGATGCCAGTATTGATGCGGATTGTTTCATCGCATTTTATTTACAGAGCATGTGCGTTAAAGACCTTCGTCTTAATTTCGTCAACTCTATAAAGTACTTTAGGCATTCCCATAAAAAAATTACGCGTTTGCACTTGAAATCAAAAAACTCTATCCCCAATTAGCAATCAAGGTACGTGAGTGCTAAAATGCGTACCGCATTGATTAAAAATTCGTTTTAATTTCACCCTTATAACACTTTAAGAAAACTCCAAGGAGACATTCATGAGTATTCGTCCATTGCATGATCGAGTGATCGTTAAACGCGCCGCTGAAGAGCGCACAACCGCTTCTGGCATTGTGATTCCAGACAGCGCTACCGAAAAACCAGACCAAGGTGTGGTGCAGGCAGTAGGCAATGGTAAAAAAGACGACAACGGCAAAGCAATTCCTTTGGACGTGAAAGTCGGCGACAAAGTGTTGTTCGGCAAATACTCTGGCCAGACTGTTAAAGTCGACGGCGAAGAGCTGCTGGTGATGCGTGAAGAAGACATCATGGCGATTGTTGAGTAATTGACTCACAACCACCCTTATCTAATATTGAATTAGGAGAATTTAAATGGCAGCTAAAGACGTAAGATTTGGTGATGACGTTCGCCAAAAAATGGTAAATGGTGTCAACGTATTGGCTAACGCAGTACGCGTGACCCTGGGCCCTAAAGGCCGTAACGTGGTGTTGGAGCGTTCTTTCGGCGCACCTACCATCACTAAAGATGGTGTGTCTGTGGCTAAAGAAATCGAATTGAAAGACAAATTCGAAAACATGGGCGCGCAAATGGTAAAAGAAGTTGCTTCTAAAACCAATGACATCGCCGGTGACGGTACAACAACTGCAACTGTATTGGCACAAGCCATTATCCGTGAAGGCATGAAATCTGTTGCCGCCGGCATGAACCCAATGGACCTGAAACGCGGCATCGACAAAGCGGTTGAAGCAGCCGTTGCAGATCTGGCAGCACAATCCAAACCATGTACAACCAGCAAAGAAATCGCACAAGTAGGTGCTATTTCTGCTAACTCCGACACCTCCGTTGGCCAGATCATTGCTGACGCGATGGACAAAGTAGGTAAAGAAGGCGTGATCACTGTTGAAGATGGTTCCGGCCTGACCAACGAGCTGGATGTGGTTGAAGGTATGCAGTTTGACCGTGGTTACCTGTCTCCATACTTCATCAACAATCCAGAGCGCCAAATCGCGTTGCTGGACAATCCTTTTGTGTTATTGCACGACAAAAAAGTATCCAACATCCGCGACCTGCTGCCAACATTGGAGCAAGTAGCGAAAGCGGGCCGTCCATTGTTAATCATCGCTGAAGATGTTGATGGCGAAGCATTGGCAACCCTGGTGGTGAACAACATCCGCGGCATCCTGAAAACGACCGCTGTGAAAGCGCCTGGTTTCGGTGACCGTCGTAAAGCCATGCTGGAAGACATTGCTGTGTTGACCGGTGGTACCGTGATTTCTGAAGAAGTGGGCCTGAAACTGGAAGCCGTACAACTGCATGACCTGGGCCAGGCAAAACGCATCGAAGTGGGTAAAGAAAACACCATCATTATCGACGGCGCAGGTAACGAAGAAGCCATCAAAGCCCGTATCGGCCAAATCAAAACACAAATCGAAGAAGCGTCTAGCGACTACGACCGTGAAAAACTGCAAGAGCGCGTAGCCAAACTGGCTGGCGGTGTGGCTGTGATCAAGGTTGGTGCAACGACTGAAATCGAAATGAAAGAGAAAAAAGCCCGCGTTGAAGATGCATTGCACGCAACCCGCGCTGCCGTTGAAGAAGGCATTGTGGCTGGCGGTGGTGTTGCACTGATCCGTGCCCGTGACGCGATTGCTAAAGTGAAAGGTGACAACCTGGATCAAGATGCTGGTATCAAAATCGTTCTGCGTGCAGTTGAAGAGCCACTGCGCCAAATCACTCAAAACGCTGGCGTTGAACCATCTGTAGTCGTAAACAACGTAGCTGCTGGTAAAGGCAACTACGGTTACAACGCGGCTAACGAAACCTATGGCGACATGGTTGAAATGGGCGTACTGGATCCAACCAAAGTGACACGTTCTGCACTGCAAAATGCGGCTTCAGTGGCTGGCTTGATGCTGACGACTGACTGCATGGTTGCTGAGCTGCCTAAAGAAGATGCGCCATCTGCACCGGATATGGGCGGGATGGGTGGCATGGGCGGCATGATGTAGCCTTTGGTTTGATTACATCATTTGCCGACCATCAAACCCAATGGCGCGGCATGATGTAATTTCAGCGTCGCTAAAGCGGTGATTGCTGCGTTGCATATCCTTGTCGTACTTATTGTACTGCCTGCGGATACGCGCCTTGCACTCATCGCTTTAACTTGCTGAAATGCCCTAAGCAGCATTAAAACAAAACCCGCAAAAGCGGGTTTTGTTTTATCAACAACTCTCCGTCATAATGATGGATTAAATCACTGTTTCACACACGCATCCACGCGTGCTATTTAAATAACGAAAGAACACATCATGGCAACTCAATTAGACTCACTCACCCAGCGCTTAAGCTACATCGTCGGTGAAAACCTGGCGCATCAACTTAAAAATGATGGCCTAGAACTAGACGCAGAAGTGGTCGCACTTGCGGTGAAAGATGTCATGTCCGGTCAGGCGTCTCGCTTATCTGATGACGAAAAAAGAAGCGCAGTCGAGCAAGTACAACAAGAGAGCCAGGCAAGGCAAATGGCTGCGCATGCTAAAAACAAGGCTGAGGGCGAAGCTTATCTGGCAGACAACGCAAAAAAAGAAGGCGTCACAACAACGGCCAGTGGTCTGCAATATAAATCATTGGTGACTGGTAGTGGCGCAAAACCAACCACCAGCGACCGCGTCAAAGTGCATTACAGAGGCACGCTGATCGACGGCACGGTGTTTGATAGTTCTTATGACCGTGGTGAACCGATTGTTTTCCCGGTGACTGGCGTGATCGCAGGCTGGGTAGAAGGCTTGCAATTGATGAATGTAGGCAGCAAGTTTGAGCTGACGATTCCATCCAACCTCGCCTATGGCGCAAATGGCAGCGGCCCGGTGATTGGTCCGGATGCGACCTTGGTATTTGAAGTTGAGTTGCTGGGCATTGAATAATCTCCAAGCGTGCACAACAAAAAACCCGCTGCGGCGGGTTTTTGTCTTCTGAATACCGCAATCTAGATATGGCTTAATGGGGGCTTAAACACATAAAACAGGTTCGGCTCACTGACGATATAAATATTACCCTCGTCGTCAATCGAAACGCCTTCCGCTTGTGGCACACTGTGATGCAAGCCATGAAAGCCTTTCCAGAGTGCAAGTGAGCCCATGGTTTGTCCAGATTCGTTAAATTGTTTCAGCAACTTGGATTCATCACTTAGCAAAAAAAGATGCCCGGATTTTTCATGATAGGTCACAGAAGACAAATCCCGTAGTGCCCACTTCAACGCGCCATCAAACTGCTTCAGCCGTTCGACTTCAATCGTATTTTGTTTTTTGTGCTCGGGATCATACAAGCCGCTCACTGAGATGACATATTTGGGATCACGCTCTTTCACCACAATCAGCCTATGGTGGTCACTGTCCCAGGAAACCCCTTCAAAATTCTTGTTGCCTCGCTCATGCATGCCGAACCGCAGCAAACTGGCATCGTTAATTGAAATCTCACGCGTTTCCGGCTTAATCTGTAGTAGCCATAACTTATTTTCCCGCTCGTCAGCAACGACATAATAGTCCTGCTCAACATGAGCAATCCCTTCCAGGTCATCGGTGCCATGGACTTTAATCTCGCGCAGTGGGACGCCATCACGACTCAATTCAACAATCATGCTCATATCATTGAGCACGGTAAACAACGTGCCGGTTTCGTGATTAAAGGTCAATCCAGAAGTGTTTTGGTAATGGGCCAGCGGTTTGGCCTCAATGGCGACTTGGTAATTGGCCAAATCCAGTCCATGGTGATCCGGGCTATGCCACTGGTGCCATACATGCCAGGCAAGGGCTTCTGCTTTCAGCATATACAGCATGGATAGCAACCCGGCCAACACACTGAACATCACACCGCTTCTGACTAACCACCTCTTTTGAGACTGCACGCTTTTTCAACCTGACGATTTAATACCTTAAGGCTGACTCGATTACTTGCGCCAAGTTCCAGCGTTTGTGTAATGAAGGGTTAAAGCAGCCAGAAAATGGCTGCAGGATAAGATTTAGACAGACTCTTGACGCTGACCACGGCCCAGCAAGGCGCTCACCGCTTCTTGTGCGGTTTTCTGGTTGGTCAGTAATTGATTCACTTCAAAGGTAATCGGCATTTCAACGCCTATCGTCTCAGCACGACGCATCACTTCGCGCGCAGTATTCACGCCTTCAGCCACATGCCCTAAACCAGCCAGTATGCTTTCCAGCGATTTGCCGGAAGCGAGCTGCAAGCCGACTTCACGGTTACGCGAATATTGCCCGGTACAGGTCAAAATCAGGTCGCCAGCGCCTGCTAACCCCATAAACGTTTCCGCTTTGGCACCCAAGGCCATGCCAAAACGGGTAATTTCAGCCAGGCCGCGCGTAATCATGGCGGCACGTGCATTGTTACCAAAGCCCATGCCATCCGAAATCCCTGCGGCGATCGCCATCACGTTTTTGACCGCCCCACCGACAGAAGCACCCACCACATCTACGCTGTCATACACACGCAAGCAACCGCCGTGAATAAGCTGTGCAGCCTGTTGTGCCAGCGCCCGATGATTCGCTGCCAGTGTAATGGCCGTAGGCAATCCACGGACCAATTCAGCGGCAAAGCTGGGGCCGCTTAACACGCCCCAGGGATACTCTGCACCCAGCTCCTCTTGTGCCACTTCAAACGGTAATTTCGCCGTTTGCGGCTCCAGGCCTTTATTGGCCCAGATCAGGGGCTGCGTGATACCCAGCGCCTTGAGTTGCTGAAGAATAGGCCTGAATCCGGCCGTAGGCACCACAGATAAAATCAGGTCAGATCCGTCCACAGCCGCAGCCAGGTCATCTTCAACCGTGAGTTTCTCAGGAAAAGGAAAGTCGCCCAGATAGAGCGGATTAGCACGCGCCTTGCGCATACCGGAGACATGCCCGCTATTGCGCGCCCACAGCACGACGTCATGCTGTAACGCGATATGCATGGCGAGCGCTGTGCCCCAGGCACCAGCACCAAGAACGGCGACCTTACTCATTTGGCTTTATCCAGATAAAAGACAAAAGTAAGTCACAGGTAACTTACTTTTTAAGATAAAAATTAGTTAGGTGCGCCAGCGGCCTGGGCTGCTTGCTGCTGCTGTTGCAGGTAAAGCGCTTCGAAGTTGATCGGGTTCAACAACACAGGCATAAAGCCAGCGCGTGTCACCATGTCAGAAATCGCTTCACGGGCATATGGGAACAGAATGTTCGGGCAAGCCACGGCCAGGATAGGCTCCATGTTTTCTTGTGGCACGTTACGAATCGCGAAAATACCAGACTGAGTCACTTCTACCAAAAAGGCTGTTTTGTCTTCGATTTTAGCCGTCACGGTCACTTTGATAGAGACATTGAAAATGCCTTCTTCGACTTGCTGTGCATTATTGCCCAGCTCTACATTGATTTGCGGCGTAGCACGCTCAGTGAAAATTGCAGGCGCATTTGGCACTTCAATCGACGCATCGTGTACATACAGCTTTTCAATGCTGAAAATCGGTGCTGCGTTTTGTTCTGTTTGGTTCTGTGAATCCTGAGCCATGAATTATCCTTAATAATTATCAATACACAAAGCCGCTATTCTAACCGGACATCCCCGGCCTGACTATGTGTTTTTTGTGACAAAAAACAATGCAGTTTAGGCGGCCAGCAATGGGTCCAGGCCGCCTTGTACATCAAGCGCATGCAGGTCATCAAAGCCGCCCACGTGCTGCTCACCGATAAAAATCTGCGGCACCGTACGACGACCGGTTTTTTCCATCATTTCAGCCCTTAATTCCGGCTGCAAATCGACGCGGATTTTTTCAATCTCGGTCACGCCCTTGTTCTTCAACAAGCGTTCCGCATTGATGCAATAAGGGCATACTGCAGAGGTATACATCACGACTTTAGCCATACAATTCCTTTTAAAAATATGCCTGCTTGCAATGCCGCTTATTTGCTGCTCGGCATTTTGGCTTCTATCCAGGCCTGCATGCCACCCTTGAGCACATTCAAGGTCGTAAACTGTTGCGCTTTGAGTAATTTGGCAGCAGTATTGGCGCGCCTGCCTCGCTCACAGACCACCAGCACAGGTTTATCGCGAAATTTTTCCAACTCTTTGAGGCGCGCAGACAATTGCGATAACGGCACATTACGCGCCCCTTGCAAATGGCCCTGGGCAAACTCGTCAGGCTCACGTACATCCAGCACCAGCGCAGATTGTCGGTTCATCAGTATCACGGCCTCAGTCACCGATAGCGAAGTGATGCCAGCCACAGAGCGGCTCAACATTGGCAATAGCAAGGCCAGGCCGGAACCGACTGCCAGACCGATCAACAATACATTTTGTTTTAAAAACTCCACTTGTACACTCGCCCTCTTAGCTTAATGATTAGCAGCACGACTGAATAAAAGCACCGGCCCCTTCGGGTATGCGTCGCCTGCGGTTGCGATTATAATAGACGAATTCATCAATTCGACGTTCCGTCACCACTTTAAAGACTGTTAGCCATGTCAATCAAACCTGTCATTTTGCTTATCCTCGATGGTTTTGGTCACAGCGAGACCACTGAATTCAATGCCGTGTTACAAGCCAACACCCCGAACCTGGACAGATTAAAGGCCACTTACCCGCACGGGCTGATCAATGCCTCCGAGCATTACGTCGGCTTGCCAGATGGCCAGATGGGCAACTCTGAGGTCGGCCACTTAAATATTGGGGCGGGACGTATCGTCTTTCAAGACTTTGAACGCATTAATAACAGCATCAGCAGCGGTGAGTTTTTCAAATTGCCTGCCCTGGTGAATGCCATGCAGGCACTCAAAGCGAATGACAAAGCCTTGCACATTCTCGGCTTGCTGTCTGACGGTGGTGTACATAGCTATCAGCCACACATTCATGCCATGCTCGACATGGCCAAGCAACAAGGCCTGAGCAAGGTCTATGTGCATGCCTTCCTTGATGGCCGCGACACGCCGCCAAAGAGTGCGCAACCCTATCTGCAAGCACTGGAAGATCACCTTCACACACTGGGCGTGGGCAAAGTCGCCACCGTTGGCGGCCGTTTTTATGGCATGGACAGGGACAAGCGCTGGGAGCGCGTATCAGTGGCTTATGAGCTGCTGGTTAATGGTACTTCTGACTATATCGCGCCTGACAGCCTGACGGCTTTGAAGCAAGCATACGCACGTGAAGAAAGCGATGAGTTCGTCAAGTGCACGGCGATACGCGCAGTGGATGCAGCGCCCGTCCGCATGGAAGATGGTGACTGTCTGGTGTTTATGAACTTCAGGAGTGACCGTGCCCGCCAGCTGACAGATGCTCTGCTCAACTCACAATTTAGCGGTTTTGAACGTAGCCGTGTGCCGCGCTTCAGCCACTATTTTACGCTGACACAATATGACAAAAACCAAACCTTGGCCGAGCCAGTATTTGCACCGTTTACGGTGCCTAATACCTTTGGCGAATATGTGTCCGACCTTGGGCTGAAACAGCTGCGTATTGCCGAGACTGAAAAATATCCGCATGTGACGTTTTTCTTTAACGGCGGCGAAGAAACCGTGTTTGCAGGGGAAGACCGTATTTTGGTGCCCTCGCCTAAAGTCGCGACTTATGACCTGCAACCGGAAATGAGCGCTTATGAGCTCACCGACAAACTGGTCGCAGCCATTGAATCCCATCAATACCAGGCAGTCATTTGTAACTATGCCAACGGCGATATGGTCGGCCATACCGGCAACCTGCAAGCGGCAATTAAAGCGGTAGAAACACTGGACACCTGTGTTGGACGCGTGGTCGCTGCGGCACAAAAAATGGGCGCAGAAGTCATTATTACCGCCGATCACGGTAATGCCGAAAGCATGTTTGATCACGCCAGCGACCAGGCACACACCCAGCACACCACCAACCTGGTGCCGTTTATTTACATTGGCCGTGCCGGGCAGATTACCCCGGGAGGGGCGCTGTCTGATATTGCACCGACCTTGTTGTCATTAATGGGGGTACCGCAACCGGCCGAAATGACAGGTAAAAACCTGATCACCCTCAATGCAGCGGCCTAAACTGGCCCGCTTGGTGCATGCCTGATTTCAGCGTGATTGCTTACCCACAGCCCAAACGACTGTGGGCAGCCCTGGCTGCTTGCCTTGCCTTGTGTGCAAGTGGCTTACCCATGCCTGCGCACGCAGCGGCCAATGACAAAACCGAAACCACCAAGGGCGACCTGGAGCAAGTCAAAGAGAAAATCCAGCAGTTAGCCAATGCACTCAAAGCTTCACGCGTGGCCAAGCAGGATGCGCATGAGGCTTTAAAAGCCTCAGAAACCGCCATCAGCAGCTCACGTAAAAAGCTGCGCGAAATTCAGGATGCGCAACAGGACAATCGCGGTAAGTTGCAAGACCTGCAAAAGCAATTGTCATTACTGCAGCGCCAGGTCAATCAGCAGCGGCACGCACTGAGCGAACAGCTTAATCAGCAATACCGCCATGGCAATAACAGTCCGCTGCAAATGTTATTACAGCAACAAGACCCGGCTAACACCACGCGCAACCTGAAATACCTGGGCTACCTGACGGCGGCCCACCAGCAGCAAATCCAGTCATTGCAAGACAACCAGGAAGCGATAGACCGCGTACGCTCAGCCACCACAGAGCAACTGCACGAAACCGAGCGCCTGGCGAATCAATACAGTGAAACGACGCAAAAACTGGAAGGTGAAAAATCACGCCGGACCGAAGCCTTAAACGAGCTTTCAAAACAAATTGAAACGCAAGAACAGCAAATGGTGCGTCTGAAAAAAGACGAAGAAGCCTTGTCACAATTGTTCCAGCGCCTGTTGGCCGAAGCGAAAAAGCGCGAGCAGGAAGCGCTGGCCAAAGCTAAACGTGAAAAAGAAGCGGCCGCGAAAAAAGCCGCTGAACTGGCACGCAGCAAGAAAAAATCTGGCGGACGCACCTTTGAACGCGCCCCACAGACCAATGTCGATGACAGCGACAGCAGCACACCAAACAACACTGTCGTTGCTAAAAATGAAACCTTACCCGAATACAACGCCAATAAAGAAAACTTCTCGCAATTGCGCGGTCGCTTGCGCTTGCCGGTACGTGGCGATGTCATTAACCGTTTCGGCACCGCACGCGCAGACACGGGCGTCAGCTGGAAAGGCATTTTCATCCGCGCCAAAGAAGGCGGCGAGGTCAAATCCGTGGCGGGCGGCCAAGTAGTGTTTGCCGACTGGATGCGCGGCTTTGGCAACCTGATCGTGATCGATCACGGCAACGGCTATATGAGTTTGTATGGCAATAATGAGGCTTTGTATAAGTCTTCCGGACAAAGCGTCAAATCCGGCGACACCATTGCCGCCGTCGGCAACAGCGGCGGCAATGCCGAAAACGGCGTCTACTACGAACTGCGCCGCAACAGTATTCCTTTTGACCCCCTGCAATGGAGTACTGTGCGCTAGCACCCTCCCCCGTAAATCAGCGCCCATGTAAATAACCACCTGAGGTAAGAGGTGGTTTATTTTTGTCCATAGGCTATCTCCAGCTAAATACCCAACTCAAAATGATAAATTAATTTAAATTTAATTATTATTTATTAACATATTCATATACCATCAAATGTCCGGAAAACATCCGGAAGGCGATGGGCGCACCAGCGCTCATGACCCTAGCAATCAACTTAACCTCGTTCGTTTATACAAACAGTCGTTTAGGAGAATAGCCATGGAAGTGAATATTGGAGTCATTAATCCGTATGCCGCCGCAGAAGTGATTGCGCAAAAGAAAATCAACTGGGAGCAAGTCGCCGAACCTGAAGTCATGCTGGCGGAGATTTTAGGCGTCAGCGCAGAAAAAATCTTTGACCTGCGTAACCCCATCCTCAGGCCAGATGCTGAACTTTCCGCCGACGGTAGTCTGAAGGTGCTATCTGAAGCACAAACTGCTGACAGGATTAACCGTTTCTATCAAACCCAAAGTCCTGTTGCCACCAGATCTATCGGTGCACAACGTTTGCGCCTGGGCACCATCAGAAAATCGGTGGTGCTATCTGAGATCATGATTAATACCGCCGTGTTACGCACGGCCATTGCCAGTACGCCATGGACACCTCCAGACAAAGACTGGGTAGATATGGGCGACTACTTTGAAGATGTGGCCGAGCTCAACGACCCAATACAAGGCGTGTTGGGCGACTGCTATTTCATTGCCGCCATGGCGTCGGTCGCCTGGGCCAGACCATATGCCATCGTCAATATGACCCGCCCTTCAGCCTGGGGCAATGAGGAACAGCCGATACACAAGGTCAATTTTTATAAAAACGGGGCCGGGGAGGCACAAGCCGTGGAAGTGACAGAGTTGGTGCCAGTCAGCAAGCCTGCGCACAACTGGGTCTACGCGCGCTCACTGGATGCAGGCGAAACCTGGCCAGCTGTGATGGAAAAAGCCTACGCAAAATGGCGAACCAGTAATAGTACAGACTTTCCCAACTATCCGGCCATCGCCGGCGGCGACCCGGTGAATGCCTGTGCCGAAATCATCAGCGGTGAAAAAACGTATATCAGTCATAGTGGCAAAACCGGCGATGATTTGTGGACATTTGTCCGTAGCCATTCGCTTAGCAGACGTACTGTTAACCCGATGGTGGCTTGGACTTATGGCTCCTCCCCCGCCGGGACCAATTACAGTACAGCCAAAGTGGTCGGCAATCATGCGTATTCAATTCTGGGCTGGCAATATGTTGGCGGTGAAAAATACATCGTCTTGCGTAATCCGTGGGGCACGCATCATGCCGTGCTGGATACGCTGTCAGGCAACTGGTCTGCCTACCAGATATCGTTCTCGGCCAGTATCCCCCTCAATAGCAACGGTGTGTTTGCCATGAAGGCGAGTACCTTCCAGCAATATTTTGCCGGCTCAGGTGTCGTGGTATAAATAATGAAGCATGCCTTTACCAGCCACGTGCAACCAGCGTGGCTGGTAAAGGTCATCATCGCCAGACCATCATTTTGCGAATCGTAACCATCCTGTTACTGCTAACACTGCCATTGCTGCTGGGTAGCGAAAGGAAGCCGTCAATGACACCGCAAATCACACGCTTGATTTACCACTATCAGGGCGCATCCGTGCCACCACCTTACCATCGCAGCTTCGCGCTGACGGTTGATGCCGAAAGGATCCATCTGGTTATCACCAGCTATGACGAGACACTAGCCGACGTAGAGCAGGTAGCTCCAGCAGACATCATGCTGCAACTGGCACAATGGATTCAAGACTACCACCTGGTGGCCATGCCACGGCAGGCCATCCGCCCAGCGCTATCTGCAGATACCGGCGCAGGCATCCATTCATTGATGCTCTATGCCGGGCAGCAAAAAATCATGGATGCCAGTACGGCTAAACACGCTGACAGCACAACTGCAATATTGACCGGGGATGTGGAGTCCTTCGCCAGGCAACTCACGCAATGCGTCGACCACTATGAAACCTATATGCACACGCCGTGATATGGCTGCCTAGCGCGCATCCTCGGGGATCACCGGCAATGGCATGTTACGTCTGGCTTCAGCATAAATTTTATCCAGTTCCTCTTGCGACATGGTGATACCAGGGACGCGCTCATCTGCGCTAGGCTCATAGCCGCCAGCCGAGTGGGTTTCGGCTGCATTGGTATTTGCTGACTGCTTCACAGCCTGCTCGGTTGTTGAAGCCTCATGCTCACAACCCACCAGGCAAACAGCACACAAAAAAGATAAGACAACGATAGAACAATATTTCATCACAACATTTCTAACACAATAAAAACGAATTACTCACCCATCACATGCATCAACACGCGACGGCGGGCGGGCAAATGACGGTGCTCAAACAGGAAAATACCTTGCCACTGGCCAAGGGCAACCCGACCCTGCAACACCGGGATGGACAGGCTGGTTTGCGTAAGCGCCGTACGCACATGCGCAGGCATATCATCCGGGCCTTCCACGGTATGTATAAACAAATCATCGCCATCAGGCACTAGTCGATTAAAAAACGCTTCCAAATCAACCAGTACATCACGGTCATAATTTTCATTGATCAATAGGCTGGCAGAAGTGTGTTGAATATAGAGCGTGAGCAATCCGCTCCCGATGCCGGACTGCTGTACCCATTGCAAGACTTGCGGCGTGATATCGTACAAACGCCGCCCTTGCGCATCGATAGAAAGTGTTTCGTGATGCTGTCGCATAGCGGATTCCCGGAACAAAGAACTAAAATTGCATTATACCGGGTTCAGGTCACGGGCCAGTATTACCAGTAGCGCCAGCCACCGCCCCAATAAGGTCGGTAACCCCAAGGGCCACCGTAGAAGCCTGGGCCGCCATAAAACCAGGGGTCCATGCTACGCAACCTGGCCATGTCACGCTCGCGCTTCAGTTTTGCCTCAGACTCCACTCGCGCTTTTTCGCGCTTGTTAATTTCGTCAGCAATAGCATTCTGTTCAGCCAGCGCGTTGGCCTGCTGCATGTAATTGAGTACGCCTTTGGAGATGCCTTTTTGGTGCCAGTCCAGCACATCAGACGGCGTCAGTGAATAGCGTGACTGCGATTGTTTGATCGCCTCAATAATCTCGGCATCGGTTTTGCCTTGCTTGCTCATAGCCACAATCTGCTCCAGGGTCAACGTGGATTGGGCAGGTGGCACCAGCGCAGCAAGCTGCTCAGGCGAAATGCGGTCAATTTGCAAAGGCTGTGGTGGCTGCGAAGCGCAGCCAGCCAGCACGCCCAGCAAAAAAGTCGCAGAGATTAAACGCAAAGATTGTGAATAACGCATAGTGCTTCCATTCTACACCCGATAAAAGTAAAGGGTCACACCCGGTATGACCCTTTTATTGCAATCAAGGTTCAGTCACCTCATTCGCTGCTTAGCCTTTGCGAAACTGCATCTTCCCGGCCTGGAAATCGACGCGAATCGTATCTTTGGCGGCAAACTGCCCAGCCAGAATTTCACGCGCCAGCGGATTCTCGATTTCACTCTGAATAGCCCGTTTTAACGGCCGCGCGCCATACACCGGATCAAAGCCGGCGTTGGCAATTTCAGCCAAGGCGGCATCACTGATCTCCAGCTGCATATCCATCGCGGCCACCCGTTTGGCCAGCAATTGCAACTGGATACTGGCAATCGATTTCACATGTGTTTCGCCCAGGGAATGGAACACCACGACCTCATCGATACGGTTGATGAACTCAGGACGGAAATGCGTTTTAACTTCGCCCATCACGGCCAGTTTCACCACTTGGTAATCCTGGTCGGCCATGCTTTGTATCATCTGGCTGCCCAGGTTGGAGGTCATGATAATTACCGTGTTTTTAAAGTCCACCGTGCGCCCCTGGCCATCGGTCAGACGGCCATCATCCAGCACTTGTAGCAACACATTAAACACATCCGGGTGTGCTTTTTCTACTTCGTCCAGCAACACCACAGAGTAAGGCTTGCGACGGACGGCTTCGGTCAGCGTACCACCTTCTTCGTAACCGACGTAGCCAGGCGGCGCGCCAATCAGGCGGGAGACTGAATGCTTCTCCATAAACTCACTCATATCAATACGCACCAAGTGATCCGGGCTATCAAACAGAAAGTTAGCCAGCGCTTTACACAGCTCGGTTTTACCCACGCCGGTCGGCCCCAAAAACAAGAAGCTGCCATATGGGCGATTAGGATCACTCAGGCCGCTACGCGAACGCCGAATCGCGTCTGACACCAGGCGCACCGCTTCATCCTGGCCAACCACGCGCTCATGTAGACGGCTCTCCATATTGAGCAACTTTTCACGCTCACCGGTCATCATTTTGCTCACAGGAATGCCCGTCGCGCGGCTGACCACTTCGGCAATCTCATCTGCACCGACTTCGGTGCGCAGCATTTTATGTTTGACTGCACCATTGGCCTCTGCCGTTGAAGCATGCTTTAACTGCGCTTCCAATTGGGGCAATTTGCCATACTGCAACTCAGACACCTTTTGCCAATCGCCCTTGCGCTTGGCGGCTTCCATGTCCAGCTTGATCTTTTCGATCGCCTCTTTAACGCCAGCAGAGCCTTGCACGGCGGCCTTTTCTGCTTTCCACACCTCTTCCAGGTCAGCGTACTCTTTTTCCAGCTTGCTGATTTCGTCTTCAATCAGGCCAAAGCGTTTCTGGCTGGCTTCATCTTTTTCGCGACGCACCGCTTCACGCTCGATTTTGAGCTGAATCAGGCGGCGATCGAGCTTATCCATCACCTCAGGCTTGGAGTCAATCTCCATCTTGATGCGTGAAGCCGCCTCGTCAATCAGGTCAATGGCTTTATCCGGCAAAAAACGGTCAGTAATATAGCGGTTGGATAACTCAGCAGCAGCCACAATGGCCGGGTCAGTGATCTCTACGCCATGGTGCAGCTCGTATTTTTCCTGCAAGCCGCGCAAAATGGCAATCGTCGCCTCAACACTCGGTTCATCGACCAATACCTTCTGGAAGCGACGCTCCAGCGCAGCATCTTTTTCGATGTATTTGCGGTACTCATCCAGCGTGGTCGCCCCCACACAGTGCAGCTCACCGCGCGCCAGCGCCGGTTTCAGCATATTGCCCGCATCCATCGCACCCTCGGACTTACCCGCGCCGACCATGGTGTGAATTTCATCAATAAAGACAATGGTCTGGCCTTCGTCTTGCGCCAATTCTTTGAGCACAGACTTTAAACGCTCTTCAAATTCACCGCGGTATTTGGCTCCGGCCAGCAAGGCGGCCATATCCAGGCTCAGTACTTTTTTGTTTTTGAGCGAATCTGGCACTTCGCCATTCACAATCCGTTGTGCCAGGCCTTCGACGATGGCCGTTTTACCGACACCAGGCTCGCCGATCAGCACCGGGTTATTTTTGGTGCGGCGTTGCAATACCTGGATCGCGCGGCGAATTTCATCGTCACGGCCAATCACCGGATCGAGCTTGCCGGCACGCGCACGCTCGGTCAGGTCCAGAGTGTATTTTTTCAATGCTTCACGCTGGCCTTCAGCTTCCTGGCTGTTAACTGAGTCATTTCCGCGCACCGCCTTAATCGCCTGTTCCAGAGCAACCTTATTCACGCCATGCTGTTTGAGCAATTTGCCGATGTGACCTTTGTCATCGGCCAGCGCCAGCAAAAACATCTCGCTGGCAATATAGCTATCGCCACTCTTTTGGGCCAGTTTGTCGGTGACATTTAACAGGTTGTTAAGGTCACGCGAAACCGCCACATCGCCGCTGTTTTCACTAATTTTTGGCAAGGCGTCAATTGCTTGTTGCAAGCCGGATTTCAGTGCACTGACTTGCGCACCCGCGCGTGACAATAAGGCTGCAACACCGCTATCGTCCTGGTTGAGCATCGCCAGCAACAAATGTGGCGCTTCAATAGTAGGGTGGTCGGCACCCACAGCCATGCTCTGGGCATCGGCCAGTGCCTGTTGGAATTTGGTGGTGAGTTTATCAAAACGCATGCAAACCCTTTCATCATTTAAAGTCATGCCGCAGCGCGCGGCTGGATAACCCTATAATGCGGCGGGTTTTTGCGTTTTCAATAGATGCAGATCAAATTGGCGCGACTTTAGTCAGTGGTTTAATGCGTAAACGGCAGCAGTTGCAAGCCCTTATCGGCGCTGTTCACTGCCAGCGTTGCTTGCCCTTGCAGATAAAGCCATTGTGGATAATCGAGCTTGCTGCTATGTACGATCACGACCTGCGCGCCCCAGGTTCTACCGCCATCTGATGACGCCATCGCCATAATATCAGCGCCATTATGATCATGTTCTTGCCAGGCTAGCCAAACCTGATCGCCGACGCTCAATAATGCCGGATGACCTGCATTCCTTTTCGTGTCACCAAAGCGGCGCGGCGGCGAAGTCACCCAGGCTTGGCCATCCATACGCGCAATACGCAAACCAGGTTTGTCACCCGCCCCATCAAAATAAGCCAGGTGATAGCCAAACCCTTCCCCCACCGCCAGGGCCGCGCCATGATGCGGGCAACCTTCTATTTTCCAATGTCCATAACTGGCACGCACCAGCACCGGCTTGCCCACAGGGCCAATTTCGGCCATGGCATGATCGCGCTCGTTCCCTTCAAACACGTGCCGCCACAATACGGCCACAGTACCATCCGGCTTGCTGGTCATGGCAATGCGGCAACAGTCACAACTATTATCGGCCAATTTCTGCTCCGGGCTGAAACTTTTGCCTTGATCGCGCGAAACCGCATAATAAATCGCCGCGCCGTCATAGGCTTTACCTGCGGCTTTGGCTGCCAGCATATCCCGCTTATCCAGCCAGGCAACCGTAATCGTGCCATCTGCCGCCACTTGCAAAGCATCATAACGATGGGTGATTTGTTCACGGTGCTGATGCACGATATAAGGTGTTTCAAAGCTTTTGCCGCCATCCAGTGATCGTGCAAACCAGATATTGCCCGCATGGTTCTTTTTCAGTGCCTCGGTCCAGCTGACATAGACGGCGCCATTGGCATCTGCTGCAATATTTGGCCGCGCTTCTGCGTCTGCCGCAATCTGCATCGGCGCAGGATTAACAGCGACTTCGGTGCTAAAATGCTTGCCGGTATCGTCACTGGCCGACACCCAGACCTGCCCCTGTCTGACCTGCGCCAGCAACACACGCCCGGTATGGTCTACCGCAACACTGACGGCCAATTGACTTGCGGATGGTTCGTGATGGGTCTCATGTGCTTGAACCACCTCTACTGATAGAAAAAAAGCCAGCCCCCACACCAGATTTACCCACTGTTTGACCATCAATCGCCAACCCATCGTTTAATCAGAAGCACTTCTAAATTTACCTTAATTATCAACAGTTAATGTCGCTAAAGTTTACTTGCATTCGCGCCGATAACTCACTTATCCGCACTACAACGCACACCGGACCGAAACAGATTTAACTATGTCATTACCAACCGTTTTTGATCATCATAGCACAGCATGGTTGCAGCCCCTGGCCGTCACCATGCCGGATACGCCTATGCTGGCCATCAATCGCCGTGCCCAGTGTCTCGCCATCAGCACCGCAGCAAAAAACCTGCTGGGCGAACTCGCCGACGAGTTGCCCAAAGAGATTCGCCAAATGCTGGTTGAGGCCATACGCGAAGGCAAAACTGAATTAAGTATCAGCACGCAGATTCATGGCGCGAAACGCGATTTCAAATGCCGCGTCTTCTATCCACAATCAGGCCGCCACGCCATTGGCCTGATGCTGGAGGAAGAAGAACGCACGCTGGTCGATCAATTGCTGCACATGCAATCAATTGTGCACTCACTGATTGAGATGAGTCCCGACCTGATTTGCATTAAAGATAACGACAATCGCTGGATGATGGCCAACCAGCACATGCTGAACACCTTTCAGATCGATAGTTTTGACTATCAGTTCTTAAACAATTTGCAAATTGCGGATACCTTGCATCCGGTGTTCCGCAATAGCTTCGAGCATCACGAAAAATCTGACCAGCAGGTCTGGAAATCCCGCCAGGCTTACCACAACGAAGAGCTGGTGCATTTGCCACAGGGCGGTTACAAAACGCTGGAAGTGAATAAAGTCGCCTACCACGACCAGAAAGACCAACCCAGTCATCTGATTACCGTCGCGCGTGATGTCAGCGAACAGAAATTCATTCAAACGCAGTTGCTTAACCGCAGCGCGGTATTGGACACGCTGATTTCCTGCGACTGGATGTTGCACTCGGCCGAGCGCTGGCAAAGCGTGGCGGAAAATGTCTTGCAGCAATGCTGCCTGTCTTTCCGTTTTAGTCGTGCCGTATTGCTGCAACACGAAACCATTGCCAGCCGCAAGAAAACCGACATTCGCTCTAAAGCATTGTTTCACTGGGCAATGAACGGCTTTCATACAACCTACGAGCATTGGGAAAAGATTTCTTTCCTGTCGCCAGAACTGCAACGCTGGTATAGCCTGCTGTCCAAAGGCCAGCCAGTGATGTGTGACGCCCTCACACTGCCAGCGTCAGAACGTGCCTTGCTTAAATCGCATGACACCGTCAACCTGGTGATTGTGCCACTGATGATTGATGATGAGTGGTGGGGATCGATGGTGATTGAGCGCTGTTTCGATGCCGAAAATACCAGCTCACAAGAGCTGGGCTCATTGATGGCGATTGGCCGTACCTTGAGTGTGGCGATTGACCGCGAACAAACCGGCAAACATCTCAAGCTGGCCAAAATTGCCTTCGACAGCACTACCGAAGGCATCATGATTGTGAACCCGGCGGGCGAGCTGGTCGGTATTAACCAGGGCTATACCCTGATCACCGGTTTTGAAGAAGCTGAAGTGCTGGGCACCAAGCCGCAGATTTTCAGGCAGCGTCCGCGTGGCCTGTTTGGTGCGCTCAAACGCCATGGAAAATGGTCAGGCGAAATTGAAAATATGCGCAAGAACGGCGACACTTATACCGAGTGGATGACCATTACCGCCGTGCGGAACCATGCTAATGCCATCACCAATTATGTGGGCGTGTTTGCAGACATCAGTGAAATGAAGCGCTCGCAAACGCAGCTAAATTCACTGGTCAACCATGATCCGCTAACCGGCTTGCCTAACCGCAGGCTGATTAACCACTTGTTTACGCATGCCATTCAGCGTGCCAACCGCAATGAACAACAGGCAGCCGTACTGTTTATTGACCTGGACCGCTTTAAAAACATCAACGACAGCCTGGGCCATTACTCCGGCGACCAGTTGCTGTTAGGCGTCACCGAGCGCCTGCGCGCCACCTTGCGTGAGTCCGACATTGTGGGCCGCCTGGGGGGTGACGAATTTATTATCCTGCTGGAAAACCTGCATGGCAAAGGCGATGCCGCGCAAAAAGCGCATGATATCCTGGATGCACTCAGACGCGAATTCATGATTGACCATCATGAAATTTTTGTTGGCGCCAGCATCGGTATTTCCATGTATCCACACGATGGTAACGATGTAGAAAGCCTGATTAAAGCGGCTGATCTGGCGATGTACCAGGTGAAAAATAACGGGAAAAACCACGTCTCGTTTTATGACGTGGCCCTCAGCCGCGATGCCGTAGAGCACTTCCAGTTGGAAACCGAGTTACGCCAGGCGCTGACCAAAAACCAGCTCAAGATGTTCTATCAGGCACAGATTGATTTAAATACCGGCATGATTATTGGCGCCGAGGCCTTGATACGCTGGATACATCCGGTGCAGGGCATTATTTCACCAGCGAAATTTATCCCGCTGGCAGAAGAAACCGGCTTGATTTTAAGCATAGGCGAATGGGCATTGGCACAAGCCGTGCGCCAAGCGCACGCCTGGCACAAGAAACATCCTGAGTTCAAGAAAATTGCCATCAATGTCTCTGGCGTGCAAATCATGAAGAGCAAGTTTGCCGACACCGTGTATGGCATCCTGATGGAAAGCGAGTGCGACCCTTCTATTATTGAGCTGGAAATCACCGAAAGCACGCTGATGCAGCATACCCAGCATGTGGTCGACACCTTTAACCAGTTAAAACTGCTGGGGGTCAGCATTGCCATTGACGACTTTGGCACCGGCTACTCCTCGCTATCGCACCTGAAACGCTTGCCGCTGGACCAGATCAAGATTGACCGCAGTTTTGTCAAAGACCTGCCAGATGATAAAGACGATGCCGCCATTACCAGCGCGATCTACGCGATGGCGACACAGTTAGGATTCACCGTTGTTGCCGAAGGGGTCGAAACCGAAGAACAGGAAAAGTTTTTACAGCGACTGGGCTGCCAGACAGCACAGGGCTATCTGTATGCTTATCCGGTGAACTCGGACGACTTTTTACAGTTACTAGTGTTAAATAATCAAAGAAAAATAAAACGCCATGCCTAATCACGCCTCAGATACCTACTATATCGACATAGACCAGCTTCAGATCGGTCTCTACATCCACCTCGACCTGGGCTGGATGGATCATCCATTTTCGGTGAGCAACTTCAAGATCACGGATGAATCACAGATTGAGACCATCAAGTCCTTGGGATTGAAGCAGCTACGTTATGACCCCAGACGCAGCTCCAGCATGCCACTGAGGATCGCCCCTCAGCAGAATGTGGTTGAGTTTCCGCTGAAAAAAGCCGCCTCACCCAAAGTGGAAATCATTGATGCCGCACCGGAGTTGAGCGCCGCGCAGAAGAAACAACTGGCGCTGAGGCAGGCAATTGCGGAAAGCGAACAGAAGTTCATGAAAACCAGCACTGAAGTGAGAAACATTCAGAAGCTATCGACTGAACATCCCGAGCAGGCCTATGGCATGGCCTCCAGGCTGGTAGAAGACCTGGTCACCAGCACCCTGACCGAGAGCGACATTGCGATTCATGCCATGAATGGCCACCGCGTCAGTGATCAGCACTTCCAGCATGAATTGAACACGCTGGTGGTGGCGATGTTGCTGGCTAAAAACCTGGATATCACTGATGAAGATGTCGTGATTTTAGGCATGTCGGCCATTCTGCACGATATTGGTAAACGCCAGATCAGTGACAAAATCCTGCTGAAAAAAGACCCGCTGAGTGTACGCGAAACAGCTATTTACCAAACACACGTGTTGCTGGGCATGAATATGCTGCGCGACGTCGCCGTCCCTAAAAAGATACTGACACTGATTTCACAACACCATGAGTTTGCGGATGGCACAGGCTACCCAAAAGGCCTGCATTGCGACCAGATTGATCCGTTATCGCATATCCTCATCATTGCCAATATGTACGACAACCTGTGCAATCCGTCCAACCCGGCATTCACCAAAACGCCTTACGAAGCCTTGAGTGTGATGTTTGCGCAACAACGACACCAGTTTGACCAAACCATCCTGCGACGCTTTATCAAATGCCTGGGCATTTACCCGCCTGGCAGCGTGGTTCGCCTGTCAGACCAGAAACTGGCTACGGTGCTGTCGACCAACCCGCAACAACCTTTGCGCCCGTTTATTCAAATGCTGAGTGACGACCGCGAAGAAGAAGGCGAAATTATCGACCTGCGGGAAGCGCTGGATATCAATATTATCCAGTGCCTGAAACCAGAACAGCTACCTACTATCCTGCAAAACAGGTTGCGTTTAAAACAGCGTACCAGCTACTTCCTGGACAAGATTTACGCCACGTCTTAAAGCGCTACGCCCTGGAAGAGATGCCCGCTGGGCATCCGCTTCCAGTCGCATAGCGACCTGTTAGCTGCGTTTTCTGGCAAACAGGTAAGCGCCTAGCAAGCCGGTCAGGCTCACAGCCAATGCCGCAAAGATCGCCAGCAAGTCGCGCACATCTTTATTCACCGACTGAAAACTCCATTTATGCAGATAAGCAAAAATAAAGCCTTCCATGCCATCTGTGTCATCTATATTGGCCGCCAGCGCTCCTGTGGCAGGCTCCAGGTAGAGTCGCGCGTGATGTGCCTGTGTGGTTTGTACTTTTAACACGGGCAGGCGTTTAAAAATAAACCCATATTCATTGGCAAAGGTGGTGATCCACTGCACTGATGCAATCGCTGGTAATGTGTTTTCCGCCATGATGGTCAGCCATGCCGATGCATATGCCTCGGGCGTCAGCGCCGTCACCTCATGCGGCCCGGTCAGCCATAACGCAGGCGCAGCCGGGGCATGTGACATGGCTGCATGATGTTGGTCATGCTGGTGTTGACCTTGTTGTTGGTGATGCTGATGCATGGCCGCCACCTGCGCAGAAGGCAAACCTTGCGTGCCAGAAGACACGGGAATGATTTGCCAGAACAGCGTTGAGCCGCGGCCATAAATATCCAGTTTCAATACCGGGCCGGTTGCCAGCTGTGACCAGGCAGTTTCACTGAGCGCGACGCTGTCACTGGCAAACACCGTGCGCAATATTGGCCGGCGCTGTTGAATATCAGACATCCACAAATGAAATAAACCTGTACTGGCGAGCAACAGAATCACCAGAGACACCCATAAGCCGAACTCACGGTGCCACCATTGCAAGCCCCAGCGTTTTAAACGATAAGGTGCCGTTTTGCGTTGCTTGATGTAAAGAATAATACCCGTCACCGCCGATGCCAGAATTAAAGCCAGCACCAGGGTCGCCACGGCCAGTTGCAGCGTAGAGCAGGCCTGCAAAAATGACCAGTTATGGCCAAACTGAAACACTTTGGTCAAGAATGCACGCCGGTCGTCCACCAGCGTCGCCAGCCTGGATTGCTCGGTATCCACATAGGCGCGCAAACCTGCAGCGTCCGCGTAGGCAACCTTCCATACCGGCAGTAAACGATTGACCGGATGGTAATCTGGCTCAAATTCGGTCACGGCCTGCACCGCACGGATGGATTGCGCCTGCAGCCCGCTGTAGTAATTAGCCAGGCTCTTTGCCGCGGCCTGCTCGGCGCCGACACGCTCTGCACCACTGGTCACAGAAAAGTATCGAGGATCCGCATTTGGCAAGGCAATACGGTAATAGCCCTGCCCCGCTAACGAAACCAGGCTAATGTGCTGAAATTGCGTGATCGCCTGTTGCTGTAAAATCGCGGGCAACGGCACTGCCTGACGGATATCCACCGCTTGCAACGGCGGCATAAATTGGCGGGGCGCCGGTTGCAAGCGGCTCATCATCGGATGCGAAGCCCCAGATAGGCCCCACAACACCATACCGATACAGGCGATCACCCCTATCCATTGATGCCAAAACAACCAGCGTTTTTTAACAACGGATGACTTAATGGCCATGCGTATCCCCATGCATATCATGCGCTGTCGATGACACAGGCTTACCCTTGCTAAACTTCACCACACCTTTAAAACTGTCTATCCGTTGACGCTGATCGTCCGTCAGGTCCTGCTCGTGGCTTTGCAGTAAGGCCGCGAGTGCCTGGGCATCGGTCGCAGACATCCCGGCCGCTTCCAACTGTCTGGGGGCGGTCAATTCTGCCCCGCCACAAAGCAAGGTGTGCCAATGCTGATGGGCAGGATGATATTTCAACAACGCGCGCCCGCCTTTATCGCCTTGAATCCAGTAAGCAATCGCCATACCTTGATGAATCACGATCACCGGCAATGCCAGCGGCAGATTCGGCTTATCCCAGGTTTCATGCATTTCTGTAGCCACAGACTGCACATCTTCAGCCGCAGAAGCATGTGCATGTAATAACGCCGCTGGCCACCACAACGCCAACGAACACACCGTTAACTTGATCCAATTTCTCACAACACACTCCAAACAACAGGGAGCACCGCCCCCGGTAATAATGGTTAATAAGTCCAGGTCACGCCAAGGTAAGCTGTGCGGCCATCGCCAGGATAAAACAATGCATCCGTTCCATTCCACCGACCTGAAATACCGGTCGTTGCTGCGTATTTTTGGTTAGAAAGATTACGACCTTCAATAAACCACGACCAGTGTTGGTTAATTTTTTGCCCAGCTTTCATGCCCCACAGAAAGTAACTATCAGCATAAAGCGTTTCTGCAAAGTCTACGTTATATCTCTGCGGAGACCACTCTATGGTCGGGCCGATATAAAAGCTTTCAAGAAAGTCACTGCCACGATAAACCAACTCTGCTCTCAATAATGAGCGTTGAATGCCTGGCAACCGATTATTACCGAATAACGCGTCGCCATCGAGTTTGAAGTTGTTAATCAGCAAGCTGGAGCGCCATTGCAAATCATACGGTAAACGCCCCGTCAGACCGAACTCAAGGCCCTTGTGTATGGTTCTATCTGCATTAATAGTAGATGGACTTGCTACAGTGCCTAATGCAAGCAACTCGTCCTGCAAACGCGCGTAATAGAGCGCAACATCCCAATCGACATATTCACCATTCCCTCTGGAACCAATTTCGTAAGTGGTCCCTCGCTGCGCTTTCAGGGTGCCCGCCACCGCCACATTCAACTCACCAAAGCTTGGTGGCTCAAAACTACGGGAAGCATTCGCAAACAACTGAACATTCGGTTGCAACTGGTATAACACGCCCAGTTTTGGGCTAGTCTGGTGGTAGTCTGCTTTAAAACTCTGGTCACCCGTAGAGGTAATCATCTGGTCTTTGGAGTCACGTTTTGAACGCGTATATTGCAATCCGGCAATCACCGTCCACTGTGCATCCAGGCTCAACCTGTCTTCTGCGTATACCTCAAAGTTGCTCGCTTTTTGGTCGTAATCATTTATTTTTGCACCGCGGTGTGCATTCACATTACGGAAGTTCTTCGCATCAGTGTGCCCATAAGTCGGTGTCATGCCTGCAATAAACTCGTTTTTGAGACCAAACAGCTCTCCCTCCTTGATCCAGCGTGCTGATAAACCATAATCATCAGACTGCTGATCAATCACGCCCAAGGTGTCGTTACCAAAGACGAATAGGTCGATAATTGGATGGAACAAACTCTTTCTGGAATAAAAAGCACCTAACTCCAGCTTGCTTTGATCAAACAGAATCGTGGTTTTGTTTGCTACTCGAGTGACGTTAATGTCGCGCTCATTGATCCCTTGTCCCGCCAGCGGCCCGCCGGTGACGGTGGATAGCTTAGGGTCTGTTTTCAATTGTGACTTTGTTAATGCGCTAGGTAATTGTGAGTCGTTGTTGGTGTAGCCAAAATAAAAACGGGTTTCAACCTTTTCACTGATCTTGATGCCCACATTCCCGGTTAACCGATCCGCACTTTGTTGTGCATTATCACGGAAACTGCTAGTGCCATACTTGCTGGCGGTAACAAAATAATCAACATCATCTTTGACGCCACCGGTACTCACACCAAGCCGATAGTATCCATAACTCCCTCCCTCTGAGCGCACTTCTAATGCAGGTGCGTTGTAACCAGTTCTGGAAATAAAGTTGATACTGCCGCCTAGATTGCTTGAGCCGTATTGCAAAGCATTGGCACCGCGATAAACTTCAATGTAGTCGGTTGCCATCGGGTCAATGGCCGGAAAATCAAAGCCGCCATCAGCCAGATTGGTTGGCATGCCATCTTGCATCAGCTTTAAGCCTCGACCATGAAAAGTGCGCTGCACGCCGGAGCCGCGAATCGACAAGCGGGTTTCTTCGGCACCAAAACGTGATTGCGCCAAGACGCCGGTCGCCATGCCCAGCGTATCCTGCATATTACTGGTACGGCCTTCGCGCACGGTTTCCATATTGACCACTGTGGTGCCGCCTGCGGTTTTTGACAGGTTTTCTTTTGCCGTTTCTATATCCGGCTGTGTCAGTGACGCTTTGTTTTTCTTTGCCACCACTTTGACTTCATCCAGATGCACCGTGCCCTCATGCTCGGCCTGTGCCAGATAAGGCACAGCGGCCAAGATAGCCAGGCAGATTTTTGTTTTGTTCATATTGTATTCCCTTATTTTTCTACACAATGTGCACTGCCTGCAATCAGGCAAGCAGTGCTACCGCCCTAAAGATCAAGCTGCAAACACTTGCCTGACAGCACTTTCTGGCTGCCAGCGGATCAAGGCGCTGATGTCGCAAGCAAAATAAGTGCATAGCTTGCCCAAATGCTCGGTGCATGCGTTGTAGGTAGGGTTCTTGACCATGCGGTGCAAAGTCATGCGGCTGATGCCGGTGGACTCGGCAATTTCTTTGAGGGTGATGTGGCGTTTCCACTCCACCTGCTTGGCAAATATCATTGCCTGTAGGTTGATAATAATCATGAGATGACTCCATTCATGCCTGGGGCACAGGCAGACGCTAAACCCGTCAAATAATTGACGGAACTAGATTGCGCGTGGAGTCAGAGGCGGCGCGCGACTGGTGTGCGCAGTGGGGTAAAAATTGGAAACAACCGGGGCGCGATACTCGCTGAGGGCGATATTGGCCTGGGCTTGCTGGAACAGGATATAGGCCGGGCTGGGTGATGGCACGACCACATCATCCATTGCCATATGACAGAATGGGCAATGATTGAGGTGATGGCTAAGGGACACCGGCTTTTGAGACGGCTGGTAGTCGATCAGCGTGGCGCGTAACTTGCCTTGCGTAGTGAGCACCTGAATTACCAACTTGCCGCCCTGCGAAGAACACACTTCCTGTACAAAGGTTTTGCCACTCTGCATGGGAAAAGCCAAACTCAAGCTGGGGACGAGCGCTGCCAGCATGATTGCCATCAAGGCCATGCGTGCCATCCACTGTTGAAATCTGCGCGTTACCATGCCGCTATTCTAACGGGAATCCTTTAGAATAAACAACTATTCCCATTGATACAGGACAAACCATGGCCGGATCCAGCCTGCTGGCATTACTTGATGACATCACCACCATGCTCGACGACGTGTCGGTGATGAGCCAGTTAGCGGCAAAAAAAACGGCCGGCGTGCTGGGTGATGACCTGGCACTGAATGCGCAGCAAGTCACCGGTATTGCGGCAAACCGTGAGTTACCTGTGGTATGGGCCGTGGCCCGCGGCTCGTTTATTAACAAGCTGATCCTGGTGCCTGCGGCTTTACTGATCAGCGCCTTTTTACCCTGGCTGATTACGCCCTTACTCATGCTCGGCGGTGCCTTTTTGTGTTTTGAAGGCTTTGAAAAAGTCTGGCACAAACTGCGTCACAACACCAAAGAAGACGCACATGCACAAGCCTTACATGTGGCCATGCAGCAACCGCAGACTGACCTGGTGGCGCTGGAGCAAGAAAAAATCAAAGGCGCAGTGCGCACTGACTTTATCCTGTCGGCCGAAATTATCGTCATTGCCTTAGGCGTGGTGGCCGATGCTGCGCTGACGCAACGCATCCTGGTGCTGTCTCTGATTGCGGTGGTCATGACCATAGGCGTCTATGGCCTGGTGGCCCTGATCGTCAAAATGGATGATATCGGTTTATGGCTGATGCAACGCCCAGGGACACACCTGCCGTCGCAAGCGACGCGTAAACTCGGCTGGGGCATGGTGCAAATCGTGCCGCATTTAATGCGCTTACTCAGCGTGCTGGGCACGGCGGCCATGTTCCTGGTGGGCGGCGGCATCATCGTGCATGGCATACACCCACTACACGCGCTGGTTGAGCAGTTTTCACAATGGTCATGGCTGATGAACGCCGCCGTTGGCGTACTTGCTGGCGCACTGTGTGTTGGATTAATACATATCGTGAAATTAATTATCGGCAGGGACTAGTTTTTTTCTAACCCCTTGTTAGAATTGACAAAAAACAAGGGGGCTGCATGACACTTTCGCGTAAAGTTATTGTTGTTGCTGTATCCGTTTTACTGACCTGCTTGCTGGCCTCCTTCAACGCGACGCCTAAAACAGCGCTATGGCTGGACAACGTCCACTGGATGTCGACCATCAGTGCCTGCCTCATGCTTGCCCTCCTGGGTTATTTCCGCGCCAACCCCGCACATCGCGCCTGTAAACGCTGGTTTGTCATTGGTGCCATCGCCTACTTTATCGGCGGCGTATTATGGATATTTCAAGTCCTGACGCATAAAACCGCCTTCCCGGCACAATCGGATATTTTTTACCCATTATTGGGCCCCTGCCTCATCATTGGCTTTATCACCGCCCTGCGCAGCCAGCTCTCGCGCTCAAAAACCTGGGCATTCACCATCGACGCCGCTTCATTCAGCATTGCCATCCTCGGCTATGTGCTGATTTCTTATTTACCACAGTCGGCAGATGTCAGCCTGCTACAACTGGCAGTGCTCACCGCCTACCCGGCCAGCATGCTCAGCGCCGCTCTGGTTTCGCTGCTACTCATTCCTTATTTAAGACCGGCTTGGATGATGCCCTGGCTGCTACTCAGTGCCGGGCTCGCCCTGCTAGGCATATGCTGGATGCAATGGAACCTGAATGCACTCAATCACAGCCCGCAAACCAGCCTCTGGATTAACTATGGCTTCTCCGTCGCCGACCTGCTGATCGGCAGCGGGCTTTACGGCTGGCAAGTGCGCATCGCCAAAAAAACCGCATTCCATCGCCAATGCCGCCGCTTGCGCAGCTGGATTCCGGTGATTGCCGTGGTATTCAGTATCAGCACCCTGCTGCTGATCTGGTGGCAAAGCGGCCCGCACCCGTATGCTTACCATATTGCGATCGGCTCGGTGACATCGATACTGATTTTCTCCGCCGTCAGGCAAAGCATTTTATTGCGCGAAAGTGAGAAACTGCTGCGCGCCGAAAAACGCCTGGCCGAAAAAGAGATGGAGTACCTGCAACTATCGCGCAGTGACCCGCTCACGCGCCTGCCCAACCGGCTGGCCATGCTCAACCTGCTCGAACATGCCATCATTAACGCCGCTAACGACAGCGGCATGGTGGCCCTGCTGATGGTTGATTTAAAGCACTTTCAAAGTATTAATGACAGCTTTGGCCACCGCACCGGCGACCTGTTTCTGCTCGAAGTTGCCCAGCGCCTGCAATACATCACCAATGACTGCGGTGAACTCGGTCGTGTGCATGGTGACAAATTTGCGCTAATCGTCACGCGCCACAAAACCGACGCCGAGCTCGTGCACCTGGCGCACAACTTATGCAAAATCGTGCACAAACCCGTATTGGCAGAAGGCCATGAATTAATTCTCGACGCCTGCATTGGTATCAGTATTTATCCGCGCGATGCCAACAATGCAGACCAGCTTGCGCGTAATGCCAATACCGCTCTTGCCCACGCTAAACGCTCAACCCAGCACCTGTTTTTGTTTTATTGCAAAGAACAAACCAAACTGGCGCAAAACCGTTTCCGGCTGGATGTGCAACTACGCAAAGCGATTAAAAAACAGGAGTTCTTTTTACAGTTTCAGCCTATCTTCAACCTGAACCAACAGGCGCAACCGCGCATCGCTAATATTGAAGCCCTGATCCGCTGGCGAAACAACAAAGGCGATATCATTTCCCCGGCCGAGTTTATCCCTTATGCCGAGCAATCCGGGCTGATTTTGCATATTGGTGAATGGGTCATCAGCGAGGCTTTTCGTCATTTATCCGTATTGATGCAGCAAAGCGGTCAAACCGTCGGCTTATCCATCAATATTTCACCACGCCAGTTCCGCGACCACAGCCTGCCCTTGCGCATTGGCCAACTCCTGCAACAATATGCCATTCCACCTGCGCTCATTACTCTGGAAATCACCGAAAGTGCCGTCTTTGAACACGAGGAACAGGCCTTGGAAATCCTTAAGCAACTCAAAGAACTCGGCGTGCGTGTGTCACTGGATGATTTTGGCGTCGGCAACTCATCGCTGTTTAAACTCAAGCACTTGCCGATTGATGAACTGAAGATAGACCGTGCGTTTATGGTCGATGTGCCAGACAGCACTGCTGACAGTGAGATTGTCAGCACCATTGTGAAAACAGCAGGCATCCTGGGAATTTCGGTGGTGGTTGAAGGCATAGAAACCCAGGCCCAACTCGACTTTTTACGAGACACCGGCTGCGACTGCATTCAGGGATTTTTGCTGGGCAGACCGATGCCTATAGAGGACATACACAAACTATTGACCGCCAGCCAGCCAGGCGGCGGGTTGATGTCTAAAACAGAACTGTTAATGACACGCTAACTTCGCTGCCTACCGTCACAGCCAGCTGCTTACGTACATCTGCCTTTAAAAACAGTGCATAACGCTTACCTTCAAACGCCGGAAATATGGAGGTTTGCCACTGCTGGTCACCCATACTCACCTCCACTTTCACCGCACCCCAGCCACGGCGCTTGGTCTGGTGATATTGACTCAGCGTGTGAATTTCATCTGACATGGCCGTCGGTAAGCTGACATAGTGCCAGGTACTTTTACTGCCTAACCACTGTTTGATGATATCGCTAAAGGTATATTGCAGCCCATCCATCATGGCCTCGCTTCTAGCTACAACGATGTGTTCGGCTGTTTAAAACTATCCAGCATCAACAGGCCCACCCCGACGCAGATAGCGCTATCGGCGACATTAAAAGCCGGCCAGGCCCATTGCTGATAATAGAACAACAGAAAATCGACGACATAGCCCAGCGTTAAACGGTCATACAAATTACCCAAGGCACCACCCAATACCAGCGCCAAGCCAAAGCAAAACAGCTTTTTCTGCGGATGCTTGGCCAACAAATACACCATCACTGCAGAGGCCAGCGTAGAAACCGCGGTAAAAAAGCCATGCTGCCAGCCACCAGCATTGGCCAGAAAGCTGAAGGCCGCGCCAGTGTTGTGGTAACGCACCAGGTCAAAAAAACCGGTCACTGGCATATGCTCACCATACACAAAGGCCTGCTGAACCAGGTGTTTGGTGTAAAGATCAAGTGCAATCACGATGACACTCAACACCAGCCAGGGCAAGGCAGAACGTAATTTAGGCATATTTGCGTACTTCACCACTGCCAAACAGGTTGCTTACGCAACGGCCACAAATGGTCGGATGCGCCGCATCACTACCGACATCGGCACGGTAATGCCAGCAGCGGTCACATTTCTGGTGTGTACTAGGTTTGACCAGGATTTTCTGCGCAGTTGCATCGGCCACTTTATAAGTAATCGCGCTGGAGGTGATCATGACAAACCGCAAATCATCTTGCAGACTGCTCAATGCGTCGAATGCTTCAGGGGCGACATGAAACTCCAGCTCCGCTTGCAATGAAGAGCCGACTTTGCCCTCACCACGCAACACCTCGATTTCTTTGGCGGCTTGCGCGCGCAAGGCAATCACGGTTTGCCAATGTTGCAGTTGGCTGTCGCTCAAACCACACTCCGGCAAGCCATACCAGTCCTCTTCAAACACAGTCGCTACGCTATCCAGACCAAGTGTCTGCCAGATTTCATCGGCCGTGAAACTCAAAATCGGCGCCATCAGGCGCATCATGGCATGTGTGATGTGATGCAAGGCGCTTTGTGCCGCACGGCGTGCATGTGAAGCTTCACCGCTGGTATACAGGCGATCTTTGAGGATATCGAGGTAGAAACCACCTAAATCTTCAGAGCAGAAACCAACGAACTTTTGCACCGCCAAGTGGAATTCGTATTTATCGTAATCAGCCAGGATACCGTTTTGCAATTGCTGCGTCAGGTGCAGCGCATAGCGGTCAATTTCCAGCCATTGATCGACGGGCAGCAGGTCTTTGCTGGCATCAAAATCAGCCAGGTTTGAGAGCAGGAAACGCAAGGTATTACGGATACGACGATAGCCATCGGCCACCCGTTTCAGGATTTCGTCACTGATGGTCAGCTCGCCGGAATAATCGGTCGAAGCCACCCACAGACGCAGAATATCCGCGCCATAGGTATCCATCACCTTTTGTGGCGCGACGACGTTACCTTTGGATTTACTCATTTTATGGCCCGCGCCATCGACCACAAAACCATGCGTCAGCAAGGCTTTGTATGGCGCGTTGCCGTCAATCGCGCAACCGGTCAATAAACTGGACTGGAACCAGCCACGGTGCTGATCCGAGCCTTCGAGGTACAAGTCAGCCACTGGCTGGTGCTCAGCCTCACGCAGTTTGGCGGTAGCAGACAAAGTAGGATGCTGCTCCGAGCGCACCACGGCATAGTGTGTCGCACCAGAGTCAAACCAGACGTCCAGCGTGTCAGTCACTTTTTTATACTGCTCGGCATTCGCCGGTGCGTGTTGTGCCAGGAAAGCAGCACCGTCTAAGCTAAACCAGGCTTCGATGCCCTGTTGCTCCACTTGTTTGCACACGGTTTCCAGCAATTGCGCAGTGTCAGGGTGTGGCTCACCGGTTTCTTTATGCACAAAAAACGGCATCGGCACGCCCCAGTTACGCTGACGTGACACGCACCAGTCCGGGCGGTTCTTGATCATGGCTTCCAGGCGTGCACGGCCCCAGCTCGGGAAGAACTGCGTCGCGTCGACTGCTGTATTTGCATGCTCACGCAAGGCTTTGCCATCTGGGCCGACAGCGTTCATGCCGATAAACCACTGGTGCGTCGCCAATTGCATAAGCGGCGTTTTATGACGCCAGCAATGCGGGAAGCTGTGGTTCAAACGCGCAGAGGCCAACAACACGCCATTTTCCTGCAACTTGGCCAGGATGATCTTGTTAGCATCCTGGCGACTCAGGCCGCGGATTTCTACAAATTCAACCAACTCGCTACTAAAGAATTTGCCATCACCACCAATGAGTACGCGCGGTTTTTCATTAGGGAAATTGGCGCGCATCACCAGCCAGTCATCGTTACCGTGCGCGGCAGCGGTATGCACCAGGCCGGTACCGGCATCGGTAGTCACGTGGTCGCCAGTGATCACAGGCACCTGGCGGTGATCGAACGGATGTTGCAACAACAAGCCGCGCAAAGCGTCGCCCTTGCAACTGGCGATGACAGAAGTATTTTCTTCGGTATATCTGGCCAAGGTTTTTTCTGCCAACTCACGCACCAGGATCAGCAAGCCTTTGCTGGTTTGAATCAGGTCATAATCAAGCTCGGCATTCACGCTTACCGCCTGGTTAGCAGGTAGCGTCCATGGAGTCGTGGTCCAAATCACGGCATAAGCATCACCATTCACGGCCGTAGCAAATGCTTTGCTCAATGCAGCGTTATCCACCACCTTGAAACCGACATCAATCGCAGGCGAATTGACATCTTCGTATTCCACCTCGGCTTCAGCCAGGGCAGAGCCGCAGTCTACACACCAGTGCACCGGCTTGGAGCCTTGATACAGATATCCATTCTGGTAGATATCACCCAGGGCGCGCATGATATCGGCCTCGGTGTTAAATGCCATGGTCAGGTAAGGATGATCCCAGTCACCCAATACGCCCAGGCGGATAAAGTCTTTTTTCTGCTTCTCCACCTGCTCGGCGGCATAGGCGCGGCACAGTTCGCGGAACTTGGCCGGGGCGATATTCTTGCCGTGGTTTTTCTCTACCACCAGCTCAATCGGCAGGCCGTGGCAATCCCAGCCCGGCACATAAGGCGCGTCAAAACCACCCATGGTTTTGGCCTTGATAATGATGTCCTTGAGGATTTTATTGACTGCGTGACCAATGTGAATATCACCGTTGGCGTACGGCGGGCCATCATGCAGAATAAAGGCTGGCGCGCCTTTACGTTTGGCACGGACGCGCTCATACACCCTGCGCTCTTGCCAGCTTTTTAACCAGGCGGGTTCGCGCTTGGACAAATCACCGCGCATGGGAAAACTGGTTTCAGGTAAATTCAGTTTATATTTTGAATCTTTGGTTTGGTCAGTCATTTAAATATCCAAAAAATCAGCCACAGATTGATGGCTGATCGATGTTCAGCGCTTATCCGTGGCTAAAATATTGTTTTGCCTGCAAGGCATCCAGCGCAATTTGCGCCTTCAATGCATCCAGCCCGGCAAACTTTTGTTCGTCGCGCAGTTTATGAAAAAACTGCACATGCACATGCTGATCGTAAAGATCACCATTAAAATCAAACACATGCACTTCAAGCTTGAGTTTGGGGATGCCTTCCAGGGTCGGCCGGTTACCCAAATTGGCAACCGCCGGTAAATTGTTCAATTTTACCGCATAAACCCCGGTCAGTGCAGGCCGTTCGTGGCGCATATGTACATTGGCTGTCGGGCAACCCAACTGGCGCCCGAGCTTGGCTCCATGCACCACCTTGCCACTAATGCTGTATGGGCGATCAAGCAAAGTATGCGCCTTGACCAATTCGCCTGCCGCCAGCGCATTACGCACCAGGGTGCTGGAAACGCGTTCGCCATGCAATTGCACTTCAGGCAGCGGAATCACGTTGAAGCCATGTTCAATCAGCGTTTGTACCGTGCCTGCGCGCTTGGCACCAAAGCAGAAATCTTCGCCGACCATGACCACATTGGCATTCAGTTGCTGACGCAACACCTGCATGAACGTGGCCGGGCTTTGTGCTGCAAATGCCTGATTGAAGCGCTGCACATACACATGCTGCACGCCGCATTCGGCAAAATACTCCAGTTTTTCGCGCATCGACGCCAAACGGGCAGGCGCCTTTTGTGGCATGAAGAACTCACGCGGATGCGGTTCAAAAGTCATCACTGCGGGTGTGATTTTGTAGGTGTGTGCATAAGCGACCAGTTGGCGCAACAAAGCCTGGTGCCCCAAATGCATGCCATCAAAATTACCGATGGCAATCGCTTGCGGCGAGGACGCAGCTGGAATATGGCGAAATATCTGCATTACCTAGTCATCCGTTTCATTTAGCCACCCGTTTCATAAAGTCTCTTGGCCTGAAACCGAGCAAGCCGAGTGCGGCGAAGTACACACTCATGCCCAGCACCACGATACCCGCCAGATGCGACATACGCGTTAATGTCGCCATGGCCAGCCAATCGCCGGACCAGGTCGCCGCCGCATGTAACACCAGCGCCATCACCGTCACCGCAATCAGCAGTTTAAGCAGGAATAATAGCCAGCCAGGCTGCGGCTGATAAGCACCCGTTTTCTGCAAAGTAACCCATAGCAAGGTCGCATTGAGGCAAGCACCAAGGCCAACAGACAGCGCCAATCCGGCATGCTGCAAAGGCGTCAACTGCAAGAAAGCCACGTTCATGATTTGCGTCACAACCAAGGTAAAGATGGCGATCTTAACCGGCGTTTTCACGTTCTGGCGCGCATAAAACCCCGGTGCAAGCACCTTGACCATAATCAGGCCCAACAGGCTGAGGCTATAGGCAATGAGTGCGCGCTCGGTTTGCAGCACGTCGATAGCGGTGAATTTACCGTAATAAAACAGGCTAGCAACCAAAGGCTTGGAAAGTACGGCCATCGCCACTGCCGCCGGAATGGCCAGCATAAAGGTCAGGCGTAAGCCCCAGTCCAGCAACAATGAAAACTCGGCGCTGGATTTATCGACGTGCGCCTTGGATAAACTCGGCAGCAAGATCGTGCCTAATGCCACGCCGAGTACGCCGGTCGGGAACTCCATCAGGCGATCAGCGTAATATAACCAGGACACGCTACCGGTTGGCATAAATGAAGCAAAAATATTATTCAGCACGATGGAAATCTGCGCCACAGACACACCAAAAATAGCCGGCCCCATCAACTTGAGAATGCGGCGCACACCTTCGTCTTCAAAGTTAAGTGCATAGCGCGGCAACATGCCTATCTCTTGCAGGTAAGGCAACTGATACAGCAACTGGATAATACCGCCCACAAACACCGCCCAAGCCAGCACGTAGACGGAGTTGTGGAAATGCGGCGCAATAAAAATCGCCGCCGTGATAAAGCTCAAATTGAGCCAGACCGGCGTAAAGGCAGGCACCTGGAACTTGCTAAAGGCATTGAGCACCCCGCCTGCCATCGATACCAGTGAAATAAACAGGATATAAGGAAAGGTGATGCGCAACAGCTCAGTGGTCAGCGCAAACTTGGCCGGGTCATGCACAAAGCCCGGCGAGGTCAGGCGCACAATCAGCGGTGCCGCCAACATGCCGACAATAGTAATCGCCACCAGAAACAGGCCAAGCAAACTGGCCACATGGTTAATCAAGGCCTTGGTCGCTTCTGGCGTACGCTGCTTGCGATACTCGGAAAGGATAGGCACAAAGGCCTGGCTAAACGCGCCTTCGCCAGAAATGCGGCGTAACAGGTTAGGGATTTTAAACGCCACAAAAAAAGCATCGGTGGCCATGCCAGCGCCAAAAATACGGGCGATCAGCGTGTCACGTACAAAGCCGAGCAGGCGCGAAATAAACGTCATGCCACCCACAGTGGCCAGAGCTTTGAGCAAATTCATAAATGATGGAAAATACGCGCCTTAGTCTATTTTTGGCAGCTTATCGCTAGCAGCGGACTACCGGCAGATTGAAAAGTTGGCCGATTTTACCATGCAGCAACAATCAATCGACTAAATGCGTTTTTAATCTTGCAAAAACAAAGCAAAAACAGTATGATGCACGGTTTCGTATCACACCCCTTTTGAAAGTTACAGGATAAAACGAATATGGCAAATACCGCACAAGCTCGCAAACGCGCGCGCCAATCCGTCAAAGTAAACGCGCACAATGCTGCGTTGCGTTCTACTTTGCGTACTGCGATCAAAAAAGTAATCAAAGCGATTCAAACTGGTGATAAAGCTGCTGCAGTCGCTTCTTACCAAGAAAACGTAAGCGTGATCGACCGCATCGCTGACAAAAAAATCATCCACAAAAACAAAGCTGCTCGTCATAAGAGCCGTTTGACTGCTGCGATCAAAGCATTGTCCGGTGACACACCTGCGACTTTGGCTTCTGTGAAAAAAGCAGCTGCACCTAAAGCCGAAGCGGCACCAGCTAAAAAAGCTGCCAAGCCTCGCGCGAAAAAAGCTGCTGAATAATTTCAGTAGGGGTGCATACTAAAAGAGCCGGACGGATGTCCGGCTTTTTTATTACCTAACATCCGCCACGCAGCAAAAACCAGACACAAAAAAGCCCGGACATGCCGGGCTTTTTTAACAGTGTGAGTTACTCACCAATATGCAATTCACTGCGCGCCACTTTAGCGGCATTGAGCACAGCTTGCGCATCCTCACCAATCACGGTGAAATGCCCCATTTTGCGGGCCTTGCGCGGCTCATGCTTGCCGTACAAGTGCATCTTGAGGTTGCCATGCGCAAAGGCTTTATCCCACGCAGGCTCAACCTGCTTGCCGCTATACAGCCAGCTATCCCCCAGAATATTCACCATGACTGCATTGCTGTGCAAATGCGGGCTGCCCAATGCCTGGCCGGTAATCACACGCACCTGCTGTTCAAACTGGTTGGTCACACAAGCATCCAGCGTGTAATGACCAGAGTTATGCGGACGCGGTGCAATTTCATTGACCAGCAACTGGTTGCCGACCACAAAAAACTCCACGCCCAATACACCAACATAATTCAGGCTATTGGCCAGTTTTTTCGCCAATTCTTGCGCATTGGCTTTAATCACTTCGGAGCAGCGCGCCGGAGCAATGCTGATATCAAGAATACCGTTCAAATGGCTATTTTCAGCAGTGGGGAATGCAGCAATATTGCCATGCACATCGCGCGCCAGCACCACGGACACTTCCAGGTCCAGCGGTAACATTTTTTCCAGCACGCAGGTTTCCTGCTTAAAACCCTGGAAAGCGGCTACGGCTTGTTCGCGGTTGGCGACACGTGCCTGACCTTTGCCATCGTAACCAAAGCGCGCTACCTTAAGCACCGCCGGATACATATCACCATCTTGCGGCAAATCGCTTTCAGCCGTCACCGGCACAAACGGACCTATCGGCAAGCCAGAATCTTTAAAGAAGGTTTTCTCTTTGATACGGTGCTGCGCAATCGCTACGGCATCTGCGCTTGGATGAACGATGGTTGATTTTGCCAAGGTCGCCAGCGTTTCAGCGGGCACATTTTCAAATTCAGTCGAAATCGCCTGGCAGGTGTCAGCCATGGTTTTCAAAGCCGCTGCATCGTCGTATGCCGCACACAAATGCACATCAGCAATCATGCCTGCCGGGCTATTTTTGTCCGGGTCCAGCACCGTGACTTTGTAGCCCATTTCATGCGCAGCAATGACAAAGAAACGACCTAGCTGGCCGCCGCCCAACATCCCCAACATGGCAGAAGGTTGAATCACGGATGATGTCATGGTTGTTCGCTCAACACCATTGCATGGACTTTTTCGGCTTGTTTTTTGCGGAAAGTCGCCAACCTCTCAGCCAAACCAGCATCCTGGTTCGCTAGCACGGCCACGGCAAACAACCCGGCATTGGCAGCCCCTGCGTCACCAATCGCAAACGTAGCCACCGGAATCCCTTTAGGCATTTGTACGATAGACAGCAATGAATCTTGCCCTTGCAGATGTTTGGAAGGCACAGGCACGCCCAATACCGGCAAGGTGGTTTTCGCCGCCACCATGCCTGGCAAGTGCGCAGCACCACCAGCACCGGCGATAATCACCTGAAAACCATTACTTGCAGCTGACTCGGCAAACTGGAACATCAGATCTGGTGTGCGATGCGCAGATACGACGCGCGCTTCATAAGCCACCCCAAAATCTGCCAGCATTTGCGCGGCATTTTTCATCACTGGCCAGTCACTGTCCGACCCCATAATAATGGCTACCAAAGGTTTACTCATCACGCTGCCTTGTCACTCTCTTCGTCTTGTTGGCAATTAAACCAATACCAGATTATCTCTGTGTATCAACTCTTTTTCTTCCACATAACCCAGCACACTTTCAATCTCGTTACTGGGTTTACGCTTAATTCTGCGCACTTCATTGGCATTGTAATTGACAATGCCACGCGCCCACTCTTTCCCTTGTGCATCGACACAGGCAACCACATCGCCACGCTCAAACTGGCCCAATACATCCACCACACCAATCGGCAGCAAACTCTTGCCATCTTTGCTCAGCACATTGACAGCACCATCATCCAGCACCAACTTTCCGCCCACGCGCAAATGATCGGCCAACCATTGTTTCTTGGCCAGCGTTTTCATTTTGCCCGCTTTTAAATGCGTACCGATAGCTTCACCCTGGCTTAAACGCATCAGCACCTGCGGCTCACGGCCAGACGCAATCACGGTGTGCGCACCACTACTGGCCGCGCGCTTGGCCGCCAGAATTTTGGTCAGCATGCCACCCGTGCCCACCGCACTACCAGCACCGCCAGCCATGCTTTCCAGCGCCGGGTTACCAGCAGTTTCAAAATTGATAAATACCGCAGCAGGGTCTTTGCGCGGATCCGCCGAATACAGGCCTTGCTGGTCAGTGAGGATAATCAGCGCATCGGCTTCGATCAGGTTTGCTACCAGCGCACCCAAGGTATCGTTATCCCCAAAGCGGATCTCTTCGGTCACCACCGTGTCATTTTCGTTGATGATAGGAATCACGTTTAAATCGAGCAGCGTACGCAGCGTCGTCCGCGCATTCAAGTAGCGCTTACGGTCTGCCAGGTCTTCATGCGTCAGCAGCAATTGCGCAGTGTGCAAGCCGTGCTGCGAGAAGCACTGCTCATACATCTGCACCAGGCCCATCTGGCCAACGGCGGCAGCGGCTTGCAATTCATTCACTTCTACCGGGCGCTTTTTCCAACCGAGGCGCTGCATGCCTTCGGCGACTGCACCACTGGAAACCAGCACCACTTGCTTGCCCTGCTTGACCAGCGCACTGATTTGCTCTGCCCAGGCGGCAATGGCAGTTTTATCCAAGCCCTGGCCATTATTGGTGACCAGGCTGGAACCCACCTTCACAATCAGGGTTTTACTGTCTTGTATGAGAGAGACACTCATAAAACTTATTCTGCCGCGGGCTGAGGTTGCGCTTCTTCTAATTCGCGTTGTGCACGCGCTTGTTCAATATGGTCCATGATAGCGTAAGTCAGCGTCTGGCAACCGATACCACTAATCGCAGAAATCGGGAATACCGGGCCCTTCCAGCCATAGGCTTTCACAAAATCAGCCACTTTCTGTGCGCTGTCTTCCAACATATCAATCTTGTTCAATACCAGCCAGCGCGGTTTATCGAAAAGTTCCTGGTCGTATTTTTTCAGTTCATTCACGATGGCTTTGGCCTCCTGTACCGGATCAACCGCATCATCAAACGGCGCCAGGTCAACCAAATGCAGCAGCAAAGAGGTACGCTGCAAATGGCGCAAGAACTGATGGCCCAGGCCAGCACCTTCAGCGGCGCCCTCGATCAAACCAGGCACATCAGCAATCACGAAGCTACGATTGCTGTCGACACGCACCACCCCCAGGTTGGGATGCAGCGTGGTAAACGGATAATCGGCCACCTTTGGTTTAGCCGCAGACACTGAGCGGATAAAGGTAGATTTACCGGCGTTAGGCATGCCGAGCAAGCCGACGTCCGCCAAAACTTTCAACTCCAGATACAGCTCGAACGCCTCACCTGGATCACCCTTGGTACATTGACGCGGGGAACGGTTGGTACTGGTTTTAAAATGGATATTACCCAGGCCGCCATTGCCACCTTTGGCCATCATCACTTTTTGGCCATCCGCACTCAAGTCCACCATCATCTGTCCGGTGGCTTTGTCACTAATAGTGGTGCCGACGGGCACGCGCAGGATCATGTCATCGCCACCTTTACCGTAGCAATCGGAACCGCTGCCGTTTTCACCGCGCTCGGCTTTAAAGGTACGCGTATAGCGGTAATCCACCAGCGTATTGATATTACGATCGGCCACCACGAAAATAGAGCCGCCGCGACCACCATCACCACCGTTGGGGCCGCCCATAGGCTCATACTTTTCGCGGCGGAACGTGGCAACGCCGTTACCACCGTCACCGGCGTAAACTTTGATAGTAGCTTCGTCAATAAACTTCATGATTCAATTTGCCTTTTAAGCGCATGGCTGCGTCATGGTGAACAAGGCTGCATGCAATCTGCGAACTATAAAGTAAAAAGCCCCGTCAAGCGACAGGGCTTTTTACATAATACTTTGATTAAACCGCTTCGATGCTCACGGTATGACGCTTCAAGGCGCCTTTGATTGCAAATTTAACTTTGCCTTCTACCAGTGCATACAGCGTGTGGTCTTTACCCATGCCAACGTTTTCGCCAGCGTGCATTCTAGTACCACGTTGGCGAACGATGATGCTGCCAGCGTTAACTACTGTTTCACCGAAAGCTTTCACGCCCAGGCGCTTGGCTTGTGAGTCGCGGCCGTTACGTGAACTACCGCCTGCTTTTTTGTGTGCCATGTTTGATTCCTTATTCTAGCAATCTGCTCTACTCAAGCAGAACGTGCTTATTTTGCTGAAATAGTGTCGATTTGAATTTCTGTATAGCTCTGACGATGACCTTGAGTCTTGCGATAGTGCTTACGACGACGCATTTTGAAAATCATCACCTTGTCACCGCGACCGTGTGATACCACAGTGGCGTTCACTTTCGCACCAGCTACCAAAGGTGCACCAACTGTAGTTGTTTCACCATCAGCAATCAACAACACTTTGTCGATTACAACAGTAGAACCAACGTCACCAACCAATTTTTCTACTTTTAATTTGTCACCAGCGGCTACTTTGTACTGTTTGCCACCTGTTTTAATCACTGCGTACATAATGATGCCTTAAACGTCGCCTTTTAAAGAACCCGCAATTATACGCAATTTATTGCAGAATGCAAATATATTTGCGCATGTTTTTCACGGCTGTCCAGTCCACTGGATTGACGGCCAGATTTGCCGTCCAACTCACTATTTTACAGCGTTTCGCCAGGGCCGGATACTGCCATTGGTGTAATAACGATACACTGCAAACACGCACTCCAGTAATTCGGCAGAGAGTTGGGTATCCTCGCCCGTCGCCGTGCGTAGCGAAGCCACGCGGTAAATTGGCTGCATTTCAATATTATTCAATGAGCTCAGCGGTTGAAAATGCACACAGACCAGCGGATGATCCTGCTGCAACAAGTGCACGTTAAACATATCTGCGACCTTTAGCTGCAGCGCCTGCCCGTCGTGCATGGTTAATGCATAGTGTTTTTTATTCTGTTGCGCCACGCTTTTCACTGCCGACATCAGCAATTCAGAGATATGCATGCCTAGCCTTTTTCACAAAAGATAGCAGCTTATCGCGGCCAGGCATTGCCGAACAGCGGCAGTTTAGATTAAATTAACCATATCAGATTATGTGCTTAGCGGCAGCAAGGCTAGTTGTGAAGAAATACGAAATCATTGCCGAAGAAATCGCCAGCGCGATTCAGCAAAGCCTGCTCAAGCGCGGCGACAAACTGCCCTCTATCCGCCAGATCCAAACCAGCAAACAGGTCAATGCATCTACCGTATTCCAGGCTTACTATCTACTGGAAGCTCGCGGTCTGATTGTGACGCGGCCGCGCTCCGGCTATTACGTCGCCGGGCCGCTGCGTAGCGAACGCCTGTTACCGCACACCGCCAGCGACGAAGGCACGCCTACCACATTGCAAGTCAGCGACCTGGTGTTCAACCTGCTGGAGCGCATCAAAGACCCGCAGCAAATTCCGTTTGGCTCAGCCTTTCCCAGTCCGCTGCTATTCCCACTGTCAAAACTGGCCGACCATATGGCCAGCACCGTGCGCCGTATGCAGCCGCAAGATACGGTCAGTGACATTGGTCAGGGCGATATCGCCCTCCGGCGCCAGATTGCATTGCGCTACCAACTGGATGGCAAACCCACCGACCTTAGTGACATTGTGATTACCAATGGCGCACTGGAAGCACTCAACCTCTGCCTGGCCGCCGTGACACAGCCTGGCGATAGCGTGATTATCGAGTCGCCCAGCTTTTATGCGGCTTTACAGGCAATTGAGCGCATGGGTTTGCGCGCAATTGAAGTGCCCAGCCACCCCGAGCAAGGCATAGACCTGGCGGCATTGGAACGCGCCATTATTCAGCACCAACCCCAAGCCTGCTGGTTGATGACCAACTTTCAGAACCCGACCGGCAGCCTGATGCCGGAGCAAAAAAAGCAGGCCTTGGTCGAGTTGATCACGCGCTATCAATTGCCCATGATAGAAGATGATGTGTACCGCGAATTATATTTTGGCAAACAGCGTCCGCTACCTGCCAACACCTGGGACAAAGAAGGCTGGGTGATGCATTGCAGCTCTTTTTCAAAAGCGCTGGCACCGGGCTACCGGGTCGGCTGGGTATCCGCCGGGCGCTTTGCCGAAAAAATCACCCGTTTAAAAATATCTACCACTCTGGCCACCTCGATTCCGGCACAACTGGCATTAGCGAGTTACCTGGCCAAAGGCGGCTATGACAAACACTTGCGCCAGCTGCGGCACCAACTCATGTTACAGCAATTACAATTCTCGCAAGCCATCCACCAGCACCTGCCGCCACAAGTACGTTTTACCTTGCCGCAAGGCGGCTATTTCTTATGGCTACAGTTGCCCGATCAACGCAATAGTTTGCAGCTGTTTCAACAAGCAATTGCCGAGAATATCAGTCTCGCTCCCGGCCATATGTTTTCGTCACAACAGCAATACGCCAGCTATATCCGGCTCAATTACGGGCATACCGTTAATCACGTGCATTTGCAGGCCATTGAACGCCTGGGGCAACTGATCAAGCATGCATGAACATCGCGCATCTGATATGGTTTTTTAACAAAAAACTGAATCTGTTTTAAATTAGTCTTCTCTTTTACACTGCACTCGTCTTATTAATACCGAGTGCTTGTATGACATCTTCACGCAGCAAACCTGTGATCCCGATTGTGGCAGCCCCTGTCGCCGGGCAAACCATTTCGCTTTACCAGAAAACACCCAAGGTGTATCCACGCTCAGTCAGCGGCTATTTTAAAAATTGGCGCTGGCTGATGATCTGGCTGACACAATTAGTGTTTTACGGCATGCCCTGGCTGCAATACGGCGGCCGCCAGGCACTGTTGCTGGATATCGACACCCATCGCTTCTACCTGTTTGGCCTGGTGATTTTTCCGCAGGATTTGTTTTACCTTGCACTGTTACTGATCATTAGCGCCCTGGGCCTGTTTTTATTTACTGCAGTGGCAGGCCGTCTCTGGTGCGGGTTCTCCTGTCCGCAATCGGTGTATACCGAGATCTTTTTGTGGATGGAGCGCACGATAGAAGGTGACCGCATGGCCAGGCAAAAACTGGACAGCCAGCCTTGGGGCGCGCACAAAATCGGCATCAAAGTGAGCAAGCACTCCGCCTGGCTGGCTTTTTCATTGGTCACCGGCTTTACCTTTGTCGGTTACTTCACGCCGATACGCGAATTATGCAGCGACATGCTGCAATGGCAAATGGGCGGTTGGTCCTGCTTCTGGCTAGGCTTTTACGGACTGGCCACCTATGGCAACGCCGGTTTTCTGCGCGAACAAGTATGCAAACATATGTGCCCCTATGCGCGCTTTCAAAGTGCGATGTTTGATAATCACACCTTGATTGTGGCCTATGACAGCGCACGTGGCGAACCGCGTGGTGGCCGCAGTAAAAACCAGGATTACCAGGCAGACGGCCTGGGCTCATGCATAGACTGCAATATCTGCGTGCAAGTGTGTCCGGTCGGCATCGATATCCGCAATGGTTTGCAATATGAGTGCATCAGCTGCGGCTTGTGTATTGATGCCTGCAATGACGTCATGGACAAAATGCAGTACCCACGCGACTTAATCCGCTTTTCCGCGGCTGGCCTCAGCGGGCAACACAAACTGCGGCAACATCTGCTGCGGCCACGCGTGCTGATCTATAGCGGATTATTTGTATTGATGACCGCCTGGTTAGGCTATGGGCTGTTGCATAAACCCGATTTCAAGGTCGACATCATGCGTGACCGCAATATCATGTACCGCGAAACCGGCCATGGCATTGAAAACCCTTACCAGTTGCACCTCACCAATGCCACCGAGCACAATCAGCGCTACCAGGTGCGTGCCCGCGGCATAGACGGCTTGCGTGTGGAAAGTGAGCAGATACTCACAGCCGCTTCTACTGAGGAAATATTAGTGCCTTTAAGCTTGTCTGTGCCTGCGAGCGATTTGCAGGGCAGCCATCGCATCCAGATTGAGGTCACGGCGCTCTCGAATGATGGAAAAGCAAATGGCGAGCAAGTATCCACCAATAGCACATTTTACCTGCCTTGATCGCACCCTACCCCTTACCCGTGTACCCGGTTGGTGAACGCTTTCCTAACCAGCCAGATCCAGTACACGGGTCTTTTTCTGTGACAGCATTTTCAACAGTAATTTGTAGCTATCGAGGTCAAACTTGAGCGCTGTTGTTTGTGCGCGCAACGCTTGCAAACTATAGTCATCCACCGCCACGCCTACATACACCCAGTGCTCAAACACGTGAATCTGGCGTAAATCATTTTCGAGGTTATATTCTTCAATACCGATCTTGCCGCGATACGGCCAGGCTTTGAGCTTATGTGCCATCAGTGCTTGCTGCACACGCAAGGCATGCATCTCGGCAGATTCCTGCCCGCAACAGACGCCTTTACAGCGTTTAAGTTGATAAGCAAAACACGGCCCGTCACGCCCGGTTTCCAGCCCTAGCGTTTTGGCACACAAGTGACTCAGGTCAGCAATCTTGCGTAAGGTCTCAACGGCTTGCCGCTTGCTCCTAAACGTACCGAACAAATGTGCCATTTGGCTAGGGTCAATCTCATCCTCATTCACCAGCCTGACTATCGGTTGTGCACCAGCCACTAACTGCCAGCTGCACAACTGGCGCTCGCGCCGCAATTGCCGGTTATAAATCGGCATGCGCTCTTTCACCAGCCGTGACTCCAGCAACAAGGCACTAAATTCGCCTGCGGCGGGTATCCATTCAAAGCGTTTCATTTCCTGTGTCATGCGCATCTCTTTGCTGGAGGCATGATCACTACTGAAGTGCGATAGCACGCGTGCGCGCACATTGACACTTTTACCTATATATAAAGGCAAGTCGTTCTCGCCATAAAACAGGTAAACACCTGGCGCCTCAGGCAACTCGCCGACCAGGCTGGCATCGATATGTGGCGGCAAGGTCGGTGCGGCCATTAACTTCAGCGCAGCGGCCTGCACCACCTCTGCGCCGAGGTCACGCCTGGCATCATTCAACATAATCAATATCGCCTCGACATCACCCATGGCGCGGTGACGTGCCAGGCCAGTGATCTGGTGACGGGCGACAATGGCATCTATACCGTGACTATAATGCTGCGGGTATAACAGGCGAGAGAGTTTGACCGTACACAGCACTTGTTGCCGCAAAGTAATATTCAGGCGTTTGAATTCCGATTTTAAAAAGCCATGGTCAAAACGCACATTATGCGCAGCCAGCACCGAGCCTTCCAAAAACGCTAATAATTTATCCGCCACTTCGGCAAACAGTGGGGCATCGGCCACCATGGCGTCGTTAATGCCAGTCAATGATTGAATAAACGGCGGGATAGGCTGTTGCGGATTGACCAAGGTTTGCCAGCGCAAAGTTTCAACACCGTTGTCAAAGCGGACCAGCGCAATCTCGGTGATACGGTCACGTAAAGGGGTCGCCCCGGTGGTTTCGAGGTCAAGAAAAGTCACGGAAGGCAACATAACGCGGAAGGCTTTCTACTGCACATCAATTGGGCTGGGATATCCATCCATTTTAACGCACTTTAATCTATTCGCCGCCATCCTCAAACACAGCCATTCCCCGCATCATATCAGGGTCTTTCACCTCAAAATGGCTATGAATACCCAGATTTACGCTGTGAGGTCTCATATCTTATACAAAACCAGTGTTTCTCCTACAAAACAGCTATAGACACTCACCCCGATTGATGCTGTAATGATTAATGATTCCTATTAATGACAATATAATTTTTAAAGCTCATGCCTAACCTCTATTTGGAAAACCAATTGTGCTTTTCGCTCTACTCGGCAACCCATGCCTTGCTGCGCTCTTACAAGCCCGATCTGGACAAACTCAACCTGACTTATCCGCAATATCTGGTATTGGTCGCCCTCTGGCAATACAAACAATTGTCGATTAAACAAATCGCCGAAAAACTGATGCTGGAACCAGCCACCATCACGCCAGTGGTCAAACGCCTGGAAGTGAAAAAACTGACTAAACGCACCCGCCAGAAAGATGATGAGCGGGTGGTGATTGTCAGCCTGACCGAAGAAGGCCAGGCCTTGCGCAGCAAGCTGTCAGATGTACAAAAACGTGTGGCCTGTGATACCGGGCTCAACAACAGTGCGTTTGATACCCTGAATCAAACGTTGAATACCCTGACCAAAAATGTAACGGCTAAAATCCCTGACTAGCCGTTAGGTCATTACAAGCTACTCTCGCAGCAGTCACAAGCAGTCTCAGCCAGACAAAAGAAATGTAGCGTATTAGCGCTTGTACATTTCTTTTGTCATTAGCATCCGCTTAAACACATTTAAAACAAATGTGTGAACAGCCAGTACAAACTGCCTGACAGCACCATCGCCATAGGCAAGGTCAGTACCCAGGCCATCAGCAGGTTACGGATGGTAGACATTTGCAGGCCTGATTTGTTTGCGGCCATCGTCCCCGCCACGCCTGAGGACAACACATGGGTGGTCGATACCGGCAGGCCGTACATATCCGCGGCGCCTATCATGGTCATGGCGACCAGCTCGGCCGATGCACCCTGGCCGTAAGTGAGGTGCGTTTTACCAATCTTCTCACCCACCGTGACCACAATACGTTTCCAGCCCACCATGGTGCCCAGGCCCAGGGCAATCGCAACCGCCACTTTTACCCACAGCGGAATAAATTTGGTTGCGCCATCAATTTCCTTTTTGAACGCAGTCACATTGGCTTTGGTATCAGCGTCAAATTTAACGCTTTCATCCTTGTCCAGAAAACGAATGGCCTCAGAAACCAGGTACATATCGTTACGCACGTTACCTACCTGCTCGGCAGGCACTTCAGCAAACGTACCATGCGATTTCACCTGCTCACCTATGCTGCCAGTCATGGCGGCCAAGGCAGGCACAACCTCAGGTGTAACAGTCTTTGTGCGCACATACTCAGTGAGCACATGGCGCGCAGTTTCGCTGCTGGCAGGCGGCGTTAAACTGGTGCTGTGCGCCAAGGATTGCTGAGTGACTTGTGCCACGGCAACAAACTGCGTCATTTGATCCACCGGCATGGCGCGGTTCAAAGCGTAGGCCATAGGCACTGTCCCCACCAGAATCAACATAATGAGGCCCATGCCTTTTTGGCCATCATTGGAGCCATGCGCAAACGAGACGCCGGTACAGGTCAAAATCAACAAGCCGCGTATCCACAGTGGCGGTGGTTTATTGCCTTTAGGTTCTTGATACAGCTCTTTGCTTTTGACAAATGCTTTCAGGGCAAGCAACAATAAAGCCGCAAAGAAGAAGCCGATTAACGGTGAAAGCAACAAGGAATAACCGATTTTAGTCGCCTGCGCCCAATCGACACCACTGGTGCCATCACGGCCATGCATCAACGCGTTGGCAACCCCCACGCCGATAATAGAACCAATCAAGGTATGCGATGAGGAAGCCGGCAGGCCCAACAACCAGGTGCCTAAATTCCACATAATGGCGGCGATTAACAAGGCAAACACCATGGCAAACCCGGCGCCCGAACCCACTTGCAAAATCAGCTCGACGGGCAACAGGGAAATAATGCCGAAAGCCACGGCACCGCTAGATACCAACACGCCCAGAAAGTTAAAGGTGCCCGACCAGATCACCGCAAAGTTAGCAGGCAATGAATGGGTATAAATGACGGTGGCCACCGCATTCGCCGTATCGTGAAAACCATTCACAAACTCAAAGCCGAGCGCAATCACCAGCGCCACACCGAGCAAAATAAATGGCACCCAGGTAGTTGTCTGCGCGCCGGTATCCGTCACATCGTGCATCAGGCTAAAGCCGGTATACACCAGACCAATCAGCAATAAGCCAACAAATACCGCAATGGTCAGCGCACCAGATTTCTTATCGAGATTAGGTTTAGAGGAAGACGCAGTATGTAACAGCGTCGAATGACTAGCCGCTGAAGTATCCATCAATATTCTCCGGATGTTCTATTAAGAACTCAGAGTATTGTTTTGAAATATGTCACATTGATGACAAAAAGACGTGGCAAGCGCGCAATAGTCATCAAATTGTCATGCTGCAACTCTAAATTAGAGTTCTGCACCCCCATACTGGAATCCTCCATGACCACAGAAAAATCTGCTGAAATTGAATCTGTTGATGAACGTTTGTCGATGGATGAACGCTTCAACAATGAAATGCTGGATAGTTTTGATGAAGAACTGGAAATGGAGCTGGACGACGAACGACGTATGGACCAGATTCTGGCCGAATTTGCGGGAGCGACTCATATCGATGGCCTGCAATCAGCGCGCAGTCAATCCACCCTGTCGGATCGACAAACCTACTTTAAAGAGCTGTTTCGGCTACAAGGTGAGCTGGTCAAATTGCAAGACTGGGTCGTGCGTAACAAACTGAAAGTGGTGGTGCTATTTGAAGGTCGCGATGCTGCCGGTAAGGGCGGCGTCATTAAACGTGTCACGCAGCGCCTGAACCCGCGCGTTTGCCGTGTGGCTGCACTGCCTGCCCCCAGTGAACGTGAGCGCTCACAGTGGTATTTTCAGCGCTATATTTCGCACCTGCCGGCAGGCGGCGAAATTGTGTTGTTTGACCGCAGCTGGTATAACCGTGCCGGGGTCGAAAAAGTCATGGGCTTTTGTAACGACGACGAATATGACGAGTTTTTCCGCTCAGTGCCAGAGTTTGAAAAGATGCTGGTACGTTCCGGCATTATTTTAATTAAATACTGGTTCTCGATCACCGACGACGAACAGCATTTGCGCTTTATGACCCGTATTCACGATCCGCTCAAGCAATGGAAACTAAGCCCGATGGATCTGGAATCCCGCCGCCTGTGGGAGCAATACACCAAAGCCAAGGAAGTCATGCTGGAACGTACACATATCCCCGAAGCACCGTGGTGGGTCATAGAGGCCGTCGATAAAAAGAAGGCGCGCCTTAACTGCATCAGCCACCTGTTGAGCCAGATTAACTACGGAGAAGTGGCCCACGCACCTGTCGTACTCCCCAAGCGCGTCTACAACGCGGACTACATCCGAGAACCTGTCCCCAAAGAAATGTTCGTACCCGCCAAATATTGAAACTGAAAACAGGCTGTGATGCGAGCATCACAGCCTGTGTAGTTTACGCTTTAGGCCAGTATTTTAATCCGGCATATTCAATTGCCGCATAAATGCCTGAAAAGAGCCTTTGGTCGCATGCAGGGCCTGCAACTTGCTCACAGACTCATCCAAAGCATCACTCATCACTTCCAGCGCGTCTTCATCCAGCCGCAAGCTCATGGCGCCGATCTCAAGCTCTATCGTGCGATGTGTTTCACAATAATGCACACGGAAACCAGCCTGGCCGGACAACAGAATTTTCTTACACATACTTTCCTCACTCATACTCAAGCCCTAAACACGGTTGTTTTTATATTGCCAGTGGCGCTTCAGCCTGCTCATGCTCATTGACCAGCAGGGTCCACTGCACACACATGCGGCGCGACACACTGCAAATCAGGTCTGAATCCGCATACTCGGGCGCAGTCAGTGTTTCGGCCAGGCGCAAGGCCTGCTTGGCCAGATCATAGGTTGGTTTCTTGATATACAAGGTGGCAATATAGAGCAATGACGCCATCACCGATTCAGCATCGGGCAAGCTGGGGTCATAACGCATCGCGTGGATATTCATTGTATTCATGGCAATCTCTCTTTCAAACACTCATCTCGATTTCAGTCTGCATCACAATACGGGCCGCCGCCTTGCGTAGCATTTCGTTAATCACGATAAAGCTGTCGGCCTCAAATTTGAGTGTGGTCCCGCCGACTTCCAGCTCCACCGTGTCTGAGGACTGGTGATAAAGCACTTTGCAGGCGGTTTTTCCAGCCAGCATGGTTTTTCCAACCACCGTATGACGTTTCATCATGACTCTCCTTGGCTAAACTGTTTTCAAATGATAATAATTATCATTTACAGTGTCAAGGGAAATAATGCATCAATGAAAAGACTTTAAAGAAATATGTGTGACCACAGCGATTGTGAGGCGCCACACTGTTGCCTGTGTCATGAATGCAAAAACCCTGCAAAAGCAGGGTTTTTGAGATCAGCCTAATAAAGACTTAGGCGCGCGTTTTTCTGCGCACAACAATCAATCCCGCCAGACCACATAACAGCATGGCATAGGAGGATGGCTCAGGCACTTGTGCCACCAATGTGGTGATTGGTGTTTGCGACATCTGCACCACACCTGCACTCAAAAAAGTCAGCCCGGTAACAAATGCGGTCGTATTCGCCGGATCCAGCATGACCGCAGCATCAATACCAGCCACCGTGAAACCTGTCAGTGGCGTCGCAAAATTAAACACGGTGCCACCAGTTACGGTGCCTAACAGGCCACCTGGTGTCAGATTACCTAAAGCATAAATTGCGTAACCATCTGTGTCAGCTGCCAGAAGCGGTAACAATACAGACGTAAACTGATTACCGCCTGTGACTTCGTAGTCATAGCCAACAGCCACCAGCGGGTCAATAAACACACGTTGATTCAATTGCACATTAAACTCGAATTGATACGCGCCATCGACCACCACCGGTAAAAAAGCATTTTCGGCCGTTTGTCCTGGCAAGGCGCCGTTATTAAACGAGAATCGCCATAAACCAGGCGTCGCCGTAGAAACATTACTCAAATTGACCAGGTTCAGCACCTCGTTAGAACGAGAGCCAGGCAGGGTTTCGTAATTGATATTATCACCGGCATCATAGCCAGCTTGCGCAGGTGTGCCGCCCAAACCATTGACGCCGCCACTGGCATCGCCTGTCGTCCACTCCAGTCGGTCATAGCGAAACTCGGCACTGAAACTACCATTAGAAGTGCCTGGTGTTTTTTGCAGCACTAATTGAAAGTTATTCTGTTTATCGTTTTGCGCTGGATAGTAACCGACGTTATGCCAAGTCACCACGACGGTCTCTGCGCTGGGCGAGGCCACATACACACTATTACTGCCGAAAGCAGATGGTGTTTGCCCAACACGCGTATCTACATCTGCCCAGTAAGGGGCGATCATGGGCTGCGTCGCCACCGGGAAAGCTTCTGGTGTAAATGTAGACAAATCGCTCAAAAAGCTGATATTGCCGTTATTGTTAATAAAAAAACGATTGAATTCCTGGCCAAAGAAATTAATACCAAACGGCAAATTTAACGCGTTGCTTGAATCATCATCATTGGCTAACATGGCCAGCTCACCAAAACCGGCATCGCCGCCAAACCCGCTCAACAACTCAATCGCGTGCAGATTCGCGGACAAACCAGCCAGCATCACGGCCAGGCTGATTTTCTTCATTCCGGATAAAACGACTCCCTTGCTATACATTGTGTAACTCCTCACTTTGATTTATTAAGATGTATTCGTGAGTTATTTTAACAATTTTTATATTTTATTAACATTAAAATATTGTGATGCGTATGCGAAAAAACACCATCGTCAGCAATGCCGCGGCCCACCGTGTGCGGTCAGAAATTGGGGAATAAGCAACCGAAGTGAATTAATAAGACAGCAGGAAAGTCGTGGCGTCATCACTGCTCATGGGTTTACTCAGCAGATAGCCTTGCATCTCGTCACAGCCTTGTGCTTGCAAGAAAGCTTTCTGCTCCGGGGTTTCCACCCCTTCGGCAATGGTTTTCATGCCCAGGCTGCGCGCCAGTTGAATAATCGCGATGACAATGGCCTTGTCTTCATCATCGGTGGTGATATCGCGGACAAACGTCTGGTCTACCTTGAGTTTGTAGACTTTAAACTTTTTCAGGTAACTGAGTGAAGAATACCCGGTGCCAAAATCGTCAATCGACAAACGTACGCCCAAGCCACTGAGCGCATCCATCATAGCCACCGCCCCTTCCGGGTTCTCCAGTGCCACGCCTTCAGTCAACTCCAGTTCAAGGCAGTGCGGTGACACCTGATAACGCTCGAGAATACTCTTCACCAGGGCAGGCAATTTCGGATCCCTGAACTGGATACTGGACAAGTTAACCGATACCGAAATATCTTGGATGCCCGCCAGTTGCCAGGTGTGAATTTGCTGCGTGGCCTGCTCCAGCACCCAGCTGCCGATGGAAATAATCAGGCCGCTAGATTCCGCCAGCGGAATAAATTCGGCGGGTGAAATAAAACCTAATTGCGGATGCTTCCAGCGCAGCAAGGCCTCTACGCCGACCAGGCGACCGGAGTCGAGTGCGACCTGTGGCTGGTAATACACCGCCAGCTGTCCCAGCGCAATGGCCTGGCGCAAGGCATTCACCAGTTGCAGGTTACGCGCCGTCTGCACTTGCATATGGTTACTAAAGAAGCGGTAACTATTACGACTCTCTTTTTTGGTGCGGTACATGGCGACATCGGCATTGCGTTGCAGGCTTTCCATATCCAGGCCGTCATCCGGGTAGATAGCAATGCCGACCGACGCGGTAATGGTCAGCTCGTACTGGTCGATCAAAAATGGCTGCTCAACAGCCTTTAGCAGGCGCTCTACCACCTCTTTGGCAATGGTGTGATCCGCCTCTGCCAGTAAAAACACGAATTCATCGCCACCCAGGCGGCAAATCGTATCCTGCGGCCGCACCAGGCTTTGAAAGCGATGCGTCAATGCAATCAGCAGGTTATCGCCGTAGCGATGGCCCAAACTATCATTCACATCTTTAAAGTGATCAAGATCGAGGAACATCAACGCAAACTGTCCATCCTGGTCCCAGGCTTTTTCAATTTCAACAATCACACGTTCATTCAGCAGGTGACGGTTAGGCAGGCCAGTTAAAGAATCATAATTGGCAAGGAACCGTATGCGCTCCTCTGCCTCTTTACGGGTAGTGATATCGCGAATAAATGCGCTGTAATAATGCTCATGGTCGCGCTTGATTTCCACAATCGTCAGTTCAATGGGAAACTCGCTGCCATCCCGGCGCAAAGCAGTAATTTCAATCAGCTTACCTAACAATCGCGAGTGACCCGATTGCTGCAAACGTTGCATGCCTTGATGATGCGCCTCACGATACGCAGGCGGCACAATCACATCTTCCAGCATGCGCCCAAGCACCTCCGCCCGCGTATACCCAAACATATGCGCGGCAGCCCGGTTCCACTCTACAATTGAGCCTTGCAGGTCGATATTCACAATGGCATCCAGCGCGTTTTCCAGCACCAGTTGCGCGCGCTGCTCGCTCATCAGCAAATTGGTTTGGAACAGGCTGTTCTGCGCTTGCACCTCAAAGCGGCCCAGGGCGAAATCAATGTTCGCGACCATATCCTGCAGTAAACGCTGGATATCTGGTTCAAATGCATGCTCGTGCTCTGCATACAATGATAAACAGCCGATGACTTTGCCTTCAGCATGCAGCGGCAAAAAGGCAGCAGCTTTCCAGGCAAACTCGGTGGCCTTGTCATGCCACACCGCGCTGATAGGATTGGTTTGGAAATCATGTACCCAGTACGGGTGGTCTGACAGCATGCTTAAACCGCACGGCCCTCTGCCGCTTGCGGCGGCCGGGTCTGCTGAAATCAATACTTCGTCCAGATAGTTAATGCCAGAACCAAAGGCACTGGCGACCACAATCTGCTTACTGTCTCTATCCAGCTCACCAATCCAGGCCATATTGGCATGGCCCAGATTCACGATAATCCGGCAAATCTGTTCAAACAGGCTATGCTTGTCCTGGCTCTGCACAATGGCCTGGTTACATTGGCTCAAGGCCAGGTAGAGCTGATTCAGTTGTTGATGATGTTGCTTGACTGAGGCACCGTCGCTGTCCAGTTGCGCCAGTTGTGTACGCAGTTGTTGCCAGCCACTCTCAACGCTGGCAGATGCGGTCGGAGAAAACACCACCGGGGTAAACGTGTCACTGGCATAAACATCTGCCAGCACCCGGTTAAAGGTTTGCAGGTCTGCGGCTTGCGTGCCCAGTGCGGTGCGTTGTTGATGCCAAATGAGTACGGTTAACACCCCCCATAAGACGACCCCCAGGGCGAGTATCAAAACAATCAGGCGATGCGTGGTTACAGGCAGGCTGGCCTGCGTGAACGTGAGGCAAATTAATAGCGCAAACAAGACCATCAGCCACAAACGTCTGATTAGCTTGCCCCGCCCTGCAGATATGAATTGTTGTGCAGACATGGATGTTTAGCCTAAGCCCCCGTCCACTACTGTAAGGGATGCGATTAAAATCAAATCCCCAAATACCTGTATAAATGCCCGGCAAATTACCTGATACCGGCATCCAGCAGGTTACCTTCCCCTCACCCAAGCCATTGCACCCAAGCTATTTTTCACTATAAGACGCACTGGCGGCGTCCTTGATCACATCATAATGGGCAAAAAACGCATCCACGGCGGCCGGATCGAAGCGGATACTGGATTCACTGCGAATATAGTCCAGCACTTTATCTTCCTGCCAGGCCGGCTTGTACACCCTGGGGTGCATCAAGGCATCCCACACATCAACAATCGAAAAAATTCGCGCAGCAAATGGAATTTGCTCACCTTGTAAACCGAGCGGATATCCCTGGCCATCCCAGCGCTCATGATGACCATAGGGAATATCCATACAGTTGCGCAGAAAATCAATATTTGCCAGCAAGTCGCGCGCAATCTGCGGATGCGTGCGCATCAGCTGCATTTCTTCCTCATCCAACTGGCCGGGCTTGATTAACACCGCATCGGGAATGCCGATTTTGCCTATATCGTGCAAAATGGCGCTGCGCTCAATCAGCTTCAGGGAGGCTTCGTCAGTCACGCCCATTTTGCTGGCCAGCGCCACCGTCATGGCCGCGACGCGATAAGTGTGGTCTTTGGTTTCCTTGTGTCGTAAATCGAGCACTTGCACCCAGCCACGAATGGTCTGGTCATAACTGTGAATCAGTTTTTGCTGGTCTTGTGCAGCATCTGCGAGCGCACGCTTCACCAGAAACAACAACAACACGGCCGTGACCAGAATAAACAGCCAGCCTTTGATATCCTGTACCGTGGTCAGGTCACGCGGGTCCGTAAACAGCTGCGCAACGACCTTGTCGGAAAAGAATATCCAGGCGGCGCCCACCAATACATACACCATCACAATCTTATACTGCGGCCGCATGATTACTCTCGCATGACAATCATCAAAGTATGAATTCTTATCGCAAAAGCTAATTTATGCAATTGAAAATCGACACACGATTTTCAATCCTGGCAGAGTTGGGCACCTCTGTGCCTCACCCCGCATTTAACCCGCGGCAGCTTAAACCGCCCAGGATATTTGCCCGCAACCCAGTAACTTTGCCTGATACATGGCCTTGTCGGCTGCAGACAGCAGCTGGTCTATGGTCTGACCGTCTTTGCACACGGTTAAGCCTATCGACGTTCCCAGACGGCAAACAACGCCCTGAATCTGGAAATCCCGTTCAAACACCATCAGGCATTTTTGACCGACCATTTCCACCGAGGACCTTCCCTGTTCAGGCAAATCAGACAGCACGATCACAAACTCATCACCCCCCACGCGCGCCAGCGTATCGCTACCGCGGATCACCTTGCTCAGGCGCTGCGCCACTTCGATCAAGGCCAGGTCGCCCGCCTCGTGCCCCCACTGGTCGTTCACGGCTTTAAAACCATCCAGGTCCAGGTACAAGATCGCTGTACCGGTTTTCTTCACCCGCCCCAGTTCTATCGCCTGCTGCAAGCGCAATGACAACAATTTTCGGTTAGGCAAACCGGTGAGCGTATCATGGTGCGCCACATGATTAAGCTCTTGATTCTGCGCAGAAATCTTGTGATAAGCATCCTTTAAAGAACCAATTAAATCCTCGTTCTCAAAGCCGATGCGTGTGGCTTGCCGCAATGACTGGTTAAAACGGTAGGCGATGCCTATCATCAACAAGTAAAAAATCACGCTAAACACGGCCATGATAAAACTCGACAAGTTTTCACTAAACGAGAACACCAGCACCGTCGGCAACATTGCCGGTAAACTAAAGGCAAAAAAAGCCGGGATACAGGACGCCATGGTGACCACGCCACCCATCACCATCGCCTGAATGGCCGTGATGACGATAATCACCGTCATGGGCGGCGCGTCTTTCACCAGAAAGCCCAGCGCGCCCCATGCCAGCCCGGAGAGCGCCAGGGTCAGGCAATATCTATACGCCAAAGAATAATTGAAGCCATGCTTGGCCAGCATCTGGTGACAACGTTTCAGGCAAAATACGCGAAAAACAATCACCGCATAGACCACGCCGCACCAAAGCAGGAACAGATCACTTTTTTCAGAGCCGAGTTGCGAAAACGCAATCAACAGACCACCGAACGCACTCCCGATTAAAGGAATGCGTGCTCCCGATAACAGCCTGTGAAATAACGCCTCGTCAATCCGAGTCTGCAAACTCATTAACTGATGACCTCTTCTTTTTATTCTTACAGACAGCTTTATATACGCTGTTTTAACTCATGCTAATGCAAGCCCTTAAAAATAACCAGTTAAATCAAAGGGGTTTTCAATTCATTACAATCAAAATGTGGCGTTTGATGCGCATAATAGTCGCTCTTAAAGCTGCCTTGACCAGCGCGCACAAACAAAAACGGCCTGCATCAATGCAAGCCGTTTGTTGATAACACTTAAGAGTTAAGCGTGATTACGCACGACGCTTACGCATGCTGCTGGCAACGCCCAACCCTACCAGCAACAATGCCCATGAAGCAGGCTCAGGCACAGGCGTAGTGACGACTGAATTCAGATACCAGGCACTGTCACCTTGCGCCTTGGTCAATCCTTGCACGTGCAGTGCATAGTCATCAATGCTCACATTAGACGCAAATGTTGCCGTCCAGGTGACTGACTCGTTTGCCAACAGTCTGTCGTTAGCGCCTTGACCAAGCACAAACCTGAAATCCCAATCGCCACCAGGACCGCCGCCATTGCTGGCTGCCAGATTGGTCACGCCGCCGGAAATACTACTCACAGCAATTGTGTTTGCCTTCACATCTGGCGAGACCTTGACGGCAATTGAGCCAATAAAGGCTTTATTGGTAAACAAGGCATTCAGGTCGTAGGCGGTTAAGGTAAAAGTGTACACATTGCCTGTGCCGCTGACTGAAAGCGATGCAAAGTCAGTCGCCGGCTGGTAACTGCCAGACAACAAGGTGCCGTAACTTTCAACTGCCGCTTGTGAGGACACTGACACCAGCATCGTCATCGCAAGCACTAAGGTTTTAAAAAAGTGCATTTACATATCCTTTTAAATTAGATTATCGCAATAATATTTTTGCGAATCATCTATTATTACAGCGTTCATTCTAGCAAAAACAAAACCGCCGCCAATAGCCCACACCGACCATTTTCAAGGATTAACATGTGTGACAAAACAGTAACTTAGCATCACGCTGATGCCAATAAAAACGGCTGGCATCTCTGCCAGCCGTTTACACTTGCTGCAAGCCCTGCTGACTGATCTGCTATCGATTTAAGGCTGGCTCGAATCGATGTTTACGCTTGCACCCTTGCGCTTCTGGCGCGCCAGAAACTGGTCAAGCTGTGATGCAAAGGTATGACGGTCAGAAGACTGCATTGCACTTGGGCCTTGTGTCTCTACGCCACTGGCACGTAACGACTCCATAAAGTCGCGCATTGCCAGCCGCTCTTTGATATTTTCAGTCGAATAAAACTCACCGCGCGGATTCAGCGCATGGCCGCCTTTGTCTATGACTTGCGCGGCCAAGGGAATATCAGCAGTAATCACTAAATCCCCCGCCACCAGCGCAGCAACAATGGCATTATCTGCCACATCAAAGCCTTTATCGACCTGCATCGCACGCAAATACGGCGATGGTGGCACCCGCAGCAATTTGTTGGCGACAAAGGTAGTGGTGATATGAGAACGCGTTGCCGCCCGGAACAGGATTTCTTTAATCACGACCGGGCAAGCATCTGCATCCACCCAAATATGCATTAGCGCGCTTTCGGCGGTGTTTTATTAGCCGTATTCGCACCTGGCTTGGGCGTAAACAACGCGCCTTGCGGCTTGTTGCCGCCCTGGCGAGGTTGCGCCTGATGACCGTTGCGTTGGCCAGGATTGGCATGCCCGGACTTGTGCGGATTCGGCTTGCCTGACCCAGGCTTATTGGCGCCGGCCTGCGCTTGCGGCTGGCTTTGTCCTTGGCGGGGTTGTGACGGCTTCTGAGCCTGACCCTGTTTTTGTGGCTGTCCTTGTTTCTGAGACTGCCCTTGGCGTTGACGGCCTTGATTCTGCCCACGTGGTGGGCGGTCAGGCTCTTCGCTGTTTTTCTCAGGCGCGACAAAGCCTTCTACCGGCACCCGCGGGATATCGCGCTTAATCAGCTTTTCAATATCCTTGAGCATGCCAAATTCTTCACGGTCTACCAGTGAAATAGCCGCGCCGCTGGCACCGGCACGGCCAGTACGGCCAATCCGGTGCACATAGTCTTCAGGTACATTCGGCAATTCAAAATTCACCACTTGCGGCAATTGGTCAATATCCAGCCCGCGCGCAGCAATATCCGTCGCCACCAGCGCCGTGATGGTGCCCGCTTTAAACTGTGCCAGCGCTGCTGTACGCGCATTCTGGCTTTTATTGCCATGAATCGCCATCGCCGGGATACCATCTTTCACCAGCTTTTCTGCCAGTCGGTTGGCGCCATGCTTGGTACGCGTAAAAATCAGCACTTGTTGCCATTGATGATGCTTGATCAAATAGCTGACCATTTCGCGCTTGTGCGCCTGCGGCACCATGTGCACGCTCTGCTCAATCAGCGCATTGGATGCATTGCGGCGTGCCACTTCCACCAGGTCTGGCGTATTAAGCAAACTATCCGCCAGGCGTTTGATGTCATCAGAAAAAGTGGCCGAGAACAGCAGGTTCTGGCGTTTTTTAGGCAGCATGGCCAATACTTTTTTAATGTCGTGGATAAAGCCCATGTCCAGCATACGGTCGGCTTCGTCCAGCACCAGGATTTCAATGGCAGATAAATCGAGCGCTTTTTGCTGCACCAGGTCGAGTAAACGGCCAGGCGTCGCCACCAGGATATCCAGTGGTTTGCTCAAACGGTTGATTTGCGGATTGATGCTGACGCCGCCAAACACTACCATGCTTTTAAGCGGCAAATATTTGCCATAAGTGGTGACAGACTCGCCGATCTGCGCCGCCAACTCACGTGTCGGTGACAAGATCAAACAACGTGGCTTGCCCTTTGCCGCCTGCACCAATGGTGCTTCAGACAAACGGTGCAGAATCGGCAAGGTAAATCCGGCGGTTTTGCCGGTACCAGTTTGCGCACCAGCGAGCAAATCGCCACCACGCAGCACATAAGGAATCGCCTGTGCCTGAATCGGCGTTGGTGAGGTATAGCCGGCATCGGCAATCGCGCGCAACACAGGCGCGCATAAATTTAAATCAGCAAACGTGATGTTTGCAGGGGTATTTTCTTGTGACAAAGTAATTCAACTTATAGAAATTGCATGGCATCACCATGCAATAAATTAATTAGGCGCTGGTCTGTTGCCTGCGGCAACACCAATCTGGACTAACGAGGTAACAACTTGAGGTATTTCAGAACCGCTGCGTTGATTGGTAGTGCGCAGGGTGTGACTATTATACGCGTGATTCGACCATTTCTAATCTATTGAATATATTTGGATTTTCACGCCTATTTGCCACCATTCACCCGGCGGCTACTTTAGCCCGTGCCGCATGTATTTTTCTATAACTATCGATCAGGCGCTGGTGCCTGTCCAGACCTTCCAGTTGCATACTGGTTGGCGTCAGGCCATAAAAGCGCACGCTACCATCGACTGAACCGATCACCGCATCCATGCGTATATCACCAAACATGCGGCGGAAGTTGGTTTCGTAATCGGCAAGTTCCAGTTCGTCATCCAGCAATACTTCCAGCACCACATTCAAGGCCTGGTAAAACAATCCGCGCGCCAGTGAGTTGTCGTTATATTGCAAAAAGGCACCCACCAGGTCATGGGCTTCTTCAAACTGCTGCAAAGCGAGCTGAATCAGCAGCTTCAACTCCATCACTGTAAGTTGACCCCAGTCAGTGTTCTCATCAAACTCAATGCCAATCAGGGTAGCAATGTCGCCATAATCATCCAGCTCATTGTTTTCCAGGCGTTCCAGCAAGGCTTCCAGGCGGTCATCGTCCAGGGTGTGCAGGTTGAGGATATCTTCGCGAAATAGCAGCGCTTTGTTAGTGTTATCCCAGACCAGATCTTCTACCGGATACACTTCAGAATACCCCGGCACAAGGATGCGGCAAGCGGTCGCACCCAATTGGTCATAGACGGCCACGTAAGCTTCTTTGCCCATCTCGGCCAGCATGCCAAACATGGTCGCGGCTTCTTCGGTATTAGCGTTTTCGCCGTGGCCGGAAAAATCCCACTCCACAAACTCGTAATCTGATTTGGCACTGAAAAAGCGCCATGACACTACGCCGCTGGAGTCAATAAAATGTTCAACAAAGTTATTCGGCTCAGTCACGGCTTCGCTGGCAAACGTCGGCTGCGGCAAATCATTCAGGCCTTCAAAACTGCGGCCTTGCAGCAATTCGGTCAGGCTGCGTTCCAGCGCCACTTCCAAGGTTGGATGCGCGCCAAACGAAGCGAACACACCACCAGTACGCGGATTCATTAAAGTCACGCACATGACCGGGTATTGCCCGCCCAAAGAAGCGTCTTTCACCAGCACCGGAAAGCCCTGCTCTTCCAGCCCTTGAATGCCTGCCACCACGCCAGGATATTTCGCCAGCACTTCTTGCGGCACATCCGGCAAGGCAATTTCGCCCTCAATGATTTCGCGCTTGACTGCACGCTCAAAAATCTCGGATAAACATTGCACCTGCGCCTCCACCAGCGTATTGCCGGCACTCATGCCGTTGCTGACAAACAGATTTTCCACCAGGTTAGTTGGGAAATACACCGTTTCGCCATCCGACTGGCGCACAAAAGGCAATGAACAGATACCGCGCTCAGCATTGCCGGAATTGGTATCTATCAGGTGCGAGCCGCGCAGCTCGCCATCCGGGTTGTAAATCTCCAGGCAGTAGTCATCAAGAATTTCCTTAGGCAACGCATCCTTGCGGCCAGGCTTAAACCAGCGTTCGTTCGGGTAATGCACAAATGGAGCATTGGCAATCTCTTCACCCCAGTACGAGCCAGCATAAAAGTGGTTGTTACTCAGCCGCTCAATATACTCGCCCAAAGCCGACGCCAGCGCGCTCTCCTTGGTCGATCCTTTGCCATTCGTAAAACACATCGGTGAATGCGCATCGCGGATATGCAACGACCATACATTGGGAATAATATTGCGCCACGACGCAATCTCAATTTTGATGCCCAGGCTCGCCAGCAAACCAGACATATTGGCGATGGTTTGCTCCAACGGTAAATCTTTGCCGGTGATATAAGTCTGTGACTCTGTGCCCGGATTAACGGTGAGCAAAGCCTGCGCATCAGCATCCAGGTTCGCGACCTCTTCAATGATGAAATCGGGGCCAGCCTGCACCACCTTCTTCACCGTGCAGCGGTCTATCGAACGCAAAATACCGACACGGTCTTTTTCAGAAATATCGGTCGGCAACTCAATCTGGATTTTGAAAATCTGCTTGTAGCGGTCTTCGGGATCAACGATATTATTGTGCGACAGGCGGATATTGTCGGTAGGGATATTGCGTGTGCTGCAATACAACTTCACAAAATAAGCTGCACACAACGCAGAAGAAGCCAGAAAGTAATCGAACGGACCAGGGGCCGAGCCATCGCCTTTATAGCGGATAGGCTGGTCAGCAATCACCGTGAAGTCATCGAACTTGGCCTCAAGACGTAGCTTATCGAGAAAGTTGACTTTGACTTCCATGGCGAAACTCCAAATGCTGCAAAAAAGATAAGGGCGCTATTATCCCTCACAATGACTAAGCCACCTAAGGATAAATGGCAAGCTGCTGATTAAATGCGCTTTTTAGCAGGCATAGGCTGAAACGTCCACGCCACAAACCGGCTTTGTTTCTGGCCCTGCGCCATCTCCACCGTTTTCACCGTCACCGCCTGCGCCTTCTTCAGTTCACGGTAGACCAACGGCAAATTGCTGGCTTTAGAAACCAGCGTGGTGAACCACAGGCACTGCTTGGAGAATTGCTTGCTCTCGCTAATCATGGTGCTTAAAAATGCCGCCTCACCACCCTCACACACCAACTCATTCGATTGCCCGCCAAAATTCAGTGCCTGCGGAGGCCGCTTGCCTAACCCGCGCCATTTGCGCTGCGTCCCCGCCAAGGCCTCAGCGGCTGACGCATGAAAAGGCGGGTTACATAAAGTGAGCGTAAATTGCTCGCCCGGCAAAATCACTCCCTTGAAGATTGATACAGGGTTAGGCTGCTGACGCAAAGTAATCTGTTGCTGCAAACCATTAGCCTCAATGATGTGCTGCGCATTACGCAAGGCTTTGGCATCAATATCCACGCCGAGACATTCCCAATGATAAGCATGCGCCGCAATCAGCGGATAAACCAGATTGGCACCTGTGCCGATATCCAACAGGCGGACTTGTTCAGGGTTTAAATCTGGATGGCTTTCTGCCAATAAATCCGCCAGATAATGCACATAATCCGCCCGCCCAGGGATAGGCGGACATAAGTAATGCTTTGGAATATCCCACGCAGCGACGCCGTAATACTGCTTAAGCAAAGCCTGATTAAGCGCCTTCACCGCTTGCGGGTTGGCAAAATCGATCGACGCATCGCCGTAAGCATTTGGCCGCACAAAGCTGGCCAGAGGTGGATGTGCTTGCACCAGCACAGCAAAATCATAACCCGCGCGATGCAGGTTACGCGGATGCAAGGTAGAGGCGGTGTGGTCAGGCTTCATGAAGTCAGAGCAGAAAGAATGTGGGATAGCGTAGCAGACCAGGCATTATTTCACACCAGGTTATAAAACGGATGCCTAGTTGTTATACTTGTTTGAACTGTTAGCCAAGAATGTTCTGGACTCAATATCGATTGGGCAGCCAACGCCGAAAGCGACTAACCATGAAAACAACATCATCCTTAATGCTTATCCTGTTTATTGTTTTAAGCATCACTATGACTGCCTGCACCAATAAAGCCTGGTACGAAGGCGTGAAAGAAGGCGCAAAAAACAACTGCCGCAGCCAGCCCCCAGGCGAAGTTGAATCATGCTTAGAGCGGCTGAATACCAAAACATATGAAGAATATGAAAAAGAGCGCTCGGGCCAGAAATAATCATAAATCGCTGTAGATTAGATACACAGTTACTTCAACAGACTATCAGCCAGGTACATATGCATTTATTAAAACGCTTACTCATCGTATGGATTAGCATTTTTTCAGTATCTGCCTTTGCAGACATGGCAATCGAACCAACGCAACACGTCATTGACGCATGGTATGAAGAGAAAATGGCCGAAGAGACCGTGAACTCTACTGCAGACATGCGCAATATTACCAATCAAGCGCGGATGAAGTGGGATGCAGAGATGAACATTGTGTATAAACGCTTGATGAAAAAATTGAACCCCTCTCAGCAAGCCACGCTGCGCAAAGCCCAACAACAATGGCTTAAATACAGAGATGCTGAAGGCAAGGTGATCAGTGAGATTGTTGTATCACAACAAGGCACGATTCATCAGTTGTCCGGCACCAACCTAGGCATGCAGTTAGTGCGGGCACGGGCCTTGAATTTAATCGCATACGAACAAGAGTTTGAAAAGTAACTCGGCGCATTTACTTTTTCTGCTACAGATCACACAACACTGAGCTTTAAACTTTAAATCGCCAGACACCAGAGATATGATGATGGAAGCATCAACAAAAAAGCCGACCATAAAGTCGGCTTCTTAACTGGGTGATTCAAATTACTGGCGATTACGGCGTACCGAAAGTCCGGTCAAGAACAAACCAGCCAACAACATACCGTAAGCTTCAGGCTCAGGGACAGGTGCAGCCACAGCAGGAGCTACAGATAAATTATCCAGCGTTGGATAAGGTAGCCCGGTAATAGAAACCGTTTTGAAAGCTGCAGTGGAGATTGCACCAAAAAATGAATAGGTCGTACTACCAAGCAGCGTGAAAGTGTCACCATTGCCCAGCTTTACCGTAAAGGTTTCCGCATCACCATAAAACTGCCCAAAATTAAAGCCGACAGCGTTAGTGTAGGAGGCCAAAGTAATGGTCAAAGTGTTGGTTGGGATGCCCGATTGCCACTCAAGATAATTTGATTTGTGATAAGCCGCATCGTAATCTAAGTTTTTATTGACACCGTACAATTGACCATCATTATCAAGCGTATAAGTAATACCACCCAGTGTTGTACTAGTGCCATAAAAGACATTATTAGTACCACCGCCAGTAAAGTCATACTCGTTGTAAGTTTCAGTCGTAATAATCCCAGCAACATCATCAGACCAACTTGAGAAGTCTGCGTACTCAGTTGTGGCGGCAAAGGCAGAGTGTGCTGCAAAAGATAGCAAGCCCGCAATAAATACTGATTTCATGCTCATAGTAGCCTTGTAAACATTAAAGAATTTTTTAGTTTTCGCAGATTATCACCACGACCTTATCTCATCAATAGTAATTATGGGCTATCCAGACATATATGACGACTCTTGCGACCGACTCTATGCTCGCTTTCCTGCTTAAGATACGACTTTGTAAAGTCTTGCGAAAAGAAATTGTTTACACGTCAACTTCCAAATTATCAATCCGACTTCCTCGCCAAGCCAACATAACGGCCAACGATTATCACCTGGATCACCGCCTGTATCAGCCCGCCGTTTATTGCCTGCCTGTGGCTCAAGACGTACGACTATGGGTAGAACTTGGGGATGCGGGCGGGTGAGTTTCGGGGATGCCTTGAGAGTGGTCAACTATAAAACAGCCGAAATAACAGAATGCTGAAAAACTGAAACCTAAATAGCTGCGATTAGGTAGTGGCTAAATGCGAGATACTCTCTATCAATTGACTAGATTGCTCAATTATGAAATCACGTAGTTCTTTTTCTTCATTAGGAATAAAAGATAGTTGAGTTTGGATATGTTCTTGCAATTGGCGAATAACCATACTAATAAAATACTCTATAGACTTTTCAACTGTATATCCATTCATTAACTGTATCAAATTAGAGCGTGCAATTTGATCATTCACGCTATCAGGAGGGAAGGTTTTTGAATCAGATATCCGTCCAAAAACTCCAGCTGGCAAAGTGACTCTCAAGAACATCAGGACTACACGGACACTTTTAAAACAAATTTGTGCAACCGATATATCTTTATGCTGAGGAAATGGCGTATCCACGTTCCCGACAAACAAACCCATCAATAAAGTTTGAGTTTCAGGGTCAAACGAGGGAACAATCAAATCAGCAGACTCTACATTCAAGTCATAACATGCAGCCTCTAGATTATCGAATCTAATTATTGTTACTGGAAAAAAACCGCTATTCGTTTTAATTGCATTAGTCAGTGCTGAACTAGTCCAACTATCTTCATCCACAAACTCTAATGTTCGCTTGAGCATCGAATATGTTTGGCTTTGATTTGATGGATGAATCGAATATCTATGCTGGCGAATTACCTTGTTATTCGGCGGGAGTCCGACTTGAAGCCCCGAGTAAAGTCTTATATAAACATCACCTGTTTTCTTTTCGGTAAAAGACAAAATCTGTCTTTGCTTCCCTTTAACTTCGACCGCAACTTTACTTTTCATCACATTAGGCATCAATAACAGATATTTTTATGTGGCCTCGAATCTTACCCTATCGCCCAACTATTGGAATAAAAATCAATACCATCTCAAGATTAGAGCGTGGCACTAGCAGGTAGCAACTTCCGCCTGGACAATTCCAACCTCATACTCCAAGCCAATATAATGGCCGAATCTACTGATCAGCCAGCCGCTGTTTGCATACCTACGGCTTAAGACCGACGAATATGAGGTGGATTGAGTGATGAAGAAAAATAGCCACCACATATTGAGAAAATAAAGGTAAAGGCCACGGTCAACAACCCTTGTATTTGTTGATCTAACAAGCAAACCCATACATCTTGCAATTGGATAAGTCCATTGATTTAATCTGTCTTAATTGTTGTAATTGTATTCACTCGATTGTAATCATTAGTTCTTTTCTTAGCTTGTAAATTAACTTACATTTCACATTCCTACAAGATTAATTCTAGACACTGCAAATACCTTAGGCTTCGTGTCTTCTTATTAAGAACTAGTTTACGGAGTATTAACAATCATGGGCGAGGCGCGCAGAAAAGGACCATTTGAAAATCGCAAAAGAAGTGCTATCAAAAGAAACAAGGAAAAGTTACTCAGTCAAATAGGTCAAAGAACTGAGAGACTTCCTATGTTTTTTGGCCCCACTATTTTAACTACTGATGAAAATGGGTTTCCTGATATTGGTTCAAGTATTCATAACACTTCAATCAAACAAAAGGCATATTTTGATAAGCGTGACATGGAATCAGATCATATCAATCACTTTAAGAACATCGTCAGCAGTGAATTACCAGATTACGATTTTCGCATTTTAGGTCCTGAAAATAATGATCCCCCAGACTTCTGGATTGAACGAAATGGTAAGACAATTGGTATTGAACTAACTATGTTTATCTTCCAAGATCTACGACAAGAGGTGAAATTCTTTGATGACATTCAAAACAAAATTCTTGATAGATACTTAAATGGTGATATAGCTGATATTCAAGGCATTGAAGTTGAATTGTGGTTCGGAGATTATGATAAAAATCGACCTCGCAACCTAAAACCGGAAGAGTTTGAGGAGTTGATTTCTAATCTAAATAATTTGGCCTCGAAGCCTTTTGGAGAACCTGGGCCATTATTTGATGATGTTGTTAATGGTGAAATTTTGAAAGCAACACCACCACCTTACCCCATTCAAGAACAAGGCACCATTGGAAATGGTTTTATTGGCTGGCGAGTTACTAATGTAGGATATATTCCTATTAAGACGGATCTTGGAAGAATAACTGGCTTTGAAATTTCCCATTCATTGAAATCTTACAGAAAGGCCGATTATTTCAAACGACTTCAAGCAACTATTGATGCTAAAGATAAAGAAAAAAATAAGGATCACGAACTGCTGATTTCGGTTGGAATGAAGGATATGGATGGTTGGATAACATCCGCTGAATCAATGCACCTTCCTATGCTTATGGATGAGTGGAGAACAATCCAGAAAACACCTAAATTTCTCAGCAAGATTTATTTAGATTGTTGGAGAACAAGAACAGTGACAGTGCTTTATGAAAGACAACATATGTGAGAATAAAGTCGAATTGCTGAAAAACTGACTTCCGCGTCCCCGTTCGGCATTGAGAAAAGAAAAACGGCTCACATTTCTGCGAGCCGTCTTTTGTATTTTGGTAGGGTGTGCGGGGATCGAACCCACGACAAACGGATTAAAAGTCCGCTGCTCTACCAGCTGAGCTAACACCCCATCTGTTTCTTGTCTGCCGCTTGTTTTGCGTCAAATTTGAAAGAACGCGATTATGGGGGATGAATTAAATTTGGTCAATGCTGTTTTCGCTTTTTTTGTATAAAAAGTTTATTTTTTCATTCATCCCGTTTTTTCGCTTTACATTCCGGGGAATTTACCCCCCATCATGCTGCCCATCCCGCGCATCATTTTTGCCATGCCGCCTTTGCTGAACATTTTCATCATCTTTTGAGTTTCTTCAAACTGGTTGAGCAGGCGGTTCACTTCTTGCACTTGCACGCCGCTACCGGCCGCAATGCGTTTCTTACGCGTAGCTTTGATCAACTCGGGTTTTCGGCGCTCTTCTGGCGTCATGCTATTAATAATGCCTTCAAGGCGGCGCAGCGATTTATCTACGTCGTCGGTATTGATCTTTTGTGCCATGCCGGAAATTTGCGAGGGCATTTTGTCCATGAGTGAAGCCATGCCGCCCATTTTTTGCATTTGCATCATTTGCGCTTTAAAGTCTTCGAGGTCGAACTTGGCGCCAGACTTAATCTTGTCGGCGACTTTTTGCGCTTCGGCCATGTCGACCTTTTTATGCGCTTCTTCAATCAGGCTTAATACATCGCCCATGCCGAGAATACGGCCAGCCATGCGGTCGGGATGGAAAGGCTCCAGACCATCGACTTTTTCGCTGACACCGATAAACTTGATTGGCTTGCCAGTGACGTGGCGTACGGAGAGTGCAGCACCACCGCGCGCATCACCGTCCAGCTTGGTGACAATCACACCAGTGAGTGGCAAGGTCTCGCCAAAGGCTTTGGCGGTGTTGACGGCATCCTGGCCCTGCATGGCGTCAACTACGAACAGGGTTTCAGTCGGCTTGAGGTAAGCATGCAGGTCCTTGATTTCGGCCATCATGGCTTCATCAATCGCCAAACGGCCCGCCGTATCAAAGATCACTACATCGTAGTAACTCTTTCTGGCCTGATCCATGACCTGCGCAGCAATATCGAGCGGCTTTTGCTGTGGGTTGCTGTCAAAGCAGTCTATCTCCAGCTGTTTGGCCAAGGCTTGCAACTGCGTGATCGCCGCTGGACGATAGACGTCGGCACTGGCCAGCAATACTTTTTTCTTTTGTTCTTTCAGCAGTTTGGCCAGTTTGCCGGAGGTGGTGGTTTTACCAGCCCCTTGCAAACCTGCCATTAAAATCACTACCGGTGGCACCGCTGCCAGATTGAGGCCTTCGTTGGCTTGTCCCATGAGCGCGGTCAGCTCCTGGTTGACCACCTCAATCACCGCCTGGCCCGGAGTCAGGCTTTGCAAGACATCGCGGCCATTGGCACGCTCTTTGACGCGGGTAATGAAGTCTTTCACTACCGGCAACGCTACATCAGCTTCAAGCAAGGCCATGCGTACTTCGCGCATAGCATCGGCAATATTTTCTTCGGTCAAACGTGCTTGGCCGCGCAGGTTTTTAATCACGCCCTGCAAGCGGCCGGTCAGGTTTTCCAGCATGGAATGCCTTTCTTTCACAACAAGTGAATATTCGATGACCTGAATTTTACCTCATGCCAGCCCAACCCTAAAATAAACTAATGCTAAACATCGCGCGCACCACTGTTACCGCGCTGGTCGAATGCAGCGACTTTTGCCATAATGCCAGGCATGACTCAACACCTGCTTCCTTACCTGATTGTCGCGTTTGTCTATATGGCGGTGGCGCTGGATTACTGGCGTATTGCCACACAGGGCAAACCAGTCGATGAAAAAGCCTTTCCATTTCAGCTACACAGCGCGATGGTGGCGCTGGGCCTGGCCATGCATGGCGGGCTGCTGTACCGCGACATTTTTGCCATTGGCTCGCTGAACCTTGGCGTTTACTACGCGCTCTCTGCCATTCTATGGCTGACCGTGCTGATTTACTGGCTGGCAGATTTAAAACACTCACTGCGTAGCCTGCAAGCCTTTGTGTTGCCCCCTGCCGCCCTGTTTGTGCTGATGCCCGGCTTTGCAGTAAAAGACTATTATGTGGATACGCATGGGTTCACCCTGTTTAACCTGCATATCCTGATTGCTATCGTGGCCTATAGCCTGTTTACCTTTGCCGCCTTGCATGCCTGCCTCATGCGCATGGCCGAGCGTGCCCTGCACCAGAAAAACAGCTGGCTGGCCTTGCCTGACTTTCCGCCACTGATGGTGCTGGATGCCCTGCTATTTAAAGTATTGCATGTTGGCTTTGTGCTGCTGACCATCACGCTGATTAGCGGCATGCTGTTTAGTGAAGAGATTTTTGGCAAACCCTTGCAGTTTAATCACAAAACTATTTTCTCCATTGCCTCGTGGCTGATTTATGCCTGGCTATTGTTTGGCCGCTTTAAATACGGATGGCGCGGCAAAGTGGCGACACGCTGGACACTGCTGGGCTTTGCTTTATTACTGCTGGCCTATATCGGCAGCCGCTTTGTGCTGCACGTGGTGCTGGGTCGTTAACAGCACCCGTCGAATTAGCCTGCTTTCCCTTTTCTGTCCGGCACAATCACAGACAACACATTGCGCTATGTTTATGTGATTGATAGGTGTGGCCCTTTATTCTGCTGGCACCTGTTGTTTGGATGCTCAGCATGAAGCCCTCTTTCTTATCGATTACGCCTTTATTTTTTCTAGCGTTGACGGCTCAGGCAGACGACGTACAAACCCCTGCCAGCCATAGCCCGGTACAGCTTAGTGCCTACCTTGAAAGCTACCTGATCCACGACTTTAACGACCCGGCCAATAACAGGCGGCCGGGATTCGTCTACAGCCACAATGTCACCGACAGCCCCAGCATCAACCTGGCCATGCTGAAAGCCGCACTGACGACTGAACGCGTACGCGGCAATCTGGCACTGGGCAGCGGCACCTATATGCGCGCCAACTATGCCGCCGAGCCGCATGGCTTGCGCAATATTTATGAAGCTAACCTTGGCCTTAAACTTTCCAGTGAGCACGATCTATGGCTGGATATCGGCGTCATGCCATCGCATATTGGTTTTGAGAGTGTAATCGGCATGGATAACTGGACGCTGACGCGCAGCCTGATGGCAGATAACTCGCCCTATTTTGAAACAGGCGCGAAACTGAGCTACACCACAGAAGATGGCAAGTGGCTGGTCAGTGGCCTGTTGCTCACCGGTTGGCAGCGCATACACCGCCCTGATGGCAACACGACGCCAGCCATCGGCCACCAGCTCACCTATAAGCCCAGCGATAAACTCACCATTAACAGCAGCTCATTTATCGGCAACGACAAATCAGACGCACAGCGCCAGATGCGCTATTTTCATGATTTTTATGTGCAATGGCAGCTGAATGAGCAATGGGGATTGATCACAGCATTGGATATCGGTGCCGAACAGGCTGCGCCCGGCAGTGATCGTTACAACGTCTGGGTCAGCCCGAATATGGTGTTGCGCTATACCTACTCAGACCGGCTGCAATTTGCGGCGCGGCTGGAACACTACAGGGACAAGCATGGCGTGATTATCAGCACAGGCACCAGCAACGGTTTTCAGACCACCGGCTATTCAGTGAATATGGATTACCGCCTGAACCCGCGCATGGTGTGGCGCAACGAATTACGCCAGTTCAATAGCCGCGACGCCATCTTTGATAAAAATGGCTCACGGCTGGTGGACAATAACTTGATGGCAGTGACCGCATTAACCATCAGCTTTTAGAAAAATTAACGCAGGCTGATCAATGGCCAACCGTGCTCGCCGGCATACGCAGTCAATGTCGGGTCAGCATCCACGGCGACTGGATTGGTCACCAGTTTCATCAATGGCAGGTCGTTATGTGAATCGCTATAAAAATAACTGGTTTCAAAATCTGCCAGGGTTTGGCCGCGCACCGCCAGCCAGTCATTAAGACGCGTTACCTTGCCTTGCTGGAAGCTGGGCGTGCCACTGACGCCACCAGTAAATTGGCCGTCAACCATTTCCGGGTCGGTGCCTATCAGGTTCTCAATGCCATAGGCAGTGGCAATCGGCTTGGTGACGAAGCTATTGGTGGCCGTAATCACCATGCACAAATCGCCATTGGCTTTATGCTGATTGACCAGGTCTTGCGCTTTCTGCGTCATCATTGGGCGAATTACGGTGCCCATGTACTTTGTGTGCAATTCGTCCAGAAACGCTTTGGGATGCTGCGACAGCGGTTGCAACTGGAACTTGAGGAAAGCATAAATATCCAGGTTACCGTTTTTATAGTCTTCGTAAAACTGCTCGTTGCGCGCCTTGTGTTGCTCGGCATCCAGCAGGCCTTCGCTGATCAGGAATACGCTCCAGTTATAGTCACTATCCCCCGCCAGCAGGGTATTGTCCAAATCAAATAACGCCAGGTTTTGCTTCATACAATCAGTTTCTTTAGATAATTAAACAATGATGATTAAACGATTTGTTCGTCGGGCACCGCTTCTTTGGTCGCAGTTAGCACCAGAAACACGCCGACCAGAATCACGGCCAGCGCAATATACTCCATCAGGTGAATCTGCTCATCGGCAAACCAGACGCCGACCACAAAGGCCACAATCGGATTAACAAAGGTATTGCTGCTGGCGACCATAGGCCTCACATGATGCAGCAACCAGTGATAAGCAGAAAACGCCACCATGGAGCCAAGCACGATCAGGAAAGCAATCGCTGCCCATGACCGTGGCGTGACTTGTGCCGGCCATTGCTCGCCAAATACCAGGCTAAATAGCAAGGCAATCAGGCCGCCGCACAACATCTGGCTGGCCGCGCCCATCAGGCCTTGCGGCATGGCCATATGCTTGCTCCATACCGAGCCCAGCGACCACGAAGCGGCAGCAAACATCAACAGGCCAGCACTGAGCCAATCCCCTTGCAGGCTACCACGCGTATTCAGCAATAAAATACCGCCCAGGCCAATGCCAATCCCCAACCACTCGCGGCGGCTGATTTTGTGTCCCCACGCGCTAGAGAAAATCGCCATCCAGATTGGTGCAGTGGCAATGGCCAAGGCGGCAACACTGGATGAGACATGCAATTGCACATGTGACACCGTACCATTACCCAGCACCGGTAATAGCAGCCCCACCCAGGCCGCACCACGCCATTGTATGCGCGTGGGCGCCGCATGGCCAAAACCACGCAAGATGATATAAAGCAAAGACCCGGCAATCGTAAAGCGTATGCCCACCATCGCAAACGGTGGAAAGCTCTCAATCGCATACTTGATTGCGAGATAAGTAGAACCCCAGATAAAGTAGGTACAGGTCAGCGCAATGATCACCAGCAACCAATGATTTCTCTGCGTCATTGTGACTTGCCCAACCTTTCATCCACGAATATTAAATACAAAAAGAAAACGCTTGCCACCCATCAGCAGCAAGCGTTAACTCAGAGCCTGCTTACACCTGCGGGTTCAATTTTTCTGCTTTGGCATACAGCTTGTTCAAGCCGTTCAAATAGGCTTTGGCTGAAGCGACCACAATATCGGTATCCGCGCCCTGACCATTAACGATGCGGCCACCTTTGGACAAACGCACCGTCACCTCGCCCTGTGCATCCGTGCCGCTGGTGATGTTATTCACCGAATACAGCAACAGCTCAGAGTCACTTTGCGCCACATTTTCAATCGCTTTAAAGGTCGCATCTACCGGGCCACCGCCATCGGCTTCTGTGCGCTGCTCTACCCCATCGACACTCAACGTCAGGATCGCATGTGGAATCTCGCCAGTTTGCGACGCCACTTGCAGGTAAGACAATTTGAACATCTCGCGCGTATCTTGCACCACCTCGTCACTCACCAGCGCATGCAAGTCTTCATCAAAGATTTCAGACTTCTTATCCGCCAGCTCTTTAAAACGCGCAAAAGCAGCGTTCAAGGCATCTTCACTTTCCAGTTCAATGCCCAGCTCTTTCAAACGGGTACGGAAAGCATTGCGGCCAGACAATTTGCCCAGCGTGAGTTTATTGGCGCCCCAACCCACGTCTTCGGCACGCATAATTTCATACGTTTCACGGTGCTTGAGCACGCCATCCTGATGAATGCCGGACTCATGCGCAAACGCATTGGCACCGACAATGGCCTTGTTCGGCTGCACCGGGTAGCCAGTAATGGTAGACACCAGCTTGGAAGACGGCACAATTTGCGTGGTATCAATACGCGTACTCAGGTTGAAAATATCGCTGCGGGTTTTAATCGCCATGACAATTTCTTCCAGGCTGGCATTACCCGCGCGCTCACCCAGGCCATTGATGGTGCACTCGACCTGACGTGCGCCATTCATTACCGCTGATAGCGAGTTGGCCACTGCCATACCCAAGTCGTTATGGCAGTGCGTAGACCACACGACTTTGTCGGCGCCCTTAACGCGCTTGAGCAAAATGGCAAAACGCTCGCCCCACACTTCCGGGATGCTATAACCCACGGTATCCGGCACATTGATGGTTTTGGCACCAGCCTCAATCACTGCTTCAAACACACGTACCAGAAAATCGATCTCGGAACGCACGGCATCTTCGGCTGAAAACTCTACGTCTTCGGTATATTCGCGTGCCCATTTCACCGCTTGCACCGCGCGCTCGACTACCTGGTCTTCGCTCATGCGCAGCTTGTTTTCCATATGAATCTTGCTGGTGGCAATAAAGGTATGGATACGGCCCTTAGCCGCATGCTTGATGGCCTCACCAGCACGGCGCACGTCATTTTCACTGGCACGCGCCAATGAACACACCGTAGAGTTTTTGATGACTTTGGCGATTTCTGAAATCGCATCAAAATCGCCTGGACTGGCTGCAGCAAAACCGGCTTCGATCACATCTACGCCCAGCTTTTCCAACTGGCGCGCAATGCGGATTTTTTCTTCTTTGGTCATCGCCGCGCCCGGGCTTTGCTCGCCATCACGCAACGTGGTATCAAAAATAATAATGTGTTCCATGAGTTTTCCTAAACCTAACAAGCGAATTTTACTCGCTTGTCCTACAAATGACCATCATACTGCGAGGCATAACCGCCTGGCGACTCGTCCATAAAAAAACGCGCCAGAAACAGCGCGTTTTTATCAACCTAACAATCACTTAAGCAGCGTTCTTTGCTTCCAACCGTTCACGCGCCCACATGTAATATCCAGACAACGCGTACACAAACACCACGCTAAATAACACTTCTGGCGGACTGTATGAAATCAGCACAAAGGCCAGCACCACCGCCAGAATAGCGACAAACGGTACGGAGTGTCTGAGGTTAATATCTTTACCGCTATAAAACTTGAGGTCAGACACCATGGAACCAGCAGCAAATACGGTCAGGAACCAGGCGATCCACTTCACTTGCAAGGCGCCAAAGAAAATTTCACGGCCATCGATATTGTATTCATAAGACACCCAGACAAATCCGGCAATGAGCGCTGCCGCAGCTGGACTAGGCAAACCCTGAAAGTAGCGCTTGTCCTGAAACGGGTCGTCCAGCTTGGTATTAAAGCGTGCCAGACGCAAGGCAGCACAGGCACAGTAGATAAATGCGGCAATCCAGCCCAGTTTGTTCATGGGCTGCAAGGCCCACACATACATAATCAGCGCAGGCGCCACGCCAAACGACACCATATCGGCCAGGCTGTCATACTCAGCCCCAAACGCACTCTGCGTGTTCGTCATGCGCGCAACACGACCATCCAGGCCATCCATCACCATGGCAATAAAAATCGCAATCGCTGACTGCTCAAAATGCAGGTTCATCGCCTGCACAATGGCGTAAAAACCACCAAACAGTGAGGCAGACGTAAACAAGTTAGGCAGCAGGTAAATGCCACGCTGGCGCAGACTGGTGTGCTGCTCGCGACGTGACAGGCGGTTTTGTGGGTCAACCATAAAGGACTTTTTCAGAATTGCGGAATAGCAGCATTGTTGCGGGCAATCACAAAAAATGCAAGCGCATCCGGCGATTGCAGGCGCCCGCGCGGCGTCAGAAGCTGGTCACACAGCTGTGGTAAAATAGGCGTTTATTTCAGCCAGTTATTGCCCTTTCATGCAGTTTTCCTTACACAATACCGACGGTCTTGCCAGACGCGGCACCGTTAGCCTGCCACATGGCGAGGTACAAACCCCGGCATTTATGCCAGTCGGCACATACGGCACGGTTAAAGCCATGTCGCCGCAAGAACTCAACGAGATTCAGGCACACATTGTGCTCGGTAACACTTTTCACTTATGGCTACGTCCGGGCCTGGAAGTCATTGCCGCGCATGAAGGACTGCACAAGTTCATGGGCTGGGATAAGCCACTCCTGACGGACTCTGGTGGTTTTCAGGTGTGGAGCCTGGGTGACTTGCGTAAAATCAGCGAAGCAGGCGTTAAATTCAAATCCCCTATTAATGGTGATAGCTGTTTCCTCACCCCTGAAGAATCCATGCGCATCCAGCGCGTGCTCAACAGTGACATCGTCATGATTTTTGACGAATGTACACCCTACCCGGCCAGCCATGACCAGGCACGCAAATCGATGGAACTCAGCCAGCGCTGGGCGCAACGCAGCCGTGATGCTTTTAATGTCTACCAAACGCAAACCATAGCACACACCCTCACCATGCTCGGCGGCCCTGAAGAAGTGGCGCAATTACGTTCAGACAATACACCTACCAACGGCAATGCTTTGTTTGGCATTATCCAGGGCGGCATGTACGAAGACCTGCGTGATATTTCGCGGCAAGGCCTGGAAGCCATCGGTTTTGACGGCTACGCCATCGGCGGCCTGTCGGTTGGTGAACCTAAAGAAGATATGCTGCGTATCCTGGCGCACACCGCGCCGCAAATGCCCAAAGACAAACCACGCTATTTAATGGGCGTTGGTACACCGGAAGATCTGGTTGATGCTGTCAGCTACGGCATTGATATGTTTGACTGCGTGATGCCTACGCGCAACGCGCGCAATGGCTGGTTGTTCACACAATATGGCGATGTCAAAATCAAGAATGCCAGTTATAAAACAGATACGCGTCCGCTGGATGCCGACTGTGAATGCTATACCTGCCAGAACTTCAGCCGCGCTTATCTGCACCATTTATACCGCATAGGTGAGATTCTGGGCGCGCGATTAAATACCATTCATAATCTGCATTATTACCAAATGTTAATGCAAGGCATGCGGGCAGCAATTGAAGAGAATCGTTTTGAGGCTTTCAAGGCTGAGTTTGCTCGGAAGCGAGCGGAGAAGCGTTAAGCTCTTCGCGGTCCATGCCTGTGAATCCAGCCTTGATCAAATATTGAGTCAACAGCTGTTTGTGACTTTAGCGTTAGTGGATTAATTTAGTGTTTTCTTTCGCCTCTCTCGGCGAGTCACTTTCTGATGCTTGCCCCTCAGAAAGTAACCAAAGAGGAGGGCACCCAGCCATCACGGCCTGCGGCTTCCTTGCGTTGCTCAACAAAATAAGCCGGTCACGAAACTCAACCTGGCAGCTCACAAACCCCGTGAGCTGCTGCGGGATTCGGACAGTCGCTCCCTTCTTCCTTATTTTGTCTCCGCTACTCAGCGTGATGGGATGGGATTTATCTCGCCAAATTCGCATTGCATAAATGCGGACGGTTCAAAAATCAGATTCTTTTGTTAACCCTGCTAAACGATGGCGCTCGCGGGTGTTCGGGGTCCCCATCTGCCGCGCCGAGCAACGCAGGGTTGACGGGAGTCTTCGGCCATCGGCTGTCCGAGTTCCGCAACAAGCCACGTTCTGTGTGGCTTGTCAGGGCGAGTTTCGATGGACGCCCGGCAAGCCGAGTAGCACAGGAAATAAGCGGAAGCTGGGGGGTCTTGTTCTTTGCCTTCTTTCTTATGGACAAGCATAAGAAAGAATGGTCGCCGAGAGGCGAAACGGATCGCGCATCAAACAACACAAGCAACCTTTTATTAAGATGCCCTTCGCTTTAGGCAAGCAAAGAAAAGTCACTCGCCGAAAAGGCGAAAAGCAACCGTCAAACCAAAGAACAACCTTTTATTGCAATCACTCCACCTCAGCATCAACACACGATAAAAAAGCCAGCACGCAAACAGGTGCTGGCTTTTAAACGTTGACTGACATCACTAACCAAATTGCAAATCAGGCTTTTTTGCGCAGACGCAACCAAAGCGGCACCAGACCAACCGCAAACAAGGCCATTGGTTCAGGTTCAGGCACCATGGTCGCCGTACGGAAAATCACTTCACCTAAACCAGGCTGTGGACCACCATCAGTGGTCAGGATTTCCATGTGTACGTAACGGGTAGAAACGTCACCGAAAGTAAATGCCTGACCAGGGTCTGCCGCCGTGTAATTCGAACCTACCGCAGTAAAGCCACCCAGTAAACCGCTATTGCCATTGCTAAAGTCATTGTCATTATCGGCATATAAATTAAATTGCAATACCGAGCCAGTATTGGCGGTCGCCCATAACCCGATGGCATCGATATTGTACAAAGCCCCCAGGTCATAACTAAAGCTGCCAAAAGGGCCTACACTGAAACCTGAATTCAACGCGGACAGGCCATCGTGCGTCGTACCGGCGACAAAGCTGTCAAAGTCTGTCACACCTGCAATATAGCCTGCAGATAAGCCCGACTGGTTGATCTGATTCACCAGTGCATACGAGCCACCAAAATCAGATGTTGACGCACTCACTGTCGCTGGCTGCACAATCACCCCTGCTTGCGCCAATTGACAAGACATCGCCAAAGAAACTGCTGCCAAACACTTTATATAATGTTGCATACGCTCCTCCAATTTTAAAAAATAGTCGTGAACTGCTTTTATCGCCAATGACAATGGCGACCAATCATTAAAATACTTTTACAATTCACAGTCAAGCGTTATTGCGCAGTCATACAGATCGCTGATGACAGATTAACAAGGCTCTATGATAGAATCATGCGTTATTTTCAGTATGACTTAGGAATAGATATGTTTATCAGCAACGCCTACGCAGCTGGCGCCCCAGCCACCGACATCATGAGCTTTTTGCCTATGGTGGTGATTTTTGTATTGTTTTACTTTATGTTGATCCGTCCGCAGATCAAACAGGCAAAACAGCATAAATCCATGCTGGAAACCCTGAAGGCTGGTGATGAAGTGGCGACCACCGGTGGTATCGTTGGCAAAGTGACTAAAGTGAGCGAAAACTTTGTCAGCATTGAAATTGCTGCCAATACAGTGGTCAATGTGCAAAAACACACGGTGCAAACCCTGTTGCCAGCGGGCACATTGAAGTCCATTTAACCCACACAAGACGCGCTTGTCTTTCATTCTGAACTAGAGTTTGTTATGAACCGTTATCCGATATGGAAATTCGTGCTGATCGGCACAGTGTTTATCATTGGCCTGCTGTACACGATCCCCAACTTTTTTGGTGAATCGCCAGCGGTGCAAATCAGCCCGGCCAAAACCTCACTCAAAGTAGATGAGAGCCTGCTACAGAGAGTGGAAGACACGCTGAAACTGGCCAACATCCCGTTTGACGGTTTGTTTATGGATGCCAGCGGCGTGAAGGTGCGCTTTGCCAATACGGATACGCAATTGCTGGCTAAAGACAAACTGGTTGGCAACCTGGGTAAAGACTACACCGTGGCGCTGAACCTGGTACCACAAACACCAAACTGGCTGCAAAGCATAGGTGCCAAGCCGATGTATTTGGGCCTGGACTTGCGTGGTGGTGTGCACTTTCTGCTGCAAGTGGACATGAAAGCGGCGCTGGATAAAGCTGCAGAAAGTACGGTTGGCGACTTCCGCATGTCTTTGCGCAAGGAAAAAATCAATTACTACGGCATTGAGCGTCAAGGCCAGGTGGTGGTGATTAAATTTGAATCAGAAGCGGAAGCAACCAAAGCACGCAATCTGTTAGCCAAAGACTTTTCTGACCTGACCTACAAAATTGCAGGCAGCGATAAAGACTTTAGCGTCACGGCCAGCATGAGCGCGGTAGCACAAAAACGCATCCAGGAATTTGCGCTCAAGCAAAACTTGCAAACCCTGCATAACCGGATTAACGAATTGGGCGTGGCTGAGCCTATCGTGCAACAACAAGGCGTGGACCGTATTGTGGTGCAATTGCCAGGTGTTCAGGACACGGCCAAAGCCAAAGAGATTCTGGGCCGTACGGCAACGCTGGAAATCCGCATGGTGGATGAAGAAAAATCCGACATGGCAACGCTACAAAAGGCACAAGCTGGCCAGGTGCCATTTGGTGACGAATTGTTTTCTGACCGTGAAGGCCGCCCGGTACTGGTGAAAAAAAGCGTGGTGCTGACTGGTGACCGTATTACCGATGCAGGCCCTGGCGTGAACGGCCAGAATGGTTCTTCCGTGGTCAACGTGACCCTGGATGGCCGTGGTGCAGGCATCTTTAAAAACGTGACCCGTGAAAACGTCGGCAAACGCATGGCGATTCTGCTGATTGAAAAAGGCAGCACCGAAGTGGTCACCGCACCGGTGATTAACGAGGAAATTGGCGGCGGTCGCGTACAGATTTCCGGCATGGCGAATGCCCAGGAAGCCACCGATATTTCATTACTGCTGCGTGCGGGTGCACTGGCGGCACCGATGGAAATCATCGAAGAACGTACCGTTGGCCCAAGCATGGGTGAAGAAAACATCAAACGCGGCGTGCATTCTACGTTGTGGGGCTTTGCTGCGATTGCCGTGATGATGATTGTTTACTACATGGTCTTTGGTGGTGTTTCTGTCATGGCACTGGGCGTCAACCTGTTGTTGCTGGTGGCAATTCTCTCCATGCTGCAAGCGACACTGACCTTGCCAGGCCTGGCAGCGATTGCGCTGGCACTGGGCATGGCCATTGATGCCAACGTGCTGATTAACGAACGTATCCGTGAAGAGCTGCGCAACGGCAACACGCCACAAGCCAGTATCCACGCGGGTTACGACCGCGCATTCGATACCATTCTGGACTCCAACGTCACTACACTGATTGCGGGTTTGGCCTTATTTATGTTTGGTACCGGCCCAATCAAAGGCTTTGCCGTGGTACACGTGCTGGGCATTATGACTTCCATGTTTAGCGCCGTGCTGGTCTCCCGTGCACTGGTCAATTTGTTGTACGGCTACCGCCGCAAGATCGAGCATCTGCCGATTGGTTAATCGCCATCGCATCGCCGCTGACAACGCATAAAAGAGAATAGATTATGGAATTATTCAGAATTAAAAAAGATATCCCGTTCATGAGTTACGGGCGTCTGACCACCTCGATTTCGCTGATTACCTTTATATTGGCGATCTTTTTCCTGCTGCATCGCGGCCTGAATTATGGCGTCGACTTTACTGGCGGCACGGTCATGGAGGTGCACTACCCGGCCGCGGCCAATATTGAGCAGATCCGCCAGGTGATGGATGGTGTTGGCCTGAAAGATGTCACAGTACAAAACTTTGGCTCTAGCCAGGATGTACTGATCCGCCTACCGGTGAAAAAAGAGCTGTCGATTGCGCAATTGTCCGAGAAAATCTCCAGCGCATTAAAAGCGGCAGATGCAGGGGCAGAAATTCGCCGTGTTGAATCAGTAGGCTCACAAGTTGGTGAAGAGCTGTATGAAAACGGCGCACTGGCCTTGCTGCTGGTGTGTGCGGGTATCATGGGCTACTTGGCATTGCGCTTTGAATGGCGCTTTGCGGTGGCCGCGATTATCGCCAATATGCATGACGTCATTATTATCCTCGGCTTCTTTGCCTTCTTCCAATGGGAGTTCAACCTCACGGTACTGGCGGCGATTCTCGCGGTATTGGGTTACTCCGTGAATGAATCCGTGGTGGTGTTTGACCGCGTGCGTGAGAACTTCAAAAAGATGCGTAAAGCAAGCGCTGTGCAGGTCATCGACAATGCGATTACACGCACCATGTCACGCACCATCATCACCCACATGATGACGCAGACCATGGTCTGCTCCATGCTGTTCTTTGGTGGCGAAACCTTGCACAACTTCTCACTGGCACTGACCATCGGCATTTTGTTTGGTATTTACTCGTCAGTACTGGTCGCCTGCCCGATTGCTATGTGGCTGGGCGTGAGCCGCGCCAACCTGATTGGCGACACCGAGAAAAAACCGAAAGAAGATGAGGCAGCCGTTGCGCCTTAAGTGATTGCCTTTTAAGTGGCATCGATAAACTGTCACGATGCTTGATTTTTAGCCACTGGTGGGTACACTAGTGGCTTCTTGTTTTTAACTCCACTCTTTTGGACAACATCCCATTAAGCTGGCAGATTGGTCTGCTCTTGCTACTGCTGTCACTGACAGCCTTTTTCTCCATCGCCGAAACCAGCCTGATGTCGCTCAACCGTTACCGGATGCGGCACCTCGCCAAAGAAGGTCATCGCGGTGCCAAACTGGCCAGCCGCCTCATTGCACAAACCGATAAAACACTGGGCGCCATTCTATTAGGCAATACCTTTTGTATCGTTGGCTCCTCCACCTTGGAAGTCGTGATTTCAGAGCGCCTGTTTGGCGAAGGCGATTACGTCCTGATGTTTGGCTCGTTGGCCATCACCTTTGCCATCCTCGTCTTCAGTGAAATATCGCCTAAAGTCATCGCCGCCGCCCATGCCGAAAAACTTGGTTTTGCCAGCAGCTATTTACTGTACCCCATTCTCTGGCTGTTCACGCCTGTGGTCTGGTTTGTCAACTTATTCGTCAAAGCCTTCCTTAAATTGCTGGGTGTACGTGTCAATTTTGACGAGCAGGCGCAATCAGTCACCACCGAGGAGTTACGCAGCATTGTCAGCGATGCCGGGCAATATATTCCTTCGCAAAGCCGCACCATTCTGCTGAACCTGCTAGACCTCGAAGACATTATTGTTGACGACGCGATGACCGCGCATACCATGGTTGAATTTATTGACCTCGACCATACGATAGACCAGATTATGGAACAACTGGCGCGCAGCCATCACTCGCGCCTGCCGGTGAGGCAAGGTGACCACGAAGATATCGTCGGCATTTTGCATGTGCGCAAGGTGCTGCCTCTGCTGCGTGATTTTCACATCGGCAAAGCACCAACCAAAGCACTGCTACAGGCGGCCATGAGCCTGCCTTACTATATTCCGTCCGGCACTCCGCTTTACACGCAATTGCAACAGTTTCAGAAGCGACATGAACGCATTGCGCTGGTCGTCGATGAATACGGTGAATTCAAGGGTTTGCTGACACTGGAAGATATTCTGGAAGAAGTGGTGGGGGAATTCACCACCCAGTCACCCGAGCATGCCAGCCATTTCCATCAACATGAAGACGGCAGCTGGCTGGTCGATGGCGGCAGCCTGCTGCGAGATCTCAACCGCAAATTGAAACTCTCCCTGCCTACCGACGGTCCACGCACATTGAATGGTTTAATTCTTGAGCACTTTGAAGGCATTCCGGAACCCGACACCAGCTTTAAAATCGGTGAACATAAGCTGGAAATCCTCGACGTACAGGACCGTATCGTCAAGCGCGTCAAAATTTATCTTTAAAAAGCCGGACTTCTCCTGCATCAGGCCCTTGAATTTTTCAATACAAGGCGCAAAATAGGTTCTAAGACAGGTATACAAAACTATGGTACGACCCAAGCGTGAAGGTGATCTGGCTCTTGAATCCCAGGTTGCCAAACCCAAGCCTCCAGAGTTATATAAGGTGTTGTTGCTCAACGACGACTACACCCCCATGGAGTTTGTCGTCGCCGTCATTGAACGTTTTTTTAACAAGTCTCGTGAACAAGCGACACAAATCATGCTCCAAGTACATACAGAGGGCATGGGCGTATGTGGCGTTTACCCACAGGATATTGCAGAAACCAAAATGCATCAGGTCTTGGAATCTGCCCGCGAAGCACAACACCCTTTGCAATGTGTGATTGAAGCCGCTTGAAACGCGACAGCCAGATGCCAAAGATGCGAGATTGGAACGGTTCCAATCGGATGGCTCACGGTGATGTCCAGTCGTAGCATCCTGAGAATATCGGGCAAATACACTGACATACTTGCGGTTCAAGTCAGATTGCACAGTGGTAGCATGGTAATGAGGTGATTCTGGCGAGCTTGACTCATATAAAAGTGAGCAAAAAGCAGCGACGACACATTGAATTTTTTGGAAAAAAGCACGATAACAATAAACAGACAGGTTTTACCGGTATTGCATGAAGTTACGTCTGTGAATGAGGCGTTTTTTGTAGTGTAGTGTATTAAGGAAAGTCATCATGATTGCTCAAGAACTTGAAGTTAGCCTGCACATGGCGTTTATGGACGCGCGACAAAAGCGTCACGAATTAATTACGGTTGAGCATCTGTTACTGGCTATGTTGGACAACCCAACCGCCGCAGAAGTCCTGCGCGCTTGCGGTGCCAAATTTGACACACTGCGCAGTGAACTGAGTCAATATATCGAAGAACACACCCCGACAGTGGCCGGCACTGAAGAAGTTGACACCCAACCTACCCTGGGCTTTCAACGTGTGATTCAGCGTGCCATGCTGCACGTACAATCCTCAGGCAAAAAAGAAGTCACCGGCGCCAATGTGCTGGTCGCGATCTATGGTGAAAAAGATTCCCATGCCGTATTTTTCCTGCATCAGCAAGGCGTCACCCGCCTGGATGTGGTTAACTTCATTTCTCATGGCGTGGCTAAAATCCAGGAAAATGAACCCAAGGCATCCAGCACTGAGCAGGAAACTGAAGGCGAAAGCGTCAGCACCGGCGCACTGGAAAGCTTTACCCTCAACCTGAACGCGCAAGTGATTGCCGGCAAAATCGACCCATTGATTGGTCGCAGCCAGGAACTGGAACGTGTGATCCAGACCTTGTGCCGTCGTCGTAAAAACAATCCTTTGCTGGTAGGCGAAGCCGGTGTGGGCAAAACCGCCATTGCAGAAGGCCTGGCGTCGCGTATCGTCAGCAATGACATTCCGGAAGTGCTGGAAAATGCCACGGTTTACTCACTGGATATGGGCGCCCTGCTAGCTGGCACTAAATACCGTGGTGACTTTGAACAACGCCTGAAAGCCGTGATGAAACAGCTGGCCGAGAAGCCTGATGCAATTCTGTTTATTGACGAAATCCATACACTCATTGGCGCGGGTTCCGCTAGTGGCGGCACGCTGGATGCCAGCAACCTGCTGAAACCGGCGTTATCCAATGGCTCACTCAAATGCATAGGCGCGACGACTTATCAGGAATATCGTGGCATCTTTGAAAAAGACCATGCCTTGTCACGCCGCTTCCAGAAGATCGACGTACAAGAACCTAGCGTGGCCGAAACCATTGAGATTCTCAAAGGCCTGAAAACCAAATTTGAAGAGCACCATAGCGTGAAATACAGCGCCAGTGCTTTAACAGTAGCAGCTGAGCTGTCAGCCAAGTACATCAACGACCGCCATTTGCCAGATAAGGCAATTGACGTGATTGATGAAGCCGGTGCTGCGCAGCGTATTCTGCCAAAGAGCAAACAGAAGAAAATTATTGGCAATAAAGAGATTGAAGAAATCATTGCCAAAATTGCGCGTATTCCGCCCAAAAACATTTCCAGCGATGACCGCAATGCGCTGAAAACACTGGAGCGCGACCTGAAAGCAGTCGTATTCGGCCAGGACAAAGCGATTGAAGTGCTGTCTTCTGCCGTCAAAATGGCGCGTAGCGGCCTGGGTAACAGTAGCAAACCGATTGGTAGCTTCCTGTTTGCGGGCCCGACCGGGGTGGGTAAAACCGAGGTGGCCAAGCAATTGGCTTATGTGCTCGGCATTGAATTACTGCGTTTTGACATGTCGGAATATATGGAACGTCACGCAGTATCGCGCCTGATTGGTGCGCCTCCGGGCTATGTTGGCTTTGACCAGGGTGGCCTGTTGACCGAAGCCGTGACCAAGCAACCTTATTGCGTGCTGTTGCTGGACGAAATTGAGAAAGCGCATCCGGATATTTTCAATATCCTGCTGCAAGTGATGGATCATGGCACCTTGACTGATAATAATGGCCGCAAAGCAGATTTCCGCAATGTGACGATTATCATGACCACCAATGCGGGTGCGGAAAATCTGTCTAAATCGAGCATAGGCTTTACCAACAGCAAAGACAGTACCGATGAAGCGGCTGACCTCAAGCGTTTCTTCAGCCCTGAATTCCGTAACCGCCTGGATGCGACGGTATCATTCAGCGCACTGAATCAGGATGTCATTCTGCGTGTGGTTGACAAGTTCCTGATGCAGCTGGAAGATCAATTGCATGAGAAGAAAGTGGATGTCACCTTTAGTGACGAGCTCAAGGCCTACCTGGGTAAAAAAGGCTTCGACCCGTTGATGGGTGCACGCCCAATGGCAAGACTGATCCAGGATACGATACGCAAGGCACTAGCGGATGAGCTGCTGTTCGGTCGCCTGAACGACGGTGGTCTTGTCCATATCGACATTGATGACAACGATCAGATTAAACTGATTTTTAAAGAAGAAACCATTTCGGCCTAGTCTGGCTGGAACTTTGACACCACGGTGACATCTACTATAATGTCACCGTGGCTCTCCCGCACCAGTTTGGTGCAAAAAATCCCCAACGCGCTACCAGATCTGCCTACTTAGGTCACGGATGACATAAAATCAATACGTTAGGTGTTTCATATTGCTGGTATAGTTATTGCTGTAAATGTATTGCCTGACAGATATGATTTTGTAATGCAAAAGATATTTTATTTTCTACATGTGTTGTGTTTGCTGTTTGCTTTGCAGACAACGGCTGCCGAACCGGCGGTCACGACTTCGCTATTAGAAACCGGCATCTCGGCGGCAAGCCTCTCCAATGCCATTGATGACAGTTTATCTGCCGACTTTGGCCAAGGCAGTTGTTGCGTCGACATGCTGGAAATCGCCGAAGTAGATGTCGACAAAATCCTGCTACCTGGGTTTAGCTACCCGCTGCATAAAACCACCTACCTCGCCCCTGAGCATCATCTATCCTCCTATCACCTGCAACTCGGCTTCTGGCTTGACCGGCCGCCTCAACTCGCTTAACAACTTTCCCAACCTTTTAGCTTTATTGGCTGAAAGCGTCATTTTAATTATTAGTTAAGGTGGCTGTGACATTATGATATGAACAGTCACCTGAAAAAGGATCGTTATGTTAAGTTCGACCCGCTGGCGGAAAGCATGCAGGCTATTGTGGCTATATTGCTGCATTACCCCCGTTGCATTTGCAGAAACCACTTTTGACCTGAAAACCCTGCTGGATAAAGCCGTGGCCGAAAACCCGATGATGGCTGTCAGCAAAGCACAAATTGAAGCGGCTGCGGCAGGCATCACCGTAGCAAGATCTTTCTATAACCCGGACCTGGAAGTGATGGCAGGACCAGCCAGATACCGTGGTGTGCCAACGCCAGGTGCCAGCGAAAGAAACTATGGCGTCACCATTTCGCAACCGCTGGACTTTCCCGGCACACGTAGCTCACGCCGTGAACTGGCTGAACAGCAACTGACTTACGCTGAAAAAGGTATCCAGACCACGAGCTTTGATCTGCGCAACCTGATCAAACAGGCCTATCTGACGGTGCTCTTGCGCCAACAGATTCTGCACATGCTGGGTGCGAACCTCAGCATCTTGCAGGAAATCCAGACCAAGATCAAACGCAAGGTAGATGTGGGTGAGGCCGCAAGATATGAGCTGATCAAGGCGGATACTGAGGTGCTGGCAGCAGAACGTGATTATGCCAGTGCACAAACCCGTATTGATGAAGCCAAAGCGATTTTGCGCGGCATGATAGGCAATATGCCAGACACGTTCGAAGTCAAATCTGAACTACCCACGATCTCAACCCTGCCCAGCATCATCGACTTACGCAAGTCTGCCGAAAACAACCCTTACCTGCAACAGCTGATCACGGCAAAAGACAGTGCGGAAGCCAAACTCAAACTGGAGCAATCCTTACGCTTTCCTGGCCTCACCTTGAAATCTGACTTTACCCAAGATCCTGACCTCAACACGTTCAGGGTCGGTGTCGTGGTGCCATTACCTGTCTGGAACCGCCGTGACGGCCAGATTGCACAAGCCGCCGCAGGGATTGAGGAGGCAGATGCCAATATCAAGTTGCAACACCAGTTGCTGCGTAAAGAGATTGATAGCGCCTACCAACGTACAGTGATCGCCAGCAACCAGCTCAAAGTATTTGAAAATGGCTTGCTGCAACAATCAGAAGCGACCCTCAGTCGCGCAGAAGCCGCTTATAAATTCGGAGAACGCGGCATCCTGGAATACCTGGATGCGCAACGCGTCAATCGTGATGTCAAACGTGACTATCTGATTGCCAAATTCGATTATTTTTTCAGTGTATTGCAAATCGAACGCTTCATCGGTTCGGATTTGGTTCAACCTTAAGGGGATGGTCATGTCTCGTGTTTTATTTTCAACTTTGCTAGCTGCCGCGCTGGCTGTCATGTCTACCGCGTGCACAGAAAAAGCTGCCCCGGCCCCAGAAACCAAAGAGGTCGTGGACCCAAGCCTGGTCATGCTGACCAAAGAGCTGGCTGCTAACGTCAGCATCGGCCCGGTCGCCGAACTCGATTTTGTCGATACCTTGCGCATTCCTGGTCGCATCCAGGTCGATGAACAATATGAATCCAGAGCTGGCGCATCTATCACCGGCCGTATCAGCACGCTAGATGTCAATCTGGGCGATGAAGTGAAAGCGGGCCAGCGACTGGCTGTGATTAAGAGTACAGAGCTGGCGCAATATCAATTAAGCTACATCAAAGCCAGCCAGCAGATGCAATTGCAAACCAAAGCGGTCGACCGCGCCAAACAATTGCTGGAAGCGGATGTGATCAGCCTGGCGGAATTGCAGCGCCGTGAAGGTGAACTCAACGCCGCCAATGCCGAATTGAATGCCGCCCGTGACCAGTTACTGGTACTCGGCATGCCGCCTGCCAGCATTTCCCAGCTGGGTTTGCATAACAGTGGCATGTCAACCAGCCAGGTGAACTCTAAAATCACCGGCACGGTGATTGCACGTAAAGCCAGGCTGGGCCAGGTCGTGGCGCCGGCAGAAGAACTGTTTGTGATTGCTGACTTGTCGCATGTATGGGCAGTGGCAGAAATCCCGGAGCAACAAATTGCGCACATTAGAGAAGGTCAGTCGCTAGATATTGAAGTACCGGCACTGGATGATGCTGAACTGACGGGCACGCTGGCATTTGTAGGCGATATCGTGAATCCGGCCACGCGTACCGTGATGGCGCGCGCCAATATCAGCAATGAAAAAATGCTGTTAAAGCCGGATATGCTGATCACCATTTTGCTGGAAGCCAAACCGGAGAAAGTCATTGCGATTCCGTCCACCGCTGTGGTGCGTGAAAACAATGCCGACCATGTGTTTGTACAAACCCTAAAATCCACCCAGTATAAATTGCTGCCAGTCACCCTGGGCCGGACTTATCAAGGCAACAGAGAAGTACTGCAGGGCTTGCAACCAGGCGATCAAATCGTGCTCGATGGCGCGTTTCATGTCAACAATGAACGCAAGCGCAAAGAAATGGAGTAAAGCATGATTGAATCCCTAATTCGAGGCGCGCTTAAGCAGCGCCTGATTGTGCTGGTCCTGGCTGTCGGATTTATCCTTGCTGGCCTGTTTGCAGTTAAAAAACTGTCTGTCGATGCTTTCCCGGATGTGACTAACGTCCAGGTCATGATTGCCACACAGGCCACCGGCAAGTCGCCGGAAGAAGTCGAACGCTTCATCACCGTACCGCTGGAAATCGCCATGACCGGTTTGCCCGGCCTGACCGAAATGCGCTCGGTGAATAAAAATGCCTTATCCCTGATCACGCTGGTATTTACCGACAGCACCGACGTCTACTTTGCCCGGCAACTGGTGATGGAACGGCTGATGGAAGTGATGGAGCGCATGCCGCAAGGCGTGACACCTATCCTTGGACCTGTGTCTACTGGTCTGGGCGAGGTCTATCAATTCACGCTGGATAAACCGGATGACGGTAAAAAGGCATTGACGCAAGCTGATCTGACAGAGCGTAGAGCGATTCAGGACTGGGTGGTACGCCCATTGCTACGCGGCATCCCAGGCGTGGCTGAAATCAACTCGCAAGGCGGCTACGTCAAGCAGTACCAGGTGCTGGTCAACCCGGACCGCATGACGCATTTTTCGATCAAACTCAAAGATGTGTATGAAGCACTGGCGCGTAATAACGCCAACAGCGGCGGCGGCATTTTGCCGCATTATGCCGAACAGTACCTGATTCGTGGTGTCGGCCTGGTGCAAAACCTGGACGATATCCGTAACATGGTGCTAAAAGAAGAAAATGGCACGCCGGTCTATATCCGCGACGTCGCAGAAGTCACTATCGGCCATGAAGTACGTGTGGGTGTGGTGCTCAAAAACGGCGATACGGAATCTGTCGGTGGCATTGTCATTATGATGCGTGGCGGCAACGCCAAAGAAGTAGTGAGCCGTATCAAAGCCCGTGTGGAAGAAATCAACAGCAAAGGCATGTTGCCACATGGCCTGCAGATTGTGCCCTACTATGATCGCAGCGAGTTGGTTGATGCGGCCTTGCACACCGTCACCAAAGTGCTGATTGAAGGCATTATCCTGGTGATTGTGATCCTGTTCCTGTTCCTAGGGGATGTGCGTTCCAGCCTGATTGTGGTCGGCACTTTGATCCTGACGCCTTTAATCACCTTTATGGTCATGAACCACTACGGCATTTCTGCCAACCTCATGTCATTGGGTGGCCTGGCCATCGCCATTGGCCTGATGGTCGATGGCTCTGTCGTGGTGGTGGAGAATACCTTTCACCATTTGGGACATCGCAAAGATGAAAGCAGAATCCGCGTCGCCCTGGAAGCGGCGACGGAAGTGGCTACACCGGTATTGTTTGGCGTCGGCATCATTATCCTGGTGTTCTTGCCCCTGATGACACTGGAAGGCATGGAAGGCAAAATGTTTGCGCCTTTGGCCTACACCATTGCCATTGCGCTGTTTGTGTCGCTGGTCTTGTCGCTGACCCTGACGCCTGCGCTGTGCTCCTATATGCTCAAAGGCGGCAGTGGCGACGATACCAAGCTGATACAAGCCATTAAACGACCATATTTATCAGCACTGAACTGGGTGCTCGATAATGAGAAGAAAACCATCCTGGCCTCGGCCCTGGTCTTTGTTGGCACGATTGCGCTGTTTCCATTTTTGGGCACCTCATTTATCCCGGAAATGAAAGAAGGCTCTATCGTCCCCGGCATTAACCGCGTGCCTAATATCTCTCTGGAAGAATCCATGAAAATGGAGAGCAAGGCGATGAAGCTGATCATGGAGCAAGTGCCTGGTATCAAATCGGCCATCTCCGGACTGGGTCGCGGTGAAAGCCCGGCCGATGCGCAGGCACAAAACGAATCTACGCCGATTATTAGCCTCAAGCCGCGTGATCAGTGGCCCGAGGGATGGACCCAGGATGATATCGCTGAAAAAATGCGTCAAGTACTGGAGAAGTATATTCCGGGTGTACAAATCATCATGGCACAACCAATCTCTGACCGTGTCGATGAACTGCTGACCGGTGTGCGTGCGGATGTAGCGGTGAAGATTTTTGGTGAAGACCTGGATGCACTCAAGCAAAAAGCGGATGAGATCGCCAAAATTGCCGGCTCGGTGACAGGCGCCACTGAAATCAAGGTAGAGAAAGTCTCAGGCCAGCAATACCTGAATATCACGATTGACCGCCAGGCGATTGCCCGTCATGGTATCAATGCATCTGATGTCCATGATGTGATTGAAACCGCCATAGGCGGCAAAATTGCGACTGAGATTTTTGAAGGCCAGCGCCGTTTCTCAGCGGCGGTGCGTTATCCGGAATCCTTCCGCAATAATGAAGAAGCTATCCGCAACATTATGCTGACTTCGCCCAATGGCTCACGTGTCGCGCTGGAAGATCTGGCCGATATCGAGATCAAGGATGGCCCGGCGCAAATCAGCCGCGAACTGGCGAAACGCCGTATCGTGATTGGCGTCAATGTCAAAGACCGCGACCTCGGTGGCTTTGTGGCTGAGTTGCAACAGGTGCTGGGGCAAAAACTGCAGTTGCCCGATGGCTATTATCTGGAGTACGGTGGCCAGTTCCAGAACATGGAACGCGCCATGGGCCATTTAATGATCATTATCCCGGTGACCATTGCGGCCATTTTCTTCCTGCTGTTCCTGTTGTTCCAGTCTTTGCGGTTTGCCACCATGATTATTCTGGTGCTACCCTTTGCCTCAATTGGTGGTGTGATTGCCTTGTTTGTCACGGGGGAGTACTTGTCAGTTCCTGCATCGGTAGGCTTTATTGCCTTATGGGGCATCGCCGTGCTCAACGCGGTGGTACTGGTATCGTATATACGCACCCTGCGTGAAGAAGGCCTGAGTCAGCTTGAAGCCATCCGCAAAGGCTGTGCCCAGCGCTTCAGGCCGGTGATGATGACCGCCACTGTGGCCATGCTGGGGCTGGTGCCGTTCCTGTTTGCGACAGGCCCTGGCGCCGAGGTACAGCGGCCGTTGGCGATTGTGGTGATTGGGGGCTTGATTACCTCTACCCTGCTCACCCTGATTGTGGTGCCCACCCTCTATCGTAAGTTTGAAGAAAGCAAAATAGAGGCATAATGCTGCCCCAGTGAGTCTATGCTCTAAAGGATATTTTTATGAAAGAAATCAAAGCAGTCATACAACCGGCGAGATTGGCAAAGATACGCTCTGCACTGCGCAATATCAAAGGCTTTCCCGGCATGTCGGTCAACAAGATGGAGGGTTGCGGCCCACATTTGCAAAAACCGAGTGTGGGGGTGCGTGAAGAGTTGACCGATTACAGCCCGAAAGTCTATATATATATGGTAGTGCCAGATGAACTGGTGGAAGGCGTTTTGCAGACCATCGTTGAAGTCGCCCATACCGGCAATGTCGGCGATGGCATCGTCTGGGTGACGCCGGTTGAACGCATGATCCGCTTGTCAGAACAGATCATGGTGCTGGATTAGCAACATAGATCAACTATAAATCACGCCAGCCCAGCCCATCGTGCTGATGGGCAATTTGTACCCAGTCACTGGCGCAGTTTAGTACTGCACTCAACGCCTGCTTAGCCAAAGCAGGCGTATTATTTTTCTCGCTCAGGTGTGCAGCCACCAGATGTTTGAGCTTACTGTTATCCAGCTGACCAAGTAATTGCGCACTGGATTGATTATCCAGATGCCCCAGCCAGCCGCCCACGCGTTTTTTCAGTGAGTGCGCATAAGGGCCGGTTCGCAGCATGTCCAGGTCATGATTGCATTCAAGCAACAAACCATCACAGCCTTGCAGCATCATCACAATATGTGGCGTGACGCTGCCGACATCCGTCAACACGCCGAATTTGCGGGCCCCATCACCAAACACAAATTGCGCCGGTTCGCGCGCATCGTGCGGCACCGGATAAGGTAACACTTCGATCTCTTGTAAAGCAAACGCCGTATGGGCATCAATGATATTGATCGTGACCGCTTGTGTCGGCAGGTAGCGCTGGCACATGCTGTAAGTGCCATGCGTCAACCAGACAGGAATCTGGTAACGTGCTGCCAATTTGAACGCCCCGCGCGCGTGGTCGTCATGCTCGTGTGTGACCAGGATACCCGAGAGTTGTTCGGGTTGCAGATCCAGGCGCGCCAAGCGCTGCACAGTCTCTTTCACGCTAAAACCACAGTCAAGCAAAAGCCGGGTTTCCCCGGCTTCTACCACAGTGGCATTGCCTGCGCTGCCACTGCCTAAAGATGCAAATCGCACACCTGGCCTCGGTTATTTCAGTTGCTCATACAGCAGGGAAATAATACGGTTAGCCGTGGTCGACGTATTGCGCTTGTTATCCACCGTCAACACATACACATCGGTAGTGTCATCTGCATTTTCCAGTACCTGAATACGATACTGCTTGCTCGACTTGTCACCGTCTGAAGTGCCTTTCCAGAACTTGGTTTTATCGCCAGGTTTGACTTCAACCGGTGCAGCCGATTTTTCGTCTTCATCACTGCCCCAGAACTTCAGACGCTCCAGCAAGCCTTTTTTCTGCTTGATAGGATCTTCTGCATCGGTATCGGCATAACGCACATAGAAAATACCTTCGGAACGGTTTTTATCTTCTGTGACAAAACCAATACGATCCAGCGCCAACCCCACACGACGCCAGGCGCGGTCGAATGGCTCATTGAGTTTCAAAGTCACGCTCTGGTCAGGCTCTTTAATCACGTCAGCGCGCTTGTCTGAAGCCACTTGTGTCATGACCTGATCGGCTTTCTGCTCATCCAGGCCCAGTTTCACCATCATGCGGCGCAATAATTCAGCATCGAGGTCAGCATCAAACTCCTGTCCGGCATTGTTTTTATTGTCTGCCGCATTGGCGCGATAACCAGTGTCGATTTTACCCAACTGCGTTGTCACATAGTTCTTACCATCATCCGGCGCACCGGCTACGGTACGATGCGTCATATAAATCTCAGTGGTCCCGTCTTTTTCACCACGCTCCAGCCGGGTACGGAATTTACGTCTGTCGGCAAAGCCGGAGAGTTTATCCAGCCAGGCATCAAACTTCTCGCCATAGCCACGATTATCTTCTTTCGGCTTGATAGCATCCGACCGCAACCACTCGGTTTCAATCACACCAAGCTCCGGATTTTCCACTTTGACCGCAAAGCCTTGATCCAACCAGAAATCACGCACCACCGGCCAGATTTTTTCAGCCGGGGCATTCACCACCAGCCAGCGTTGTTGTCCGGCCTTAACCATGCGCACGTTTTTCATATCGGCCAGCACTGGCTGCGGGCCGTTTTGCTCTTGTGCATCCTGGTTTTGGCTATAGGCAGAATAGCTGGTGCTGCCAGGCACGTTATAAGTGCTGCTGGTGCGCACGGCGGTCAGGTCAGGGGGAACTTCCAGTGGTTTGGAACGGCCTGCACCTTTGTAATCAGAGCTGTTATCGATAAACGGGATAGAGTCGCACGCAGCCAGTACTGTCACCAGGCTGACCAGCACGGCCCGTTGTAACCAAACATGATTCATGTATTTCACTTATTTCACCCTAAATTTAGTCTTCGCTCAATCAAGCGGCAATATCAGCCTGCTTCATGGCACTGCGTAATACTTCATGATATTGGCTGGATAAATTCACCAGCGGCAAACGAATGCCGGTGGCAATCAAGCCCATTTGCTGCAATACCCATTTCACCGGAATCGGGTTCGCCTCTACAAACAATTTCTGATGCAGGGCGAACAATTTGGCATTCGCCGCCTTGGCAGCAGCAATGTTGCCATTCAAGGCATGCACGCACATCTCGTGCATCAATTGCGGTGCTACATTGGCAGTCACCGAAATCACGCCTTTGCCGCCCAGTAACATCAACGCCAGCGATGTCGCATCATCACCGCTATACACGGCAAAGTCGGCGGGCACACGCAACAGTAAGTCCGTACCGCGCTCAATGCCGCCGGTCGCATCTTTAATGCCGACAATATTAGGCACTTGCGCCAAACGCACCACCGTATCATTGCTTAAATCACAGCCGGTACGGCCTGGCACATTGTATAAAATTTGTGGAATGTTAACCGCTTCGGCGACCGCTTTAAAATGCTGGTACAAGCCCTCTTGTGAAGGCTTGTTATAGTAAGGCGCAACCAGCAGGCAAGCATCCGCACCCAGGCTTTTTGCTTTCGCTGTCAGCTCAATCGCTTCAGCCGTCGAGTTGGCCCCTGTGCCTGCAATCACATGCACACGTTTAGCCACATACTCAACCGTGGTTTTAATCAGTAAGCAATGTTCGTCAACATTGACAGTAGGGGATTCGCCGGTAGTACCGACGATGACAATGCCATCTGTACCGGCGTCGATATGAAAATCGATCAGCTTTTTGAGCGCGTCCAGATCCAAACGACCATCTTCAAACATCGGGGTCACGATTGCGACCAAACTGCCCGTAAACATACCTAGCGCCATTCAATAATAAAGCGAATATTTTAACTGATTATGCGCCTGAACGCCAAAGAACCCGCTGAGCCACCAGACAAGGCCTGCCAAGCCATCGTCAAACATGGTTTCAGTTATAATGTCAGCCTTTGCAACAGGGATTAAATAGCGTTCTTGCCAAGGTAACATGCAGACAACGAGCCGACTCAAGCAGCACACATTGATTGCGCAGATTGACGCTCTGCTGCCGCAAACACAATGCCGCCAGTGTGGTTATGACGGCTGCAAACCGTATGCGGCGGCAATTGCCAATGGCGAGGCCAATATCAACCAGTGTCCGCCAGGCGGTGAGCCAGGTGTTCGGGCATTGGCCAACTTACTGCAGCGCCCTTACCTGCCGTTAAATCCCGCCCATGGCATGACCAAAGCCAAAGCAGTGGCGGTGATTGATGAAGATACTTGCATAGGCTGCACACTGTGTATCGCCGCCTGCCCGGTCGATGCTATTCTTGGTGCCGCCAAATTCATGCATACCGTGATCAGCCAGGAATGTACCGGCTGTGAATTATGCCTGCCACCCTGCCCGGTCGATTGCATCAGTATACAAACTGTGGCTGGCCGTGCATTGGCGATGAATACAGAGGAATCCGACCTGGCAAGACGCCGTCACGAACAGCGACTCAAGCGACAGGCATTTGAAACACACAACAAAGCCAAAACCTATCATCAACGCCCCGCTGCATACGCTGGCACCGCGCAAACGGATACGGCAGACATCAGCGCAGCGGCTCCTTCAGCAGACACCCTCAAACAAGCTGCCCTTGCCGCCGCGATGGCGCGTGTAAAAGCACAAAAAGCAGGTTAACCCTTGCTGTCATCAACGAAATATTTGTTATGAATGCCCAAAAAAGACTGGCGATTTTCGAGAGACTGGCACAAGCCATCCCCAACCCGACCACCGAACTGGAACACGGCTCGACCTTTGAATTATTGATTGCGGTCATCTTGTCGGCGCAAGCCACTGACAAAGGCGTGAACATCGCCACGCGCAAACTATTCAAAGTCGCCAACACACCACAAGCCATTCTGGATCTCGGCCTGGAAGGGTTGGAAAGCTATATTAAAACCATAGGTCTTTATCATGCCAAAGCCAATAATGTGCTCAAATGCTGCGAGCAACTGCTCACTTTGCATGGCGGCGAAGTGCCCGATACCCGCGCAGCGCTAGAAGCACTGGCTGGGGTAGGCCGAAAAACCGCCAATGTCATCCTCAACACGGCATTTGGCCAACCCACCATTGCCGTCGACACGCATTTGTTCCGCGTCGGCAACCGTACCAAACTGGCCCCTGGCAAAAACGTGCTTGAGGTAGAGCAGCGCTTTTTGAGCACGACGCCAAAACAGTTTTTACAAGACGCCCATCACCTGCTGATTTTGCACGGGCGCTATACTTGCACGGCACGCAACCCCAAATGCGGTGAATGCTGCATTGCTGATTTATGTGAATTCCAAGACAAGCAAATACACCCGGTGAAACCACCGGCAGAGAGTTAATCATGGCCTTATTTAATCCCAGCCGCGATGAAGTGCGCCAGTTTTTCTTTGATGCCTGGGCCAAGTTCAAACAGCAAAACATATTGACCGACCTCGAAAAAATGGCGGTGGGTATTATGCATCTGCATCCCGAATACCACGCGATTCTGGACCATCCCGAGCAATATCTGGAACAAGCTTATTACCCGGAAATGGGTGAAACCAACCCGTTCTTACATATGAGTCTGCACTTGTCCATCCAGGAGCAAATCAGCATCAACCAGCCCATCGGCATTACACAAGCCTACGGCAAACTGTGTACAAAGTTCCAGCAAGAACATGAGGCGCAGCATGCCCTGCTCGAATGCCTGGCCGAAACCATCTGGCTGGCACAACGCAACCAGACTGGGCTGGATGCTGCGCATTATTTAAGCCTGATCGAGCAACGCGCCGGCATTGCTCCGTCTGCCTGAATTATGCTTCAATAGCCGTCATGAAATCCAATCCGCACGACTGGCTTAACGAACATGGCAATTATTTGTATCGCTTTGCGCTAACGCGGCTACGCGATCCGCATCAGGCAGAAGACGTTGTGCAGGAGACCTTGCTGGCTGCGATCAAAAATCCCAACTATGCAGCGCAATCCAGCCCACGCACCTGGCTCACGGGCATCCTGAAACACAAAATCATTGACTGTATGCGCAAGCAGGTACGCGAAATCCCGGCCTCGGAACTCCTGACCGAAGAAGATGCCAATATGGATGAGTTTTTTGACGAAACCGGCCATTGGGCAGAAAAACCGCAAGCCTGGGATGTGCCACATGACGCCTTGCAGCAAAAACAGTTTTTGCAGGTATTACAGCAATGTATGGCGCGTTTACCGCAAAAGCTGGCCGCCATTTTCACCATGCGTGATGTGGATGAAATGGAAAACGAAGAAATTTGTAAGGCATTGAATATCACCGCGACCAATGCATGGGTAATGTTATACCGTGCCCGTATGGGACTGCGGAAATGTCTTGAAATGCACTGGTAACACGTAATGTGAAACGGACAAAGAGATGCTGAATTGCAAACAAACCAGCGTGCTGGTATCGCAATCACTTGACCGCCCGCTCACCTGGCGTGAGCGCTGGGCGGTCAGGTTGCACCTGGCTATCTGTATCTATTGCCGACGTTTTACGCAACAGCTTAAATGGATTCGCAACGCCATGCAGGTTTGGCAGCAGCAAGTAACGAATGACAGCGAAATTGCGTTGTCACAGGCAGCACGGGAACGCATTACGCAACAATTGGACAAATTTTACTGATGTCCACTTTTAAACCCTGTTTGAAAAAGGAAGCAACATGACGACACATAAAATGGCTGTGATTACTGGTGCAGTAGCGTTATCCCTTGCAGCAGCCGCTGCCCATGCAGGCAGCAATCCGTTTGAATTGAAAACACTGGGCCAAGGCTATCAGGTAGCAGATGCGACTGACAGCAAAGCCAAAGAAGGTAAATGTAGCAGCGGAAAATGTGGGGCAAACAAGCAGAAAGCGAAAGAAGGCAGCTGTTCAGCCGAAAAAATGAAGGAGGGCTCTTGCCATCATGACAAAGCCAAAGAAGGTTCTTGCTCAGCAGACAAAATGAAACAAGGCAGTTGCTCAGCTGAAAAAATGAAAGAAGGCGCCTGCCACGCCAGCAAATAATCGTCGGCAACCATATTCATGGCACAGCTATCGGACATTCGCGGTGCGGGCCTGGGACTAAAGCGTGAGCTGCTGCCCCAGCTGATGCAGCAATATGGTCAGCCATTGCTTGCACAGTTGCAGTTTCTGGAAATCGCCCCCGAAAACTGGATCCAGGCCGGTGGTAAATATGCTGCCGAACTGGACTGGTTGGCCCAGCATTACCCGATAGCCTGTCATGGCTTATGTTTATCGTTGGGCGGGCCTGATCCACTCAATGTCAGCTTTCTTAAGCAGGTCAAACAGTTTCTGGCTGATTTTGAGATTCCCCTCTATACCGAACATTTAAGCTATTGCAGCGATACTGCCAATGGCTATATTTACGATTTACTGCCCATCCCGTTTACCGCAGAGGCGGTTAAATATGTGGCGCAACGTATCCGTCAAACCCAAGACATTCTGGAGCGCCGCATTGCAGTGGAGAATGCCTCATTCTATGTAGCAGCCCCCATCTCCGAGATGGATGAAATCAGCTTTATCAATGCTGTACTGTCCGAAGCCGACTGCGATTTGCATCTGGATATTAATAATGTCTATGTGAATAGTGTCAATTTTGGCTTTGACCCCTATACCTTCCTGGAGCAGATTCCGGCCGAGCGTATTGTGTATGGCCATATGGCAGGGCATTTGCAAGTCGAACCAGACTTACTGGTGGATACGCATGGCGAAGCGATTATCGACCCGGTGTGGCAGCTTTTAACATATGCCTATAACAAGCTGGCTGTGTTCCCGACCTTGCTGGAGCGTGATAGTCATATTCCCCCGCTGCCTGCCCTGATGCAGGAAGTCGACCGCATCGCAATCCTGCAACAACAAGCACAACCCGCCCGCACACAGACGTTGCATAAGGTAGCCTGATGCCTGCATTTCAAGCATACCAAGCGGCATTTACCGCCCACCTGCGGCACCCTGCCCTGCATGCCAAACCTGCAGGGGTCAGTGATAAGCGCATGCGTGTCTACCGTGAAATCGTGTTCAACAACTTTGAGGCCAGTGTCAGCGCCTGTTTTCCGGTGCTACGTGACATTCTGGGACAGCGCCGCTTTAGCAAACTGGTGCGGCAGTGTTTCTTTTCACAGCAATTTAACAGTCCGCTGTTCAAGGATATTCCCGGCAGTTTTGTCGCTTTTCTGCACGCAGAAATACCAGCGGACTTGCCCGCCTACACCGCGCAACTGGCGCACTACGAATGGATAGAGCTGCTACTTGGCCAGCAAGTGGATGCCGCGCCGGCTGATTCAGCTGTCGAACACTTTACGCAAGGGCATGCACTGTTGCATCGCGTTGTGCAGCTGTGTGGCGTGCACCAATTGTTGCATTACGATTATGCGGTACACCTGCTCTCAAAAAAACAGAATACGGTTGAGACAATACCTACGTTTTTACTGGTGTATCGTACGCCCGAGTTTAAAGTCTGTTTTATCCAGCTCAATGCGATCACCTACCAACTATTGCAACAGTTGCAAACACAAACGGCCACCTCACATCACCATCTGCTGCAATTAGCGCAAACAATCCCGCATTTTTCCTCCGAGGCTGTCATCGAATTCGGCTTAGAAACGTTACTCTCTCTTCATCAGCAACAAGCTATCACAACCGATAGCCTGCGATCGAAATAGTCACAAAAATAAGACAGACCGGTCTGCCAAACCGGGCTAGCGTTTGTGGCTAAAAACGACTTTTTTGTCTAAAACCACCGATAGAAACGGGAATTTTTATCGCGATAAACATAGCGAAGCCATGTTATCTGGTGGAAACTGGTAAAATGAACATAAATATTTACATTAAATTAATCATGCAAAAATCACTCGCCAAAGAAGCTTTAAAACAATTTCGAATTATTTTCGGTACCGTCAGACAACATTTTAGAGAAATTGAAGCTTCGTGCGGCATCTCAGGTTCACAGCTTTGGCTCTTGCATGAAATCGCTACTCATCCAGAATTAGGGGTCTCGCGCCTGGCAGAAAACCTTGCCATTCATCAATCCACCTGTAGCTTACTGGTAGAAAAACTGGTCAAAAGACAATTGGTCGAAAAACAGCGTCTGAGCCAGGATCAACGCAAAGTCGGGCTGATTGTGACCGAAGCGGGCCACGCTGTGCTGTCCAAAGCACCCAAACCGGTCGATGGTATTTTGCCGCAAGTACTGGCCACGCTGGACACCGATTCTTTACAAAGCCTGAACGCCTCGCTCAAAATGGTGATCGGTAAACTGGACGCACAATCGAATACCTTGGGTGATCAGCCACTCGCAGATCTATAGCAACACCCGAATATAAAAAAGCCGGCGATTGCCGGCTTTTTACTTTGTTACTTGAGGCGAGTCACTATTCACCAAATACCGCAGCTTCACGCGCATTAGCCAGTTTGATCACTTCCGCTTTACCCGCGCGATCAAGATCCCACCACTGGCGGATTTCGTCTATGGTTCTAAAACAGCCCTGGCAAAAACCGTTACTGTCATCAATGCTGCATACCCCGACACACGGGGATGGAATTTCCTGATCTGACATATTGAATCCCTTTCGCTGCCTAGTTCAATACAATGTTAGTTCAATGCAATGGTTAGCTTAATGCGCCATGGCAGTTTTTAAAACGCTTGCCTGATCCGCATGGGCAAGGATCATTACGGCCAACACGCACGCCTTCTGGCAAGCCCTGTGCTGGCTGTGCTGCATCCCCGCTATTGGTTAATGCAGAGTCATAATCTGTGTGCTGATATTGCAAGTTGCCCACATCCGCTGCACGCATGGCCTCTTCGGCACGGCGCTCTTCCTCTTCCAGTTCTTCGCGAGAACGCACCTGTACCTGCATGGTGATTTTGGTCACTTCGCTCTTGACGGTATTCAGCAAAGACTCAAACAACTCAAACGCTTCACGCTTGTATTCCTGCTTGGGATTCTTCTGCGCATAGGAGCGCAAATGGATACCCTGACGCAGATGATCCAACGCTGCCAGATGTTCACGCCAGTGGTTATCCAGGCTTTGCAACATGACTGCACGTTCAAAATTGCGCATATTGTCATTGCCAGCCAGGGCCTCTTTTGAGCCATAGCTTTCGTTAGCCGCATCCAGAATGCGCTCACGCAAAGTTTCTTCATGCAAGTCAGGGTTGTTTTCCAACCACTCAGCGACCGGCAAGCTGATGCTCAATTCGTCCTGTAATGCTTGTTCCAGCGCAGGCACTTCCCACTGCTCTTCCACGCTGCCTGGTGGCACATGGGTATTAAACAGGCTGTTAATCACATCCTCACGCATGGCACGTATGGTTTGGCCCACATCGACCGACTCCAGCAATTCATTACGTTGCTCGTAAATCACCTTGCGCTGGTCGTTAGACACATCATCGTATTCAAGCAACTGTTTACGGATATCGAAGTTACGGCCTTCGACCTTGCGCTGGGCGTTTTCAATCGCACGCGTCACCATGGCATGCTCAATCGCTTCGCCTTCCGGCATATTGAGGCGGGTCATGATCGCCGCCACACGTTCACCAGAGAAAATGCGCAGCAATTGGTCTTCTAAAGACAAGTAAAAACGGCTGGAGCCTGGGTCACCCTGACGTCCAGAACGACCGCGTAACTGGTTGTCGACGCGGCGTGACTCATGGCGCTCAGTACCAATAATATGCAAGCCGCCTGCAGCCAGCACGGCATCGTGGCGCTGTTGCCACTCGGCTTTCAGCTGGGCGATTTTGCTTTCTTTGTCAGCATCGCTCAAATTGGCATCATTGCGAATCGCATGAATCTCACCTTCTGAGTTACCGCCCAACACAATGTCGGTACCACGACCGGCCATATTGGTCGCAATCGTGATCATGCCTGGACGACCTGCTTCGGCAACAATCGTCGCTTCACGCTCATGTTGCTTGGCGTTTAACACCTGGTGTTCCAGCTTGGCTTGCGTGAGCAATTGCGAAATCAGCTCAGAGTTTTCAATCGAAGTCGTACCAACCAACACTGGCTGGCCTTTGGCCTGGCATTGTTTGATATCTTCAATCACCGCTTTGTATTTTTCCATGCCGGTGCGATACACCTTATCCATCGCATCCAAACGCTGCACCGGTCTGTGCGTAGGAATCACCACGGTTTCCAGTGCGTAGATCTGGTTAAACTCATACGCTTCGGTATCCGCCGTACCGGTCATGCCGCTCAGTTTCTGGTACATGCGGAAGTAGTTCTGGAACGTGATGGATGCCAGTGTCTGGTTTTCTTTCTGGATCGCCACGCCTTCTTTGGCTTCCACGGCCTGATGCAAACCATCGGACCAGCGACGGCCCGGCATCATACGGCCAGAAAACTCATCCACAATCACGATTTCATTATTGCGCACCACGTAGTGCTGGTCGCGGTGGTAAAGATTTTGCGCACGCAGGGACGCATACAAATGATGCACCAGCGTAATATTGGCTGGCTCATACAAGCTGGAACCTGCGGTCAGCAAACCTGTTTGCTCCAGCAATTGTTCCGCGTGCTCATGGCCCGCTTCACTCATAGTCACGCTTTGCGCTTTTTCATCGACCCAGAAATCGCCTTCGCCGTCTTCCACTTGCTGGCGAACCAGTTGTTTGGCGACTTCGTTGATGGCGCCGTATAAATCAACGCTGTGCTCGGCCTGGCCAGAAATAATCAGTGGCGTACGTGCTTCATCAATCAGGATGGAGTCGACTTCATCCACCAGCGCATAGTGCAAAGGTCGCTGTACGCGCTCTTCTTTACTGAACACCATGTTGTCACGCAGATAATCAAAACCGAATTCGTTATTGGTGCCGTAGGTGATGTCAGAAGCATAAGCTTGCTGTTTGGCATCGTGTGGCATTTGTGACAGATTGATGCCGACGCTTAAGCCCAAAAAGTTGTAAAGCTGCCCCATCCACTCCGCGTCACGTTTGGCCAGGTAATCGTTGACCGTCACCACATGCACGCCTTTGCCAGTCAAGGCATTCAGGTACGTTGGCAGTGTCGCTACCAGGGTTTTACCCTCACCGGTGCGCATTTCGGCGATCTTGCCCGCATTCAGCACCATACCGCCAATCAGCTGTACGTCAAAGTGGCGCATGCCCAACGCACGCTTGCTGCCTTCGCGCACCACGGCAAATGCCTCTGGCAACAATTTTTCCAGAGACTCGCCATTGCTATACCGCTGTTTAAACTCTTCGGTTTTTGCACGTAGCTGCTCGTCGCTCAAGGCTTGAGTCTCTGGCTCTAATGCATTGATTTGTTTGACGGTTTGCTGATACTGCTTGACCAGTCGATCATTACGACTGCCAAAAACTTTTTTAAACAACGAGGCTAACATGAGTCACACCGATTTCCGCATGTGCGGCGTTAAATTGAAATAGACCGAGATTGTATAAGATATAGAGGGGAATTGTCTCAATTATTGCACGTCGGCAAACATTCCCTTACGCATTGACTACTCCAGCGGCTTGCTTCAGGAATGGCTTCTGAGATATTCACGTGGATCCAGCGGGTTGCCGTTAAGACGAATTTCATAATGCAAATGCGGACCGGTTGAACGCCCCGTACTGCCAATCAAGGCAATTTTCTGCCCCTTCATCACGCGCTCACCGGATTTCACCAGCAATCTGGAATTGTGCGCATAGCGGGTTTCCAGGCCTGATCCATGATCAATTTTAAGCAGGTTGCCGTAATCCGGCGTTTGCACAGCCGTGGTCACAATGCCATCCGCCGCCGCATACACTGGCATGCCAACAGAAGCGGGGAAATCCAGCCCTTCATGAAAGGCACGATGCCCATTTAAAGGATCAATCCGCCAGCCGTAGCTGGATGAACTGTAAGCCGCAGCGACCGGGCTACTGTTAGGCAACATTTCGCGCAGCACACTCTTCTGCAACAATTTCGCTTCAATCTTGCCCTGATACTCATCCCTGAAATCCAGGTCCGCCGACATCTGCTCAATCGTGGCTTTCAAGTCCTCTTCGCTTAACGGCGAGTCCTTGACCAGCGGCCCGCCCTGGCCCAATGATTCACTGACCGGTGGTTCAGTCGCGGGCACTTCATTCACCGGCGTTCTTTCATTGATTGGCTCTGCGGTCGATTTAACCCCCGCCAATTTTGACAAACGCTGGTTCTGCGCATCCAGGCGCAAAATGCGCGCCTGCAACTCGCCAATTTGCTTGGCATAGGCATCAAGGTGATTCTGGGTAGACAACATGGCGCCACGCAAATGCGGTGGCAACATGGCTTTCACGCCCTGCGACTTGATCACTTGCTGCGGCGTAATAAACAATAAGATTAATACGACAGGCACCAGGATCAGCGCCAGGAGCAAGCCAAGACTTTCAAACACACCCAGTGTTTTTGGCTTGGCCATTTTTTCTGAAACAATAATGATATTAATCATGCTAAGAACTCTCGCTATTCACCGGCTAGCAATGATGACCCAACGGGTGACTCAACGCTTTCTGGCCTGGTGGTGTACAATATTCACGCATTCTGTGGACAATCCGCCATGTTCAAAATCAATCAGATTTTCAAGCATCATCACGATCTCAAGCCGCTGTTACAAGAAGCGGATGATAGGCAGCAATTACAGCAATGCTGGTCAGCAGTTGCCCCGGAATTCTCCAGGTTTTCGCATGTACTGGCGCTACATGATGGTGCACTGACGATTGCCGTACAATCAGGCGCAGCGGCCAGCAGAATCAAGTTAATGGAAACCCAACTCCTGCAAAAAATCCGGGATTTCTGTCAAAATTCCAGGAAAATCAAAGGCTTAAACCTTAACGCAATTAAGGTCAAAGTGCAAGTAAAATCTCGCCCGCAAAGCAAGCATAAACGCATCAAAGCCCCTTCAAATCGCGCTTTAAACACACTCGAAGCTTATGCTAACGAGGCCAATAATCCGGCGCTGGAAGCTGCTTTACGCCACTTTATTGACCAGCAACGTGACGACTGAGTGATGCTTTTTCCGCCCTCAAAATAGCCCTGAAAACGCGCTTGTAGACGCACTTTAATAGTGCAATAATGGCTCAACCTGTTACATTTTATTTACAAATTAAGTAGCAGGGTTTTAAGCAGTCATTACGTTTAACGCAGTTTCATCAGGAACAGGAGAAGTCATGTCAGTCGCATTAATGTTAGCGCTCGGTGCTGCAGTGTTGGCGGTGCTCTATGGCGTAGTAATGAGTCAATGGATTTCAGGGTTACCCGCAGGCAATGCCCGCATGCAGGAAATTGCCGGGGCTATTCAACAGGGCGCAGCCGCCTATTTGTCCCGACAATATAAAGCCATCGCACTGGTCGGCATCATACTGGCTATCTTGATCGGCTTATTTTTAAGCCTGCAAACCGCTATCGGTTTTTTAGTCGGTGCGATCTTATCAGGCGCTTGCGGCTTTATTGGCATGAATGTGTCGGTCAAAGCCAATGTGCGCACAGCCCAGGCAGCCACCCAAGGCATAGGTGCAGCCCTGGATGTGGCCTTTAAAGGCGGTGCGATTACTGGCATGCTGGTGGTCGGCTTGGGCCTGCTGGGCGTCGCTGGCTTTTACAGCTACCTGGGTGCAGAACAGGCGACTGACCTCAACCCACTCATCGGCCTGGCTTTTGGCTCTTCGTTAATCTCCATCTTTGCACGACTGGGTGGCGGCATTTTCACCAAAGGTGCAGATGTCGGCGCTGACCTGGTGGGCAAGGTCGAGGCCGGCATCCCGGAAGATGACCCGCGCAACCCGGCCGTGATTGCCGATAACGTCGGTGACAATGTCGGCGACTGTGCTGGTATGGCCGCCGACCTGTTTGAAACCTATGCCGTGACGCTGATCGCTACCATGGTGCTCGGCGGGCTGATGGCCGCAGAAGCAGGGGCTAATGGTGTGATTTACCCCTTGCTGCTAGGTGCGGTCTCCATCGTTGCCTCCATTATTGGCTGCTTCTTCGTCAAAGCCTCACCCGGCATGAAAAACGTCATGCCTGCGCTGTACAAAGGCCTGGCCGTCGCTGGCTTGCTGTCACTTATCGCGTTTTACTTTGTCACGCAATATGTGTTTCCGCAAGGCTACACCCATGGCGAAGTGACCGTCTCCAGCCAGGCATTATTTGGCGCGTGCGCGGTAGGTTTAGTCTTAACTGCTGCCCTGGTATGGATCACCGAATACTATACCGGCACCGATTACGCGCCAGTGAAACACGTGGCACAAGCCTCAACCACCGGCCACGCCACCAACATTATTGCAGGCATAGGCGTGTCCATGAAGTCGACTGCCCTGCCGGTCATTTCGGTCTGTATCGCTATCTATGTGGCATTTCACCTGGCCGGCCTTTATGGCGTAGCCATTGCTGCCATGGCTATGTTGAGCATGGCAGGCATTGTGGTCGCGCTGGATGCATATGGCCCGATTACCGATAACGCTGGCGGCATCGCCGAGATGGCTGAGTTACCGAGTAGCGTGCGTGATGTCACCGACCCACTGGATGCTGTGGGCAACACCACCAAAGCAGTGACCAAAGGCTATGCCATTGGCTCAGCTGGGCTGGCTTCATTGGTGCTGTTTGCCGACTACACACACAAACTGGAAAGCGCAGGCATTACCGCCAGTTTTGACTTAAGCGACCCGAAAGTCATTATTGGCCTATTTCTTGGCGGCCTGATTCCCTTCCTGTTTGCCGCCATGGCGATGGAAGCCGTTGGTCGCGCCGCAGGTAGCGTGGTTGAAGAAGTGCGCCGCCAGTTCCGCGAAATCAAAGGCATTATGGAGGGTACGGCCAAACCGGAATATGGCAAAGCAGTCGATATGCTGACCAGTGCGGCGATCAAAGAAATGATGCTGCCTTCATTGCTCCCCGTCGCCGCACCCATCCTAGTGGGATTATTTCTGGGCCCGGTCGCGCTAGGTGGCTTGCTTATGGGTACGATTGTCACCGGCCTGTTTGTCGCGATTTCGATGTGTACTGGCGGTGGCGCCTGGGACAACGCCAAGAAGTATATTGAGGACGGCCATCACGGCGGCAAAGGCTCTGATGCCCATAAGGCTGCCGTCACAGGTGACACCGTCGGCGACCCTTACAAGGACACTGCTGGTCCGGCAGTCAACCCATTAATCAAGATTATCAATATCGTGGCACTGTTGATTGTCCCACTGCTTCATTAACAGAAGCTATGCTTCAGCAAATAAAAAAGTCGGCCTAGGCCGACTTTTTTGACGCAGCGCTCACATTAAAACGCTGGCTTCACTTCTGCTTCGTTGTAACGTACCACGCCATCATTAATTTCCTGATGTGCATCTTCAATGCCGACCCAACCCTCAATCTTCACCCATTTACCTTTGTCCAGGTCTTTATAGTGCTCAAAGAAGTGGGCAATCATGTCCAAACGCCAAGGCGAAACATCGCTCAATGTTTTCTGGTAAGCATACAGGCCGCATACTTTTTCAATCGGCACGGCTAGCACTTTGGCATCACCACCGGCTTCGTCGGTCATTTTCAACATGCCTAAAGCACGGCAACGTACAACGACGCCTGGCAATAATGGCACTGGCGTAATCACCAGCACATCCACCGGGTCTCCATCATCGCCCAGCGTGTGTGGAATATAGCCGTAGTTACATGGATATTGCATGGATGTACCCATGAAACGATCCACAAACAGCGCACCACTTTCTTTATCTACTTCGTATTTAACCGGGTCGCCGTTAGCCGGAATTTCGATAATGACGTTAAAGTCGTGGGGCAAATCCTTGCCGCTTGGCACCAAATTCAAAGACATCTTCTCAAACCCATTTCAACAAAAAAGCGCCATTATAGGCGAATAATATGAACATTTGCTGTCAAACAGCACTATTTTTGATCCGGCACAAGCGGCACAGAATCGCGACACGCCTGCCGCACCGCGACTGGCGTCAACTTGAGTGCCAAGTAAAGCAATAATGGAATAATCACTAACTCATCCAACTGGCCGATCACCGGAATAAAGTCCGGAATCAGGTCAAACGGTAACACCAGATAAGCCAACGCCAGCCATAACAAGCCTTTGGCCAACGTGGGCGTCTGCGGATGCGCATGCAGTGCGCGGTAAAACGCAACCTCCTGCTTGAACCGGCTGGCGAGTGTCGCCAATTGTGCGCGAAAGCCCATAGTTGCAGTGAATAATGGTGGCAGTAATTAATAGTTGCCGTGATTAATCGACCAGCAAGGTACGCCCGGTCAATTTGGCAAACGCTTCCATATATTTTTCAGAAGTACGTTGCGCCACATCGGCTGGCAATTCAGGGCCCGGCGCGACTTTGTCCCAGCCGCACCCCTCCAGCCAGTCACGCACATACTGTTTGTCATAACTGGGCGGATTGCTACCAATCTGGTATTGGTCCGCTGGCCAGAAACGGGAAGAATCCGGCGTTAAGGCTTCATCCATCACATGCAACACACCATGCGCGTCGACGCCGAATTCAAATTTGGTGTCAGCAATGATAATACCCTTGGTGCGCGCATATTCCGCCGCACGTGTGTACAAGGCAATGGCGGCTTTTTCCACCTGCGCCGTCAGGTCTTTGCCTATCAGCGCTTCCACCTGGGCGACACTGATGTTTTCATCGTGCTCGCCAACGGCGGCCTTGCTTGAAGGCGTGAATAACGGTTTAGGTAATTGTTGCGCCAATTGCAGACCAGCCGGTAAAGGAATGTCGCAGACAGTGCCTTTGGCTTTATACTCTTTCCAGCCACTACCGACCAGGTAGCCACGCACAATCGCCTCCAGCGGCAAGGCTTTGAGTTTCTTCACCACCACGGCACGACCTTTGACCTGCTCGACTTCATCCGGCGCGACCACAGACTCAGGCGCAATGCCAGTCAAATGGTTAGGCACCACATCCTGCAATTGCTCAAACCAGAAATTAGCCATTTGCGTCAGCATGGCCCCTTTGTGCGCAATGCCGGTGGGCAAAATCACATCAAAAGCGCTTAAACGATCGGTACTCACCAGCAACATGGTGTGGGCGTCGATATCGTAAATATCACGCACCTTGCCCTGGTGCAGTTTTTTCAGGCTTTTGATGGAGGTTTCGAGCAAAGGCGCACGCATAATGTCTATCACACAAGTAAAAATAGCATTATAAATGCGCGACGCCGTTGCAGGCGAGTAAATTGTCTATCAGCGCCAAACTGCCCAATTCCACACGCAGGATCAAGCGGCCTCTGCCACCTCTTCTTCCGCCGCTGGCAAATCTGTCATCGACAATTTTGCATAGCTCACGTAGCGGGTTAAACGTAACAAGTTGCAGGTATAGCCATATTCATTGTCATACCAGCCGATCAATTTGACGAAGGTCGGATCCAGCATGATGCCAGCCCCCGCATCGAACACACTGGCGGCCGGGAAACCGCGGAAATCGCTGGAAACCACGGGCTCTTCGGTATAGCCAAGCACGCCCTTCAAATCACGCTCAGAGGCATATTTCATTACGGCGCAAATGTCTTCGTAAGTGGTTTTTTGTTGCAACTCCACGGTCAAATCAACCACAGACACATCGGCCGATGGAATCCGCATGGACATGCCAGTGAGTTTTTTATTGAGTGCCGGAATCACTTTACCCACCGCTTTGGCAGCCCCGGTACTTGAAGGAATAATGTTTTCAAATACGCCGCGTCCGCCGCGCCAGTCTTTGTTGGAGGTACCATCCACCGTTTTCTGGGTAGCCGTCGCCGCATGAATGGTCGTCATCAAACCACGCTTAACGCCAAAATGGTCATGCAGCACTTTGACGATAGGCGCCAGGCCATTGGTGGTGCAAGACGCCGCCGAGACGATATCTTCACCATGATAATGATAGTGATTGACGCCGTAGACATACATGGGCGTATCGTCTTTGCCGGGTGCAGATTGCACCACAATGCGCGCGCCACCCGCAATATGCGCCGCGCAGGTTTCCTGAGTCAGGAAAACGCCAGTGCATTCGATCACCACATCGACCGCTTCTGCTCCCCAGTCGATATCTGCCGGTTTGGTATGCGCGGTGAGGCGTATTTTCTTGCCATTAATGACCAGAAAGTCGCCCTCTAAATGTGCATCCTGTGCCAGCCTGCCGTGCACGGAGTCATATTTGAGCATATATAACATATGGTCGGGCTCTTCGATACCGTTAATGGCCACGACCTCCATATCCTTGAACTCTGCCTGATTTAATGCGGCGCGCAATACCATACGACCAATGCGGCCAAAGCCGTTAATCCCCACCCTAATGCCCATTTTTGACTCCTTCGTCTCTGGATAGGAAAAAAACAAGCAATTTTGATGCTAATTTTCACCAATTAGCATTAGACAGGCGCGAAAGCCTTGAATAGAATAGAGTTGAATCTTTTGAATGTTGCAAGCAACTGGCCATCGGATATTTTGTGAACATCGCAGAACAATTACTGAGTGGTATCCTGGACACATTACCGCTGCAAATTGCAGTGATTGATGAGACCAGCAGCATTATTTACGTCAATCAGGCCTGGCGGAAATTCGGGCTACTTTACGGCCTGGACCTGGAAACAGACTGGTTTGGTATCGCTTACCTCGACCTCTGTCGGGCCAATGAAGACACCAATCAGCCACTGTTAGTGGATGGTATTGAGCGCGTACTCAGCGGCTCAATCGAGCACTTCACGACTGACTATTTGTGTCACACGCCGACCCAGGAACCTACCTGGTTGACACTCAACCTGCAACCCATGCAAACCACGCTGGCGGACGGCAAGTTATTTTTACTGTCACTGACCAACATCACCCACCACAAACAGACTGAAGATCGCATCTCGGCGCTCACTTTAACCGACCCGCTTACAGGCCTGGCCAATCGCCGCCGCCTGGAGCAATTCATGCGTGACGAATGGTCGCGCGCTATCCGCCATCAATCCAGCCTCAGCGTGATGATGGTCGATGCCGACCACTTCAAACAACTCAATGACAGCATGGGACATGGCGCCGGGGATGATTGCCTGCGCCAATTGGCGGGCATATTAAAACGTTACAGTAACCGCCCGGGGGACTTGGCTGCGCGTTACGGCGGGGAAGAGTTTGTCTTGGTACTGGGGCAAACCACACAGCAGGAAGCCGCTAAAATTGCCGAGCGCATCCGGCAGAAAGTCATGGCGCTGGATATCCGCTTCGCCGGTCATCGCCTGATGACCGTGAGCATCGGCGTTGCCTCACTGGGCCTTCAGCAATCGCAGTCACACAAAGAGCAACATGCGCGCAACCAGTGGCTCAACTTCAGTGAAGACGGCAACTTGCTGATTGAACAGGCCGACAAGGCTTTATATGTGGCCAAAAAACAGGGCCGCAACCGCGTTGAAGTCTACGATAAACACCATAGACTGACGGTCCCGCTCTCCGTTTAAGCAACAACGTAGCGCGCAGACCATCACCAGGCTTAAAGATTAAGCTGCGCGTTCTTCGAGGATAGCCACCGCTGGCAATGTTTTGCCTTCCAGAAACTCCAGAAATGCGCCACCAGCCGTAGAAATATAAGACACTTTGTCATAAATATCATACTTCTGGATCGCAGCAATGGTGTCGCCGCCGCCAGCCAAGGTGAAAGCTTTAGTTTCTGCAATCGCCTTGGCAATCGTTTTGGTGCCCTCACCAAACTGGTCAAACTCAAACACACCCACCGGGCCGTTCCAAACCACGGTACCCGCTTTCATGATGATGTCGACCAACTCGGCCGCAGATTGCGCGCCAATATCAAAAATCATTTCGTCGGCAGCCACGTCGGTTGCTGGCTTTTTCACAGCGGGTTCATTGGCATCAAATTGCTTGCCCACCACCACATCCTTGGCAATCGGCACACAGGCGCCGCGCGCTTCCATTTTGCCCATCAGGCATTTCGCGGTTTCAATGAGGTCATTCTCGCATAACGATTTGCCCACTTCCTGACCAGAGGCTTTAAGAAAGGTATTGGCAATACCGCCACCAACCACCAACTGGTCTACCTTGTCGGACAAGCTTTCAAGCACGGTCAACTTGGTCGACACTTTGGAGCCGCCAACGATCGCCACCAGTGGACGTGCAGGCGCCAGCAAGGCTTTGCTCAGCGCATCCAGCTCTTGTGTCAGTAAAATACCGGCACAAGCCACTGGCGCAAACTTGGCGATACCATGCGTAGAAGCTTCGGCACGGTGCGCAGTGCCAAAGGCATCCATCACAAACACATCGCACAACGCGGCATATTTCTTGGCCAGTTCATCATTGTTTTTCTTTTCACCCACATTGAAGCGACAGTTTTCCAGCAAAATCAGCTGGCCATCTTGCGTGGTCAGGCTGTCTTCAGGCGCATTTGGCGCCAGCCAGTTTTTGACCAGACGCACCGGCTGCCCCAACAACTTACTCATCACATCGGCTACCGGCTGCAATGAATTCTCTTCACTGTACACGCCCTCTTCCGGGCGACCCAAATGGGAAGTCACCATCACTTTGGCGCCTGCTTTTAAGGCAAACTCAATGGTGGGCATGCTGGCTACAATCCTGGCATCACTGGTCACCACGCCGTCTTTCACCGGCACATTGAGGTCGGCACGGATAAACACACGCTTGCCACGCAAGTCGAGGTCGGTCATTTTGATGAATTTCATGAAGGTCTCCCTTGAGCGGTCGCCGCCGCTTGAATATAAACTGGTAAGGATAAAAATATCAGTGACAAAAGCAAACGGGGCATAAAGCCCCGTGCATGATTAAGCAATGTGTTGAACCAGGCGCAGCAGGTTACAGGTGTAACCGTATTCGTTGTCGTACCAGCCAACGACTTTGACAAAAGTCGGGTCCAGCATAATACCGGCATCGGCATCAAACACGCTGGCGGCTGCACTGCTGCGGAAGTCACTGGAAACCACTTTTTCGTTGGTAAATTCCAGTACCCCTTTTAACTCACCGTCGGCCGCTTTTTGCATGGCCGCGCAAATCGCTTCATAGGTTGTTTCGTTATTCAGTTCTACGGTCAAATCCACCACAGATACATCGGCTGAAGGGACGCGCATGGCCATACCGGTCAGCTTTTTGTTGAGTGAAGGAATCACTTTACCTACAGCCTTGGCAGCACCCGTGCTGGAAGGAATAATGTTTTCAAACACGCTGCGGCCACCGCGCCAGTCTTTTTTGGAGGTGCCATCTACCGTCAGTTGTGAGGCTGTCGCGGCATGAATAGTGGTCATCAAGCCACGTTTGATACCAAAAGTGTCATGCAATACTTTTGCCAACGGCGCCAGGCCATTGGTGGTACAAGAAGCGGCAGAAATAATCGCCTGGCCTGCATATTCGTTATGGTTTACGCCAAACACAAACATAGGCGTGTCATCTTTACCTGGCGCTGATTGCACCACTTTTTTCGCACCGCCACTAATGTGCGGATGGCAGTTGTCCTGTGTCAGGAACGCGCCGGTAGATTCGATGATGATATCTGCACCACCAATACGCCAGTCAATCTTGCTAGGGTCACGTTCTGCGGTCAAATGAATGCGTTTGCCATTTACCACCAGTGCACCATTATCAGTTTCTACCTTGGCATTAAAACGGCCATGGACCGAGTCATACTTGAGCAAATACATCATGTATTCAACATCATATGAACTATTAATTGCCACGACTTCGATATTGCTGAACTCTGGTTGCTCAATCGCTGCACGCAACGCCATACGGCCAATTCGCCCAAACCCGTTAATGCCTACCTTGACTGCCATATGCTCCCCAACATTGCTTAGAACTAAAACTCAGTATTTTAACCTAAACCACCTATACTGGACAGATTGTAAGTATTTGATTTGATACACGACAAAGCATAAAAATCATTCAAACACGGCTTCATGCCTGCATGAAGCATCCAACTGATAGAAAGAGGACCTGATGCAAGACACCATTATTCTCGCTGGCGGCTGTTTTTGGGGCATGCAGGACCTGTTCCGACGCCTGCCCGGCGTCATTTCCACACGCGTTGGCTATACCGGCGGCGAAATTCCCCATGCCACCTACCGCAATCATGGCAACCATGCAGAGGCCATAGAGGTGGAGTTTGATGCGTCACAGATCAGCCTGCGGCAGTTACTGGTATTCTTTTTCCAGATTCACGACCCGACCACCTTGAACCGCCAGGGCAATGATTTGGGGCCGTCTTACCGCTCGGCCATTTATTATGCCAATGCGGCACAAAAAGCCGAGGCAGAACAACTGATTGCCGACATGAATGCCACGCAGATCTGGCCCGGGAAAGTCGTCACAGAGGTCACGCCTGCCAGCGATTTTTGGCTGGCCGAGCCTGAACACCAGGATTATTTAGTGAAATATCCCACCGGCTATACCTGCCATGGTTTGCGGCCGGAGTGGATTTTGCCACAAGACCGCGCAGCGGCCGTGTGGCTATAGATTATTCAGGCGTGACGGTGGGTGGCAACTTGTTTGCCGCGGCAGGTTTGCGTGGCTTGCCACCGGGGCGGCGGCCAGAATGATGCAAAAAAGTCGCCAGCTCGTTAAGTGCTAATTGATAAACCTCGCGCTTGAACTCAATCACATCTTCAAGTGGCACCCAGTATTCACTCCAGCGCCAGGCATCAAACTCGGGGTGCTCAGTCGCACGTAACGAAACATCGGAGTCGCGGCCGGTCAGGCGTAATAAAAACCAGATTTGTTTTTGACCTTTATAACTGCCGCGCCACTCGCGCTTTATCCAGCTAGTTGGTACTTCATAGCGCAGCCAGTCACGGGTACGGCCCAGAATTTTGACGTGCTCAGGCTTGAGGCCTACCTCTTCCATCAGCTCACGATACATCGCTTGTTCCGGCGTTTCACCATATTTGATGCCGCCTTGCGGAAACTGCCACGCATGCTCTCTGATACGCTTGCCCCAAAACACCTGGTTATGTGCATTGCAAAGCACAATTCCAACGTTCGGACGGTATCCATCACGATCTAACATAAAAAACTGCCTTCAATATTTCCTGCAATTTTTTCACACTTTGCCCTTTAATGAAAGGACAACCATCATGCGCCTGCCATAAAACCATGCCTGCTTTACGCAAAAAAAAAGCTCACAGGCTGTGAGCTTTTTTACTTCAATCCTGAAATACTCAGGATTTCATACGACGCGCAGCCAAACCACCCACAACCAACAGGCCAGCAAACATCATGGCAGACTTATCTGCTTCTGGTACTGGAATCACAGTCATGTTGACGAAAGTGTAATCAGACTGGTTATCACAGTTTTTACAATGAGAGTTCGGATATCCTTTTGCAGCCGTGAAAACGATGCTGTCTACTGAACGGAAACCAAACGGGTTGTTCAATTGCCAGGCACCTGTACCGCCATCTACTGCACCGCTACCGATGGACACCACACTACCTTCGCCAGTCCAGGCCGCAGTGTGTACGCCAGTGGCTGTCAAATAATAAACACCTGTGCCACCGTCAGCAAAACTGACCAGCATTTTTGCCACTTCTTTTACATCGTTATACTCAGGACCATCAAACAGTAATGCCAGGTTGATGGAAGACACGATGACTTCTTTAGAAAATGTACCGGTCAATGTTTCACCGATATCGATTTCACCAGCAGTTCTACCGCCAGCAATACCAACACCAGTAATACCTGCTTGCGATTTCTTCTGGAACGCGCTGCTACCGGCAAAAGTCGCAGTGGTACCATCCGCAAATGTCGTCAGGTAGCTAGATTGCCCGTTCACGAAATTGGAACCTACCACGGTGCCCGTAGTCAAGGCAGAGGCAGATTGCGCGGTTGCCATTAGCGACACCGACAGCAGCAACTTAAGGCCAGCATAAAATATTTTTTTCATTGTGACTTCCTTATAGATTAAACAATTTGGGATTAAAAAATTCTTTGCTATTTTAAGTCAGCGGACTGAATGTATAAAATAGTCCGTTAGGGTCAAAGGCGAATATTTTGTTTCTTTTCATACATTTACAAATAAAACGCCAAATTCCCACAGTGCATTTATGATCATATAATTAATACGTCTGTCAACCCGATACACTCACAACCGTTTTATCTTTATGCACTTGCCAATGACACACACCTCTCACGCACCCAAACAACATCGGCTGCACCAACGGTGCACTAGCCTGCTCTTGCTATTCGTGTGGAGCGCACTCAGTCACGCAGGTAATTTAGCCTACATTACCAACCAGGGCAGTGACACGGTATCGGTAGTCGACACGCAAAAAAAACAGGTCATACAGACGATAGATGTTGGTAAAGCGCCAGTGGGTGTAGCGATTGCGGCAAAACAGCAACGCGTTTACATCAGCAATGCCAATAGCCAAAGCGTCTCCGTCATCAACAGCCATACCCAGCAAAAGGTGCAAGACATCCCGGTGCCAGTACAAGCCGTTGGCATCACACTCAGCCGAGATGAACGCACCTTATATGTAGCCGACTGGGGTGGCGAACAGGTGATTGCCATGGACACCGCGCATCCCGAAAAACAAAAGGCCTTCAAGGCGGGCAAAACACCGTCGGGCATGCTGGTCAGCGCAGACAATAAAAAATTGTTTATTGCCAACCGCGATAGCAACGACATTACCGTTGTCGACACCAATACGCTGAAAACGCTGGCGCAAATCCCGGTCGGCTTGCACCCGTTCGCGTTAACGCTCAGTCCTGATGGCCGCACACTGTTCGTCGTCAATGTGGTCAGCAACACACTCACCTTACTGAATGTGGATACCTATCAATCAAGCACAGTGAAAACCGGGCAACACCCTTATGGCGTGGCCATTAGCCCGGACAGTCGCTGGGCCTATGTCAGCAACAATCATGCAGAAAGCGTTTCGGTGATTGATTTAAACACAGGCAAAACCGTGAAAACGGTTACCGTCGGCGAGTTCCCTGAAGGGATTGAGTATGACAAAGCGACCAATCAAATCGTCGTTGCCAATTGGGGATCAGACACCGTTTCAATGATTGACGCTCAGACAAATACCGTCACCCACACCATTGCCAGCCCCAAACTATGCCGGTCATTTGGGCAATTTATACTCCAGGCCAAATAAAATTTGTTTTTTTCACAGGATGACCCATGAATTAGTCGCAAAGAAGCTTTTTTTTAGGTAAAGTCACGGGTTGTTTTTGAAACTCCAAGACTGCCTACTTTTATCAAGTACCGCTTACTTTTAGTTTTGAAAGTCTGTAAATATCAGGAGAAATGTAATGAAAAAAATTCTAGGCATTATTGCTGTTTCTTTATTGCCGCTGATCCCTCTGACTGCTGGCGCACACGGTGCGGCTGCGTTACGTTTTGAAAAAACCGTCACCATCAAAGCAGCACCGGCAAAAGTCTGGGCATTGCTCAAAGACTTCGGCAATGTACAAGCTTGGCACGCAGGCGTTGAATCAACCACTGTAGAGCAGAAAAAAGATGAAAACGGTGATGACGCCACTTATCGCACCGTTAAACTGAAAAACGGCGGCGTGATGTACGAAAAACTGCGCTCTGCCGACGACGCTGGCATGCGCTTGAAGTATGAATACGTGATTGAAAAAAGCACCTTGCAAGTGTCTAACTTTTACCCAAGCATCACTGTGACCGGCAGCGGCAACGAAGCAGTGGTAACGGTTAAAGGCAGCTACACACGTGCTGACTCTTCAAACATCCCAAAACCTGAACAAAATGACGACGCTGCAACCAAAGCAGTCAACGATTATTTTGATGCTGGTCTGGAAAGCCTGAAAAAGGTTGCCGAATCGGGAAAGTAATTAGCCAGGGTTCTGGTAAGCGCACGCAAGGCAACAGTAAACCCTGGTGGAAGTTCTGGTAAGTCTTACGTTGTAAACAACAGTTTTTGCAAATGCAGTGTTTGGTCAAAAGCTAAACACTGACACCAAATAAAGGGATTGTGTACCACACAATCCCTTTTTTGCATCTGAAGCATGCACTTTCTCCCCCTGACCAAAAACATCACCTGCATTGCCAAAGATTGACGATAGCTGTCACTTTACGTCATCCCCACTTTTGCCAACCTAGCCAAAAAATCTTGAATTCAAATCGAAGAAATAAAGCATAAAAACCATTTAATTCATATTTTTCAACAAGTTAACAACAGAAATTAGGAGCTGGCACAGCTGTTGCTTTAGGGTTTAGCGAACACTGTTGGAAAAGCAGTGAATGAAACAGAAGATGTTCACTTTAAACTTGACTCAAAAGGAAAACATAATGAAAAAACACGTACAACAAGGTTTTACCCTGATTGAATTAATGATCGTTGTGGCCATTATCGGTATTTTGGCTTCTGTAGCGATTCCGGCTTATCAGGAATACACCCGCGATGCCGCAAACAATGCTTGTATGGCTGAAGCGAGTGCCTATGCCAAGAAGTCTTTTGCAGATATCCAACTGAGCAAAACCCTAAGTGGCCCACCTACTGCTGGCGCATGTAACGGCACAATCTCAACTGCGGTAGGGATGACCTCAGCGACTTTAGCACCTATCACAGCCACACCAAAATCACCGGGCACTGGCAGTGTTTCCTGCGATCTGGCTAATGGTGCCACATGTACTCACACGCCATAATATCTTAACGTGCAAATGCACAAAGCCCTGCAAATGCAGGGCTTTTTTATTTCCGTTGGCAACTCAAGTGCTTATATACTTAGAGCATTATTAAAGACAAGTACTCTTCACAAAACCATGTTAACCACCATCACTGTTAATCAATCAAATCTATCCTCAGCGACCATCATCTGGTTGCACGGCCTAGGCGCCGACGGCCATGACTTTGAGCCTGTCGTGCAAATGCTCAATCTGCCACATATCAAATTTATCCTGCCGCATGCGCCTTATCGCCCTGTTACGCTAAACAACGGTTACGAGATGCGTGCCTGGTATGACATCTTTGGACTACAGTCAGAGAGCACGCAAGACGAAGCTGGCATCAATCAGATGCAGGTGACAATCAACGCCATGATTAAAGCCGAGATTGCACGCGGCATTCCTGCACAGCGTATTTTGCTGGCAGGCTTCTCGCAAGGTGGCGCAATGGCTTTGCACACGGCAACACGTTTCAATCAACCCTTGGCTGGCGTATTGGCGCTGTCTACCTATTTACCCTTAAAGAACCAGCCTAAAGAAAAACAGCACCTAGCCAACAAGCCGTTGCCGATCTGGATGGCACATGGACGACAAGACAGTGTCATTACACTGGCGACCGCGCAATCATCCCGGCAAACGCTAGAAGCTGCGGGTTATGCGGTGGAATGGCGCGAATACGACATGCCGCACAGTGTATGTGAAGAAGAAATCAACGATATCCGCCAATTCCTGCTGCGCGTTTTACCTGCCTGATCTATCCTTCGTACACATGAGAATAATCCCGCAAGCTTGGGGAGTTTTGTTAAAATAGCTGGCGTTTTCACAGGCTAATTTTCATGAGTGCTTCCAAAAAGTCACCGTCTACGGTGAATGATCAACAAACTTTTGCTGAGCGACTGGCGGCATTGGAGTCCATCGTTAAGAGTATGGAGTCTGGCGAACTGCCACTGGAAGCCGCATTAACGGCTTACACTGAGGGCATGCAATTATTGCAAGTGTGTCAGGAATCACTGCAGCAAGCCGAACAAACCGTGATGATCTTGAACCAGCAGCAACAGCTGACTCCTTTTGAGGCCAATTAACGCGCCTGCTTTCTTTTGTCTTTAGTCATGACTCAGCCTCCATTTGTTTTTGATCATTGGGCCAGCGCACATCAGCAACGCGTTGAAGAGGTATTATCACGCACGCTGCCAAGTGAGGGCACGTTGCCTGGCCACCTGCATGAGGCCATGCGTTATGCGGTGCTGGGCGGTGGCAAGCGTGTGCGCGCCTTGTTAAGTTATGCCGCAGCAGAACTGGCAGGGGCAAGCCCTATCGCAGCGGATGCGTCAGCAGCGGCAGTCGAACTGATCCACGCCTTTTCACTGGTGCATGATGATATGCCGTGCATGGACGATGACGACCTGCGCCGTGGCAAGCCTAGTTGCCACAAACAATATGACGATGCGACCGCCTTGCTGGTGGGCGATGCGTTACAAAGCCAAGCCTTTGAATGCCTGGCCAGCACCAGTGCGCCGCAAGCTTTAAAACAAGTGCAGGTATTGGCAACAGCAACTGGCTCACGCGGCATGTGTGGCGGCCAGAGCATAGACTTGCAGAGCACAGGCAAATTGCTGTCACGTGAGGCATTGCAAACAATGCACCAGTACAAAACGGGCGCCCTGATTGAAGCGGCGGCGTTATTGGGCGCTTATGCGGCGGATCACACGCATCAGCAACTCATCACGACCTTAGAGCAATATAGTCAGCATATGGGGCTGGCATTCCAGGTGGTCGATGATATTCTCGACGCCACCGCAGATACACAGACACTGGGCAAAACCGCAGGCAAAGATGCCTTGCAGGAGAAGTCGACCTACGTCAGCTTGCTGGGTTTGGAAGAAGCGAAAGCACTGGTAAACACCTTATACGCGCAAACATTGCAGTTACTGGCGAGCTTCGGCCCGCAGGCAGATCCGCTACGCGGCATTGCCAAATTTATTTGTGAGCGCCCATTTTAATCATGACTTCGCTGCTGTCCCGCATTGACTCCCCTACCGACCTCCGCACGCTGGAGCGCTCGCAGCTCAAAGTGCTGGCCGCAGAATTACGCGCATTCCTGATTCAAAGCGTGTCACAAACGGGCGGCCATCTGGCCTCTAACCTCGGTGTGGTTGAGCTCACCATCGCATTACATTACATCTACAACACGCCTGATGATCGCCTGGTGTGGGATGTTGGCCACCAAACCTACCCGCACAAAATTTTAACTGGCCGTCGCGAAGCCATGGCTAATTTGCGCAAAGCGGGCGGCATTGCTGGCTTTCCCAAACGTGATGAGAGTGAGTATGACACGTTTGGCACCGGCCATTCCAGCACCTCAATTTCAGCTGCATTAGGCATGGCTGTAGCAGCGAAAGCGCAAGGCTCTAATCGCCGCAGCGTCGCGATCATTGGCGATGGCGCCATGACTGCTGGCATGGCATTTGAAGCGTTAAACAATGCTGGCGATATGGATACCAACATTTTGGTGATCCTCAATGATAACGACATGAGCATCTCCAACAACGTCGGCGCGCTTAACAATTACCTTGCTCGCTTAATGTCCGGCAAGCTTTATGACAGCGTGCGCCGCAGCGGCAAAAAAGTGCTGGACATCATGCCGCCGGTGAAGGAATTCGCGCGCCGCGCCGAAGAACATGCCAAAGGCATGGTGACGCCAGGCACGCTATTTGAAGAATTCGGCTTCAACTATATTGGCCCGATTGACGGCCACGATATCGACACCCTGATCGATACGCTGGGTAATATCCGCCAGCTGCAAGGCCCGCAATTTTTGCATGTCGTGACACAAAAAGGCAAAGGCTACAGCCCGGCCGAAGCGAATCCGAACAAATACCATGGCGTGAGCAAGTTTGACCCGCAGAACGGGCATAGCCTAAGCCATAGTGAGCGACCAAGTTATACGCAAATATTCGGCGACTGGCTGGTCGACATGGCCGCAGCAGACGATAAACTGGTCGGCATCACGCCTGCCATGTGTGATGGTTCCGGCCTCAACCGCTTTGCTGAAGCGTATCCACAACGCTATTTTGATGTAGGCATTGCCGAGCAGCATGCCCTGACATTTGCTGCGGGCATGGCTTGTGACGGCCTGAAGCCAGTGGTGGCGATTTACTCGACCTTTTTGCAACGCGCGTATGACCAATTGATTCATGATATCGCTTTGCAAGATCTTGACGTATTACTGGCGATTGACCGTGCAGGACTGGTCGGCGCCGATGGGCCGACACATGCCGGCAGCTTTGATTTAAGCTTTTTGCGTTGTATCCCCAATATCGTCATCATGGCGCCTAGCGATGAAAACGAGTGCCGCCAAATGCTGACGACAGGCTACCAGTATCCGGGCACTGCCGCCGTGCGTTACCCACGCGGCAGTGGCATAGGCGCGAGTATTTCGCCAGCCTTAGAATCACTGCCTATCGGCAAAGCACACTTGGTGCGCCACGGTAAAAAAGTCGCCATCCTAGCCTTTGGCAGCATGCTGCAACCAGCGCTACAAGCGGCAGAAGCCTTTGATGCCAGCGTAGTCAATATGCGTTTTATCAAACCACTCGATGAAGCCATGGTGCTGGAAATGGCGCGCACGCACGATTACCTGCTCACCGTGGAAGAAAATGCCGTGATGGGTGGCGCTGGCGCGGCCGTGATGGAATGTTTGCAAGCGCATGGCCTAGCCAAACCGATACGCTGCCTCGGCTTGCCAGACCAATTCATCGAGCATGGCAGCCACGAAACTATGCTGGCCGAATGTGGTCTAGACAACAACGGTATCAAGTCTGCTATTGAGAAATTAATTTCCGAGTAGTAAACTCAACTATTAATTAACTGGCGGGAATGCCCGCGATGGAACCCTGATGAATCAACCCGTGATCCCCACAACGATCGAAGATGTACAGAATACGCCAGACGTGCGTAGACTGGATATCAACAAAGTCGGTATCAAATCTATTCGCCACCCGGTGATTGTCAAAGACAAATCTGGTGGTGAGCAACATACTGTGGCCCTGTTTGATATGTATGTGCATTTGCCACATAACTTCAAAGGCACGCATATGTCTCGCTTTGTCGAGATCTTGAACATGAATGAGCACGCCATTTCGATCGACTCATTCGAAACCATTTTGCGTCAAATGGTAGAACGACTGGAAGCTGAATCCGGTTATGTGGAAATGCGTTTCCCTTATTTCATCAACAAAGCCGCGCCGGTTTCCGGCGTCAAAAGCTTGCTGGATTATGATGTGACCTTTATTGGTGAGATCAAACAAGGTAATTTTGAAATCACCGTCAAAGTCATGGTGCCAGTCACCAGCCTGTGTCCATGCAGTAAAAAAATCTCCGACTATGGTGCACACAATCAGCGCTCGCATGTCACAGTGACGGCCCTCTTGAATGACTTTATGTGGCTGGAAGACCTGGTGACACTGATTGAAGACCAGGCCTCTTGCCAACTGTATGGTTTGCTCAAACGCCCGGATGAAAAGTTTGTGACCGAGCGTGCTTATGACAATCCAAAATTCGTCGAAGATATGGTGCGCGACGTCGCGGCACAGCTTAATGATGAAAAACGCATTGTGAAATACGTGGTCGAATCAGAGAACTTTGAATCTATCCACAACCACAGCGCGTACGCTCTGATTGAGCGCGATAAACGCGTCAACTAATCGTCGCAGTAGACATAAAAACAGCCCGCATGCGGGCTGTTTTACTTTGATCAGCTTGTCGTGACATCAATGACTAAACATGCCTTTACGGGCATAGGGTTGCGATAGATGTAAGCCGGCCGCCACAATAATCGCACCGAGTAGCGGAAACAACGCCGCCAGGGTGAAGGTCACTTGCCCGCCTAAGTACTGCAAGGCAAAGCCGCCCAGCAAGCCGCCCAAGGCACCACCGATGCCATACGCCACACTGTTATAAATGGCTTGCCCTTTGGCTTGGTGGCGGCCATTAAAATATTGCGTCACGACTTCTACTGATGCCGCATGGAAGCTGCCAAAAGTAAAGGCATGCATGGTTTGCGCCAGCAACAATAACCATAAGTTATCCGGTACCAGGCCCATCATGGTGAAACGCACCACACCGATGAGCAAGCTGGCCAGCAAAATGGTTTTGAGTTTAAAGCGTGTCATGATCCAAGGCATCTTGATAAAAATGCCAATTTCGCAAATCACGCCCAGTCCCCATAACCAGCCTATCATGCCTTTGCTGTAGCCATGCTCAGCCAGGTAGATAGAGTAAAAATTGTACATCAGGCCATGCGCTGTCACCATCATGGCGCAACCCACCAGCAACGAAATCACGGCAGGCTGCTTCAATATTTGCCACACGGAGAAATCGTCATGCGCATGCGGCGGCACATGCGCTTCAGGCAGCTTCCACGTCAGTCCAAACAAGGTGCATTGCACCAGTAAAATAAACCAGAGCAGGCTGCCAATACCAAACCAGTCAGTCAGATATCCCAACAGCACCGAGGCAAAAATAAAGCCCCACGAGCCCCACAAGCGGATTTTGCTGTAATGGCCGTTGGTGCTGGCCAAATGCGCCAGTACCAGTGACTCAGATAATGGCAAGGTCGAGCTGGTAAATAAACTGAGGGCGATCATCACCACAAACATGGTGGTGAAATCATGTGCCCAGAAAATGGCGATAAATCCGAGCAAGCCAAGAAAGGCAGTGGTGCGTATCCAGCGCACACGCTGCCGTGTGTGATCCGCTAGCCAGCCCCACAAATTAGGCGCCACAATACGGCTCAGCTGGAACAAGGACATCAGAATGCCAATATCGGCCGGGGAAAAGGATTCTGCGGTCAGGTACAAGCCCCAGTAAGGGACAAACGCACCGACAAAGAAGTAATAGATAAAATAGAAACGCGAGAGATTAAAGTGTAAGGCGTGACTCATAACATACTCGCGCGTTGGTAAATATCGCCCAAGACTGTGCCTGGGCGTTGAAAGACATTACAGCGTCGGCACCTTGAAATGCACGTCTGCATTCTGGCCACGGTTGCGCAAGGCATGATCCATCAACACCAGCGCCAGCATTGCCTCTACGATAGGCGTCGCACGGATGCCGACACATGGGTCGTGGCGACCAGTAGTTTGCATCATCACCGCCTCACCTGCCTGGTTGATAGAATGCCTTTGTTGCGGGATGCTGGACGTTGGCTTGAACGCGACATTGACGACAATATCCTGGCCACTGGAGATGCCCCCCAAAATGCCTCCGGCATGATTGGTAGCAAAGCCTTGCGGCGTCAGTTCATCGCTATGCACGCTACCACGCTGGGCAATTGAAGCAAAACCAGCACCAATTTCTACGCCTTTCACAGCGTTAATGCCCATCATGGCGTGCGCAATATCGGCATCCAGGCGGTCAAATACAGGCTCGCCCAAGCCGACCGGCACTTTCTCGGCCACCACGGTAATCTGCGCACCCACTGAGTCGCGCTCGCTGCGGATCTGGTCCATATAGGCTTCCAGTTGCGGCAAGATCTCGACATTGGGTGAAAAGAAGGCATTGCCTTCTTGCGCCAGTGCATCCCAGCTCACAAACGGAATCTTGATTTCGCCAATCTGGCTTAAATAGCCACGAATCTCTACCCCGTATTGTTGCTTGAGCCATTTTTTGGCAATCGCACCCGCCGCCACGCGCACGGCAGTTTCACGCGCACTGGAGCGACCACCACCACGGTAATCGCGAATGCCGTATTTTTGCGTGTAGGTATAATCCGCATGGCCGGGGCGGAAGGTATCCATGATCTTGCTGTAATCTTGCGAACGCTGGTCAGTGTTGCGGATCAACAAGCCAATTGGCGTGCCCGTGGTTTTGCCTTCAAACACCCCAGACAAAATTTCCACTTCGTCAGCTTCTGCGCGCTGGGTCACATGGCGCGACGTCCCCGGTTTGCGGCGGTCGAGGTCCACTTGCAAATCTGCCGCACTCAGCTCCAGCCCAGGCGGGCAACCATCGACAATGCCGCCAATGCCAGGGCCATGTGACTCGCCAAACGAGGTCAAGGTAAACAAGGTGCCGATGGTATTGCCAGACATGCGATTTTCCCACTGAATAATTTTCTTTATTTTAGCATAGACTGGCCAGCCACCTGTTCGCGGGTTGATTTCCAGCCGGTGAACGCTTATGCTGGAACGGCATTTTTACCTGGGATGACAATGGCAAAACGTAAACATACGCACCGTAAGCACAGACTGCTGGGCGCCGATAACCCGGCACTCATCGAGAACCCTGCAGGTCCGCCCCTACCTGCTGCCTGTATCCACAAAATTTGCTACAACGCGCAAGATATCCTGTCAGCCCAACTCACCATGCAGGAGATCGTCAATTGGCAGCCTCCCGCCGGGCATGTCGCCTGGATCAATGTGCATGGCGTACTTGATATTCCCTTGTTACAAGCCGTTGCCCGCCGTTTCAAATTGCACCCGCTGGTACTGGATGATATTTTAAATACCGAGCAACGGCCTAAACTCGACACCTACCCGGACTACCTGTTTCTCGAAACACGCCTGTTTTACTACGATACAGAAAACCTCAGTGTCAGCTCAGAACAAATCAGCATGGCTTTGGGACGTGAGTGGCTGCTTACTTTCCAGGAAAGGCCTTCTGGCAGCTTTGAGCCAGTGCGCGAACGCTTACGCCAGGGCCAGGCCTTACTGCGCCAGAGCGGCCCTGACTATTTATGCTACGCCCTGCTGGATAGCCTGATGGAACGTTATTTCCAGGTGCTGGAAGCCATTAATGAAGATGCCGAACAACTTGAAAACCAATTACTGGATCGCCCCAGCCCGGAAGATTTGCAGAATATCCACCGCCTCAAACATGTGACCATACAACTGCGGCGCGCGGTGTGGCCGCTGCGTGAAGTACTCAATAGCCTGATTCGTAATGAACACGGATTCTTCAGTCCGCAAACGGTACCTTATTTGCGTGACCTGTATGACCATACCGTGCACTTTACAGAATCACTGGAAGCGATTCGCGACACCTTAAGTGGCCTGATGGATATATACATGACCAGTCTGAGCCAGCGGGTGAATCTGGAGGTGCGTGCGCTGACCGTCGTCGCCATGCTGTTTATGCCGGCCACCCTGATTGCGGGAATTTTTGGCATGAACTTTAACGAAATGCCGTGGTTAAAAGACCCCGATGGCTTTTGGTGGGCAATATTGATGATGTTACTGATTGCGGTAGCGATGTTGCTGGTGTTCTGGCGACGGCAATGGCTGAGTAGCCGCCGGGATTCTTAGTCGCTTAAGCGGCCAGCAGCTCAGGGCGTGGCAATTGTTTGATCACATCCTGCAACTCGTAATACAGGGCCATGTAATCTTGCGCGGCAGCACTATCGGCATCATACTCAAACACGTGTTGCCCCATGCGCGCACTCTCGGCCAATGCAGCATGCTCATGTATCTTGCTGATCAGCACCTCGCTGCCAAACAGGCGGCGCATTTCCTGCTCCACCTCAGTGGTCATCGCCTTGCGTTTATCGGCACGCGTGAGTAAATAGCGGCGCTGTATTTTCCGTTTTAATACTGGTTGCAAGGCATTCAGCGCCTTATCCATTTTGACGGCAGAATTGATTGACAGATAGTCGGTGGACACCGGTACCAGCACCAGATCACTGGCAAACACGGCACTCAGTGAAATCACCCCCACACACGGGCAACAATCCATAAAGACCTCCAGCGCCGGTTGTGCGTCTTCGAGAACGCGCAAGCCTTGGCACAGCCTGCCTAATGTCGCCGGGCCACGACCAAACTGTGAATCGACCTTCATTAATTCAGAGTTGGCCGGAATCAATTGCAGGCCATTACGTAAAGGCTGGCACAAAGTATCCAGCGGTGTCGCATCCTGATAAAACCTGAACAAGTGCTGCTGCAGATCAAGGCCGGTATGCTTGTACATCTCGGTGAGCCTGGCTTGCGGGTCCATATCCAGCAAGGCGACCTGACGCTTTTTACGATAACTGGCTGCGGCTAGATTAAGTGCAGTGGTGGTCGCACCCACTCCTGCTTTCTGATTAAAAATAGCAATTTTCAACATGATCAAGTTTGCTCGGCACGGTGTTAAACATCAAAATGTTGCAAGCGATGCATGTCATCATAAACGATGTTGACAGCAGAGACCACCCCGCTCGCGGCGAGCTTGTGCATGGAGAATGTGCAGGTAGAAAAAAAGAAACCCGCTAATGCGGGTTAAAAGGGGGTTTGGATCAGGAGGAAATCAATGCTAGTCGTTGAAGATCAACTAAACCAGCCATCAAACAAAACATTTTGTGTTTCGTTTAAAGATGAGTCCAGTATAGGGAGGAGTTATTGCAGTAATTTGACCAAGCTGTAACTGAATTGTAAAAGGCAAAATTCAATTGTTATTAAATTGTAACTTTAATAAAAACAACAACTTGCAGACACCGTTTAACGCAAAACGGTAAAAAAATGAGTGGCCGATAGTTTAGCAGGGTTTTACCCGCCAGACTATCGGCCACCATATGACAAATTGATTAACTGAAAAAGTCGCGCGCTTTATCTACCCAGCTTTTATTCTTGGGGCTGTGTTTGCCCGCATCAGCCTGGGTGCTGCTTTCAAATTCACGCAACAGGTCTTTCTGTTTTTCTGTCAGACGCACCGGGGTTTCAACCACTACATGTACCATCAGGTCACCATGCTCACTGGAGCGCAATGGCTTGATACCTTTGCCGCGTAAACGGAACACGCTACCGGTTTGTGTTTCAACCGGGATTTTCATCTTGGCTGCGCCATCCAGCGTCGGCACTTCAATTTCACCACCCAACGCTGCGGTGCTAAAACTGATCGGCATTTCGCAATGCAGGTTTGCGCCTTCGCGCTGGAAAATCGGATGTTCCTTGAGATGCACAACAACGTACAAGTCACCGGTTGGTCCACCATTGACACCCGCCTCGCCTTCGCCACTGAGGCGGATACGATCGCCTTCATCGACACCGGCCGGGATTTTAACGTTCAAGGTTTTATTTTGTTTCACACGGCCGCCACCATGGCAGGTCGGGCAAGGCTCTTTCACCATCTTGCCGGTGCCATGGCATTTAGGGCAAGTTTGCTGCACAGAGAAGAAACCCTGCTGCATGCGCACCTGGCCATGACCATTACACGTGGTACACGTGACAGGCGAGGTGCCTGGACGCGCACCCGAGCCATGACAGGTTTCGCAGCTGGTTTGCACCGGGATACGAATCTTGGTTTCGGTGCCTTTGGCGGCATCTTCGAGTGAAATTTCCAGGTTGTAACGCAAGTCAGCGCCACGATACACGTTAGAACGCTGATTACGCGCACCGCCGAAAATATCACCAAAAATATCGCCGAATGCGTCACTGAAATTGCCGGAGTTAAAGCCGCCAAAACCACCACCCATACTAGGGTCAACCCCGGCGTGGCCATACTGGTCATAGGCGGCACGCTTCTGGTCGTCGCTCAGAATCTCATAAGCTTCTTTGGCTTCTTTAAAGCTTTCTTCGGCTTTCGGGTTATCCGGGTTACGGTCAGGGTGAAACTTCATGGCCAGCTTCTTAAAGGCTTTTTTAATTTCCTCTTCGCTGGCGTCACGGTTTACACCTAACACTTCGTAATAATCTTTTTTTGCGGCTGCCATAGTTTTTCCGTTTAATGCGCTTGCGCCATAAAGACAAACACACCCGCGATCAGCGTAGTGTGTTTGCCGGCATCATTGAAAAAAGGGCGAGCACCTAAATACTCGCCTCTTTCAAGCTTAGTCTTTCTTCACTTCTTCAAACTCGGCATCCACCACATCGCCTTCAACCGTTTTTTCGCCTTCCGCTTGCTGTGCGCTCTCGGTGTTAGCCTGTGCCTGTTGTTCAGCGTAGACTTTCTCACCCAGTTTTTGCGAAGCTTCCATCAAGGCGTTGGTTTTGGCTTCGATCACTTCTTTATCATCGCCATCCTTGGCTACCGCTTCCAGCTCTTTAATCGCGTCCTCGATCTTGGCTTTTTCATCGGCTTCAATCTTGTCGCCATGTTCAGCCAGCGATTTTTTCACGCTGTGCAATACACTGTCAGCCTGGTTACGGGCATCGACCAGTTCACGCAGTTTTTTGTCTTCATCAGCATATTTAGCGGCATCTTCTTCCATGCGCTGAATTTCTTCTTCGGACAATCCAGAGTTGGCCTTGATAGTGATCTTGTTCTCTTTGCCAGTCGCTTTGTCTTTGGCAGACACATGCAGAATACCGTTGGCATCGATGTCAAACGTCACTTCAATTTGCGGCATGCCGCGTGGTGACGGTGGAATGTCACTCAGGTTAAACTGACCGAGGCTCTTATTGCCGGACGCCATTTCGCGCTCACCTTGCAGCACATGAATGGTCACTGCATTCTGGTTGTCTTCAGCAGTTGAAAACACTTGTGACGCCTTGGTAGGAATCGTGGTGTTTTTCTTGATCAGCTTGGTCATCACGCTGCCCAGCGTTTCAATCCCCAGTGACAATGGAGACACGTCCAGCAACAACACGTCTTTAACGTCACCTTTCAATACGCCACCCTGAATCGCAGCACCGACAGCCACGGCTTCGTCCGGGTTCACATCTTTACGTGGTTCCTTGCCAAAAATCTCTTTCACTTTTTCTTGCACTTTTGGCATACGGCTTTGACCGCCAACCAAAATCACATCAGAAATGTCAGAAGGAGACACGCCCGCATCTTTCAATGCCGTTTTGCACGGTGCAATGGTGCGCTCGATCAACTCTTCAACCAGGGACTCCAGTTTGGCACGGGTAATTTTCACCACCAAGTGCTTAGGGCCGCTGGCATCTGCCGTGATGTAAGGCAGGTTGACTTCGGTTTGCTGTGCGCCGGACAATTCGATCTTGGCTTTTTCAGCCGCTTCTTTCAAACGCTGTTTGGCCAGCAAGTCGTTGCGCAAGTCCAAACCGTTTTCTTTTTTGAATTCGTCGGCCAAAAAGTCGATGATGCGGTTATCGAAGTCTTCACCACCCAAGAAGGTGTCACCGTTGGTGGACAACACTTCAAACTGGTGTTCGCCGTCGATTTCAGTAATTTCGATAATCGAAATATCAAATGTACCGCCACCCAGATCGTAGACAGCAATCTTGCGGTCGCCTTCCTGTTTGTCCATACCGAACGCCAAAGCTGCTGCGGTTGGCTCGTTGATGATACGTTTCACATCCAGGCCAGCAATACGGCCTGCATCCTTGGTCGCCTGACGCTGGCTGTCGTTAAAGTAAGCCGGTACGGTAATCACGGCTTCAGTTACTTCTTCGCCCAGGTAGTCTTCGGCGGTTTTTTTCATTTTGCGCAAGACTTCAGCGGAGATTTGCGGTGGCGCCTGTTTGTTGCCACGCACTTCTACCCACGCGTCACCGTTGTCAGCTTTGGCAATGGTGTAAGGCATCAGGTCGATGTCTTTTTGCACTTCTTTTTCGTCAAAACGACGGCCGATCAAACGCTTGACCGCAAACAGGGTATTTTTAGGGTTAGTCACCGCCTGGCGTTTTGCCGGGGCGCCGACCAAGATCTCGCCATCTTCCTGATAAGCAATGATAGAAGGCGTCGTACGTGCACCTTCCGCATTCTCAATCACGCGTGGCTTGCCACCTTCCATTACAGCAACGCAGGAGTTGGTTGTCCCCAAGTCGATACCAATAATTTTTGCCATATTCTATGTTCCTTAAATTCGTTAATCTTTAATCTGCTGATGCAGTGAACATTGGGATGCTGTGAAAGATTTCAAGCCCCTGTTCATTAAATGGTTTTAGGCTTATTTGGCCTGAATCACGGTCACCAATGCCGGGCGCAGCACACGCTCATTCAGGCTGTAGCCTTTTTGCAACACGCTCAACACGGTATTCGGCTCGCCTTCGGCAGGCACCATGCTGATGGCCTGATGCTTGTTCGGGTCAAACTTTTCGCCCAGCGGGTTAATTTCAGCAATATTGAATTTCTCGAACACGCTGAGCAGTTGCTTGGCTGTCAGCTCGACGCCGTTTTTATAACTGGCCACTTCTTCGCTTTCAACCGCCAAGGCTGCATCCAGGCTATCTTTCACTGCCAGCAGTTCACCACTGAATTTTTCCAGCGCAAACTTGCGTGCCTTATCAATATCATCCGCCGCACGGCGACGAATATTTTCACCTTCGGCTTTGACATACAGCACTTGCGCTTTGGCTTCTTCCAACGCGGCTTCCAGGGCCACAATGCGTGCTTCGTGTGCATCAGCCGCGCTGGCCTGCACCTCTTCATGCACGGCGGATTCGTTTGCGGGCACCTCGGAAGGTGTATTTGGTTCTTGCATGGGGCTCCCCTTCTTATTCAACACTATTCACTGTGAGAGATGTCAATGGAAACATTTTCTCTCAATATCTTTCCAAGGTTGGGGATGCCCCTACTGATTTCAAGGGTAAAGCGTGAATTTGTGTGTGATTTTTTAAATGTGACCAGGAATCTAGCGCACCATGGCCGAGACTTCAGCAATCACCGTTGCCACAGCAGGCAGTTGCCCTTTGCCACCCAAATTGACGGCAGCTGCCACACGCCCACCAGCCACGCCGGTAAACGCAGGCTCGGTATCGGTATAAATAGCAACGATGGGGATATCCAGCGCCGCAGCCAGGTGTGATAAACCGGTATCCACCCCCACAGCGAAGCGCACTTGCGGCATCTGGCTGGCGAGCTGTTGCAGGCTGAGCTTAGGCAGCACCAGCGCTTGCGGTACTTGGGCTTGCGAGACCAGCGCCGCAATTCTTTCTGCACGCGCTTTTTCGCTATCACTGGCCCAAGGCAACCACATATGCAAACCTTGCCTGGCATAGTGCTGTCCCAAAGCCACCCAGTGCTCTTCAGGCCATAACTTACTATCGCGGCTAGTCGCATGCAGCGCCAGAAAAGCCTCGGCTGGCGCGTGCTGACCCAGGCCTGCCAGCCCATAAGCAGGCTTATTTTGCGGCACGGCATAGCCGAGCGCCAGCGCTGCCAGCGTGCGCATACGCACGACAGCATGCTGGCGATAACTAATGGCATACCGATGCTGGTAAAACCGGCTGGCCAAGGGCTCGCGAATGGAGTACTTGTCGTAACCATGGCGCGGCCCACGGGCCCAAGTCGCCATCACGGCGCTTTTCACCAACCCCTGTAAATCCAGCACCAGATCATAAGGCTGAGCAGCGACGGCCTGCTTCACAGCTGCAATTTCACGCCAGGTCTGGCGACGCCACCACTGTTTGCGCCAGCGACGCACGGCGACGGTAAACACTTGCGCTACACGTGGATGCAGGCGCGGAATATCGGCAAAACTGGCTTCTACCAGCCAGTCAATATGCGCATCAGGAAAGTGTTGCAGGATATCCTCAACAACAGGCAGGGCATGGATCACGTCGCCCATAGAGGTGGTTTTGACAATCAGGATGCGTTTCATGGCCGCTATTTTCGCATACAATGCCATCGCATGAAGTTTGCGTTTCTCATATTCAAATACTTTCCTTACGGCGGTGTGCAGCGCGATATGTTGCGCATTGCCAGAGACTGCGTCGCCCTCGGCCATGAGGTCACCATCTTCACCGGTGAATGGCGTGGTGACTTGCCACCAGGCATTGATGTCCACTTGTTAAAAGCCCGTGGCTGGCTGAATCATCACCGCCATCAGTCATTGATCCGGCAAATGCAGCAAGCCGTGGCGCAAGGGCATTTTGACCGCGTGGTCGGTTTTAACCGCATGCCGGGGCTGGATGTGTATTTTGCGGCAGACCCCTGCTACGCCAAACGCATGCACCATGAGCCCTGGTATAAAAAGCTTTCTGGTCGCTATCGCTTCTTTTCTGCAATGGAACAAGCTGTGTTTGACACAGCGTCTGCCACACATATCCTGCTGCTTAACCAGCATGATCAAACCGTCTTTCACCACTGGTATGGTACAGATCACGCCCGCTTCCACCTAATGCCACCCAACATTCCGTTACAGCGGTTTACCAGCTTGCCAGCACAGGATTATCGCGCCTATGTACGCACGACGTTTAACCTGCCAGCAGACGCCATGGTGTTACTCACGGTTGGCTCAGCCTTTGTGCGTAAAGGCGTAGACCGCGCCATAGATGCATTGAGTAGCCTGCCTGAGCCCCTGAAACAGCGCTGCTGGTTACTCGCAGTGGGTGAATTTGAGTCCAGCAGCAATATGCGGGCCTATGCCGAACAACGTGGCGTGGCTGACCGTTGCATAGAAGCCGGTGGCCGCCCGGATATCCCCGCACTGATGCTGGGTTGCGACCTGCTGGTGCATGCAGCACGTTCGGAACTGGCCGGGATCGTGTTGATTGAAGCGATGACGGCAGGCCTGCCATTACTGGTGACCGAAGTCTGTGGTTATGCCAGCTATATCAAGGCAGCACAGGCGGGCAAGGTATTAGCTTCACCATTCAGCCAAGACAGCATGAACCACGCCATGCAAGAGATGCTGGAAAACCTGACGACACAGCCCTGGGCAGCCAATGCCAAAGCCTTCGTGCAGCAAATGGCGGCCACACAAGTCAGCTACCCTGAAGCCAGGGTGATTGCAGCCACACCGCCTGGCGGCTCACGCGCTTAGGGCGTCGCAGGCTTACCCGGCATAAACGGCACATTGCGTAACTTGTCTGCGGCCGCTTTGCTGGCTTCACTGCGTTGCAAGGCATAGGCTTTAGCCTGCTCTAACAACGCCGCAGACGGCAAATTAGGATCTTCCGGTAACGCTGATAGCTTTTCAAAGCTTTCTTCATAAGGCGTGGCGACCTGTGCGTCAATCTGCGCCGCCATGTCATCAAAGCTGACACTGCCCTCACGGCCTTCCAGTATGATCTGCCGCCATTTCTGCTGCGCTTTCTGGTCCACTTGATTGAGCTTTTGCACCTGCTTTTGTATCGCGACTTCTTGTTGCCAGCGATATTTGGGCGTAGGCAAATGGGTCACCAAGACAAACAGCGCTACCACCCATGATACGGCCGCCAACCATTGCGTCAGTGTTAATTGTTTACTGGGAACGATGGTGACCGGTAGCAAAAGCGTTGCCATCACCATGCCAGTGACAAAACCACCAATATGAGCCGAATTATCAATGCCGGGAATAATATAGCCCATGCCTATGGTCAGGGCCGAAAACAGCAATGCCCCCCAAAACAGCCAGCGGAATTCCTGTACCTGCATCTGCTGCCGGCCAAACCAGACATAGACCAGCAAAGCGCCATAAATACCAAAAATAGCACCGGAAGCACCGCCAGACACCGCATCGTTGCCTTGTATGGCCAAAGACAACAGGTTGCCGCCGACGCCACTGATAAGATAAATCAGCAGGAAACGCAGGGCGCCAAACATGCGCTCGACCAGTTTGCCGCCATCCCACAAAGCCAGCATATTCATGCCCAAGTGCAAGGCGCCAAAGTGCAAAAACATGGCACTGGCCAACCGCCACCATTGACCATCCGCCGTGGCCGGGGCAAAGTTAGCCCCCCAGGTCAGTTGTACGGTATTCGGAGAATGCCAGAAGCCAGCGCCGCCAAACAGCATAACGACGAACACCAGCACATTCAGAATAATCAGCAATCGCGTCATCGGCGGGACTGGTGCGCGTAACTCAATACGGGTGAGCAGTGACTGATCCATTTAGTGAAGTGACTCCTGAAAAGGGACTTCTAACAAAGGTGGTTGTTGCAACCCCTCTATCAGGGTTTGCAGGTTCTGCTGTGGTAGTGACATCTGCGGATCTATGCTGTTCGCTACCCAGCCACAGAAATCAATATTTCGTTGCTTGAGCACCTGCGCTGTCAGTAAGGCATGGTTGATACAGCCCAGCCGCATGCCCACCACCAGCAATGCCGGTAGATTCAGTGCCTGAATTAAATCGGCAATGGTTTGGCTGGCATTAAGCGGCACCAATAAACCACCCGCGCCTTCAACAATCACCACATCTGCCATAGTGGCCAGTTGTGTATAGGCCGTTTGAATGACGTTAAAATCGATCTCAACCCCCGCCTGGGCGGCAGCGATATGTGGGGCAATGGCTGGCTCGAAACAATAGGGATTAATCAACTCAGGCGGCGCGCTGACATTGGATGCCGCCGTTAATTGCAATACATCGTCATTTTGCCAGCGGCCATCTCGCCACTCGCAACCGGAAGCCACCGGTTTCATGCCGATCACAGTGAAGCCTTGCGCCACCAGTTGCTGCATCAAGCGCACGGTGACTGTCGTTTTACCTACACTGGTATCGGTGCCGGTGACAAAAAAATGGCGTGGCAAGGTGCGCATGCTTAATCCGGATGCGCCGTTTTACGCGGCATAAACTGTACCGTGCTGGTGCCCGGCTCCGTGTAAGGCTGGCTGCCAGTCCAGGCGTGGACAAATACCACTTCATAAGTGGCAGGCAATTTACCGTCGCGGCGAAATCCTTCATAGCCCTGCCGCAATTGCTGTAAAAATCCTTTTCCGCTCAAACCTTTGGCACGCCCGGCCGTGGCATTATGGGCACCGATGGCCTTGAGGTCACGCATCAAGGATTCCACCGTATCGTAGGTCAAGGTGTAATGCATCACATCCAGTACCGGCGCGCTGAAACCGGCGCGTGTGAGCGCGTCGCCGATATCATGCATATCAATAAACCGGCTGACGTGAGTATGGTCAGCACCTGAGGCGGCACGTAACTCTTTGAGCGTATCCGGCCCCAGCGTGGCGAACATCAGCAGGCCGTTCGGGCGCAATACACGGCGCCACTCTTGCAACGCGGCATCCAGATCATTACACCATTGCACCGCCAGGTTGGACCACACCATATCCACACTGGCGTTAGCCAAGGGCAGCGATTCAATATCAGCACAGACGAAACGTGGCTTGGCCCGCCAGAATTGATACCAGGGAAATAATGTGCGGCTACGCGCCAGCATGCCTTCGGCAATATCCAGCGCAATGCCCTGTGCTTTTTTAAACTGCCCGAGCAAGGCATGCAAGCCATGGCCGGTGCCACACCCAGCATCCAGGATGACTTCAGGCTCGAGTTTGACCACGTCCAGGCGGCTCAGCATTTCTTCGCGCACCTGGCGCTGCAAAATGGCGGCTGCATCATACTGTTTGGCGGCACGGTGAAACGACTGCCGCATGCGCGACTTGTCGATCTGATAAACGTCCTGCATTTAGCTACTCACTGGGGGTGATGTCAGGTCGTCAGCCATAAATGCTTCTACAGACTCGCAGAAAGCATCCGCATGTGACAAAAACGGCGCATGCGCGGCCCCGGCAATCACACGTAACTGGGCGCGCTGCAGATGCATGGCCAGCCAGTGCGCAGCTGAGAGGGGCGCCAAAGTATCACGGTCACCATGGATCAGTAAGGTCGGCTGGAACAAACGGCCAACCTCTTCACGCAAATCAGTTTGCAGCAAAATATCCAGCGCCTGGTTCAGGTTGTCTTGCGTCGGCGTGGGCTTGGCCGCAAAGGCCGTGCGTAATTGGCGCACAGTGCTGCGCGCATCTTTGGCATGCATGCATTGCAAGGTCAGGAAGTTCAGCAAGGTGGCATTAAAATCCTGCTCGAAGCGCTCATTGAACTGTTCAAAATGTCTGGCCGCGATCCCGTTTGGCCAATCAGGTTTACTGACAAAACAAGGGTTGGTCCCCACCAGAATGAGTTTTTCAACACGGTCCGGCTGGTTAAGTGCAATCTGCTGGGCCACCAGGCCACCCAGTGACCAGCCCAGGATGGTAGACACGCCCGGAATCTCTTCGGCCACCGCTTCAGCCAGGCTGTGCAAATGGTAGGGATAAACAGGACGACTTTGGCCCATGCCGGGCAGGTCAACCAGGAACAAACGGTAGTTGGCAGACAAGCGCTTGACCACGCGCTCCCAGACCGCGCTATTCATGCCCCAGCCATGTAACAAAACCAATGGCTTGCCCTGGCCCATGATTTCGATAAAACAACTCATGCCTGCGTCCCGGCCGGAATCTCACGCTCTGCGGCATGCAATGCAGCAATCAGTGCCCGTACATTTGCCTCACTATGCGCAGCCGACAGCGAAATGCGTAAACGCGAGGTATGCGCAGGCACGGTTGGTGGACGAATGGCAGGCACCAGAATACCGCGCGCCTGTAAATATTGACTCAGTGCCAGCGCCTCGTGGGTATCGCCTACCACCAGTGGCTGAATCGCCGTCTCCGACGGCAGCAGGTGCCAGCGTGAGAGTGACAGCTCACTTTTGAGCAAGGCAATCATGTCAAACAATTGCTTTCTACGCGCATCGCCGTGTTCAATCTCTTTGACCGAAGCCAGTAGTGCGGCTGACAGCGGCGGCGGTGCCGGGGTGGTATAGATATAGCTATTAGCGTACTGAATCAGGTAATCAATGACAATTTTTTCACCGGCGACAAACGCACCAGCGACGCCAGCGGCCTTGCCCAGCGTGCCCATCATGATTAATCGTGGTGACTGCAACCCTAAATGCTTGAGCGAACCGCGGCCTTGCGGGCCCAGTACGCCGAAACCATGTGCATCATCTACATAGAGATAGGCATCGTAGCGCTCACAGAGTGCCAGGTATGCAGCCAGTGGCGCAATATCACCATCCATGCTGAACACCGCATCGGCCGTCACCAGTTTGTGGCGTGCCGTGCTGGCTTGCAGTAGTTTTTCCAGCGCAGCCACATCGTTGTGCGCAAAGCGGTGATGCGTGGCACGTGATAAAAACGCGCCGTCATTGAGGCAAGCATGGTTAAGCTTATCGGAAAACACCGCATCGTCACGCCCCATCAAGGCACTGACAACACCGATATTGGCCATATAGCCAGTCGAGAACAACAAGGCGGCCGGTTGACCGACAAACGCCGCCAGTGCCTGTTCCAACTGGTCATGGTAACGGTGATGGCCGGTAATCAGGTTGGAAGCCCCGCTGCCCACACCCGCCTCTGCCGCGGCGGCTTGTAGCGCAGTCACCAGTGCAGCATCATTGGCCAGGCCCAGGTAATCATTGCTGCAAAACGACAGAAATGGCTGGCCATTGGCGGTAATATGCTCGGCCTGCGGCGAATCCAGCAAACGGCGCTGACGCATCAGGCCCAGTGTTTGCCGCTTATCGAGATCGGCGCGTAAAGACTCCAGCAAATCGCTCATTAGATCTTCTTCAGGCCAAGTTTGCTGAATAAAGCGTTATCCGACTCCACTTCCGGGTTACCTGTCGTGAGTAATTTTTCACCGTAGAAAATACTGTTGGCACCGGCGTGGAAGCACAAAGCCTGTACCGCTTCGCCCATGCTTTGGCGGCCTGCTGACAAGCGCACAAAACTGGTTGGCATGGTGATACGCGCAATCGCGATGGTACGTACAAATTCCAGCGGATCCAATGGATCTGTACCATGTAATGGCGTGCCTTCTACCTGTGTCAGCAAGTTAATCGGTACGCTCTCTGGCGGTTGCTCCATATTGGCCAATTGTGCGACCAGGCCTGCACGTTGCGCACGGCTTTCGCCCATGCCGATGATGCCGCCACTACAAACATTGATATTCATGCTGCGTACGCGATCCAGCGTATCCAGGCGGTCCTGGTAAGTGCGGGTGGTAATCACATCACCATAAAACTCTGGCGCCGTATCCAGGTTGTGGTTGTAGTAATCCAGCCCGGCCTCTTTCAGCTGCTCGGCCTGGCCGTCTTTAAGCATGCCCAGCGTGGCGCAGGTTTGCAGGCCCATCGCCTTCACTTCAGAAATCATTTTTAACACCGGATCCAGGTCACGCTGTTTGGGGCCACGCCAGGCGGCACCCATGCAGAAACGACTGGCACCGCTGTCTTTAGCAGCTTTGGCGGCCGCCAGCACGTCGTCCAGCTTCATCAATGGCTCATTTTCCACCTCGGTATGGTACCGCGCGGCTTGCGGGCAATAGCCGCAATCCTCAGAGCAACCACCGGTTTTAATCGATAGCAAAGTACTCACTTGCACCGCATTCGGGTCAAAGTGTTCTCTGTGTACCGTCTGGGCTCTGTGCAGCAAGTCATTGAATGGCAATTCAAACAGTGCCATGATGTCTTCTACGCGCCAGCGCTCAACCGTCGGGTGGCACGCAGCCGAAGGTTTCAAGCCATCAAGGTTAATGATAGAGGTTTGTATTTCGCTGCCACAAGCGGCAGCAGAGGTTTGTTGTTCCATAAATACCACGCAATGAAATTGTATGAATAATCCGGGCGAATTATATGTTGTTTAAAATATGACGTGAAAAAATTTTACAATAGATTAAAATTTAATCACACCCAACTTTACCAGCAACTACAGCAATGGCTGGGTTCAAGCTTGCCCTGTGTACTGTGTGATGCACCAGTCACCGCAGATAGCGCTCGCAAGTCAGCACTTTGCAGTCACTGCTTTGACTTGCTGCCCTGGTATACCTCGCCACGCTGTCCGCAATGCGCACTCCCCACCTCATCAGGCGCACTGTGCGGCATCTGTCTGCAACATGCGCCAGCCTTTGATCATACACTGACGCCATTCCGGTACGCCTATCCGCTGAATCGCCTGCTGCATCAATTCAAATACCATCAACAATTGTCTTTGGGCAATGTGCTGGCAAACAGCCTGTTCACACAAGTGTCGATTTTCGCAGAGACCGCACGACCACAGGTGGTGATGGCCATGCCCATGCACATCAACCGCGTTAAACAGCGCGGATTTAATCATGCGCTGGAATTAGCCAAACAGGTGCATCATCACTGTGGCATCGTTTTAGATCTTGAAGGCTGTGTACGTGTGATTGATACGCCGACACAAGCAGGCATGGATATGAAAACCAGAATACGTAATTTGCGCGGCGCGTTTGCCACGCACCGCTCTTGGCAAGGCCAGCATGTGATGATTGTGGATGATGTGATGACCACGGGCGCCAGCATGCACGCGGTGGCCAAAGTATTAAAGCAGGCCGGGGCAACGCAGGTGACGGCGCTGGTGCTGGCCCGCACCTTGAAAAATGAAGCGTGACGGATGCTACTCGCTACGCACGACTGCAACGCCACCCAGCTGGCGGATACGCTGCCCGACAAACTCTGACAAACGATCACTTAACGGCAGGTTATAAGCTTGTTGCAACTGCTGCAAGGCCTGTGCAGGCTGGGCCGCCGCTTGCAAAGAAATCGCATAAGCCACAATCCACTGTGCATGCCCGGGCCGCAACACGTTGGCGCGATCAAAGTGCGGTAAAGCGGCGACATGTTGCCCGGTTTGCTGATAGGCCATGGCCAGCATCCATTGCGACTCTGCATCCTGTATCAACAGATTGGCGACGGGTTTCAGCGTTTGCAATACAGCTTCAGGCTGGGCATGCGATAGTTGCCATTTGGCCAGTGATTTGGATAAGCCGATTTGCCCCGGAAACTGCTTGATCCCGGCTTGCAGTACAGCTACAGCTTCCGGCTCCTGCCTGGACTCAAACAAATAAGCTGCCAGCAACTGTCGCGCATCCTCTGACTGTGGATAGGTCGTTAACGCCTGGCGCAAAATGACCAATGCTTCATTCAAACGCCCTTTTTGCTCTTGGTCGACGGCGCGCTGAATCAGCAAATTCACCTCTTGCTCAGGGCGTATCTGCTTGTTCACCACACCACGAGGGCCAGACTCGTCCTCACTATTTTTAGCGATTTTGACGGCATTGCCTGGCTCAATGGCAGTCACCACAGGGTTAGCTGCCACAGCTTCAGCAGGGTTAATCGTAAACTCACCCTCCACTTGCGGCGGTATGGTTTTAGCGCTGACCGGCTTAGTCACCACCGGCTTAAGGGATGGTTGTGCAATGTCTTTCACTGGCGCTTGCCACGCGCTAAATAATGCTTTGGTGAACTGCGGATGCGACCAGGCTGGACTGTCGGCAGTGGCAGGCGTGGCCGCTTCCGCCGTGCTGATCTCGGCCCCGGCGGCTGGCACCACAGGGATTGCTACCGTTGACGGCACTGGCTGTAAGGCCACTGGCTTCGGATAAAAGCGTGCCACCAGCATTGGCCAATTGACCAGCAATACGCCGATCAGCGTTAAGAGCAACAGCCCCCATACCAGTTTACCGATCCAGGCCGTTGCAACTGACCCTGAATGGGATAACACTGGCTTAACCTGTCCAGCCCAGGCATTGCCCGCGCTGGCATCAAGCGTTGCCCCGCCTTGACGGGCCTCAACATTTTGCAATACCTGATTAATTAAGCTCAAGTGCTTCCCCAATAATTAACTAACGACCCAGGCCAGCCATGGCCGTATGCAATGTCACCCACCATTTAAAACCGTGCCCTAACCAGCGATGCTGCGCCTTGACGCTGGCCTGGGTATCCATAATGGCAGCTCTGACATCTTCTGCGGACACACCTTGCTGACCACGCCCAAATGCCGACAGCAAAGATTTATGCGCCAGGATATTCAGCAGCCTGGGAATACCATTGGCATAACGGTAGAGCAAACGCAGGCTGGCAGGCGTAAACACCATGCCACCCTGATACCCCGCAATATGCATGCGATGATTCAGGTAAAACCCCAATTCTGACCACTGCAGGCCTTTGAGATGATACTCAAAGCCAATACGCTGACGTAACTGGCGAATGGAGGGATGATTAATGCGCTCTTCCAACTCGGGCTGGCCAAAAATCACCACTTGTATCAATTTGCGCTTCTCGGTTTCGAGGTTGCTCAGCAGGCGCAAGGCTTCCAGTGTTTCCAGCGGCATGGCTTGTACTTCATCCAGGCACACCACCACGTGGCGGCCTTCATCAGCAAACGTGAGTAGCTTGCGGTTAAGCGCATCAATCATGTCGTGATGGGTAAAATCAGGCTTGAACGCCACGCCAAACTCAGTCGCCAACGTCATCAGCAAGGCATGTGGATCAAGGTAAGGGTTGGGGATAAATGCCACCTTGCAACTGGGCGCCAACGCCTTGAGCAGGCGGCGGCACAACAAGGTTTTACCGGTACCCACTTCACCGGTAATTTTGACAAAGCCTTCGCCGGACTGAATCGCAATCAATAGCGTATTCAGCGCCTCTTGCAGGCTACGCGTTGCATAATAAAAACTGGTATCCGGGGTGATGGTAAACGGATATTCCTTCAACCCAAAATGCTGCAGGTACATGCCCGCTCCTAAAAACTGGTATCACTCTTCAGTTTATCAACTCGGTCCTGACTATCAAGCATATCTTGCGCCCAGCTTTCGCCACTACGCACCACGGTAGATTTCAGCAAAATAACCAGTTCAGTTTTGGTGCTGGCGAGATCTTTCTGACGGAATAAGTTACCCAGGAACTTCACATCCCCCAGGCCAGGCACTTTGGTACGGGTATTGTCGACAGTTTCAGACATCAGGCCACCAATGGCAATCACGCTGCCATCTCTGGTACGCACAATGCTGTCTGTTTCGTTAATGTTAGACGACGCCGTTGGGATGGTATAAGTGCCGCCGTTGGCACTGGACAATGTCACAGTCCGGTTCACTTGCGTCACATCACTGATAAACGGATGCACGTGCAGAATAATATTGTCATCCCTATCAATCTGCGGTGTCACATCCAGTGAAATACCAGAGAAGTATGGTTGCAGCTGAATATCTGGTGTCACAATCGCGCCACCTGTTGTTGTTGTCACATTGGTTTTCACGTTAGTGACATAAAAAGCGTCATTACCCACCTTGAGCACGGCTTTCTGGTTATTAATGGTCGCAATACGCGGACTGGAAAGCACTTCTACATTCCCTTGTGTTTCGAGGAAGTTCAGTAAAGCCGAAAAGCCTTTGCCCTGCACCGCCAGCGCGAACATTGAGCCGCCAAGAGAAGTGACAGCGTTATTACTTAATGCACCGGGCTCAGTCGTCGTCACGGTGCCATTGGTTAAATCACCAGTTTCACTCAATGAGGCATTGCCATTGATGTTACCAAAGGTCACATCGCGGCCACGGGTATGTCTGGCGGCTGCCCAGTTAATCCCTTGTTGAGAGTTTCTGTTTAACTGCACCTTGATGATTTTGGCTTCCAGAATCACCTGGCGGTCTACGGTCACCTGCATCAGGCTCAAAAACTTCTCAACCTGGCGGATTTCTTTAGGCATAGCTTTCACCATGATCAGGCCAGACTGCGCATTAATCACGACTTTACGGCCGTTTTCTTCACCAATCAGGCTGCTCAGAGAACCGGCAACTTCGTCCCAGAAGTCATTATTGGTACGCATACTCACATCGGAGGCATACACTTGCAGATTAGACGCGCCAGAACTCCCACTGCCCGCTGCGGTGCCAGTACCCGTACCGCTACCTGTCCCTGATCCGGTCATGGCTGCCGCCTGACCAGCTACGCCTGCCGCACCACCGGCACCAGAGCCACTGGCAGTACCAGAGGTCACGCGCGTCGCGGAAGTGCCTCTACGCGCACCCGTAATGTAATTCACCTGGAACACACGTGTCTGCAAGGTTTGCGGCTCAACAAAAATCTGCTTGCCACTCATTTTGTATTCATAGCCATACAAATCACGCAAGGCATTGAGGGCTTCAAACAAGGTCACATCGCGCAAGTTGATTGAAATCTCACCTTTGAGTTCAGGACTCAATGCAATGCTGTAAGGGCTGCCAGAGACAATGCCCATCAATACCTGAGCGGCAGGTGCTTTGTTCACTACCAGGTCAAACCTGGGCTCAACACGCTTGGCTAATGCCTTGGGCGGCTCAATCTTGAGAGGTTCGAACAATTCATCTGTGACCTCTTTCGGCGGTGGCGCCACCTGCGCTTGAGCCTTGGCCGCTGATGTCGCCAATTCGTTCTGAATTTTAGGGTTTATCGATGTATTGGGGGGCGCAAACGGATTGCTGGTACATCCAGCCAACCCGGCACCTATCATCATCAAACCCAAGGTATTCACAAATGTTTTCATAGCAGTCTCTCTATTGATGTTCCCTTGCTTATCCCGTTAAGCGGGACCTGCAAGTGTTTGTCACTTTATTTCTCAATCTTTATTCTTTTAATCTTTTTGGCCGTTTTTTTGATGCCTGCCGGTGGCTGCACTGGTTCCATAAAACTGGACAAGCCCATCCTGAGGACTTTCTTCTCACCCAGCTTGCTGATAAACACAGCTTGCTGATTTTTTACCGATGACAATTTAAAGCCCTCGTAACTACTACCCACTTGTACCATCTGGCCATTCACCACAGCAAAACCATTTTTACCGTTGTCTTGCAAGGCAGTGAGCTCCCATGGTCGCTCTATCTGCGCCTGTGTATTCGGCAAATACGCCATGACTGAAGCTGGTGGTTTGGTTGGATCAACCATGCCATCAGCGGCAGCAACACTTGCCTGCACCAGACTCATCATTAAAACTATTGTCATCAACAAGCGCATGCTAAATCCCCAACCATGCATTTTCACCACTCAGGGTATACACCTGAACCGTCAATTCGCTGTCTGGATACTGAGCCTTGAGCTCAGCACTTTCCCAGGCCAGCTTTTGCCCAATGGCTTTTAAAGATTGTGCATAAGCCATCAATGCAAAATACTTACCTTTCAGGCGCACTTTCACGGCATGCTGATACACATGCGGCACATTCTTCCACACTTCTTCAGCATTGGCTGGTGCCGCACCACCTGACGCAGTGTCGGCTTGTGTCTGTAATTGTTTTCTCTGCTTCTCGATAAAGTCGACCACAGGCAGTGACTGCATTTCCACCACTTGCACATCGGCATGCTGTTGCAATATTTTTTTCAGCAATGCCACCATGTCTTGTGGCGGCACCATATAAGAAGACACCTTGACCAGATCAGCAGACTGACTGTTAATGTGCTGCGTGGCCTCATTAATATCATGTTGCAAGGCATTCGTGGCTGGCGGCGGCGCGGCCTGCGTGGCTATCGTCGTCATTTGCTCAGTCAAGTTCGTTGTATCGTTCTGGATCTTAATCACTTCCTGCTGCGTACTCGCCAGTTGCACACGCTGTGGCTCCAGCAAAAACGTATCCATCAGGCCAACCACGGCAAACAAGCCGGCGCCAAAAATCATCCAGCGCTCCCGTTGGGAAAGCGCCAGCCATTTGTTACTCACTGTCTGAAATTGCTCAAATCGCATCGGTCATTTCCCTGGCGTCGGCTGAGCTTGGGTGGTTTGACGCACAAAGTCATCCCAACTCACGCTGTTCTCGCGTTTTGCCTGGCTTTGCAAATCGCGTCCTTTTACTTCGAAGGCATATACCTGCAGCTTAGCTTCTTCCTCATGCGCGGCTTGGCTCGCGGTTGCTGGCGGCGCTACCGATGCCGGGGCGGCATTACTAGCCGCATCAGGTGCGCCTTTACCAGCAGGCATTGATTCAGGCACCGCAGCAGGGGGCGGTGCGGCAACAGCAGGCGCCGTTGCTGGCGATTGCGGCCGCTGTAACTCCACTTGCTTGAACTGGATGCCGGAGAATTGCGTGCCTTCAAAAATGCGTTGTGCAGACAGCAAATCCAGATACTGCGGAATAGCTTCAGACTGCAATACCTGCCCGGTCAGTGAAATATGCTGAGTACCAGGCTCAATCCTGAAGCCAGTCAACCATAACCCTGCTTGTTGCTGTGCGGTAAAGGCACGCATGTAATCAACCAGGTGATTTGATGCATCAGAGATGGATTGCTGGAAAATCGCCAGAATCTGCGACTGCATATCAAAGCGGCCTTTGAGGGTTTTTAACTCGACTTCAAGTTTGCTGTTATCAATTGGCGTCACGCGCTGCGCAAACTGATCCACCTTCTTCTGCATGGTTTCATATTGCGTCACGGCTTGATTGCGCTGCGTTTGCAAGGCAGCATTTTCTGCTTCAAGGCCGGTAGACAGGTAAAACATCACGCCAGCTGCCAGCACATAAGTGACGATGACAAAAGGTAAATTGAACCAGTCTTTGGATTTAACCAGCCCACCTTCAAACAGGTTAATCTGCTGACTCATGCCGCCGTCTCCTGACGCAAGGCAGCGCCTAAAGCGGGCAACAGCATGGCTTGTTTTTCCAGGCTGGAGAAGTCCTGGTCGGCAGGCAACTCGACAATATCTTCCAGATTAAAGACATTCACCGGCACATAAAGACTGGAACTCAAGCCGCTGACCAGGTAGTCGCGATTCGCCACGGGTGCGACCACCAGGCGATTCAGGCTCAGGTAAGGGAACTGACGGTCGAAACTGTCCAGCGAACGCTGTAACTCAAGCACCAGTTTGTCAAAATTACTTTTAAACAGCTCGCCGCGGTCATTCAGAAAATCACGATCGAGCTCAATCAGGCGCGCATGATATAACTCGCCTTTGGCCGTAAACGTCAGCAAACATCCGCGTGGCAAAATGCTGAGCGTCACCAGCGCACGGTCTTCGTGTTCGAGCAGATGGGCAATATTGCGCTGTACCAGCGCATGCACATCGACTGACTTCACGTTAAAACCCGCCTCTGATAGTTGATTACCCACCGCAGAAACGATGGCTTTTTTAGCACAAATTGCCAACATCAATGGCTGGCGATTTGCGTAAGAAGGGTCTACCGGCACATCAATGCCATCGACGACCGCTTGCTCGACCGAATAGTCCAGCAAGCCTTTCAATTTCCAGCGCAACGCAGGCTTCACTTCGTTGTCCGGCATATTCGGTTTATCAATCTGCACAATATTGTATTGGTCAACATTGAGCACTAGGTTGCACGGCAAGGTCTTGAGGTCATTTTTGGTCACAAAGTGACGCAATGTGGAGGTCGCATGCAGTGGTACCTGCTCAACAGCGGCAAATGACACCACCGGCTTGGCCCCTTCGGATGGCGGCGTCAAGGCGACAGTGCTGACATGCATATCGGTGTAGCTGATACCCACTTGCTGCTTGTTCTTTTGTCGTTTAAACCATTCCATAGAGGTAAGTCTGACTTTCTAAATATTTTTTTATTTAAAATCAAAGTATAACAACCACAACTTCAAGCTTTATCGGAGATTAGTATACACAAAAAATCCCCCAGGTGAAGCCATCACCCACTGCGCCAAATAACTGATATTTCATACGTTGCCTGAATACCACTTTGTTAACGCTTGATAGTTCATTTTAACAATAGCAACTTTAGTGCCTGAGCCTATGGTTTAAAGCCATGATAAAAAGAACAAAACCACCTGATTCGGTGGTTTTGTGATCGCTAGAAGTTTTCTCGCATGTAGATAATGGGCGCCTTGTAGATGCCGAAGGTGGCACGGCCAAGTGGATCGGCACCAAACCAGTTGCGCATCCCTGCCGTCCCAGAGATCGCATTTGATTGTGTCGTGCCGGGGCCCACACAGGTTTGATCACCGCCTGCCCCCTCAAAATTCAAGTCCAGATCCACACTGCCGGTATTGGGCGTATTGCCAGTCACGCCCGGCGCACTTAACCGCAAATACATTATCCCTTTGATCATGGTGGTGTTTCCACTCAACACCGTTTCACAGGCGTTCAAATTACCTCTGTAGCTAGCGGTAGGCATCGCTATGGTCTTGATATCAAAAGTGGTACAACTATCTTCGGTACTACGCCTGTAGCCGGTACCTCCCCAGAACTGTGCTTCAAGCGGCACTGTGAGCGGCAGCAACTCCGACCCATGTACTGGAGTGATGACAAGACGCCCATACCGAAACGGCACACTACTAGCGATAGCAAATGGAGACGTAGTGGTCGTAACACCATCTGAATCTTGTATTTGTGTGCGCACCGTCACTATTTGTTCGTTAATCGGTGCATTTGCGCGAGGCACATAAAACTTGGCGGTCATCGGGGCGACGCCAGCCGCCCAACTGCCTGTCAGAGAGTTACTTGCCGTGCTGCGGGTTAATGCAACAGTAGTTAGTGCAGGGTTGGTCGTAAAGTTAAAGTTACCCCAGGTTGAAGGGTCAAATTTGGCATAACTACCCACATAGTTTTGAGTCGTTGCACCAAGCCCATTTTTAGCCGTAATAGTGAATTGAGTATCCAAGGCTGCTTGACTAGTGGTGTCTTGACCGTAATAGGCAAACGTTCCACAGGCTTTTGTAACGGTGCCTGTACTAATGTCGAACCTTTGAGGAATAAACCGTCCGAAGTAACCGCTAGTGCTACCTATGGTGCATCCATAAAATTTTACAGTTCCACTACCTCCAGTATTATCAGCTGTTGCAGTATCACAATCCCCATTTGCCCTATCTACTGCAGTAAACGTATCATCATAAACGCCGCTTGTAGCCGCAGCCGGAAACTGGAGTAGGCCAACTTCGCTATACGTAAAATTGTCTGCTGTGCTGACACCACTAATGGCAGCAGGTAAAGTGCCTGTTATTGTTTGAGCATTAACACCTACACCAACGGTATAACTGATCACCCCCGCCGCAGGTGCCCCAGAATGGGCAACCGGCACAGCTTTTGGGGTACCGGTATAATTGCTTTCCCCAGTCACGGCCTTTAAATTAAAAGTGCTAGTACCTGCGACAAGAACCGGCGTAGCCGTTGGCCCCGGAGAAGCAGGCGTTGCGTTTGAAGAGGTCACAGTGAATGACTGTGGGCGCACCGAGAAATTATCTGTAGAGCATCCTACTTTACCTACACTAGTATCAGTGACCCGACACCTCAAACTCGGGTAGGAGTTAAGCACATCGGTATCACTAAATGATACGGTTTGCTTACCAGGGTTAGTCGAAGAAGAGGAAAATGAAATCTTTTTAGTAGCCACCACAGTCGCCCCGCAGCCACTGCCAGTGTCATTGACTAGCTCAACTGTCACCCCGTTTGCAGCAGATACATAGGCGGTCGCCTGAACACCGCTGGTCAGCAATGCGTACACATCCAGATCGAACGCCTTGCGAGTCAGCTTGGTATAAATAGGATTGCGTTTGTTGGTCACCGCTGACAAATTATTATAGGTCAGCCCACTTTCCATGCACTCAAACGAACTCAAACATGGCGTGTTTGTGACAACAAAGCTGCAACTTTGTGAACTAGTTGCCGTGTTCCAGCATTTCACGCCATTCAGCGGTGCTTTGGTCAAGTTATTAACACCTAAAGTGTAAGTAGTCGCCGTACTGCTCTGATAGGTAAATGTATCTATAGTATTCGCAGAACCTAAATTAAACGACCGATCTGGCGTTTTGGTCAAACTGGATGAGCTAGCAGGCAATAGGTCGCCTGACAAAGCCCCCGAACTCAACATTTGATCATCCGGACAAGGCACTGTAGAGGATAAACAGGCTAGGACTTTAATCTCAAAAGGGCAAAGCGAGCTGCTACCAGCGTGACGAATTTCCAGATGATCGTAGTTAGGGACTGCGGTAGAACCTACAACAAAATCATAACTGAACGTATACGTGCCTGGTAATGTAAAATCATACTCGACCGCCATGCCGGTATCTTTGTATGTTTTACTCACAGTATCACTCAGCGAATTAGTGGTCGTGATGTCGCAATCAGTACTGCTATTTGTTCCCCAAAAGTCGTAAAAACCGACGCAATAATGGCTAAACTTCAGCCCATCCCGCTCTCGAAAGGTTTCAACAACATCCAGGTTAGCAGGCAATCCTGTACTTGTCGGGCAGCCACTACTGGTCTGAGGATAAGTACCAACCACCTGCTTATTATTGGTATCTACGTAGCGGACACCACACCCGTAATCATTTCCACCTAAATACGTATCTACAACATGATAATAACGAACTGGGTTAGATGCACTCACAGGATACAATGCTGGGATAGTCAACGTGACGTTTGCCGTCACAAAATCATATGGATAAATATAGCTCCAGACAATGGTCACGGTTGGCCCCTGAGTGAGCGAGTTATATGGCACCGTAAATTGTGAAGTAGCTCTTTGCGCCACGCCTGCGGTAGCCGTAGCAGGCGTTGGGCCAGTCATCGGAACAGTTGTATAAGCACTTGGAGAAGAGGAGGAGGCCGCAAAATGATTCGGCCCATAAATAGTTTTATTGCCTCGAATGTATACACCATTATCCAAGCGGCTGGTTGAGGTGTTAACCTGTGGATTAGCAGCATTGTTATTAAACATGCTTATATTAAAAGTGCGATCTGGGGTATAAGTCGACTGATAAACTTGACCACCTTTATTTTTCACTACCTGAAGCTGGGTGGAATCATCGATGATAATGTGCAGGCCATCAGATGTTGACACGCCACCGGCACTGTTGAGATGAACAAACGCGGCATTAACACTGGTATAAAAAATCACTCCCGCAGCAAGCAGAAGCGTCTTTAATATCAATTTAGTTAAATTACACACGAAATAAGTATCCTAGATTAATTACATTCCTCTACAGGCGGGCCGCTATATAAGCATCGACCGAGAGTCACTGTAATTCTTCGTTCTATGTAGTCTTGTGCACCCACGACCCCCAGCGAAGCCGTTGAGGTAATGGTATACATGCCAACATTCTGCGTGTTGCCTTTGTCCTGAAGCACACTGCGGTCGCAGGTCAATAACACATTAAAGTTATTAATCGTCAAAGTGGACGGCGAAGCGAAACAAGCTTTCATATCGGTTGAGCCCGGCGATAATACCTGAAAAGCCCCCCACTCTACGCCCGCCCTTGCCGCCAAATACGCATTTGCGCCTTGCACATCTTGTATCGTGCCCAGATTGGCCAGCAGCGACAAACGCATGGCATAACCCACCAGGCCAGCCAAAGTCACCAGTAAAAATATTGCCACAGGCAACATAAAACCCTTTGCGCGATAAGCAATGCTTTTCATGGCGAATTCACCACATTAATCAAGTTAACCAATCTTGCCACGCCACCGTTTTTTGCGAGCGTCAATTGCGCAGTGACGACACTGGAATGCTGCATGACGCCAGGCGTATAGGTAAAACTACATTCGGTCACATCGTCAGCGACAATATTAGCTGTCAGCCCATTAAAATTGGTCACACGCCCGGAAGCGATAGGAATATTTGAATACATCACCAAACGGCGATTAGGAAGATCGCAGGCATAAATGACAGCACCGTTCACTACATAAAAACGGCTACCCGGTGAAGCAAACGGAAAAAGTGCACCTGTGAATGTGACTGAGTTTGCATTAGCACTTACTGGCCGAATATTGTTGCCCTCATACACATCAGCCCCAGCAATGCCCATGTTATAAATAACCAGCCGGTCCCCGGCATCTACATTCACCATCGGCCCGAGTACATCCAGCGTAAGACTGCCTGCATCGAAGTCTTCTTGCTGATAGCGGCCACCTGCCTTAATTGGCACAAACTGAACATAACTCCCTGTGTCATTCGGCACCCACACACTATTAGGCAGGGCATTGCGGATATCGCGTGACATACGGCGCAAGGAAATATCAGCACGGTCGGCAAGCTCGTAATAAGCCTCAGAATTTACATAAGCCAAGATTGAATTGCGGATAAAACTGACTGAAATGCCACCCAAAATAGCCATCACGACGATGACAATCACCAGCTCCACCAAGGTGAAGCCAGACATAGAAAGACTAGAATGCTTACATGCGCGGCGCATAACGAACCTTAAAGCCAGTGAGGCGGATTGTTGTGCTGGCAGGGCCATTCACCGTCACTACAATTTTTAATACCGCATCGGCAGGAAGGCCTGCAAAAGCACCCGCCCCACCCGCCTGTGTAATGGCAACAGCCGCTGAATAAGCGTTTAAGTCTGCCAATGCAGTAGAGTCGCCAATGCGACAGATGCCGGTACAACCACCGCCAGGCATGGTAAAACCACCATAGTCAGCGACATTATCAAAAGGGTTTGCTGCACCGTAGCGACTCTCGGTCGCCGGGCTTGGGCCATTTAAGTTGGCTTGCGAATTCACCGAGCAGTCAGCCGAACTGTTGGCGGTGGATGCATTGGGATCATCAGGGTCGCAAAAGGTGAAGGGCATTTGCTGGATTTCTTGCATGAGTGATTCAGCAATCGCAATGGCTTGCTTGCGCGCGAGTGGATCAGCGGAGTGCCCACTCATAAAAGCGAGTGCACCAATCACACCAGCAATGGCAGTTGTCACAATCACAATAAACACGACCATTTCTACCAGCGAAAAACCGTAATGGTTTTTTTTGCTGGGTGGTATGTATTTATTATTTTTGTGATTATCTTGTTTGCCCATATGCGTCACCGGGTCAATGACCAGATGGTTTGTTTAGTGGATGTAACCTGTATTTGCTTCGACATTAACTATCAACGACTGGGCATTATTTTTTCTATTTGTGACAGTGTAGCTCGCCGCCTGATTTGGCACAGCACGCCCAAGCCCATCAAACCCTAAGCCCGCATTCGATGAACCGACATTCACATTCTTAGAGCTTGTAAAAACATAAGCGGCCGCTGTCTCAGGGCTAATTACCGATTGATTACATGCTGCGTCAAAACAAAGCCTGACAACATCTGGCACAGCGTCGGTATGAATAACAAACACCGGCTTGCGCTGGGCAATCGCCGTTTTTTGCGCATAGCGAAGCGTAGATGAAAGTAAACCCGCGTCACCGCGGGTTTCGAAGATATCACCATTTGCGAATCTGGGGGCGGCTACTACTGCTAAAATCGCAGTTAAAACAATCACCACCACCAACTCAACTAGCGTAAATCCGTTTGAATATACCTTCGCTGTCACAACAACTAGCAGTTTGCAACAGTAATATTAGCCTCATTAACCGTACCAGTCGTCGAGTCATATGTAAACGAACATGCTGCAGTATCTCTCAGGCTAAACACGGTTGAATTGGCAACACTGGCATGATCCAGATTAACCCCTGAAACGCTTTGTAACGCTGCTTCAATACCACCGGTAGCATTTGTTGGCCAACCGCTCCCATTGACGGCAACGTTACCTCCATCAACAGGCACGTTACCGGCAGCAGTCATCCCACTCGCTATCCACGCAGCATGTACCAATGTAGCTGCTGTACGAACAGATGCTGCCACACCTCTTGCTGTTGCTAAGTTTGCACGTTCCGTCACATTCACAAATCTTGGCAATGCTGTCGCAGCAAGAATACCAAGTACCGCGATCACTACAACCAATTCAACCAATGTAAAACCAGCTTGTTTTTTCATTACTCAGACTCCTAATCAAAAATCCCTACCGTTATCATCACAGTGGCAGGTTATAACTGCGTTAACTTATCGCTAGCAAAAGGCATGCCAGACAATTTTGGTCCACACTAAACGATGCCTGCGACCACCTCTACAACGACCTAATACTAAAGGTATTGCTAATTGCCTTTAAAATATGCACAAACAATTAACCACCTTTAAACATCACCGAACTCATATCCCATATTGGCAAAAATACACCCAGTGCTAATATCAATACCAGTATGCCCAAGAATATAATCAATATAGGTTCGATTTGCGCGCCTAATGTTTTAACGTCATATTCGACGTCAGCTTGATACATATCGGCAATTTCTTGCATTAAATCATCCAGCGAACCAGACTCTTCACCCACTGCAATCATCTGCAGCACCAGTGGATTAAATACCCCCGTTTGCGTGGCAGTTCTAAGAATGGTTTCACCGCGCTCAATGCCAGCAGACATGCTTAGAATTTTAGCGCCAAGATACTCATTCTCAACCGTCTGTGAGACCAAGCGTAAAGCCGAAAGAATCGGCAAACCACTACGCGTCGACAAAGCAAAACTGCGTGCAAACCTGGCCATGGTGCCTTTGAAAATAATCTTGCCTGCAATAGGAATGCGCATCTTGTAACGATCCCATTGAGACCGCCCAACTTCTGTACTCGTGTACGATTTGAACATCCAGACCGCCCCTGCAATCATGCCTATCAGCACAAACCAGTAGTTACGCATGAAGCTGGAAAACGCGATCAATATTTTTGTGATGAAGGGCAAATCCGCATGCATGCTGGCAAATACTTTTTCAAACTGCGGAATCACCATGACGTTAATAACGACGATGGCAATCGCCATCGCGATGAGCACAAAGGTGGGATATTGCAAAGCAGACTTGATTTGGCCGCGCATAAAGCGCTCAAACTCAATGTGCTGCGCCAATCGCAGAAAGATATTGTCCAGGTTACCCGTGGTTTCACCAACACGGATCATGCTGATATAAAAGCCATCAAACACCTTAGGGTGCTCAGTCATGGCGACTGACAATTCACGGCCTGAGTCCAGGCTGACACGAAGCTGACCGACTACTTGCGCCAGTGTGGCATTACCAACCGAGCTTTGAATGCCGGCCAAGGCACGCATAATCGGGATACCAGCCTTGAGTAAGGTATACATCTGCTTGCTGAACAGCATGACATCGAGGCTGGTGACTTTTTCTTCAAACAAATTAAAGGCAACTGCACCAGCCGCTTTTTGCTTGATTTCAATCGGGGTGATTTTGGAAAGTATGAGTGCTGCACCCAACGCGTCAAGGTCGGCCGCTTCTTGTACGCCGCTGACCATCATGCCATCGTCGGTACGTCCTTTATATTCAAATATCGGCATAGGCGGCGCTCTTTAAAAAGGATTACTCTTCAAATTGATTATCGACACGCATGATTTCATCAAGCGTAGTCTTACCATCTATCGCCAGTTGCAGTGACTGATCGCGCAAGGTTCTGCCTTTGAGTCGTTCGCGCGCTTTTTTGATGAAGACATTGGTATCCGGCATGTTGGCGGCCATCGCCAACTCATCGGTCATTTCCAAAAATTCGTATAAACCAACCCGCCCCAAATAGCCGGTACGGTTACAGTGCTGGCAGCCTTTGCCATGACGGAAATTAGTAACTACATCCGGTTGCTGTATGACCTGATTTAACCAGACTGACTCTGACTCACTCGGGGTGTGCTCGACGGCGCAATGCGGGCAAATGAGTCGCACCAGCCGCTGCGCCAACACGCCTAACAGCGACATGGCGACCATAAAGCGCGGTACGCCCATATCGATCAAACGCACAGGGGCGGTGGAGGCATCGTTGGTATGCAATGTTGATAGCACCAAATGGCCGGTCATAGAGGCACGCAAACCGGTTTGGGCAGTTTCCTCGTCACGCATCTCACCCACCAGCACAATGTCCGGGTCCTGACGCAGAATAGCGCGCAATAACTTGGGAAAGTCCAGCTCAATCTTTTCGTTGACCTGGGTTTGAATAATGCCCGGCAAACGATATTCCACCGGGTCTTCTACGGTAATTACCTTGGTCTCTGGTGTATTCAACTCACTCAGCGCAGAATACAGGGTGGTGGTTTTACCACTACCGGTCGGACCAGTGACCAACACCATACCGCTTGGACGGCCAATCATTTTACGGAAACGCGCCAGTAAATCCGGCGGCATACCTAATTTATCTAATTGGAAATGCCCGGTATTCTGGATCAGCAAACGCATCACCACGGTTTCGCCATACTGGGTAGGCATGGTAGAAATACGCATATCCACCGCGCGACCTTTTACGGTAAAACCAAAGCGGCCATCTTGCGGCAAGCGTTTCTCTGAGATATCCAGGCCTGCCATGATTTTGAGGCGCATCACCAGCGCAGTAGCGATCTTATTATCCGACTGCGTCTGAAAGTGCATCACACCATCAATACGAAAACGGATCAGCAGTTTATTTTCTTGCGGCTCAATATGTACGTCAGACGCGCGTACCTGTACGGCATCTTCAAAAATAGTCTGCAACAGCTTAACAACAGGCGCGTCATCTATGCCCAGATCAACGCCCATCAGGCTGGCAAGATCAACATTGCTGGCGGCGAGGTCTTCTTGCAGCTCCAACGCCAGTGAAGAGATTTGCTCGGTCTGGCGATAAGAGCGGTCAATGGTCTGCATAAGCAGACTTTCCTGCACGACGACAATATCAATGTCGCGTTTGAGCAGCCTGACCAACTCGTCATACGCATACACATCCGATGGATCAACCATCGCAATCAGGAAACTATTTGGACGTTCTTCGAGCAGGATGGCGCGGAAACGGCGCGACTGAACTTCAGGGAGTTTTTGAACCTGCTTCACGTCCAGTTCGTACTGGCCCAGGTCCAAAAATGGGATATTCAACTGAGAAGCGACAGCCTCGGCAATTTGCCGCTCATTGGCGTAGCCTTTTTCAGCAATCACGCGCCCCAGGCGACGACCCGACTTGCGCTGTTCTTCCAGCGCCTGATCGAGCTGAGCTTGGGTCATGAAATTCTGTCTGACCAGAATTTCACCTAATCTAATTTTCTCGGGACGAGCCATGGCGTTGTAATTATTTATCTATATAGACTTTTCTTCGTCTATCATATCACCAACATTCTACCCTTACGTTTGTAAACAAGCTGCAAAAAATGTTTCATATCGTCCTTTTCGAACCCGAAATTCCACCCAATACGGGAAATATCATACGCTTATGTGCCAATGCCGGCGCAAAACTGCACCTGGTCAAGCCCTTAGGCTTTGAACTCTCGGATAAACACCTTAAACGCGCAGGCCTGGATTACCACGAATACGCCGAACTCACCGTCTACGAGAACTGGGCAGAATGCCAACAGCGCCTGCAAGGCAAGCGCATGTTTGCACTCACCACCAAAGGCAGTACAAGACACACTGATTTACAGTTTAAAGATGAAGATGTGTTTGTCTTTGGACCAGAATCGCGCGGCTTGCCAGAAGACATCCGCGCACAATTTGCGCCAGAACATCGCGTCAGGCTACCGATGCTGCCGCACAGCCGCAGCCTCAACTTGTCGAATTCAGCCGCCATTTTGCTGTATGAAGCCTGGCGTCAAACCGGGTTCCCCGGGGGCGTGTGAAAGTAATAGGCAAAAAAAGCCCCGATTAAGGGGTAAATCGGGGCAACAGGCCTCATCGTAAAGGCTTCCGCTCAGGGAGGAAAGAAGCGGAAAGATGATTCATCATCATCGTGCTGATATGAGTCTTCTGCGTTTTGAAAAGTTCCGATAATTTATCACCATAAATCTAATTGAGTGCGGATGGGCATGGGAACTTGATTGAAACCGTAGGGATAAGTAACTCTGTAGACTTCACGCGCTGACGGATTGATGTAGTACTTTTTCGCCTCTAGGCGAGTCACTTTCTGATGCTTGCCCCTCAGAAAGTAACCAAAGAGGAGGGCACCCAGCCATCACGGCCTGACGGCTCCCTTGCGTTGCTCAACAAAATAAGCGGTCACGAAACTCATCCTAGCGGGCTGCACACTACGCAGCCCACCGCGGGATTCGGACAGTCGCTCCCTTCTTCCTTATTTTGTCTCCGCTACTCAGCGTGATGGGATGGGATTTATCTCGCCAAATTCGCATTGCATAAATGCGGACGGTTCAAAAATCAGATTCTTTTGTTAACCCTGCTAAACGATGGCGCTCGCGGGTGTTCGGGGTCCCCATCTGCCGCGCCGAGCAACGCAGGGTTGGCGGGAGTCTTCGGCCATCGGCTGTCCGAGTTCCGCAACAAGCCACGTTCTGTGTGGCTTGTCAGGGTGACAACTAACGAAGTGTTGCGGCGTAGGCTAACATTGCGTAGCAATGTTAAACGTAGTGGCCGTAGCCAATTTCGATGGACGCCCGGCAAACCGAGTAGCGCAAGGAAGAAGCGGAAGCTGGGGTGTCTTGTTCTTTGCCTTCTTTCTTATGGACAAGCATAAGAAAGAAGGTCGCCTAGAGGCGAAACAGATCGCTCATTAAATAACCAAGCAACTTACTACTAATATACTCTTCGCTTTTTCAAGCAAAGAAAAGTAACTCGCCAAAAAAGCGAAAAGAAACCCCTAAACCAATAGAACAATCTTTTCTTACAATCCCACACCCAGCAAACGCCTTAGCGACACAGCATCCGACCAAACAATCCATCAAATTCCCCTGCACATCATGCGATAATAATCACATGCAATCTGAAACCAATCTCCTCCAGGGTCTCAACGATAAACAACTGCAAGCGGTCACCCTGCCGCATCTTTCTGCGCTCATTCTGGCAGGTGCTGGCAGCGGTAAAACACGGGTGCTGACGACGCGCATCGCCTGGTTGATCCAAACTGGCCAAACCTCGCCCATGGGCCTGATGGCCGTGACCTTTACCAACAAAGCGGCCAAAGAAATGCTGACGCGTTTGACCAGCATGTTGCCAATCAACACACGCGGCATGTGGGCAGGCACTTTTCACGGTTTATGTAACCGCATGTTGCGTGCACACTACCGCGAAGCCAGATTGCCAAGCACCTTCCAGATTCTGGATACCGCAGATCAGCTGTCTGCCATTAAGCGCGTGATGAAAGCCATGAATGTGGATGATGAGAAATATCCACCCAAGCAAGTGATGGGTTATATCAACAGCTGCAAAGAGGAAGGCTTACGCGCCGAAGCGGTAGACGCTTATGACGGCCACAGCCAGAAATTGCGTGAGATTTATGCGGCCTATGACCAGCAATGCAACCGTGACGGCGTGGCCGACTTTGCTGAGCTATTGCTGCGCTGCTACGAGTTGCTGGAGCGCGAGCCACATATCCGCGCGCATTATCAGCAGCGTTTTCAATATATTTTGGTGGACGAGTTTCAGGATACCAACCGCCTGCAATACTTATGGTTAAAGCTGCTAGGTGGCGCGCATAACAGCATTTTTGCCGTGGGCGACGACGACCAGAGTATTTATGCTTTCCGTGGCGCGCGCGTCGGTAATATGAACGACTTTCAGCGCGACTTTAATGTGCAGAATATCGTCAAGCTGGAAGAAAACTACCGTTCGCACAGCAATATCCTCGATGCGGCGAATGCCATCATCACCAATAACCGCAACCGCCTTGGTAAGAACTTGTGGACGTCTGCGGGCAAGGGCGAGCCGATTCGCATTTATGAGGCTTATAACGATACCGACGAAGCGCAGTTTATTGTCGATGAAGTAAACATGCTGCAAAAAGAAGGTGTGCCGCTGGGCGACATGGCCCTGCTCTACCGCAGCAATGCGCAGTCACGCATTCTTGAGCACACTTTGTTTTCAGCCAATATTCCTTATCGTGTTTATGGCGGCCTGCGCTTTTTCGAGCGCGCCGAAATCAAGCATGCACTGGCTTATTTGCGCCTGATTGCCAATGCCAACGACGATACCGCCTTATTGCGCATCGTCAATTTTCCACCACGCGGCATAGGCGCACGCGGCCTGGAGCAACTGCAGGAAGCGGCCCGCCAGAACGAATGCAGCTTATGGCAAGCAGCGACTAATAAAGTCGGCGAGGGCAAACTGGGCAGCAAGGGGCTGGATGGCTTTGTTGCGCTGATTCGCCAGATGGTCGATCAGGGTTACGGTATCACCTTGGGTGAAATGGCAGAAATGGTCATCAACTTGAGTGGCCTGATGGCGCACTACCAGAATGACAAAGAAGGTGAAGACCGCATCGAAAACTTGCAGGAACTGGTCACTGCCGCCGTGGCATTTAGTAATCAGGCCCTGGGCAATCACCATAATATGGATGAAGATGCCGACCAGCTGACGCAGTTTCTAAACCATGCCAGCCTGGAAGCCGGTGACCATCAGGCTGATGTCGGGCATGAAGCCTTGCAGCTGATGACGGTACACGCGGCAAAAGGCCTGGAGTTTCACAGCGTATTTATCGGCGGTGTAGAGGAAGGCTTGTTCCCGCATGAGCAGGCTGCTTACGAAAATGGCGGCCTGGAAGAAGAGCGCCGCCTGATGTATGTGGCCGTCACCCGCGCGCGCCAACGCCTTTATCTCACGTATGCCCAAAGCCGTATGCTGCATGGGCAAGTGCGTTACGGTATTGCCTCACGCTTTATCGATGAAATCCCTGTCGACCTGACCAAGCGCTTGAATAGCAAACCAGTCGCCAAACCTTATGCCGCAGGTGGGCAATACAATGCGCAGCCAGTGCAGGCAAGCAGCAGCGCACAATCCAGCTACCCGTTTAAGATTGGCCAGAGCGTGCGTCATGGCAAATTTGGTGAAGGCGTGGTGGTGAGCTATGAAGGCAACGCCAATGACTTGGCGATTAAAGTGAATTTTGGCAGTGCCGGCTTGAAAACGCTGATGCTGGAATACGCTAGGCTGGAAAAGGTTTAAGCAGCGACTTGTCTCAAGCCACCATGCCGCTCTTCATTGGCATGGTGGCTGATCCTGGACATATCATCATTGTCACAAATATTTCATCCACCATTTGCACAACTTAATCAAGAAGCAGTTAAAACCGTCGATACTGCTTGCATGATATATGCCCCTCCCCAGCTAGAGGTTGAAGCCATTCTGGCGCAGAGAAATCTGCTACCGCTGTTTCAACCTATCGTTGATATTAAACACGCCCGTGTATTTGCACATGAAGCGCTGATCCGGGGCCCGGTGGAATCCAGATTACATTCGCCGATTGCGCTGTTTAATGCAGCCAGTTTATGTGGCCTGAATATCGAGATGGAATACGCGGCGCGTGAGGTCATCTTTAATGAATACAGCCGCACCGATAGGTCTCACCCCTTGTTTGTAAATTTCAGCCCGGACTGCCTGCTATTAAACGAGGGGCATTTGTCTTTTGGCCTGACGCAGCTTGAAAAGTGTGGCCTCAAACCTGGCGATATCGTGATTGAAATCACCGAGAGTTCTACCATTCGCGATTATGCCGAGCTCCGGGATGCGATCCTGCGCTTTAAAGCCTTAGGGTTCAAAATCGCACTGGACGACCTCGGTGAAGGCACGTCCAGTTTGCGGTTGTGGTCTGAGCTGTCACCGGAATATGTCAAGATCGACAAGCATTTTATTGCCAATATACACAATGACCCGATGAAACTGGAGTTTGTGCGCGGCATCCAGAAAATCGCGGTTGAATCGAATACGCTGACCATTGCCGAAGGCATTGAAACCAAAGAAGAACTGGCGGTGATCAAAGACTTGAAAATAGACTTTGCCCAAGGCTACCTGTTTGGACGGCCGTTCCCCAAGTTTCAATATGCCCTCACTGAAGAGGTGCATAACCTGCTGAATAAAAACATTGTTCGCCTGTTTGCTGACCAGCAAAGCCATGCCTCAAAGCAGGCCACCGTGGTCGGCTTAACCAGTTACCAAACTGCCGCCATGCCAGACATGACCAATGAAGAGGTATACAACTGGTTTAACAGTGACACCACGCTCAACTCGATTCCGGTAATTAATCAGCAGGGAATACCGTTAGGGTTGATCAGCCGCTACGACACCATAGACCGCTTTGCACGCCGCTACCAAAAAGAACTCCATGGCAAAAAGTCTTGTACGACCTTTATGGATACCCAGTGCCTGATGGTACAAAAAGACATGACCATTCTGGCCTTGAGTGAGCTGATTCTGGCGGCAGATCCCAAATATCTGCTCAATGGATTCATTATTGTCGATGGCGAGCGCTATGTGGGCATGGGTAGCGGGCATGCCTTGCTACGCGAAGTCACCAATATGCAAATTCACGCCGCGCGTTACGCCAACCCCCTCACTTTGCTACCGGGCAATGTGCCCATCAATGCCCATATTGATAAATTGCTGGAGCGGCGTATCCCGTTTGTGGCCTGTTATTGTGATTTAGACCACTTCAAACCATTTAACGATGCCTATGGCTATCGCCGTGGCGATGAGGTCATTCAGTTTGTCGGCCGCTTATTGAGTAGCATGGTCAACAATGAACATGACTTTGTCGGCCATATTGGCGGCGATGACTTTGTGCTGATTTTTCAAAGCGAAGAGTGGGAAGCCGTTTGTCATGACATCCTGGAGACCATTGCCAAAGTGATGCCGGACTTTTATGACTTGAAAGACGTACAACTTGGCGGCATTCGCATAGAAGACCGTTTGGGTAACGAGCATTTTTACCCGTTTGGTAGTTTGTCCATCGGCGCTGTGCGGGCTTGCTCCGATTCATTTGCCAGCCATCACGAAGTGGCTGGCGCCATGAGCAATGCTAAAAAACAGGCCAAAAAGACCATAGGCAACAGCCTGTTTACTGAGCGGCGCAAGCTATCCGCAAGCGCTTAACCTATATGGTCAGGCTTCGACTGGTGGCGCAGCCCTGAACACATCCTTGTAGCTGATATACTGGAAAGCAAACATCAGGGCATTAATCACCAGCAAGGCTGCAAACACCAACAGTGGCATCAATAGTTGCGCCAGCATCGGAATTAACGCACCCAGAATGCCGATCACCAGCCCCAACCCCAGCATCACCACCAGCATGCCAACGGTCATCACCAGCCAGGAAACACTCATCGGCACCGTGTATTGCAACATTCCGGCAATGCTGGATTTAATCGCCTTAAGCAAGGGGTAGCCATTCAGGGCAATCAGCATCGGTGAGAACCAGGTGGCAATAAACAAAGGTAACAGCAGTAGCAATACCTTGACGATAAAAGACAGCGTGTTCTCTAAAAACAGCGTCATTTGTGATTCTGTCATGCCCGCTTTGGTCGGCGCATGCGAAATCAGGGAAGCGAGGTCGCTACTGAGTAAATAGGTCGCCAGCACAGCGTACACCAGGCAGCTGGCACCCAACAGCACCAACGGTTTGAAGTGCAACTGCAATTGCTGCCAGACGGCTGGCGGTGACATGCTGCCCTGCAAATCTACCTGTCGATACAACAGCACGATCAAGGCCATACACACTGGCCAGATCACCACCGAAACCAAGCCCAAAAACCCGAGTAAAGGCAATGAGGGCAACACCATGAAAATCACGATATAGGCCAGCGAACACAACATCCAGACATGCGGCTGTGTGCGGAACAAGGCCAGGCTTTCTTTCACCCAGCGTACACCGCGCTGGCTTCCGGTTTCTGTCATACGTCTCCCTTTTTTATCTTTTCCAGGCAACACAGAATAAGTGGCTGCGCGGACACATTGCTGCGTTGCACTTTATCGCTCGCTCACTTACTCCGCGTTTCCTTAAGTCAACACTTTACGATTCAGCAGTACCCGCTCAAAATGCGCCGGGTCTTTGGCATGCGTGAGCTCGCCCGCGACCGGGTAATAAAAATCATACAGGCGCGATAACCAGAAACGCAAGGCGGCCCGGCGCAACAAGGCTGGCCAGTGGATTTTTTCGGCCACGGTGAATGGACGCTCGGACTGGTAAGCATTCATAAATGCCGCCAGTTTTTCATCCACAAAATTTCCGGCGGCATCGACACACCACTCGTTCGCAGCAATCGCCACATCGTAGGCAAGCACATCGTGGCAGGCATAGTAAAAATCAATAAAGCCACCCAGCACATCGCCATCAAACAACACATTGTCCCGGAACAAGTCACCATGGATCACGCCATGTGGCAAACGCGACAAATCCAGACCATGCTGGAACTCTAATTCTTCTTGCAGCAGATGTTGCTGTACCGGTGCCAATTTAGGCATCACCTGCTGCGCGGTCATCACGCGCCAGCCCTGCCCACGTTGATTATGTGACTGCTCATGAAAATCCAGCCCGGCCACATGCATGCGCGCCAAGGTTCTCGCCACGGCCTCAATCTGTTTGACATTGGGCTGGCTGACATCGCTGCCTTTCAGGCAACTCACCATCAAGGCCGGTTTACTGTGAATACGGTGCAAGGCGGTATTATTCTGGTCCGTAATGGGCTTGGGACAAGGGATGCCATGCCGGGACAAATGCGTCATCAAATGGACGAAATAAGGCAGTTCGTCAAAGTCATTCTTCTCAAACACGGTCAGCACAAAACGCGACTGACTGGTTTCAACGAAATAATTGGTATTGGTGATACCGGCAGCGATGCCACGCAAGGTATGCAGCTCGCCAACATTAAAAGGCGCCAGCCACTGGCGCACTTCATCCAAACTCAGAGTGGTAAAAACAGACATGTTTATTTGCTAACCTGCCAGCAATGGCAGGCGATCAGAATTAGAATCGGAACAGAATCCATTTGGGAACGGACAGTGGACGGGTCGGGCCATCATGCACCCAGTCACCATTACGGTCTTCGCGATGCAAGTAATAAGATTTGCCACTTGGCGGCGTCACTTTCACCATATACACCTCGCCGTTCAAGCTATACTCCTCGACGTCATTCTCGCCATCTTTGCGTTTATTGACGCTAGGCTGGTCAATCGGTTGCCCTTCAATCACCTTGGGTGGTGGTGGCACTTCTTCAAGCAGCTCGGCATCTTTGGGGGCTGCAGCCCACACCGGCATCGCAATCGCAGCGATGCAGATACCTGCCAGCAATAAACGGGAAAAATCACGCATGGAAGACTCCTTAGTCATTAACGACTATTCTAGCAAAAACCCACGCGCTGGCGGTCACTGCATACATAATAAACTTTGCATCATACTGCCCGGCTAACAACACCAGGGCAAACAATTACAGATAAAGCTGCATCTTGCGTTCGGCCGGGGTCAGCTCAAAGCCTGTGGTTTCATAATGCTTGAAAATCGCATCGACAATCTGTTGCGGCTCATCAATGATCTGAATCAGGTCCATATCCTCGGGCGACGCCATGCCTTCCGCCACCAGCGTATTGCGCAACCAGTCAACCAAACCGGCCCAGAACTTGCTGCCAACCAGGATAATCGGAATCTTGCGGCTCTTACCGGTTTGCACCAGCGTAATCGCTTCCATCACTTCATCCAGCGTACCAAAACCACCCGGCATCACCACAAACGCGCTGGCATATTTAACAAACATGACCTTGCGCATAAAAAAGTATTTAAAGCTGATGCCGATGTCCTGATACGGATTGCCATGTTGTTCAAACGGCAACCTGATATTGAGGCCAACACTGGCACCACGGCCCGGGAACGCCCCTTTGTTGGCAGCTTCCATCACGCCAGGGCCGCCACCGGAAATCACACTGAATCCGGAGTCTGACAGCAAACGCGCAATTTCTTCAGTGAGCAGGTAGTAAGGATGATCAGGCTTGGTACGCGCACTGCCAAAAATAGACACGGCAGGCATGATGGCTTTGAGGCTTTCGGTCGCGCCGACAAACTCGGCCATAATCTCAAATGCCCGCCAGGATTCATGGCTGACATCATCGCCATCCAATAATTCTGGCTCCACCATGCTTGGTAGTTTTTGACTGCTCATACATCTATCCTTCAAATCACAAACCAAATTAGTGTACATGAAGTCGCTTTGAAATGCGTAAAATACGCCATTGATTTGATTCACGAGAACGCACAATGAAAACCTTGCTTCTGGTAGACGGTTCCAGTTACCTTTATCGCGCCTTTCACGCCATGCCGGATTTGCGCAATTCGGCCAATGAGCCGGTCGGCGCGATTCAGGGCGTGCTCAACATGCTGCGCCGCTTGCATAAAGACTATCCATCAGATTACAGCGCCTGTGTGTTCGATGCCAAAGGCAAAACTTTCCGCGACGACTTGTACCCGGAATACAAAGCCAATCGTGCCAGCATGCCGGATGACCTGCGGGCGCAAATCGAACCGCTGTATGAAACCATACGCGCCATGGGCTGGCCGTTGATTATTGAAGAAGGCGTGGAAGCCGATGACGTCATAGGTGCGCTGGCCAAGCAGGCCGAAAAAGAAGGCATCAAAACCATCATCTCCACTGGTGATAAAGACATCACACAACTTGTGAATGAGCATATCACGGTGGTCAATACCATGCGTGATGCCTTCCGCAAGACAGATGATGTACTGGACATTGCCGGGGTTGAGAATAAGTTTGGCATTCCGCCTGACAGGATTATCGACTACCTGATCCTGGTCGGCGACACCGCAGACAACGTGCCCGGCGTGGAAAAGGTCGGCCCGAAAACCGCCGTCAAATGGCTGACCGAATATGGCACACTGGATAACATTATTGCCAATGCCGACAATATCAAAGGCGTGGTCGGCGAGAACCTGCGCAAGGCCCTGCCCTGGCTACCGACAGCGCGCGAGCTAATTACCATCCGCTGCGATATCGGCTTATGTGAGAGTTTTGACGAACTGATTGCGCAAACGCCCGATAAAGAAAAACTGCTGGCGTTGTTTGACCACTTTGAGTTTCGTAGTTGGAAGCGTGAACTGGACAAGCTGCCGGACGGTGCGACTGCGACTGAAAATTCGTCTATATCCACAGTAGATTCACTGAGTACAGTCCCCGCCACGACGTATACCCCTGACACGCGTCGTCAGTACCAGACAATTTTAAATGATGCCGACCTGGATAGCTGGCTAGCCAAACTGCAGCAAGCTGAGCTAGTGTGTTTTGACACCGAAACCACCTCGCTGGATGCCATGCAGGCAAAAATTGTCGGCGTGTCTTTTAGTGTGACTCCCGGCGAAGCCGCTTATGTGCCACTCACGCATGACTATTTTGATGCGCCAGAGCAGCTTTCTTTGCAGGCCACTTTGAACAAGTTGCAGCCAATTCTGGAAAATCCGGCCATTAGAAAAGTCGGCCAGAATCTCAAATATGATATGCATGTGCTGGCCAATCATGGCATCCAGCTGCAAGGCGTGGCACACGACACCCTGTTGGAATCTTATGTATTCGAGAGCCACAAAGGCCATGGCATGGATGAGCTCAGTGAGCGTCATCTGGATATTACGCCCATCAGCTACGAAAGCGTGGCGGGCAAAGGGGCCAAACAAGTCGGCTTTAGCCAGGTCACCGTCGAGCAGGCATCAGAATATGCCGCCGAGGATGCGGACATTACACTGCAACTGCACCAGGCTTTATATCCACAAGTAACCGCCTCGGACAAACTCAATTTCATTTATGAAAAGATTGAATTACCCAGCATGCTGGTGCTGCAACGCATGGAGCGCAACGGCGTACTGATAGACAGCCATATGCTCAATCGACAGAGCAATGAAATCGGCTTGCGTTTGATGGAGGTTGAAAAACAGGCATTCGAACTGGCCGGACAACCGTTTAACCTCGGCAGTCCCAAGCAATTGCAAGAGATTTTGTTCGGCAAACTGGGCATCAAACCGTTGAAAAAAACGCCTTCAGGGGCGCCATCGACTGACGAAGACGTGTTGCAGGAACTGGCGCTGGACTACCCGTTGCCAAAAGTGATTCTGGAACACAGGAGCCTGGCCAAACTGAAGTCGACCTACACCGACAAACTGCCGAAAATGATTAATGCGCAAACCGGCCGCGTGCATACCAATTACAACCAGGCCGTTGCCATCACCGGCCGCCTGGCGAGCTCTGACCCCAACCTGCAGAACATCCCGGTGCGCACGGCTGAAGGCCGCCGTATCCGCGAAGCTTTTGTGGCGCCACCTGGCTCGCACATTGTCTCTGCTGACTATTCGCAAATTGAATTACGTATCATGGCGCATCTGTCACAAGATGCTGGTATGCTCAGCGCATTTGCCAACAATGAAGACATTCACCGCGCCACTGCCGCAGAGATTTTTGGCGTTGAGCGCGCGGCAGTCGACAGCGAACAACGCCGCTACGCCAAGGTGATCAACTTCGGCTTGATTTACGGCATGAGTGCGTTTGGCCTGGCACAAAACCTCAATATCGAACGTAGCGCCGCTGCCAACTACATCGAGCGCTACTTTGCCCGCTACCCTGGCGTACGCCAATATATGAACGACACACGCGAACTGGCCAAACAGCAGGGCTATGTGGAAACTATTTTTGGCCGCCGCCTGTGGGTGCCGGAGATCAACAGCGCCAATGTGCAACGCCGCAACGGCGCCGAACGTGCCGCCATTAACGCACCTATGCAAGGCACCGCCGCTGACTTGATTAAACTGGCCATGATTGCGGTCGACCAATGGCTGACGGCAGAAAAACTGCAGACTAAACTGATCATGCAGGTACACGATGAACTGGTACTGGAAGTGCCGGAGACCGAACTTGAACTGGTGAAATCCACCTTGCCTAAACTGATGCAGCATGTCGCCACACTGGATGTGCCCTTACTGGCCGAAGTGGGCAGCGGTAGCAACTGGGAAAGTGCGCATTAAATGCACGCCATATGTTAAGGTAATACATCCATCACACACAGGGGACCCGCGATGAAATCGTCGCTTATGATCGGTATTATTTTGATAGCACTTGGCACGGCCGGATTAGTATTCAAAGGCTTTAGTTACGAGAGCAAAGAAACCGTGGCTAAAATCGGCTCCCTAGAAGCCAGTGCGGAAATCACTAAAGATGTCGAGATTCCGCAAGCACTCAGCATCATCGTCCTCGTGGCCGGTGTGGCAATGGTGCTGGTTGGCCTGAAAAAATAACGCTGGCCAATCACTCAAGTTTGCCAGTCTTTTCTGACAGACTTTTACTGCGCCCGCTGACAGATCACACCAGAGGTTCTGGTTAGCATACGATTTCATCACAACAATAAGGGAGATTCACATGCTTTGGACGATTGTAGTTGGCATTATTGCAGGTTGGTTGGCTGGTTTGATTATGAAGGGCGATGGTTTTGGCCTGATCTGGGATTTGATTTTGGGCATCGCCGGTGCAGTCGTTGGCGGCTGGCTGTTTGGCTTGCTTGGCCTCAGTGCCAGCGGCGGCATGGTGGGTAGTATTATCGTGGCCACCATCGGTGCAGTGTTCCTGATTTTCATTTCACGCTTGCTCAGGTCCGCCTAGACGCATCAGGCAGTACCAGACTAAATGCTGGAAAAGACTACTTTTCCAGCATTGCCTTTTTTAGCCAGATACATGGCGGCATCTGCCTTTTCAAGCAAGGCCTCAATCTCTTCTTTTTTCCGTGGCCATGCAAATGCCACACCTATGCTGCAACCCACCGTGATTTCCTGCCCGGACTGAAAGCGGATCGGCTGTTGAATGGATTCGATCAGTTTCTCTGCAATCCTGGTGGCCAGGACGCGTGGATGGTCAGTAAATGTGAGTAGAATCACAAACTCGTCACCCCCAAACCGGCACACCATATCGTCTTCACGTAATACTTTTGGGATACGTTGCGACACCGTAATCAAGACTTCATCCCCTGCCGCATGCCCCAGCGTATCATTGACTGACTTAAAGCCGTCTAAATCCAGAAACAGCAAGATCATGCCACGGCTGACGTTGTGTGCGTGGGCGCCACTGGCAATACCGCGCATCAGGCTCAGCAGGCCACGCCGGTTAAACAATCCGGTCAACGGATCTTCTGTCAGCAGTTTTTCCAGCGCATTTTGCTGCGTGTGAAACGCCGTCATATCCATCAGAAAGCTGATGCAAAAATTCGACTCATACTCCATGACCCGCGTCAGCGCAATCCTGAGCGGGATTTCATGGCCATCAGCATGAAATCCATGACGTTCCGCCACAACCTTCTCAGAGGTATCTTGCTGCCTGCGTTTTCTGGCATAGGCATTCAATTGTTTCCAGTCGGGAATCATTTTTGAGATATGTTTACCGATAATTAACTGTGCCTGATAACCAAACATGCCTTCAAACGCGCGATTGACCATTTTGATAAACCCTTTGGCATCGGTAATCACAATGGCATCAATCGCGTTTTGAAAGATGACCCGCATTTGGTGTTCCTTGAACTGTAAATCGCGGGCAAGCTGGCGCTGCCTGGCAAGCATATTTTGCGCAATAGCAGCGCCGATCAAGATCATCGTCCCCAACGTCACCAGCGTCGACAAATACCAGCGATCGACCGTCGGCACGGGCCGGGCAAACTCGGCGATCCCCACGAATGCTGCAGCCGCCATCCCGATGTAATGCATAATCGTAATGGCCGCCCCCATCACTAGCCCGCTGACGACATGACGCCAGGCACGCAGCCGTTGCAATCGCTCACATTGCTGGCCAAACCATAATGCAAGCACCGCAAGCAACACGGCAGCCACCACAGAAATCAGGACCCACCATGGTTTGAATGTCATGGTCGCGGCGGTACGTATGGCCAACATGCCGCTGTAGTGCATGATGCCAATACCCAGTCCAATAATCATGCCGCTTAACCATAAATGCTTGACGCCTTTTTCAGCGCGTGAGATCCAGCGCATGGCAGCCCAGGAAGCGACAAAAGCAGGCCAGATAGAGAGCAAAGTGATGAGCGGATCGTATTTAACGGTGACGCAAAGCTCGAATGCCAGCATACCGAGGAAGTGCATGCTCCAGACCGCCGCGCCTAATACCGTGGCACCGCTCAATAGCGCAATTTTCTGATCTCTTTTTAACTGGAATTGGGGGGCCAGGTCAGCCAGGTACATGGCTAATATAGAAGCTATTGCAGCAATGAAATAAGACAACACCACCATCCATCCCTCGTAACGGGACAGAATGAGAGAACCTGCTGGACTCACAACCTCAAACAAAAAGTTCGTCAATTGCTGGTATCCAATCACGCATGGTGACTTTATCAGGGTGTGGAGCGCGGATCGATTACCGTACCTGAGCGCTCACGGCTGGCGCTGATTGAATTTAGTGTGCATGCATCACAGTGACATAAATTTAAAAGCGCTCACTGGTATTATGATGACCTTGAAAAACACTTTCAAAACACATTTACGCAAATTAACCATGAATCAGTTCGGCATTTATATCATTGGCGATGAAATCCTGTCTGGCAAACGTCAGGATGCGCATCTTGGCAAAGTGATTTCGCTGCTGTCAGCCCGCGGTTTGCAATTGAGTTGGGCGCATTTTATTGGCGATATCCCCGACCAGATCACCAGTCACCTCAAAGCCAGTATGGCTCGCGGTGATGTCGTATTCAGCTTTGGCGGTATTGGCGCCACGCCGGATGACCATACGCGACAATGTGCGGCCGCGGCCGCAGGCGTGACGATTGAGCGTCATGCAGGCGCCGTTGCCAATATCGAGGCGCAGTATGGCGCAGGCGCTTACCCTAAGCGGGTGCTGATGGCCGACTTTCCACAAGGCTGCGATTTGATTCCCAACCCAATTAATCGCGTGGCCGGATTCAGCCTGAATCAGCATTACTTTGTGCCGGGCTTTCCTGAAATGGCCCACCCCATGGTGGAATGGGTACTCGAGACGTATTACAGCGACCTGTTTCATACGGCAGACTACCTGGAACAAGCCATCGTTGTCACCGAGGCGGGGGAAAGTGACCTGATTGATTTAATGCACCAGATGTTAAGCCAGTATCCCATGCTGAAATTGTTCAGCCTGCCGCGCACCAATCAGCGTCGCACCACTGAGGTCGGCATGAAAGGGCAAAGTGCATTGGTCAAACAGGCCATGCAAGACCTGAAAGCTGGCGTGTCGGCGCTTGGCTACCCCTGGGTAGAGGTATAAATCGCGATGGATTGCCGCCCGCAATGCGGTGCATGTTGTATTGCACCATCGATTACCAGTGCGATCCCCGGTATGCCTGATGGTAAACCGGCGGGGGTGGCCTGCATTCAACTGGACGAATTATTCAGGTGCAAACTGTTTGGTCAACCCGAGCGCCCGGATTTTTGTGGCGGCTTGCAACCCAGCCTGGAAATGTGCGGCGATGCCGAACAGCCGCGTGAATATGCCATACGCTGGCTGAGTGCACTAGAATTAGCGACCCAGCCAGAGACGCCTGGCCATTAGGGTTTACGGTAGGCCCAACGCATCAGGCCCAGCCCGACCAGGATCATGGGCACGCATAACCACTGCCCCATACTCAGGCCCAGAGACAGCAACCCTAAAAAGCTGTCCGGCTCACGGGTGAATTCGACAATAAACCGGAAGCTGCCATAACAGAGCAGGAACAAGGCAGAGATTGCGCCGATGGGGCGTTTTTTACCCGCGAACGTCCATAACACCAGGAACAACACAATCCCTTCCAGCGCAAATTCATACAACTGCGACGGATGGCGGGCCACCTGGTCCACTGCAGGAAACACCATGCCCCAATCCGCATTGGTCGGGCGCCCCCATAACTCGGCATTGATAAAATTACCCAGGCGTCCGGCGCCAAGGCCAATCGGCACTAAAGGCGCTACAAAATCCATCAGTTGCAACCAAATCACGCCACGTTTGCGCGCAAACAGCGCCATTGCCACCATTACGCCAATAAAGCCGCCGTGAAACGACATACCGCCCTGCCATAAGGCAAAAATCTCTAGCGGATGTTGCAGAAAATAAGCCGGTTGATAAAACAGCACATAGCCCAAACGACCACCAAACACCACACCCAGCGCAATGTAAAACAGCATATCGTCCGGGTCGCGTTCCTGCCAGGGCGAGGCCGGATCCAGCTTGCGCAAGCGCTTGACCTGGTATTGCCCCAGCCACAAGCCGCCAAAAAAACCGACCAGGTACATCAGGCCATACCAATGAATACCGAAACTGCCAATTTGCAATGCGATGGGGTTAAAGCCCGGATGGGTAAACATGCCGTATCACCGTGAAAAAACTGCATTATACCTGCTCACCACGCCTACGCAGTGACGTCTTGCAGCGCTGCAGGCGATGTCATTCGCCACACCGCTAACAGGCTGATAAGCGCCATCAGCGACATATAGGCGCCCACCCAGGGTAAGCCTCCCTGCTGCACCAGGGATTGCGCAATCGCTGGCGCAAAAGACGCGCCTAAAATACCGCCCAACTGGTAACTCAAGCCGGCACCACTATAGCGCACGGCGACCGGGAACTGCTCGGGCAAAAATGCGCCCATGGGGGCAAACGTCACCCCCATCAAAAACAACGCTGAGAATAAAAACAGCAATATCCATAACCAGTCGCCGCTCCCCAACAGTGGCGCCAGTGCAAAGCCCAGCAACAGTGCCAGTACTTGCCCGCACATCAGCACCGGGCGCCTGCCAACACGGTCTGCCCACCAGGCCGCAAGCGGTGTCGCGAGTGCCATGCCGATGACGGCCACGCATAACAAACCCAAAAACACTGGCCGCGCGATATGCAGGGTTTGTGTACCATAGCTCAGGCAAAACACCGTTGCCGTGTAAAACAGGTGATAACACACGCCCATGGCCAGCGCCCCCAATACAATGGCGCGCCCATGTTGCAGCAACAAGGCTTTCAACGGCCAGCGGTGTAAATGCTGTGCGGACTGCGCCTGTGCAAATACCGGCGTTTCAGCCAATTTAAACCTGACATATAAGCCCACCATCACCAGCGCCGCACTGATGATAAACGGCACACGCCAACCCCATTGTTCAAACTGGGCCTCGCTCAGGCCAAGACTCAGGGCTAGAAATGTCAGCGTGGCCAGCAGAAAACCGATCGACGGCCCCAGTTGCGGAAACATGCCATACCAGCCACGCTTGTTCGCAGGCGCATACTCGGTGGCCAGTAAGGCCGCCCCCGCCCACTCGCCCCCCAGGCCGATACCTTGTGCGAACCTGAGCAAGCAAAGCACGACTGGCGCCCAGATGCCCCAGCTGGCATAGCCTGGTAGCAGACCAATCAAAAAAGTGGCGCTCCCCATTACCAGCAATGAAGCGGCCAGTGTCGACTTACGGCCAATACGGTCGCCAAAGTGACCAAACAATAATGCCCCTACCGGCCGCGCAATAAAAGCCAGGCCAAAGGTGAGCAGCGCATTCAGGGATTGTATGGCCGGATCGCTGGCAGGAAAGAATACCTGCCCGATCACCAGCGCAGCGGCCATGGCATAAATATAAAAATCGTAAAACTCGATGGCGGTGCCGATAAAGCTGGCAAAGGCGATATGCTTTAATGAAGGTGTCGTCATGCCGGCATCTTAAGGCTGCCGCCAGGTTTTGCCTAGCCAATAAAAAACCGGGGTAACGATCTCTCGTTACCCCGGCTAGCTCACACATACTCAAAAAATGACTGTTTAGGACATTATTTCTTAGCCTCAGCCTCGGCAGTGACACTTTCCGGTTTCCAGCCACCACCCAGTGCCTTGAACAGGTCCACCGACGCGGTCAGCGTATTCTGGCGGCTCTGCACCACAGCTTGCGTAGCCTCATTATGGTTACGCTGTGCATCCAGCACCTCCAGGTAGCTGGTATAGCCTGCCTCATAGCGGTTTTTCGCCACGCGCAGAATATTGCCAGTGGTTTTTTCCTTGGACTCGGCCAAGGCCTCTTGCTCACGGTATTGTTGCGCATTCACCAGTGCGTCGCTAACTTCGGTAAACGCAGTTTGCAAGGTGTTCTGATAAGTTGCCAGTACTTGTTTTTGCTGCGCTGTCGCCTGATCCAGACGTGCATTCAAGCGGCCACCGTTGAAAATCGGCATGCTGATATCCAAACCAAGTGACCAGACACGTGCAGGCGATTTCAGCAAGTTATTCAGCGCGATACTTTCACCACCATAAGTGGTGGATAGCGAGATACTTGGGTAAAACGCGGCGCGTGCCACGGCAATGTTGGCATTGGCTGACACCATGTCCTGCTCTGCCTGGCGCACGTCCGGACGGGCTTCCATCAGGGCTGAAGGCAGACCGGTTGGCGCGACTGGAGGGGTTGGCATCGCCATCAGGTCACCCGCCGCGATTTTCAGGCCAAGATCATTGGTCAGTAAACCGATCTGATGCTCACTCAAAGCGCGCAAACGCTTCAATTCCAGCGTCTGCGTTTGCAGCGTGGTGACGACCAGCTCCGCCTGATGTGCGTCCAGAATGGTAGACACGCCACCTTCCACCCGACGTTTGGCCAGGTCCAGGCTGTCCTGTGCGGTTTTCAGGTTTTGCGTATTGACCAGCAATTGCGCATCCAAACTGCGTATCATCAGGTAATGATTAGCCACCAGGCTGGACAATGACCAAGTCACCGCCTCTTTGGCATAACGCGTCGCCAGCAGTTGCGCACGCGCAGCTTCATTGGCACGGCGCAGTTTGCCCCACAGGTCCAGCTCATAACTGCCGTTCAAACCGACTTTGTAGGTTTTACGCGGGTTATTGCCAAACACCGGGAACACACCGGACTCGGTAACACGGTTACGTAAACCGGAACCGGTTGCGGTGACGGTAGGCAACAAGTTACCGCCGATTTCGCGCATTTGCGCGTCAGCCTCTTCAATGCGTGCTACAGCCAGTTGCACGTTATTGTTTTTGGCCAGCGCAGTGTCTACCAACTGGTTTAACTGGCTGTCATTAAACAGTGTCCACCATTGCTGCAACGCCAGTTGCTGCTCGGTACTGAGTGCGTCAGCACCCGCAGCGCCATATTGGTCTGGCAACTGCGGTGCCGGACGCGAATACAAATCACCCAGCATCTGGCAACCGGTCATGGACAAGGTCAACAACCCCAGCAGCAATGATCGCTGTAACGGTTTTAATGCAATTTTCATTGTCGGTTTCATACCGATTCCTCTTCTACAATGTGCCCATGGTGACGAACCTTTTTCTCATTGGTCAACCAGGTAAAGAACAACGGGATAAAGATGGTGGCAATAAACGTTGCCAGCAACATACCGCCAAACACACCAGTACCCATAGACTGACGGGCTGCCGCACCTGCACCGGTCGCGAATACCAGCGGGATAATCCCCAGCATAAACGCCATCGACGTCATCACGATCGGTCTGAAACGCAGACGGGCTGCTTCCAGTGCCGCTTCAGCCAACGGCATGCCTTCTTCCATTTTCTGTGACGCAAACTCCACAATCAGGATGGCGTTTTTCGCTGCCAGGCCGATCAGGGTAATCAAGCCAATCTGGAAGTAGATATCGTTGTTCATGCCACGTGTCAGCACGGCAATCAACGCACCTGTCATCGCAAATGGAATTGCCATAATCACCGCCAATGGCAATGCCCAGGTCTCAAACTGCGCGGCCAGGATCAGGAACACCATAATGGTCGCGAAGGCAAAGGCTACCAGCGCAGCGGAACCAGTACGATTCTCCTGGTAGGCTTGGCCAGTCCAGGCAATCTGGTAGCCATCCGGCAGGTTTTCCTTGGCAATTTTTTCCACCAGTTTGATGGCATCACCTGAGCTCACGCCAGGCGCACCGCTACCAAATACTTTGGCAGACAGCAGGCCGTTGTAGCGCTCCAGTTGCTCGGCACCAACAATATTGCTGACCTTCGCCAATGCCGACATAGGCACCATATTGCCGTCCGGATTTTCGGCGGTTGGCTGGCTACGCACATACACTTTGCCCAAGTCTTCCGGCTTCATGCGGTACTCAGCCTCCGCTTGCAACTGCACGCGATAGGTACGGCCACTACGGTTAAAGTCGTTGACGTAGAGCGAACCCATGGTACTTTGCAAGGTGGCGTAAATATCCGCAATTTTCACGTTTTGTGACAGCGCTTTGGCTTCATCGACCTCAATAAACAACTGAGGCACGGTCGGCCGGAAAAAGCTGTTAATACCGGTCAATTGCGGGCTCGCACGCATCGCATCCATAAAGTTATTCATGACCTGCGCCAACTTGATCGGATCGGTATCGCCATGGCTTTGTACATACACTTCAAAACCACCGGCAGAACCCAAGCCACGAATCGCAGGCGGGTTCACGGCAAAGCTCAAGCCATCTGGCTGGCTCATGCCGATGCCAATCAATTTACCCACCATTTGGTCAGCATTGGTGGTGCGTTGATCCCAGTCTGTCATACGCACAAACATGGTCGCAGCATTGGTTTTGTTCGCACCTGTCAGCAATTCAAAGCCGTTCACCGCAAACTCATGCGCCGTTGCCGGATCTTTAGCGATAGTCGCACGGATGTTTTCCGTGGTTTGTGACGTACGCTTCAAGGTTGCACCATCTGGCATCACGACGATACTGATCACATAGCCCTGATCCTCTGGTGGTACAAACCCACCCGGTACTGCACGGAACAGGAAAATCATGACCACCACCATGGCCCCAAATACCACGGCACCAATAATCTTGTGATGCAGGGTCAGGTTAACGGTACCGGTGTACAGGTTGGTCAAGCGGCTAAAGCCACGGTTAAATTTCCTGAAGAAGGCATTTTCATGGTGACCATTCTTCAAAATCATGGCGCACAGAGCTGGCGTCAGCGTCAACGCTACCACGCCTGAAATCACCACAGAAATGGCCACTGTGACCGCAAACTGGCGATACAACTCACCGGCGATACCGCCCTGGAAAGCCACCGGCACGAACACCGCACACAACACCAGCACAATCGCCACCACCGCCGCTTGTACCTGGGCGATAGACTTGATCGCCGCATGTAAAGGATTGAGGTTTTCTTCCTTCATCAAGCGTTCGGTGTTTTCCAGCACCACAATCGCATCATCCACCACGATACCGATCGCCAGAATCATGGCAAACAGCGTCAGCAGGTTGATTGAGAATCCAAACAGATACAAGCCGGCAAACGTACCCACAATCGAAATTGGCACGGCAATCATCGGGATCAAGGTCGCGCGCCAGCTCTGCAGGAACAGGAACACCACCAGCACCACCAGAATCAGCGCTTCACCAAAGGTATGAAACACTTCCTTGATGGTCGCTTTCACAAAGTCACTGGTATCGTAAGGAATGTTGTAATCCATGCCTTCTGGGAACTTCAGCTTCAGTTCATCCACTTTGGCCTTGATGGCTTCGGCAGTTTCCAGCGCATTGGCGCCGCTTTGCAAGAAGATAGGTAACGCTACACCAGGCTGCCCATTCAATGCAGAAGCCACGTTATAGGTTTGTGCGCCCAGCTCAATACGCGCCACATCCTTCAGGCGCAGGACGCCGTTAGGGCCTTGCGCACGGATAATAATATTACCAAACTCTTCAGGCTCAATTAGGCGCCCTTTGGCCGTCACGGTGAATGCCAACTGCTGATTCGGCGTGGCAGGCTCGGCACCAATTTTACCGGCAGCATACTGCGCGTTTTGTGCACCAATCGCGGCAGAAATATCACTGGTAGACACACCCAGCTGCGCCATACGGTCAGGACGCAACCAGACACGCATGGAGTAATCCTGGCCACCAAAAATAGTGACATCGCCCACGCCTTTGATGCGCTTGAACTCATCCAGCACATTCAGCGTGGCGTAGTTACTCAAGAACAAACGGTCATGTTCTTTTTTCTTGGAGATCAGCATCACCACCAACAGAATATCGTTGGAGCGTTTTTGCACCACGACACCGGTTCTGCGTACATCTTCCGGCAAACGCGGCAAAGCAATGTTAACGCGGTTGCTGACGTTAAAAGTCGCCTGGTCAACATTGGTGCCAATATCAAACGTAGCGGTAATGGTTAAAGTACCGCTGCTGTCAGAACTGGAGTTAAAGTACAGCAGGTTTTCCACTCCGCTTAACTGCTCTTCAATCGGTGCTGCCACGGTTTTAGACAGTGTTTCAGCACTGGCACCAGGATAGCTGGCCGTAATCAGCACAGTTGGCGGCGCAATTTGCGGATATTGCGCAATCGGCAATTTAAATGCCGCTGCCAACCCTGCCAACACGATGATGATAGACAGCACGCTGGCAAAAATCGGCCGTGTGATAAAAAATCGGGTCATATCGTTTTCCCTGAGACGGGCCTGAATATTGAACTCAGGCCCCAGATAACATGATTAAATCAAAAACAAACTAAGCATTTAGCAAATAAGGCTATGACCAAATTAGCTTTTAGCTGGCGCGGCAGGTGCCGCATCTGCCGCATGCGGCGCCACAGGTGCACCCGGACGGACTTTGATCAGGTTATCAACAATCACCTGGTCACCGGCTTTCAAGCCATCAAGTACGATCCAGCGATCATTGAACCAGCCACCCGCCACGATAGGACGCACAGCCGCGACGGTTTTGCCTTCCTTGTCTTTTTCGGCCACAAAGATAAATTTACCTTGTTGTCCAGTCAGCACCGCTGTTTGCGGAATCAGGAAGACACCATCGCGTTTGCCCGTGATCAAACGCACGCGGACAAACTGCCCTGGCAACAATGCACGGTCAGGGTTCTGGAACTCGGCCCGCAGTTGTTGCGTGCCTAATGCCGGATCGATCTGGCTGGCAGAAAAGTTAATTTTGCCTGATTGTGGATACTCGCTATTGTCAGCCAGAATCAGTCTCACATCTTGCACACGGCCCGGGCTCAAATGGCCGCCCAATGCCAGCAAGTCAGACTCAGACAAACTGAAGCGCACCCAAATTGGCGACACTTGCACGATGGTACTGAGCAAACTGGTATTCGCATTCACCAGCGCACCTTCGGATAATACAAAACGACCCGCTATACCACTTTCAGGCGCTTTAACATGGGTGTATGACAGGTTTAACTCCGCTTCACGCAGTTGCGCCTGATATTGCAACAAGGTCGCAGAAGCGACAGTGTTATCAGAAGCCGCGTTATCATATTCACGTTGGCTGATGGATTTAGTTTCCAGCAAGCCTTTTAAACGCAGCGCTTCACGTGCAGTTTGTTCGATACGGGCTTTTTGCTGTGCAATCAGCGCCCTGGCTTGTTCAACTTGCAGTTGGAAAGGCACCGGGTCAATCAGGAACATATCCTGACCGGCTTTCACCGACTCCCCTTCTTGATACAAACGTTTCAAGACAATACCACCCACACGTGGACGGACTTCAATTTGTTTGGCACCCTCGGTTTGCGCCACGACTTCGGTTTGCACCGGCACCGTTTCTGCCGTGACTGTTTGTGCCGTCACTGGCATGGCTGGCATACCGCCCGCCGCAGGGGTTTGTTCGTTGGATGATTTTCCGCAAGCACTCAGTACAACGCCCAAAGCAAGCACAAGCAGCGTACGACGAGGCTGGATAGTCTGTGAAATCAACATGTTATCCTCTAAAAATTTTTAAAATAGACTTGATTACATACAATCTTGGATGTATATTATATACAAACACGAATGTATGTAAATGGGTTTTGCAAAAAATTTGCCGTACAAGCTGCCAAAAACGAGTCAGCGGTCACAACTGGTAAAATACACAACCTACAAGAAACTTTAATGAATATGAAAGAGCGATAGAAACTTATGGTACGTAAAACCAAAGAGGATGCCGCAATCACCCGCCAGCGCATTATTGATGCTGCACGAGAAATGTTCCTGCAAAAGGGCGTCAGTCGCACCAGCCTGGAACAAATTGCCACACACGCCAGCGTGACACGGGGCGCCGTCTACTGGCACTTTCAAAATAAAGCTGAACTGTTTCACGCGATGCGCGAAGAGGTCTACCTCCCCCTGATTGACCGCATGGACGACACCCTGCTCGGCAATAGCGAGGAAGCCAATAGCGACCCGCTAGGCCGTATCCGCAAATATATGGCAAGCACCATTCTCATTCTGGACGATGACCCAACCACACGCGCAACCTATGAAGTCATGATGACCAAATGCGAATATGTCGATGAGTTTGCCGATGTATTGAAATCAATTTTAAGTAACTGTAGCGGACTGGTGCACAAAATGGAACAGGCTTATGCCAAAGCCCAGGAAATTGGCCAGGTCGGCATTCAGCTGACCGCCGCCGAACTTGCCATGGACTCGCATCTGTTTTTCTCCGGCCTGCTGCATATGTGGGTGAAAGACACCGAAGGCACTTTATTTCGTGACCACGCCTTGCAACTCATAGACACACATATCAAGCTGCGTAAAAAATAAGCAAAAATTCCTGTTTACGGATTCCCTGATCCGCGATTTGCAGTTAAAATAGTCGGTCTTTTCACTGATTTATCAATCACATGCAAATCGGCCCACACATACTGAAAAACAATCTGGTTGTCGCACCCATGGCGGGCGTGACCGACAGGCCTTTCCGTATGCTGTGCAAAAAAATGGGCGCCGGATTGGCCGTGTCGGAGATGGTCACGTCCAATTCCTTATTGTATGGCAGTGAAAAAACCAAGCGCCGCGCCAACCACGAAGGCGAAGTCAGCCCGATTTCAGTACAGATTGCAGGTGCCGAACCAGCCATGATGGCAGAAGCCGCCAGACACAACGTCGATAATGGCGCACAAATTATCGACATCAATATGGGCTGTCCGGCCAAAAAAATCTGTAACGTGATGGCAGGTTCTGCCCTGCTGCGTGACGAGCCATTGGTCTCACAGATCCTCAGGGCGGTGGTCAATGCCGTTGATGTACCGGTAACCCTCAAAATCCGCACTGGCTGGGACAGACAAAACAAAAACGCGATCCAGATCGCCAGAATGGCCGAGGATCTTGGCGTGCAGGCACTGACTATTCATGGCCGCACCCGTAACGATCTTTACCATGGCGACGCAGAATACGATACGATTGCTGCCGTCAAACAGGCAATCAACATTCCATTGATTGCTAACGGTGATATCACCACGCCAGAAAAAGCCAAATTTGTGCTCGACTACACCAAAGCCGATGCGGTGATGATTGGCCGCGCCGCACAAGGCCGTCCATGGATTTTCCGTGAAACAGAGCATTTCCTGAACACCGGCGAACATATGCTGGCACCCACTGTAGATGAAATTCACCAAGTGATGCTGGAGCATTTGCATGACCTGTATGACTTCTACGGCGACCTCACCGGCATGCGCGTCGCCCGCAAGCATATTTCCTGGTATACCAAAGGCTTATCAGGCTCGGCTGCTTTCCGCCACAACATGAATACGCTGCAAACCATAGAATTACAATTACAAGCTATTAACGACTTTTTTGCCGAACTCAAAGCGAAGAATGACCGACTGGTCTATGTCGACAACGAGGAGAACGGTGATGAGGAGTTGGCAGCATAATGCAAAACGACAGTAAATTGAGTCTCGCTGTGCGCGAGTCACTGGACGACTATTTCACGCATCTCGATGGGCAACCGCCGCATGCCATCTATGACATGGTACTGGGTTGTGTCGAAAAACCCATGCTGGAATACGTATTAAACAAGGTCGGCGGCAACCAGAGTAAAGCTGCAGACATGATGGGCATTAACCGCAATACCCTGAGAAAAAAAATGGCCGCCTACGGTCTGGAATAAACTACACCGGGCCTGATGACATTTCATCATCAGGCCTTTTCATTTTCTTTATCACGCAATTCCACTCAAATTCATTATGACGATTAAACGCGCGCTTATCAGTGTTTCCGATAAAACCGGTGTGCTTGAACTGGCACAATCCCTGCACCAGCTTGGTGTAGAAATCCTTTCTACTGGCGGCACCGCCAAACTGTTCCGTGACAACAATATCCCCGTGAAGGAAGTCAGTGACTTTACCGGCTTCCCGGAAATGCTGGATGGCCGCGTCAAAACCTTGCACCCGAAAGTACACGGTGGTTTACTGGGTCGTCGCGATTTGCCTGAACATGTAGCGGCCATGCAGCAATATGGCATTGAGAATATCGACCTGCTGGCAGTGAACCTGTATCCGTTTGAAGCCACCGTTGCCAAAGCCAACTGCACATTAGAAGATGCGATTGAAAACATCGATATCGGCGGCCCGGCCATGGTGCGCTCCGCGGCTAAAAACTGGAATGACGTGGCGGTGTTGACCGATGCGGCGCAATACGCTGAAGTCGTCAATGAGCTGAAAGCCAATAACGGTGCCGTCTCCAAAGCAACGCGCTTTAAATTGTCTGTGGCTGCATTTAACCGCATTGCACAATATGACGCAGCGATCAGTAACTATCTGTCCGCCATCGACTTTACTGAAACAGAATCCGCTGGCAAGCCAGTGTTGAGCCAGTTCCCTGGCCAGATGAACAGCAACTTTGTCAAAGTGCAGGATCTGCGTTACGGTGAAAACAGCCACCAGCAAGCGGCGTTCTACCGCGACTTGTACCCGGCACCGGGCAGCCTGGCTACTGCGCAACAATTACAAGGTAAAGAGCTCAGTTATAACAATATCGCCGATGCCGATGCCGCCTGGGAAGCCGTAAAATCCTTCACTGGCCCAGCTTGCGTGATTGTGAAACATGCCAACCCATGTGGCGTGGCATTGGGCGCGAACGCGCTGGAAGCCTATAGCAAGGCTTTCAAAACTGACCCGACCTCGGCCTTTGGTGGCATTATCGCCTTTAACAGTACGCTGGATGGTGCAGCTGCCGAAGCCGTGTCTAAACAGTTTGTAGAAGTACTGATCGCACCGGACTTTACACCAGAAGCGCTGGCCATTTTCACGGCCAAAGCCAATGTGCGCGTGTTGAAAATTGCTTTACCGCAAGGCGGCAATACTGCCTGGGAACAGGGCCGCAACGCGGTAGACTCCAAACGCGTAGGCTCCGGCATTTTGCTGCAATCAGCAGACAATCACGATTTACAACTGGCCGATATCAAAATCGTCACCAAGCTGCAACCGACCCCGGCACAACTGCAAGACCTGTTGTTTGCCTGGAATGTAGCCAAATATGTGAAATCCAACGCCATCGTTTTCTGTGGCAATGGCATGACCTTGGGCGTGGGCGCTGGCCAGATGAGCCGTGTCGATAGCACCAAAATCGCTGCCATCAAGGCACAAAACTCAGGCCTGAGCCTGCAAGGTTCCGTGGTCGCTTCAGATGCCTTCTTCCCGTTCCGTGACGGCGTCGATGTGCTGGCCGACGCGGGTGCCAGCTGCGTCATTCATCCAGGCGGCAGCATGCGCGACGAAGAAGTCATCGCCGCCGCAGACGAACGTGGCTTGGCCATGGTAGTGACTGGTATTCGCCACTTCAGACATTAATTCTATAGCCACAGAGGGCTCAGAGATCACAGAGAACTTCTTTAATCATGTTTTCCTCTGTGGTCTCTGTGTCCTCTGTGGCTCAAACTCAATTAGGTAATACAAAATGAAAATTTTAGTGATTGGTTCTGGCGGTCGTGAGCACGCACTGGCATGGAAAGTGACACAAAACAAAGAAGTCAGCCGTGTGTATGTGGCACCTGGTAACGCTGGTACGGCCACCAACCCGGATATGGTCAATGTGCCCATCACCAAAATTGATGAACTGGTGAAATTTGCTGAAGACGAGCAAATCGCCTTGACCATCGTTGGCCCAGAAGCACCACTGTCACAAGGCGTGGTCGATGCTTTCCGCGCGGCCGATTTAAAAATCTTTGGTCCTACCAAGGCAGCGGCACAGTTGGAAAGCTCCAAAGACTTCGCCAAGGCGTTTATGGTGCGCCACAATATTCCAACAGCCAAATACCAGACATTTAGCGATGCCGCACAAGCCCATACTTACATCGAAGCCAATGGCGCGCCGATTGTGATCAAGGCAGATGGCCTGGCTGCAGGTAAAGGCGTCGTGGTTGCCATGACACTGGAAGAAGCACATACCGCCGTCGACGCCATGTTGTCAGACAACAAGCTCGGCGATGCAGGCGCGCGCGTCGTGATTGAAGAGTTTTTAACCGGCGAAGAAGCCAGCTTTATGGTCATGGTCGATGGCAAAAATATCCTGCCTTTGGCCACCAGCCAGGATCACAAGCGCCTGCTGGATGCAGACCAGGGGCCGAACACTGGCGGCATGGGCGCTTACTCGCCAGCGCCAGTGGTGACCCCAGAGATTCACGCCAAAGCCATGCGCGAAATCATTGTGCCTACGGTAGAAGGCATGGCAAAAGACGGCATTCCCTATACCGGTTTCTTGTATGCCGGTTTGATGATCAGCCCCAGCGGTGAAGTCAAAACACTGGAATTCAATTGCCGCATGGGTGATCCGGAAACCCAACCGATCATGATGCGACTGAAATCAGACCTGGTGGAACTGGCTGAACATGCCGTGGATGGCACACTGGACCAGGCCAAAGCCGAATGGGACTGGCGTTTTGCCTTAGGTGTCGTGATGGCGAGTGCACACTATCCTGACACGCCAAGACTGGGCGACGAAATTACCGGCCTGCCAAAAGACGTGCAAGACGGCCATGTGTTCCACGCTGGCACCACACTCAAAGATGGCAAGGTGGTCACCAGTGGTGGTCGCGTATTGTGTGTGACCGCATTGGGCGAAACCGTTAAATCTGCGCAGCAGCAAGCGTATAAAGTGCTGGAGCAAATCAAGTTCGACGGCGCGCAATACCGCAAGGACATTGGCTACCGCGCCATCAAGAACTAAGCGCCATTAGAGCTCACGACCATGACAGACCAGATCCAGCCTCAAGCCGTTTTTGATTTCCTGCAAGGCTTGCAAGCACGCATTGTAGAAGCCGTAGAACTCGTTGATGGCAAAAACTTTTTGCAGGACAGCTGGCAACGGCCAGAAGGCGGTGGCGGCAACTCTTGCCTGCTAGAAGGCGGCAACGTTTTTGAACGCGCCGGTGTTGGTTTTTCACATGTGCTAGGCAATAAACTCCCCCCAGCCGCCAGCGTCGCCCACCCGGAAGCAGCTGGCCGCCCGTGGGAGGCCATGGGCGTTTCCCTGGTGTTTCATCCGCACAATCCCTATGTGCCCACAGTGCATATGAACGTACGCTTTTTTGTCGCCAAAGCGCAACAGGCTGGCGAACAGGATATCTGGTGGTTTGGCGGCGGCATGGACCTCACGCCTTACTATGGCTTTGAGGATGACTGCATCCACTTTCATCGCGTGAACAAAGAGGTATTGGCACCGTTTGGCGCCGACTACTACCGCAGTTTTAAAAAGCACTGCGACGAATACTTCTTCCTCAAGCACCGTAAAGAGCCACGCGGCATTGGCGGCGTGTTTTTTGACGACTTTAGCGAATTAGGCTTTGAGAAAAGTTTTGCCTTGCAGCGTGCCGTCGGCGATGCCTTTATCAATGCTTATTTGCCGATTGTACAGCGTCGCAAAGACACCGTTTACGGCGAACGCGAGCGTGACTTCCAGGCCTACCGCCGTGGCCGCTATGTCGAATTTAACCTGATTTTTGACCGTGGCACCATTTTTGGCCTGCAATCGAATGGCCGTACCGAGTCTATCCTTCTGTCTATGCCGCCGATTGTGAAGTGGCGCTACGACTGGAAGCCGGAAGCCAATAGCGCAGAAGCCAAATTGTATAGTGACTTTTTGATTGAGAAAGACTGGGTGTAAGCATGCAAGTTTCAATAGAAGCCAGACAACAAGCGCAAGCCCTGCTGGACTTTATTGATCACAGCCCCAGCCCCTGGCACGCCGTAGACACGGTAGCAAATCAACTTAAAGCGCATGGCTTTACACCGCTGCAAGAGAGCGAATCCTGGCAATTTCAGGCCGGTGGAAAATATTTTGTCATACGTGATGGCGGCTCCATCATTGCCTTTACGCTTGGCCAGCAAGCGATTGCAGACAGCGGTTTCCGCATCGTTGGCGCGCATACTGACTCTCCCGGCTTGCGCCTCAAACCGCAAGCAGCTTATAGCACCGAAGGCACGGCACAATTGGGGGTAGAAGTCTATGGCGGGCCTATTTTGGCCACGTTTACCGACCGTGATTTAAGCCTGGCCGGGCGCGTCGTGATACGTACTGCTGAAGGCCTGGACACCCGATTGGTCAGGCTGGACCAACCGCTCGCACGCCTGCCTAACCTGGCAATACACATGAACCGCGAAGTCAATGAAAAAGGCCTGGCGCTTAACAAACAAACCGGCCTGCCGTTGATCTTTGGCCATGCAGCAAATACTGCCGCAGCAAAACAATTACTGACTGAAACCCTCGCGGGCAAACTGGCCATACCAGCAGAGGCCATCGCCGGCTGGGACCTCGCACTCTATGATACGCAGCGCGGCAGTTTCTGGGGCATAGAACAAGAGTTTATCGCCAATAGCCAACTGGATAACCTGGCCTCCTGCCACGCCGCACTTGAGGCGCTGATTAGCAACGAAACACCACAGTCCACGACGATTTGCGCCCTGTTCGACCACGAAGAGGTTGGCTCAGAAAGCGCCACCGGCGCCGGTGGCAGCTTTTTGCTGGATGTGATCAACCGTATTTGTTTATGCTCAGGCCTGACGCAAGAAGACCAGCTGCGCAGTTTTGCCAATAGTTTCTTCATCAGTGCCGATATGGCGCATGCGTTTCACCCGAATCATGCTGGCAGCTACGAGCCTTGCCATCATGTACACATCAATCAAGGGCCGGTGATCAAAACCAACGCCAACCAGCGCTACAGCACCAATGCCGTCACTGCTGCGCGCTTTATCCAGCTATGTGAGCAAGCACAGGTGCCGCACCAGCAATATGCACACCGCACTGACTTGGGTTGCGGCAGCACCATAGGCCCCATCATGGCGGCACAACTGGGCATTGCCACGGTAGATGTCGGTAACCCGATGTGGGCCATGCACAGCATCCGCGAAAGCGCAGGCGTGCTTGACCATCGCTATATGATTGCCACATTGCAGCAACATTACGCCAGCTAATTTCTCACCAGCATTGACGCTGGTACAACGATTGCTTTACCCTAGGCGGATAAGGGGAGAATCAATCAATGTTAGAACAATTATTGCGCAAAAAACCAATCCAACCACATGCGCACACCGGCCTGAAGAAATGTTTAACCGCCTTTGACCTGGCCTTATTAGGCATAGGCGGTGCCATCGGCACTGGCATCTTCGTACTCACCGGCATTGCCGCCGCCACGCAATCAGGCCCTGCCGTTGTACTATCCTTCATTATTGCCGCTATTGCTGCGGGTTTTGCCGCGCTCTCTTATGCCGAGTTATCGTCGTCCATAGGTGGCTCTGGCAGCGCCTATGGCTATAGTTATGTGGCATTTGGTGAGTTTGCCGCCTGGATGATGGGCTGGATGCTGCTACTCGAATATGGCGTAGGTGCCGCCGCCGTAGCCAATGGCTGGTCGGGCTATTTTGTAAATACCTTGAGCAACCTCGGCTGGCAAATGCCAGAGCACCTTACCAAAGCGCCCATCCTTGGCGGCTCGATCAACCTGCCCGCCTTTGCCATTATCTGGATATTGACCTTGCTGCTCATGGTCGGCGTCAAGGAAAGTGCCCGCGCCAACAACATCATGGTGATTATCAAACTTTCCACCATTGCCATTTTCCTGGCCTTATCTGTGGGTCATATCAGCACCGCCAACTGGCAACCATTTATGCCATTCGGCTGGTTTGAAACCTTAGACAATGGCAAGAATATTGGTGTACTGGCCGGTGCCTCGCTGGTATTTTTTGCTTACTTTGGCTTTGATGCCGTGTCTACTGCTGCCGAAGAATGCCAGCAACCGCAACGCGACTTGCCTATCGGCCTGATTGCTTCGCTGACCTTTTGCACCATTATTTATATCATTGTGTCTGGCACGCTCACCGGCGTGATTCCCTATACCGAGCTCAACACGTCTTCCCCGGTGGCATATGCGTTAACCAAGCTAGGTTATACCTGGTCATCGACACTGGTCGCCACTGGCGTACTGGCCGGGCTTATTACTGTATTGCTGGTGCTGCTGTATGGCCTGACCCGCATTTTATTTGCCATGAGCCGCGACGGTTTGATTTCACCTGTGTTTTCAGCAGTGAACCCCGAACGCCAAACCCCCAGCAAAATCATCCTGATGTGCGGTATCGTGGTGTCTATCGTCGCTGGCTTTATTCCACTGGGTGAATTGGCCGAAACCGTCAATATTGGCACGCTGGCCAGTTTTATCATGGTGTGTTTTGGTGTCATGCGTCTACGCAAAACCCACCCCGAACTTGCACGCCCGTTTAAGAATCCGTTTAACCCACTGATTCCGGTTGGCGGCATTATCTCGTGCGCGGCACTGATGTCCTTTTTACCGGCAGAGACCTGGCACCGCTTTATCTCCTGGGCCGTCATCGGCGTGATTTTTTACTTTGTTTACTCGCTGAGACATAGTAAGTTACGCGCATAACCATCGCCGCCAATAAAAAAGCCGACTAATCAGTCGGCTTTTTCGTATCACAGCAAGGCTGGAATTACAGAGACAACACCCAATCAACGATGGTTTTGATGTCTTCGTCTTTCACTTGTGGGCTGTTTGCAGGCATAGGGATATTACCCCAAACACCAGCACCACCTTTTTTCACTTTTTCAATCAGCTTGGCTTCAGCCGTTTTGTCGCCTTTGTATTTTGCTGCAACATCTTTGTATGCAGGGCCTAATACTTTGGCATCAACACTATGACATGCCAGGCAACCACTTTTTTGTGCCAGTGCTTTAGCTGCAGCGGCGTCAACAGCGTGTGCTGAACCTGCCGTCAACAAAGTCGCTGCTGCGATTGCGGATAATAAAACTTTCATGCGATCTCCTTGAATATCCTCTAAACAAATAGAACCCCGTAATGCAATTCTCATGCATGTGGCATATTACCTGACCAGTCAAAATCTACAATAGAAAAACCGTTAAAACCAACGGTGATTCACATAATTTCAACCGGTTTGGCGTTTTGCCAACAAGCTAAAAACGCACGTGCAACGCTACGGTTGACACGCGTCACAATAACGTTACAAGGTCTCGATCGAGTATTCCGCACTGAGGACATGCTTACGTCCCGGGTTAATCACCACCATGTTGTCCATGGCATTGGTGGTTTCCACACAAATAGTTTTGCGCCATTCATCGCCCACGCCCATATCGCCCATGGCACCGGCTTTTTCAGCACCCGGGTTCCACACGACGGTGGTATCACTGCCAGACTTGGAGACATGGATAATACGGTTAAAGCCGCTATCATGAATGGCACAATCAGAACTGTGATGCACATAGACACGGTCATACTCTTTACCGTCAAATGTCAGCGCGTTGTGCTCCACGTTGCGCTCGTACTTGAGTAACTTATCCAGGTAGACCAGGTCTTGCATGCCAGTGATTTTAACGTTCGATAAATCGCTGACATTAAAGTAAGTGTGAAACGCTTCACTGATCACAAACGGATGTTCCGCCAGGTTGGTGGTGGCCAGGTCAATACGCAAACGGCGACCGATAGTGATCGTCAAGGTCAGTTCATAGGGGTAAGACAGTTGACGCTGGGCTTCTGGGGTTTGCTGCATTTCGAGAATAATGCGCGTGGCACCGGTAGGCGTTGCATCAATATCCATTACGCGCCAGGGAATTACGCGCGCAAAGCCGTGCGGACACAGCGTGCTGTCAGTGGGGTGTGCGCCAAACCATGGCCAGCAGATAGGTGTACCACCACGAATGGAACGACCTTTAACATAGCGCGCATTGCTGGAGAGCCATAACACCGGGTTCGCCAGGAATTTGGGTTGCCACTGCATGACATGCGCGCCTTGCAAGGCAATTTTGCCGGTCGCCAGCGGGTTATCAATTTCCAGATACTGCAAACCATTTTCGTCCTGCCATTGGGTGACATGCGCATGCAAAGTCATGCGCTTGGTCATTTCCATACTGTTGGCCAGGATACTACATTCGTCGCTCATTACTTCCCTCTCTCAATCTGCGCTACATCACGCACCGCACCTTTGGCCGCGCTGGTACTCATGGCGGCATAGGCACGCAAAGCTGGCGAAACCACACGCTCACGATTCAATGGCTTCCAGGCATCCCGGCCTTTGGCATCCATCTGGCCGCGGCGATGTGCCATTTCCTCGTCACTAATGACCAGGTGTATCGTCCGGTTCGGGATATCGATCTCGATGGCATCGCCTTCTTGCACCAGGCCAATCGCACCACCTTCGGCCGCTTCCGGCGACGCATGGCCAATACTCAAACCGGAGGTTCCGCCTGAAAAACGGCCATCCGTGAGCAAGGCACACGCTTTGCCCAGGCCTTTGGATTTCAGGTACGAAGTGGGGTACAGCATCTCTTGCATGCCAGGCCCACCGCGTGGACCTTCATAACGAATCACCACCACATCACCGGCGACGATTTCATCATTCAAAATACTTTCTACTGCGGCATCCTGACTCTCGAACACACGGGCGCGGCCGTTAAATTTAAGAATGCTGTCATCCACGCCTGCCGTTTTTACAATACAGCCATCTAGTGCAATATTGCCGTAGAGCACGGCCAAACCACCATCTTGTGAGTAAGCATGCGCTTTGTTACGGATGCAACCATTTTCGCGGTCATCATCCAGCTCAGGCCATAACATACTCTGGCTAAAGGCAATCGTGGTCGCAACGCCACCAGGCGCGGCACGGAAAAACTTTTTCACTTCTTCATCTTGCGTGGTGACGATATCCCATTTGGCCAGCGCATCGCCCATACTAGGACTATGAACGGTTGGCACATCAGTATGGATGACACCGGCACGATTGAGTTCCGCTAAAATGCCCATCACACCACCAGCACGATGCACATCTTCCATATGATACTTGCTGGTTGCCGGGGCAACTTTAGACACGCAAGGCACCTGACGTGAAATACGGTCTATGTCTTTCATGGTGAAATCCACACCCGCTTCATGCGCAGCGGCCAGCAAATGCAGCACAGTATTGGTTGAACCGCCCATGGCCACATCCAGGCTCATGGCATTTTCAAACGCCTGCATGGTCGCAATACTACGCGGCAATACGCTGTAATCATCTTGCTCGTAATGGCGCTTGGCAAGTTCCACAATCAGGCGGCCTGCCTGCAAAAACAACTGCTTACGCGCTGCATGCGTCGCCAGCGTAGAACCGTTACCTGGCAAACTTAAGCCCAGTGCCTCGGTCAGGCAGTTCATGGAGTTAGCGGTAAACATACCAGAACAGGAACCACAGGTAGGACAGGCAGAGCGCTCAATCTCAGCTACTTCAGCATCGCTGACATGGCTATCAGCCGCTTCTACCATGGCATCGACCAAGTCCAGCTTGCGCACATTGCCCTGCCAGTTCACTTTACCAGCTTCCATCGGGCCGCCAGACACGAACACCACCGGGATATTCAGGCGCAGTGCCGCCATCAGCATACCGGGGGTGATTTTGTCGCAGTTGGAAATACACACCAGCGCATCAGCACAGTGGGCGTTGACCATGTATTCCACGCTGTCAGCAATCAGGTCACGGCTAGGCAAGCTATACAGCATGCCGCTATGGCCCATAGCAATACCGTCATCCACGGCAATGGTATTAAACTCTTTGGCAACCCCGCCCGCCTTCTCGATCTCACGGGCGACCAGTTGGCCCATATCTTTTAAATGGACATGACCTGGCACAAATTGCGTGAACGAGTTGGCCACCGCAATAATCGGCTTGGAGAAGTCTTCATCTTTCATACCGGTGGCACGCCACAACGCGCGAGCACCAGCCATGTTACGACCTTGCGTGGTCGTGTGAGAACGGTATTTAGGCATGAGAAACACTAGGATTGTCGTTAAAATCTTATTTTAACTGAATCCGCAGCCGCATGCGCGCCTGAAACAGGTTTGTTACATTCAGGTGAACAAGCGATGCCTTATGCACTGCTAGCAGCAGCGCTTAATCCCGGTCCACTTTTGGTCTTGCCACTGCTTGAAGAATTCAGCACGTGAAAGCGGCGCATGTGCCTCTGGCTGCCCGGCGTGCGTGTCTGCATAATGGGCCAGATAACGCTCATAAGCATCATCCCCAGAGAGCTGGCGTATCCGCTGCCAGGTTTGCTTTAACCAATACGTACGCATTTCGCCTCCTTAAACCAAGCGTGAAGCAACATAAGCCACCTCACTCGACGGCCTGACCGGCTGTCCGGCAAAATAGCGACGACTCATTCTGGCCATATCCAGCACCACGACCCATAACATGGCGACAAAAAATAATGTTAACCAGGCATCCAGTTGCTGGTTAAAAATTAACTGTGGTGCCACAGCGGCTTTTTCTGGCGGCAAAACGCCGTCAGCCAGTTTTTGCGACAAATCATTTGCTGCCGCAAAAAAGCCGACGCGGATATCGCTACTGAAGACTTTTTCGTAGGCCGCCGTCGTGGTAATCGCCAGCAGCCAGATCAATGGCAAGCCGGTAATCCATGCCTTGCTTACTTTACCGGATTTAATCAATACACCGGTTGCGACGGAGAGCGCAATCGCCGCCAGCATCTGGTTGGCAATGCCAAATAAGGGCCACAGAATATTGACACCACCATTCGGGTCAATGACGCCGATATAAAGAAAGTAGCCCCAGCCAGCCACCACCAGCGCACTAGTAAGAATCACCGAAGGCGTGTAAGAGGTTTCACCTAGTTTGGGATGCAGATTGCCCAGCATATCCTGTAGCATAAAGCGACCCACGCGCGTACCGGCATCCAGCGTGGTGAGGATAAAAATGGCTTCAAACATGATGGCAAAGTGGTACCACAAGGCCAGCAGATGTTCGCCAAACACCGTGCCTAAAATACTGGCCATGCCCACGGCAAGGCTGGGGGCACCGCCGGTGCGGGCAAACAAGGTACTTTCGCCCATCGCGCTGGCTAAATGCTGCATCTGCTCAACGGTTACCTGATAACCCCAGCCGCTGATGGTATTCACCGCATCCAGCGCTTCTTTACCAACCACACCGGCCGGACTGTTGATCGCGAAATAGACACCCGGCTCCAGCACAGTAGCGGCGATCATGGCCATAATCGCCACAAAGCTTTCCAGCAACATGGCGCCATAACCAATCATGCGGATATCACCTTCACTGGTGATCAACTTGGGCGTTGTGCCGCTGGCGATCAGGGCATGAAAGCCTGAAATCGCCCCGCAAGCGATAGTAATAAACACGAACGGAAATAATTTACCGCCAAAGATCGGGCCGGTACCGTCAATAAAAGGCGTGATCGCAGGCATATGGATTTCTGGCCGCAACCATAAAATCGCAATGGCCAGCATAAACACCGTCCCCAGCTTCATATAGGTAGACAAATAATCACGTGGTGCCAACAATAGCCACACCGGCAACACAGCCGCCGCAAAGCCGTAGGCAATCACGCTAAACGCCAGCGGCAGGCCTTCATGATCAAACATGGCCGCCAACACCGGGTGATGATCTATCCAGCCGCCAAAGACGACAGATGCCAGCAATAAAATCACCCCCAGCAAGGAGGCCTCAAGCACGCGGCCAGGACGCAAATAGCGCATATAGACGCCGACCAGCATGGCAATCGGAATCGTGGCTGCCACGGTGGAGGTTCCCCATGGGCTGTGTTTCATGGCATTCACCACGACCAGGCCGAGCACGGCGATCAGGATAATCATGATTAAAAATGTGCCTATCATTGCCGCCGTACCGCCAATTGCCCCGATTTCGTCACGCGCCATCTGCCCCAGGCTACGCCCATTGCGGCGGGTAGACAAAAACAGTGTGACCACATCCTGCACTGCGCCGCCCAGCACCGCGCCGATTAAAATCCATAATGTGCCCGGCAAGTAGCCGAATTGCGCCGCCAGAGTCGGCCCTACCAGCGGACCCGGCCCGGCAATCGCCGCAAAATGGTGGCCGAATACCACCCAGCGGTTGGTTGGCACATAATCGCGTCCATTGTTCAAGCGTTCCGCTGGCGTCGCCCGTGTGGCATCAATGGCCAGCACATTGGCCGCAATCCAGGCTGAATAAAAACGGTAACCGATCAAATACACGCACACCGCGGCCGTAATCAACCACAATGCATTTAATGACTCCCCTCGCGCCATAGCGACATGCGCCAGTGCAGCTGCCCCCAACAAGGCCACACTGGCCCAGCCTGCACGACTCCAAAAAGCTTTCATAATGATGGCATTCTTTCCTGTTTTTTTAATGATTTGCACTGTAACAAAAAGCCTCACTGTGCGCAAAAAACACCATGAGTCACCAACACCTGTTGCGGTGGTGCAACGGCACTGCTGTGGTGCACAAAAGCACCTGTGCGCATTAGTACACCAGGGCTAAAAATCATGGAATTATTGTTTAAAATCATTGCATTAACAAAAACTCACCAACTGGCATGCAGATTGCTAAATTGAAGTAGCGAAATTTTTCCATGAGTATCAATGAGACCCGCCAGCCCCAACATGCCAGCCCCACCTTTCTCAAAGCCACGCATCATCCTGAGCATGGAGGACCAGAAGCTGGTCGACTCCGCCAAGGATATTTTGATGCACCAGCGCGACCTGAGTGAAGAACAAGCGTATTCTTTATTATCCGAAATGGCTGACAAACGCAAAACCGGCATGGCCGACATCTCACTGCAATTAATCAATATCACTAAACGGCTGACCGTTTAAAGCTGCCCGCTCACCGCCCATCTCACAAACCTCCAATAATTTTTTTGCGGGCTCTTGCAGGAAAAAAGAGTTTCGGTATAATGCGGCCTTCGTTGCAAGGCACGGGTGCTTAGCTCAGTTGGTAGAGCGTCGCCCTTACAAGGCGAATGTCAGCGGTTCGACCCCGTTAGCACCCACCACCTCCCTGCCTGCACATTTCAAATCAATCCCCGCTCGCTAAACGAAAACGTTTCCTGCCTGGCCACAATGATGTGATCAAGCACCTTGATATCCACCAGGTTTAAAGCGTCTTTCAAACTGATGGTCAATTGTTCATCAGCACGACTAGGCTCAGCATTACCCCCTGGGTGATTATGGCTCAATATCACTGCTGCCGCATTTAAGGCCAGTGCACGCTTCACGACCTCTCGCGGATAGACACTGGTTTGCATCAAGCTGCCTTCAAACAAGGTTTCATAAGCAATCAGGCGATTCTGCGCATCCAGAAACATCATGCCAAACACTTCGCGCTGCAGATGCGACAATTGCAACTGCAAATAATCCTTGACCTGCTTGGGCGAGCGAAAACTATCTTTTTGCTGCAAGGCTTCACCCAGCGCACGCTTGCTCATCTCGAGCACCGCCTGCAACTGGCAATATTTGCTCGTGCCCATGCCCGGTACCGCCGTCATCTGCTGCACATCCGCAGAAAACACGCCATTCAGGCTTTGAAAATGCTGTAACAGATCACGCGCCAGATCCACAGCGGTTTTGCCAGTCATGCCGACACGCAAAAAAATGGCCAGCAACTCCGCGTCTGACAGCGCTGTCGCGCCAGCCCGTAATAACTTCTCGCGTGGACGCTCTTGTTCGGGCCAATCAGTGATTGCCATCGCGCCTCCCGCTTACTTTGACCAGCCAATTTCACGCGCGGTGGGCCTGCCGATCACCACAGCGTCCAGATTTTTGGCCATGCGCGCGTTCTGTGCCGTTTGCGGCACTTTGCCTGCCATGACTTCGGCCATTGCCTGAGGATAGCGCGGTTGCGCATAAGGCTCGGCATAGCCTTGCGGGAACAAAGGCAGACTGGTGTTCAGGTCATATTTATCCGAGGCGCTCAAGGTATGCAGCAATTCATGGCTGATAATGACGGCATTGGTGGCATGCTGACTGTTTTCGGCAAACAGATTAACTCGGCCAATGCGGCCTTTGTGCAAAGCGGTGGAATGCAATAAATGGCGATGCTGTGACGGGTCGTGATACAGCAGATACAGTTTGATATCGACGGGCACACCTACCTCAGGCTGATGGCGCCAGCTAAACCATCGAAACTTAAGGCTCCACAGGATAATATCCAATAATTGCCCATTGACCGCTGGTGGCGCGGGAGGGATATCGTGAATTTCAGGCCCTAAATAAACCGTCACAGGTCGACGCAAAGACAATTGATACTTCAGTGCTTCACGCGAAAAAAACTGCGCAATAATGTCAAAGTCCTGCGCACGCAAGCTGGCAATATAGGTATCCACCACGGGAGCACCATCAGCATTGACTGGGTATACCGCCACGTTCAAGGGCTTGCGCCATTGCAAGGTGAGATATTCTTGCCAAAGCTGCATCAATGCAGTCAGCACCACAACCACCCAGAACAAAATCCTGACTAACTTTATCATGTGCCCCACCCCATGGATGACCCGATGTTAACATTTTTAAAGAAAATGCTACATAGCTGAGAAATGGCAATTGCATGTGGTTTACAGTTAAAATGCAGCCATGATTCCAACGCACTCACATTCCCGCCATCTACTGCTAGGCGTGACTGGCGGCATTGCCGCTTACAAGACGGCAGAACTGGTGCGCTTACTGGTCAAACAAGGCCATAGCGTACAAGTGGTGATGACAGAAGCAGCGACGCATTTTATGACGCCCACGACCTTGCAGGCATTGTCCGGCAACCCGGTGTTTATCGACAGCTGGGATCAACGCATTCCTAACGGCATGCCGCACATAGAGCTCAGCCGCAAAGCGGATGCCATTTTAGTAGCGCCAGCCAGCGCAGACTTTCTCGCCAAACTGACACATGGTTTTGCCAACGATTTACTCTCCACATTATGCCTCGCACGTGAGTGCCCACTCCTGGTAGCACCAGCAATGAACAGGCAAATGTGGGAGAACCCTGCAACACAGCGCAACATCGTGCAACTGCAACAAGACGGCATCACGATATTAGGCCCTGATAGCGGGGAACAGGCATGTGGTGAGGTTGGTCAAGGCCGGATGTTGGAGCCAGAAAACTTGCTGGAGGAGGTCAACAGCTTTTTTACGCCCAAATGGTTAACTGGTAAAAAAATCATGATCACGGCGGGTGCCACACTGGAGAAACTGGACCCGGTGCGCGGCATCACCAACTTGAGTAGCGGAAAAATGGGCTATGCCCTGGCGCAGGTCGCCATGCGCATGGGCGCGGAAGTCACATTGGTATATGGTCATGCGAGCGCCACGCGCCCGGCAACCAGCCATGCCTACTTTACCAGTAGCGCACAAGACATGTACCAAACCGTGATGCAACATATCGCCAGCCAGGACATATTTATTGGGGTCGCTGCCGTTGCTGACTACAGACCTGATGTTTCCTCTGAGCAGAAAATCAAAAAAAGTGAGGAAACACTTACCGTTAACCTCATAAAAAATAAAGACATTCTGGCGGATGTTGCTTCTTTACCCAACCCACCCTATTGCGTTGGCTTTGCTGCAGAAACAGAACAAGTAGTCGATTATGCCAAGCAAAAAAGACTGGCGAAACGCATCTCCATGATCGTGGCCAATCACGCCAATACCGCCATGGGCAGCGACCAGAACGCAGTCACCATCATCGACGAACACGGCGAATATGCACTGGGCACAGATGACAAAATTAACATTGCATTCAAACTCTTAACGCACCTTAAAAGCCAATTTGATCCAAGCTAATTAAATCGGTCATTCTCAGTATTTTCATGAAAATACTGAGACCTCCAAGCTTACACTCAGCTTACAATCGCGCAGTCTATTTTTAGCACTGAGAATTACAATGCGCGCACCTCGTTTTACGCCCTTATACATCGCCCTTTCTGCTGCCTTTGGCAATATGCCACAAGCCATGGCGGACGAAGAAAAAACCCTCACACTTTCGCCGGTAGTCGTCACAGCTACCCGTCAGGCACAAAACAGCTTTGACTTGCCTGTGGCCATTGATGTGGTTGAGCAAAAGAATATCAAAGACGGCCAGTTGCAAATGAACCTGTCCGAAAGCCTGATTCGCGTGCCTGGCATCACGGCACAAAACAGGACACAGCAAGCACAAGATCCACAAATCTCCAGCCGCGGCTTTGGCTCACGTTCATCCTTCGGTGTACGCGGCATCCGCGTCTATGTCGATGGCATTCCCCTCACCATGCCAGATGGCCAGGGCCAGCCTGGGGTTGTAGACCTGTCATCGATCAAAAGCATTGAAGTCATGCGCGGCCCGTTCTCATCCCTCTACGGCAACTCATCCGGCGGTGTGATTCAGATGTTTACGCAAGACGCGCCAGCCACACCAACAATTGGTGCTACCACGATGTTTGGTAGCTATGACACTAAACGCAATGTGCTGGAAGCTGCGGGACAATTAGAAGGGTTGGAGTATTCATTGAATGTATCCAACTATGAATCTGACGGCTACAGAGCCAATAGCTCAAGTAATAAACAAATGGCGACCGCCAAATTCAAATTTAATTTGAACGAAGACACCAAAGTCACAACGCTGGTGAACTGGTTTGATCAGGAAGCACAAGATCCGCTGGGGCTAGACCGTGCAAGAGCTTTTTCTAACGGCACACGAGATAAAGTTGTCCCTGCTGCCTTATTTGCGAACACCAGTGTTAAACGTGACCATACGCAAGTTGGTTTTAACATCGAGCATGCGTTTAACGAAAATAACAAAATCAGCTTTATTCCCTACGTAGGCAGTAGAAATAATGCTCAGATTCTAACAACAACCGCAACCGCTACAACTCTCGCCTCGACCAGTTCAAGACTCAGCGAAATCAATAGAGAGTTTTACGGTGCAGACTTAAGATGGGACAACAAAGGCAGCCTAGGCAACCTTCCTTACCAAATAACTTTGGGGTTGAATTATGGAAAGTCCACAGACGACCGCAAAGACACCAATCTTTTGCGTTTAGGTTCAATGGTGAACACGCCTAACAGACTAGAACAGAATATCTCTAGTAACTTCGATCAATATTTACAAGGCAATTTAAGCATTACGCCCAATCTTGATTTGCACGCTGGCGCACGTCACACCAAGGTGAAACTGGAGGTCCAAGACAACTTCATTACCGGCACTGGCTCAAACGGTGATAACAGTGGAGATGTTGAGTACCAGAAAACCACTCCGGTGATCGGCATTATCTGGAAAGCAACTGAGAAGTTAAACCTCTATGCTAACGTTGGCAAAGGCTTTGAAACGCCTACTTTCATTGAAGCGGCTTTTGACAATGTCACTGGCGGTGTAGCAAGTAAACCCAACCTGTCACTGAAAGCCGCAGAAAGCACCAATATTGAATTAGGCGCAAAAGCATTTATCACCGACGACATCAGAGCCAACGTCACTCTATTTAAAGTGGACACCGACAATGAAATTGTGACCCGTCAAACTGTTTCAGGGCGTTCAAGCTATCAAAATGCAGGCAAAACAAAAAGAACAGGCATTGAGGCTTCGATTGATGCAAATTTGGACAACAACATCACCGTATTCGCTGCCTACACATTACTCAATGCAAAATTCGATGACCCTTTCGTGACAGTGATTAACGCAGCAGGCGCAACCGGTCCCGTCAACTCAGGCAACCGCATCCCTGGCACTTATAAGTCACAAGTGTATGGGGAAGTCGCTTGGAAACATCCTAGCCTTGGATTTTTCTCGGCACTCGAAGGCCGCCATAATAGCCAAGTCTACGTGAACGATATCAACACAGACAAAGCGCCTTCTTACACCATATTCAATATCCGTGCAGGATTTCAACAAAACCTGACCAACTGGCGATTTAAAGAATACATACGTATTGAAAACATTACCGATAAGGATTACATCGGCTCTGTACGCGTGAATGACGGTAACGGCTTATTTTTCGAGCCAGCTGCCGGTCGTAACTATCTGTTGGGCTTGAGCGCACAGTACAAGTTCTAAATATCACCACTCTTTGTAAAGCCAGCAACTGCTGGCTTTTTTGTTGCCGACTAATTATCGTAATCAGTGATTTTCGGTCACATTTCGTGTTTAATAGCGCAATCTTTTTCTGGAGTATGCAGCATGTCGATTACCGTAGACCTCAAGATTCTTGACCCCCGCCTGCATCACATGATGCCTAACTACGCAACGCCTGGCTCAGCCGGGTTGGATTTACGTGCCTGTATTGAGCATACGCAAACCATACAGCCGGGCGAGACCATCATGATTCCGACAGGCATGGCGATTCATATCGACAATGCTTATTATGCCGCCATGATCTTGCCGCGCTCAGGTTTAGGCCATAAACATGGCATTGTGCTTGGCAATCTGGTTGGATTGATTGACTCGGACTATCAAGGACAATTGCTGGTTTCATGCTGGAACCGCAGTAAAGAGCCGTTTATCCTGAACCCGATGGAACGGGTGGCGCAGATGGTAATCGTGCCTGTTGTGCAGGCAGATTTTCATATTGTGGATGAATTCACCAGCAGCGAACGGGGTGAAGGTGGCTTTGGCAGCACGGGCAAGCACTAAATTATGAGAAAAATTACAATAAGCGCTTGATTTGTGCATACGATTCAATCTATAATCTCGCTCTTTCTGAAAAGATAAAAGTATTTGGAGACAACCATGGCACGTGTATGTCAGGTAACCGGTAAAAAACCAATGGTGGGCAACAATGTTTCTCACGCACAAAACAAAACAAGACGTCGTTTCTTGCCTAACTTGCAAAACCGTAAGTTTTGGGTTGAGAGCGAAAACCGCTGGGTAAGCCTGCGCATTACCAACGCTGCTTTGCGTACGATCGACAAAAATGGTATCGACGCTGTGTTGGCTGATTTGCGTGCTGCTGGCGAAAAAATCTAACTCGCGACATTTAGTCAGCAAAGGATATTATCATGCGTGAAAAAATCAAATTGGAATCCAGTGCTGGTACAGGTCATTTCTATACCACCACAAAAAACAAACGTACTATGCCAGAGAAAATGGAGATCAAGAAATTTGACCCAGTAGCTCGTAAGCATGTGCTGTACAAAGAAACTAAATTGAAATAATTTCAGTTTCCAGCATTAATAAAAAAGCCTGCAATCGCAGGCTTTTTTATTTTGGTCGCTATACCAACCTTCCCATTATTCTGAAGCCAGATTTAAAGCTGCCTGACCGGAAATAATACGCACATCCTGCTGTGAGTATGGGATCTGAATATTATTCGCTTTAAAGCGCTGCCAAATCTCGTAATAAACCTCACTCTGCAGCTTGGCGGTCGCCTCCTCGGGATTAAGCACCCCTACCGCCAACTGTAAATCAATGCCATTCTGGCCGAATGATTTAATAATCACCTCCACAGCAGCTTCATCCCTTAGTGTACGCTCATGCGACCGACCAATCTCTTGCAATAGCTTGATGGCCAAATCCAGATCACTTTCATAAGAGATTTGGACTAAAACAGGCACCTTCGCTTTATGGGCTGCAGAAGTATGATTAATCACCACATCTGTGATCATCGTTTCGTTAGGAATGATGAATTCAGTTCCATCCAGCTTGCGTAAAACAATATAACGCGACCGCAACTCTTTGACGATGCCATAGTAACCGCGAATCGTCACAATATCGCCCATATGCAGCGACTTATCCATGAGGATAATAAAACCACTCACATAATTGCTGGCGATCTTCTGCAAACCAAAGCCAAGCCCTACACCAAGCGCACCGCCAAACACAGACAGCATGGTGACATCCATGCCTACAGCCGCCATCGACATCAGCAAGGCAATGACAATGGCCACCATACGCACCAGCTTGACCATAATGACACGCCAGTTACTATTGATATTCTCTGAGGCCATCAGCCGCAGTTCTATCATGCGACTTAACCACAAGGCAACCAGCATAGTGATGACGATGGTGAGCCCGCCCTGGATCAGCAGCAACAGGTTTAACTTCTGCTTGCCAACACTAAACGTCACATCCTCCAGAATCTGCAAGGCAGGATCCAGGAAGCCGCTGATATGCAAAGCCACCACCACCCATACAACCCATGCGATGACCCGCTCAAACGAATGCAACCAGGCGCTCGGTGAGAACACATAGCGCAAGACGTAAATCAGGCTACGAATAATCACCATCGCCAGCAGCATGCGCGCTGCAAGTCGCAACAAACCGACATGCATAAAGCCTTCAAGCGAATAGCGTGCAATGACCAGCAACAGAAAAGCCACAAACGGGAAAAACAGGCGCTCAATGCCACCCAACAACATTTTATAAACAGTGTTTACTTTGCCGGCTGCAATTTGCTTGCGCAGGTGCCAATTGAGTAAACCGCTCACGGCCAGAATCACGCCAAATACAAACAACTGCCACAAAGCAGAGACCGTGCTCAGGTCCTGAACAATTTCTTTCCAGAGAATATTAATATCGTTATCCATCATAGATTTTTATAACAAAAAGATTGTGGCCAGGCCGAGGAAAATCATGAAACCACCGCTATCGGTCAACGCAGTAATCAACACACTGGAGCCAACGGCCGGGTCCCTGCCCATCTTGTTCATGACCAATGGAATCATGACGCCGATAATGGCCGCCAACAACAAATTCAAGGCCATCGCCGCCATCATCACTAATCCCAATGCGGCATTGTGGTACAACCAGAACGCAATCAGACCGAGGACACCGCCCCATAGCAAGCCATTCATGAGCGCAACACCCATTTCCTTTTGCAGTAATGATTTCATGTGATAGCCGGAAATCTGGCCCAAGGCCAAACCGCGTACAATCATGGTGGTGGTTTGGTTACCTGAGTTGCCGCCAATACCAGCCACAATAGGCATCAATGCAGCCAGTGCCACAATCTTCTCGATACTGCCTTCAAACAAGCCAATCACACGTGATGCCACCAATGCGGTCACCAGGTTAATCGCCAGCCAGGCCCAACGGTTTTGCACAGACTTCCAGATGGAGGCAAAAAAGTCTTCTTCTTCGCGCAAACCGGCCAAAGACAGCATGTCTGACTCAGCCTCTTCACGAATAATATCCATCACCGTATCCACCGTAATCCGCCCGACCAGCTTGCGGTTATTGTCGACCACCGGCGCCGTCACCAAGTCATAACGCTCAAACGCCATCGCTGCCTGATCGGCCATATCCTCGGGGTGGAACACCACGGCATCTGTCGACATAATGTCGCCGACACGGGTCTCCGGATCATTCAAGATAATGCGCTTCAGGGGCAACACCCCTTGCAGGATGTCGTCGCGATTAATGACGAATAATTTATCCGTATGGTCAGGAAATTTTGGCAGCCTGCGCAGGTAGCGCAACACGACTTCCAGCGTGATATCGTCACGAATCGTCACAATATCGAAGTCCATGATGGCACCGACGGTGTCATCAGGATAAGAAAGCGCAGATTGCAAACGCTCGCGATGTTGCGTATCCAGACTGTAAAGCAAGTCCTGCAACACGTCTTTTGGCAAGTCAGGTGCCAGGTCTGCCAGCTCGTCAGTGTCCAGTTGCTCGGCAGCTGCCAGCAACTCATCACTATCCATGTCCGCAATGAGGGTTTGACGAACAGCGTCGGAGGCTTCAAGCAGAATTTCGCCATCACGATCGGCTTTCACCAGATCCCAGACCATTAAACGGTCATCTAATGGTAGCGATTCGAGGATATAAGCCACGTCAGCCGGATGTAACTGATCCAGCTTATGCTGCAGAATATTCAGATTTTGCTTGTGAACCAGGTTCTCTACCAGATCATGCTTAGGCATATCTTGCCGATGCACGACATGTTCGACCAGCTTGTGCTTATCCAGCAAGTGGATCACCTGCTGCAAAGTCTCGCTCAGGCTTTCCTTGCCCTCGGTCACTTTCTCATCTTGTTCGCGAATTTCTGTCATGCATGATCCAATATTGAGCAGGCGTTATTTTTGCAGGTATCATTGTACAAAGCGTTGATGACACTACCTAGAGTTTTTATGCAAAAGCAGTTGATATTATTGGGCACCAAAGGCTGCCACCTTTGTGAGGATGCAGAGCGGCTATTGCAGGAGCTCAATCTACCTTACCAATACCTAGACATCATTGATGACGAAAAATTGCTGCAGCACTATGAAATTAGCATTCCCGTGCTACTTTTCGCATCAACCGACAATACAAATGAGCTGTGCTGGCCCTTTAACACGGAAATGATTAGCCATTGGTTAATGCATAACGAATAGAGGGGGTTTAGAAAATAAAAAAGCCAGCGAAAGCTGGCTTTTTTATTGATGCGTCTGTCTTATTCTGCTGCTGGTGCTTCGGCAACTTCTGGACGATCTACCAATTCAACGAATGCCATTGGCGCATTGTCACCTTGACGGAAACCACATTTCAGAATGCGCAGGTAACCGCCATTACGTGCATTGTAACGTGGACCCAGTTCACCGAACAACTTACCTACGATGTCACGGTCACGCAGACGGCTGAACGCCAGACGACGGTTTGCCAATGTAGGTGTTTTACCCAAAGTGATCAATGGCTCTGCATATTTACGCAGCTCTTTTGCTTTAGGCAAAGTTGTTTTGATCACTTCGTGACGCAGCAAAGAGGTCACCATGTTGCGGAACATGGCTGCGCGGTGGCTGCTGGTTCTGTTCAATTTACGATTGCTATTACCGTGACGCATAGTAATTTCCTTAAGTATTTATCTGATCAGAAATTAAGCTTTTTCCAGACCAACAGGTGGCCAGTTTTCCAGCTTCATTCCCAGTGTCAGGCCTTTAGAGGCCAACACGTCTTTAATTTCGTTCAATGATTTTCTACCCAGGTTAGGCGCTTTCAGCAATTCGTTTTCTGTACGCTGAATCAAATCACCAATGTAGAAAATATTTTCTGCTTTGAGGCAGTTGGCAGAACGCACTGTCAGCTCCAGGTCATCGACCGGGCGTAACAGGATTGGATCTACCTGAGGTGCAGCTTTCACTTCAACATCAGCAGAAGCACCTTCCAGATTTGCAAACACGGACAACTGACCAATCAGGATACGCGCAGCATCACGAATCGCCTGCTCAGGCTCGATAATGCCGTTAGTCTCAACATCCATAATCAGTTTGTCGAGGTCAGTACGCTGCTCAACACGTGCGCTCTCAACATGGTAGCTCACTTTGTTGATCGGGCTGAAAGAAGCATCCACCATCATAAAGCCTAATACGCGATCTTCATCGTTGGCTTTTTGACGGGCTGGAACAGGCTGATAACCACGGCCCATTTCAACTTTCACTTCCAGGTTCAACTTACCACCTTTGGTGATGTTTGCCAGGATGTGGTTCGGATTAACGATCTCAGCATCATGACCAACTTCAAAATCACCAGCTGTCACAATACCTTCACCAGTTTTGTTCAATACCAAAATGGTTTCGGTTTTGTTGTGCAGCTTTAAGGCAACACCTTTCAGGTTCAGCAAGATGTCAACAACGTCTTCCTGCACACCTTCAATAGTGGAGTACTCATGTACAACACCATCGATTTTTACTTCAGTAATGGCAAAACCCGGGATGGAAGAAAGCAATACTCTTCTCAACGCATTACCCAAGGTATAGCCAAAGCCACGTTCCATTGGCTCTAAAGTCACACGTGCACGCAGTGGAGTAATCACTTCAACGTCCACAACACGTGGCTTCAAATAATCTGTAGGGTTATTTTGCATACAACTCCTTGAAGTAATTGGGTAGTAACAAGTAATCCTTAGCCTAAGCTAAGCGATTACTTAGAATACAATTCAACGATCAATGATTCATTGATGGTAGCAGGCAACTCATCACGCTGAGGTTTAGCCTTGAACTTACCAGACAATGCTTTGACGTCGACTTCCAACCACTCAGGGAAACCACGTTGTTCAGCCGCTTCAACCGCAGCTTTAATACGCAATTGTGTTTTTGATTTATCAGCCACAGTAACTACGTCACCGGCCTTCACTTGATATGAAGGGATGTTTACGCGTTTGCCGTTAACCAAAATGCTGTTATGACGCACTACTTGACGTGCTTCAGAACGCGAACCAGCCAGACCCATGCGGTATGCTACATTGTCCAAACGGGACTCCAGCAATTGCAACAGGTTCTCACCAGTAATGCCTTTTTGACGATCAGCTTCAGCGTAATAAGTACGGAACTGACCTTCCAACACGCCGTAAATACGACGTACTTTTTGCTTCTCGCGCAATTGCACGCCGTAGTCAGACAGACGTGAGTTGCGGCGCTGACCATGCTGACCTGGTGCGAAGTTGCGCTTTTCAATTGCGCATTTGTCTGTAAAGCATTTTTCTGCTTTCAGAAACAGTTTTTCACCTTCACGACGGCATTGACGGCATTTAGGGTCTAAATTTCTAGCCAAAATAGTTCTCCAGTAATCGATTCGCTAATTTATCGAAGCGAAATGAATTAAATTCTGCGTTTTTTCGGTGGACGGCAGCCGTTATGCGGCACCGGTGTCACATCAGTAATGCTGGTGATTTTAAAACCGGCAGCATTCAACGCACGCACAGCGGATTCACGACCTGGACCTGGACCCTTGATACGCACTTCCAGATTTTTAACACCGGACTCTTGAGCAGCTTTACCAGCCACTTCAGAAGCTACCTGTGCAGCAAATGGAGTACTTTTACGTGAACCTTTAAAACCTTGACCACCGGAAGTAGCCCATGACAACGCATTGCCTTGACGATCGGTAATCGTAATAATCGTGTTGTTAAAAGAAGCGTGCACGTGAGCGATACCCTCGGCAATATTCTTTTTAACTTTTTTTCTAACGCGTACATTAGCTTTTGCCATGTTGTACTGTCCTTAATATCTACTGATGTTCAATAAAAGATTATTTAGATTGCTTGATGGCTTTAACCGGACCTTTGCGAGTACGCGCATTGGTTTTGGTACGCTGACCGCGCACTGGCAAGCCACGACGATGGCGAATACCGCGGTAGCAACCCAGGTCCATCAAACGCTTGATGTTCATGGTTACTTCACGACGTAAATCACCTTCTACAGTGTATTTAGCCACTTCGTCACGCAATTTTTCAACTTCTGAGTCGCTCAGGTCTTTAACCTTTGCTGTTGTCAGTACACCAGCCGCAGCACAGATTTTCTGCGCAGTATCGCGACCAATACCGTAAATAGAGGTCAAAGCAATTTCTGCATGTTTGTGGTTTGGGATATTTACCCCGGCAATACGAGCCATACTTAAACTCCAATAATCAATCGTTTTTCACGATCAAACTTGTGCGTAGAAAAGAAAAGCCGCATATTATATCAGCCAATCAATGCTCTCACAAGCAAATGTTTTACCATTAACCTTGACGTTGTTTGTGACGTGGGTCAGTACAAATAATACGAACAACGCCGCGACGTCTAACTACTTTACAGTTACGGCATAATGTTTTAACTGATGCGCGAACTCTCATCTTACTTTCCTTTATTTAATTCACTTACTTTGCGCGGAATGTAATTCGCGCACGGGTTAAATCATATGGGGTCATTTCTACTGTGACTTTGTCACCAGGTAAAATGCGTATGTAGTGCATGCGCATTTTGCCTGAAATGTAACCAAGCACTGTATGACCGTTTTCAAGTTTCACTTTAAAAGTTGCATTCGGCAAATTTTCCAGAATCTCGCCTTGCATCTCAATGCGATCCTCTCGTGCCATTGCTACTTGCCCGAACCTTTAAAATTGGCTTTTTTCAGCAATCCCTCATACTGTTGCGACATCAGGTGTGATTGCACCTGCGTCATAAAGTCCATCGTTACGACAACGATAATCAACAATGAAGTACCACCAAAATAGAACGGGGTATTAAACTTCAACACCAAAAACTCTGGCAACAAACAAACCAGCGTAATGTAGAGCGCACCAATCAATGTCAAACGACCCATGATGCGATCAATATATTTTGCGGTTTGATCACCAGGACGGATGCCTGGCACAAACGCGCCACTTTTCTTCAGGTTATCTGCCGTTTCTTTCGGATTGAAGACCAATGCCGTGTAGAAGAAAGCAAAAAACAAAATTGCGGCAGCAAACAACAAGATGTACAAAGGTTGGCCTGGAGAGAGTTTCGCACTCACATCCTTCAACCAGTACATATGTTCACTGCTACCAAACCAACCAGCCAATGTGGCTGGGAACAAAATAATACTCGAAGCGAAAATCGGTGGAATCACACCTGACATATTCAACTTCAGTGGCAAGTGCGTAGACTGGCCTCCATAAATACGATTACCAACCTGGCGCTTGGCATAATTCACTGTAATCTTGCGTTGGCCACGTTCTACGAACACAACCAGCGCGGTTACCAGAAGCACTGCGACAAACAGGAACATTACCAAGGGAATGGAGAATGCACCGGTTTTTGCCAGATCTAAAGTACTGCCAATCGCATGCGGCAAGCCCGCAACGATACCGGCAAAAATAATGATTGAGATGCCATTACCGATACCACGCTCGGTAATCTGCTCACCCAACCACATCAAAAACATCGTGCCAGCAACCAACGTGGTCACGGCAGTAATACGGAATGCAAAGCCTGGGTCTAATACCAAACCTGCCTGACCTTCCAACGCGATGGCAATGCCCAAGGCTTGAAAGGTAGCCAATAACACCGTGCCGTAGCGGGTGTATTTGGTAATTTGACGACGACCAGCTTCGCCTTCTTTCTTCAGCTGCTCCAGCTGTGGTGAAACCACTGTCAGCAACTGCATAATAATTGAGGCAGAAATGTAAGGCATGATGCCGAGGGCAAACACGGTGAAGCGTGACAACGCACCACCGGAGAACATGTTAAACATGCCCAAAATGCCATCTTTCTGCGTATCAAACAACTGCTTTAACACAGTTGGATCAATGCCTGGCACTGGAATATGCGCACCTAAGCGGTAAACCACCAATGCGCCCAACAAGAACCACAAACGGCTTTTTAATTCGCCAAGTTTGCTTACGGAACTTAAGATATTATCCTGTGCCAAGCTGATACTCTTTTCTTACAACTGATTAGACTTCAAGTACTTTTCCGCCAGCAGATTCGATGGCAGCTTGAGCACCTTTAGTCAACAACAACCCTTGAACTTGTACTTTGGCAGCAACTTCACCAGACAGGTAAACCTTCACTGCTTTTGCAGAGACTGGCACCAATTTGGCTGCTTTCAGAGACAAGATGTCGATCACTTCGGCATCAACCAAAGCCAATTCGCTAGTACGGATACGTGCGGTGTCAGCTTGTGTCAGTGAGTTAAAACCACGTTTTGGCAGACGGCGTTGCAAAGGCATTTGACCGCCTTCAAAACCGACTTTATGAAAACCGCCAGCACGGGATTTTTGACCTTTATGACCACGGCCACCAGTTTTACCCAAACCAGAGCCAATGCCACGACCTAAACGACGAGGTGCTTTTTTTGCGCCTGCAGCAGGCTTAATCGTGTTTAATTGCATGATTATTCAACCTTCAAAAGATAACTCACTGCATTGATCATGCCGCGAATTTCAGGAGTGTCCTGCACTTCTACAGTGTGGTGCATACGACGCAGACCCAGACCACGTACAGTGGCTTTGTGTGCTTCAATACGACCAATCAAACTTCTAACCAACGTTACTTTTAAAGTAGCGCTCTCTTTTTTTGCTTTAGCCATGATTAACCTCTGATTTCTTCTACGGTCTTACCACGTTTAGCGGCGATTTCAGCCGGCGTATTCATGGATGCCAAACCGTTCAAAGTTGCGCGAACCAGGTTGTAAGGATTGGTAGAACCAATACTTTTTGCAACCACGTTAGTCACACCCATTACTTCGAAGATAGCGCGCATTGCACCACCGGCAATAATACCGGTACCTTCAGAAGCTGGCTGAATCAGCACCTTGGCTGCACCGTGAACGCCAGTCACTGCGTGATGCAATGTACCGTTGTTCAGGTTCACTTTAACCATGTTACGACGGGCTTCGTCCATGGCTTTTTGTACAGCCACTGGCACTTCACGCGCTTTACCTTTACCCATACCAACGGCACCATCACCATCACCAACTACGGTCAACGCAGCGAAGCTCATGATACGACCGCCTTTAACCGTTTTACTTACACGGTTAACGGTAATCATTTTTTCGCGCAAACCATCGGTTTGCTGCTGTTCAATATCTTTAGCCATTCTTTATCTCACCCTTAGAATTTGAGACCGGTTTCACGGGCAGCTTCGGCCAAAGCCTTGATACGACCGTGATACTTGTAGCCTGAACGATCAAATGCAACAGTGGTAATACCAGCCTGCGCTGCTTTTTCAGCAATACGCTTACCAATCAGGGTTGCAGCTTCGATGTTGCCGCCATTTTTCAGTTGTTGACGCACTTCAGCCTCAACGGTGGATGCACTCGCCAATACGCGATCGCCAGTTTCAGCAATGATCTGTGCGTAGATATTGGTATTGGTGCGATGTACACTCAAACGTGTAACTTTTAACTCGGCGATTTTGGCACGGGTTTTACGTGCTCTGCGCAAGCGGTTATTTACGTTCTTCATTGAATTTACCTTTAATGTTGATTCACTGTTAAGGCCAGTGTCTAACCTTGCAGCATTACGCTGCAAGTGCCTTAGTTATTTTTTCTTGGTCTCTTTAATAGTGACCACTTCATCTGCATAACGAACACCTTTGCCTTTATATGGCTCAGGAGCACGGTAAGCACGAATCTGCGCAGCCACTTGACCAACCACTTGCTTGTTAGCGCCAGTCAAAATCACCTCTGTAGGAGTAGGTGTTTGCACAGTCACGCCTTCAGGCATTTTGTGGTTAATCGGGTGAGAGTAGCCTAACTCCAGGTTCAGGGTAGAACCTTGAGCATTTGCTTTGTAGCCAACACCAATCAGTGACAATTTACGGGTAAAGCCAGTAGAAACACCTTGCACCATATTGGCCAGCAAAGCGCGAGTCGTACCTGACATCGCTCTTGCATGTTGTGTTTCGCTGGTCGCTTTAACCAACAACTCTTCACCTTCACGGGAAACAGAAATTTCTGAAACCAGCGCTTGGCTTAACTTACCCAGAGGACCGCTTACGGAGATCTCTGAAGGAGAAATTACAACTTCTACTTTCGCAGGAATCGCAATCGGGTTTTTAGCAACACGTGACATATTGATTCTCCTTAGGCCACGATGCACAAAACTTCACCACCGATACCGGCAGCTTGTGCTTTACGATCAGTCATCACGCCTCTAGAAGTGGAAACGATAGTCACACCTAAACCGTTCATCACTTTAGGCAGGTTCTGACTACCTTTATAAATACGCAAACCTGGCTTGGATACACGCTCAATCTTCTCAATTACTGGACGACCGGCATAGTATTTCAGGCTAATGTTCAAAACTGGCTTACCGTCATTGTTTTGAACGTTGAAATCATCGATGTAACCTTCATCTTTCAACACGTTTGCAATAGCGCCCTTCACTTTAGAAGCAGGCATTGAAACGGTTGTTTTATTCGTACGTTGCGCGTTACGAATACGGGTCAACATATCGGCAATCGGATCACTCATACTCATGTTCTACTCCTCCGTTACCAGCTGGCCTTGGTGACGCCTGGTACGTGACCAGCCATCATCAATTTACGCAACTCGTTACGTGCGATACCAAATTTACTAAACACACCACGTGGACGACCAGTCAAAGCACAACGGTTACGTGTGCGAACAGGACTGGAGTTGCGCGGCAGACTTTGCAACTTCAAACGAGCAGCCATGCGATCTTCGACGCTGGCAGACTGATCGTTGCTAGCAGCAACCAATTCAGCACGTTTAGCTGCATATTTTTTAACGGTTTCGCGACGCTTTTGCTCGCGCTCTGTCATACATACTTTTGCCATGACTTAACCTCTGAAAGGGAAACTGAACGCAGCCAAAAGAGCTTTCGCTTCTTCGTCTGTTTTCGCAGTTGTAGTAATCGTGATGTTCATCCCGCGCAGCGCATCGATTTTATCGTATTCGATTTCTGGGAAAATGATTTGCTCTTTCACGCCCATGTTGTAGTTACCACGGCCATCAAAAGACTTGCCAGAGATACCACGGAAGTCACGAATACGAGGAATAGCCACAGTGATCAGGCGATCCAGGAATTCATACATGCGCTCACGACGCAGCGTTACCTTGCAACCAACAGGATAGTCGTCGCGAATCTTAAATGCAGCGACAGATTTCTTAGCCTTGGTTACGATTGGTTTCTGACCTGCAATTTTCTGCATATCAGCAACAGCGTTTTCCATGACTTTTTTGTCAGCCACAGCCTCGCCCACACCCATGTTCAGGGTAATTTTCTCGATACGTGGAACCTGCATTGCAGATGTATAACCAAATTGTTCTGTCAATTTGGCAACCACGCTATCGTTATAATACTGTTTTAAACGTGCCATATATTATCCTATGCGTCGATAGACTCGCCGCTAGATTTGAATACACGAATCTTGCGACCATCTTCCAGTACCTTAAAACCAACACGATCAGCTTTTTGTGTTGCAGCATTGAAGATTGCCACATTGGAGCCGTCTACCGGCATTTCCTTGCTGATGATGCCACCAGTGATACCACGCATCGGGTTTGGGCGAGTGTGTTTTTTAACCACATTCAAACCTTCAACCACTACATGGCCTGTTGGCAAGACGCTTAAAACAGCACCTGTTTTACCTGCATCTTTACCTGTATTTAAAATGACCTGGTCACCTTTGCGAATTTTGCTCATTTGATTGTCTCCAAGCCGATTACAACACTTCAGGCGCCAGTGAAACAATCTTCATGAAGCGCTCACTACGCAATTCACGAGTCACAGGGCCAAAAATACGCGTACCAATAGGCTCCAGCTTGTTATTCAACAAGACTGCGGCATTGGCATCAAATTTAACTAACGAACCATCTGGACGGCGAACACCTTTAGCAGTGCGCACAACCACAGCGTTGTAGATTTCACCTTTTTTGACGCGACCACGCGGCGCAGCATCTTTAATGCTGACCTTGATGATGTCGCCAATGCTGGCATAACGACGCTTGGAACCACCCAAGACTTTGATACACTGAACGGAACGCGCACCAGTGTTGTCGGCTACTTCAAGCCGAGATTGCATTTGAATCATGAGAAATAATCTCCAACTTAATCCGTTATAACCACTACAGCCGCTTGCTTTCACAATTTCGGCCAATAGACCACGGTCAGTATTGGGGTGCCAGCTACATGCCAACTAAGGCGGGCACCGAAAAGTCCAACATTATACAACCAAAAAAACGCTTATGACAAGCGTTTTTCCGGTTTTATATTTGAAGCCTTATTTAGCTTCGATTTTGCTTACAATCCAAGACTTGCTCTTGGAGTATGGGCGTGTTTCAGTGATTGTCACAACATCGCCTTCGTTACATGCATTTGTTTCATCATGCGCATGGAACTTGTTCGATTTAACAACCACTTTACCAATCAGAGGGTGTTTCACTTTACGCTCGACAAGCACAGTCACGGTTTTATCCATCTTGTTGCTTACCACGCGGCCAGTCAAACTGCGTACTACTTTCGCTTTTTCAGTCATCATGCCTGTTTCGCTTTCTCAGCCAATACAGAGTTCACGCGAGCGATATCTTTGCGCACTTTACCCAGCTGATCTACTTTGTTCAATTGTTGGGTGGCTACTTGCATGCGCAGAGAAAACTGCGCACGGCGCAACTCAACCAACTCGTTATTGAGCTCATCTGCTGACTTTGCTCTCAATTCAGAAGCTTTCATCGTTACTACTCCTTAACTGCCAATTTGACGGGTCATGAATGTAGTTTCGACTGGCAGCTTCGCAGCAGCCAATTTGAAAGCCTCACGTGCCAGCTCTTCGCTCACGCCATCCATTTCGTACAGCATTTTGCCTGGCTGAATCTGGGCGATGTAGTAGTCCACGCTACCTTTACCGTTACCCATACGTACTTCAGCAGGTTTCTTAGAGATCGGTTGATCCGGGAACACACGAATCCAAACGCGGCCACCACGTTTAATGTGACGAGTCATCACACGACGTGCAGCTTCAATCTGGCGTGCTGTCAAACGACCGCGACCGACCGCTTTCAAACCAAATTCACCAAAGCTCACCTTGTTACCAGTAGTCGCAATACCTTTATTGCGACCCTTTTGCATCTTACGGTATTTCTGTCTAGCTGGTTGCAGCATCTTTAGCCCTCGGCTTTCTTACTTTTTTCTCTGGCTCAGCATCAGCAACGGCAGCGTTAGCAGCGTTGTCACCGAAGATCTCGCCTTTGAATACCCAAACTTTAATTCCGATAATACCGTAGGTGGTTGAAGCTTCAGCCACACCGTAATCGATATCAGCACGCAGTGTATGCAAAGGCACACGGCCTTCACGGTACCACTCGGTACGTGCGATTTCGATACCGTTCAAACGACCGGAACTCATGATCTTGATACCTTGTGCGCCCAAACGCATGGCGTTTTGCATGGCACGTTTCATGGCACGGCGGAACATCACGCGCTTTTCCAATTGCTGTGCAATGGATTGTGCGATCAAAGTAGCGTCCAATTCTGGCTTACGCACTTCTTCAATGTTCAGGTGCACCGGCACGCCCATCAGGCCTTGCAGGCTAGAACGCAAAGATTCGATATCTTCGCCTTTCTTACCAATCACAACACCAGGACGTGCACTGTGGATAGTGATTTTAGCGTTCTTGGCAGGACGCTCAATCACGATACGGCTCACAGCAGCACTCGCCAGTTTCTTGTTCAAGAACTCGCGCACTTTGATGTCGCCTTGCAACATCGCAGGGAAGTTCTGGCTATTAGAGTACCAACGTGAGGCCCAGTTTTTCTGAACGCTCAAACGGAACCCAATTGGATGAATTTTCTGTCCCATATTATTCCTTTGAGTCACCGACTGTCACATGAATATGACAGGTTGGTTTCGTAATACGACCAGCGCGACCTTTTGCACGAGCACGGATACGCTTCATCACCAAGCCTTTATCCACATAGATTGAAGTCACCTTCAATGTGTCGATATCAGCACCATTGTTATGTTCGGCGTTAGCAATCGCAGACAAAACCACTTTTTTGATAATCTCGGCACCACGCTTAGGGGTGAATGCCAGGATATTCAGTGCTTGATCTACTTTTTTGCCACGGACCAGGTCAGCCACCAGACGCGCTTTTTGCGGAGAAAGGTGTACGCCTTTTAAAACTGCAGTAACTTGCATAATCAGCCCCTTACTTCTTCGCTTTTTTATCAGCCGCGTGACCCTTGAACGTACGTGTCAACGCAAATTCACCGAGTTTGTGACCAACCATGTTTTCAGAAATCAACACAGGCACATGTTGTCTACCGTTGTGCACTGCGATGGTTAAACCAATAAAGTTTGGCAATACAGTCGAACGACGTGACCAGGTTTTAATTGGTTTTCTGTCGCGGTTCGCAGTGGCAGTTTCGACTTTCTTAGCCAAGTGAGCGTCCACAAATGGACCTTTTTTAATAGAACGTGCCATAGCGATTACCTTACATTTCTCGGACGACGACTTACACGCATGTTATCAGTACGCTTATTCTTACGAGTACGATAACCCTTAGTTTTCTGACCCCATGGTGACACAGGGTTCATACCAGCAGCTGTACGGCCTTCACCACCACCGTGCGGGTGATCAACCGGGTTCATCACCACACCGCGAACGGTTGGACGAACACCGCGCCAGCGCATTGCACCAGCTTTACCGATAGAACGCAGTGAATGCTCTTCGTTACCTACTTCGCCCAATGTGGCTTTACAGTCAACGTGCACACGGCGCACTTCACCTGAACGCAAACGCAACTGAGCGTAGGAGCCTTCACGCGCCAGCAACTGTACTGATGTACCTGCTGAACGGGCGATTTGCGCACCTTTGCCTGGTTGAATTTCGATGCAGTGAATCGTGCTACCGACTGGAATGTTGCGCAAAGGCAAGGCATTACCAGCACGGATAGGCGCTTCAGAACCGCTGATCAACTGTGCACCGGCAGCAATGCCACGTGGTGCAATGATGTAACGACGCTCACCATCGGCGTAGCACAACAGTGCAATGTTCGCCGTACGGTTTGGATCGTACTCAATACGCTCAACAGTCGCAGGAATACCATCTTTATTGCGACGGAAGTCAACAATACGGTAATGCTGCTTATGACCACCACCTTGGTGACGGGTTGTAATGCGGCCGTTGTTGTTACGACCGGCGTTTTTACTTTGACTTTCCAACAGTGGCGCGTAAGGTTTGCCTTTGTGCAAATCTGGTGTAACGACTTTCAATACACCGCGACGACCGGGGGAAGTTGGTTTGACTTTAACTAATGCCATGTCTTCTCTCCTTATTCGCCAGCTGCAAAGTTAATTTCTTGACCTGGCTTCAAGCTCACATAAGCTTTTTTCCAGTCGTTACGCTTACCAATACGACGGCCAGCACGCTTCACTTTACCTGCGACGTTAATCACAGATACAGAAGCCACTTCGACTTTGAACACCAGTTCAACAGCCGCTTTAATTTCTGGCTTAGTCGCGTCAGTGCGTACCTTGAAAGCAATTTGCTGATGTTTGTCAGCAATGAAAGTTGCTTTTTCAGTAATCTGAGGCGCCAAAATCACTTGCAATAAACGATCTTGTGTTTTAGTTGCTGCGGTAATCATGCCAAGATCTCCTCAAGTTTTTTCACAGCATTGGCTGTGACCAAAACGTTAGGGAAACGCACCAGACTTACTGGATCAGCATACTGCGCTTCAACCACCAATACGTTTGGCAGGTTACGGGAAGACAAGTACAAATTCTCATCAAAACCGTCAGTCAACAGCAATACACCGCCATCGATGCCCAGAGCATTGATTTTCTGTACGAATTGTTTAGTTTTTGGTGAGTCGATTGAAAAATCGTCTACTACCTTCAAACGGTCCTGACGTACCAACTCAGACAAAATAGTCTGCATGCCAGCACGGTAAGCCTTACGGTTTACTTTGTGGCTGTAGTTTTCGTTAGGGCTGTTTGGGAATGCGCGACCGCCTCCACGCCAGATCGGGCTGGATGCCATACCGGCACGGGCGTTACCAGTACCTTTTTGCGCATATGGCTTGTGTGTCGTGTGAGCAACGGTTGCACGTGTTTTTTGTGCACGAGTCGCAGTACGAGCGTTTGCCAGATAAGCAACAACCACTTCATGCACCAGGGACTCGTTAAATTCACGACCGAAAGTAACGTCAGACGCATCAACGCCTTTTTTAGCTACCTTGCCGTTTTGATCGATTAATTTCAGTTCCATTATTTAGCCCCTTTCGCTTTGATGGCTGGACGTACAACAACATTGCCACCTTTAGAGCCAGGTACGGAACCTTTAATCAACAACAGGTTACGCTCTGCGTCTACACGAACGATTTCCAGGTTTTGGGTTGTGACTTTAGCATCACCCAAATGGCCAGGCATGCGCTTACCAGGGAATACTCGACCTGGATCCTGCGCCATACCGATAGAGCCTGGTACGTTGTGCGAACGTGAGTTACCGTGAGAAGCACGGTTGGAGGAGAAGTTATGACGCTTGATCGCACCGGCAAAACCTTTACCGATGGAAGTACCTGTCACATCAACCAACTGACCAACAGAGAAAATATCAACAGTGACATTTCCACCTACTTGGAAGTTAGCCAATACATCTTCAGCCACATTGAATTCTTTGATACCAGCACCGGCAGTTACGCCCGCTTTGGCAAAGTGACCAGTCAACGCTTTGTTGATACGGCTGGCACGACGCTCACCGTAAGCAACCTGCAGGCCTGTATAGCCATCCGTTGCGACTGTCTTAACTTGTGTCACGCGGTTAGGAATCACTTCCAGCACAGTTACAGGAATGCTTGCGCCTTCATCTGTAAAAATGCGGGTCATGCCCACTTTGCGACCAATAAGCCCTAAGCTCATGATCAGTTCCTTATAATAGTTAAAGTGGACGATTACAATTGACCGTCCACCGAAGAGCGCGGATTATACCGAACTATTCTAGATTTGACAATAACCTTTTCTTTCGAAAAGGCTTATTGCAATGTCAGCTTTTAAATTAAAGCTTGATTTCTACATCCACGCCAGCTGGCAAATCCAGCTTCATCAATGCATCAACAGTCTTGTCTGTTGGATCCACGATGTCCATCAGACGCTGATGGGTACGGATTTCAAACTGGTCACGGGAAGTTTTGTTCACGTGTGGTGAACGCAGAATGTCAAAGCGCTCGATACGTGTTGGCAATGGCACTGGACCTTTAACAACTGCACCAGTACGTTTAGCAGTATCTACGATTTCCAAAGCAGATTGGTCGATTAAACGATAGTCAAATGCTTTCAGACGGATACGAATTTTTTGAGCTGCCATGTTTTTTCCTTAAAAAGAGCAAAAAGCGGCAGGATAACCCTGCCGCTCATAAAGATAATTACTCGATGATTTTGGCAACGACGCCAGCACCAACGGTACGACCACCTTCACGGATAGCGAAGCGCAAGCCTTCTTCCATCGCGATTGGAGC
>NZ_BAUS01000003.1:0-237 GCF_000576615.1 Methylophilus sp. OH31 | reverse complement strand
GCGGGATTCGGACAGTCGCTCCCTTCTTCCTTATTTTGTCTCCGCTACTCAGCGTGATGGGATGGGATTTATCTCGCCAAATTCGCATTGCATAAATGCGGACGGTTCAAAAATCAGATTCTTTTGTTAACCCTGCTAAACGATGGCGCTCGCGGGTGTTCGGGGTCCCCATCTGCCGCGCCGAGCAACGCAGGGTTGGCGGGAGTCTTCGGCCATCGGCTGTCCGAGTTCCGCAAC